>NZ_JAFCJX010000003.1 GCF_018130695.1 Bradyrhizobium jicamae | reverse complement strand
CCGTTGGCTCTGACATCAAGGGGCGCCAACGCTCCTTGATGTCGAACGCCAAAACGAATTGGCTCTCAGGCTCTACGAGACCGCGATTGCCGGGCTACTTCCCCTTCACGAACGCCGCAAACGCGTCGCCGTAGTCCGGATGCCAGCGCGACAGCGGCGGGCGGTTCTCGACGATGTCGCCGGCGGCCCAGAGGATGCGGCGCTCGTCGAGCGAACGCGGCACGTCATTGTCGGGGCAGAGGATGTAGAAATCGCCGGCCTCGAGTCGCTCGATCATGAAGTCGACGGTCTGTTCCGCCGTCCAGGCCCCGGCCGGCTTTTCGGTGCGGCCGCGGGCGGTGAGGCCGGTGAACACGAAGCCGGGGATCAGCAGATGCGCCGTGATCTCGCAATCCCTCGTGTTGCGCAGCTCATGCTGCAAGGCTTCGGTGAACGCCTTCACCCCGGCCTTCGACACGTTGTAGGCGGGATCGCCGGGCGGCGTGGTGATGCCCTGCTTGGATCCGGTATTGATGATCAGGCCCGGCCGGCCGCGCTTGATCATGTTGGGCGCAAAGGCCTGCGTGCCGTTGATCACGCCCCAGAGATTGACCGCGAGGATGCGCTGCCAATTCTCCGCCGGGCCGAACATCGCGCTGCCGGGCTGGATGCCGGCATTGTTCATCAGGATATCGGTGCCGCCGAACCGGGTCGTGACCGCGGCTTCCAGGCCGGCGACCTCGCCGAGTTTGCTGACATCAACCGCTGCCGTCATGATGCTGGCGCCGCCATGCGGCGCGACAGATGACAGTTTTGTTTCGGCGTCCTTCAGCCGCTCGGCGCCGAGATCGGCGATGCAGACCTTCATGCCGGCCGCTGCGAAGCGCAGCGCGGCGGCAAGTCCGATCCCGGAGGCGCCTCCTGTGATCACGGCAACATGATTGGGCGACATCGCGGGGTGGGGCATCGTTGGTCTCCGACTCAAGCCATGCCGCTACGTTGAGGCCGGCATATCACGCTGACCATCCACGCCGATGCATGGGAGGTTTTCGCGCAGGCCGTGCTCATAACGGCGGCGCTTCGCGCTTTTCACCTCTCCCCGCAAGAGCGGGGCGAGGGGACACTGCGAATCTTTGCGTGGCTTTGATTTATCGAGTCGCAGCCTTCTTCGGTTTCCCGATATCGCTGCGCAGCGCCGCGAGCTCCTTCTTCACGGCGCTGGCCGCGTCGCGCTCGATCTTGCGGTAGCGTGCCACCAGCGACAGGCCGAATGGAGTCAGCATGGCGCCACCGCCATTCTTGCCGCCGGTCTGTCGCTCGACTGCAGCCTGACGGCAGATGCGATTGATCTCGTCGACGAGGTCCCAGGCGCGCTTGTAGCTCATGTCCATGGCGCGACCGGCGGCCGAGATCGAGCCACATTGGCGGATGTTCTCCAGCAGCTGGATCTTGCCCGGCCCGATTCGGCCCTCGGCATCGAGATCGATGCGGACGCTCAAGGAGGGGAGCGATCGGGCGCTCGGTTTCGGCATGGATGACCTGCTCTCGCGCATCTGGCAACAGATTGCCACTACGCGCTTTTCCGAACAAGATGAAGTCCGTTAGATCACGGGAATGCAAACCAGAAAATTCCGGGGCAGGAAATGAATCCACCGTCTTTGTTCTCGCCGCTGCAGATCGGTCCGTACCAGCTCAAGCACCGCGTCGTGATGGCGCCGCTGACACGGATGCGCGCGGCGAGGCCGTCGCTGGCGCCGCGGCCGCTCAATGCCGAGTATTACGCGCAGCGTGCGACGCCGGGCGGCCTGCTCATCGCCGAAGCCTCGCCGGTGGTTGCGACCGGTTTTGGCAATCCCGGCGTTCCCGGTGTCTACACCGACGCGCAGGTCGCCGGCTGGCGCGAGGTCGTCGATGCCGTGCATGCCAGGGGCGGGCTGATCTTCCTGCAGCTCTGGCACGTCGGCCGCGTCTCGCATTCCTCGTTCCAGCCCGGCGGTGCGCTGCCGGTGGCGCCGTCGGCGGTTGCGATCGCGCCTGAATTCAAGGCGATGACGGCGGATGGCAAGGTGGTCGATTACGAGACGCCGCGCGCGCTCGAGACCAGCGAAATTCCTGTCATGATCGAATCCTATCGCCAGGGCGCGAAGAATGCGCTGGCCGCCGGCTTCGACGGCGTCGAGATCCACGGCGCCAACGGCTATTTGATCGAGCAGTTCCTGCAATCGAAGAGCAACATCCGTACCGATCAATATGGCGGCTCTATCGAGAACCGCGTGCGCTTCCTGATCGAGGTGACGGAGGCCGTGATCGGCGTCTGGGGCGCCAATCGCGTCGGCGTGCGTCTGTCGCCCTATGGCATCGCCAATGGGAGCGGCGAGGCGGACCCGATGCCGCTCTACAGCCACGCCATCACCTCGCTCGACAAGCTCGGCCTCGCCTACCTGCATTTCATCGAGCCGCGCGCCAGCGGCACCGGCCGCGCCGACGTCGACTGGAAGAACGTGCCGTCGGCGATGATGCTCTATCGTCCGCTGTGGAGCGGCGTGCTGATCTCGGCCGGCAACTTCAACGGCGCCTCTGCGCAGTCGGCGGTCGCCGAGGGCCACGCCGACGCGATCGCGTTCGGCCGCTTCTTCATCTCCAACCCCGATCTGCCGCGTCGTCTGCAACGCGGCTATCCGCTGACGCCCTACAACCGCGCGACGTTCTATGGCGGCGAGGAGAGGGGGTACACGGATTACCCCGTGCACGACGAATTGGCGCGGGCGTAAGCCTTCGTAGCCCGGATGGAGCGAAGCGCAATCCGGGAAAGATGATCCGCGAATGGACTGCCCCGGATTACGCTTCGCTTCATCCGGGCTACAAGATCGAAGGTTACAGATGTTTCCGGACGACGACGAAACGGAGACCCCGAAGAAGAAGCCAAAGGCCGTCGCGCTCGGCAAGCCGGCGGCAGGCCAATGCCTGTGCGGCAAGGTGCGCTTCGAGATCGACGTGCCGGCGCGCTGGGCCTGGCATGACCACACGCCGGCGAGCCGCCGCGCGCATGGCGCGGCCTACGCGACCTATGTCGGCAGCTGGCGCAAGCGTTTCCGCATCACGCAAGGCAAGGACGAGCTGTCGCGCTACGAGGATGCGACGACCAAGACTGCGCGCAGCTTCTGCGCCAATTGCGGCACGCCCATCATTTACGAACGCGCCCGCTCGCCGCACATGGTCAACATCCCGCGCGCGCTGTTTACCGGCCGCACCGGCCGCCAGCCGCTCTATCACATCGCGATCGAGGAGCTGCAGGAATGGGCCTATACCGGCGAGCCGCTGGTGCCGCTGAAGGGTTATCCCGGCGTGGTCTGGCACCGCTCGAAAAAGAAGAAGCGCGGCGAGCGCGAGGGGATGTTTTAGCTCGTGCCCCGGACGCGGCGCAGCACGCAGTGATGCGCCGCAGAGCCGGGGCCCATCGATCCGATATCGCTTGTATCTCGTATGGGTCCCGGTTCTGCGCAGCAGCGTTGCACGCTGCAGCGCGCCCGGGACACGCGAGCAATGCTGCAAGGCAGCCATGACCGCGCGCTCGATTGCTCCCGCCGCGCGACCTCGGCCATGATGCCCCGCCCGCCAGCCAACGCGGGTCGGGATGGAGGAGACATGAAGAACAAGATCACCGGCCGCTCCGCATTTCTCGCGCTGTTGAAGGACGAGGGCGTCACGCATCTGTTCGGCAATCCCGGCACCACCGAGCTGCCGATCATGCATGCGCTGAAGAATCATCCCGATCTCACCTATGTGATGGCGATGCAGGAGAGCCTGGTGGTCGCGATGGCCGATGGCTTCAGCCGCGCCTCGGGCAAGCTCGTGGCCTGCAACGTCCATGTCGCGCCCGGCCTCGGCAATGCGATGGGCTCGCTCTACAACGCGAGTTTTACGGGCACGCCGCTGATCCTCACCGCGGGTCAGCAGGAACAAGGTCATGGGCTCACGGAGCCGGTGCTGTATGGCCCGCTGGTGCAGATGGCGGCGCCGCTGGTGAAATGGGCGGTCGAGGTGACGCGGCTGGAAGATCTGCCGCGCATCGTGCGCCGCGCCGCCAAGATCGCGACCACGCCGCCGACCGGGCCGGTGTTCATCTCGCTGCCGGGCGATATCCTCAATTCCGAGGCCGGCATCGAGCTCGGCCGCTCCACCCGCGTCGATACGCGCGTGACTCCGTCGGAGGAAACGCTGAAGGCGCTCGCCGCGCGCATTCTGAAAGCCGAGCGTCCTGTGATCATCGTCGGCGACGAGATCGTGAAAAGCGACGCGCTGCGCGAGGCCGCCGATCTCGCGGAGACCTTGGGTTGCCCGGCCTGGCAATCGTCGACGCCCTATGGCGCGCATTTCCTTTCCGAGAGCCCGTGCTTCATGGGTGCGATCGCGCGGCTGCAGAAGGTCGCGCGCGACGTGCTCGCACCCTATGATCTCCTGATCGCGCTCGGCGGCGATCCCTTGCGGATGTCTGTCTACAGCGAGATCGATCCGCTGCCGGAGGGCTTGTCGATCGTGCAGGTCGGCCTCGTCGACAACGATCTCGCGCGAAATTACGGCGCCGAGATCGCGGTGAAGGCCGATGTGAAGGAAACGTTGCGCGCGCTGGTGCCGGCGCTCAGATCGATCGGCGGCGGCGTGCTGGAGACGCGGGCGAAGCAGGGGCTCGCCGCGCTGTCCTCGAAGAACTGGACCGCCAAGCGCAGGGCGCTGGTCGAGCAGATCTCCACCAAGAGCCGCACCACGCCGATCGATCCGGACTGGCTGGCACTGCAGGTCGTGGAGTCGATGCCTGATAACGCGATCCTGGTCGACGAGGGCCTGACCTCATCGCGGCAGATCATCGCGCTGCGTCCGCATCGCGACCGCTACGGCTATCACGCGCTGGCCTCCGGCGGCATCGGCTGGGGCCTGCCGGCCGCGGTCGGCGTCAGCCTCGCCAATCCGACCCGGCCGGTCGTGTGCTACTCGGGTGACGGCTCGTCGATGTATTCGATCCAGTCGCTGTGGACGGCCGCCAACCACAAGCTGCCGCTGACCTTCGTCATCGTCAACAATGGCGGCTACCGCATCATCAAGCAGCGCCTGCTCGCCTTCCATGGCGATGACAACTACGTCGGCATGGATTTCATCGATCCGCCGGTGGATTTCACCGCCCTTGCGAAGTCGCTCGGGCTCGAGGCGATCAGGATCTCGGATCCGCAGGAGCTGAAGGGCGCGATGACGTCCGCGTTCAGCCGCCCCGGCGCGAAGCTGATCGAGGTCGTGGTGAGCAACGCGGTGAATTGAAGCGAGTCGTAATTCGTAGGGTGGGCAAAGCGAAGCGTGCCCACCATCACGAGCACGGCGTGGATGGTGGGCACGGCGCTACGCGCCTTTGCCCACCCTACGCACTTGCTTTGACCCGATACCGGCTCGCCGGATGCGTCGCATCCAGCCGCGCCCGGCCCGCACCGAACAGCTTCTCGCGCAGCGTCCCCTTCGCGTATTCCGTCTTGTACCGCCCGCGCTTGGTCAACTCCGGCACCAGCATGTCGGCGATATCATCGAAATCGCCGGGCGAGATCGCGAATGCGACGTTGAGGCCGTCGACATCGGTCTCCTCGAACCACTGCTCGATCTTGTCGGCGACCTGTGCGGGCGTGCCGACCACGACCGGGCCGGCGCCGCCGATGCCGACGTGCTCGGCGACCTCGCGCACGGTCCAGACGCGATCGGGGTCGGCGCGGGTGACATTGTCCATGGCCGAGCGGCCGGCGTCGTTCTGGACGTGGCGGACCTGCTGGTCGAGCGAATAGGTCGAGAAGTCGACGCCGGTCCAGCCCGACATCAGCGCCAGCGCGCCCTCATGGCTGATATGGCTGCGATACTCGGCGTATTTCGCCTTCGCTTCTGCTTCGGTCGGCGCGACCACGATGCACATCATCGAGAACATCAGGATCTCGGCGGCGTTCCGGCCCTTCTCGGCGGCGAGCTCTCGGATTGCGGAAACGCGCGGGCCGATCACCTTGGACGACGGCCCCGACATGAACACGCATTCGGCGTGCTCGGCGGCGAATTGCCGGCCGCGCGGCGAGGTCCCGGCCTGGTAGAGCACCGGCGTCCGCTGCGGCGACGGCTCGGAGAGATGCAGCGCGTTGAGCCGATAGTTCGTTCCCTCGTGGCGTACGGGATGCACTTTTGACGGATCGGTGAAGATGCCGCGCGCGACGTCGCGGATTGCGGCGTCATCTTCCCAGCTGCTTTCCCAGAGCTTGTAGACCAGCTCCATATATTCGTCGGCAAGCTCGTAGCGGTCGTCATGTGCGGTCTGCTTGTCCTTGCCGGCGCCACGCGCGGCCGAATCGAGATAGCCGGTGACGACGTTCCAGCCGACGCGGCCACAGGTCAGATGGTCGAGCGTCGACATTCGTCTTGCAAAGGGATAGGGCGGCTCGAAGGAGAGATTGCTGGTGACGCCGAAGCCGAGATTTTCGGTGACCGCGGCCATCGCCGGGATCAGCATCAACGGCTCATTGCACGGCACCTGCGCCGCGTTGCGCAGCGCGGCCTCCGGACCGCCGGCATAGACGTCGTAGACACCGAGCACGTCGGCCAGGAACAGCCCGTCGAACCGGCCGCGCTCCAGCGTCTTGGCGAGATCAGTCCAGTAGGACAGCTTGTTGTAGTCCTTGGTGCGGTCGCGCGGATGGGTCCACAGCCCCGGCGACTGATGCGCCACGCAGTTCATGGCAAAGGCGTTGAGCCTGATCTGTTTTGTCATTCGAGAGACCCGCACCGCTTGATCGATGCCCGGTCGGACGCCGGGCTTTGCGGGAGCGAAATTGCTGCGACTTCGCATGTTTTGGCAAGGCCGATTCGACCTCTCGGGCCTTCCAGTCGCGCGACGATCTCGATAGGTTGGCGGTTCAAAACGCTATTCCAAAAGGAACCATCATGGCGACACGGGCCGACGCAATCGCGATCGTGCGAGAGCATCTTCATTCCGGGCAGTTCCTCAACGAGCTGGACGCGCGGGTCGGCTACCAGACCGAAAGCCAGAACGCCGACAAGGCCGACGCGCTGCGCGCCTATCTGGTGGAGAATCTGCAGCCCGCCTTCGCCGATCTCGATTTCACCACCCGCCTGATCGAATCGCCGACCGGCCGCGGGCCGTATCTGCTCGCCGAGTATCGCGAGGACGCTGCGCTGCCGACGGTGCTGAGCTACGGCCATGGTGACGTCGTCGACGGCATGGTCGGCGAGTGGCGCGACAATCTCAGCCCGTGGCAGACCACGATCAAGGGCGAGCGCGTCTACGGCCGCGGCACCGCCGACAACAAGGGCCAGCACTCCATCAACATGGCGGCGCTTCGCGCGGTCAAGCAGGCGCGCGGCGGCAAGCTCGGCTTCAACGCCAAGTTCATCATCGAGACCGGCGAGGAGATCGGCTCGCCCGATTTGCGCCAGGTCTGCGAAGCCCATCGCGAGGAGCTGAAGGCCGATCTGTTCCTGGCCTCCGACGGGCCGCGGCTGTCGGCGGACCGGCCGACCATCTTCCTCGGCTGCCGCGGCGGCAACCGCATCCATCTCGACGTGAATTTGCGCGAGGGCGGCAATCATTCCGGCAATTGGGGCGGCGTGCTCGCCAATCCCGCGACGATCCTCGCCAATGCGATCGCGAGCCTGGTCGACGGCAAGGGCCGCATGAAGCTCGATGCGCTGAAGCCGCCGCCGATCTCGAACCGCGTCCGCGCCGCGCTCGCCGACGTGAAGATCGAGCCGACCGCCGACGAGCCGGCGCTGGCGGAGGATTGGGGCGAGGAGGGGCTGACCCCGGCCGAGCGGCTCTATGCCTGGAACACGCTCGAGGTGCTGGCGATGTCGTCGGGCAATATCGACAAGCCGGCGAACGCGATTCCCGGCAACGCCAACGCCGTCCTGCAGCTTCGTTTCGTGGTCGGCACCAAATATCTGGAAGTCGTCGACGCCATCCGCACTTACCTGCATGGCAACGGCTTTCCGATGGTCGAGGTGTCAGGCACGCAGCGCTTCGGCGCCTCGCGCACCGACATGGACAGCCCCTGGATCGACTGGGCCGCGGAGTCCGTGCGCAAGACCACGGGCAAGGCGCCTGCGGTGCTGCCGAATTTCGGCGGCTCGCTGCCCAACGACGTGTTCTCGGAAGGCCTCGGCCTGCCGACGATCTGGGTGCCGCATTCCTATCCCGGCTGCTCGCAGCATGCGCCGAACGAGCACATCCTGCTGCCGGTGACGGAGGAGGCGCTGACCATCATGGCCGGCCTGTTCTGGGATCTCGGCGAGATGCCGAGGAAGGCGTAGCGGGGACTCTCTCCCACGTCATGGCCGGGCTTGTCCCGGCCATCCACGTCTTGCTTGGGTCGTGGTGACGAAAGACGTGGATGCCCGGGACAAGCCCGGGCATGACGAATAGAGAGACTCGCGCTCACTGTCTGACCGTCGCGGAGTGATTTCGTGACACGAAATTGGCTGCAGCGCGATTGCTGCAAGGCACCATCAATATTTGGATTGAGGTTTCGTCTGACGAAAATATGCTATGTCGCGCCGCGATTGTTTCGCCCTAGGATCAGTCCTCACCCCTCATCCTGAGGAGCCCGTGGAACGCGGGCGTCTCGAAGGACGAGGCCACAGACCGCCTCATGGTTCGAGACGCGCGTTCCGCGCTCGTCACCATGAGGGGTGATCCGCGGCGAGACGAGAGACACGAAGGGCATGGCATGAACGCGTCCACGACGGCAATCGCGAAGGCCGGCAGGAAGAAGGTGCCGCCGCCCGAGCCGGGCCAGCCCGACAAGTTCAATGCCATCCAGAAGGTCTGCGCGATCCTGCGCGTGCTGGCGCAGCGCTCGCCGCTGCGGCTGACCGACATCGCCGACACCGCCTCGCTGAACAAGGCGACCGCGCTGCGCATTCTCAATTCGCTGATCGAGGAAGGTTTTGTCAGCCGCGTCGCCGGCGCCAAGACCTATGAGCTGGGCCAGGAGGCACGGGTGATGGCGGTCGGCGCGCGGCGCACTGTCGATATCGCCGAGCTGGCGCAGCCGAGCCTGCTGCGTCTCTCCGAACGCTCGGCCGACACCGCGCTGCTCTCGGTGCGCTCCGGCGTCGAGGCGCTGTATCTGGCGCGCTCGGTCGGCAGCAACCCGCTGCAGCCGAATTATCTGCAGATCGGCAGCCGGCGCCCGCTCGGCGTCGGCGCCGGCGCGCTGGCGCTTTTGGTGTGGCTGCCGGATGCGGAGATCGAGGCGGTGATCGAGGTGATCGTGCCGCGGTTGGCGAAATCGCCGCGCATCACGCCAAAATTCATGCGCGAGCGCATCGCCACCGCGCGCAAGGTCGGCCACACCGTGCTGATCGACGCCGCGTTTCCCGGCATGGGCGGCGTCGGCGTCCCCGTGCGCGACGACACCGGCGAGGTCGTCGCCGCGCTCTCGATCGGTGCGGCATCTGACCGCATCCGCCGCCGTGAAGGCGAGCTGGCGGAGATGCTGAAGAAGGAAGCCCAGGTGCTCGCCCGCGCCATGGCGCAGACGCCGAGGAAGGCGAGCTGAATTTCAGCCGCTTGCGCATGGGCAACGTCCGGTCAAGCCGATAATCAAGAAAATTGAAAGACCCCGCCGCCTTGCGAGCGCAGGGGCTTCCGGTGCAAAATGGTGCGCCAATGCCGGCACCGCAGGAACCCTGCCTCTCCGATGACGCTCCCGACCGACGTATCCGACGCCGCCGTCATCAGGGCGCTCACCGGCATTCCCGCGCTGGTCGATGACAGGCCCGCGGTCGCTGCGCGCGCTTCTGTCTCGTCAATCGAGACTAAAGTATGCAAGCTTGACCTGCTGGCGGGCGAGTATGATTTGTCCTGCACGCCTGAGGACACAGGGCGGGCGGCAGCGGCAACAGGGGGCGTCGGCGTCACAATCATGGAAAAGCGCGGGCATGCCCGATGAGCGAGAATTCCGCGCAAGTCTGATCCCACTATCGCACCCGTCCTCAACGAAAACACACACAATCAACCGTTTCCACGCAAGGAGTATACGTATGAAGACCAGATACCTGATCGGCTTCGCGCTCGTTGGAGCCCTCGGGGCAAGCCAGGTGCAGGCCCAGGAGCTCACGGGCACGCTGAAGAACATCAAGGACACCGGCGCCATCACGCTCGGCTTCCGCGATTCCTCGATCCCGTTCTCCTATCTCGACGACAACCAGAAGCCCGTCGGCTACGCCATGGACATCTGCTACAAGATCGTCGACGCCGTGAAGAAGGAGCTCAAGCTCGACAAGCTTGAGGTCAAGCTCAATCCGGTGACCTCGGCGACGCGTATCCCGCTGATGGCCAACGGCACCATCGACCTCGAATGCGGCTCGACCACCAACAATGCCGAGCGCCAGAAGCAGGTCGCCTTCACCAACACCCACTTCCTGACCGCGAGCCGCTATGTCTTCAAGAAGTCGGCCGGGCTGAAGTCGATCGAAGATCTCAAGGGCAAGGCCGTGGTCTCGACCGCCGGCACCACCAACATCAAGCAGCTCACCGAAGCCAACGTCGCCAAGGGCCTCGGCGCCAACATCATCCCGGCCAAGGACCATGCCGAGGCCTTCCTGATGGTCGAGACCGACCGCGCGGTCGCCTTCGTGATGGACGACATCCTGCTCGCCAGCCTGGTCGCCGGCTCCAAGGCGCCGGACGATTACGTCATCTCCAAGGATGCGTTCTCCAAGCCCGAGCCCTACGGCATCATGCTGCGCAAGGATGACGCCCCGTTCAAGAAGGTCGTCGACGCCGCCACGTCAGCGCTCTATACCTCCGGCGAAGCCCAGAAGATCTACGACAAGTGGTTCACGCAGAAGATCCCGCCGAAGGGACTGAACCTCAACTCGCCGATCAGCTCGGAACTGAAGAACGAGTTCGCCAAGCCGACGGACTCGCCGGATCCGGACGCGTATAAGTAAGACTCTTGATTTCCCCTCTCCCCGCTCTTGCGGGGAGAGGGTCAGGGTGAGGGGCCTTCTCCGCAGAAGCGGTGAAAGACGAATTCGCGAAGGCTCCCCCTCACCCGGATTGCATCTTGCGATGCAATGTAGCTGAAGCTTCGCTTCAGCGTCCTTTTTAGAACGGCCGCCGAAGGCGGCCTATGCCTCTCCCCGCAGGCGGGGAGAGGCGAAGAGACGCAAGTCCGGTCATTTTGGAGGAAGTGGCCGGACATTTGCATAAGATGCGCGTGCATAAGTAGCGCGGTTGGATTTGCGCCGCGCCATCGGTCGGGGGACCCGTGAACTATAATTGGAACTGGCACATCTTTCTTGAGCCGAACCCGATGGGGACCGGCACCTATCTCGACATGCTTTTGGCGGGACTGGTGCTGACCATCAAGACGGCGCTGCTGGCCTGGGTGCTGGCGCTGATCTTCGGCTCGGTGATCGGCGTGCTGCGCACGCTGCCGTCGCGGACCGCGTACTGGATCGGCTTTTGCTGGGTCGAGTTCTTCCGCAACATGCCGCTGCTGGTGCAGCTGTTCCTGTGGTTCTTCGTGCTGCCGGAGCTGCTGCCGAGGGGCGCCGGCCTCTGGCTGAAGCAGCTGCCGAACGCGCCCTACTGGACCGCGGCGATCGGCATTGGCTTCTTCATGTCGGCGCGCGTCGCCGTGCAATTGCAGGCCGGCATCGGCTCGCTGCCGCGCGGGCAGAAGAATGCGGCGACCGCGCTCGGGCTCACCACGGTGCAGAGCTATCGCTACATCCTGCTGCCGATGGCGTTCCGCATCATCCTGCCGCCGCTGACGTCTGAATTCCTCAACACCATCAAGAACACCGCGGTCGCGATCACCATCGGCCTGATCGAGCTGACCGGGCAGGCGCGCTCGATGCAGGAGTTCTCGTTCCAGGTGTTCGAGGCCTTCACCGCGGCGACCGTGCTCTATCTCCTTGTCAACTTCATCGTGGTTACCGGCATGCGCTTCCTCGAGCGCTATGTCGCGATCCCCGGCTACATCTCGGGGAAATAGCCATGCTCGGCAGTTTCGATTTCGATGTCATCCGCCGCGCACTGCCCTATCTGTTCCTCGAAGGCATGCGCTTTACGCTCACGCTGACCGCGCTCGCCGCGTTCGGCGGACTGGTGTTCGGCACGCTGATCGCGTTGATGCGGCTAAGCGGCTACAAATGGCTCGGCCGCATTGCCGGCGTCTATGTCGACTTCATGCGCTCGCTGCCGCTGGTGCTCGTCATCTTCTGGTTCTACTTCCTGGTCCCCTATATCGGGCAGTGGCTGACCGGCGCATCACGGCCCATTACGGTCGGCGCGTTCGCCTCGTCCCTGATCACCTTCATCATGTTCGAGGCGGCGTATTTCTCCGAGATCATGCGGGCCGGCATCCAGTCGATCTCGAAGGGCCAGCCGGCCGCGGCCAGCGCGCTCGGCCTGACCTACGCGCAGTCGATGCGCTACATCGTGCTGCCGCAGGCGTTTCGCAACATGCTGCCGGTGCTGCTGACCCAGACCATCGTGCTGTTCCAGGACACCTCGCTGGTCTACGTGCTGTCGATCCCGGACTTCCTGGGGGCCGCCAGCAAGGTGGCGCAACGCGACGGCCGCCTGGTCGAGATGTATCTGTTCGCAGCCGTCGTCTACTTCACCATTTCCTGCGTCGCATCCTTCTTTGTCCGCCGCCTGCAGGCGCGCATCGCCATCGTGCGGTAGCCCAACATGCCGCTGCTAGCTAAAGGCACGAACCCCTTCACCTCTCCCATAGGGAGAGGTCGGATCGCGTCAGCGATCCGGGTGAGGGGTTCTGCTCCATCGATAGACCGTAACCCCTCACCCGGCGCTGCGCGCCGACCTCTCCCGAAGGGAGAGGTGAATCGCCGCTCGCTGCAGCAGATGAGTCACAAATGATCGAGATCAAGCACGTCAACAAGTGGTACAGCCCGAGCTTCCAGGTGCTGAAGGACTGCACCACCAGCGTCACCAAGGGTGAGGTGGTCGTGGTCTGCGGCCCCTCCGGTTCGGGCAAGTCGACCCTGATCAAATGCGTCAACGCGCTGGAGCCGTTCCAGGGCGGCGAGATCATCCTCGACGGCGTCAAGGTCAACGATCCCAAGACCGACCTGCCGAAGCTGCGCTCGCGCGTCGGCATGGTGTTCCAGCATTTCGAGCTGTTTCCGCATCTGCGGATCGTCGACAATCTCTGCCTCGCGCAGGAGAAGGTGCTGGGCCGCAAGCATGACGAGGCCCAGGCCAAGGGCATGAAGCTGCTGGAGCGGGTCGGGCTGAAGGAGCACGCCAGGAAATTCCCGGCCGAGCTGTCCGGCGGCCAGCAGCAACGCGTCGCGATTGCGCGCGCGCTCGCCATGGACCCGATCGCGATGCTGTTCGACGAGCCGACCTCGGCGCTCGATCCCGAAATGATCAGCGAGGTGCTGGACGTCATGGTCGACCTCGCGCGCGAAGGCATGACCATGATGGTGGTGACCCACGAAATGGGCTTCGCCAACAAGGTCGCCGACCGCGTGATCTTCATGGACCGCGGCGAGATCGTCGAGGACGCCAAGAAGACCGACTTCTTCGGCGGCACCCCCCGCAGCGACCGCGCGCAGAAATTCCTGTCGAAGATTCTGCAGCACTAGGGGCTGGCTGAACCCGGACCCTTCGTAGGGTGGGCAAAGGCGCACTTGCGCCGTGCCCACCATTTCTGGCGTGCTCGCGATGGTGGGCACGCTTCCACTTTCGCTCGTTGAGCCACCGCGGACGGGGCCGCTTTGCCCACCCTACGGCCTCTGGGTCATCCGGGGCATGCCTCTTCCAGGGTTTATCGCCGTTAACAATTTGCGTATACGAAGGGCCAACCCCCGACCTTCGCCGCAGGAGAACTCAGTTGGAACCGATCGCTTACGTCAATGGCTCGTTCGTGCCGCACTCGGAGGCCAAGGTCTCGGTGTTCGACCGTGGCTTCCTGTTCGCTGACGGCATCTACGAAGTGGCGGCCGTGCTCGACGGCAAGCTGGTCGACAACGCCTCGCACCTGGCGCGGCTGGAGCGCTCGGTCGGCGAGATCCAGCTCAAGCTGCCGGAGACGCTGGCGCGGATCGAGGAGATCCAGAAGGAGCTGGTCAAGCGCAACAACATCGAGAGCGGCCTGGTCTATCTCGAAGTCACCCGCGGCGCCGACACCGGACGCGACTTCCCGTTCCCGAAGGCGGACGTCAAGTCGACGCTGGTGATGTTCACCTCGTCGAAGGAGATCATCGACGCGCCCTCGGCCAAGGCCGGCGTCAACGTGATCACCGTGCCCGATTTGCGCTGGACCCGGCGTGACATCAAGAGCGTGGCGCTGCTCGCGCAGGTGCTGGCCAAGCAGGCGGCGGCTGCAGCCGGCTGCAGCGAGGCCTGGATGATCGAGGATGGCAAGGTCACCGAGGGCGGCTCGTCGTCATGCTTCATCGTCACCAGGGATGACGTGATCGTGACGCGCAAGAACGGCAACGAGATCCTGCCGGGCTGCACCCGCAAGGCCGTGGTCAAGCTCGCCGAGGAGCGTCAGCTCCGCATCGAGGAGCGCGCCTTCACCGTCGAGGAAGCGCTGTCGGCCAAGGAAGCCTTCATCACCAGCGCCTCGGTGTTCGTGCAGGGCGTGGTCGCGATCGACGGCAAGAAAGTTGGCGACGGCAAGGTCGGTCCGATGACCGCGCGGCTGCGCGAGATCTACGTCGAGTTCGCCAAGGCGACCGCGGTTTAGCCGCTGCTCCCGTCACCTATCGGTGTCATCGCCCGCGAAGGCGGGCGATCCAGTATTCCAGAGACAGTCGTTATTAAGCCGATGAGCCGCGGCGTACTGGGTCGCCCGCTCCAGTGCGCAATTGCGCACAAGGCGGGCGATGACAGTAGAGTGTGTGACGCGCGCCGCGCCACTTACGCCGCCACCTTCGCCCGCACCGGATGGATCGCGCGGAAGCTGATCGCGACCCGGTTCCAGGCGTTGATGGCGCCGATCAGCATGGTCAGATTGACCGTCTCGCTTTCCGAGAACTGCGCGCGCACCGCATCATACTCGGCGTCGGGCGCATGGGTTTCCGCAATCAGCGTCACCGCCTCGGTCCAGGCCAGCGCGGCGCGTTCGCGCTCGGTGTAGAGCGGGGACTCGCGCCATGCGTTCAACAGATAGATGCGCTGCTCGGTCTCGCCCTGCTTGCGGGCATCTGACGTGTGCATGTTGATGCAGAATGCGCAGCCGTTGATCTGCGAGGCGCGGATCTTGACCAGCTCGATCAGCGATTTCTCGAGGCCGGAGGCCTGGATCTGGGCTTCGACGGCTTCCAGCGCCTTCATGGTCTCGGGGGCAGCTGCGTAGAAGTTCAGGCGGGATTTCATGGTGGTTCTCCTTTGTGGGACTTGGGTGGATGATGGGTTAGTGCGCGCCGCCACCCGAGAGATGGCCGGGCTTCTTCAGGAGCAGCGAGGCGAGCAGGGCTGCGATCAGTGCGGCGCCGAGCAGGAAGAACATGTCGCTAAAGGCGAGGATGAACGCCTGCTTCTGCACGATCCTGCTGACCGCGGCGATGGCGCGAAGCACGGCGGCAGCATGGTCGGCCACGCCATGGCTCATGAAATACTGCGTCAGCTTCTCGATCCGCGCCTGCGTCGCCTGCTCCAGCATGGAGACCGACTGCATCAGCACGTTGGAGTGATACTGCTCGCGCTTGGTCAGCAGGGTCTGCAGGATGGCGATGCCGACGGCGCCGCCGAGGTTGCGCATCATGTTGAACAGGCCGGACGCCGAGCCCGCATTCTCCGCCTCGATGCCCGCGGTGGCGACCGCCGACAGCGGCGCGAACACCAGCGCCTGGCCGACGGCGCGGACGACGTTGGGCCAGAACAGCTGATCGGTGGCGTAGTCGTTGGTCATGAAGATGTTCATGAAGTTCGACGCCGCGAACAGCGCGAAGCCGAATCCGATGATGATCCGCGCATCGAGGCGCTGCATCAGTTTCGGCACCAAGGGGATCAGGAACAGCTGCGGCAGTCCGGTCCATGCCAGCACCATGCCGATCTGCTCGGCATTGTAGCCCTGGATCCGCGACAGGTACACCGGCAGGATATACACCGAGCCATAGAGCGCGATGCCGAGCAGGAAGTTCGCGATGATGCCGAAGCCGAAATTGCGCCGCACCAGCAGGCGCAGGTTCAGCAGCGGCTTCTGTGCGGTCAGCTCGATCCACAGGAAGGCCGACAGCGCGACCGCGGCAATGATCGACAGCTTGACGATAAAGGGCGAGCCGAACCAGTCGTCCTTGTTGCCTTCCTCGAGCACGGTCTGCAGCGCGGCAAGCCCGATCGCCATGGTGACGATGCCGGCCCAGTCGCCCTCGCGCAGCAGTGAGAGCTTCATCGGCTTCGCTTCGAGCGAGACGAACAGCATGCCGATCATGATCGCGCCGGGCACCAGATTGACATAGAAGATGTACTGCCAGCCCCAGTTCTCGGTGAGATAGCCGCCGATGGTCGGGCCGATCGCCGGCGCGAACGTCGCCGACAGCGCGAACAGCGCAAGCCCGATCGGCTGCTTCGCCTTCGGCAGCAGCGTGATGATCAGCGTGAAGGCAAGCGGGATCAGCGTGCCGCCGGTGAAGCCCTGCACCGCGCGCAGCGCGATCATCTGCGGCAGGTCCTGCGCGAAGGCGCAGGCGACCGACAGCGCGAGGAACAGCACCGCGTTGGTCAGGAGATAGATGCGGACCGAGAACACCTGCGCCAGCCAGCCGGACAGCGGGATCACCACGATCTCCGCGATCAGATACGACGTGGAGATCCAGCCGCCGTCATCGATGCCGGCGCCGATCGCGCCCTGGATGTCGGCGAGCGACGCGTTGACGATCTGGATGTTGAGCACCGCCATGAACGCACCGAGCGTCGCGCCGGCGACGGCGATCCAGGTCCTGGCGGACACGGCGGGCGCTGCGGGTGTAGCGGTCCTGGGGGCAGGAAGATCAACGGCTGAGTTGAGTGTGGGCTGGAGCGCGGTCATCGGGATGTTCTCGAACTGATAGTTGTTCGTGCTGAGTGAGGTGAGCACGCTGTTCAGGGTCCCGCTTCGCGTTCGGCCAGCACCGTCGCCTTGGTGTCGACGACCGGTTCGGCCGACATGCCCGGCCGCAACAGACCCTTCAGCCTGTGATCATCGAGCACGATCTTCACGGGCACGCGCTGCACGATCTTGGTGAAATTGCCGGTGGCGTTGTCGGGCGGCAGCAGTGCGAATTCGAGACCGCTCGCCGGCGACAGGCTGTCGACATGGCCCTTCAGCTTGGTGCCGTGGAAACCGTCGACCGTGAGCTCGACCGGCTGGCCGTTGCGGACATGGGTCAGCTGGGTCTCCTTGAAGTTGGCGACCACATAGACCTGGTCGAGCGGCACCACCGCCATCAGCTGCGTGCCGGCCTGCACATATTGTCCGACCCGCAATGAGCGCGCGCCGACCGTGCCGTCGACCGGGGCGGTCACTTGCGTATAGGACAGGTTCAGCTCGGCCTGCTGCAGCACCGCGTGGGCGCGATCGGCCTGCGCCACCGCTTGCGCGCGCTGGGTGGTCAACACGTCGACCTTGCGCTGCGCGGCGAGCAGGCCGAACTTCGCGTGTTGCAATTGCGCGCTTGCCGCACGCAGCGCCGCGTCGGTCTGCTGCGCCCGCTGCACCGTGCCCGAGCCGGTCTTCATCAGGCCGTCGTAGCGGGACTGCTCTTCCTGCGCGAACTTCTGGTTGGCGTCGGCGGCGGTGACGTCGGCGGTGCCCTGCTCGATGATCGGCTGCTGCAGGGCGATCTGCGCATCGAGGTTGCGGACCGCAGCCTCCGATGCGTCGACATCGGCCTTGGCCTGTCCCAGCGCTGCGCGGAAATCCCGATCGTCGATTCGCGCCAACACCTGGCCGGCCTTCACCGGCTCGTTGTCGCCGACCAGAACCCGCGCGATGTAGCCGGAGACCTTCGGCGCGATGATCGTCGAGTCGGCCTTCACATAGGCGTCGTCGGTGGACTCGAGGTAGCGGCCGGTGGTGAGATAGCTGTAGCCAAAGTCGCCGGCGGCGGCGACGCCGAGCGCGACCGCCAGCGCGAGGGCTGCCCGCTGGATCGACTTCCGGGACGGGCGCAGGCCGATTTTCGCAGGTGTTTCAGCGGTATAGGTGGCGGTCGACATGGCATCCTCCTGATCGGGATTTGGCGTCCTCTGGGAGGAGGG
Source organism: Bradyrhizobium jicamae (assembly GCF_018130695.1). GTDB lineage: Bacteria > Pseudomonadota > Alphaproteobacteria > Rhizobiales > Xanthobacteraceae > Bradyrhizobium > Bradyrhizobium jicamae_B. The sequence continues at coordinate 347,937 of NZ_JAFCJX010000003.1, read as the reverse complement.
CGTCGGGGTACGTCGCGAAGATGCAATGTCCTTCCCGTTGTGATAATCCGGATAAAACTGGAAGCATTATCAAGCCAAAGCGAATAATCGGGGGCTTGTCCTATGGACCGCCTGACCAGCCTGACCGCCTTCGTTCGGGTTGTCGAAGCCGGCGGCTTCTCCGCTGCCGGCCGCAAGCTCAACATGTCCACGACCATGGTGAGCAACCACGTGCAGTCGCTGGAGGACCGGCTCGGCGTGCGGCTGCTCAACCGCACCACGCGCAAGGTCAGCCTGACCGAGGTCGGCAAGGCCTATTACGACCGCGCGGTGCAGATCCTTGCCGACATCGAGCAGGCCGACGACATCGCCGGCGCCCTGCAGTCGGTGCCGCGCGGCACGCTGCGGATCTACACCAACACCCACATCGTGCAATTCCTGTCGCCGGTGGTCGCCGAATTCCTCGCGAGTTATCCGGAGGTCAAGGTCGATCTTGCGATCGGCGAGCGCAACGTCGACATGATCGACGAGAGTATCGACATCGCGGTGCGGATGATCCCGCCGCCGGATTCCAGCCTGATCGTGCGCACGCTGGCGACCTGGCGCCACGTGCTGTGCTGCTCGCACGGCTATATCGAGGCGCACGGAAAGCCCGAGCATCTCGCCGATCTCGCGGAGCGCAACTGCATGCGCCACGTCAACTATCCCTTCGGCGACGAGTGGCACTTCGTCGACCGCAAGGGCACGCCGGCGGCGGTGAAAGTCTCCGGCAATCTCGTCTCCAACAGCGGCGAGACGCTGAAGCTCGCCGCGCTCGCGGGTGTCGGCGTCTTCCTCGCGGCAGGCTTCCTCGTGCGCGACGAACTGGAATCCGGCGCGCTGGTGCGGCTGTTGCCGGAATATCGCCCGGTCGAGTTCACGATGAACGCGGTCTATCCGCACCGCCATCATCTCTCCGCCAAGGTGCGCAGCTTCATCGATTTGCTGGCCCGGCATGCCGCGCAGCAGCAGAAGCTGATCAATCCGTATGCGTGAATGGGTAGGGTGGGCAAAGGCGCAAAGCGCCGTGCCCACCTTCAAGTGACGTGCTCGGGAGGGTGGGCACGCTTGCGCTTTGCCCACCCTACAGCATCGTGGTCATGACCGACCATCATCCCCTGCATGGCGTGTGCGTGTATGAAGGAGAGACCGCTCGCCGCCGGGTCACACCATGACATTGCGTTTGACGAAATTCATCCTGTTCGCGCTTGCAGCATGCGTGCTGCTGTCCTCGCCGCTGTCTGCCGCCTATCCCGACCGCCTCATCAAGATCGTGGTGCCCTTTGCGCCGGGCGGCGGCACCGATGTGGTGGCGCGCGCGCTGGCGCAGGAGATGCAGAGGGATCTCGGCGTCTCCGTGATCGTCGAGAACAAGCCGGGAGCCGGCACCATCATCGGCACCCAGAGCGTCGCGGGCAGCGCGGCCGACGGCACCACGCTGCTGATGGGCACGTTCGCCAATGCGGTCAATCCGAGCCTCTATGCAAAATTGCCCTATGACGCCCACAAGGATTTCGCTCCGGTGGCGCTGATCGCGCGCTCCTTCAATGTCGTCGTGGTCAATCCGGCGTCGCCGATCAAATCGATCGCCGATCTGATCGCCACCGCGAAAGCCGATCCGAAGAAGCTCTCCTATGGCACCTATGGCACCGGCACCTCCGCGCATCTCGCGGGCGAATTGTTCAAGCACATGGCCGGCGTCAATCTCACCACCGTGCCCTACAAGGGCGCGGCGCCTGCGATCACCGACCTGATCGGCGGCCAGATCCAGGTGATGTTCACGACGGTGGCGAGCTGCGCCGCGCTGGTCGAGGCCGGCCAGTTGCGCGCGATCGCGGTGACCTCGGCGGAGCGCTCGGCCGCCTTTCCGCAATTGCCGACGGTCTCTGAAGCCGGCGTGCCCGGCTACGCCGCGGAGGCCTGGTACGGCGTCTATGCGCCCGCCGGCACGCCGGCCGAGATCATCGATCGTCTCAACAAGTCGGCGGCGAAGGCGGTGCAATCCGACGCCTTCAGGAAGCTCGGCGTCAATGAGGGCCTCGTGATGGTGACCGCGCCGCCGGCCGAGCTCGACCGCTACGTCGCCAGCGAGGAAGCGCGCTGGCGCAAGGTGATCCAGGACGCTGCGATCAAGGCCGAGTAGGCGCGCTTCAACGCCTTGGCGGCGGCAGCCGGCCGAACAGCGTCTCCATCGCCATGCCGATCGCCAGCAATTTTCGGTCGCTGCCGGCGGGGCCGTCGAGTTCGAGACCGATCGGCAGGCCGCTGCTTGCGCCGAGCGCGATCGGAAGCTGGATGCCGGGAATGCCGGCATTGCTGCCGGGATCGGTGTTCTGGATGAACAGTCCGAAATTGGCGAGGCTCGAGGATTCCGGATCGGAATCGATCGCGACAACAGGCACGGTCGGGAAGGCGAGCGCATCGAGCCGGTGGCTTGCAAAGGTGTCGCGATAGAGCGCCTGCAGCGCCGGGCGCGCGGTCGTGATCGCGGCGTCATAGATCGGCTTGGCATCGACGACGCTGCCGTCGGGTGCCGGCAGCTTGCGCGGGATCACCAGGCCGTCATAGGTGCCTTTGACGTCGGGGCTCGCGATCTCCTGCGCCAGCGCTTCGATGGTGAGGCTGGTGCCGGTGTGTGCAAGATACGCGACCATGTCGTCATAGGCTTCATAGAGCGCCACGGGAAAGCCGATCTGGCCGTTGATCTCGGCAAGGCCGTCCATGACAACATCGATCACGGTGACGCCATTCGCCTTGAGCGTGTCCAGCGCGGCGCGGAAGGCTGCATCGGTGTCGGCGTCGAGATTGGCGAGCATCGATTGGACGACGCCGATCCGCACCTCCGCGAGCTTCAACGGCACAATCGCGCCGCCGCCGGCCACGACCTGGTCGAGCAGTGCGACGTCGGCGATCGTCGCAGCCATCGGGCCTGCAGTGTCGCGGGTGTGCGAGATCGGCGCGATGCCTGCTTGCGGATAGCGTCCGACGGTCGGCCGCAACGACGCACAGCCATTGACAGCGCAGGGCACGCGCACCGAGCCGCCGGTGTCGGTGCCGAGGCCGGCGGTGACGATCCGCGCGCCGATCGCAGCCCCCGTGCCGGATGAGGAGCCGCCGGCGATCTTGCGCGCATCATAGGCGTTGCGGACACCAAACTCGCTGCCGGTCTTGAAGGCGCCGTTGTAGCCGGAGATGCCGAACGCGAGCTCGTGCATGTTGGTCTTGCCGATGATGATCGCGCCGGCCTCGCGCAGCTTCGCCGCGACGGGCGCGTCGGCGCGTGGCACATAGGCTTTCAGCGCCGGCGTGCCCGCGGTCGACGGCAGTCCGGCGACCTCGATATTGTCCTTGATCACGATGGGGACGCCGCCGAGCGGCTTGCCGGCCTGCGCGCCGCCGGCCGCATCGAAAGCCTCCGCCGCCGCCATCGCGCCAACCTCGTCGAGCGTGATGAAGGCGTTGAGATGAGCGAGTTCCTTGGCGCGCGCCAGCGCCGCTGCGGTCAGTGCGCGGCTGGTGATCCGACCGGCGCGAATCTCGGCCGCGGCCTGAACGGCAGTGAGTTGGTCGAGGTCGATCGCGCCCGCCATGATGAACTCCGTGAAGAAGCGACTGTGTGGGCGAAGCCTATCAGCTTGCCGCCCTGCTGGCTGTGCCGATTTCCGGGCACGCCGCCACTTGTGCAGTCAAACGTGCGACCTCGGCCTTCGCCTGGGCGATCGCCGCGTCCTTGACCGGGCCGTAGCCGCGGATCTCCATCGGTGCCTTGGCGAGGGCGATCAGGTCGGGCAATCGCGCCGCGTTGATTTGGCCGAGCATCATCTCGATCAGCGCTTCATACCAGCCGATCAATTCGCGTTCCGTCCGCCGCTCGGCGGTGTAGCCGAATACGTCGAACGCGGTGCCGCGCAAGCCTTTCAATCGCGCCAGCATCCGCAGCGGCGTCTGGATCCACGGCCCGAACGCCCGCTTGCGCGGCCGCCCGCGCGCATCGTGCCGCGAGGGAAGGAAGGGCGGGGCGAGATGATACTGCACCTTGAAGTCGCCCTCGAAAGTGCGATCGAGCTCGCCGAGGAAGCCGCTCTGCATATGCAGCCGCGCCACCTCATACTCGTCCTTGTACGCCATCAGCTTGAACAACGATCGCGCCACCGCATCGGTCAGCGCCTCGCTGCCGAATGCCGCTTCGGCGCGGCGGACGCGCTCGACCGTCGCGCTGAACCGCGCGGCATAGGCGGCGTCCTGATAGGCGGTCAGGAAATCGGCCCGGCGCGCGATCATCTGGTCGAGCGTCTCGACCGCATCGCTTGCTGCGCCCTCCGCCTTCGGCAGGAAATCCGGATCGGCGACCGCGATCCGTCCCCAGGCCAGCGCCTGCTTGTTGCGCTCGACGGTGACGCCGTTGAGCTCGATCGCGCGCGTCAGGGCCTCCAGCGAGACCGGCACCAGCCCCTGCTGCCAGGCAAAGCCGAGCATCATGATATTGGCATAAACACTGTCGCCGAGCAGCCGCTCGGCCAGCGCATTGGCGTCGATCGTCGAAAGATTGCCCTTGCCGATCACCCGCTCGATGGACCGCAGCCGCACCGGCGAAGCCAGATCGGCGTCGCGGAAGCGCACGACATCGCCGGTCGGCATTTCCGCGGTGTTGACCGCAGCACGCATCTCCTTGCGATAGGTGCCGGACGCTTTTGCAGATGAGCTCACCACCAAGTCGCAGCCGATCAACGCATCCGCCGCGCCCTGATCGATGCGCACTTGATGCAATTCATCCGGCGTCGCGCCGAGGCGGAGGAAGCTCAGCACCGGACCGAATTTTTGCGCAAAGCCGGTGAAGTCGAGCACCGAGACGCCGCGGCCTTCGAGATGTGCGGCCATTGCGATCAGCGCGCCAACCGTGATCACACCGGTGCCGCCGACGCCGGTCACCAAGAGATCATAGGGCCGCGCGAGCGGTGCAAGCGCTGGGGCGGGCAGCGTCGCCGCACGTGCCAGCGGATCAATCGCGCTCGCGCGCTTCTTGCGCCGCGCGCCGCCTTCGATGGTGACGAAGCTCGGGCAAAACCCGTTGAGGCAGGAAAAGTCCTTGTTGCAGGTCGAGAGGTTGATCTTGCGCTTGCGGCCGAACGGCGTCTCCTTCGGCTCGACGCTGAGGCAATTCGACTCGATCGAGCAGTCGCCGCAGCCTTCGCAGACGAGGTCGTTGATATAGGCAAAGCGGGAGGGATCGGCCAGCGTGCCGCGCTTGCGGCGCCGGCGCTTCTCGGTCGCGCAGGTCTGCTGATAGATCAGCACGGTGACGCCGGCAATCGTGCGCAGCTCGCGCTGCACGGCGTCCATCTCCTCGCGCGCGTGAATGGTGACGCCGACCGGCAGATCGGCCGGCGAGAAATGCGATGGCTCATCGGAGACCAGCGCGATGCGCTCCACGCCCTCGGCGCGAACGCTGTGCGCGATCGCCTGCACGCTGACCGGGCCGTCGACCGGCTGGCCGCCGGTCATCGCCACCGCATCGTTGAACAGGATCTTGTAGGTGATGTTGGCCTTGGCCGCGATCGCCTGCCGGATCGCCATCGAGCCCGAGTGATAATAGGTGCCTTCGCCGAGATTCTGGAACACATGGCTGTTGCCGGTGAATCGTGACGACGCCGCCCAGTTGACGCCTTCGCCGCCCATCTGGATCAGCGACGAGGTCTCGCGGTCCATCCAGCTCGCCATGAAGTGGCAGCCGATCCCGGCCAATGCCTTGGAGCCTTCAGGCACTTTCGTCGACGTGTTGTGCGGGCAGCCCGAGCAGAAATAGGGTGTGCGGGTCGCGCCCGGCACGGTGATGCTGCGATCCTGCTCGGGCCTGAGCGCGGCGACGTGGCGCGCCAGCTGCAATTCCGGAAACATCGGATCGAGCCGTCGCGCCAGCACATCGGCCAGCATGTGCGGCGACAGCTCGCCGATCCAGGAGATCAGCCGCGCGCCGGTCTCGTCATGCTTGCCGACCATCCGCTCCGGCTTGGCGCCGGGATAGTCGTAGAAATATTCCTTGAACTGGCTCTCGATGATGCCGCGCTTCTCCTCGACGACGAGGATCTCGCGCTTGCCTTTCACGAACTCCATCGCGTCGTGCAGCGCCAGCGGCCAGACCATGCCGACCTTGTAGATGTCGATGCCGAAGCGGCGGCAGGCGGCCTCGTCGAGCCCCACCAGCCGCAGCGCCTCCATCAGATCGAGATGCGCCTTGCCCGTGGTGACGATGCCGTAGGTCGCATGCGGGATATCGTAGATGTGGCGATCGATCGGGTTCGCCTTGGCAAAGGCGTAGACCGCGTGCTTCTTGGCCTCCAGCCGCTCCTCGATCTGCGGTCCCGGCAGATCCGGCCAGCGATAATGCAGGCCGCCCGGCGGCGGCGTGAAGTCGGGCTGCGCGAAGATGCGCGGCGGACGCAGCTCCACCGATGCGCCCGACTCCACGATCTCCGAGATCGCCTTGAAGCCGACCCACATGCCGGAGAAGCGACTCAGCGCATAGCCGTATTCGCCGAAGGCCAGGTATTCGTCGACGCTGGCCGGATGCAGCGTCGGCATGAACCAGCTCATGAAGGCGACGTCGGACTGATGCGGCATCGACGACGAGACGCAGCCGTGGTCGTCGCCGGCGACAACGAGCACGCCGCCATGCGGGGAGGAGCCGTAGGCGTTGCCATGCTTCAGCGCATCGCCGGAACGATCGACGCCGGGGCCCTTGCCGTACCACAGCCCGAACACGCCATCGACCTCGCGATCGCCTTGCGTCTCCACCTGCTGCGAGCCGAGCACGGCCGTCGCGGCGAGGTCTTCATTGACCGCGGGCAGGAATTCGATGCGGCTCGTCTTCAGCTGCTCCTTGATCTTCCACAATTCGAGATCGACGCCGCCGAGCGGCGAGCCGCGATAGCCGGAGATGAAGCCCGCGGTGTTGAGCCCCGCGGCGCGGTCGCGCCTGGCCTGATCGAGCGCGATGCGCACGATCGCCTGTGTGCCGGTCAGGAAGACGCGGCCCGTGTCGCGGCTGTAGCGGTCGGAGAGCTGGTAGGCGTCAAGGAACGGCATCTGGCCCATGACTGACCTCTTGTGAGTCGCAAGGTTCTGCTGCGACAAGGCTACGCCTTGAGGTCTGGTAGGTCTTACCTATGTGTTTCCTTGGTGGGGCCTAAATAGGTAGATTATTGCTGTGATGGCAAGTTTTCGGTATATTCTACCGAAATGGAACCTTCCGATGGTTGAACACCAGGACGAGAAAATCCTCGCCGAATTGCAGAAAGACGGCCGCGCGACCAACCAGCAGCTCGCCGACAGCGTCGGCATGTCGACCTCGGCCTGCTGGCGCCGCGTTCGCGCGCTGGAGGAGCGCGGCATCATCTCCGGCTATTCGGCGCTGGTGTCGCGCGAGCAGGCGGGCTTTGCGACCTCGGCGATCCTGCACGTCTCGCTGGAGCGCCACGACACCGCCTTCGTCGACGAATTCGTCTCGCGCGTGAAAGAGCGTCGCGAGGTGCTGGAATGTTTCGCCACCACCGGCGACGCCGACTACCACCTCCGCGTCGTCGTCCGCGACATGGATGCCTACAACAAATTCCTCGACGATTTCATGTTTCGCATCCCCGGCATCCGCCACGTCAGGACGAACGTGATCCTGAAGGAGATCAAGACCGGCGTGGCGCTGCCGTTTTGATGGATGCCGCGGACGTCGCCACAAACGCGATGCCGTAGGGTGGGTTAGCCCTGCGGCTGCGCGAAGCGCAGTCCGCTTGGCGTAACCCACCGGCGGTCTCTCATCGCACGATGACGTGGGTTGGATAGGAAGATGGTGGGTTACGCCCAGCGAATGCGCTTCGCGCATCCGCTCGTCTAACCCACCCTACTGATCTAGGACGCCTCTGCAGGTTCGGTCCTCAACAGGATCATGAGTACCAGCACGTGGCTGACGAGCAGCAGCGGCACGTAGAGCGCGGGAATATAGATGCCGGCGCCGAACAGGCCGGGAGACGCGATTTTCGTGGCACCCACGTAGTAGGCATTCAGCAGATCCAGCGTGCCCCAGATGTTGAAGATCCAGACGAGGGGAATTGCGACCGCCCAGCGCCAGGAGAGTGCGGCCATCGCGGCAAGCGCGAGGCTGGCTGCGATCAGATCGCCCCATCCGACCTGGCTCGCGAAGCTCGAGCTCAAATCCGGCGAGACGAAGCCTGTGACCATGAAGTTCATGCCTAAGAAGCGGAACGCGTGGAAAGCGGCGAGAAGTCGCAAGGCCTCATGGCGCGGCATTGCTCGGATCGCCGGCCAGACATAGATCGCCGCGACGACTGTGCTTGCCAGGAAAGCTCCGGCGACGCTGAGCACGAATGGAAGGTTGAAGGTCGGCGGCACGTTCGAATCCCCTGTGATTTTCGGCTCGGCGCGCGTGGGCGTTCAGGGCCTTGCAATGAGCAGGCGGAGCGGCAGCAGCGGGCCGATCGCGACATACTCATGGTCCATGAGATCGGTCTTGCCGAGCGGCAGGCCTGCCATGATCGCGTCGGCCTCCGCGACATCCTTGGCGTTCAGCAGGATGACGACACCGCGTCCGTCGGCGCGCGAGTACCATTCGCGAATTTTGCCGTTGAGATAGAGCTGCACGGTCTGTCGGATTTCATCCGGCATGACGGCCATCACCTGTTCGCGGGTGACGCCGGCCTTGACGGTCAGGATCGCCATCACGGCGGTGGTCGGGATCGACATGGCTTGGGCTGGGACTTGGGCAGGGACTTGAGCATGGGCAGGGGTGGGAGCGGTCATGGACGTTGCGCCTGTCAGGGTGAGGGTGAGTGCCAGCATGGCGTGGCGGATGGCTTTCATCGGTCGCATTCTCCGGTCACGACTGAATTCGTGATGTTGCCAAAGTCAGCATGCGTGGCGGTGCCGCCGACTTGCACACCGGATGTAAGGCCGCTTTCCGCGAGTGACTATTCGCGATAATGTTGACGGGCTATGAAGCAGAACTTCACAGTCAGGCAGGGCGCGCTCGACGGCGTCGAGGCGTTCCTCGCCGTCGCCCAGCACCGCAGCTTTCGCCGGGCCTCGGCCGAGCTCGGGGTCACGCCGTCGGCGATCAGCCAGGCGGTGCGCGCCCTCGAAGCGCGCGTCGGCGCCGTGCTGTTCATGCGGACCACCCGCAGCGTCGGCCTGACCGAAGCCGGCGAACGATTCCTGGCGCGCGCAAGACCTGCGTTCGAGGAGTTGGTCGCGGCAAGCGGAGCTGCGCGTGAACTCGGGCAGCGTCCGGCCGGACTGTTGCGTCTCACGGTGCCGCGTTCGGTCGTGCCGGTCCTGCTGGAGCCGCTGATCGCGTCGTTCTGCAAGGCGTATCCGGAGATCGAGCTCGAGCTTGCAGCGAGCGAGGAACTGGTCGACCTTGCAGCAGGGGGATTTGATGCCGGCATCAGATTGGGCCAATTCATCGATCCTGACATGGTCGCGGTGCGTCTGACCAAGCCGTTGCCTTATGTCATCGTCGGCAGCCGCGCTTACCTTCGGCGTAGCGGCCGGCCTGAGCGGCCGGACGATTTGCGCCACCATGCGTGCCTGAGACTCCGACGATCGAACGGCGGACTCGCGCCATGGATGCTCAATGACAAGGGACGTTCGATCGAGATCGCCGTGTCGGGACCGTTCATCGCCTACGACTTTCCCAGCATGCTCGGCGCCGCCGTCGAAGGCATCGGCCTCGCCCAGGTGCCGGCACCGCTGGCCGCCGGCGCCGTCAAGGCGGGCAAGCTCGTCCAGGTGCTGGACGCCTTCGCGCCGATGACGCCGGGCGTGTTCCTCTACTATCCCAGTCAGCGGCAGATCATGCCCAAGCTGCGCGCCTTCATCGATCACGTAAAGGATCGTCTCGATCTCGCGCGCTGATCCCGATCGGACCGCCCCGGTCGCGTGCGCCACGCCGCCGATTTTGTCAGCCGATTCAAGGTCTTTCCGCATTTGTGTTGCGGATTACCGAATTTCGCTTGACTCGTAGCCCAAATCAGTGGTTCAATATGCCCGTCTCACCCGGCAAGAGGGGCGTTGCGCAACGTCAGGAACGCGGGTGAAGATGCGGTGGACACCGAGCGTGCGAGTGACGTGTGCGTGCAAGGTGTACGGCGAAGTCGTGTGGGCCTGCCGCCCCGATGTTGGTGGCAAGCCCGTGAGAGGCGAAAGCCGATCGCGGGCGATGGTGGCACAAAAGCAGAGTCTCACCAGGGCGAGCACGTATAAGCCGTAAAGCCATCGCGCAGGGAAGGCCGGCGTGCCTCCGCTGCATTTGTATGCCCGTGTGCGCCACTCTCTCCCCATTGCGCACGGGACCGCGGGTGCAGCGTGCACCCGGTCTTCCCTGCGCCCTCGATTCAAGAGAGAGGGCGGAACGAGATGCAAAACTCGGGCAGATCATGCCGCGAGAATGCGAAGCTGTATCCTCATCCTCGGTGTCATCGCCCGGCCTGTGCGCAATTGCGCACAAGGACCGGGCGACCCAGTACGCCGGGACCCATCGGTTCAATCACAGCTGCCTCTGGAATACTGGATCACCCGCATGCGCGGGTGATGACACCGAGGGCTGGGCAGAGTCCACCCCTGGCTTTCGCCAGGACGACGATGGAGAGAATCTACCTTCCCCTGAACTGCGGCTTGCGCTTTTCCATGAACGCGGTGCGGCCCTCGCGAAAATCTTCGCTGTCCATGCAGTCGATGCCGATCTGCTTGATCGCGGCCATGTCGCGCTCGGCGGGGTCCTTCAGCACCTGGGCGATGGTGATCTTGGCGGCCTTGATCGCGAGTGGCGCGTTGCCGGAGATGGTGCGCGCGATCTCCAGTGTCGCATCCCAGACCTCGGCATCATCGAGCACGCGGTCGACCAGGCCGATCCGCTGCGCTTCCGCGGAGTTGATCCGCATCCCCGTGTACATGATCAGCCGTGCCCAGGACGGCCCGACCAGCGAGACCAGATGGCGCAGCCCGTCATAGCCATAGGCGATGCCGAGCTTGGCGGCGGGAATGCCGAACTGGCTGCCAGAGCCGGCAATGCGGATGTCGGCGAGCATCGCGACCTGCATGCCGCCGCCGAGGCAGAAGCCGCGGATGCAGGCGATCGTCGGCTTCGGATAGTCGGCGAGCAGCGCACGCTGGGCGGCGCTGCGCTTCGAATATTCCTCGGAAGCTTCGGCGTTATGGCGCGTCTTCTCGAACTGGCTGATATCGGCGCCCGAGACGAACGCCTTGTCGCCGGCGCCGACCAGGATCACGACGCGAACGGCGGGATCGTCGCGCAGCGCGGTCAGCGCCTGGCCAAAGCCCTCCCACATCTCCAGCGACATCGCGTTACGCTTGTCGGGATTGTTGAAAGTGACGACACCGACGCCATCGACGATGCCCTGCAGGATCTTGCCGTCGGCGTAGGAGGTTTCGCCGGTTTTGGGGACGTTGAGCATCAGGATGATCCAATCAGGACTCGAGGAAGGGCGCCAACCGATTATAGGCCGGCCGCGCCGGCCATTTCAGCCATCATTCCTGCAGACGTGGGTCGCGGCCGGCGAAACCGCGACCGTCGACGCCTCGTGGTTGTGCGGTTTGAAAAATAAACCTGGACGTAAGGGTTGCCGCACTAGCATCCGCGACCCGGAAACCCACAGCCGGGTTTTAGCTTTCCTTAGCATATTAGCGGTACAACCGTACTCGCTTTGCGCGCGGGTGCGTCCCGCAACGCGACGAGCCGCATGCCGCTTGCATCGCGATGCGACGGGCGATCCCGGTGTCGGGCGCCTAGGAAAGTCAGTCCACCCGAATCCTTACCGCACCGTATCGCGTCAAGCGAGGACTCGTCGTGTCCGTTGAAAGGTTCCTCAAGCAGCGCGCCGTCAACGTCACCGTCGACGGCAACTACACCTTGCCGAACTGGTACGATCCGCAGGGCAAGCTGCGCACCTTCGCCTGCCGGACCACGCGGGTGTCGCCGTTCCGCATGATCGTCGACGTGCCCGTGGTCGGCAAGGTCGGCGACCGGCTGGTCTCGTATTTCGAGGAGTTCGGCAGGTTCGAGGGCGCGATCAGCGACACCATGAGCGGCAGCTTCCTGCTCGAGCTCGAGATGACGCGCCCCGAGCGCGAGCGCTTTGCCGACAAGCTGACCTGGATCGAGAAGAAGCAGAAGGACCCGAGCGTTCTCGATGCGCGTGACCATACGCGTTTCATTCCCACGGCGCCGCACACCACGCTGACATTGGCCGACGGCAGCCTGCATGGCTGCTTCATCATCGATGTCTCGCAGTCCGGCGTCGCCGTCTCCGCCGAGGTGCAGCCGCCGGTCGGCATGCCCCTGGGCGTCGGCGCCTGCATCGGCCGCGTGGTCCGCCATCTGCCGAACGGCTTCGCGGTGAAATTCGTCGAGACCTACAGGCAGAACGAGCTGATGCGGATGATCATGCGCAAGAGCCGCGACGTGCCGCCGGCGGACGCCGACGCGGTTGCAGCGAGCGCCTGAGCATGAGCACCAGCGAACGGCGCACCTCGCCCCGCATCCGCTTCGAGCATCCGGTGCCGACGCAGTTGATGGCGATCGACGGCACCTGGCGTCGTGAATGCACCATGGAGGACGTTTCCGAGGAGGGCGCCAAGCTGACAGTCGGCTCCTCGATCGAGGGGCTGCAGCTGAAGGAGTTTTTCCTGGTGCTGTCCTCGGTCGGCCTCGCCTACCGCCGCTGCAAGCTCGCCTGGGTCCATGGCGACCAGATCGGGGTCACCTTCCTGAAGCGCGGCAAGAAGGCGCGCGCCGCACGGGACGAGACGATCGTCTAACTCGTGCCGACGGCGGAACCGAATTGCTTAAATCTTCGCTAACGCAATGCGTCTAGATTGAAACGGTCAATTCTCAGCGCCCATTTCAGGACCGATCGATGTTCTCCCGCATCAGCTTCAAGCTCATCCTCATCATCGTGCTCAGCCTGACCGGTATGATCGTGATCGGCCCGATCGCGCTGTCGACCATGCGCGGCCAGATGATGGCGGACCGCCAGGCCAAGACGCAGCAGATGGTCGATCTCGGCTACGGCATCCTGACCCATTTCCAGAAGCAGGAGGCCGACGGCAAGCTGACCCGCGAGCAGGCCCAGGCCGCAGCGCTCGCCGAGATCAAGGGGCTGCGCTACGACAAGGCCGAATATTTCTGGATCAACGACATGACCCCGAAGATGGTCATGCATCCGATCAAGCCCGAGCTCGACGGCAAGGAGCTCGGCGAGATGAAGGACCCGACCGGCAACCGCCTGTTCCAGGGCTTCGTCGACGTGGTCAAGGCGCAAGGCGCGGGCTTCTACAGCTATCTCTGGCCGAAGCCCGGCTTCGAGCAGCCGGTGCCGAAGATTTCCTATGTGAAGGGCTTTGCGCCGTGGGGCTGGATCATCGGCACCGGCATCTATCTCGACGACGTCGACGCCGTGTTCAAGCAGACCGCGATGATGTTCGGCGTGCTGTCGCTGATCGTGTTCGCGGTGGTGCTGGTCTGCGCCTTCTTCATCGGCCGCAGCGTGACCAAGCCGTTGGCGAAGGTGACCGGATTGACCGAGCGGCTCGCCGCCGGCGACGGGGCCTTCGAGGTGCCATACACGGCGCGCAAGGACGAGGTCGGCGCGCTCGCGCGCGCGCTGGCCGTGTTCAAGGACAATGCGGCCGCGATCGCGCAGATGCATGCCGAGCAGAGCGAGCTGAAGCAGCAGGCCGATGCCGAGAAGCGCAAGGCGATGTTCGAGCTCGCCTCCAAGTTCGAGGCCAGCATCGAGGCCGTGGTCAGCGACGTGATCGGCGATGCCCGCCAGATGCAGGACGCGGCGCAGAGCATGTCGCAGACGGCGGGCGAGGCCAGCCGCCGCTCCAGGATCGTCGAGGATGCCTGCCAGCAGGCGTCGGCCAACGTGCAGACGGTTGCCTCGTCCGCCGAGCAGCTGTCGAGCGCGATCACCGAGATCAGCCAGCGCGTGGCGCAGGCAGCTCAGGTCGCCGACAAGGCCGCCGCCGACGGCCAGCGCACCAACCAGACCGTCGAGGGGCTTGCCGCCGCCGCGCACAAGATCGGCGAGGTGATCGACCTGATCAACCAGATCGCCTCGCAGACCAATCTGCTGGCGCTCAACGCCACCATCGAGGCGGCGCGCGCCGGCGAGGCCGGCAAGGGCTTTGCCGTGGTCGCAAGCGAGGTGAAGTCGCTGGCGAGCCAGACGGCGAAGGCGACCGATGAGATCAGCGCGCAGATCTCGGCGATCCAGGCCGAGACCCAGCAGGTGGTCGGCAACATCCAGGGCATCCGCGCGACCATCATGGAGGTCAACGAGATCTCCTCCTCGATCGCCGCCGCCGTCGAGGAGCAGGGGGCGGCGACCAAGGCGATCGCCTTCAGCGTGCAGGAGGCGGCCTCCGGCACCAACCAGGTCTCGCACAACATCACCGGTGTCACCGCGGCGACTGCGGAGACCGGCGGCGTCGCCGAGAGGGTGCTGCAGTCGAGCGGCCGGCTGACCGGCAAGCTGCAGTCGCTGCAGAAGGAGGTCTCGACCTTCCTCGCCGGCGTGCGGGCGGCCTGACGCCGCGCGCCTCGGTAAACTCTTAAACGTGTGTTCTTCTCTCGCGGGATTCACCACCCATTTACCGCGAATGATAACTCCCGCTTCAGGCGAATTTCGCAGGCTGTCTGACGGCAAGAATTGTCGGTTGGGGGATCGATGTTAGTGCAGACCAGCATGGCGCGGATGTTCGCGGCGCTCAGCGCCACGAACGAGGCCATCCTGCGCGCCTCCTCCGACGACGAGCTGTTTCAGCGGGTGTGCGATGCCGCGGTGTTCGGCGGCAAATTCCTCGGCACCGGCGTGCTGCTCGCCAATGACGAGGGGCGGCTGGTTTGCGTTGCCGGCGCCGGTGTCGGCGTCGCCGCACTGAAGGGGCGCACCAGCTCGGTCGATCCGAATTCCGAGGACGGGCAGGGCCTGGCGCCGACGGCATTCCGCACCGGCCGTCCGATCGTCAGCAGCGACTACATCAACGACGAACGCACCAGGCGCTGGCATGCGACCGCGCTGCAGATCGGTGCTCGCTCGGCGGCCGCAGTCCCGATCATGCGCCACGGTCGTCCGATCGGCGCGCTGCTGTTCTACCTCGACCAGCCCAACGCCTTGACTGACGAGACCGTCGGCCTGCTGGAGCGCATGGCGGAGAACGTCTCGTTCGCGCTGGACAATTTCGACCGCGACAAGGCGCGCGATCTCGCGGATCTCGCGCGCGCCCGCATCGCGCGGATGTTTGCCGCACTGACCGCGACCAACGAAGCCATCATGCGGGCGCAGTCCGCCGACGAGATGTTCCGCGAAGTCTGCGCCGCTGCGGTCGGGCAGGGCAATTTGCTGGGCGCTGCGATCTTCACGCCGGAGGCGGATACGTCCTGGTTCCGCCTGGCCGCTGACGCCGGCAAATATCCCGAGATCACGGCCAGCGTCCGCTTCTCCTCCGACCCTTCGATTCCGCAGGGGCAGGGCATGGGCGGAACGGTCTTCCGCACCGGCAAGCCTTGCATCAGCAACGACGTCGCGAGCGAACCGCGCTCGAAACCCTGGCTGCCGCTGATCCGCAAGGCGGGGCTGACCGCCTGCGGCGTGTTCCCGCTGTTCTCCGCCGGCAAGGCGGTCGGCGTCATCTACTTCTATTTCGGCGGCGACGACCAGCTCGATGACGAGATGGTGACGCTGATGGGCCGGCTCGCCGACAACGTCTCGTTCGGGCTCGATGCGCTGGAGCGCGCGGCCGACCGGCGGGTGGCCGAAGCGCACAAGGAACGGCTGACGCGGATGTTCGCGGCGCTCGGCGCCACCAACGAAGCGATCATGCGCGCCAAGACGCGCGAAGAGTTGTTCCGGCAGGTTTGCGAAGCCGCCGTCCTCGGCGGCAATTTCAACTCGGCCACCATGGCACTGGCCCGTCCCGATTCCGACGATCTGGAAACCGTCGCCGCGGCTGGACCCGACCGGGAACGCGCCAGCAAGGTCAAGCTCTCCAAGAGCGCCGATCGGCCGGAAGGCAGCGGCATCACCGGCAGAGCATTCCGAACGCGCAAGGCGTGCATCAGCAACGACTATCTCAGCGAGTTCCCCACGACCGGTCATTTCTACCAATTGGTCAAGGCCGCCGGAAATCTGGCCGGCGCGGCGCTGCCGCTGGTGAGGAACGACGAATCCTTCGGCGTCCTGGTGTTCTTCTCGGATATCCGCGGTGCCTTCACGCCCGAGCTGACCGAGTTGCTGCAGCGGCTCGCGGACAACGTCGCCTTCGCGCTGGAGAATTTCGACCGCGCCGAGGAGAAGCGCGAGGCCGACGAGCGCATCGAATATCTCGCCTCGCATGACAGCCTGACCCACCTGCCGAACCGCGAGACCTTCAACCAGCTGCTGCACGCGGCGATCGGGACCGCCGAGCGCAACCGGCGCCGGCTTGCGGTGCTGTTCATCGACCTCGACCGCTTCAAGATCATCAATGATTCGCTCGGCCACGATTCCGGCGACAAGCTGCTGGTCGAGACCGGCCTGCGGCTCAAGCGCAGCCTGCGCGCGCATGACGTCGTGGCGCGGCTCGGCGGCGACGAGTTCGTGGTGATCCTGGAGAACATCGGCACCCGCGAGGATGTCGAGGCCGTGGCGCGCGATCTCAGGCGCACGATTGCCGCGCCGTTCGATCTGTGTGGCCATGAATGCCACACCACCGCCTCGATCGGGATTGCGATCTATCCGGACGACGGCGCGGACATCCAGACACTGACGCGCCGTGCCGACATGGCGATGTACATCGTCAAGGGCGACGGCAAGGACGGCTTCCGCTTCTTCTCCCGCGAGGACCGCTCGCAGTCGCTCGAGCGGCTGACGCTGGAAACCAACCTGCGCCACGCGCTCGGCCGCGGCGAGTTCATGCTGCATTTCCAGCCCAAGGTGGATCTGGCGAGCGGCGAGGTCACCGGTGTCGAGGCGCTGCTGCGCTGGTGCCATCCCGAGGCCGGCATGCTGCCGCCGGCAAAGTTCATTCCGCTCGCCGAGGAGACCGGGCTGATTGTTCCGATCGGCCGCTGGGTGCTGCGACAGGCCTGTGTCCAGAACATGGAATGGCATCGCCAGGGGCTGCGGCCGATCTCGATGGCGGTCAATCTGTCGCCGCGCCAGTTCGTCGACGAGAACCTGCTGCAGGATATCGACGAAGCGCTGGCGTTCAGCGGCATGCCGCCGCATCTCCTGCAGCTCGAAGTCACCGAGAGCATGGTGATGCAGAACGTCACCCGCGCGGTGCGCGTGCTCGATGCGATCCAGAGCCGCGGCATTCATCTGGCGATCGACGATTTCGGCACCGGCTATTCGTCGATGTCGCTGATGAAGCAATTCCCGATCGACACCATCAAGATCGACCGCTCCTTCGTGCGCGATTTGCCGAACGATTCGGAGGACCAGGCAATCGCGCAGGCGATCATCAGCATGGGCAAGGCGCTCGGCATGACCGTCGTCGCCGAAGGCGTCGAGACCGCCGCGCAGCAGGCATTCCTCAGGCGGCATGCCTGCGACGAGATGCAGGGCTATCTGGTCAGCAAGCCGGTGCCGCCGCAGGATATCGTCGACCTCGTGCGGCTGCCGATTGCGCTTGCGCCGCCGCTGCAGCCGGAGGCCGATACGGCGCACCTCGTCGCGCAGTCCGGGATCTAGCGATGGTCATCCGCGCGGCAACTCGTCCGGCTCCCGGGCCGATTGCGCGGTGCCATCGGACGAAGCAGGGGCCGACGCCAGCGCGATCTCCTTGCCGAGGTTGGTGCATTCGGCCCACAGCAGCAAGAGCGTCAGCGGCGGCGGCTCGCCGGCCTGCAGCATCTGCGCGCAGCGCTCGGTCGCGCCCTCCAGCGCCCACCATTGCTGCGCGACGACCATGACCTTGCGGAAGCTGCGCAGCGTGCCGGAGAATTTGCGCGGATCGGCACCGGCCAGCGCGCCGCAATGGTTCAGCCAGTTCAGCGCGGCATAGATCGCGATGCCGTAATCCTCGATCGCCGTGCCCGTGAAATCGATGACGGTGTTGTCGTGCGGGCGCTGGCGCAGGAAGGCGTCGATCATCTCGGCCTGGCGGGACGGATCGACCAGCAGCGCCGGCTCCTGGCGCGGCACCATCGCGACGTAGCGCACGGCCTCCAGCCGCGTATGCTCCCAGATGGTGCGGAGGTCGCAGCCCGCATCGGCCGGCTTGCGCTTGCAGGCGGGGTGGATCAGCTTGCCGTCGTCGGCGAGCGCGAGATAGCGCGGCACCGCCTTGTTGATGGCGTCGAGCAGCGCCGCAGGGTTGGTCAGGCCGGCGAAGCCGAAATCGGCCTCCGGTTCCGGCGCAGGCTTCCTGTCGCGTGTCCAGCCAAAGACGGCCATCCGAGCGCTCTCATCCGATCCCGTTGCTACGCTAGATTGAAAATGCGGCAAATCAAATGCGGCATTTGTGGCCCGGCCCGGCGGGTGGCGATGTTGACGGCAGGAGATGTCATGCCTAAGTCACAGGCATCCCCTTGCCGAGCCAGGCCGCTCCGTCATGACCGCTTCCGACCGTCAGTCGCACTGGCAGACTGTCTACCTCACCAAGGGTGAGCAGGAGGTCAGCTGGACGCAGGCCGACCCGCAGCCGTCGCTGCGGCTGATCGAGACCTTTGCGCCGGGCAAGCATGCCGCAATCGTCGACATCGGTGGCGGTGCGTCGCGTCTCGTCGATGCGTTGCTGCAGCATGGCTTTGATGCGCTGACGGTGCTCGATCTGTCGGAGGCCGCGCTTCGAGCCGCGCGAGCTCGGGTCGGTCCGGCAAGCGACACCGTGCGCTGGATTGCCGATGACGCCACCACGTGGCAGCCGCCGCAAGCCTTCGACATCTGGCACGACCGTGCGGCGTTTCATTTCCTGGTCGAGGAGCGCGACCGCACCGCCTATCTCGACCGCATGATCGATGGCGTAACGGCTGATGGACATGCCATCATCGGCACGTTCGCGCTCGACGGGCCGGAGAAGTGCAGCGGCCTGCCCGTGCGGCGCTATGATCCGGCCTCGCTCGCCGAGACCGTGGGTGAAAGTTTTGAATTGATAGCGCATGAAGCGCATCGCCATGTCACGCCCTGGGATACGACACAGTCGTTCCAGTTCAGCGTGCTGCGGCGACGATGACGAACGAAACGGAGAATGAAGCGATGACCGAGCAGACTCATGGCGCCCCGCGTGCGTTGGCCGAAATCGCAAGCTTCCACGCGCACATCTACTACGATCCCGCCACGAGCCGGGCGGAAGCCGAGCGTTTGCGCAACTGGATCGGCGAGCGCTTCTCGGTCACGCTCGGGCGCTGGCATGACGTCAAGGTCGGGCCGCATGATCAGGCGATGTATCAGGTTGCGTTCGCGACCGAGGTGTTTCCGCAACTCGTGCCGTGGCTGATGCTCAACCGCGGCAGCCTGAGTGTGCTGGTCCATCCCAACACCACAAACCCGCGCCGCGATCACCTGATTGACCCGATCTGGATCGGTACGCCGCTCCACGTTCACGGCGACAAGCTGCCGGAAGAGTCCGAGATGGAGCACGCGCCGGCGCCGAACACGACGCCGACATTGCGTCCCTGAACGAGATCGGTTCCTCGCAAAAATATTGTGCGCGCATTTGACGCGCACGCGACGCAACCGCGTGTAGACGATGTGCGCTGAAGCCGTTTGCGTGATGAAACGGCTGAAGTTTTCGGCGTGCTGTCCTTTTATTATGCCTCGTGCCGAAATGTAGAGCAGGCCGTCATTTCATTAATCTCGCTTATGCGCGGAATTTTTCCTTCCAATTTTACTTCGAAAAATCCCGTCGATAGCCTCCCTCGCAATTGATCACACCGGCAATCGATCAGCCCGATCATTGCGGATGCTCATTGTAACCAACGAGGGTTGCCATGTCTCAGCCGACGAGGACGTCGAACGATCAACAGGGGAAAGCTGCTGCGGCCGGCAAGAACGTGAGCCGGCGTTCGTTGTTGAAGGCGGGTGCAGCACTGGCCGGCGCTGCTGCAGGATCCGATGTCTTCAGCGTTCCGACGATCTGGGCGCAGGAGATCAAGGACATCGAGCTGCGCCATGCCGGCGTGTCCTATTCGGTGGTGAAGGCGATCGGCGACCAGGCCGCCAAGGATCTCGGCTTCAAGGTGACGATGCAGAATCTCGACACCTCGGCTGCGATCAACCGGTTCATCTCGCAGCCCAACACCGTCGACATCGCCGATCTCGAGGGCTGGCAGGCCAAGCTCGCCGCCAAGCGCGGCGTGATCCAGGGCATCGAGGTCAAGAAGATCAAGGAGTTCGACAACATCCTGCCGATCTTCACCAAGGGCGAGATCAACGGCCACAAGATCCCGCGCCAGGGCATCTCGCCCTATGAGGCGATGTACATCGAAAAGCCCGATGCCACCGATCTGCATGAGGGTGTCACGGAGTGGGCGACCTTCCTGCCGCAGGTCTACAACGCCGACTCCATCGGCTATCGGCCCGACCTCGTCGGGCACGAAGTCACCGAGTGGAAGGACCTGATCGATCCCAAGTTCAAGGGCAAGGCCGCGATCCTCGACGTGCCCGCGATCGGGATCATGGATGCGGCGCTGTGCTTCGAGAGTGCCGGGCTGATCAAGTACGGCAACAAGGGCAATATGATCAAGGAGGAGATCGACTTCACCTGCAACAAGCTGATCGAGCTGAAGCGGTCCGGTCAGTTCCGTGCCACCTGGACCACCTTCGACCAGTCGGTGCAGCTGATGGCGGCAGGCGAGGTGGTGATCCAGTCGATGTGGTCGCCGGCAGTCGCCGCGGTGCGCGTGAAAGAGATTCCCTGCGTCTACGCGCCGGTCAACGTCAAGAACGGCAAGGAAGGTTATCGCGGCTGGTGCAACGGCATGGGCCTGATGAAGCACCTCTCGGGCAAGAAGCTCGACGCCGCTTATGAATATCTCAACTGGTATCTGTCGGGCTGGCAGGGCGGCTTCGTCGCGCGTTACGGCTATTACAGCCCGGTGCCGTCGACCGCGAAGAAATTCCTGACGCCGGCCGAATGGGAGTTCTGGTACGAGGGCAAGCCCGCGCCCGAGGTGGTCAACGATCCCTACGGCGTGCCGATGGAAAAGGCCGGCACCAAGCGCGACGGCGGCTCCTTCCTCGACCGCGTCACCAACATCTCCTGCTGGAACACGCTGATGGACGAAGCCGCCTACATGAACAAGCGCTGGAACGACTTCAAGGTGGCGTAGATCCTGCTTCGCATCATTCTCCTTCCCTGACGACGACGGCCGGCGCGGCGACGTGCCGGCACCCTTCCCGAATTCGACGAGCGGACCACCGCCGACATGCAAAGCAGTCCAGGTCTTCCACGCACAAAGAGTCCTTCACGCGCCAATCTCTCCGGCTGGCTTTACGTGACACCGCTGATCGCGGTGCTGGTACCATTCTTCGTTGCGCCGATCCTGGTGGTGCTGGCGGCGAGCTTCTTCCAGACCGACGGCTTTGGCGGGCTGACGCCGGGCTTCACGCTTTCGAATTACATCGAGGTGCTACATTCGGCGCTGACGCTGAAGCTTTATTTGGCGACAATCAAGTTCACCTTCTTCACCTGGCTGTTCACGCTGGTGATCGGTTTCTTCGTCGCCTATTTCCTGGTGTTCCACGTTCGCAACCAGCTGCTGGCGATTGGCCTGTTCCTGGTCTGCACGGTGCCGTTCTGGACCTCGAACATCATCCGGATGATCTCCTGGATTCCCTTGCTCGGCAAGGAAGGCCTGATCAATGCCGGGCTGATGTCGGCGCACGTCATCAACCAGCCGCTGGAAGTGTTGCTGTTCTCCGATCTTGCGGTCGTGATCGCCTATGTCCACCAGCTCACGATCTTCATGATCGTGCCGATCTTCAACGCGATGGCGCGGATCGACAAGCGGGTGATCGAGGCCGCGGTTGATGCCGGCGCCAGCCGTTTCGACATCATGCGCCATATCGTGGTGCCGATGTCCAAGAGCGGCATCGCGCTCGGGACCATCTTCGTGGTGTCGATCGTGATGGGTGACTTCTTCGTCGTGAAGGTGATGTCGGGCGGTGGCTCGGCCTCGGTGGTCAGCGCCTTCTATGAAGACGTCGGCGTGCTGCAATATCCGACGGCGGCGGCCAGTGCCGTGCTGCTGACGCTGGTGCTGGTCGCGATCGTCGCGCTGATCCTGCGCACCGTCGATATCCGCCAGGAGATCGCGCGATGAGCATGGCGACATCGGATCTCAGAGTGGTCGCGGCTCCCGCTACGCGGAAGGCGATTGCGCCGAGCCGCGGTGGCCGGCCGTGGACCTTCTACGTCCTGGCTGGGCTGTTCACCGCCTACGTGATCGCGCTCTATGGGCCGATGATCTGCATCTACATCCTGTCGTTCCAGGATGTCCGCGGCGGGCTGGTGTTTCCGATGAAGGGCCATTCGCTGCACTGGTTCGTCGACCTGTTCACGCAGGTGCGGACCGGCGACGTCAAGGGCTCGTTCGATCGCTCGATCAAGCTCGCAGTGCTGGTCACTGTTATCACGGTCGTGATCTCGTTCATGGCCGGGCTCGGCTTCCGCCGCCGCTTCAGGGGTGACGGCTTCGTGTTCTACATGATGATCGGCAGCCTGGTGGCGCCGGGCCTGGTGCTTGGCCTCGGCACCGGTCTGCTGTTCCAGGCACTCGGCCTCAATGCGAGCTGGTACACCTCCGCGCTCGGCGCGCAGCTGTCCTGGACCTTGCCGTTCGGCGTGCTCGTGATGTTCGCGGTGATGTCGCGCTTCAACAATGCCTGGGAGGAGGCGGCGCGCGATCTCGGCGCCAGCCGCTGGCAGGCGATCTGGCTCGTGATCGTGCCGGTGCTCGCGCCGGGCCTCGTCGCGGTGGCACTGTTCGGCTTCACACTGTCTTATGATGAATTCGCGCGCAGCCTGCAGACCGCGGGCTCGCTCAACACCCTGCCGCTCGAGATCTGGAGCATGACGCTGAACGTGACGTCGCCCTCGCTCTACGCGCTCGGCACGGTGACGACGATCATCTCCTTCATCGTGATCGGCGTGAGCCTCGGCACCATCGTGCTGATCCAGAAGAAGCGCGGCAGCCGCGCCGCGGCAGGTTAGAGGTTGGATATGAAGATCGAGCGCGGCGATATCGAGCTGGCCGGGGTCTGCAAGAGCTTTGACGGCGTGACCAATGTTGTCGACGGCGTCAATCTCAAGATCGAGGACGGCGCCTATTGCTGCTTCATCGGGCCCTCCGGCTGCGGCAAGACCACGATCCTGCGCATGATCGCGGGGCATGAGGATCCCTCAGCCGGCGAGATCGTGATCGGCGGCCAGAACGTGGTCGGCCTGCCGCCGGTGGAGCGGCGCACCGCGATGATGTTCCAGTCCTACGCGCTGTTCCCGCATCTGACGGTGCGCGACAACATCGCCTTTGCGCTGCGGGTGCGCGGCATGTCGAAGACGGAGCGCCTCAAGGCCGCCGACGCGATGATCGAAAAGGTCAGGCTGACGAAATTCGCCGATCGGCTGCCGTCGCATCTGTCAGGCGGCCAGCAGCAGCGCGTGGCGCTGGCGCGGGCCGCGATCACGGGGCCAAAGGTGCTGCTGCTCGATGAGCCGCTGTCGGCGCTCGACGAGCAGCTCCGCGTGCAGATGCGCCAGGAGCTGCGCCGCATGCAGCGCGAGCTCGGCATCACCTTCATCCACGTCACCCATACCCAGCTCGAGGCGATCGCGCTCGCCGATCTCGTCGTCGTCATGGACAACGGCAGGATCAAGCAGGCCGGGCCGGCGCGCGAAGTCTACGCCCAGCCGCTCGACCGCTACGTCGCCGAGTTCATGGGTGGACAGAACGTGCTGTCCGGACGGGTCGAGAAGGTCAACGGCGCCACGTTCACGCTGGTGCAGCCGGTACAGGGCGCGGGCATCGAGGTGCCACTGCAGGCCCGCAAGATCAGCGTCGGCGACAGCGTCGATATCGCGGTGCGCCGCGACGATGTGGAGCTGATGCGGCCCGATGCGCAATTGCCTCCCGGGCGCGCTGCGGCGCTGTCGGCTCGCGTGCTGGCGATCGAATATCAGGGCGCCTTCGTCAAGGTGATGCTCGACGCGATCCCCGATGATGAGTTCGTCGCCTATGTGCCCGAGAAAACGTTCTTCTCCGATCCGCTCAATGTCGGCGACGTCGTGCTGGCCACCTGGGTGGCCGACCGCGCCCGTGCTCTTGCCTGAACCCGTTCTCGACAGGGAGTATCCATCGTGCAGATATCCTTCACACTCAACGGCAGACCGACCTCGGTCGATGTCGCGCCATCGATGCTCGTGACCGAGCTGCTGCGCGAGCACCTCAATCTGACCGGCACCCATATCGGCTGCGACACCAGCCAATGCGGCGCCTGCGTCGTGCATCTCAATGGCGCGCCGGTGAAGAGTTGCACATTGCTGGCGCCGGCGCTCGACGGCGCTACGCTGCTCACCATCGAAGGGCTGCAGGGTGCGCCCGGATCGAACCGGCTGCATCCGATGCAGGAGGCGTTCCGCGAAAACCATGGGCTGCAATGCGGGTTCTGCACGCCGGGCATGGTGATGACCGCGGTGGCGCTGGCGCAGGACAAGGGCGTGCTGACCGAAGCCGAGGTGCGCCACGGCCTCGAAGGCAACATCTGCCGCTGCACCGGCTATCAGAACATCGTCGTCTCGGTGATGGCGGGCGCTGCCGCCATGCATGCGGCAAACGCGGGGGAGTGACCATGGGTGACGTGATCGGAATTGGTGCTGCACCGAAGCGCAAGGAAGACCAGCGGTTTCTGACCGGGCGTGGCAATTACGTCTCCGACATCAAGCGCGCCGGGATGACCGCGGGTGTGTTCATTCGCTCGCCGCACGCCCATGCCGTGCTGCGCGGGATCGACAAGAGCGCGGCGCTGGCCGCGCCCGGTGTCATTGCCGTGCTGACCGGCGATGATGTCGCGGCCGATGGGTTGGGCTCGCTGCCCTGCGGCTGGGGCATCAGTGATGCCAAGGGCGTGCCGATGAAGGAGCCGCCGTTCCCGATGCTGGCGCAGGGCAAGGTCCGTTTCGTCGGCGACCTCGTGGCCTTTGTCGTCGCCGAGACGGTGGAGCAGGCGAACGTCGCCGCCGAGCTGGTGGAGGTCGATTACGAGGTGCTGTCCTCGGTGGTCGGCGTACTCGATGCCGTCAGGCCCGGCGCGCCGCAACTGTTCGACGACGTGCCCAGCAACATCTGCTGCGACTGGGAGCTCGGCGACAAGGCCGCGGTGGAGACCGCGTTCCAGAAGGCCGCCCATGTCGCGAAGCTCAGCCTGACCAACAACCGCCTGATCGGCAATCCGATGGAGCCGCGTGCGGCGATCGCCGAATACGAGCCGGGCACCGATCGCTACACGTTGTGGAGCACCAGCCAGTTCCCGCATGTGGTGCGCTTCCTGATGGGGGCGCTGGTGCTGAAGATACCCCAGCACAAGCTGCGTGTGGTGGCGCCCGACGTCGGTGGCGGCTTTGGCGTCAAGCAGTTCCACTATGGCGAGGAAGCGGTCATCACCTGGGCCGCCAAGCGCGTGATGCGGCCGATCAAATGGGTGGCGAGCCGCTCCGAGGGCTACGTCTCGGACCGCCACGGCCGCGACCACGTCACCGAGGCCGAGCTCGCGCTCGACGAGAACGGAAAATTCCTGGCGCTGCGGGTCAAGACGCTCGCCAATATGGGCGGCTATCTCTCGACCTTCGGTCCGAACATTCCGACCAATCTCTACGGTCCGCTGCTCGGCGGCGTCTACACGACGCCGGCGATCTATTGCAACGTCAAGGTCGTCTTCACCAACACCGTGCCGGTTGACGCCTATCGCGGTGCTGGCCGTCCCGAGGCAACCTTCGTCGTCGAGCGCATCGTCGATGTCGCGGCAAGCGAGATGGGCATCGATCGCGTCGAGTTGCGCCGTCGCAACATGATCCCGAAAGAGGCCTATCCGTACCAGACGCCGGTGCTGGTGCAGTACGATTCCGGCGATCCCGTCGGCTGCCTCGACGGCGCGCTGGTCGCCGGCGACGTCAAGAACTTTGGTGCCCGCAAGGCGGCTTCCGAACGCAAGGGCAAATTCCGCGGGCTCGGCTTCTCGACCTATGTCGAAGCCTGTGGGCTGGCGCCATCGCGCTTCGCCGGCAGGCTCGGCGCGCGTGGTGGCCTTTACGAGAGCGCGACCGTCCGCGTGCATCCGGCGGGCCAGGTGACGGTGCTGATCGGTACCCACAATCACGGCCAGGGCCATGAGACGACCTTCGCGCAGATCGTCTCCGACAAGCTCGGCGTGCCCTTTGACAATGTCGACATCGTGTTCGGCGATACGGACCGCGTGCAGTTCGGCATGGGTACCTACGGCTCGCGGTCGCTGGTGGTCGGCGGTGCGGCGCTGTCGAAGGCGGCCGACAAGGTGATCGTCAAGGGCAAGAAGATCGCGGCGCATCTGCTCGAAGCCAGCGAGCAGGACATTCAGTTCGAGGCCGGCAAATTCTCGGTCGCCGGCACCGACCGCATCAAGACATTCGAGGAGATCGCCGGCGCGGCCTATGTGCCGCACGATTATCCGCTCGAAGTGCTGGAGCCGGGCCTCGAGGAGCAGGCCTATTACGATCCCGTCAACTTCACCTATCCCGGCGGCTGCCACATTGCCGAGGTCGAGATCGATCCGGAGACCGGCACGGTGACCCTGGTCAATTACACCGCCGTCGACGACGTCGGCACAGTGATCAATCCGATGATCGTCGAAGGGCAGCTGCATGGCGGCATCGTGCAGGGTGTCGGCCAGGCGCTCTACGAAAACGCGGTCTATGACGAGACCTCCGGCCAGCTCGTGTCGGGCTCGCTGATGGATTATTGCATGCCGCGCGCCGATCACATGCCGATGATGAAGGTCGAGACCCATTCGACGCTGTGCACGCACACGCCGATGGGCGTGAAGGGCTGCGGCGAGGTCGGCACCATCGGCTCGCCGGCCGCCGTGATCAATGCGGTGGTCGACGCGCTGTCGCATCTCGGTGTCACCCATGTCGACATGCCGGCGACGCCGAACCGGATCTGGCGCCTGATCCAGAACGCCTCGGTGCCGATCGCGGCCGAGTAGGGGAGGACAACACCAATGAAAGCGTTTGCCTATCATCAGCCGGGCCAGATCCCGGAAGCCGCGAAACTGCTGGCGGCCGAACCCGACAGCAAGCTGGTCGCCGGCGGCATGACCCTGATCCCGACGCTGAAGCAGCGGCTGGCGAGCCCGCCGGCGCTGATCGATCTGTCGAAGCTGCCGGGCCTGAAGGGCTGCACTGACAACGACGCCACGATCACGATCGGCGCCATGACCACGCATGCCGAGGTCGCCAAATCGTCGCTGGTGCGTGCGCGCATCCCGGCACTCGCGGCGCTGGCCTCGCAGATCGGCGACCCCTCGGTGCGCAATCGCGGCACCATTTGCGGCTCGGTCGCGAACAATGATCCGGCGGCTGACTATCCGGCCGGCGTGCTCGGCCTGGCGGCGACCATCATCACCAATGAGCGGGAGATCGCGGCCGACAATTTCTTCCGCGGTCTGTTCGAGACGGCGTTGAAGCCGGGCGAGATCATCACCGCAGTCCGATTTCCGGTGCCGTTGCTCGCAGGCTACGCCAAGTTCAAGGCTCCTGCGTCGCGCTATGCGCTGGTCGGCGTGTTCGTCGCAAAATTTCGCGACGGTGTGCGCGTCGCCGTCACGGGCGCGGGGCCCGGCGTATTCCGGGTGCCGCCGATGGAGCATGCGCTGTCGCAGGGTTTTGACCCCGCAAGCATCGCGGCGATCAGGATCGATACCGACAACCTTACCTCCGACATCCATGCCGAAGCCGATTACCGTGCGCATCTGGTCACGGTGATGGCGAAACGCGCCGTCCAGGCGGCATTGAGTGAGCGCCCGGCTTCATGACCAAAGCGAGTTCTGGCCGTACGGCCCTTCCGACCGCCGCGGGCGGGCTCGCGGCCCTGTCGGCTGTCGAGATCGTCGATGGCTATCGCCGCAAGGCGTTTACGCCGCGCGACGTCGTCGACGACACCATCGCCGCGCTCGAAACCGTCAACGCGGCCTGCAATGTCGTGGTGACGCCGATGTACGAGCAGGCGCGCGCTGACGCTGATCGCGTCACCGCCGCGATGCGGGCAGGAGACATCGCCGGCCCACTCGCGGGCGTGCCCGTCACCATCAAGGACCTGGTGTTCGTCGGCGGCGTGCCCGCCTATGGCGGCGCGCCGCTGAACAAGAGCTTCGTGCCCGACGTCGATGCCGCCGTGGTGACATCGCTGAAGGCGGCGGGCGCGATCATCACCTGCAAGACCACGACCTGCGAATCCGGCTACAAGCTGACTGCGGACAGTCCTGTCACCGGCATCACGCGCAATCCCTGGAATCTGCAAAAAACCAGCGGCGGATCGAGCGGAGGTGCGGCGGCCGCGGTGGCCGCCGGCTGCGGGCCGATCGCGATCGGCACCGACGGTGTCGGATCGATCCGGGTGCCGTCATCGTTCTGTGGCGTGTTCGGCCTCAAGCCGACCTTCGGCCTGGTGCCGCGCTCGCCCGGCTTCGCGCCACCGTCCTGGGCGTCACTGGCGCATACCGGGCCGATCACGCGCACGGTCGCGGATGCCGCGCTGGTGCTCGGCCTCATCGCCGGTCCGGATCTGCGCGATGCGGCCAGCCTGCCGCTGTCGCCGCGGAGTTTTGACGCGCGACCGCAGCCGCTCGGCGGCTTGCGGATTGGCGCCAGCATCGATTTCGGCTATGCCGCCGTCAGTCCTGCGGTTCGGGCCGCCTTCGGCAAGGCGCTCGGCGTGCTCGAGGATTGTGGCGCGCGTGTCAGCCAGGATGGTCCGGCGCTCGATCCGAAAATCCTTGAGAATACCTTGAAGCCGATCGCCTTCACCGAGCAGGCCGCTGCCGTGTTCGGCAAGAGCATCGAGGACCTCGCGGCATCGGAGAAGGATTATCGCGACGTCGTCGCGCTGGGCCGTGGCTACAGCGGCACCGACTATATCGAGGCCGGATACCGGCGCGGCCAGGCACGCAGTGCATTTCTAAAGCTGTTCGAACGCGTCGATGCGCTGATGACGCCAACCGTTGCCGTCACCGCCTTCGAGGCCGGTTCGCTCGGCGTCGACCGGATCGACGGCGTCGGGGTGGATCGGCATCTCGGCTGGTCGCCATTCTCCTGGCCGATCAATCTCGCCGGCCTGCCGGCCGCCACCGTGCCGTGCGGCTTCGATGAGGATGGATTGCCGATCGGCCTGCAGATCGTGGCGCCCTGGCTCGACGAGCCGACCATCTTCAAGATCGCGGCCGCGTTCGAGGCGGCGCAGCCCTGGGCCTCGTATCGCCCGCAACTGGCGTCATCGGGATCGAGCGAGAAGCTCGCCGCGAAGGTTCACGCCCAGGCGAAATAAAGCCGCGTCACGGCAGCACGATCGGGCCACCCTTCTCGCCGAGTTGCTCGTCGAGGCGGAGATAGTGCGCGAGGTAATCGTGCAGCGCGGTCGCTGCCTTCGAGGTGGCGTTGCTGGACTTGTAGAGCAGCAGCTCGACTTGCGGCAGCGGCGGCAGACCTTCGGCCGTCCCGATCTCGCGCATTGACGGCACCAGCGCGCTGCGGCCGAGCACGGTCACGGCCATGCCGGCGAAGGCGGCGGCCTGCAAGCCCCCGACGCTCTCGCTGACGCAGGCGATGCGCCAGCGCAGCTGCGCCATCTCCAGGCTCTCGATCGCGTAGTCGCGATAGATGTTGCCGGGCGGCAGCAGAGCCAGCGGGATCGGCGATTCCTGGTGCGCGGTGGATTGATCGCCGGTCATCCAGACCAGCTGCTCGCGCCGCACCACCTGTCCGCCGGTGAAGTCGTTCATCCGCGTCACCAGCGCGATATCGACGTCACCGCGCTTGACCAGGCCGACCAGCGGCGTCGACAGCGCGCAGTTCAGTTCGACTTGGATGCGCGGGAAGGATTTGCGGAACACGCTCAGGATCGACGGCAGCATGAAGGCGGCATAGAGGTCCGGCGTGCCGAGCACGACCTGGCCTTCGATCTCCTGGGATGCCAGCTGCGA
Source organism: Bradyrhizobium jicamae (assembly GCF_018130695.1). Lineage (GTDB taxonomy): Bacteria > Pseudomonadota > Alphaproteobacteria > Rhizobiales > Xanthobacteraceae > Bradyrhizobium > Bradyrhizobium jicamae_B. The sequence goes on along the minus strand of NZ_JAFCJX010000003.1, from coordinate 317,677 downwards.
GATCAGCTCGTCATGCAGCCGCAGGATCGACTTGGCGTAGTTCAGCACCGTGCCGCCATCCTCGGTGAGCGTGAGGCGGCGGCCGGCATGCACGAACAATTGCTTGCCGGTCAGCTCTTCCAGCCGCTGCAATTGCAGCGTGATCGCGGGCTGGGTGCGTCCCAGCCGGCGCGCCGTCTCCGTGATGCTCCCGGTATCGACGACCGAGATCAGCGATCGCAGCATCCGGATATCGAGACTGATCAGGTTCATGACGTCCGCCCAGCTCCGCTTCCATGCAATTTCCGTGCACGGCAGTCACTACCTTAAAGCCTTGATCCGGCAGGCCAAGTGGCCGGCTTGCCCGGCTCCGGGAGACGAGAAGATCAAATTGTAAGCAATTTGTCTGCCGCGAAGTCGTTTCAAAGTCATTGCGTTTTGCAACGTGGGGTTAAGCCGCCGTTCCTACGCTCGTGCCCGATCGATGTGTGCGAGCATTGGGTATGTTTTTTTCGTTTCGAAGCCGGTCGCTGTGGCGGGTGGTCGGGCCGCTGATTGCCATCGTGCTGCTGCAGGCTTGCCTGTCGGTCGGAAGCCTGCAGGTGATGTCGGCGGTGCGGGGTTATGTCGCCGGTGAGAGCATCTGGTCCAAGGGACAGAAGGACGCCATCCACGCGCTGCAGACCTTCGTCAGCACCGGCACGCCCGAATATCTGCAGAAGTTCGATATCGCGATCGCGATTCCGCTGGCGGATCGTACGGCGCGGATCGCGCTCGAGACCGGCGGCGGCGATGACGTGGCGCGCGCAGGTTTCGCCAAGGCCGGCAATCATGACGATGACATCGGCGGCATGATCTGGCTGTTCAAGCATTTCCGCAGCCTCCACCATGTCGCCAACGCGGTGACGGCGTGGCGCAATTCGGATGCGCTGCTTGACGAACTGGTTCAGCTCCGCGATGCCGCCGAGAACGACGTCGCGCTCAACAATCCGTCCGCGGCGACGATCAAGCATTGGGCCGAGCGGATCGGCGCGGTGGATACCGCGCTCAGCACGCTGGCCGTGGATTTTTCCGATCAACTGGGGCGCGCCTCGCGCGAGGTCGCCATGTGGCTCCTGCTGGCCAATTCGCTGGTTGCGGCGTGCCTTGCCGGGATCGTGCTGTTCCACACCCGTCGCATGCTGCTGAAGCGCTGGCTTGCCGAGAGCGCGCTGGCCGAGGAGAAGGAGCGCGCGCAGCTCACGCTGGCTTCGATCGGCGATGCCGTCATCGTCACGACGCCGGACGATCGCGTCAGTTACATGAATCCCGTGGCCGAGCGGCTGCTCGCCGCCGGCCATGACGTGACCGATCAGCCGGTCGCTTCGCTGTTCAGCATCACCGATCAGCCCGTGAAGGGCTCCTACGGGACCGCCGATGGCACTGATGCGGATCATCCCAAACAACGGCTGTTGGTGCGGCCCGACCATTCCACCGTGCCGATCTCGGTGGTGGAGACGCCGATCACCCATGACGGTCACTGGGCCGGCCGCGTCATGGTCATCCACGACATGACGGCCGAGCGGCGGCTGGTCGAGGAGCTCGCCTGGGCGGCGTCGCACGACGCGCTGACGGCGCTCGCCAACCGCCGGCAGTTCGAGTTCGAGCTGCACAAGGCGATGTCCGCGCCATTCACCTCCGGCGGGCATCTGATGCTGATCGACCTCGACCAGTTCAAGATCGTCAACGACACAAGCGGCCACATGGCCGGCGATCGCCTGCTGCGGCAGGTGGCGCGCCTGCTTGCCAGTGAGGTCGAGGGCCATGGCCTGGTCGCGCGCCTCGGCGGCGATGAGTTCGGGATTTTGCTCCATGGCTGTGATGGGGATACGCCCGAACAGGCCTCCGACGTTGCCGAGCGCATTCGCGCGGTCGTCGAGCAGTCGAGCTTCATCCACGAAGGCACCAGCTTCCGCTGCAGCACCAGCATCGGCCTGGTCCGGCTCGACGATTGCGCGGGCGTGCAGGACGCGCTGCGGCTCGCCGACGTCGCCTGCTTCCTCGCCAAGGACAAGGGCCGCAACCGCGTCCAGCAGCACCGTCCGTCGGATGCCGACATGACGGTGCGGGTCGCCGAGATGAGCTGGGTGCACCGGATCCGCAGGGGGCTCGATGAGGGGCGCTTCTGTCTCTATGAGCAGGAGATCCGCCCGGTCGGCGGCATCGCAAAGGGCCAGGAGCGGCGCGAATTGCTGCTGCGGCTGCGCGATGAGGGGGGCAGCCTGGTGACGCCCAACAGCTTCCTGCCCGCGGCCGAGCGCTACGGGCTGATGCCGCTGATCGACCGCTGGGTGGTGCGCCGGGCCTTCGAGATCATCGCCGAGCGCAGGCACAGCTCGCGCAAGATCGCCGGCTACGCCATCAATCTGTCGGGTGCCACCGTCGGTGACGCCGATTTCGTCGACTACGTCGCCGAACTCTTCGCCCAGCATGACGTCCCGCCGACGTCGATCTGCTTCGAGATCACCGAGACCAGCGCGATCTCCAATCTCGACGAGGCGACCGCCTTCATCGAGCGGATCCGCGACATGGGCTGCAGCTTCTCGCTGGATGATTTCGGCACCGGCATGTCGTCGATCGCCTATCTCAAGCACCTGCCGGTCGACTTCATCAAGATCGACGGCGCCTTCGTGAAGGAGATTCTGAACAGCAAGGTCGACCGCGCGATGGTCGAGATGATCACCCGGACCGCGAAGATCATGCAGAAGCAGGTGGTCGCCGAGTTCGTCGAGAGCATCGCCATCCTGGACGAGCTGCGCGCCATCGGGGTGGACTATGTCCAGGGCTATGCGATCGGCAAGCCGGTCCCGGTCCTGACGCTCCGCGAGGAGAAGATCGCCTGACCCTCCTGCCGATACGTTCCGAGACGGGACGCGGGGGGCGAATTTTGGCAATTTGACCCCGATTCCGGGGTTTTTGGCCCGAAACGCCCGAAAAAAGCGTGCGGACGGCCCTCACGTCTCGATTATGCCTTACTCTAATTCCCTGATATGGTGACGCATTCGGTGAATCTTGAATGGGGGGCATCTAAGCCCAAAGACACCGAACCGGGGATGGATGGGTCAAAGAACGACGAGCGCTGCCCGGCATCGGTCAAGCCGCGGCTCTTCCTTGGTCGGCAGGGTGGCATTTGCCATTTCTGCTGTCGCGCTGTCGTGCGGATTCGCCGCCTGGATCGTCGGCCTCGACCCCACCGCCTTCCTGCATGGACCGGCGATGGCGAATGGTACGGCCTCACTGTCGTTCGATGACCGGTTCGGTTCGCGCTCCACGCTCTCGTCGGCTGCGCTTTACTATCCCTTGCGCCGCGGCATCCGGTCGGACCGCGGCGATTTCAATTCCGAGTTCGGTCACATCGAGGAGGTGCTGGGCGAACAGCTGCGCGACTCCCAGGTCGATGTGCCGAGCCAGCCGGCGCCATCGTCGAACGTGGCCGCGATTCCGTTGCCGCGCGCACGTCCGGCCGAGGCCAATCTCGTCGCCCGCTACGACGGGCCGAACCCGTTCCCGACGCCTGTGGCCGACAACCGCACGATGCTGCAGAAGATCGCCGATATGCTGCCGGGCAAGATCCAGCTGGCGTCGCTCGATCCGAACGGCGGCGGTTTGCTGTCGGGGCCGAGCCCCGACCTCGGCGCGCTCGGCTATGACGGCACCACCGCGGTCTACGACCTCACCGCGCGCGTCGTGTACATGCCTGATGGCACCAAGTTCGAGGCGCATTCCGGCCTCGGCAGCCTGATGGACGACACCACGCGGATCGCGACCCGCAATGAGGGACCGACACCTCCCGGCATCTACGAGATGAAGCCGCGCGAGCGGCTGTTCCACGGTGTGCCCGCGCTGCGCATGACGCCGGTGGAAGGCACCGATACGTTCGGCCGCACCGGTCTCCTGGTGCACAGCTATATGCTCGGCCCGAACGGCGATTCCAACGGCTGCGTGTCGGTCAAGAACTACGACAAATTCCTGGCGGCTTACCGCAGCGGCAGCGTGAAGCGCCTGGCCGTCGTGATCAGCATCAAGGACGTGCAGACTGTGGCATCGCGCTCGCCGTCGCCGTCCTGACGTTGCGGTCGTCCGATCACCTCGGATTGGGATGCCCGTCGAGGCGAAGCTGATAGACGAAATAGGTCGGCGTACAGAAGCCGATCTTCTTGCTTCTCAACACATTCAGGTTCTGCGCGCTAACGCCGAACTTTGCGCCGGTCAGAAAGTCCGGCATCTCCTGGCAGATATAGTCCTCGCGGCAGAAGCGTGATGGCGAGCAGGTGTTGAGGACGCCACGGCCGACGCCGGCGGCAAACGCCGCGCTGTCGAAATAGCCCTTGGCCATCTGCTCAAAACCCTTGCCGCCGACGACGGCGCAGATTTCCTCCGGCGCCTTTCCGGGCTGGATATTCGAAAGCCTGGTTTCGTCGGGTTTGCACGGGCGCGTGATGCGGCCGAGCGGCACGCCGAGCTTGGTCGGCCGGCAATTGTAGTCGAAGCCGCTGAGCTTGCCTTCCGGCACCTTGTAGATCAGCTCTTCCTTGCTGACGCGGTCGTTGAAGGCACGCAGGCTGAAGCTGATTTGCTCCTTGCCCGGGTTTGCTGCGGACGAATCCGCGATCGCGTCGGCACGGCAGGTCAGCCCCGCGGCGATCGACTGCGGCGCGGGAATGCATTGGCCGAGCGAGGATGATGCGGACGCGTTGGTCACGGCCGGCTGGCAGGTCAGATTACGCGCGGCGTTGCAGGTCCATTTGGCTGGACCGGTGAGATCAGAGTTCAGCGGACACGGCATGTTGTCGCCGGCCGCGGCGTAGCCCGGCGAAGCGCTCTGCCAGTTCGCGGCAGGCGCGGACGGATGCGGCCGAAAGGTGTTCGGCTGATGGCCTTGCGCGACGTTGGCGACATAGGCGAGGCGGCGGGCGAGTTCGGCGTCGACATGCGGCGAGAACGGCAGATCGAGACGGTTGCCATCGAGCGCGCTCCTGGTCGCCGCGGCATCGCCGCCGAAATCGAAACGGTCCATGCCCAGGAAATGAAAGCCGGCCGTCGACGACGACTGATGGCAGCCCATGCAGGACGACGTGTTCAACCGCTCCAGCAGCCCCGCGCCGTTCTGCACGAACTTGCGCGACGCGGCTCCTTCGCCGACGATCTTGCCCGCCTGCTCCTTGCTGACCAGGAGATCGAACGGACGGTTGGCGACGCGCGCGCTGCCCGCGGTGGAAAAACTCAGTGCGACGTCGGCTGCAAGACTGTCCGGCAGGGTGAACACGCCGTTGTCGATCTCGCCGAGGTGGCCTGTGAGATAGTCCTGCAACTGCTTCTGCTTGGCGGGATCCTTCAGGATGGCCTGGACGTCGGGCGTGTTCTCCAGCCTGATCGGCCGGAACTTGCCGTCGCGCAGCGCAAAGATCCGCATCCAGTAGATCGCCTGTCCCGCGAACTTGCGGTTCTCGACATTCTCGAGATCCGACGGGAAGCGCACGACCTGCGCGTTGATCTCCATCTGCTTGAAGCTGAGCTTTGCGAAATCGAGCGGGCCCTGCAGCAGGCGTCGCGCGGCCACCGACGGCTCGTCCTTGTCGAGGCCCTCGAGACGCCAGAGCTTTGCGACCTCCTGGCAATTCTTGCCGTCATCGCCATAGCTGAACACCATGTTGACAGTGAACGGCATCCGCGAGGCGTAGGTCTTGCCGTTCATGGTCACGTCATAGCCGAGCCGGTAGATGAAGCGCAGCTCGCCGCAATGGCCGGGGTCGAAATCCCGGCGGTCGATGCGGTTGACGACGCCGGACAGGATGAACAGCCCGTCATTGGAGCCGAGCCACTTCTCGTTGAAGACCCGCGCGACGTTGCCGTTGAGCCGCAGCGCCTTGCCGGCCTCGGTCCTGGCCGACTTCGGATCGTAGGTCTTGATGATCTCTTTTTCCCAATCGATCCCGAGCCCCGAAATGATCCGGCCGATATCGGCCGACATCACGGCCGCGAACTGGCCGTAGGTCTCGCCGAAGCGCGCGAGATCGCCGGCGCGGGTCGGGCCTGCGGCAACCGTCGGCAGAGGCAGCTTCTGCGCGGCATGGATATTTTTGAACAATGACACCAGCGACAGCGACGAAGCATTGTCGTGATCGAGCACCGCCAGCACCGGCGGCTGATCGACCAGCAAGGTCGGCGAGGTCGCGGCCTGCGGGGTCTGGGCGAAGCTCGTGGAGAGGCCAAGGAGCAGCCAGGCGGCTGTCGAAATCACGCGCATGGCGCTATTGATACTCCGGCCCGGCCGGCCCGACAATTTCGAAGGCATTGCGATGAAACCGTCCCGCTTCCTATTGTTGCTATTGGTCGCCTGCCAGTTGGGATGGTTCACGAACCGCCCCGCGATCGCCGCCGAGCCCTATGCGGCGGACGACATGCACAATCACGACGGCAGCCATCCGGCCGGCGCTGGGGATTGCGGCACCAATTACATGCTGCCGGGCGAGACGGCGCGGATGGGGTCGCACTCCTTTATCATCCTCGGCCAGGACGGCACCGATCACATCATCGTTGAGCACCGCTCCGGTACGCCGCCGCACAATTACCAGTTCCTGCTGCGCATCCGGCTCGATCCCGACGAGATCGCGGCCTACCACAAGGTGTTGCAGGGGGCGAAGACCCTGCCGGCGTTCACGACGATCTACTATGATGCGGCCGGCGTGCAGCGCGATCGCACCTTCTTCTGCCTGCAGGACCTGCCCAGGATCTTCAATCCAGCCGCGGACACGGACGAGTTCTCATCGCTGTTTCCGATCCGCGCGTCGCTGCAGCGGAACGCCGACCATGAGGGCGGCTTCGCGATCAAGCCGTCGGTGGTGCCGGGCCTGTTCTTTTCACTGGCGCGCAAGGATGTCGAAGTCATCGTTTATCGCTATTTGCCGGCCTATCTGCCGCAGGACAACCTGCGCAAGGCGATCAAGGCCAATCCCGAAGCGGAGCTGCCGCTGCTCGGCCATGCCCCGCTGTTTGCCACCGAAGCGGTGCAGCCGGCGTCGCAGCGCAAATCCTATATCGCGACCGACGGCGCGATCTCCGCGCCCGGCGATGCCTGCCAGCACGATTATTATTTGAAGAATGCGCCCGTGCCGAAGACGATTCACAATTTCATGCTGGTCGCCGAGGTACCCGGCAATACGGTGATCGCCGCCTACTATGCCGACCAGGCGCCGCACAATTGGCAGACGGCGCTGGCCTTGAAACTTTCGGACGAGGAGATGAAGGCCTACCGCGCCGCCAAGGCGGGCAGCAAGGTGCCGCCGGTGCTGCAGACGAGGATCGGCGACAAGAACTATGTCTTCTGCATGAGCGATCTCCGCAAGCAGATCGCGTCCGGCGAGTTCAAGATCGGCGGGACGATCTACCGCGATTCCGATCTCAGGGATTATCGGCTGGGCAAATCTGTCGGACAGGTCGCGCTCGATGCGAGCAAGGTCACCGTTCTCATGAACCGCAATCTCGCAAGCCTGATGAACCCGCTGGCCGTCGCGAAGGACGTGCTGGGACATTAGCCCCGCGCGTTCCCCTCAATGCGTCTCGTCGCGTCCGGCGCGATATGCGCCGGGCGGCATGCCGTAGACGCGGCGGAATGCGCGCGAAAAGCTTTCGTGGCTGGAGAAGCCGGCGCGCAGCGCGATCTCGCCGATGGGAAGATCGGCGAGCCTGCTATCGCGGAGCTGGCTCAGGCTGTGGCGGAGCCGTGCCTCACGGATATGCGTGGCCAGCGTCGTTCCAGCGTCGGCGAGCACGGCAAACAAATGGCTGCGCGAGATGTTCAGCTGCCGGCAGATGTATTTTGCCGAGAGGTGCGGGTTGTGCAACTCGTCCAGGATGAAGCCCTGGATCTGCTGCAACAGCTGCTGCCGATGGGAAGCCACGGCTCTGGTCGGCGTGCCGACTGCGGTGGCCCGGATCAGCAGGCTCTCGATCTGGTTCGCGGCGAGATCGTCGATCAGCGCGAAATCGTCCGGGATGTCCCGCAGCGCGCCGAGATAGGCCGAGGCGAGGCGGCCGGCGCCACGGCCGGCGATGACGTTGGGCGGTCGGCCCGGCAACTGCTGCAGCTGCCGTCGTAGCCTCGCGCCGGGAATGCTGGCACAGATCAGGTCGCAGCCGGCTTCGAAGCGCATCGCGAAGGGTTCGTTGGTGTCGAGCAGGACGATGTCGCCAGGGCGAGCCAGCGTTCTTTGTCCATGCTGCTCGACGATCGCATCGCCCGAGATCTGCAGATTGGCGAAGAACGAGCCGTCCTGGAAGCGGCCGATGCCCTGCCACGTGCGATGGATCGCGTTGGGGACGGACTGCACCCGCGACAGCGGCAGCGCGGCACTTCCGATGCTGGTGATGCTGCCGTCGAAATCATCCGGTGCCAGCCTCTCGGGTTCGAGCGGGAGATAGGTCTGCAGCACCGCTTCGCGCCAATAGGCAAAGCGCTCGGCCGGTGCGACGTCCTGCATGTTCCAAGAAGCGCTCATGTTCGCCTGCCGGATCGGATGTCTGATCGGATGCCAGTTCGGATGTCGTGTCGGATGTCTTGGCCAGCTTACAATCAATTCCCATGCCAGTCAGGTGGACATTTTGCCAAGCGGGCGTGGACGCGGCGTCAATGACTTCGGCCGGCCGCCGCTTCACCTTGGATCATTCGACCCTGCCGGAGGAGAGGCGGCCATGCCGATCGATTTCACCCTGACCAAGGACCAACGTGACCTGCAGATGTCCGCCCGCTCGTTTGCGAAAGCGGTGCTGTCTGAAGTCGCCGAGGCAACGCACCATCTGGCCACGCCCGCCGAGCGCTTTGCGGCGACGAAGCCGTTCTATGAGCAGGTGATCAAGGCAGGCTTCATGCGGCGGATGATTCCGGCGCCGCTTGGCGGCGAGGGTACCGGCCTGCTGGATATGGCCGTGGTCGCTGAAGAGTTTCAGGCGGTCGACGTCAACGTGTCGCTGACGATGTTTGGCTCGCTGCTCGGCCTGATGCCGGTGCTGCTGGCGGGCTCGCCGGCGCAGCAGAAGACCTGTTTCGCGCCGTTCCTGGAGCGTGCCGGCGCGCCGCTCGCCGCCTTTGCCTTCAGCGAACCCGGCGGCAGTGCGAATTTTGCTTCGCCGGTGCCGGGAACGGGGCTGCGAACCAGCGCGACCCTCGACGGGAACGAGTGGGTCATCACCGGTGCCAAGCAATGGGTGTCGAGCGCAACCGGCTGGGACGGCAAGGGCGCCGATCTGATCTGCGTGGTTTGTCGCACCGATCCATCAGCGCCGCCGGAGAGCGCGATTTCGGTGATCGCGGTGCCGCGCTCCGCCGATGGCATCAAGGGCATCGTGCTCGAGCGCGCTGCCGACCTGATGGGGCATCGCGCCCACCTGACGCCGCGCTTCCGGCTCGATCAGGTCCGCACGCCCAGGGACAATGTGATCGGCCGCGTCGGCGGCGGGCTCGAACTTGTCGAGATGAGTTTTGCCGGCACCGCGGCGCTGGTCGGCGTGTTCGGCGTCGCGCTGATGCGCGCGGCCTTCTTCTATGCGCTGAACTTCGCCCGTACCGAGCATCGTGGCGGCGCCGCGCCGATCATCGAGCACCAGGCGGTCGGCTATGCGCTGGCCGATGCCAAGATGGCGATCGAGGCGGCGCGCTATCTGAGCTGGAAGGCCTGCCACGCCATGGACAGCAACGCGCCCGGCGCCTTCGAGCTCGCGCTGCATGCCAAGGTGTTCGGCTCGGAGACCGCGGTCAGGGTGATCACCGATCTGATGCGCGTGGTCGGTATCGAAAGCTACGATCACACATGTCCGCTCGCCGGCCTGCTGCAGGACGCGATGGCCTATCCGCTGTTCGACGGCGGCAATATGGGCGTGCGACGGCGCCAGCTGCACACGCTGATGAAGAGCCCGGACTATGATCCGCTGACGGCATCGGGCGCAGCTTAGCTGAGCTCCCCGCGGACAATTGCGGCCGCCTCGCACATCGCCTTCAGCTTTCCGAACGCGACCTCGCGCGGCATGTATTTCATGCCGCAGTCGGGGGCGACCACCAGCCGCTCGGCCGGCACGTGCTTGAGGCCGTTGCGGATGCGTGCCGCAACGGTCTCGACAGACTCGATCGCGGGATCGCCGAGATCGAGCACGCCGAGCATGATCGTCTTTGACGAGAGATCCGCGAGCACGCCGAGATCGAGTTTTGGTTGCGCCGCCTCGATCGAGATCTGGCTCGCGATGGTGTCGTCGAGCTCGGCGAGGAAGGAATAACCCGAAGGCTTGCTCGAGCCCGGCACCACCGCAGCGTAGCCGAAGCAGAGATGCACCACCGTCGGCACGGTGATACCCTGCAGCGCGCGGTTGATCGCCTTCACGGCATAGCGTTTTGCCAGTTCGGGATTTTGGCGCACCCAGGGTTCGTCGAGCTGGATCACATCGGCACCGGCCTTCTGCAGATCGAGCGCTTCGGCATTGACGGCGTCGGCGAACGCCATGGCGAGTTCTTCGTCATCCTTGTAGTGCTCGTTCTTCGCCTGCTGGCTCATCGTGAACGGGCCGGGCAGGGTGATCTTGGCGGCGCGATCGGTGCTCTTGCGCAGGAACTGCATGTCGCGCTGCTCGACCGGCCCGCGGCGCTTCACCGGGCCGACCACGCGCGGCACCGGCGTCTGATGGCCGGAGCGTGAGGTGATCATCGCGGGATTGTCCGTGTCGATGCCGTCGAGCGCGGTCGCAAGACGGTTGGAGTAGCTCTCGCGGCGGATCTCGCCGTCGGTGACGATGTCGATGCCGGCCCGCTCCATGTCCCTGATGGCGACGATCGTCGCATCGTCCTGCGCTTCTTCGAGATGTTCGGCCGGCACGCGCCACATCGCCTGCATCCGGGTGCGCGGCACCCCCTTGGACAGCATGGCGCGGTCGACCAGCCAGTCCGGCTGCGGGTAGCTGCCGACGACGGTGGCCGGCAGGAGGTGGGGCGGTAGAGGCATGGAATCCCTCAAGTTTCTGGCCAGATCAGTATACTGAAAACTGCCATATCTGATGAAAAACGCCAAATCTTGCGCTTTCGCGACCAAAGATGTATACAATCAGTATCCATTAGAGGTCCCTAGGGAGGATCCCATGACAAAGCCATTTCCCATGAATGCCTGGTACGCGGCGGCCTGGGACGCCGATATCAAGCATGCGCTGCTGCCGCGGACGATCTGCGGCAAGCACGTCGTGATGTACCGCAAGAACGACGGCGAGGTCGCCGCCCTCGAAGACGCCTGCTGGCATCGGCTGGTGCCGCTCTCCAAGGGCCGGCTCGACGGCGACACCGTGGTCTGCGGCTATCATGGCCTGAAATACAATGCGCAGGGCCGCTGCACCTTCATGCCCTCGCAGGAGACGATCAATCCGTCGGCCTGCGTGCGCAGCTATCCCGTGGTCGAGCGCCATCGCTTCATCTGGCTCTGGATGGGCGATCCCGCGCTGGCCGATCCCGCCACGGTGCCGGACATGCACTGGAACCACGACCCGGCCTGGGCCGGTGACGGCAAGACCATTCATGTGAAGTGCGACTACCGCCTCGTGGTCGACAATCTGATGGACCTGACGCACGAGACCTTCGTGCATGGCTCCAGCATCGGCAACGAGGCGGTCGCCGAAGCGCCGTTCGACGTCACCCATGGCGAGAAGACAGTGACGGTGACGCGCTGGATGGAGGGCATCGAGCCGCCGCCGTTCTGGGCCAAGCAGCTCAACAAGCCGGGCCCGGTCGATCGCTGGCAGATCATCCGCTTCGAGGCGCCGTGCACCGTCAATATCGATGTCGGCGTTGCGCCGGCCGGCACCGGCGCGCCCGCGGGCGACCGCTCGCAGGGTGTCAATGGTTACGTGCTCAACACCATCACGCCGGAGACCGAGAAGACCTGCCACTACTTCTGGGCCTTCGTGCGCAACCACAGCCTGACCGAGCAGCGCCTGACCTCGGAGATCCGCGACGGCGTCGCCGGCATCTTCCATGAGGACGAGATCATCTTGGAAGCGCAGCAGCGCGCGATGGACGAGAATCCGGACCGCGTGTTCTACAATCTCAACATCGACGCCGGGGCGATGTGGGCGCGGCGGGTGATCGACCGCATGGTGGCGAAGGAGAATCCGCCGCCGCATCTGCAGGCTGCGGAGTAGACCATGGCCGAGCGCGAGGCTGATCGCTCCGTGTCGCAAACCGTGCGCGCGCAGCTCGCGCTGCGCGATCTCATCCTGTCGGGGAGCTTACGCCCCGGCGAGCGCATCTCCGAGCTGCAGGCGGTGGAGACGACAGGTGTGTCACGCACGCCGGTGCGGATGGCGCTGGTGCGGCTGGAGGAGGAAGGCCTGTTGGAGGCGATCCCGTCCGGCGGCTTCATGGTGAAGGCGTTCTCCGAACGCGACATCCTCGACTCCATCGAGCTGCGCGGAACGCTCGAAGGCCTTGCCGCGCGGTTTGCCGCCGAGCGCGGCGTGTCGCCGCGCGATCTTGAGCCACTGAAGGAATGCCTGAACGAGATCGACGTGCTGATCAGTCCCGATCCGATGTCGGTGGAAGCCTTCTCCGCCTATGTCGCGCTGAACGGCCGTTTCCATGCGCTGCTCGCCGAGCTGTCGCGCAGCGCGCCGGTCGCCCGCCAGATCGACCGCGCCTCCGCGCTGCCGTTCGCCTCGCCGAGCGGGTTCGTGATGGCGCAATCGGCGCTGCCCGAGGCGCGGCAGATCCTGCTGATCGCGCAGGATCACCACCGAATCGTGCTCGATGCGATCGAGAACCGCGAGGGCGGCCGCGCCGAGGCGATCATGCGCGAGCATGCCCGCCTTGCCGCGCGCAATCTGCGGCTGGCGCTGCGCAACCGCACCCGTCTCGATCTGCTGCCGGCGCTGGCGCTGATCCGCTCGGCGGTGGACTAGGAGATCATCATGCGCTTCATCGAAACCTGGACATCAGCCACGCTGGTCGCGACGCGCGATCTGACCCCTGGCATCCGCGAATTCCTGCTGCGCCCCGACAATTTCAACGCCGCGCCCTACCCGGTCGGCAGCCATATCCAGGTCGGCGTCACCATCGATGGTCAGCCGCAGACGCGGTCCTACTCGCTGGTCGGCGAGGTCGGTCCGGACGGTTACCGGATCGCGGTGCGCCGCGCCCCGGATTCCCGCGGCGGCTCGCAATATATGTGGTCGCTGGCGCCGGGCGCACGGCTCAACATCACGGTGCCGGCGTCATTGGTCCAGATCGACTGGACGCGGCCAAAATTCTGCCTGATCGCCGGCGGCATCGGCATCACGCCGATCATCGGCGCGGCGCAGGCGCTCGCCCGTCGCAAGGCCGATGTCACGCTGCATTACGCGGTGCGTTCGCGCGACGATGCGGCCTATCTCGATGAACTGACAAAGCTGCTCGGCGATCGCCTCGTCCTGCACGCCGGCGACGAGGGCCGGCGGCTCGATCTCGATGCCGCCTTTGCGGCACTGCCCGACGCGGCCATGGCCTTGTTCTGTGGCCCGATGCGGATGCTCGATGCCGCGCGGCACGCCTGGGAAGCAGCCGGCCGGCCGCTGACCGATCTGCGCTACGAAACCTTCGGCTCCAGCGGGCTGCTGCCGACCGAAACCTTCCGGGTGCGGCTGCGCGACGAAGGCATCGAGCTCGTGGTGCCCCGCGACCGCTCGCTGCTCGACGTGCTCAACGATGCCGGCCACGAGGTGATGAGCGATTGCCGTCGCGGCGAATGCGGGGTCTGCGCGCTCGACGTCGTCGATGTCGACGGCGAGATCGACCACCGCGACGTCTTCTTCAGCGATCACCAGAAGCGCGAGAACCGCAAGATCTGCGCCTGTGTCTCCCGTGCCCGCGGCACCATTACGGTCGACAGCCTGCACCGCGCCGACGCGGTGTGACCTCGAGATCGTGACGGCTGCTGTGCCCCGGCCTCACCGGGGGTCGGTGCAAAGACCGTCCGTGACGTCCTGCACCAGCTCGCCATTGGCGCCGGGCTTGGCGAGGCTGGCGGCGATCTCCATGCGGACCGCGTCGAAGCTGCCCGCTGCATGGCGGGCATTGAGGGAGTCGAGCCAGCGCGGGCCGATCACGACCAGCACGGCCTTGACGGTGGCGAGCATGTCGTCGATGCGGCCCTTCCAGCGCTCGCCGGCGCCGATCGCCTCGACATCGAGAAACAGATTGCGCGCGTCGGTTTCCTGCGCGAGGCGATTGTAGATGGCGCGCGTTTCGCCATCGCTATCCTCGCGCCGATAGCTGATGAAGACGGCCATGACAAACCCTCCGCCGCGTCGATCGCGATGGAGGACATCATGGCATTGCTGGAGCCGAATTGTCTACTTTAAGTAGTATGTGGAGGGGCTGCACCAATTGCGCCGGTCAGATCAGCGCCGGATAGGACCCGCCGTCGAGATGGACATTTTGCCCGGACATGAAGCCCGCGAAGTTGCTGCACAGGAAGGCGCAGGTCGCGCCGAATTCGCGGGGATCGCCGAGCCGTCTTGCTGCGATCGACTCGACCTGGCGCCGGCGCGCTTCTTCGTAGGAGATGTTCTCGCGCGCCATCGCGGCCTTCGCCATCTGGTGTTGGCGGTCGGTGTCGAACCGCTCGGGCAAGAGGTTGTTGATCGTCACATTGTCCCTCACGACCTCGAGCGACAGTCCCTTCATCGCCGCGGTGAGCCCGGCGCGCGCGCCCGAGGAGACCGTCATGTGTGGCCGCGGCGTCGTCACCATCGCCGAGGTGATGTTGACGATGCGGCCGAAGCGGCGCTGCCGCATCGCCGGCAACACCGCGCGGATCAGCATCAACGGCGCGATCATGTTGGCCTCGATCGCGGCAAGCCAGCGGTCGCGCTCGATGTCGGCGAAATTTCCGGGCGCGGGCCCTGCGTTGTTGTTGACAAGAATGTCGGGCGAGGGACAGGCGGCGAGCAATCGCGCCTGGCCGTCCGTGGTGGTGACGTCGGCCGCAACGGCGGTGACGTCACCTTGAGCGACGCTGCGCAATTCGGCGGCGGTCTTCTTGAGCTTGGCCGTGTCGCGGCCGTTGATCACGACATTGACGCCTTCCTGCGCCAGCGCCCGCGCGCAGGCGAGGCCGAGCCCCTGGCTGGAGGCGCAGACGAGGGCGGTGCGGCCCTTGATTCCGAGGTCCATGTTGTTTCTCGCTTCTCACGTTAGATCGAGCCGGCCATGCCGAGCCGCTTCACCAGCGCGCCCCATTTCTCGTTCTCTGAGGCGACGTAGGCGCGCGTGGCGGCCAGCGATTGCGGTGGTTGCGGGATCAGGCCGAGCGTGGTCATGGCGTCCTGCATCTTCGGATCGGCCATGATGCGCGCCAGTTCGTCGCGCAGCCGTTCGATGATCGCGTCGGGCGTGCCGGCCTTGGCGAGCAGCACGTGCCACGACACCATCTCGAAGTCGGCGACGCCGGAGGCTTCGGCGAATGACGGCACGTCCGGCAATGACGGCAGCCGCGTCAGCGACGTCACCGCGAGCGCGCGCAGCTTGCCGTCGTGGATCAGCGGCAGCGATACGCCGGCTTCGGCAAAGGACATCGAGATATGCCCGGCTGCGACGTCGGCGATCGATTGCGGGCTGCTGCGGTAGGGTACGTGGTTGATGTCGAGATCGAAGCGCTGCTTCATGTACTCGGCGGCAAGGTGCGGCGCGCTGCCGACCGACGACGAGGAGAAGCTGATCTTGCCCGGATGCGCCCTGATGTAGGCGACCAGCTCCGGCACCGAGCGCGCCGGCAGCGCTGGATCGACCACCAGGATGAACGGCGATTTCAGATAGACCGAGATCGGGATGAAATCCCGCAACGGATCGTAGGGCGGCGTTTTGAACAGGCTCGGCCGGATCGCCATGATCGAACTCGTCGTGGCGCCGAGCGTGTGACCATCCGCCGGCGCCTGCAGCAGCGCCTCGACGGCGACGAGGCCGGCGCTGCCCGGCTTGTTCTCGACGACGACCGGCTTGCCGAAGGATTGGCTGAGCTTCTCGCTGTAGAGCCGCACCACCGTGTCCATCCCGGTGCCGGCCGCGAGCGCGACGACGATGTTGATCGCGCGCGTCGGATAGGTCTCCGCCTGCGCCGGGATCGCCAGCGTCAGCGCGACGATCAGCCCGATGATGTGGCGCATGCGCAGCCTCCCCGTGATCCTACCCGTTTGGAATAGTTTATCTTTTTTGGCCGTCCGCGTGCGGATCGCCGCAGCCCGTCCGCCAGAATAATCGATCTTGTGAATTTTTCTACTTGAAAATCGATTATTTTATCCGCATGACTTCGTCCCAAGACGGCGGCGCACGGCAACGCGCATCAGCCGCAGCGATCAAGGGGAGGAGAGAATGATGCGACTTCGCCTGGCCTTGCTGACATGGTTTGTGCTGTTCGCGCCGCTGGGCGCGCAGGCCGAACCCGTCACGCTGAAGCTGTCGTTCTTCGCCTCCGACACGGAAGTGAACTACGCACGCGCCATCAAGCCGTGGGTCGACGCTGTCAATGCCGATCCGAGCGGCGCGGTGAAGATCGAGGCCTATCCGAACGGTGCGCTCGGCAAGGCGCTGCCGGCGCAGCCGCAGCTGGTGCTCGATGGTGTCGCCGACATCGCTTTCGTCAATCCGAGCCTTGGCCCCGGCCGCTTTCCCGACGATCAGGTGTTCGAGCTGCCCGGCCTGCTGCAGAACCTCACCGAAGGCGTGAAGCTCTATGAGGAGCTGCTGAAGGCCAACCTGCTGCGCGGCTATTCCGATTATTACGTCATCGGCGCCTTCATGAACCCGCAATACATGGTGTTCGCGCGCCGCCCGATCAAATCGCTCGCCGATTTGAAAGGCATGAAGGTGCGGATCAATGGCGCGGTGATCGGCCAGACCGTGAAAGAGCTCGGCATGGTGCCGGTGCTGATGCCGCCGAACGAGGTGGTCGAGGCGATGGGCCGCGGCACCATCGATGCGACCACGACCGTTCCCGCAGCGGTCGTTGATTTCGGCATCGACCGCGTCACCAGCCATGATTATCTGCTGCCGCTCGGCGCCGGCCCGCTTGCCGTGCTGATGAACCGCAAGAAGTTCGAGTCGCTGCCGAAGGCGGCGCAGGACGTGATCGCAAAATACTCCCCGCGCTGGATCGACGACACCTATGTGCGCGAGGTCGGCAAATACCATGATGAGCTGATCACGAAGTTCAAGGCCGATCCCAAGCGCACGGTGGTCGCACCGTCGTCGGCCGATCTCGCAAGCCTGCAGCCGGTCTACGCCAAGGTGACCGCCGATTGGGTCGCGAAAAGTCCTGGGAATGCCGAACTGCTGGCCAAGGTGCGCGAGCTGCTGGCCAAGGTGCGGGCGAGCGGCGGATGAAGGCGGCGCGTACGATCGTCGCGGCCGCTGCGAGCGGGCTCGCCGTCGCCGGTCTCGGCCTGCTGCTGGTCCTGGCGGCCTTCACGCTGCTCGACGGGCTACTGCGGGCGACGCTCAACATGCCGATCGATCTGGTGCGGGAGATCGGCGACATGATCGCGGCCATCGCGGGCGCCTGCTGTCTGCCGATCGCGTTGCTGCAGCGGAACAACATCGTGCTGCGGCTGTTCGAGCGCATCCTGCCGCCATCAGGCGTGCGCGTGATCGATACGCTTGCTGCATTGCTGGTCGAGATCGTGATGATCGCGATGGCCTGGCAATTCCTGCTGTTCAGCCTGAAGACGATGCGGGCCGGTGACGTCACCTGGCTGTTGAACTGGCCGAAGGCGCCGTTCTGGTTCGCCGTCGACGCCATCCTCTGGGCGGCCGTCGCCGTGCAGGCCTTCGTGCTGGCCGAGGAGATGACAGGCCGTCGGCCAGCCAGCGAGCCGGAGGGCGTGGCGTGAGCGCGACCGCGGTCGGCGTCGGCGGCATCGTGGCGCTGTTCGTGCTGGTCGCGCTGCACGTCCCGCTGGCGTTTGCGATGATCGTGGTCGGTATCGCGGCCTTCGCGCTGCAGACCGACTGGTCCTCGGCGCTGACGTTCCTTGCGACCGAGCCGTCGCAGGTGCTCGGCAGCATGGACCTCGCCGCGGTGCCGCTGTTCCTGATGATGGGCGCCTTCGTCAACGTCTCCGGCTTCGCGCGCGATCTCTATGCCGCCGCCGCAGCGCTGCTCGGCCATCGTCGCGGTGGCCTGTCCTACGCGACCATCGGCGGCAGCGCCGCATTCGGCGCGATCTGCGGATCGTCACCGGCAACGGCTGCGACCTTCACCCAGGTGGCACTGCCCGAAATGCTCAAGCGCAACTACGCGCCGGGCTTCTCCGGCGCGACGATCGCGGCCGGCGGCGCGCTGAAGGCGCTGATCCCGCCGTCGCTGAGCATGATCCTGTATTGCGTGGTGGCGCGGACCTATATTTTCGACGTGTTCATCGCGGCCGTGATCCCGGCCTTGCTCGCGATCGTCGCCAACCTCATCGCCATCGCTCTGATCGCGCATCTGCATCCGGCGATGGCACCGGTCGCGCCACGGGTCTCGCGCGCAGAGCAACTCATCGCCGTCAGGCGCGCCGCGCCCGCGGCGCTGCTGATCGTGATCGTCTTCGCCGGGCTCTACAGCGGCATCTTCACCGTCAATGAGGCGGCCTCGGTCGCCGCCGTGGTGTCCTGTGCCTTTGCGTTCCTGCGCGGCACGCTCTCGCGCAACAACCTCGTCGCCAGCCTGCGCGAGACCGCGCTGATCGCCGGCATGATCTATTTCGTGCTGATCGGCTCGTCGATCTTCACCTACTTCATCAGCCTCGCCAAAATCCCCGAGCAGCTCATCATCCTGCTCGGCAGCGTCAACCTGCCGCCGGTCGGCATCATCGTGCTGATGCTCGGCGCCTATCTCGTGCTGGGCGCGGTGTTCGACGAGCTTGCCGCGATGATCGTCACGCTGCCGTTCGCGTTGCCGATCGTCGTGCACCTTGGCTATGATCCGGTGTGGTGGGCGATCATCAACGTCGTGATCGTCGAGCTCGGTCTGGTGATTCCGCCGATTGGCCTTGTGATCCTGATCATCCATGCGATGCGGCCGGATATCCCGCTGCAGACGCTGTATCGGAGCATCATCCCGTTCGTGGCGGCGGAT
The DNA here is from genome assembly GCF_018130695.1 of Bradyrhizobium jicamae. Lineage (GTDB taxonomy): Bacteria > Pseudomonadota > Alphaproteobacteria > Rhizobiales > Xanthobacteraceae > Bradyrhizobium > Bradyrhizobium jicamae_B. Next base: position 298,544 of record NZ_JAFCJX010000003.1, on the reverse strand, counting down.
CTCGCGGTGCTGGCGCTGTTGACCGCCGTTCCGTCGCTGACACTATGGTTGCCGGCCCTGTTGCGGGGCTGAGCGTGTGAGAGAAAGGCAGAGCGCATGAGCCTCCCGACCACGAATTTCGATCCGCCGTTTCGCATCACGCGGTCGAGCCATCTCGTCCTCACCGTGCGCGACCTCGCTGCGAGCCGGCAGTTCTACGAGAAGGTGATCGGCCTGATCCTGACCGCGGAAGAGGACGACGCGCTGTATTTCCGCGGTGTCGAGGAGGCCTGTCACCACAGCCTGGTGCTGCGCAGGGGCGGCCACGTCAGTTGCGCGCGGATCGGCCTGCGGGTGCTGATGGAGTCCGATCTCGACAAGCTCAAGGCGTTCTTCGAAACGCACGGCTGCGCGACGGAATGGATCGACGTGCCGCATCAGGGCCGTTCCCTGCATGCGACTGACCCGGTCGGCACGCCATTGGAGTTCTGCGCGACCATGCCGGTGCTGCCGCGGATGATCACAAAATTCAGCCGCCAGGTGGGCGGCTGCGCGCTGCGGCTCGACCATTACCAGATCCTGACGCCGGAGGTGCGCAAGGCCTGCGAGTTCTACATGGCGGCCGGCTTCCGCCTCAGCGAGTACATCGCGCCTTCAGGTACGTTCGACCTGCGCGGCGTGTTCCTGCAGCGCAAGGGCAACCCGCATGACATCGTGTTCTTCAACGGCGTCGGTCCGCGCCTGCATCATTTCGCTTTCCTCGCGCCGGAAGTGCACCATCTCCTGCACGCCTGCGATCTGGCCGGTGAGTTCGGCTACGGCGCCTCGGTCGAGCGCGGCCCGGCGCGGCATGGACCGGGACATGCGATGTATGTCTATATGCGCGATCCCGACGGGCACCGCATCGAGCTGTTCAACACCCACTACCAGATCATGGATATCGAGAACGAGCCGATCGGCTGGGACCCGACCGATCACAACATCGCCTTCCCCTGGGGCCTGCCGGCGCGGCAGGCCTGGTTCGAGGAGGCGACACCGTTTGCCGGCGTCACCGTGCGCGAGCCGGCGGTCAAGCCGACCCCGCTGACGCTGGAAAAATATCTCGCCAAGTCGAACAGCTGAGACGCATCCGATGCCAGATAGTTCGCTCGACCAACCCGAAGGAGCCAAGGAGACGCTGGCCTCCCACGTCTATGATCGGTTGCGCCAGGATATCATCTCCGTCGTGATCGAGCCCGGCGAGAAGCTGCATATCCGCTCGCTCTGCGAACGGTTCGACGTCGGCCTCAGCCCGATGCGCGAGGCGCTGAGCCGGCTGTCGACGGAGGGGCTGGTTGCACAGAGCGATCATCGCGGCTTTGCGGTGGCGCCGATGGGGGAGCAGGACCTGGTCGACCTCACCCGCGCACGCTGCTGGCTGAACGAGCTCGCGATCCGTAAATCGATCGCGCGCGGCGATGCCGCCTGGGAAGAGCAGGTGGTGCTCGCGTTCCACCGCCTGTCCCGCACGCCGCGCTTCGAGCCGGGCCAGGAGCAGGAGCGCAGCCCGAAATGGGAGATCGCGCATCGCAACTTCCACTCCAGCCTGATCTCGGCCTCCGGCTCGGAGCGGATCCAGCAATATTGCGAGCATCTCTTCGATTCGTCGGAGCGTTACCGCCATGTCGGCCGGAAGGCCGGCGTCAAGGGTGCCAACCGCGACAAGGAGCATCGCGCGCTGATGGAGGCGGTGGTCGCCCGTGACGCCGACGAGGCGGCGCGGCTGATCACGGCGCATTTCGAGCGGACCGCGGAGTTGGTGCGTCAGGTGTTGAGGGAGCTGAAACGTTGAGCAGGGGACCTGACTATGATGTCGCGATCGTTGGCCTCGGCCCGGTCGGCGCCACCTTCGCGCTGCTGCTTGCAAATTACGGCTTGAAGATCGCGGTCGTCGAGCGCGCCGCCGACATCTACGACAAGCCGCGCGCCATCACGGTCGACCATGAAGCACTGCGCGTGTTCCAGGCGATTGGTCTCGCCGATGTCATGGAGCAGGCGATCGCGCCGCATAACGGCACGCATTACCTCGGCGTCGATGGCGAGATCATCAAGATCTTCGATCCGATGCCGCCGCCGTTTCCGCTCGGCTGGATTCCGAACGCGACCTTCGTGCAGCCGGAGACCGAGAAGGCGCTGCGCGACAAGCTCGCGACGTGCAGCAATGTGGATGTTCTCCTGTCCACGACGGGCCTGTCGCTGGCGCAGGACGAGACCTCGGTCTCGCTGACGGCCAGGCGCGAATCCGGCGAGGAGATCGTGCTGCGCGCGCGCTATCTGGTCGGCTGTGACGGCGGCAACAGCTTTGTCCGCAAGCAGATCGGCGGCGGCCTCGAGGATCTCGCCTTCGACGAATGGTGGATGGTGGTGGACGCGCTGACCTCCGATCCCGCCAAGCGGCCGGCGCGGACGTTCCAATATTGCTGGCCGTCACGTCCCGGCACCTTCGTGCCCGGTCCGCGCAATCTCCGGCGCTGGGAAATCAAGCTGCTGCCCGGCGAGGATCCGGTCGCTGTGGGCGCGCCCGACAGTGTGATCAACCTGCTCAAGGGCTTTACCGATACGTCGGATCTCACCATCTGGCGCTCGGCGGTCTACCGCTTCCACGCTTTGCTCGGGCAGCGCTGGCGCGATCGCCGGGTGCTGCTGATGGGCGATGCCGTGCACCAGACGCCGCCCTTCCTTGGCCAGGGCCTCTGTGCCGGCATCCGCGATGCCGTCAATCTCGCCTGGAAGCTCGCGCTGGTGTTGCGCGGCGATGCGGGCGAGGCGTTGCTCGACAGCTACGAGATCGAGCGCAAGCCGCATGTCCGCGCCGTCGTCGCCAGCGCCAAGGAGTTCGGCAAGATCATCGGCGAGCTCGATCCGGTCGCCGCCGCCGAGCGCGACGCGCGGCTGCGCGCCGATCTCAAGTCGGGCAAGGCGGAAACGATCCGGCAGAAATTCATCCCCGACCTCGTGAGCGGCTTGATCGAACGTGACGCCAGGCTCGGTGGACGCTTGTTCGTGCAGCCGCATGTGCGCGGTCCTGACGGCCGCGTGCGCCGACTCGATGATGTCCTCAAGCCGGAATTTGCCATTGTCACGTCAGCGCCGGAGACGATGGCCTGGCTATCGGACGATCTGCGCGCGGCGTGGCGGCGGATCGGCGGTGAGCGGGTCGTGGTCGCAAGCGCGGGCGAGAGCAGCGCACGCGACGGTATCCTGACCGTGGTCGAGACCGAAAAACTGTTCACCGACTGGATGCGGCAGAATGCGGCGGCGGCCGTGATCGTGCGGCCGGATCGCTACGTGTTCGCCAGCGCTGACAATGCCGACGAGTTCAACGTGCAGGTCCAGCATTTGCTGCAAAACCTCAGCGCAGGGTGCTAACGCTATCCCCGATACGCCCGCACCCGCTTCACCATCTGCTCGACATGGGCGATCGGCGTCTCCGGCTGGATGCCGTGGCCGAGGTTGAAAATCAGCCGGCCCTTGGCAAAATTCTCCAGCACGTCGTCGACGGCGCGGTCGAGCGCGGCGCCGCCGGCAATCAGCGCCAGCGGATCGAGATTGCCCTGCACCGCGACGCGGTTCTGCACGCGCTCGCGGATCATCGACGGCTCGGCCGCCCAATCGATCGAGACGGCATTGACGCCGGTTGCGTCCACATAGGCCGGCAGCATGCCACCGGCGCCGCGGGGAAAGCCGATGATCTTCGCATCGGGCACCTGTTTGCGCACGCCTGCGACGATGCGCTTGGCGGGCTCGATCGACCAGCGCACGAACTCGCGCGGCGGCAGCACGCCGGCCCAGGTGTCGAAGATCTGCAAGGCATCGGCGCCGGCCTTGAGCTGGCCGAGCAGATACTGGATCGAGTTCTCGACCAGCACGTCGATGATTGTCTGGAAGGCGTCGGGATGGCGATAGGCCAGCATCCGCGCCGGAGCCTGGTCCGGCGTGCCCTGGCCTGCGACCATGTAGGTCGCGACCGTCCACGGCGCGCCGCAGAATCCGATCAGCGCAATCTCGGGTGCGAGCTCGCGTCGCACGCGGCGCAGCGCCTCATAGACCGGCTCGAGCTTGCTGAAGTCGGCTTGCCGCGCCAGCGTGTCGATCTGCGCGGGCGTCGCCAGCGGATCGAGCCGCGGGCCTTCGCCGACCTCGAAACGCACCGCGCGGCCGAGCGCGTGCGGGATCACCAGAATGTCGGAGAAGATGATCGCGGCATCGAAATTGAAGCGGCGGATCGGCTGCAGCGTCACCTCGGCGGCATGGTCGGGGTTGAAGCAGAGATCGAGGAAGCTGCCGGCCTTGGCGCGCAGCTCGCGATATTCAGGCAGATAGCGTCCGGCCTGCCGCATCATCCAGAGCGGCGGCACGGCTTGCCGCCGGCCCGCCAGCACCTCGATAAATGGCTTGATTGCAGCTTGCTGGGACACGCAAAAAGTTCCTGATCATGCGGGGAATTTCCGGGGCTCCTGATACACGGTGCGGCGCGAGGGGCCAAGGCGCATCTGGAACCCCCGTTCAGGCGGCCGCGTTATTTCCGGCAATGGAGGATGACATGGCCGAGAAATTCAATCCCGCCGCGCATGACAAGCACGCCCAGGATCCGCAAGAAGCCCTGGCCGCCGACCGCGAAACCCATGCCAAATTGCAGGCCGGTCTGGAAGACACGTTCCCGGCCTCCGACCCCGTCAGCGCCGCGCAGCCGGCGCCGAGCAAGGTGGACGGCGATCGCGAGACCGCGTCGCTGTGGGACAAGGTGATGGCGGTCTTCCGCTAAGCCGCGCAGCGACGCGACGCCGGCGTCACGGCCTAATTGACCAGCACCGCGCCGTCGCAGCGAATTCCCATCACCCACAGATCGACCTGTCCGATTCCGATGCCGAGCGTCGCCAGCACGGACGCCAGCGTCTGGTCGATCGAGCTGGTCGCGCCGTTCAGAATGCCCGACACCGTGCCACCAATGCCGGGGACGGGAATGGCGAGCGGGCCGGCATTGACGGACAGCGAGAGATCGCCGAGCAGGCTCGCGGTCAGCGACGAGGTGAAGTTGCTCGTCGTCACCGTCTTCTTCACCGCGGACTGGATGTCGACATAGGTGAAGTCGACATTGGTCGGCGTCGTATTGCCCATCCCGGCATGGGCTTTGCCCGAGACCGTGATGCCGCCGACATTGACCAGTGTCGCCGCGGGCGGGTTCGGCTTCACCGAGAAATTCGTCATGTCGGCGGCGGTGACGCCGCCGATCCAGGCATCGACGATTCCGGGCGTGGCGGCGAGCGTCACGCGCGACGTGCCGACGTTGGGCAGTCCGCAGGATACGGCATTGAGGGTGGCGGTGCCGGAGGCGACCTCTACATAGAGCGGCAGGTTGACGCCGGGAACGGGGCCGCTGCCGGCCAGCTGGATCGAGAGCAGGATTCGTGTTTGAGCGGTGTGCACGCTCGCGCCCTGCGCGCCGAGCTCGACCCATCCCGAGCCGACCGGCCGCTCGCCGACAGTCGCCAGCACCGACACGTTGGCGATGCCGGGCAGGCCGAGGTTGACCGACGTCGCGATCTGGTGCGAGCCGTTGGCGAGCTGTGCCGTGGCGGAGAGCAGGTCGAAGACGGATACCCCGGCGCTGAGTTTTGGCTTCTGTCCGGCCGCGAGGTTGGCGAAAGGACCAACGTCGATCAGCGAGCTCGGCTTGATCTTGGTCGTGACGCCGGTGGTGGCCTGCGCGATCGTCGAGAGCGCCGTCGTCGCGGCATTGGCACCGTTGGTCGCCTGCTGCGTGGTCAGCGCGGCGGCAATGATATCCGAGACCTTGATGTTGCTGTTCAACAGGGTGTCATAGGTGACGCCCGTCATGTTGACGCGCGTCGCGAGGTTCGACAGGAAATCCAGTGCATCGACCCGGGCGTTGATCAGGGCCTGATAGTCCATCGCCGACAACGACAGTGTGGTGCCCAGCATGCTGCCGAGCATCGTGTTGATCAATCCGCCGTTGATCGCCGCGAGCCGCGAGCCGATCGCGAACGAGGCCAGTGCGGTGGAGGACGCCGTTGCGGTCGTCGTGATGGGGTATTGATTTTTCCCGGTGAAATAGCGCGCAAAATACAGCGGCGTTTGCGTATTCAGCGTCACCCGTGCGGCATTGGCTGTGCCGACTGCGGGCGTGACGAACCGTGCCTGCGGCGCGATTGTGGAGTTGGCCGAATAGTTTCCGAGTTCGACTTTCGCAAGCGAGCTGGCCGGGTATTTGTTCTGCACCACCGTCGCGGTTGCGGCATTGACCGCATTGGACAGGTTGCTGGCTGCGATGATCGCGGCAAGATCGGCCGCGCTTTGGGCTTTCCGGCGGTCGGTGAAGATCGTACCGAGATCGACGGCGAGCGCCGCGCAGCCGACGACGAGGGTCATCAGGCCGGCGCCGATGATGGCGAAATTGCCGCGTTCATCGGCATCGAAGCGTCGCAACAGGGCCAGCATCGTCGTCACGTCAGAATCCTCCGTATTGAATTGCGGCGGAGCGGACGATGGTGGTCGGTGGCGCCGGCACGAAGGGCAGGCTGTAGATGAACATCCCGGACGCGTTGTAATTGACGGTGACGACGTAAACATTCGGATTGCCGGACGACGGCGCGGCGTTGACGGACAGGTTGGAGGGAACGATCAGCGGATAGGTCGCTGCGTTCGTCGCCACATAGTTCGTCGCCAGGCTGTTGCGTTCCGTATCGCTGATGCCGGCGACCGAGGACCGCGCGGCTTCGGCGGCGAGCTGCTGCACGCCATGGACCATCGCCAGATAGGAGCCGAATACGACGATACCGAAGATGATGGCGAGAAACAGCGGCAGCATCAGTGCGAACTCGACGGCGCTTGCGCCGCTTCGGCAAGGAATGAATTTTTTCATTGTCAGAACCTGCAACGTCAAATGTTTTCGGCCAGAGTTGCAGGCCTTTCTGAACGCGATCTGTAGGAAAGCTTCCGGGATTCGGAATATGGTATCCGAGCAAATAGGGTCCTCAGCGTTAGCGGACCGATAGTTCTTGATGGGGCAATAAGACGCGGCGATATAAGCCGGTAAAATGCTGCCCGATCAGCGCTATAGCGGTTCTCGATTACCGAGCGGCAGCCCACTATGCACGCTAAGGTATGTATGGCTCGTACTTCCCAAAATTTGAAGCTCGGTAAACATGCAACCATTCGTTAGTATTGGTTGCACGCGGGCGACTCGCGCGTCGCAGTGTCACGCCCGCGACTGGAGCTTCGATGCAGAGACGAAATCAATTCCTGAATGTTCCGATTGAAATCATTCGCACTGTCGTCGCCATAGCCGAAACCGGAAGCCTGTCCAAGGCTGGCGAGCGTCTCGGACTGAGCCAGCCTGCCATCAGCTCGCAGGTGAAGCGGCTGCAAAGCCTGGTCGGCGGCGCGCTGTTCGTGAAAACGGCGGGCGGCACGACGACCACCGAGCTCGGCAAGGTCGCCGTGCAGCAGGCGAGGCGGATCCTGGAAGCCAACGACCAGCTCCTCAGGCTCGGCGGCAATAATGAGGGGCCACTGGCGGTGCGGCTGGGCATCAGCACCCTGCTCGCCGACGAATTCATCAGGTTGCAATCGGCCGTGGCGCTTGCCGACGTCTTCGTCCATGCCGATCTTTCGCCCGCGATCGTTCGCGGACTGGTCGACGGCTACATTGATGTCGCGTTCATTTACAGCAATCCGCTGACCGACAACGAGCAGGACATCACCATTGTGAACGAGGCCGAGGAGCCGTCGGTTTGGGTGCGGTCCCGCGATTTCGTCCTGCGTCCGGGGGCGCCGCTGCCGATCCTGGCATGGCCTGGCGACGACTGGATGATCCGCACCCTGACCAAGCACAATATGTCCTACAAGATCGTGTTCAGGAGCCCCAACCATCAACTGCGGCTCGAGGCAGCCCGCGCAGGTATCGGCCTGACGATCATTCCGGAGCGGATGGTGCCATCCTTCCTGATTCCGGCGCGCGAGTACTATCTGCCGCAATTGCCGATGCTCCGGCGATTGTTGTGTGTGCGGTCCGGCCTCGATGATGATCGGGCGACCGCGCTGGTGCATCAGCTCGCGCAGGTGTTCTTCACGGACGCCGGGAAGATACCGGCGGCCACCTAAAGCGCGATGAGATTGGGTTGAATCGCCATCGCGCCTTAGGCCCTTTGTTTGCGCATGATCTCCGCGCAAACGCGTTCCGCGTTTGTCGCGAGGGAAAACCGCTTCACACTTTTCCGGATCATGCGCTAGTAGTGCGGCGGCCTTTCGTTGGTGGGGCCGGGCGCGTTGGTCTCGGCCTCCTGCAGCCGATCGCGCAGCTCCGCGACCTGCCGCGTCAGCGCATCGATCTGCTTCCACTGCGCGGTGATGGTCTGGTTCAGCGTCTCGACGGTCTCGTCCTGGTAGGTCAGGCGCATCTCCAGCGCATCGATCCGCTCACTGAGCCTTGCGATCTCGCTCATGCGACGTCCTTAGCTCGTTCGCGCAGGCCGTGGCCGAGCGCGACGCGCTCGTCGAACACGAAGCAGTCGCCGCGCCAGCGGCTGTCGGCTTCCGGCGTCTCTTCCAGATATTTCAGAATGCCGCCCTTGAGATGATAGACCTCGGCAAAGCCGTGGGCGAGCAGATACGCGCTGGCCTTCTCGCAGCGGATGCCGCCGGTGCAGAACATCGCGATCTTCTGATGCTTGGCCGGATCGAGATGCTCGGCAGCAAATTCCTTGAACTGACCAAAGCTCTTGATGTCAGGGTCGACCGCGCCCTCGAACGTGCCCATCGCCACCTCGAAAGCATTCCGAGTGTCGAGCACCAGCGTGTCGGGCGACGATATCAGCGCGTTCCAGTCGGCGGCGCCGACATAGGTGCCGACGCGCGCGGTTGGATCGACCGCGGCGCCGAGCGTCACGATCTCCTTCTTCAGCCGCACCTTGAGCCGCCCGAACGGCATCTCGGCGGCCTCCGAGAATTTCAGCTCGAGATTGTCGAGCCGACCGCCGAACAGCGGCCCGTGCTGCAATTCGGCAACGAAGGCATCGATATCTTCAGGTTGGCCCGCGACGGTGCCGTTGATGCCCTCATGCGCCAGCAGGAGGCTGCCCTTGAGATGGAGGCTTGCGCAGAGCGCGCGCAGCGGCTCGCGCAATGCGCAATAATCCGGCAGCGCGGCGAATTGATAGAGGGCGGCGACCTTGAGGGGCATGGCGCCGGTGTATCAGGGCGGGGCACGCCGCGAAACCCCGCAAAGCCATGCATTATCGAGATAATTCCCCTGCCATCACTTGGTATGCCAGCCATTGCCCCGTCAGCCATGAATGTGTCATGTAGCTTGCATCCGCCCGGATGAGCGCCCCCCAAAGAAACAAGATCAAGCGAGCCCTGAAGATGAGGAATTTCCATTTTGCCGGCCGGTCCACGGTCCATGCCCAGAACGCGATGGTGGCGACCTCGCATCCGCAGGCATCGCTGGCGGCGATCGAGGTACTGCGCGAGGGCGGCACGGCGGCGGATGCGGCTGTCGCGGGCAGCCTGCTGCTCGGCGTGATCGAGCCGCAATCGACCGGCATCGGCGGCGACTGCTTCGCGCTGATCCAGCCGCGCGGCGAGGGCAAGATATCAGCCTATAACGGCTCCGGCCGGGCGCCGAAGGCGGCGAACGCCGACTGGTATCTCGAGCGCAAGATCAATTCGGTGCCGCTGACCTCGGCCCACGCCGTCTCCATTCCCGGTGTGATCGACGCCTTCGCGACCGTGCTGCGCGATCACGGCAAGTTCGGGTTCGACCGGCTGGCCCAGCCTGCGATCAAAGCGGCCGAAGAGGGCTACGTCGTCGCCCCGCGCATCGCCTTCGACTGGAAGAACCAGTTCGAGAAGCTGAAGGCTGGCACCAATACCGAGCGCTATCTGCTGCCGCACGGGCAGCCGGCCAAGGCCGGCGACGTCATCCGTCAGCCCGAGCTCGGCAAGACGCTGCGCGCGATCGCCAGGGATGGCCGCGACGCCTTCTACAAGGGCCCGGTCGCCGAAGACATCGTCGAGACGCTGCGGTCGATCGGCGGCCTGCATACGCTTGATGACTTCGCCGCGCACACCACGGAAGTGACGACACCGATCGGCACCATGTACAAGGGCTATGACCTCTGGCAGTGCCCGCCGAACGGTCCCGGCATCACCGCGCTATTGATGCTCAACATCCTGTCACGCTTCGACCTCACCAAATTCGCGCCGCTCAGTGTCGAGCGTTTCCATCTCGAAGCGGAAGCCGCGCGCATCGCCTACATGAATCGCGAGATGCATGTGGCCGACCCCGCCAGCATGAAGATCGATGTCGCCGAGATGCTCGCCAAGGGTTTTGCCGACGACTACATCAGCAAGATCCGGATGGACGGCCTGCTCGATTTGCCGAACGTCGCGCCGCCGATGAATCCCTCGACCATCTACATCACGGTGGTGGACAAGGATCGCAACGTCTGCTCGTTCATCAATTCGGTCGCGCATTCCTTCGGCTCGGCGATCGTCTCCAACAGGACCGGCGTGCTGCTGCAGAACCGTGCCGGCGGCTTCCGCATCCAGCCCGGCCACCCCAACTGCATCGCCGGCAGCAAGCGCCCGCTGCACACGATCATGCCGGGGCTCCTGACCAAGGGCGGCCGCGCGCAGATGCCGTTCGCCGTGATGGGCGGGCAGTACCAGCCGGTCGGCCAGACCCATGTGCTGACCAACATCCTCGACTATGGCTGCGACGTGCAGGAGGCGATCGACATGCCGCGCGGCCTGCATTACGAGGGCGTCTATCAGCTCGAGGACAGCGTGCCCGCCGAGATCGTCGAGGGTCTGAGGAAGATCGGCCACAAGACCACCAGCGTGGTCGCGCCGCTCGGCGGCGCCCAGGGCATCTGGATCGACTGGGACAAGGGCACGCTGACCGGCGGCTCCGACCCGCGCAAGGACGGCTGCGCGCTGGGCTATTGAGAGGAACCGTGCGGCTTCGCACCGGTTAGTGCCCAAGGCATTTTCTGCGTGCGAGGCTGCTCATCCCAACTTTCGATTCCGGCAATACCGACCACTCCGATCTTCGCGGCGGCTCGTCGCCGTGGTTTGCCGTCGCGAAGCATCCCCCGCGGCCGGCGGTCACTGAAAATCTCCGCTGCGACGCGCTGATCGTCGGCGCCGGGATCACCGGCTCGCTGGTGGCGGAGCGGCTGACGCGGCAAGGGCTCGACGTCGTCATCGTCGACCGCGAGCATCCCGGCCGTGGCAGCACGGCGGCCAGCACCTCGATGCTGTTGTGGGAGATCGATCGCTCGCTGGTCGCACTCACCGAAGCCTATGGCTTCGAGCGCGCCGTGCGAGCCTATCGCGCAAGCCTCGATGCGGTGACGGGCCTGAGCGCGCTGGTGCACGATCTCGGATTGCCGGGCGAGGTCAGGGCGAAGACCTCGCTCTATCTGGCCGCCGGCGATAGCGCGTTGGAGCTGATCGAAGAGCACAGGCTTCGCCGCCGCGCCGGATTGCCGGGAGATTTTCTCGATCACGCGCACTTGCTGGAAGCTTACGAGATCGCGCGCGCAGGCGCGATCGTCTCACCCGGCGCGGCCGACGCCGATCCGCTGCAGCTGGCGCGCGGCCTGTTGCGACTCGCGGTCTCGCGCGGCGCACGCCTGTTCGACGCGGAAGCCGTGGCATTCGATCGAGCGGGACAGTCCGTGACTGTCGAACTCGAGGAGGGACATGTCATCGAAGCGACATCCGTGGTCCTGGCGACCGGCTATGTGATGCCGGACATCGTCCATTCAGGCATCCAGAACGTGTCGTCCAGTTGGGCCATTGCAACCACGCCTCAGCCGCAAAACATCTGGAAGGATGGTGCGCTGATCTGGGAGGCCACCAGGGACTATCTCTACGCGCGCACGACGCCGTCCGGCCGTATCATCATCGGCGGCGAAGACAGCGAGGAGACGATCGAACCGGAGGCGCGCGATCGGCTGATTCCGCAGAAGTCGCGCTTGCTCGCAAAACGTCTCGCAGCACTGTGGCCGCGCGCCGACATCAAGATCGCACATCGCTGGGCAGGCGCGTTCGACACCACAGAAGACGGTCTGCCGCTGATCGGTCCCGTGCCCGGCGCGAAAGGTGTGTACGCCGCCTATGGCTATGGCGGCAACGGCATCACCTTCAGCTATCTCGCGGCGCAACTGATCGGCGATCTCATCGCCGGCGGGAGCTCGCTGCTGCTGGATGATTTCGCGCTGGACCGCGACGGCGGCATGGCGGCTCCCTGAAAATTGGCTAGGGATTTGCGCGCCGCTGGGCTAGACACGGCCGTCCTTCACAAGAGGTATCTCAATGCGATCTTCCCGACGCATGATCATCAAAACTGCGTTCGCTGGTCTGGCGGCCGCGATCTCCACGCCCGTTGTCTCAGAGATGGCAGCGGCCCAAACTGCAGGAAAGCCCATGACCACGTCCTCAGGCCTTCAGATCATCGACAGCAAGGTTGGCACCGGCGCTTCGCCGAAGACCGGCCAGACCTGCGTGATGCATTACACCGGCTGGCTCTACGAGAACGGCCAGAAGGGCAAGAAATTCGACTCCTCCGTCGACCGCAACGAGCCCTTCGAGTTTCCGATCGGCATGGGCCGCGTCATCAAGGGCTGGGACGAGGGCGTCGCCACCATGCAGGTCGGCGGCAAGCGCACGCTGATCATTCCGCCCGCGCTTGGCTACGGCGCGCGCGGCGCCGGCGGCGTGATTCCGCCGAATGCGACGCTGATGTTCGATGTCGAGCTGCTGGCGGTGAAATAACGACAAGGCAGGGAGCGCAGCCGTGAAGATCTCGATCCTCGACGATTATTTCGACACGCTGCGCACCCTGGACTGCTTTGCGAAGCTCAGGGGGCACGACGTCACGATCTGGAACGACCACGTCCAGGACGTCGACGCGCTCGCCGCGCGCCTGGCGGACACCGAAGCGCTGGTGCTGATCCGCGAGCGGACACAAGTTCGAACGCCGCTGCTCGAGCGGTTGCCGAAGCTGCGGCTGATCAGCCAGCGCAGCGTCTATCCGCATATCGATATCGACAGCTGCACGCGGCTCGGCATCATCGTGTCCTCCAGCCAGCATGCGGACACGCCGTCCTACGCCACGGCTGAATTCACCTGGGGACTGATCCTGGCCGCGATGCGCGCGATCCCGCAGCAGATGGCCTCGCTGAAAGCCGGCAACTGGCAGATCGGGGTCGGCCATACGCTGCGGACCAAGACGCTCGGCATCTACGGCTACGGCCGCATCGGCGCCGTCGTTGCCGGTTACGGCAAGGCGTTCGGCATGAACGTGCTGGTCTGGGCGCGCGAGCCGGCGATGGCGAAAGCGCACGCCGACGGCTACGAGACCGCGGCGAGCAAGGCGGACTTCTTCGAACGCTGCGACGTGTTGTCACTGCATATGCGCCTGGTCGATGCCACCCGCGGCATCGTGAAGCCTGCGGATCTCGCGCGCATGAAACCGACGGCGCTCCTGGTCAACACCAGCCGCGCGCCGCTGATCGAACCGAATGCGCTGGTCAATGCGCTGCGCGCAGGACGGCCCGGCATGGCCGCGGTGGACGTCTACGAGAAGGAGCCGCTGCGGGATACCGCCGATCCCTTGCTCAACATGCCCAACGTCGTCTGCACGCCGCATCTCGGCTACGTCTCGCGCGACGAATACGAGATTCAGTTCACGGACATTTTTGATCAGATTGTCGCCTATGCGGCGGGAACGCCGACCAACGTCGTCAATCCGGATGTGCTGGCACATCTGGACGTGCTGACCAAGGCGCGCCCGCGAGCCTGACACGAAAGGGACCGGCCCGAATGGACCGGTCCCTTCATCACATTGTGCCTGTGATCAGAGTGCCTGTGATCAGAGTGCCTGTGATCAGGGTGCTCGTGATCAGAGCTTCTTGTTCGCCGCAGCCGCCGCGCGGTTCATGGCCTCCTTGGCCATCTCCTTGGCATCGCCCATCGCCTTCTGGCCCTTGCCCTTGGCTTCCTGGATCGCGCCTTCGCCCTGCATTTCTTCAGAACCCGTGGCCTCGCCGATCTTCTGCTTGGCCTGGCCGATCTTCTCGTTGGTGGTGCCCTTGATCTTGTCGGTCGTGCTACCCATGACTTTTGTCCTTTGAAAAGCGTTGAATTCTTGCAGGGGCAACGCGCGAGATCGGCCATACGTTCCGATTTTCCGCTCGCCTCCCTGCGCGCTTTTCGCTAGCGTTCCCTGCACGAAACCTGATGTCCGAAAGAACAAAAATGAGCGGTTCCCACGATCACACCCATTCCCACGATCATCACCATCATGATCACGATGACGAGCGCTGGAAGCACGACGGCGTGCGCGTCATTCCCGGCAATCAGCTCGATCCGAACGTGCCCTCGACCGCCGGGATGGACCGCAAGGCCGCGATCAATTTCGCCCGCGTCGGCGCGCAGAAGCTGTGGGCCGGTACCGTCAGCATCAAGCCGGACGCCAAGACCGGCGCGCATCACCACGGCCATCTCGAAAGCATCATCTATGTCGTGAAGGGCAAGGCGCGGATGCGCTGGGGCGAGAAGCTGCAGTTCACGGCCGAAGCCGGCCCCGGCGACTTCATCTTCGTGCCGCCCTATGTGCCGCACCAGGAGATCAATGCCAGCCGAGACGAGGTCCTGGAATGCGTGCTGGTCCGCTCCGACGGCGAGGCGGTCGCGATCAATCTCGACATCGAGCCGGTCGAGAAGCCGGAGACGGTGCTGTGGATCGATCCCGTGCACCGGCATCCCGACGAGAAGAAGTAACGCCGTCATTGCGAGCGAAGCAATCCATAGCGCCGCAAGCAGAGGAATGGATTGCTTGGTCGCTACGCTCCTCGCAATGACGAGGGAAATGTCCAGGGGGGAGCACTCATGTCACTCGTCCGCTACGAGAGCAACAATCACGTCGCGACCATCACGATGGTTCGCAGTGAGAAGCACAATGCGCTGAACAATGCGCTGTGCACGGAGTTGCGCGACGCCTGGCTGCGCTTTCGCGACAGCGACGATCGCGTCGCGGTGCTGGCGTCATCCGAGGAGAAGTATTTCTCGGTCGGCGCCGATGTCGGCGATCTCCCGGCCAACATGTGGCACGCGGTGCCCGGTCTCGGCGTCGAACTCGACAAGCCGGTCATTGCCGCGACATCAGGCTGGGTCGTGGGCGGGGCCTTCGTGCTGGTGCAGATGGCCGATCTCTGCGTGGCCTCGGAGACCACGCGCTTCATCTATCCCGAGGGCAAGATCGGCACCACGGCCGGCGGCGTCTCCTCGGTGATGGCGCGGATGCCGCACAAGATCGCGATGGAGTTCCTGCTGGTCGGCGAGGAGATGTCGGCGGAGCGCGCCTTTCAGATCGGCTTCGTCAACAAGGTTGCGCCGCGGGGCCAACACGTTGCGCTGGCGCAGCAGATGGCGGCGAAGATCGCCGGCAACGCGCCGCTGGTGGTCCGCGCGCTGAAGAAGCTGGCGCGCGAGGCGATGCCGAAGGGACCGCTGGAAACGGTTGCCGATGTGCGGCGGCTGCTGGACGAGGTCAAGGACAGCGAAGACCTGAAGGAAGGCGTCAAGGCATTCGCCGAGAAGCGAACGCCGCGGTTCACGGGAAGGTAGCGCGGTTGGGGAATCAGTCGCGCTTGATCCTGACCAGCGAGATGTCATTCATCAGGCTGTTGGCCAGCACGAAATTGCCGTCGCGCGTGACTGACGTATTGCGGACGATGTTTCCGCCCCCGGGGATCGCCCAGCTCTGGAATTTTTCGCTTCGGGGGTCGAAGCGCACGACGGTATTCGGGGTTGATCCGGACTCGCTGTACCAGATGATGTCGTTGATCGCGGAGATGCCATATGGCTCCGATTTAGGTCCGCTCGGGGACGGCCATTCCGTGACCTTGCCGGTTACGGGATCGAGGCGACCGAGATAGCCGCGCGAGTAGTCCGAATACCAGACGATGTCGTCGCTCGTGATGGCGATGCGCCGCGGCCGTGACGCCGCATTCGGCAGCTTGAACTCGCGAAATTCCAATGTGCTCGGATCGATGCTGCCAACCTGGTTGGTGCCGAATTCGACGAAGAAGATGGCGCCTTTCGAATTCAGCGCCATGCCGTAGGGACGCGAATTCACCGTCGGCGGGGTGAGCAGCTTGATCTCGCCGGTCTTCGGGTCGAGACGTCCGATCCGGTTGAGGTTCTGCATCGTGAACCAGAGGATGCCGTTTCTGTCGAAGATCAGCGTATGCGGGTCGCCCGGCTCCGGGGTCGGATATTCGGTCACGGTGCCGCTCTTCGGGTCGAGCTTTCCGATCAGGGAGCCGGAGTTGCCGGTGTACCAGATGTTGCCGTCACGATCCTCCTGCAGCCCGTGCGGTCCGGAGTGCGGCGTCTTGAGCTGGAATTCCGTGAACTTGCCGGTCGCAGGATCGAGCCGGCCAAGCACGTTGGCCAGTTGGCCGGTGTACCAGAGCGAGCCGTCCGTCGCGGCCAGCGGATCATGCGGTCGTGAGCCTGGCGTCGGCACATGCCACTCCTGGAACGAGACCTCGATCGGTCCGGGAATGACGATGCCGGCGGGCTTGCCTTTCTCCGGAAAACTCCGCGTCAAATATTCCCTGAGTGGCTCGATCTGGTCAGGCGGCACCTGGGCGCCTTGATTGAGCATCATTCGCAGTACGGTTTTCCAGCCGTCCGCGGTATAGCCTGATCCGACCCGGCTCAGCAGCGCGTGACAGATGTTGCAATTCGCCTGGGCCAGCTCCTTGCCGGGTCCGTCGGGCAGTTGTTGGCCGGTCGCTGGAAGCGCGGAGCAGAGCAATGCTGCCGCCAAAGCGGCGGATGCCTTTTTCAACATGATCACTCCCTGAATTTTCGCGCTTCTCCGGTGACCCGTGGCGCGAATGACAATGGACGGTCGGTGTCGTCGCGAAGCGCAAGACTAGGCTGAGACCCGCCGCACGTCCGCGCCCTCAGCCAGGCGTTGTGTTCACAAAATCGTGCACCGTATTTGCCATTGTGAAATGCGTGCGCTCGCGCGGGCGTCGACGCGCTGCTATGGTCGCGCGCGATCGGACAGAGAATCCGATGCTTTCAGGGAGATGCGCCATGACGCATTCCGACCAGTCTTTTCCGCGCCGCACCGTGATCAAGGGCCTCGGCATCGCCGCGGCCTCCGGCGCGCTCGGCGGTTCGGCGCAAGCGGCGACGGCACAGCCTGCGGAAGGCGAAATCTGGAGCAGCGAATACTGGACCAAGAAGGGCGACATCCCCTTGTGGATGTATCGCAAGCGGGTCGGCGCGCCGAAGCCCGGCGAGCCGGCGCGTCCCGTGGTGTTCTTCGTGCACGGCTCGTCGGTGACCTCGCGCGTGTTTGATCTCAACGTGCCCGGCAAGGGCGAATACTCCGTGATGAACGAGTTCGCCCGCTACGGCTTCGATTGCTGGACCATGGATCACGAGAATTACGGCAAGTCCGGCCGCACCAAGGGCAATGCCGATATCGCCAGCGGCGCCGAGGATCTGAAGGCCGCGGTCGAGGTGATCGCGCGCGAGACCGGATTAAAGAAGTATCACTTCGTCGGCGAGTCCTCCGGCGCGCTACGCGCCGGCGCCTACGCGATGGTGGCGCCCGATCGGATTGACCGCCTGGTGTTCGCCGCCTTCACCTACAAGGGCGAGGGATCGCCGACACTTACAAAACGGGCTGAGCAAGTCGACTATTATCGCACCCACAATATGCGCAAGCGCGACCGCGACATGATCCGCTCGATCGCCACCCGCGACAAGCCGGGGACATCAGATCCCGCCGCGATCGAGGTGCTTGCCGATGTCGAGATGCAGTTCGGCGACCAGATTCCGACCGGCACCTATCTCGACATGACCGCGAACCTCCCCGTCGTGCATCCCGAGAAGGTGCTGGCGCCGGTGCTGCTGGTGCGCGGCGAATATGACGGCATCGCTACCGTCGCCGACCTCGAGGCGTTCTATAACCTTCTGCCGAACGGCGACCGCCAGTTCATCATCCTGCCCGGCACCGCGCATTCGGTCGCGCTCGCGATCAACCGCCAGCTGTTCTGGCACGTGACGCGGGCGTTTTTGACCATGCCGACGCCGATTGCGACGTAGTCTCACATCGCGCAGACCCATCCCCTCATCCTGAGGAGCTTGCGAAGCAAGCGCTCGAAGGACGAGGCCACAGTCGGGCCGCATGGTTCGAGACGCGCTTCGCGCTCCTCACCATGAGGGGAATCACTGGTGACGCGACCGCGACGGCCTGCGGCAGGACGTCGCAAAAAATTCCTTAGGCAGGATGTCGGCAGCCTGCCATCAGGTTCGTCCTCGGCTCGAGCCTGCGCACAAGGAGTTCCCATGGCCAAGATGATCTTCGTCAACCTGCCGGTCAGCAATCTCGCCAAATCGACCGCGTTCTATGAAGCCGTCGGCGCGACCAAAAATCCGCAATTCTCCGACGACACCGCGTCCTGCATGGTGATCTCCGAAACCATCTTTGCGATGCTGCTGACCCACGACAAATACCGCCAGTTCACGTCGAAGAAGATCGTCGATGCGAAGACGTCGAGCGAGGTGCTGATCTGCCTGTCGTCAGACGGCCGCGCCGAGGTCGACGACATGGTCATGAAGGCGGTCTCGGCCGGCGGTTCGGCCGATCCGACCCCGACCCAGGACTTCGGCTTCATGTATGGCCGCAGTTTCGAGGACCCGGACGGCCACATCTGGGAAGTGATGTGGATGGACGTCGAGGCCGCCACGAAGGCCCATTCCGCCGCCGCCACCGCCTGATCCTGCGCCGCAAGAAAATCTCCTTGGCCATGTCGGAAGCCCGTCATGCGGTTCGTCCTCGGAGCGCAACCCGCGAAAGGACCCCGTGATGGCCAACGCCAAGATGATCTTCATCAGCCTACCGGTCGGCAATCTTGCCCGTGCCACCGCCTTCTACGAGGCGGTCGGCGCGAGCAGGAATCCGCAATTCTCCGACGACACCGCGTCCTGCATGGTGATCTCGGAGACCATCCAAATCATGCTGATGACGCACGACAAGTTCCGGACGTTCTCGCCAAAGCCGATCTCCGATGCGAAGACCTCGAACCAGGTGCTGTTGTGCCTCACTGCCGACAGCCGCGCCGAGGTGGACGACGTCGTAGCCCGCGCGACCAGCGCCGGCGGCCGTCCCGATCCTTCGCCGGTCGACGAGTATGACTTCATGTATGGCCGCAGCTTCGAGGATCTCGACGGTCATATGTGGGGCGTGAACTGGATGGATCTCGAGGCCGCGGCCAAGGCGCAATGCGCCGGCGCCTCTGCCTGATCGCGCAGAGAAGGAGCGACCCATGTCCAAAGTGTCCCCCTGCCTGTGGTTCAATGGCGAAGCCGAGGAAGCCGCGAACCTCTATGTCTCGCTGCTGCCGGATTCCCGGATCGATTCCGTTCAGAACAACATCATCGACGGGCCGGCCGGCACGTCCGGAACCGTGTTGTTTGTCGAGTTCACGCTCGCCGGCCAGAGCTACATCGCGATCAACGGCGGCATGCGGATGGAGTACTCCCATGCCGTGTCGTTCATGATCAACTGCGTCGATCAGGCCGAAGTCGACAGGCTCTGGGACGCGCTGCTCGCCAATGGCGGCAAGGCCGAGCGATGCGGCTGGCTGCGCGACCGCTTCAACGTGCCCTGGCAGATCGTGCCGAGAGCGCTCCACCAATATCTCGGCGGTCCGGACCAGGAGGGCGCCAGGCGCGCCGTGAAGGCGATGTATGGGATGGTCAAGCTCGACGTCGAAGGCTTGCGGCGGGCGTATGAGGGGACAGCCTAGCGCGATGCGCAGGGTGGGTTGGTTCATCAACTCATCCACCCTGCAAGCCGCGAATTTCGTCATTGCTGCTGCGCTCCCCGCGAATGCGGTTGACCTGCAATTCCATTTGACAGCGCACGCGCGATGCTCAACACCCGGCCTCAAGATCAATAGCGAGCCGGGGGAAAATTCATGAGCCAGACCGCCACCATCGCGCCGAGCGGCGCGCGCAGCGACATCGAAACCTCGACCATCCGCACGATCTCCGCGCGGCTGATCCCGTTCCTGGTGCTGGCCTACTTCTTCTCCTATCTCGACCGCGTCAATCTCGGCTTCGCTGCCTTGCAGATGAACGCCGACCTGAAATTCACGCCGCTGGTGTTCGCCTGGGGCGCCGGCATCTTCTTCATCGGCTATTTCATCTTCGAGGTGCCGAGCAATCTGGCGCTGGAGAAGTTCGGCGCCAGCCGCTGGATCGCCCGCATCATGGTGACCTGGGGCATCATCTCGGCACTGATGGCGACCGTCAGCGGCGAAGTCAGCTTTTACGTGCTGCGTTTCCTGCTCGGTGTCGCCGAAGCCGGCTTCTTTCCCGGCATCATCCTGTATCTCACCTATTGGTATCCGGCCGAATATCGCGCCCGCTTCCTCGCGGCGTTCGCGCTCGCGGTTCCCGTCTCCACGGTGATCGGCGCCCCGATCTCGGGCCTGCTGCTCGGGCTCGACGGCATCATGGGGCTGAAGGGCTGGCACTGGCTGTTCATCATCGAGGGCGTGCCCTCGGTGCTGCTCGGCATCGTCACCTGGTTCTATCTGACCGACCGGCCGGAGAAGGCCGACTGGCTCTCGGCCGAGCAGAAGGCCTGGCTGAAGGCGAAGCTCGATGCGGAGATCGCGGCCAAGCAGGCGGTCAAGCACTTCACCCTCGGTGAGGCGCTGGCCTCGCCCAAGGTGATCACGCTCAGCCTGATCTATTTCGGCTTCGTCGGCGCGCTCTATGGCATGCAGTTCTGGCTGCCGACGATCGTCAAGGCGTTCGGCCTGACCAACGCGCAGACCGGCTTCGTCACCGCGATCCCGTATCTGTTCGGTACCATCGCGATGATCCTGTGGGCGCGCCATTCGGATGCCACCCGCGAGCGCGTCGCCCATGTCGGCGCTCCCTTGCTGCTCACCGCCGTTGCGCTCGGCGTCTCCAGCTACATCGCCGATCCGACCGTCACGATGGTCGTGCTGACGGTCGCTGCGATCGGCGTGTTCTGCACCTTCGCGGTGTTCTGGACGCTACCGACCGCGTGGCTCTCCGGCACGGCGGCGGCCGGCGCGATCGCGCTGATCAACTCGATCGGCAATCTCGCAGGCTTCGGCGGGCCGTATCTGATCGGCTGGGTGAAGGAATCCACCGGCAACACGTCGACCGGATTGCTGGTGCTGTCGCTGCTGCCGCTCGCGGCAGGACTGCTGGTGTTTCTGGGTGGGCACGAGACGAAGAACGAGTTCGCCGGCTCGAAGTAGCGTGACGGCTGCGTAGGGTGGGCAAAGCGTAGCGTGCCCACCATCACAAGCACGCCGGGAATGGTGGGCACGGCGCTTCGCGCCTTTGCCCACCCTACAAACTACAGATCATTATGCGCGGTCGGGCCAATCGGAGATGGCATCGACGAACGCCTGATCGTCGCCGTCATGTGCGCTTGACGCGACGGCCAATGACTGTCGGTGGGCTTCCATCCTGAACGTTGCCGAGCTGATAACGGGAACCCAAATCTCTACGGGATGAAGTCCCTGAGCGTAGAGCCGCCTGCGATGTTCGCGCAGCTTCTTTCGTGATGGCTTTGGGTCAGCGGATGAGGTCACGGTTCCCTCCTTGACTGAATAGTAACCCCGAGCAGGGCCAACCGAACAGTTCGCTCAATCCGCCACTTTTCTACAATCTCATCACGCTCCACCTCACGAACGTGTGTCTACTGACGATTATTGACATTTATCAGTGATAAATCGATACTCTTCATCAGTCGTCAGCTCGATGGAGATATCCGATGTTCGTCCGTTCCGTTTTGTCCAGCTATTACAGGCTCTTGACCGGAGCGATGCTGGCTTCTGTGGCAATCGGGCTGGCGGGATGCAACGAAAAGGTGGCCGAAAAGGTCGAGCCGGGCCGCCCGGTTCTGGTCGCCACCGTCCATTATGAGGCCGAAACCCCCGAGCGGAGCTTCGTCGGCACGATCAAGCCCCGGGTCGAGGCTGACATGGGCTTTCGGGTCGCCGGCAAGGTCGCCAAGCGCCTGGTCGAGGTCGGCCAGGTCGTCGATGTCGACCAGCCCTTGGCAACGCTGGATGAAGTCGATCTGAAGCTGCAGGCCGAGCAGGCCGAGGCCGAGTTCCGGGCCGCGACCGGCGTGCTGGCGCAGGCCGGCGCCGCCGAGCAGCGCGCCAAGGATCTGCGCGGCAAGGGCTGGACCACCGACGCGCAGATGGACTCGGCACGCGCCGCCGCCGATGAGGCCCGCGCCCGGCTCAATCGCGCCGAGCGCTCGGTCGAACTGACCAGGAACTCTCTCTCTTACGCAACGCTGGTGGCCGACACCCGTGGTGTCGTCACAGCGACCATGATCGAACCGGGCCAGGTGGTTGCCGCGGGCCAGGCCTCGATCCGTGTCGCCCGGCTTGGCGAGAAGGAAGCCGTCGTCGCAATCCCCGAGACGCTTCTCAATCGTGCCAAGTCGGGCGTTGCCATGGTGTCGCTGTGGTCGGAGGCGAAGAAGACCTATGCCGCGAAGCTGCGCGAGGTCGCGCCGCAGGCCGATCCCGCAACCCGCACCTATCTCGCGAAATTCTCGCTGCCGGATGCCGATGACAGCGTCTCGCTCGGCATGACCGCAACGCTCACGCTCGCCGATCGCGAGACCGAGCGGGTCGCCAAGCTGCCGCTGTCGGCGCTGTACAGCCAGGGCGGCGATCCCTCGCTCTACATCGTCGACGACAAGGGCGAGGTTTCGCTGAAGCCGGTCAAGGTCAAGGCCTATGAGAGCAGTTCCGTCGTGATCGCTGGTGGTGTCGACGAAGGCACGAAGGTCGTCGCGCTCGGCGTGCAGAAGATCGATCCCAGCCAGAAGGTGCGGGTCGTCTCGTCGCTGTCGTTCTAGGTCGCGTTGCACGCGAAAAGCGGTTTTGGACATTGGAGACTGACATGAAGCGCTTCAATCTCTCGGGCTGGGCGGTGAGCCATCCGACCCTCGTCTTGTTCATGATGATCCTGCTCGGCGCCGCCGGCTTCTTCTCCTATCAGAAGCTCGGCCGCGCGGAGGATCCGTTCTTCACGGTGAAGACCGTGAACGTCTCGGTGATGTGGCCGGGTGCGACGTCGCAGGAAATGCAGACCCAGGTCGCCGACCCCATCGAGAAGAAGCTGCAGGAGCTTCCCTATTTCGACAAGGTGCAGACCTACTCGAAGCCCGGCTTCACCGCGATGCAGGTGACCTTCCGCGACAACGCGCCGCCGAAGGACGTGCCGTACCTGTTCTATCTGCTGCGCAAGAAGCTGGTCGACGTGCAGGGACAGCTGCCCTCCGGCATCCTCGGTCCCGTCGTCAACGACGAATTCTCCGATGTCGATTCCATCCTCTACATGATGACCGGCGACGGTGCCGATTACGCGCAGCTGAAGAAGACCGCCGAAGGCTTCCGCCAGCGCCTGCTCAAGGTGCCCGGCGTGACCAAGGTCGATCTCTACGGCACCCAGGACGAGCGCATCTACGTCGAATTCTCGCATGCGAAGCT
Organism: Bradyrhizobium jicamae; assembly: GCF_018130695.1. Lineage (GTDB taxonomy): Bacteria > Pseudomonadota > Alphaproteobacteria > Rhizobiales > Xanthobacteraceae > Bradyrhizobium > Bradyrhizobium jicamae_B. The sequence continues at coordinate 274,899 of NZ_JAFCJX010000003.1, read as the reverse complement.
CGCCACCCTCGGCATCACGCCGCAGGCGCTGTTCGATTCGCTGGCCAAGCAGAACAACGTCACGCCGGCCGGCACGGTCGAGACCTCGTCGCAGCGCGTGCCGCTGCGCGTCACCGGTGCGCTCGATGGCGTCAAGGCGGTGGCCGAGACCCCCGTCGAGAGCAACGGCCGCGTGTTCCGCCTCGGCGACATCGCCACCGTCACCCACGGCTATGTCGATCCGCCGAGCTTCGTCGTGCGCCAGGAAGGCAAGCCGGCGCTCGGCATCGGCGTCGTCACCGCCAAGGGCGCCAACATCCTCGAGCTCGGCAAGGACGTCGAAAAGGCGACCGCCGATTTCATGAAGGCCGTGCCGCAGGGCATCGACGTCGAGCAGATCGCCGACCAGCCCAAGGTGGTCGAGCACGCCGTCGGCGAGTTCGTGCACTCCTTCGTCGAGGCGCTGGCGATCGTGCTGTTCGTCTCCTTTGTCGCGCTCGGCTGGCGCACCGGCATCGTGGTGGCGCTGTCGGTGCCGCTGGTGCTCGGCATCGTCTTCATCGTCATGAACGCGATGTCGCTCGACCTGCACCGCATCTCGCTGGGTGCGCTGATCATCGCGCTCGGCCTCCTGGTCGACGACGCCATCATCGCGGTGGAGATGATGGTGGTGAAGATGGAGCAGGGCTGGGACCGCATGCGTGCGGCGTCCTTTGCCTGGGAATCAACTGCGTTTCCGATGCTCACGGGAACGCTGGTCACGGCCGCTGGCTTCCTCCCCATCGGCTTTGCCAATTCGGCGGTCGGCGAATATGCCGGCAGCATCTTCTGGATCGTGGCGATCGCGCTGGTCGCGTCCTGGTTCGTGGCCGTGATCTTCACGCCCTATATCGGCGTCAAGCTGCTGCCCAACATCAAGGTCCATCAGAGCCACGATCCGCATGCGGTCTACGAGACGCGGATGTATCGCGGCCTGCGCGCGGTCGTGCAGTGGTGCGTCAACCACCGCATCACCGTGGTGGTCGCGACCGTCGGCGTGTTCATTGCGTCCATCGTCGGCTTCGGCCATGTCCAGCAGCAGTTCTTCCCGCTGTCGGAGCGGCCCGAGCTGTTCCTGCAGCTGCGCCTGCCGGAGGGCACGGCGTTCAACGTCACCGAGAAGACGGTGAAGAAGGCTGAGGCGCTGCTCAAGGACGACGACAAGGACATCGCGACCTATACGGCCTATGTCGGCCAGGGCTCGCCGCGGTTCTGGCTCGGCCTCAACCCGCAGCTGCCGAACGAGGCGTTCGCGGAAATCGTGATCGTGTCGAAGAACGTCGAGGCCCGTGAACGCATCAAGGCGCGGCTCGAGCAGGCGGTGGCTGACGGCGCGTTGAACGAGGCGCGCGTCCGCGTCGACCGTTTCAATTTCGGTCCGCCGGTGGGCTTCCCGGTCCAGTTCCGCGTGATCGGACCCGACCCGAACAAGGTGCGCGACATCGCCTACCAGGTCCGCGACGTCATGCGTGAGAACAAGAACGTCAAGGACGTTCAGCTCGACTGGAACGAACAGTCGCCGTATCTCAAGCTGGTCGTCGATCAGGACCGCGCCCGCGCGCTCGGCCTGACCCCGCAGGACGTCTCGCAGGCGCTCTCGATGCTGATCTCCGGTGCGCCGGTGACGACGATCCGCGACGGCATCGAGAAGGTCGGCGTCGTCGCCCGCGCGATTCCGGCGGAGCGGCTCGATCTCGGCCGCGTCGGCGACCTCACCATCACCTCGAAGAACGGTGTGGCGGTGCCGCTGCAGCAGGTCGCAAAGCTTGAATATGCCCATGAGGAGCCGATCCTGTGGCGGCGCAACCGCGACATGGCGATCACCGTGCGCTCGGATGTCGTCGACGGCGTGCAGGCGCCCGACGTGACCGGCCAGATCGCGCCGAAGCTGAAGGACATCCAGGACCATCTCGAACCGGCCTACCGGATCGAGCCGGGCGGCGCCTTCGAGGAATCCGCCAAGGGCAATGCCTCGATCTTCGTCCTCTTCCCGGTGATGGTCATGGTGATGCTGACGCTCCTGATGATCCAGCTGCAGAGCTTCTCGCGCCTGACGCTGGTGTTCCTCACGGCGCCGCTCGGCATCGTCGGGGCCTCGCTTGGCCTCAACGTCGCCAACCAGCCGTTCGGCTTCGTGGCGCTGCTCGGCCTGATCGCGCTCGCCGGCATGATCATGCGCAACACGGTGATCCTGGTCGATCAGATCGAGAGCGATGTCGCCTCTGGCCTGACCCGCCGGGAGGCGATCGTCGAGGCCACCGTCCGCCGGGCCCGCCCGGTGGTGCTGACGGCGCTCGCCGCCATCCTCGCCATGATCCCGCTGTCGCGCTCGGCCTTCTGGGGCCCGATGGCGATCACAATCATGGGTGGTTTGTTTGTTGCGACCTTTCTGACCTTGCTGTATCTGCCGGGCCTGTACGCCCTCTGGTTCCGCAAGACCCTCGAGGAAAGCGGTCCCAGCGAGCAAGCCGATACTGCGCCGCAGCATGAGCATAAGGGACAACCCGCATTTCCACTTGCTGAGGCGGCCGAATAATTGAAGATTGAGCACCGAACATGACGCTCGTTTCCGAACACACCGAAACCGACACGCGAGAGCGCATTCTCGTGGTGGCGGAGCGTCTGTTCCGGCAGCTCGGCTACCAGAAGACCACGGTCGCCGACATCGCCAAAGAGCTGCGCATGAGCCCCGCCAACGTGTACCGCTTCTTCGACTCGAAGAAGGCGATCCACGAGGGCGTGGCGCGCGGCCTGATGGGCGAGGTCGAGATCGAGGGGCGGCGGATCGCGCAGGCGCCGGGGCCGGCGGCTGTTCGGCTGCGCGAGCTGATGATCACCATCAACCGCATGAACACCGAGCGCTATGTCGGTGACTCCAAGCTGCACGAGATGGTCGAGATCGCGATGCAGGAGGACTGGGGCGTCTGCGTCGCACATATGGAGTGCATCGCCGGTATCATCGGCGAGGTGATCGCGCAGGGCGTGGCCTCGGGCGAGTTCGAGGCGCCGGACCTGCTGCTGGCCTCGCTGTGCGCCTGCACCGCGATGATGCGCTTCTTCCACCCCCAGATGATCGCCCAGTGCGCCACCAAGCCGGGCCCGACCATCGACCAGATGATCGATTTCGTGATCATCGGCCTGTCGCCGCGCGGCAAGGCGAATTGATCGGGGCAGGCTGACGTTTTCGTCGGTTGACTCTCCCTCTCGTCATTGCGACGACCCGTAGCCCGGATGGAGCGTAGCGCAATCCGGGTTTTTTACCGCTTGTGACACGGGTCCCGGATTTCGCTGCGCTCCATCCGGGCTACCGCAGAACGAGAGAGTTTCGGCGTGACCGCGAAAGACCTGCATTTCTACGAGCCGAAGAACGGCCACGGCCTAAAGCATGATCCCTTCAACGCCATCATCGCGCCGCGCCCGATCGGCTGGATCTCCTCGCGCGACACCAACGGTAACATCAACCTCGCGCCCTACAGCTTCTTCAACGCCTTCTGCTACGTGCCGCCGATCATCGGCTTCTCCTCCACCAACTGGAAGGACTCGGTCGCCAACATCCAGGAGACCGGCGAGTTCGTCTGGAATCTGACGACGATGGATCTGGCGCAGCAGATGAACAAGTCCGCCGCGCACGTCGCCCGCGACGTCGACGAGTTCAAGCTCGCCGGCGTGACGCCGGTCGCAGGCAGGGTCGTCAACGTGCCGCGCGTCGCCGAGAGCCCGGTGTCGTTCGAGTGCAAGGTGACACAGATCGTCCAGATGCAGGGCGCCGACGGCAGGAAGGCCAACGCCTGGGTGACCTTCGGCGAGGTCGTCGCCGTGCATATCGACAAGGCCCTGATCAAGGACGGCGTCTACCAGACTGGTCTCGCCCGCCCCATCGTCCGTGCCGGCCGGATGGGCGACTATTTCGAGATCAAGCCGGAAAACATGTTCGAGATGATCCGCCCGGACTGATCTCCTCTTCACCTCTTCCCGCCCTCTGCTTCACCTCTCCCCGCCCTTTCGCGGGGAGAGGTCGGATCGCATCGAAAGATGCGATCCGGGTGAGGGGCTGTGCACGACCGTGCCATTCGGAGAGTCTCTCCGACGCCTCGACTGACCAGTCGGCAAATACCGAACTCGCGGCTGGCCGCCTGCCATGCCCCTCACCCGCCACCTCCGCTTCGCTTCGGCGTCGACCTCTCCCCGCAGAAGGGCGGGGAGAGGTGAAGAGCCCACCTCCGGAACAGAACCTCCGCCTTGCCGTTAACAAACGGCGCCCGCCCCGCGTCAATTTCGCTGCATTTTGGCGGCGAAGTGTTCACCCGTGACCGGCACTTTCCATTACAATAGCCCCCATCCGCGCCGCCGATTCATGAGGACACCACCATGAGCTTCCGCCGCGACTTCATCACCAAACCGATCTTCTCCTGGGCGCGCGGCGTGTTGCCGGCGATGTCGGACACCGAGCGCGAGGCGCTGGAGGCCGGCGATGTCTGGTGGGATGCCGATCTCTTCACCGGCAATCCTGATTGGACCAAGCTCTTGGCCTTCGCGCCGGCAAAACTGACCGACGAGGAAACGGCCTTCCTGCACGGCCCGGTCGACGAGCTCTGCGCCATGCTCGACGAGTGGAAGATCAATTGGGAATGGCGCGACTTGCCGCCGGAGGTCTGGGACTTCATCAAGCGCCACAAATTCTTCGGCATGATCATCCCCCGGGAATTCGGCGGCCTCGGCTTCTCGCCGTACGCGCACTCCGAAGTGGTGCGCAAATTGTCGTCGCGCTCGCTGACGGCGGCCGTCACCGTGATGGTGCCGAACTCGCTTGGGCCCGGCGAACTGCTGATGCGCTTCGGCACGAAGGAGCAGCAGGACAAATGGCTGCCGCGTCTGGCCGACGGCCGCGACATTCCCTGCTTCGGCCTGACCAGCCCGGAGGCCGGCTCGGACGCCGCCTCGATGGTCGACACCGGCATCATCTGCAAGGGCAATTTCGGCGGCAGCGAGGTGCTCGGCCTCAGGCTCAACTGGCACAAGCGCTACATCACGCTCGGCCCCGTCGCGACGCTGCTCGGCCTCGCCTTCAAGGCCTATGACCCCGATCATCTCGTGGGCCAGGAGGAAGAGCTCGGCATCACGGTGGCGCTGATCCCGACCCATCTGCCGGGCGTCTCGATCGGCCACCGCCATCTGCCGTCGATGCAGGTGTTCCAGAACGGTCCGAACTGGGGCCGCGATGTCTTCATTCCGCTCGATTACATCATCGGCGGCAAGGAACGGCTCGGCCAGGGCTGGAAGATGCTGATGACCGCGCTCGCCGCCGGCCGCGGCATCTCGCTGCCGTCGCTGTCGGCGGCAGGCGCCGCTTACGCCGCACGCACCACCGGCGCCTATTCGCGCATCCGCGAGCAGTTCGGCATCTCGATCTCGAAATTCGAGGGCATCGAGGAGCCGCTCGCCCGTATCACCGGCACCGCCTATCTGCTTGACGCTGCGCGGCGGCTGACCTGCGCCGCGCTGAACGAAGGGCATCACCCCGCCGTCATCTCCGGGATCATGAAGCTGCACGCCACCGAGCGGATGCGGATCGCGATCGACGATGCCATGGATATCCATGGCGGCAAGGCCGTGATCGACGGCCCGCAGAATTACATGGGCAGTCTCTATCGCGCGGTGCCGGTCGGCATCACCGTGGAAGGCGCCAATATACTGACCCGCAATCTCATCGTGTTCGGGCAGGGGGCGATCCGCGCGCATCCCTATCTCCTGGCCGAGATGAATGCGCTCGGGGAGGCCGATCGCGACAAGGGATTGACCGCGTTCGACACCGCGTTCTGGAAGCATATCGGCCACAGCTTCGCGACCATGTTCCGCGCCTGGGGCCGCAGCTGGACCGGCGGTCTGTTCGCGCCGGCGCCGGATGCGGGCGACGCCACGCCGTTCTATCGCCAGCTCTCGCGCTACTCCTCGGCCTTTGCGCTCTGCGCCGACATGGCGCTGCTGACGCTCGGCGGCGCGCTGAAGCGCAAGGAGATGCTGTCGGCGCGCTTCGGCGATATCCTCTCCGAACTCTATCTGTTGTCCGCTGCGCTGAAACGCTGGCAGGACGAGGGCCGGCAGAAGGAGGATTTTGCCGCGCTCGAATGGTGCATGGCCTCGGGCTTCAAGATCATCGAGAGCCGGTTTGCGGAGATCCTCGCAAACCTGCCAAATCGTTTCGTCGCGATCATCCTGAAATTCTTGATCCAGCCGTTCGGCGCGCGCGTGGTCGGGCCGTCCGATCGCATCGTGCATCAATGCGCGCAGCTCGTGCTGTCGCCCTCGGCGGCACGCGATCGCCTGACGCCCGATCTCGCCTTTGTCGACGATGATGGCGGCATCGCGCGGCTGGAGAAGGCCTTCCGTCTGGTCCATGAGGCTGAGGATGCCGCCAAGCGGCTGCATGCCGCGCGTCTCCACGACTGGAAGGAAGGGGTGGCAAAAGGCGTCATCACCGAGAGCGAGGGTGAGAAGCTCGCTGCGGCCAAGGAGGCGGTCGCAAAAGTCATCGAGGTCGACGATTTTGCGCCGGAAGTGCTGTCGCCGATTTACAAGAAATCCGCCGACGTGCATCAGTTCTTCCAGGAATTGGGTGAGCAGAGGGCGGCGAGCTGATGGCGCGACCAGTCTTTATCGTCGACGGCAGCCGGACGCCGTTCCTGAAGGCGCGCTCGGGTCCCGGGCCGTTCACCCCGGTCGATCTCGCCGTGCAATGCGGCCGGCCGCTGCTGGCGCGGCAGCCGTTTGCGCCTGATGCCTTCGACCAGGTCATCCTCGGCTGCGTCAACGTCATCGCCGACGAGATGAACCCGGCGCGCGTCGCAGCACTGCGGCTCGGCATGGGCGAGAAGATGGTTGCCTTCACCGTGCAGATCAATTGCGGCTCCGGCATGCAGTCGATCGACACCGGCTACCGCTACATCCGCGAGGGCGCAGCCGATATGATCCTCGCCGGCGGTGCCGAGGCGCTGAGCCACGCGCCGCTGGTCTGGCCGAATGCCGGCGTGCGCTGGTTCGCGGGCCTCGCCGGCGCCAAGGGACTCGGCGCCAGGATCATGGCTGCGCTGAAGGTGAAGCCGAGCTACTTCAAGCCGATCATCGGGCTGGAGCGCGGGCTGACCGATCCCGTTACCGAGCTCAACATGGGGCAGACCGCCGAGAAGGTCGGCCATCTCTTCGGCATTACGCGCGCCCAATCGGACGCCTATGCCGCTGAGAGCCACAAGCGCCTCGCCAACGCGCAGTCGCAGGGCTGGCTGAAGGGCGAGGTCGAGACCGCGTTCTCGCGCGATGGCAAGTTTTTTGATCATGACGACGGCGTGCGCCCGGACTCGACGCCGGAATCACTGGCAAAATTGAAGCCGGTGTTCGAGCGGCCCTGGGGCCAGGTCACACCAGGCAATTCCTCGCAGATCACCGACGGCGCCTCCTGGGTGATCCTCGCCTCTGAGAAGGCTGTCGCAAAACATGGGCTGACGCCGAAGGCCGCGATCCTCGACAGCCAATGGTCGGCGCTTGATCCCTCGATCATGGGCCTCGGCCCGGTGCTCTCGGCATCTGCGCTGCTCAAGCGCAATGAGTTGACCTTGCAGGACATCGAGACCTGGGAATTGAACGAGGCCTTCGCCACGCAGGTGCTCGGTTGCCTCGCGGCCTGGAACGACGACAAGTTCTGCCGCGAGATCCTCGGCCTCGATGGTGCCGCCGGCCAGATCGATCACGCCAAGCTCAATGTCGATGGCGGCGCGATCAGCCTCGGCCATCCCGTGGGCACGAGCGGAAACCGGATCGTGCTGCATCTCGTCAACGCGATGAAGCGGCTCGGCACCAGGCGCGGCATTGCCACCGAATGTATCGGCGGCGGGCTCGGCGGCGCGATGTTGATCGAGGCGGTGTGATCATGGAAAGCACGATCATGGACGTCCTCGGCGATCGCGTGCTCGAGCTCGGGCCGAAGCCATCAGCCGAGAACCCCTACAGGAATTTCAAGCTCACCCGCGACGAGGACGGCATCGCCTGGCTGCTGTTCGACCGCGAAGGCGCCAGCGCCAACACATTGTCGGCCGATCTGCTCGAAGAGCTCGATGCGGTCGTCACCGCGCTGGAGAACCAGCGCCCGGCCGGCCTCGTCATCCGTTCGGCGAAGGCCAGCGGCTTCATCGCCGGCGCCGACGTCAATGAATTCCGCGGCGCCACCGATCCTCGCACGGTCGAGACCGCAATCGGCCGGGCCCATGCGGTGATCGATCGCCTGGAGGCGTTGCGCGTGCCGAGCGTCGCCGTGATCCACGGCTTCTGCCTCGGCGGCGGGCTCGAAGTTGCGCTGGCCTGCCAGATGCGGATCGCGATCGATGATGCGCGGTTCGGCTTCCCCGAGGTGATGCTCGGCCTGCATCCCGGCCTCGGCGGCACCGTGCGCTTCACGCAGCTCGTCAATCCCATGCAGGCGATGACGATGATGCTGACCGGCAAGACCATCGACGCCCGCCGCGCCAAGGCGCTGGGCCTGGTCGATGCCGTAGCCCAAGAGCGCCACGTCCGCAACGCCGTGAAGGATGCGGTGTTCGGCCGGCTGAAGCGCGCCCGACCCGGGCCGCTGGTCACGCTGCTCAATCTCGGTCCGGTCAGGGGCTTTCTCGCCAGCCGCATGCGCGCCGAGGCCGAGAAGGCCGCGCCGCACAAGAACTATCCCGCGCCTTACGCGCTGATCGATCTCTGGGAAATGCATGGCGGCGATCGCGCCGAGATGCTGAATGCCGAGAAGGCCTCGTTCGCCAATCTGATGGTGACGCCGACGGCGCAGAACCTGATCCGCGTGTTTTTCCTGCGCGAGCAGATGAAGAAGCTCGCAGGCAGTGGCAACAAGGTCCGCCATGTCCACGTGATCGGCGCCGGCGCGATGGGCGGCGATATCGCGGCCTGGTGCGCCAACCGCGACATGCGCGTCACGCTGGCCGACATGAAGGCCGAGCCGATCGCGGGCGCGATCAAGCGCGCCGCCGAGCTGTTCGGCAAGATCATGCGCAAGCGCACCGACCAGCGCGACGCGCTCGATCGCCTGATCCCCGACATGGACGGCGAGGGCGTCCGCAATGCCGATTTGATCATCGAGGCGGTGCCGGAAAAATTAGAGCTAAAGCAGAAGGTCTATGCCGGCCTCGAGCCGAAGATGAAGCCGGGCACGATCCTCGCCACCAACACCTCCAGCATCCCGCTGCAGGATTTGCGCACCACGCTCGCGAGGCCCGAGCGGCTGCTCGGCCTGCATTTCTTCAATCCGGTGTCGCGGCTGCAACTCGTCGAGGTCGTCAGCCATGACGGCACCGACGCCGCGCTGCTCCAGGAAGCGCGTGCCTTCGTCGGAGCGATCGATCGTCTGCCGCTGCCGGTGAAGAGCTCGCCCGGCTTCCTCGTCAACCGCGCGCTGACGCCCTACATGCTGGAGGCGATGGTGATGCTGGACGAGAAAATCGACCAGCGCCTGATCGACGCGGCCGCCGTCGAGTTCGGCATGCCGATGGGCCCGATCGAGCTCGCCGACCAGGTCGGCCTCGATATCTGCCTCGACGTCGGCGACATGCTGCGCTCGAAATTCGGCGACATGCTGCCGCCGACACCGGCCTGGCTGCGCGAGAAGGTCGCCAAGGGCGAGCTCGGCCGCAAGACCGGCAAGGGCTTTTACACCTGGACCGACGGCAAGGCGGTCAAGGCGCCGCTGCCCGAGACCGGCCCGCGCGTCACCGACGAGATGATCGACCGCCTGGTCTTGCCGATGTCGAATGTCTGCGTCGCCGCGCTGCGCGAGGGCATCGTCGACAATGCCGACGTGGTCGACGGCGCCATGATCTTCGGCACCGGCTACGCGCCGTTCCGCGGCGGCCCGCTGAACTATGCGCGCACCCGCGGCGTCGAGAACGTGGTGACGACCTTGCGCGCGCTCATACGAAAGTTCGGCGGCCGCTTTGCCCCCGATGCCGGCTGGGAGACGTTCAAGTGAAGGATTCGCAAGTGACCGACACGCACGTCCACGCCCCCATGAGCACCGACACCGAGCCGCGCGGCGATCTCTGCATCCGCACGCTGGCGATGCCGGCCGACACCAACGCCAACGGCGACATCTTCGGCGGCTGGCTGCTCAGCCAGATGGACGTCGGCGGCGGCGTGTTCGCCTCCAAGATCGCGAACTCCCGCACTGTGACGGTCGCGATCGAGGCGATGACGTTCCGCAAGCCCGTCTATGTCGGCGACCTCGTCTCCGTCCACGCCAATCTGGTGCGCCAAGGCCGCACCTCGATGACCGTGCATCTCGAAGCCTGGGTGCTGCGCCGCAAGGACCGGCTGTCGATCCTCGTGACCGACGGCGACTTCACCTACGTCTCGATCGACGACAACGGCAAGCCGCAGCCGATCCAGCGTGATGGTGCGACGATCGCGACGTGATCAGAAGAATTTGACCATCAGCAACTCGTCGAAATACCGCCCGTCGTATTTCAACGCTTTGACTTCATGGCCGAAAGCCGCGAAGCCCAGCGATTGATAGAGCGCGATCGCCGCCTGATTGTCGGCGACCACTTCCAGCTGCAGTTGCTCCACGCGCGCTTCTGCGTGCGCGATGATCGTTTCCATCAGCAGCCGGCCGATGCCGGTGCCGCGCGCGCTTCCGCGGACATACATCCCCCAGACGGTCGCTTTATGGGCCGTCTTGAGCCCCTCCTGCGCGCGAAAGCCGGCGACGCCGAGCAGGTCGCCGTTCGCGCCGAAGGCGCCAAAGATATCGGAGGCGGTGAGGCGTTCCTCGAACCACGCGAGCGGTTGCTGGCTTTCGCGCTCGAACGAGCTCGAAAACGCCTCCGGATTCTGCTGCAGCGACTCCAGTCTGATCAGCCGATACATCGGCGCGTCCGCTGTCGAGAGGAGCCTGATCTCGAAGGAAATCCGCTCGGTCATCTCTGCCTTCTTTCCTCGTCGGCAATTTGCCCCGTCCCGCTTCCTATCACGAAGTCGTGCTTGCAAGCGTCGTTGCGGGCAATCGATGGTGACATCAGTCACGGCGCGCTCGCGTCACTTGGCCTCAGGATCAGTGTCGCGCGGCTGCGGAACAATTGGGCAGCCATTCCGTTGTCTGCGCGAAATCGAACCGAGGCTTGCATGTCCGATAGCTATATCATTGAGGTAAGTTCACAGACCGCGGGCATCGTGGTGCGCGATGCGCGTGGCTATCAGTTCTTCGCTGCATCGCACCGTTTCGACCGCCTCGAAGGCCAGGTTTTCCGCAACGCCCGCGAAGCCGAGCGCGCGGCCCGGCGCCTCGCCACCGGCGAATTGCGGATGGCGTCGTGATCCCCCGCGGACTTTAACGCCAGGCCATCTCCCTCGTTGACCTCGTCAGAGAACGGTCGCACCATGGCGAACTTGCTTACCTCATGGTGCCGCCGTGGCTGGACTGTCCCACCGTCAGACTGAAATCCTCAACATCGCGCGGGCCTTTGGCCGGGTCATGGTGGAAGACCTCGCCAAGCGATTTGAGGTCTCGGCGCAGACCATCCGCAAAGACCTCAACGATCTCTGCGACCAGCGCGCGCTGACCCGCATCCATGGCGGCGCGATCATCGCCTCCGGTGTGGAAAACCTCGCCTATGAGGCCCGCCGCTTCGTTGCCGCCGAGGAGAAGAAGGCGATCGGGGCCGCTGCCGCGGCGCGGATCCCGAACGGCTGCTCGCTGTTCATCAACATCGGCACCACGACGGAAGAGGTCGCGAGCGCGCTGACCTCGCATGAGGACCTCTTGGTCATCACCAACAACCTCAACGTCGCGATGCTGCTGTACCGTCATCCGCGGATCGAGGTGGTGGTCGCCGGCGGTACGGTGCGCCGTGCCGACGGCGCCGTGGTCGGCTCGACCGCGACCCAGCTGATCGGCCAGTTCAAGGTCGACTACGCCATCATCGGCGCGTCGGCAATCGACGAGGAGGGCGCACTTCTCGACTTCGACTATCGCGAGGTGCAGGTCGCGCAAGCCATCATCGCCAACGCGCGCAACGTGATGCTGGTGGCCGATTCGACCAAGCTGCGCCGCAGCGCGGCGGTGCGCATCGCCCATATCGGCCAGATCCAGACCTTCATCACCGACGCCGCGCTGCCCACGGGGCTCGCCCATATCTGTCACAGCCGGGGCATCGAGGTCGTCGTGGCGATGGACAAGCCGCAGGGCGACATCGACGACGCCAGCCCCGAGCCCGTCCCCGCCACGCTGCGCAGCGCGTAACGCGCCCTACTGATTGATCTCGGGTTCGACGAGCTTTGCCAGATTGCGCAGCGATTCCTGCCAGCCGAGATAGCAGGCTTCGACAGGAATCACGTCGGGCAGGCCGGCCTGCGTGATGTTCACTTCGGTGCCGACCGAGACCTTGGTGAGCGTCACCGTCACCTCGATCACCCCAGGCAGATTGGGATCGTCGAACTTGTCGGTGTAGCGGAGGCTCTTGCCGGGAACGAGCTCGAGGTACTCGCCGCCGAACGCGTGGCCGTTGCCCGTTGTGAAATTGCGGAACGACATTCGGAACGTGCCGCCGACCTTCGGCTCCAGATGATGCACCGTGCAGGTGAAGCCGTTCGGCGGCAACCACTTCGCCAGCGCGTCGGCCTCGATAAAGGCGCGATAGATCTTTTCGGGGCTGGTGGTCAGCACGCGGTGCAGGCGGACGGTATTCGGCATGTCGAAAATTCCTGTGGTTACGAAGTGCCCGAAGGACGGATGTCGTCGGGCTGATCCGACAACGCCCGCAAACTTTTCCGGTTGGCCAAGGAAACCCTCAAAATTCTGATCCGAAAGTTCCACTTTCGTCTTGCTTTCGTTTTTTGTTGTGATTTACTCCGATCCGAAAGTAAAACCGCCGAAGTGAAGGTGGTTGCCGGGGGAAGCGTTCGTTGGATCGGATTTACGACCTCGCCATTATCGGAGGCGGTGTGAATGGCTGCGGCATCGCGCGCGACGCGGTGGGCCGGGGCAACACTGTTTTCCTGTGCGAAATGAATGACTTGGCGAGCGGGACGTCGTCATGGTCGTCGAAGCTCGTGCATGGCGGATTGCGTTATCTCGAATATTACGAGTTTCGGCTGGTGCGCGAGGCGCTGATCGAGCGCGAGACGCTCTGGCAGATCGCGCCCCACATCATTCGCCCCCTGCGCTTCATCCTGCCGCATCATTCCGGCCTGCGTCCGGCGTGGCTGCTGCGGCTCGGCCTGTTTCTTTACGACCATATCGGCGGCCGCAACCTGCTGCCGGCGACGCGCTCGGTCGATCTCGCCCATGACGCGCTCGGCAAGGCGCTGATTCCGAATCGCTACAGCAGGGGATTTGAATATTCCGACTGCTTCGTCGACGACGCGCGCCTCGTGGTGCTGAGCGCGCGCGACGCTGCCGATCGCGGCGCCGAGATCCGCACCCGCACCCGCGCCACCGAGATCCGGCAGGTCGACGGCATCTGGCACGTCACCGTCGAGGACACCGCCAGCGGCGCGCGCGACACCATCAAGGCGCGTGCGCTGGTCAATGCCGGCGGTCCCTGGGTCGAGCAGGTGCTGGCGTCGGGCGCCGGCGTCAATGCGCGCGCCAAGGTTCGCCTCGTGCAGGGCTCGCACATCGTGGTCAAGAAGCTCTACGAGCACGACCGCGCCTACACCTTCCAGAATGCCGACGGCCGCATCATCTTCGTCATTCCCTATCAGGACGACTTCACGCTGATCGGCACCACCGATCGCGACTATGATGGCGATCCGGCGAAGGTGAAGGCGAGCGAGGAGGAGATCAAATATCTCTGCGCCTCCGCCAGCGAATATCTGGCCAAGCCGATCACGCCCGACGACGTGGTCTGGACCTATTCCGGCGTCCGCCCGCTCTATGACGACGGCGCCAGCGAAGCCAAGGCCGCGACCCGCGACTACGTGTTCGAGCTCGACACGCCCGGCGGCGTGCCGCTGCTGTCGATCTATGGCGGCAAGATCACCACCTATCGCCGCCTCGCCGAGGAGGCGCTGGAGCGGCTGTCACCTTACCTTCGCAGTTCCAAAGCCAAGGAAGGGTGGACCGGTAAATCTCCGCTGCCCGGTGGCGACATGGACGTGTCGGCTGTCGCAGCACTGTCAGCGGAAATGATCCGCAATTATCCCTTCCTGGCGCAGCCCCACGCGAACCGCCTCGCGCATGCCTATGGCACGCGTGCGACAAAATTGCTCGGCAATGCGAAATCGGCCGCCGATCTCGGCCGCGACTTCGGCGCCACCTTGACGGAAAGCGAAGTCAGGTACCTGATGGCGAACGAATGGGCCCAAACCGCCGAAGACGTCGTCTGGCGACGATCCAAGCTGGGCTTGCGAATGTCGGCGAGCGAAATCGCCGCGCTCGACGAGTGGATGGCCGCCAACCGCGTTTCAGGTGAACGTCCCCTCCGCGAAGCGGGAGGACGGACATGAGTGTTACGCTGCAAAACGTCACGCGGGTCGTGGATGGCATCGAGACCATCCGCGACGTCTCGCTGACGCTCGAGCGCGGCACGCTCAGCGTGCTGCTCGGACCGACGCTGTCGGGCAAGACCTCGATCATGCGGCTGCTCGCCGGCCTCGACAAGCCGGCCACCGGCCGCGTGCTGGTCGACGGCAAGGACGTCACGGGCGCCGACGTGCGTTCGCGTTCGGTCGCGATGGTCTACCAGCAGTTCATCAATTACCCGTCGCTGACGGTCTATGAGAACATCGCTTCGCCCTTGCGCGTGCAGGGCAAGCCGCGCGCCGAGATCGAGAAGCGCGTCGCCGAAGCGGCGGGCCTGTTGCGCCTCGAGCCGTATCTGAAGCGCACCCCGCTGCAGCTCTCCGGCGGCCAGCAACAGCGCACCGCGATCGCGCGCGCGCTGGTCAAGGGCGCCGATCTGGTGCTGCTCGACGAGCCCCTCGCCAACCTCGACTACAAGCTCCGCGAGGAGCTGCGCGCCGAATTGCCGCGCATCTTCGAGGCGTCGGGCGCGATCTTCGTCTATGCCACCACCGAGCCCTCGGAAGCGTTGCTGCTCGGCGGCGACACGGTGTGCATGTGGGAAGGCAAGGCGCTGCAGGTCGGTCAGACCCCAAAGGTCTATCGCCATCCCGATACGCTGCGCGTCGCGCAGGTGTTCTCCGATCCGCCGCTCAACATCATCGGCATCGAGAAGAAGGGCGGCCAGGTGATCTATGGCGGCGGCGAACAGGCGCAGGCCACCGGCCTCTACGCCAATCTGCCCGACGGCAGCTACCGCGTCGGCTTTCGCGCGCACCAGCTTGAAGTCGGCACCGTCTCGGCCGGCCGCCACAAATTCGCGGCTGATGTCACGGTCACCGAGATCACGGGCTCGGAGAGCTTCGTGCACGTCCACGTCCACGACCAGAACTGGGTCTCGGTGCTGCACGGCGTGCATGAATACGAGCCCGGCCAGGTGCTCGACGTCGCGCTCGATCCCGACAACATCTTCGTCTTCGATGCGGCCGATCGGCTCGTCGCATCCGCCGGCGGCAAAGCGTTTTCAAGCGAAGTGCGTAGCGGTTCGCGTGAAGAAAACGCGTCAGAAAACAAAACGGTTTGAGGGAGGTGCTCCATGGCTCGCATTGACCTCGTCGATCTCGCCCACTCCTACGGCGGCCCGCATGCGCCGCAGGATAGCTACGCACTGAAGCCGGTCACCATGACCTGGCGGCAGGGCGGCGCCTATGCGCTGCTCGGTCCCTCCGGCTGCGGCAAGACCACGCTGCTCAATCTCATCTCCGGCATCGTCACGCCGTCACACGGCCAGATCCTGTTCGACGGCAAGGACATCACACCGCTGTCAACCCAGAAGCGCAATATCGCGCAGGTGTTCCAGTTTCCGGTGATCTACGACACGATGACGGTCGGCCAGAACCTTGCCTTCCCGCTCAGGAATCGCGGTGTGCCGAAGGCCGAGGTCGATGCGCGGGTCAAGCAGATCGCCGATCTGCTCGACCTCACGCCGAACCTGAACCGCAAGGCGACGCGGCTCACTGCCGACGCCAAGCAGAAGATCTCGCTCGGCCGTGGCCTGGTCCGCTCCGACGTCGCCGCCGTGCTGTTCGACGAGCCGCTGACGGTGATCGATCCCGAGCTGAAATGGCAGCTGCGCTCGAAATTGAAGGCGCTGCATCGCGAGCTCGATCTCACGATGATCTACGTCACCCACGACCAGACCGAGGCGCTCACCTTCGCCGACACGGTCGTCGTGATGCATGACGGCCGCGTCGTGCAGAGCGGCACGCCGGCCGAGCTGTTCGACAAGCCGGCGCATACTTTCGTCGGCTACTTCATCGGCTCGCCCGGCATGAACATCGTGCCCGCGCAAGTTTCCGGCCATGAGGCGCGGGTCGACGGCCACACCATCGGGCTGCACCGGAACTATGGCGTGCTGCCGAAGGACAAGAAGATCGAGATCGGCGTGCGGCCGGAATTCGTCGACATCGCAGCTCCCGCCTCGGGGCTCTTGTCAGCCACGATCGAGCGGATCGACGATCTCGGCCGCATCCAGTTCGCCCGCGTTCGTGTCGGCAACGCCAAATTCGCCGCGCGCGTGCCGCCCGGCTTCTCGCCGTCGGGCGATACCGCAGGGCTCGTGTTCAATCCGGCACATGTTCACGTCTATGCCGACAGCCATTTGGTGGAAGGGGTCGCCTGATGGACAAGACCGTCAACCAGAAAGCCTGGTTCCTGGTGCTGCCGGTGTTCGCGGTGGTCGCGTTCTCCGCGATCCTGCCGCTGATGACCGTCGTGAACTATTCGATGCAGGACACCTTCGGCAACAACCAGTTCTTCTGGAACGGCGTCGGCTGGTTCAAGGAGCTGCTCGATCCCTCGACCGATCTCGGCGGCCGCTTCCTGGCTTCCCTCGGCCGCAACCTGTTCTTCTCTGCCGTGATCCTCGCCATCGAGGTGCCGCTCGGCATCGTGGTGGCGCTGTCGATGCCGCGTGAGGGCTGGAGCGTCGCCGCCTGCCTCGTGATCCTGGCGCTGCCGCTGTTGATTCCGTGGAACGTGGTCGGCACGATCTGGCAGATCTTCGGCCGTCCGGACATCGGCCTGATGGGCTATGTGCTCAACGCGATGGGCATCGACTATAATTACGTGTCGAACGACATCGACGCCTGGGTCACCGTCATCGTGATGGACGTCTGGCACTGGACCAGCCTGGTTGCGCTGCTCTGCTACGCCGGCCTGAAGTCGATCCCCGACGCCTATTACCAGGCGGCGCAGATCGACGGCGCCTCGCGCTGGGCGGTGTTCCGCGCCATCCAGCTGCCGAAGATGAACCGCGTGCTGCTGATCGCCGTGCTGCTGCGCTTCATGGACAGCTTCATGATCTACACCGAGCCGTTCGTCGTCACCGGCGGCGGGCCCGGCAACTCCACCACCTTCATCTCGATCGAGCTCGTCAAGATCGCGCTCGGCCAGTTCGACCTCGGCAAGGCGGCAGCGCTGTCGCTGGTCTACAACCTCATCATCCTGATCGTGTGCTGGGTGTTCTACACCGTGATGACCAACGCCGGCACCGAGCGCAAACCCCAGGAAGGAGCCGCGTGATGCATTCGATCCCCGGCCGCCGCCTCATCATGGCGCTGTTCCTGATCTTCCTGCTGTTGCCGATCTACTGGCTCGTCAACATGAGCTTCAAGACCAACGCCGAGATTGTCTCGACGATGACCTTGTGGCCGCACACGCCGACCCTGCAGCACTACAAACGCATCTTCACCGACGAGAGCTGGTATTCCGGCTACATCCATTCGCTGGAATACGTCGTCCTCAACACCATCATCTCGATCGCGGTGGCGTTGCCGGCGGCCTATGCGTTCTCGCGCTACCGTTTCCTCGGCGACAAGCACCTGTTCTTCTGGCTCTTGTCGAACCGCATGGCGCCGGCGGCGGTCTATGCGCTGCCGTTCTTCAACCTCTATTCGGCGATCGGGCTGTTCGATACGCCCTGGGCGGTCGCGCTCGCGCACTGTATCTTCAACGTGCCGCTGGCGGTGTGGATCCTCGAAGGCTTCGTCTCCGGCGTGCCGCGCGAGATCGACGAGACCGCGTTCCTCGACGGCTACTCGTTCCCGCGCTTCTTCGTGAAGATACTGATCCCGCTGATCGCGAGCGGCATCGGCGTCGCCGCCTTCTTCTGCTTCATGTTCTCGTGGGTCGAGCTGCTGCTCGCGCGCACGCTGACCTCGGTGCAGGCCAAGCCGATCGCGGCGATCATGACCCGCACGGTCTCGGCCGCCGGCATGGACTGGGGGCTGCTCGCCGCCGCCGGTGTGCTCACCATCATTCCGGGCGCGCTGGTGATCTGGTTCGTCCGCAACTATATCGCGCGCGGCTTCGCGCTCGGCCGCGTGTAAGGGAGGCAACCATGGAATCGATTGCATGGATGGCCTGGACGCTGCCGACCGCGATCTTCTTCGCAGCACTCGCCTCGACGCTCGCGGTCATGACATGGCTCGCGGCGGTCTATCCCGAGGCCGAGCGCGTCGGCGTGCTGCGGATTCCGACGACGCGGGGCGACCGCCTGTTCATTTCACTGGTGCTGGCAGCGGTGATCCATCTCGTATGGATCGGCCTCGTCGGCACCGACCCGATTTTCACCTTGCCGATCGGCGAGGGCCTCGAGATTACGAGCCTGTGGCTCGCAACACTGATTTCGCTTCTCGCAGCCGTGGTGATCTTTCGCACCGTCTGAGAGAACGCGAAGAAGAGCAGATCCGGGGTCTACCCGGGCCTGGGTTTAGTTTGTCGCTGCAACCGGAGGAACCAACATGCGACACTTGAGAAGGACGAAGGATAGTCTTCTGACGATGACCAGCGCAGCCGCGCTGATCGCGGCTACGGTGACCATCGCGGCTCCCGCCCGCGCCGCCGACGACGCCACGATCCAGAAGTGGATCGCGGAATTCCAGCCCTCGACGCTGTCGAAGGAAGACCAGAAGAAGGAGCTGGAGTGGTTCGCCAAGGCGGCCGAGCCCTTCAAGGGCATGGAGATCAACGTCGTGTCGGAAACGATCACGACCCACGAATACGAGTCGCAGACGCTTGCCAAGGCGTTCTCCGAGCTCACCGGCATCAAGCTCAAGCACGACATCATCCAGGAAGGTGACGTGGTCGAGAAGCTGCAGACCCAGATGCAGTCCGGCAAGAACGTGTACGACGGCTGGATCAACGACTCCGACCTGATCGGCACTCACTTCCGCTACGGCCAGACCATTGCGTTGTCGGACTACATGACCGGCGAAGGCAAGGACGTCACCGACCCGATGCTCGACGTCAACGACTTCATCGGGAAGTCGTTCACGACCGCGCCGGACGGCAAGCTCTATCAGCTGCCCGACCAGCAGTTCGCGAATCTCTACTGGTTCCGCTACGACTGGTTCACCAACCCGGACTACAAGGCCAAGTTCAAGGCCAAGTATGGCTACGATCTCGGCGTGCCCGTGAACTGGTCCGCCTATGAAGACATCGCCGAGTTCTTCACCAACGACATCAAGGAGATCAACGGCGTCAAGGTCTACGGCCATATGGACTATGGCAAGAAAGACCCGTCGCTCGGCTGGCGGTTCACCGACGCCTGGCTGTCGATGGCCGGCAACGGCGACAAGGGCATTCCGAACGGTCTGCCGGTCGACGAGTGGGGCATCCGCATGGAAGGCTGCCGCCCGGTCGGCTCCTCGGTCGAGCGTGGTGGCGACACCAACGGTCCGGCCGCGGTCTACTCGATCACCAAGTATCTCGAGTGGCTGAAGAAGTACGCTCCGCCGCAGGCTCAGGGCATGACCTTCTCGGAGGCAGGTCCGGTGCCGGCGCAGGGCAACATCGCCCAGCAGATCTTCTGGTACACCGCCTTCACCGCCGACATGGTGAAGCCCGGTATCGCCGTGATGAACGCGGATGGTACGCCGAAGTGGCGTATGGCTCCGTCGCCGCACGGCTCGTACTGGAAGGAAGGCATGAAGCTCGGCTACCAGGACGCCGGCTCCGCGACGCTCCTGAAGTCGACGCCCCCGGATCGCCGTAAGGCGGCCTGGCTCTATCTGCAGTTCATCGTCTCCAAGTCGGTGTCGCTGAAGAAGAGCCACGTCGGTCTCACCTTCATCCGTGAGTCCGATATCTGGGACAAGTCCTTCACGGAACGTGCGCCGAAGCTCGGCGGCCTGATCGAGTTCTACCGCTCGCCCGCCCGCGTGCAGTGGACCCCGACCGGCAACAACGTGCCTGACTATCCGAAGCTCGCGCAGCTCTGGTGGCAGAACATCGGCGATGCGTCGTCCGGCACCAAGACCCCGCAGCAGGCGATGGATGCGCTCGCGGCGGCCCAGGACTCGGTGCTCGAGCGTCTCGAGAAGTCCGGCGTGCAGGGTGCCTGCGGTCCGAAGCTGAACAAGAAGGAGACCGCGGAGCACTGGTTCGCCAAGGTCGCCAAGGACGGCACCATCGCTCCGCAGCGCAAGCTCGCGAACGAGAAGCCGAAGGGCGAGACCGTCGACTACGACACGCTGATCAAGTCGTGGCCGGCCTCTCCCCCGAAGCGCGCCGAAGCGAAGTAAGTCGACAAGGCAGGCGTACCAGCCCACGCCATCCGAGAACGACGAAAGGCCGGGAGCAATCCCGGCCTTTTTGTTTTGCGCGCCCGGCTTGGGGAACGGCGCTTACCCCTCCAGCGCCCTGATCATCTCCACCCGCATCGCATGCCGGCCGCCCTCGAACTCGGCGGTCAGGAACGCATCCACGATGTCGAGCGCCAGCCCTTCGCCCACCACGCGGGCGCCGATCGCCAGCATGTTGGCATCGTTGTGCTGGCGGATCATGCCGGCCGAGAACGTGTCGGCGCAGACGCCGCAGCGGATGCCCTTGACCTTGTTCGCCGCCATCATGATGCCCTGGCCGGTACCGCACAGGATGATGCCGAATCGGCAGTCCCCGGAGGCGACCAGCCGCGCGGCCGCCTCGCCGTGCTTGGGATAGGGCGTGCTCTCTGGCGCCTTCGGTCCGATATCGACCGCGACCCAGCCTTTCGTCGCGACATGCGCAGCAATGATCTGTCGCAGCTGAATGGCGGCGTGGTCGCTGGAGAGGGCGATGCGGTTGCTGGCTGTCATGGAGAAGTCGTCCGTGTATCGAGGCAGGTTGCGGCTTGGCCCTTATCGCGCTTTGGCTAGTCCGCCGGGATGAAGCGCAGCGTGCCCGCCTGTCGCGCAGGCCTGCCCGTGTCATTCGAATGATTGACGCCATCCACGACCGGCACCTCTGCGAAATCGAACGGGCTGACCCCGGCGAGGCAAGCCACGTTGACCGCGAACAGGTTCGGGTCCGATCGTCGTTGATGATGGGTGTAGATTCCGCAGCGGGAGCAGAAGAAATGCTGCGCCGCTCCGCTATGGAACCGGTAGCTCGTCAGCGTATCCTCACCCTACAGGAACCTGATCCCGCCCATTTCCGCCGTGACGACGACGGCGCCGCGCATCCGGCAGTAGGAGCAGTTGCAGCGGAGGATCGAATTGAAACCGTTGCTGAGCGTCGCTTCGAAACGCACCGCGCCGCAATGGCATTGGCCCGCACAAACCTTCGTGTCGCTCACCATGTTGCCTGTGTCTTCTGTTAGGTTCGTGCGAACGTACTTCCGGAACGCGGGTCGGACAATTCAAAAGGACTCGCCCACACCGTGAGAAAAACTGCGATGACCATCACGATCACCGCGTTTGAACGATCGCCGGATGGCGGCAAGGGGTTGGCGCGCGATACGCGCGTGCGCTGGGCGCTCGAGGAAGTGGGTCAACCCTACGAGGTTCGCCCCGTGTCGTTCGCGGCGATGAAGCAGCCGGCGCATCTGGCGCTGCATCCGTTCGGCCAGATTCCAACCTATGAGGAAGGCGACCTTGTGCTGTTCGAGACCGGAGCGATCGTTCTCCATATCGCCGAACACCACGCCGGCCTGCTGCCTGACGATGCCCATGCGCGAGCGCGCGCCATCACCTGGATGTTCGCCGCGGTCAACACCGTGGAGCCACCGATCCTCGACCTCGTCACCGCCAGGATACTCGAAGGCGACAAGCCCTGGGCGAGCGAACGCCTGCCTCTGGTGATGGATCGCATCCGAGGCCGCCTGCAGCAATTGTCCGCGCGCCTCGGCGATGCCGACTGGCTCGACGGCGCGTTCAGCGCAGGCGACCTGATGATGGTGTCGGTGCTGCTCCGGCTGCGACCGTCGGGTCTGCTGAACGAATTCCCGAGCCTCAAAGCCTACGTCGCCCGCGGCGAAGCGCGGCCCGCTTACAAGCGGGCGTTCGACGCGCAACTGTCATTCAATACCGGAAAGCCGCTGGCTGGGTGAGGTGATCGGCTCACTGTTCGACGGGACGCTCGCATCAGGCGGCAATTTGTGTGAGTGAGGAGGCGACCCCGCGCTTTTCTAAGCGTCGCCCTCGAATCCCACGAAGGTCGTCGCGTCCTCGACCGACTTGCGTTCGGAGACGACGGCATTGGCGGGAAAACTGTCGTCCGGCCAGCCGAGCGCAATGCTCTTCATGATCACCTGATCGTCCGCGATCCCGGCATGCTCGCGCACCACGGGGGATTGCATGATCCCCTGGCTGTTGATCACGGCACCGAGCCCTCGCGACCATGCCGCGTTGACCAGCGCGGTCGCCACCGCGCCGCAGTCGAACGCCGTATCGTCACTGGCGGCGAGCACGCGATCATAGGTGATGATCACGCACACGGGCGCGTCGAACTGACGGAAGCCGCGCATGACCCAGTCCTGCCGCCGCTCCTTGTCGTCGCGCGCGATCTCCATGGCGGCGAACAACTGCTTGGCAACGCCGATCTGGCGTTCGCGGTGAACGCCGTCGAATGGCTGGCCAATGCGAAACTCGCGCGAGTGCGGCACGCCGGCCAGGTTACGCTCGGTGTTGCCCTGCCGGATGCGATCCAGGGCTTTGCCGGTGATGACGTAGAAATTCCAGGGCTGGGTGTTCATCGACGACGGCGCACGCATCGCCAGCGCCAGGATCTCCTTGATCAATTTCCGCGGGACGGGATCGGGCTTGTAGCCACGGATGCTGCGGCGGCCGAGGATGACGTCGTCGAACTTCATCTTTGCGTTCCTGAAATGGGCACGAGGTCGTTTTCCCCCACGGCGTTGGTCATGTCCATAGCGTTTCGAGGGTGAAGTTGCTGGATCGTTGCCCTGCCTAAACAGATACAAAAAATCCGGAGCGCGGCTGCGCCCCGGATTTGCATTGCAAAGATGCGGCCCTTACTCCGCCGCTTCGGTCGCCTTCAGCGTGGGATAATCCGTGTAGCCCTTCGCCCCGCCGCCATAGAACGTGTTCTTATCCCAGTCGTTGAGCGGTGCGCCCTTCTTCAGGCGCTCGACCAGGTCGGGGTTCGAGATGAACGGCTTGCCGAAGGCGATCAGATCGGCGGCGTTGGCGTCCAGCACCTGGTTGGCGAGCGCAAAATCGTAGCCGTTGTTGGCGACATAGGCCTGCTTGAAGCGCTTGCGCAAGCTGCCGTAATCGAACGGCGCGATGTCGCGCGGGCCGCCGGTGGCGCCTTCGATGACGTGGATATAGGTCAGCTTCAGCGCGTTGAGGCCGTCGACGATGTGATCGAACAGCGGCTGCGGATTGCTGTCGGAGACGTCGTTGGCCGGCGTCACCGGCGAGATGCGGATGCCGGTGCGATCGGCGCCGGCCTCGGCGACCACGGCCCTGGAGACTTCGAGCATCAGCCGCGCGCGGTTCTCGATCGAACCGCCATAGGCATCGGTGCGCTTGTTGGCGCCGTCCTTGGCGAACTGATCGAGCAGATAGCCATTGGCGCCGTGGATCTCGACGCCGTCAAAACCGGCAGCGAGCGCGTTTGCGGTGGCGCGTTTGAAGTCTTCGATGATCCCTGGAATTTCGGAGAGCTCCAGCGCACGCGGCTCGGAGACATCGGCGAAGGTGCCGTTCACAAACGTCTTGCCCTTGGCGCGGATCGCTGATGGCGCCACCGGCGCGCCGCCATTCGCCTGCAGCGCGACATGCGAGATGCGGCCGACATGCCAGATCTGGATGAAGATGCGGCCGCCGTTGTCATGCACGCGATCGGTGACCTTGCGCCAGCCCGCGACCTGTTCCTTCGAGTAGATGCCGGGCGTGTCCTGGTAACCCTGGCCCTGCTGCGAGATCTGGCTCGCCTCGGTGATCAGAAGGCCGGCGGAGGCGCGCTGGCCGTAATAGTCGACCGCGAGCGCGCCCGGTACGAAGCTGCCGGGCTCGGCGCGGTTGCGCGTCAGGGGCGCCATCACCAAGCGGTTCGGCAAGGTCAGCGCGCCAAGCTTGTAGGGCTCGAAGAGTTTGGTCGATTGGCTCATGAGGGAATGTTCCAGGACAATGACTGATGGAGGAGAGTTGTGCATTGCCGCGACAAGCGCAATGCCCCGGCCATACAGAGCAGGAATTGCTCGAATTCCGTCTACGCGCAGCAGGGATGGGTCGCCGATCCCTGCTGCGATGGAATGAGCGGTGTGTCAGCTGACGCCGAGGAAGTCGCGCTTGCCGATCTCGACGCCGTTGTGACGCAAAATGCCGTGCGCGGTCGCGGCGTGGAAATAGAAGTTCGGGAATGAGAACGACGAGATCAACTGCTGCCCGGTCACCGTGATCGAGCGGTCGGGGCCGGCGGGGAAGGTGACCTGTTTTGCGTCGGCGCCTTCGAACTGCTCCGGCTTGTAGGTCTTCACATAGGCGATGGTGTTGGCCAGCCGCTGCTTCAATTCGCCGAATGTCTTCTCGGTGTCCGGCGTCGAAGGCACCTCGCTATGGGTCACCCGCGCGCAGCCCTTGGCGGCGAAATCGCTGACCAGCTGGATCTGCTTCGACAGCGGCAGCATGTCCGGATAGAGCCGCGCGCCGAGCAGCACCTCGGGCTGGATCTTCCTGGCCTCGCAATGCGCCTCGGCCTTGGTGAGCAGGCCGGTGAGGCTGTTGAGCATTTGCAGGTAAGCGGGGACGACGGCGTCGTAAAAGGACATGTGATGCTCTTTGTTCTTGTGGCGGAATGGGCGTTTTGCCGAACGGCGTTGCTGCAGATGGGGGCCTGCGGGGAAGAATGCAACTGCATGAAGTGGGAATCGTGGATCAAATATTCTCGCGGTCTTCACCTCTCCCCGCTCTTTTGCGGGGAGAGGTCGGATCGCATCGCAAGATGCGATCCGGGTGAGGGGTCGTGCACGACCGTGCCATACGGAGGCCCCTCCGACTCCTCAACGGACCAGTCGGCAAATAATGAACTTGGGGCAGGCCACGTGCCATGCCCCTCACCCGCCGCCGGCGCTCGCGCCCCGGCGTCGACCTCTCCCCGCAGAAGGGCGGGGAGAGGTGAACAATCACCGCATCCCCGGCATCGCAGCCTCGGCCGGTTGCGCGCGCGGCCCACGCATCTTGGCCAAGAGCTCCGCCGTCGGCCAGGAATCCGCCGGCAAGCCATACTTGATCTGCATCGCCTTCACTGCAGTGCGGCTCGCTTGTCCCAGCACGCCATCGACCTTGCCGACATTGAAGCCGGCCTTCACCAGCAGGGTCTGCAGCTCCTTGATCTCGTTGAACGGCAGCTGCGCGACCGGCGCGTGCGGCCGCTGCATCGGCGCAGCACCCGCGATGCGGCTCGCCAGATAACCGGCGGTGGTCGAATAGATCAGCGAGTTATTCCACTCGGTGTAAGCCGCGAAATTCGCGTAGGCCAGGAACGCCGGGCCCATCCGTCCCATCGGCAGCAGCAGCGACGTCGGCATGTCGTCGTTCGGCAACGGCTTGCCGTCGGTAGTGCCCACACCGAGCGAAGCCCATTTTGAGCGCGGCAGTTTTATCGTCAGGTCGGCCTGGTCCCACGGGAAATTCGCGCCCTGCGGCACGCGCACCTCCTGCAGCCACGGCTCGCCGCGCCGCCACTTCAGGCCGTTGGCAATGTAATTCGCGGTCGAGCCGATCACGTCGGGCCCGCTTCGCAACAGATTGCGATGGCCGTCGCCGTCATAGTCGACCGCATAGTTGAAATAATGCGTCGGCAGGAATTGCGTCTGGCCGAGCTCGCCGGCCCAGGAGCCGACCATCTCGTCGGGCGAGAGATCGCCGCGGTTGATGATCTTCAACGCCGCGATGGTTTCGTTCTGGAACATCTCCGAGCGGCGGCAATCATAGGCCAGCGACACCAGCGATTTCAGCGTGGCGAGATTGCCCATGTTGGCGCCGAAATCGCTCTCCAGTCCCCAGAACGCGGCGATGACGGCAGGCGGCACACCGTATTCCTTCTCGGCGCGCGCGAACGCCGCCGCGTAGGTCCTGATGTATTGCTGGCCCTGCTGCATCCGGTAGGTCGCGGCCATGCGGCCGGCGAACTCGGTGAAGATCTGGCCGAACACGCGCTGGCCGCGGTCGCGGTTGACGATGCCCTGGTCGTAGACGAGGTAGGGCGCGGCCTCGCTGAGCGTGGCTTGCGACACGCCGTCGGCCACAGCCTTCTGCTTCAGCTCGGCGAGGAAGCGGTCGAAGCTTTGGCCGTTGTGGCAGGAGGCTGCGCGGGGCGAGGGCGCGGTTGCCGCCCGCGGCGCAACCGTGGGTTTCAGCGGCGGCGGAAACGGTTGCTGTGCCGAGGCGCCGAACGAGCATGCCAGCGTGACGGCCATCGTTGCGACGACGATCCGGGCGCGAGATGAGGGGGCTGGCATCGATGTCACCGCCTATCGGTTGAGAAACCCGTCGCCTCCATACACCAGCGCCCCGCAGTGCAACAGGTGCGCGCAGCCACACCCGGCGGGCATCTGGGCGTCGAAACGGGAGCGATTTTTGCCGCCATGGGTTGAGAAGATTTATGGGATCGCGTGGCAGTAGCGAAGGCGTATCCTTGGGTATAATAGCCGGGGTGGCGCCGGCGCCTGTATTTTGCGCAACGTGGGCCGCGAATCGTTTTTTGCGGTCTGGCTCGCGGTTGTCGTGGCTGGGATGCTCTGCCTGATGCCACCTGACAGATGAGAGAGTTCGACAGGTATGCACTCGACCGTTCCCGCCTTTGCCTCTATGCCATTACGGGAAGCCGTGATGAGCGATATCCTGATGCTCAACGCAGAACTCGCACGCTCCATGGCCCAGCTTGAGGCCCTGCAGCGCGAGGTCGATCAGCTTGCCGTCTCCAAGACCAAAAGGAACGTTCTTCCGACCCTGAGGGACGCGGCCCGGCGGACACGTGAAGCCGCCGAGCGCCTCGCGTCCGTCATTCGCGCCATCGAGCAAGGTGCCGCCGGCAGCATGCAATAGCTGTTCGCCTCAAGGCCGCGGCTCTCGCGGCCTGTTTAGAAATTCGCTCGCTGAGAGCTGTTCACTCGACCGCGGTTAATGAAGCGATATCCGGGATGGATGTCCCGCATGTCGCTATCGCTCATGCGGGCTGCCGACCTAAGCTGCGAGCACGGCCCGTTTCACGGCCAGTGGCAGCGCGATCGGGCGGAAGAAGGCCTTGGGATAGAGATAATCTTCGCCGGATTCATCGACGATCCGAAGCATGCCATGCTTGTCCGCGGCCGGATCTCGCAGGGCGACGTAGATCTTGCGCTTCTCGAGCGAAACCGCGTAGCCGTCATTGTCGACGCATACGACCAGTTGTTTTGTTTGTGTCTTTGCCATGGTCTCAAAGCAGATGTTTGAGTTTGAATTCCTTGCGCCCGATCCCGGCTGCTTCATACCAGTGTAGCTCAGCCACGTGAACTGAGCCATTGGGTAATCGCACACGGGCGATCCCCTTGCGCTTGCGCCAACGGCCACGCCCGTACAAGCGCCGCAGCCGGGCAACCTCGCGTATGCCGGAGCCGGTGGCGAAGGTTTCGATATCTGAGATTTCGCCGAGAATCTCGAACCGCATGGCTCCAATGGTGCCGAGGCCCTGGAGTAGGGTCAAGCCGACCTTGCGGATGGCCAATCCGTAATCGTTCCCGCGTCGCCGCGACGCAGCCGGGCCCCTTGCAGGGCCGCCCGCCCCATTCCTACCTCCCTCTTGCCGGCTCTCCGGCTGGCCGAGAGGACACCAAAATGAGCTATTTCCGCACCGCACTTCTGCTGGCCGGTCTCACCGGCCTGTTCATGGGCGTCGGCTATCTCATCGGCGGTGGCACCGGCGCGGTGATTGCGCTCGTCATCGCGGCGGCGATGAACGTGTTCACCTACTGGAACTCGGACCGCATGGTGTTGTCGATGTACGGCGCCCATGAGGTCGACGCGCGCTCGGCGCCGGACCTCTACAATCTCGTTGCCGAGCTCGCCCAGCGCGCCGCGCTGCCGATGCCGCGCGTGTTCGTGATGGACGAGCCGCAGCCGAACGCGTTCGCCACTGGCCGCAATCCGCAGAATGCGGCGGTCGCCGTCACGTCAGGTATCATGCAGCAGCTCAGCCGCGAGGAGCTCGCCGGCGTGATCGCGCATGAGCTGGCGCATATCAAGAACCACGACACACTGCTGATGACCATCACCGCGACGATCGCCGGCGCGATCTCGATGCTGGCGCAGTTTGGCATGTTCTTCGGCGGCCACCGCGACAACAACAACGGCCCCGGCATCATCGGCTCGATCGCGATGATGATCCTCGCCCCGTTCGGCGCCATGCTGGTGCAGATGGCGATCAGCCGCACCCGCGAATATGCCGCCGACAATCTCGGCGCGCGCATCGTCGGCCAGCCGATGTGGCTGGCATCGGCGCTGGTCAAGATCGAGAACGCGGCGCAGCACGTGCCGAACGAAGAGGCCGAGCGTAACCCCGCGACCGCGCACATGTTCATCATCAACCCGCTGTCGGGCCGCGGCATGGACAATCTGTTCACGACCCACCCGTCGACGGAGAACCGCATCGCAGCGCTGCAGCAGCTCGCGGCGGAGCTCGGCGCGCAGGGCAGTGCGCCGTCGCGCGCGCAGAATGATCCGTCGCGCAGTCCGTGGGGGCGTTCGTCAGGCACGCGCGGTCCATGGGGTTGAGCGCTGGTGACAGACCTCACGTCATCTGCGGTGTGGCGGTCCGGCTGCCGCCGGCTTCCGGTAGCGTGAGTTCGGTCAGGCGGGATGCCAGGCGCTGGCGTGTCCGATCGATGTGCACTTCGATCGACAGAAACAGGTCCGAGTGCCGCATCGGAAGAACATTCACCGCACGATCGATGGCCTCAAGGTCCGATTGCAAATCCTGGATTTCCGGCACCGTCAGATTGGACTGCAATTGCGCTTCGACACCCCTGAGGCGGCGGTACAGTTTGGCCATGTAGGCTTCGAGCAGCCAAACATACATCTTCGGCGCATAATTGAGCAGCGGGATGACGATGGCGATCACCGCCACCAGAGCGGCAATCGCACGCTTGGTGAGATTGATCATCCAGAACGGCAGGTATCGCTGCATGAACGACGGGCCATTCCTGTAGAAGTCGCGCGCGTCCTCGGCGACGGCAAATTCGGGGTCGCTCTGGGTGGGAAAGTCGCCGGCCCGTTGAAAAATCCCCGCGCCGCCGTGTTCCTCCGCCAGCGTTTGCGCAAGAAGGTAGATGATCTCGGGATGAACGTCCTTGTGCACGAGAACGCCGACGGTGGTTGCAACGAGGTTGACGTCACGCGGCGGGATGTCCTTCTCGAAATCAATCACGCCACGCGGAAGCTGCAGCCGGTTGAGATACGGGAATATCCGCGCGAGCGCGTCGGCTTCGGTGACATCCATCAGGCGAATGCCGGGATCGCGCAACAGCGACTGGACGATCGACGAATTGGCTTCGCCGAGGACGATCTGTACATCGACCTCGTTGTCTCTCAGTCCGGTGGTTGCGGCCGGTCCGACCCGTACCGAGAGTTTTGAGTTTTCGGAGCTGATGCCATTTGCAGCGAGGATTTGACTGACAGCCGGATTGTTGACGGGGCCGCCGATGCGTTTGCCCTTGAGCTGTGTCAGGCGGTTCAGCGGCTCGGGCCCGCGGTAAAAAAACCAGATCGGAAAATACAGGACCCGGCCCAGCGATCTCAGCTCGGGCGCTTGTTTGCCATTCGCTGCCCCGCCGATGAAGAAGGCAATGTCGACGCCCGAGTTTCGATCGTTCAATAGCCGCAAGTTTTCGATCACGCCGTCGGTCGAATGCTGGTCCAGCGTGAGGTGAGGCGCGAGCCTTGCCCGATAGTGTTGCGCGATCAGGTCAAGCGTGCCGCCGACAGGGCCGGTCGCGATAACGATGGAGGAGGGCGGCGCGGGAATGAAGTACCAAAACGCCAGCCACGCCAATGCTGCGATGCACAGGACGGCCACCAGGCTCTTTGAAACGACGCCAACGATCCATCGCCCCACGGATCCTCCAAAAAGCTATCGCCTGAGAAAGATTGCCCGCATGTCGGTCGTAATCGACGCTAGCACTCCTTCCAGCTCTGCGAAAGCCGGGGCTCTCGCGGTCCGGCCGCCGGCGCGCTGCATCTGTCTTGGAAGCGGGAGAGACGACCGTCTCAGGCCGCCGTGACGCGAACCGGCATGCGCCTCAAGCCGCGCAGCGAGTTGTTGAGCAGACGCTCGGGCTCGCCTGTCAGCTCGATCGTCTTCACCCGCCGCGCCAGCTCGGCGAGGATCAATTCGCCCTCGAGCCGCGCGATCATCTGGCCGACACAGGCATGGATGCCGGCGCCGAAGCCGACATGGCCGGTGGCCGGGCGCTCGATGTTGAAGCTGTCGGCATCGGCCCAGCGCAGGGGATCGCGGTTGGCCGAGGCCATGAACAGCAGCACCTTCCGGTGCGCCGGGATCACGCCGCCTCCGATCTCGACATCGCGTGAGGTGGTGCGGAAGAAGGTCTGCACCGGTGAATCGTAGCGCAGGCCTTCCTCGAAGGCGTTGCGCGCCAGCTCCGGCTTTTCGCGGAGCTTCTGAAACTGCTCCGGATGGGTGGCGAGCGCCAGCAGCACGTTGCCGATGCCGTTGATCGTGGTGTCGACCCCTGCGGTGAGGAACGGCCGCACCAGGTGCAGCGCTTCATGCTCGGTGATCTCGCCGCTATCTGCGGCTTCATAGATCATCATGCCGAGGCTGTCCGGCTGCAGCGCGCTGCGCACGCAGCACTCCATGATCCAGGCTTGCGCGGCGAGGCCGGCCTCGCGCGAGGCGATCAGGATGTCGTTCTCGGGCCCAAAGCTGTTGAACACGAAGGTGCTCCAGGCGAGCAGCTTCTCGCGCCCGTCGGGGCGGATGCCGATCGCGTCGGGAAACACCTTCATCGGATAGGCTTCGGCGAGATCGGCCATCGCATCGAAGCTGCCGCGCTCGAGCAGCTCGGCGACCTTGATCTCGGCCTCCTTCTGGAACGTCTCGCGCAGCCGCCGCGCCACGCCCGGCGACAACGTGCGGCCGAGCACGCGGCGGCCCTTGTCATGGTCGGGCGGATCGATCTGCAGGGTGAGCGGCTTCGGCAGCGCGGGATTCATGCCGGCGAGGCCGACGCCTTCGCCGCTGATATAGGTGCGCCAGTCCTTCAGCGCCGGCTCGACCTCGGCATAGCCGGCCATGGCTGAGATGCCGTAGCGCTCCATCGTGACGACGGGCCCCAGCGACCGCAACGCCGCATAGGCGGGGTAGGGGTCGCCGAGAAATTCCGGCGCGAACGGATCGACGTCAGTTGAAGGAAAGCCGCCCATCGTCAGCTCCTTCGTGCCGCGTTACTTCACGAGCGGGCAATTGCCTTCGCTCTCGGGCCGGAACGCGTCCTCGCCCTTGAGCGTGCCGACCACCTTGAGCATGTCCCAGGTCGATTTCGACTCCTCGGGCGTCTTGACCTGCAGCAGATAGAGCGGGTGGATCTTGCGGCCGTCCTTGCGGATATAGCCCTTGCCGAACAGCGGATCGTCGGTCGGCATCTCCTTCATCGCGGCGACCACGGCCTTGCCGTCGGTGGCGCCGCCGACCTTGTCGACCGCCTTGAGGTAGTGGATCACGGAGGCGTAGACGCCGGCCTGCATGTCGTTCGGATAGGCCTTTGACGGAATCCGCTCGGCGAAGCGTTTTGCAAACGCGCGGGTGCCGTCGTTGAGATCCCAGTAGAACGGATTCATGATCTGCGCGCCCTGCGCAAACTTCAGCGTCAGCGACGGCAGGCCGTTCATGCCGAGGATCAGGCCGGCCAGCTTGTGGTTCTGCGTCAGGCCGAACTCGGCGGCCTGCTTCATCGAGGTGATGGTGTCGTCGCCGGCATTGGCGATGCCGATCACGTCGGCGCCGGAGGCCTGCGCCTGCAGCAGGAAGGAGGCGTAGTCGGCGGTGCCGAGCGGATGGCGCACGGCGCCGAGCACCTGACCGCCGGAGGCCTTCACCGCTTCGGAGGCCTGCTTCTCCAGATCATGGCCGAAGGCGTAGTCGGCGGTGATGAAGAACCACTTCTTGCCGCCCTGCTGCACGATCGCCTTGCCGAGGCCGCGCCCGTACGCATAGGTGTCGTAGGTCCAGTGCACGGTATTCGGCGTGCACTTCTCGCCGGTGAGCAGCGCCGTGCCGGCGCCCGAGCCGATGAACACCTTGTTCTTCTCGGCGCTCATCGCGGCGACGGCGAGCGCGATCGACGAATTCGGCACGTCGAAGATCGCGTCCACCGCCTCGTTCTCGTACCAGCGCCGCGCGATGCCGATGCCGGTGTCGGTCTTGTTCTGATGGTCGGCCGCGACCACCTCGACCGTCTTGCCGGCGGCTTTTCCGCCGTAATCCTCGACCGCCATCCTGGCCGCGATCACCGAGCCGACGCCCTGGTAGCTCGCGAACGGGCCGGACTGGTCGTTCAGCACGCCGATCTTCACGGTGCCTTGCGCGAGCGCAGATGCCGGCGACAGGAACAAGGCGGCGACGCATAGCTTTTGCAGGAAGCTCATGTTCAATATCTCCTCCCCTGCGGTCTCCAGTACCGCCTATATATAATAGTTATATTTTATAGCTATTATGCAAGGAGTCAATCGGATGGATCGGACAGAAGGCCGCACGCGGCAGGGCCTGGACCTGGGGCTGAAGAAGGCGCTGGACCTGCGGGGCTTGCAGAAGACCCCGGGATTCATGCTCCGCCTGGCGCAATTGAAGTTTTTCGAGGGCTTTTACGAGAGTTTCGCCGAGCTCGGCATCACGCCGGCGAGCTACGCGATCCTGACCATCATCCGGGATAATCCGGGGGTGCCGCCGAGCACGCTGGCGAGCCTGCTCCGGCTGAAGCTGCCGAACCTGATCAAGATCCTGAACGAGTACGAGTCGTCAGGCCTGATCAAGCGCAACCGCTCCAAGTCGGACCGTCGCGGCGTCGAGCTGCTGTTGACGCCGAAGGGGACGAAGCTGATCCAGGAGGCGACCAGAATGACGGACCCCTACAACAAGCGCATGCTGGCGGCGCTGAGCGTGGTCGAGCAGGCGACGTTGCTGGAGCTGTTGAACCGGATCGTGCCGTTGTGATTTTTCGGACTGAGTGAGAGTGCGGCCCCGACGGGACTGCGCCCCCTCTCCCGCTTGCGGGGGAGGGTTGGGGTGGGGGCTCTCTCCGCGAGTCGTATCGCGGAGAGAGCCCCCACCCGGATCGCATCTGCGATGCGATCCGACCTCCCCCGCAAGCGGGAGAGGTGAAGGAAAACCGCCGTAGCGCTACTGCCGCGGCGCCAGCGCGAGCTCCATCAGCGCGATCCGTTGCAGCGCACCGACCTCGCGCTCGCCGTCCTTTGCCGTGCGAAGGATCGATTCCGCGATCGTAGTGATATGCGCGGAGCAGATCGGCTCCGGCAGGGTCGCGACCGAGGAGTCCAGGGCCCGCGCCATCAGCTCGATCACGTCGGGCGAAAATGCAGCATTGGGAAAGTTGTTCATCGGAAAGGCCGCCACGTCACGCACGCACTGCCCACGTCCGAATAACGTTGCAGAAGCGCGCCAGTTCCGGGTGCCGTGCTCCGCGTCGAGCGCCTGACAGGCATAACATCGTGTTAGGGCTGCGGAACAAATGGGTCATTGTCTGACGGGACCGACACGATATCGTTTGCCAAAAGCACAAGAACAGCGGGAAGCGAGACCATGACCCTCAATTCTCTGGCCGGAATGGCAGGCCTCGCGACACTGCTATGTGTGTCGACGCCGTCGCTGGCCGCAGCAGCCGGCCCCGATCTCACGCCGCCGATCGAGATCACCGGCGGCAGCGTGGTCGGCCTCCGCGACAACGGGCTCTCCGTCTTCAAGGGCATTCCGTTCGCAGCACCGCCGGTGCGCGAGCTGCGCTGGAAGGCGCCGGCGCTGGTCGTGCCGTGGAGCGGCGTCCGCATCGCCGATCGCTATTCGCCGATGTGCCTGCAGGCGCTGCGGGCGAAGAACTCCGTGTTCTATCTCGGCGAGGAGCCGAGCAGCGAGGACTGCCTCTATCTCAACGTCTGGTCTCCTGACGTGCGTCCCGATGCCAAGCTGCCGGTGATGGTGTTCATCTATGGCGGCGGCTGGGTGATCGGCTCGGCGTCGCTGCCGCTCTATTCGGGAGAGCATCTGGCGCGCAAGGGCGTCGTCACCGTGTCGATGAACTATCGCGTCGGCGCGCTCGGTTTCCTGGCGCACCCGGAGCTCTCGGCCGAATCGGATCACAAGGCTTCCGGCAATTACGGCCTGCTCGACATGATCGCGGCGCTCAATTGGGTTCGCGACAACATCGCGCGCTTCGGCGGCGATCCCGCCAACGTCACGGTCTACGGCCAGTCCGCCGGCGCAATCGCGATCTCGCTGCTGCAGGCTTCGCCGCTGGCAAAGGGCCTGTTCCATCGCGCCATCGGCGAAAGCGGCGGCTTTGCGCTGGGCGGTCCACCGCCGCCACTGGCCGAAGCCGAGAAGGATGGCGTCAAGCTGATGGACAAGCTGAAGGCGGCTTCGATCAAGGAGCTGCGCGACCAGGGCGGCGACGTCATCACCGCCGCGGGCTTTGCCGCGCGGCCGGTGGTCGACGGCTACGCGCTGCCCAAGCCACCGGCCGAGGTCTACCGCGCCGGCGAGCAAATGCGCGTGTCGGTGCTGGTCGGCTCCAACTCGGATGAAGGCACCGCCTATCCGGTGGCGATGAGCGCCTCAGCCTTCGTCGAGAGCGCCAAGCAGCGCTATGGCGAGCGCGCCGATGCCCTGCTCAAGCTGTATCCCGCATCGACCGAGGACGAAGCCCGCGCCTCCAGCTACGAGCTGCATCGCGATCGCACCTTCGCCTCGGCTGTGCGTGGCTGGGCGCGCGAGCAGTCGCTGATATCGCCGACCTTCTCCTATTATTTCTCGCACGTGCCGCCCTATGCGGCGGGCCTGTCCTACCAGCAGCAATCGCCGGCCATAAAACTCGGCGCCTATCACGGCGCCGAGATGGCTTATGTCTATGGCACGATGGACACGCTGAACTTCAACGGCACGACGCGCAACTGGACCGACGCCGACCGAAAACTGTCGGAGACGATGTCGACCTACTGGGTGAATTTTGCGAAGACCGGCAATCCCAACGGCAATGGCCTGCCGGCCTGGCCGACGTATGACGCCGCGCAGGAGCAGGTGATGCTGTTCGATGAGGCCGTGCACGCGGGCGCGTTGCCGAACAAGGCGAAGCTCGATTTTTTCCTCGGGCAGTAAGTGTAGTAAGCGTAGGGCGGATAGCGCAGCGTAATCCGCCATTCTCGCCGCGACACACAATCGGCGGATTACGCCTACGGCTAATCCGCCCTACGGTCTCCGACCACTCGCCCAATCACATGGTCCAATGCGAAGCGTCCGGGCCCCCAGCACATTATGCCGAGCGCCATCGCGGCCCAGGTGATGTGGACCGGCCAGCCATCAGGCACCGTCAGCTCGACGATGACGGTCATGACGAGCAGGCCGAGTGCGGCGAAGCGCGTGCCGAGGCCGAGCACCAGCAGGATCGGAAACAGGATCTCGCCCGATCCGGACAGGAACGCTGTCGCCGCCGGCGCCGGGAAATGATAGGGGCCGCCCGGCAGATGCAGCATGAACTCGTCGCTGAACAGCGTCACGGCGGTCTCGCTCAGCCTGAGAAATCCATCCCATTTCAGGATGCCGGAGCGCCAGAATGGCACCGCCAGGGCAACGCGCAACGCCAGCTGCGCGATCGAGGGCGAGGCGATCGCCTGCACCAGCCGATTGGCTTTTTCAATGAGATGCACGAGCGACGGGCCATCCGTCATCGTGATGCGTTGCTCCGAGATCATGCTGCATCTCCTGGAAGGACCGATGTGAATGCGCCGGCGTCGATCAGGCCGGCGATACCGGCGGCGATGTCGAAATCGGGCGTCTCGTCCAGCGCACTGGCCGCGGCATCGCCAAGACTGCGCCCGGCGATCAACTCGCTCGCGAATGTCGCGCCGCCCGGCGGCAACAGCCGCACGACGACGTCGAACTCCGGCCGCGTGATCAGCGCGTCTTCCGCCGCCGATGCATCGATGCGGTGCACCGGCCCGTCGGCGCGGTTGGCGGCAAAGATCGTCACGGTCGAGAATGGCGATCGCACGATCCGCACCGCCGGATGCGGCGTCAATGTCAGGCCGGCCAATTGGTCCGGCGCGATTCCAGCGAGCGCGGCCGGCGGAAGCGGGCTGGCATCGGCGGCGTGATAGGCGTCCAGCCAGGCGCGCTCGATCCGTGCGACGTCCGCCAGCCACGGCAGCGCTTGCGCGTGCGGGTAGCGTTCGATGAAGGCCGGAAAGTCGCGGCCATAGTCGAACAGCAGCGGCGAAGTCGGCGGCGTCTCGCGCAGATGGAAGCGCGCCATGGCGCGGAAGAAATCCGCGCCCGTGATGCGCTGCACCGCCGGGTAGATCGCCGCGAGCGCCGCGATCAGGCTGACCGTGACGTTGTTGCGATAGACGTCGTAGCGCCGGGCGGCCGCCTTGCCGTTCGGTCCGGTGACGAGCGACGGTGCCGGCCGTGCCGGATCCAGCAGTGCCGCGGCGAAGTCCGCGGCATAGGAGATGTGCGGCTCAAGCGGCATGACGCGCCCCCGCAGCCTGGTGGCGATCGAGGATAGCTTGGGCGGCTGCAGCCTCGGCGCGCAGGACCGGCCAGTCCGGAATCTGGCTGTCCCACTCGATCAAGGTCGGCACGGCGCCGCGGCGGGCGACGACGATCTCGTACAGCTTCCACACCGCGTCGGACACCGGGCCGTCATGGCTGTCGATCAGCAGCAGCTCACCTTCGTCATCGGCCTGCGCGGCGTGGCCGGCCAGATGAATCTCGCCGACATCAGCGAGCGGAAAATCGGCGAGATAGTCCAAAGCGGAAAAGCCGTGATTGGATGCCGACACGAATACGTTGTTGATGTCGAGCAGCAGGCCGCAGCCGGTGCGCGCGGCGACGCTGCGGATGAAATCCGTCTCGCTCATCGTGGATTCGCGAAACGCGACATAGGTCGATGGATTCTCCAGCAGGATCGGCCGCCGGATCGCCTCCTGCATCTCGTCGACATGATCGCAGACGCGGTCGAGCGTCGCTTTGGTGTAGGGCAGCGGCAGCAGATCGTTGAAGAAGCTGGTCTCATGGGTCGACCACGCCAGATGCTCGGAGACCAGCGCGGGCTGGTAGCGGGCCACGAGCCCGCTGAAGCGCGCAAGATGCGCGCGGTCGAGCGGTGCCGGTCCGCCGATCGACATGCAGACGCCGTGCAGGGAGATCGGATGATCCTTCCGGATCGTTTCCAGCGCGCGGTGCGGCGGCCCGCCGGCGCCCATGTAGTTCTCGGCATGGACCTCGAAGAAGCCGCGCTGCGGCCCGTCTTCGAGGATCGCGGGAAGGTGCTCATGCTTGAAGCTCGTTCCCGCGACGCCGCCGATCGGGAGGGAATAGCGGCGGGGCATGGGCGCAGATGTGAGGGGCCTGATCGCTGCGTTCATGTTGTTCCTCCGCCTCTCCAGCGTCGTGATGGTTGCGTCGATGTCAGACTGGCTTCAACGAGCCCTTCTTGCCGTTCGGCAGATCGATGCTGGCGCAGGTGCCGCCCTGCACGAACTTCCAGGCGTTGCCCTGGAAATCGACCGTCGAGGTGCCCTGGCAGGTGGTGCCGGGTCCGGCGGCGCAATCGTTCTGGCCCTTCAGGGCGACGCCGAAACATTTTTCCTTCTTGGCCGCGGCGGCCGCATCGGCCTCGGCCTTGGTGAGCGGGCCGGCCGCGGCCAGCGTGGCGAGCGCGGTCGAGACGGCGCCGGCGAGAACGAGCGAACTGATGGTGGTCTTGGCAGTCATGAGACTTTCTCCTGTCCGAATTGCAGCGCGTCGCAAGCGGCTGCACGTCGTCTCCTTCGCCACGGGCGTGGCCGCCGTTACCGGGCGACCCCTCACGAGCTCGTGAGACCGTTGAGTGGGAACGCACGGTTGTGCGTCTGGCCGCGGATTAGCGGGCAAGCGGCGGGAAAATTCCAATGCCTTGCCGCTATGAGCACGTTAGCCGGAGGGCATTGGCGCAGGGGAGCGAGTCCTGCGAGACGTAACGATCGGGGTTATCGGGCGTATGGACCGGTAGAGGCACCGTCGTCATAGGGAATCGAAAGCGATGATCGCCGTTCGCAGGCCACCTTCCGGCAAGCAGCTCAGGTCAGTCATCCAACGCCTGACCGTCAGCGTGCGGCTGGCGCTGTCGGCCCTGGTGCTGGTGGCGATCCTGGCGACGGCCGCAGCGTCCAGCCTGCTCTGGTGGCGCACGGCGGAGGCGACCAGCCGGCAGCTCGCCTCGACCATCAACGAGCAGATCGTCGCGGCCGTGCGCAAGGAGGTCGCCGCGATCGTGGACGAGGCGCGCGCCGCGCACACCGCCATCCGCACATTGTTCCTGCAGAACGTGCTCGACACCCGCGAGGCCGACAAGCGCGAGTTCGTCTTCCTGTCGCAGCTGCAGTCCCAGGCCACGATCTCCTGGGTGGCGTTCGGCTGGCCGGACGGCTCGTTCTTCGCCGCCCACAAGCTCGGTGACCGCCGGCTGGAGATGATGGAAATCTCGCTCACCGATCATGCCGGCGAACGCCGGGTCGACGAGTATGACGTGGTGCCGGGCGACATCGAATTCTCCAACCGCCGTTTCGAGCCGACGAACTTTCACGTCGCCGACCGCGCCTGGTTCAAGGCCGGGATCGCGGCCGAGGAGCCGCAATGGTTCAAGGTGACCGATCATCCCACCGGCACACAGCCGTCGATCGCCTATGCCGGGCCGATCGACGTCTATCAGGAACGCCAGGGCGTGCTGGCCGTCATCATCGAGTATTCCAGGCTGGCGCGGTTTCTCGCCCAGCTCGAGGTCGGGCGGACCGGCACGGCTTTCATCTTCGACGGCAACAGCGAGCTGGTGGCTGCGCCGGACAAGGAGGCGGACGAACTGCATCCCGCCGGCGGCGAACAGAAGCTGCTGCCGATCGCGCAGATGGCGCTCGCGCAGGCCGGCGATGACGGGCGCAAGTCGAGCTGGCGGAGCCGGCTGACCTCTGATGGCGCCGCCTATGAGGTTGCGCTCACGCCGCTGCCGTTTCCCGGCTGGTCGCTGGCCACGGTGATTCCCGAAGCGGAGTTCCTCGGTCCGGTCGAGACCACGCTGCGGCGCCTGATCATCGGTCTTGCGGTCGGCGCGGCGCTTGCGGCGTTGGCCTCGGCGCTGCTGGCGCGCTCGGTGATCGCCGCGCCGCTCTCGCGCGTGGTCGGCGAGATCAGGCATGTCGAGAATTTCGCGCTGGAGCAGGTGCGCCGCCAGCCCTCCCGGCTGAAGGAGATCGCGAGCCTGTCGAATGCGATCGCCGAGATGGCCGCGGGCCTCTCCGCGTTCGGCAAGTTCATCCCGGCCGACCTCGTCCGCGCGCTGCTGCGCCAGGGTGTGGAGGCGAAACCGGGCGGCGCCATTGCCGAGCTGAGCGTGATGTTCATCGACATCGCCGGCTTCACCGGCCTGTCCGAGCGGATGGGCGATCGCATCGTGCCGCTGTTGTCGCGCTACCTGGACCTGACCTCGGAAGTCATCGTCGCCAATGGCGGCACCATCGACAAGTTCATCGGCGATGCCGTGATGGCGTTCTGGGGCGCGCCGCAGCCGCAAGCCGATCATGCGCTGCGATGCTGTCGCGCGGCGCTGGCCTGCCAGCGGGCGATCGCGGTGTCAGGCCTGTCTGACGATCTCGGCCGTCCCCTCCAGATCCGGATCGGCATCAATTCCGGTCCCATGCTGGTCGGCAATATCGGCTCCGAGCTGCGGCTGAACTACACCGTGATCGGCGATGCCGTGAATGTCGCGAGCCGGCTCGAGAGCGCCAACAAGATCTACGGCACGCAGATCCTGATCGGCGAGGGCACCGAACGCCTGGCGCGCGGCGGGATCGTCACCCGCGAAGTCGACCGGATCGCGGTCTATGGCCGCGAGGAGGGACTTTGCGCCTATGAGCTGGTCGCTCTTGCCGATGAGAGCGACGCAAGCGGCCACGCATCATGGATGACGCGTCACGAGCAAGGGCTGGCAAGATATCGCGCCCGCGATTTGGCCGGCGCCATCGCGGAGTTCGAAGCGGTGCTGCACGACCGCCCGCAGGATCAGCCGGCGAAACTGCTGCTGGAGCGCTGCAGGGAGATGATCAGCCAAACGCCCGACGACTGGCGTCCGATCGCGGTCCTGAAAACGAAATAGCGTTGCCGCCGCTATGATGCCTGCGCGGGCTCAACCCTGCGCAGGTTTCTCCAGGCTCGCCGCGATGCTCCTGCGGGTTAAGGGTCTGCGCTAAAAATCGAAATTTCCGAATGAAATCAACGCGATTTGCCCTGTCCAGTCCCGCGCACAAAAATATTCCTGTTTTCAGAACTATGAATCGATGGTATGAATGCGCCCATCTCACCCGACACGAGGGGCGCTCGCGAACGCCATGAACGTGGGTGACGATGCGGTGGCCGCTGGGCGTGCAACAGGCGTGTGCGCGCAAGGCGGACGGTGAAGTCGTGTGGGCCTGCCGCCCCGATGCTGGTGGCAAGTTAGCGAGAGGTCCAAAGCCGATCGCGGATGATGGTGGCACAAACGCAGAGTCTCACCAGGGCGAGCACGTATAAGCCGTAAAGCCATCGCGCAGGGAAGGCCGGATGCCTCCGCCGAACCTGTATGCTCGTGCGCGCACTTTTTTTGTGCACATTGCGCATGAGACCGCGGGTGCGGCGTGCACCCGGTCTTCCCTGCGCCCTCGAATTAGAGAGAGGGCGGAACGAGATGGATCACTCGGGCAAATCATGTCGCGAGAATGCGGACACGTACGTTGGTGTCATCCCCGCGAAAGCGGGGATCCAGTACGCCGCGGCCCGTCGGCTCATCACAGCCGTCTCTGGAATACTGGATCACCCGCATCCGCGGGTGATGACACCGTTGGACTGTTTACCTCTCGAATTCGAAATCCGTCATCCGAACACGACAAATTGTCATGCCGGGCTCGGTTGCATTTTTTGCACCGCATCATATGATGATGATAATTCAAAGAATCTCCGACCCAAGGGAGCTCCGCATGGCCGCCACATCCGATCCCGTCGTCATCCTTTCCGCCGCCCGCACGCCGCTCGGCCGCTTCATGGGCGAGTTGTCGCCGCTGGCCGCGCACAAGCTTGGCTCGCATGTGATCGGTGCGGCGCTGAAACGCGCAAAGCTTGCACCGGAGAAGATCGACGAGGTCTTCATGGGCAATGTGCTGCCGGCCGGTCAGGGCCAGGCGCCGGCCCGGCAGGCCGCGCGCGGGGCCAAACTGCCGGATGCGACCGGCGCGACCACCGTCAACAAGGTCTGCGGCTCCGGCATGAAGGCGACGATGCTGGCGCACGACATCATCAAGGCCGGCTCGGCGGAGATCGTGCTGTCCGGCGGCATGGAGAGCATGAGCAACGCGCCGTATCTCCTGCAGAAGGCGCGCGGCGGCTATCGCGCAGGGCATGATCGCATCATCGATCACATGATGATGGACGGGCTGGAGGACGCCTACGAAACCGGACGCTCGATGGGCGATTTCGGCGAGGCCACGGCGGAAGCCTATCAGTTCACCCGCAAGGACCAGGACGCCTATGCGATGGAAACGCTGACCCGCGCCCGCAAGGCCGTCGAGAGCGGCGCCTTCAAGGCCGAGATTGCGCCGATCACTTTGGCCGAGAAAGCCGGCCCACGCATCATCGCCAATGACGAGCATCCGCTGAAGGTCGATCCGGCAAAGATCCCCGGGCTGAAGGCGGCCTTCCGCGCCAACGGCACGATCACGCCGGCCGCCTCCTCCGCCAATGCCGACGGCGCCGCGGCGCTGATCCTCGCCAGGCGATCGCTGGCCGATCGTGACGGGCTGCCCGTGCTGGCCGAGATCAAGGGCCATGCGACCCACAGCCAGGAGCCGCAATGGTTCACGACCGCGCCGATCCCGGCGATCCGAAAGCTGCTCGACAAGGTCGGCTGGAGCGCCGGCGATGTCGACCTGTTGGAGATCAACGAGGCCTTTGCGGTGGTCGCGATGGCCGCGCAGCGCGACCTCGGCATCCCCAGGGACAAGCTGAACGTCAACGGCGGCGCCTGCGCGCTCGGCCATCCCATCGGCGCCACCGGCGCGCGGCTGATCGTGACCTTGCTGCACGCGCTGGAGGCGCAGAATTTGAAGCGCGGCGTCGCGGCACTCTGCATCGGCGGCGGCGAAGCCACCGCGATCGCGGTGGAGCGGCTGACGCACTGACCTTCTTGCGAGTCGGAAAACGAGGGAACTATGTCATTTCAGACGTAGCTCCCTCGTGCTATATCAGGCATTAAGAACAAATCCCTTACTGCTACTGATCCGGGGCAAAATGATCTCGAACTGGCTTGCTTCCACCCTCGCCCGCCGCAACATCCACTACGGCTGGGTGATGGTCGGCGTCACCTTCTTCGCCGCGCTGATCTCGGCGGGCACCGTCGGCGCGCCCGGCGTCTTCATCGTTCCCCTGCAGAAGGAGTTCGGCTGGTCGACCGCGGAGATTTCCTCGGCGCTGTCGATCCGCTTCATCCTGTTCGGGCTGATGGCCCCGTTCGCCGCCGCGCTGCTCAATCGTTACGGCCTGCGCAACATGACGCTGATCGCGCAGCTGGTCGTCATCTCCGGCCTGGTGGCGTCGCTGCTCATGACCCAGGTCTGGCAGCTGATGCTGCTCTGGGGCGTCGTGATCGGGATCGGCACCGGCATGACCGCGCTGGTGCTGGGTGCCACCGTTGCCGCGCGCTGGTTCGTGGCGCGGCGCGGCCTCGTGGTCGGCATCCTCACCGCGAGCGTCGCGACCGGACAGCTGGCCTTCCTGCCGCTGCTCGCGACATTGACCGAACGCTACGGCTGGCGCCTCGCGCTGGCGTTCGTCTGCATCATGCTCGGCGTCGCCGCCTTTGCCGTGCTGATGGTGATGCGCGACCGCCCGAGCGATCTCGGCCTGCGTCCGCTTGGCGATGACGGCACCGCGCCCCTGCCCGCGCCGCCGCCGGCGAATGCACCGATCACGGCGGTCGCGCTCGGCACGCTGCGCGACTCCTCGAAATCATCCGTGTTCTGGATCCTGTTCGCGACCTTCTTCATCTGCGGCGCCTCGACCAACGGCCTGGTCCAGGTGCACCTGATCCCGATGTGCCTCGATTTCGGCATCCCGCAGGTTCAGGCCGCCAGCCTGCTCGCCGCGATGGGCATCTTCGATTTCTTCGGCACCATCATCTCGGGCTGGCTGTCGGACCGCTACGACAATCGCTGGCTGCTGTTCTGGTATTACGGCCTGCGCGGGCTGTCGCTGGTGGCGCTGCCGTTCTCCGACTTCTCGTTCTACGGTCTGTCGCTGTTTGCGATGTTCTACGGCCTCGACTGGATCGCAACCGTGCCGCCGACCGTGCGCCTCACCGCGCAACGCTTCGGCGCCGAACGCGCCAATCTGGTGTTCGGCTGGATCTTCGCCGGCCACCAGCTCGGCGCCGGCATGGCGGCGTTCGGCGGCGGCCTGTCGCGCACGCTCTATGCGAGCTACCTGCCCGCCTTCTTCATCGCCGGCGCGCTCTGCGTGGTCGCCTCGCTGATCGTGCTGGCAATATCGAGGCCGAAGCCGGCGGTGCAGGCGAAGCCGGCTGCGGCATGAAGAGAGCGAATGGTGAGTAGCGAATGGCGAATA
The DNA here is from genome assembly GCF_018130695.1 of Bradyrhizobium jicamae. Lineage (GTDB taxonomy): Bacteria > Pseudomonadota > Alphaproteobacteria > Rhizobiales > Xanthobacteraceae > Bradyrhizobium > Bradyrhizobium jicamae_B. The sequence continues at coordinate 230,636 of NZ_JAFCJX010000003.1, read as the reverse complement.
GGGAATGTTCTACCCGCTATTCGCCGCTCACGGCCGCGTCGACATGTTGCCCGGCGGCCCCGGCGTGCGGATCGGCTCCGCCAGCCGCGCGAACTCGCAGAGCAGCGAGCGCGTCTTGCGCGGATCGATCACTTCCTCGACCCAGAATTTCTCAGCCGAGCGGAACGGCGAGCGCAGCTTGTTGAGGCGGTCCTCGATCTCCTTCAGCTTCGCCGCCGGATCATCCGCCGCATCGATGTCGGCGCGATAGGCCGCCTCGATGCCGCCTTCGAGCGGCAGCGAGCCCCAATAGGCCGACGGCCAGGCATAGCGCATCGAGAAGCGGTTGGCGGGCTGATGCACCACGCCGGCAACACCGAACGCGTTGCGGATGATGATCGTGCACCACGGCACCGTGCTCTGGTTGACGGCCGCCATCGCCCGCACGCCATGACGGATGGTCGCCGACTTCTCGGCTTCCAGACCGATCATGAAGCCCGGGCAATCCATCAGATAGACCACCGGCAGATGGAAGGTCTCGGCGAAGTCGACCCAGCGCACGACCTTCTGGCAGGCATCCGCGGTCCACGAGCCGCCGTAATGGAAGGGGTCGCTCGCGAGCAGCAGCACCGCCCTGCCCTCGATCCGCGCCAGGCCCGTGATGATCGGCCGGCCGAAATTGGCGGCGACCTCGAAGAACGAGCCCTTGTCGACGACGGCCTCGATGATCGGGCGCATCTTGTAGACCTGCCGGCGATTGCGCGGCACCGCCTTCAAGAGCGACTCCTCGGCGCGCTCGGGATCGTCGGTGCAGGGAATGGTCGGCGGCAGATCGTACACGGAGGACGGCAGATACGACAGGAAGCGCTTCGTACACTCGAACGCCTCCTCCTCCGTCTCCACAGCCTGATCAATCGCGCCGGCGCGCGTCTGGATATCAGCGCCGCCGAGCTCCTGCTTCGTGAGATCCTGACCGAGCCGCTTCACCACCGGCGGACCCGCAACGAACATCGCAGACGCCTTGGTCATCACCGAGTAATGCGTCGCCGCCAGCCGCGCGGCACCGAGGCCTGCGACCGAACCGAGGCCCAGTCCAACGACGGGCACGCGCGCGAGATTCGCCGTCGTGTACCAGTACCAGCGCGTACCCCCGACACCGCCGGGCAGATTGGCCGCGCCGCGGGTCTCGATGGTCTTCACGGAGCCGCCACCGCCGGAGCCTTCGATCACGCGGATGATCGGCAGACGGAAATCGTGCGCCATCTCTTCGGCCATCAGCGGCTTGGCCGAGATCGAGGCGTCGGCCGAGCCGCCGCGCACGGTGAAGTCGTCGCCGACCACGACCACGGTGCGGCCGTCCACCTTGGCGCGGCCGAACACGCAGTTCGCCGGCGTCAGATGTTTCAGCTCGTTGTTGTCGTCATATTCGGCGATGCCGGAGATGGCACCGATCTCGTGGAAGCTCGCCCCGTCGACGAGCTTGTCGATCCGTTCACGAACAGTCAGCCGGCCCTGGTCACGCTGGCGCTTGACCTTGTCAACGCCGCCCATCTCCCGCGCGAAGGCTTCGCGCCGGGCGAGGTCGTCGAGCTCCGGCTTCCAGTTCATTCATGACCTCCGTGACGATCTTGTTGTTGTTATGAGCCGCGACCGACAGCGACTTTCGCTCGATCCTGTTGGTGAAGATGTCGCCGTCGGCGCCTTCGAGCAGGCCGCCCACGGCAGCACCGAGCTCGACCATGATCGGTGCGACTTCCCTGTGCAGCCGCGCCTCGTCATACATCGCCGACAGCAGGCCGATCGTGGTGACGACATAGGTCTGGTACTGCGGCGACCACATCGGTACCGCGACGCCGTTGATGTGCGGGCTCCACAGGCCACAGGCGGTGACGTAGCCATGCTCGCGCAGATGCTGGCGGTTGGTTTCGATGCGCGGCTTCAGGATCTTGGCGCCGTCCGGCATCTCACGCTCCATCTCCGCGATCAGTTGGTCGCCGAGCACGGGATCGAGCGCCGCGGTGTAGGCGTGCCCCGCCGCCGTGGTCGCCATCGAGATGCGGCTGCCGGTCGTCTCGTGCAGCCCGAGCGCGTTCGCGGCGCGGCCATACTCAAGATAGACCATTTGGAAGCGATCGGGGATCACGAAGCCGACGGTACCCGGCAGTTGCTCGGCGACGTCCTGCAGACGCAGCCGGATCAGATTGCGCAGTTGCAGGCCCTTCATCATCGTGGTGCCCATCGCCACCGCGCTCGGCCCGATGCGATATTTCTGATCGCGCGGCAGATAGACCAGCTGCCCCATCCGCGTCAGCGTGTGCGTCAAGCGCGACACCGTCGAGCGCGGCAGGCCGCAGCGATTGGAAATCTCCAGATTGCCAAGCCGCGCCTCATGCCCCTCGAAACACCTGAGCACATCGAAGGCCCGCGACACCACCTGGATGACATCGCCATCGCCAGAGATATCGCTGGCGAGCATTCCCTGACGGCTAAGCCGTTCCGAGCGGCGTCCCATATTGCGTTGCTCCCAATTTCGTTCTGCGGAATATAATTCCACTTGCAGATCAAGCTACCTCAGGCAATCTGCCGCCACAACAAAAAGCCGTTCGCGAGACGAAATTTCTGCAGGGCGGCATTGCGGAGCGCGAAATGCCTGAAATTAAAGTCGTCAGTGAAGTCGCCGGGCGCGTCTGCGCGCTTCCTGTCGAAGCCGGCAGCCATGTCGGCGATGGCGATGAGGTTGCTTTCGTCGAGGCGATGAAGATGGAAATACCGGTGACTTCCACCGCAGCAGGCAAAATCAAGTCGATTCTGGTCAGTGTTGACGATGTCATCGCCGAAGGACAGCCGGTTGCGATCGTCGAGACCTGATTCAAACAGTCATACTTTTCATCCGCGACAATCTGTCCGGTGACGCAGCAGCCCAAATTCAGGGCATGCGTCGGAGGTAGCGTTGCCATCGTGTTTTCACGATGCAATCATTCCAGGCAACAAAAGTTTCGCACAGCGAAACAAAACGGAGGGGAACCATGATCCATCGGCTGATGGCACTTGCGCCAGCCGCGCTCGCCGGCTTGTCCATCTTCGCGGCCCTGCCCGCCCTCGCCGAGGACATCAAGCTCCCGCCGACCATGGCGGTCACCGCCTATGACACCGGCACCGCCGGCTTCAATATCGCGGTCGGCGTCGGCAAGATGATGAAGGACAAATACGGCACCGACGTCCGCGTCCTGCCAGCCGGCAATGACGTGGCGCGCCTTGCGCCGCTTCGTGCGAAACGCGCGGTGTCGTCGGCGATGGGCTCCGGCACCTACTTCGCGCAGGAAGGCGTGTTCGAGTTCGGCGCCAAAGAATGGGGCCCCCAGGCGCTGCAGCTGCTGCTCTCCTCCGTCGACTGCAATTGTGGCTCGCTCGGCGTCGCCGCGGATGCCGGCGTGAAGGAGTTGAAGGATCTGAAAGGCAAGCGCGTCGGCTTCGTGGTCGGCTCGCCCGCACTGAACCAGAACTCGCTCGCGGTGCTCGCCTTCGCCGGCCTCAAGCAAAGCGACGTCAAGATCGTCGAGTTCGCGAGCTACGGCGCGATGTGGAAGGGCCTGATCAACAACGACACCGATGCCGCCTTCGGTACCACCATCACCGGCCCGGCCAAGGAAGCCGAGACCTCGCCGCGCGGCCTGGTCTGGCCGCCGCTGCCCGCCAAGGATACCGAAGGCTGGGCGCGCATGAAGAAGGTCGGCTCGTTCTTCTTCCCGCAAACGGCGACCTGCGGCGCCGGCATCTCGCCGGAGAAGCCGATCGAGCTCGGCAACTATCCCTACCCGATCTTCGTCGCCTACGCCTCGCAGCCCGCCGACCAGGTCTACGCGATCACAAAGGCGATGATCGTCAATTACGACGCCTACAAGGATTCCGCGCCCGGCGCCGGCGGCCTCGCCGCCGACCGGCAGACCAAGAACTGGGTGGTGCCGGTGCATCCGGGCGCCGTGAAGGCGTTGAAGGAGGCCGGGCAATGGACGTCTGAGCAGGAGACGTACAACAACGCGCTTTACAAGCGGCAGGAAGTGCTCGCGGCGGCCTGGAGCGACTACGGCAAATCCAGCCCGCCGTCGGACGACAAGGCGTTCCTCGACGGTTGGATGAAAGCACGCGCGGCAGCGCTTGCGAAAGCCAATATGCCTGATGGCTTCGAGTAGAACCTGCTAATCTGCCGCGAAACAAAGAGCGTTCGGGGGAAGCGTGATGTCCGATAACGCGGCGGCCGCGCCTGCGAAGCGCATTGAATTCGATGACCCGCATGCCGGCATCGGCAACATGCAGGAAGCCGAGGTCACGCGGGTCCGCACGCTGCGGGGCGGCTGGCGCTGGGCCCTGGTCGTCGCCACCGCCGCGACGATCCTGCTCTGCATCAACCAGCAATTCTCGCTGCGCTTCTTCATCGACTACACCCAGCTCAACACCGAGTATTTCTACCTGCTGATCGCGCTGATGCTGCCGTTCACGTTCCTGATCTTTCCGGGAACGGAGTCCGCGCCGCTCAATCGCATCCCCTGGTACGACCTCGTACTGGCCGTGGCGACGTTCGCGGCATCGATCTGGCTGATGCTGAATGTGCGCAAAGCGGCGCAGTTCGGTTGGGAGTCCGACGGTGCGCCGCAGAACGTCATCATCGCCGGCCTCGTGATGTGGGTGATGCTGATGGAGGCGCTGCGCCGCACCGGCGGCTGGAGCCTCTTGCTCAGCGTGCTCCCCTTCACCGTCTATCCGCTGTTCGCCGAAGCCAAATGGCTCGGGCCATTCCGCGGCTCGCAGGTCACGCTCGACCAGGCCACCGCCTACCACGTGCTGTCGGGCGAAAGCCTGCTCGGCATCCCGATCCAGGCCTTTGCCGACACCGTGATCGGCTTCCTCGTGTTCGGCACCGCGCTGATGATGACCGGCGCCGGAAAGTTCTTCATCAACCTCGCGTTTGCGATGTGCGGCACCTTCCGCGGCGGCGCGGCCAAGGTGTGCATCTTTGCGAGCGGCCTGCTCGGCATGATGTCGGGCTCGATCATTTCCAACGTGCTGACCGCCGGCACCATGACCATTCCCGTCATGAAGAAGAGCGGTTTCCGCGCCTCCTACGCCGGCGCGATCGAGGCCTGCGCCTCGACCGGCGCGGTGCTGGCGCCGCCGGTGATGGGCGCGACCGCGTTCGTGATCGCGCAGTTCCTCAATGTCAGCTATGCCGAGGTCGCGGTCGCCGCGATCATCCCGGCTGCGCTCTACTATATCGGCCTGTTCATGCAAGTCGATTCCTACGCCGCGCGCCACGGGTTGAAGGGCATCCCGCGCGCCGAGCTGCCGCGGGTGATGGATACGATCAAGGCCGGCTGGTACTACGTTTTCGTCATCGCGCTGTTGATCGTGATGCTGCTCTACTTCAAGCGCGAGAGCCACGCGCCGTTCTATGCGACCGCGCTGCTGCTGGTGCTGAACCAGTTGTTCTCCAGGGATACGCGCTGGACGCTTGCGACCATCGGCAAGTTCCTCGAGGTCAATGGCCGCACCTTCGTCGAGCTGGTCGGCATCCTCGCCGGTTGCGGCCTCTTGATCGGCGCGTTCTCGATGACCGGCGTGGTGTCGAGCCTTGCCAACGACCTGCTGACGCTCGCCGGCGACAATGCGCTCCTGCTGCTTGCGATGTGCGCCTTCACCAGCCTGATCCTCGGCCTCGGCCTGACCACGACTGCCTGCTACATCTTCCTCGCCATCCTGGTCGCGCCGGCGCTGGAGAAGCTCGGGCTGAACCGCATGGCCGTGCACATGTTCATCTTCTACTGGGGCATGCTGTCGTCGATCACGCCTCCGGTCGCGATCGCCTCGTTTGCCGCGGCCGGCATTGCCGGGTCGCCAGCGATGAAGACGGGCTGGGAATCGATGTGGGTCGGCAGCATCATCTATTTCATCCCGTTCTTCTTCGTGCTGAACCCCGCGCTGGTGCTGCAGGGCCCGAGCCCCTATCTCGCCGGCCTTGGGCTACTCGCGCTCGCCGCCTTTGGCACGCTGTTCATCTGCGGCGGCATCCAAGGCTATCAGGCCTTCGTCGGCGATCTCCGCGGCACCGGGCCGCTGGAATGGCCGCTGCGGGTGCTGCTGGTGATCGGCGGCTTTGTGGTCGCCACGCCCGGCGGCGGGATCAACCCGCTGTCGCAACTGCAGGTGACCTCGATGGGGCTCGCGATCCTCGCGCCGACCGTCCTTGTCGCGCTGTTCATGATCCGCCGGCAATCCCTGGTTCCGAACCAGTTGCGCACGCCCTGAATGCGTTGCACAACAGGCAACGATGAAACAGTCGCCGCCTCCCGTCACCGCCCTGACCATTGATTGGGCGCAATCCAAACCGCCGCTGCTGCGGTTTCTTTGCGAATGCCACGCGGACTACGCCGCTGAGAACGCCGGCGCCGTCGCCAACTACATCCCGGAGCTCGGCAAGGCCGATCCTGGCCATTTCGGCATCAGCCTTGCGACCCTCGACGGCCACGTCTACGAGGTCGGCGACACCAAGGTGCCGTTCACCATCCAGTCGATGTCAAAGCCCTTCGTGTTCGCGCTGGCGCTGGACACGCTGGGTGCAGAGCGGGTGGAAGGCGCGATCGGCGTCGAGCCGTCGGGCGATCCCTTCAACTCGATCCGGCTCAACGCCGAAAACCATCCCTTCAACGCGATGGTCAATGCCGGCGCGATCACCTGCTCCGGCCTGATCCACGCCGCCAAGGGCGACGGCGCATTCGAGTACATCCGCCAGGCGCTCGGCCGCTTCGCCGGCCGCGAACTTGACGTCGATGAGGCGGTCTATGCGTCCGAGAGCGCGACCGGCGACCGCAACCGCGCGATCGCCTATCTGCTGCGCACCAATGGCGTGATCACCGAGAACGTGCCGGCGGTGCTCGACGTCTATTTCCGGCAATGCGCCATCCTCGTCGCCGCGCGCGACATCGCCGTAATGGCCGCGACGCTAGCCAACCGCGGCATCAATCCGCTGACCGAAGAACAGGTGATGACGCCCTACGCCATTGCCCGCACGCTGTCGGTGATGACCTCGTCGGGCATGTACGATTATGCCGGCGAATGGATCTACCGGATCGGGATTCCCGCCAAGAGCGGCGTCGGCGGCGGCATTCTCGCGGCCCTGCCCGCCCGGCTCGGACTGGGCAGCTATTCGCCCAGGCTCGACAAGCACGGCAACAGCGTCCGCGGCATCAAGGTCTGCGAGAAGTTGTCGTCACATTACGATCTGCACATGCTGAACCGCAGCGATGACGCGCGGCACAGCATCATCGCTGACTACAATATCGGCAAGAATCCGTCGCGAAGAGTCCGGCGTCCGCAGGAGCAGGAGGTTCTGGCCAAACACTTTCAGGAGGTCCGCGTCATCGAGCTGGTCGGCACGCTGTCGCTGTCCAATGTCGACTACATCTCGCGGCGTCTCGGCGGCGGGCCGCGCCCGCAATTCGTGATCTTCGACCTGCGACGCGTCACCGCGACGACGCGCGCCGGCGCCCGCCTGGTGGCCGAGGCGTTCCAGGAACTGGCGCATCTCGGCGTCACCGTCGTGCTCGCCGGCATCAAGCGCGGCTCGCGCGAATGGACCACGATCGCCGAATGGACAGCGCGGCTCGGCAACATCAGGGATTTCTATCTGCTCGACGCCGCCATCGAATGGGCCGAGGACCAGATCGTCTACCGCTACGGCGGCTCGATCGATTTCCATGAAACCACCGAGCTTGCCGAACAGCCGCTGCTGGCAGGACTGACCGAGCAGGAGCTGGCCGATCTCACCCCGCTCGGCACGATCAGGACGTACGAACCGAACGAGAAGATCATCGCGGCCGGCGACGATGCGACATCGCTGTTCTTCCTGCGCAGCGGCGTCGTGCATGTGACGCTGCCCGACGGCATCCGGCTCGCGACGCTGACCGCCGGCATGGCATTCGGCGAGATGGCGCTGTTGGAGCCGAAGCGGACGGCTGATGTGCTGGCGGATATGTCGGCCACGGCATTCGAGGTGCCGATCGCCGATTTCGAGCGGTTTCGAACACAACACCCGCGCGCCGGCGAGCGCATCATGCGCAACCTCGCGCAACTGCTTGCCGAGCGGCTGATCATCGCCAATGCGAAGGTGGATCTGCTGACGTCGAGCTGAGCCCCGACTCTCTCATTCCCCTCTCCCCGTTCTTCACGGGGAGAGGGTCAGGGTGAGGGGCTGTTTCCGCATAAAGACTGCAAGTCGGACTCGCGGAAGCTCCCCCTCACCCGGATCGCATTGCATGCGATCCGGCCTCTCCCCGCAGGCGGGGAGAGGCGAAGAGACCCGCGTCAACAAGGCTTAACTGACCACTTCCGTCACCGGCTGCAGATCGATCTCGAACGTCTCGAGAAACTTCGACGTCATGATGTAGAAGCCGACTGAGAGCTGCAGCTCGATCAGCGCGGCCGGCGTCAGCTTTGCGGCGATCGCCTTGAAGGTCGCATCCGTCGGCTTGTGCAGCTTGACGATCTCGTCGGTGAAGGCGAGCGCGGCGCGCTGCACTTCGTTGAAGCAGGAGGCGGCCTGCCAGTTCTCCAGCGCCTCGTTCTGCTCGTCGGTGACGCCGACATTCTTGCCGATGCGCTTGTGCGCGACGATTTCGTAGGGCGCTTCGCAGAGAATGCCGGTGCGGGTGATCGCAAGTTCGCGCACGACGGGATCGAGCTCGCCCTTGTGGCGGATCGCGCCGCCGAGCCGACAGTACTGCTCAAAATAGCTCGGCGAATGCGCCATCATGCGGAAGATGTTGGCGTTGCGGTTCTTGTCGAGGATCTCGCGTGTGCGCGGGTTCGCCTTCGCGGGATCGGAATATTCGATACGGGCCATTGCCTCACCTTGATCGCTTCTCGGGGGTTCCACCGACACTAGTCCCGCCCCGTCGCGGGAGCAACACGGCCGAGTCAAATTGCCGCCGCAATGATGTACAGACTGACAGCGTCGATATTCGCCGAGTGGGGACTCATCAAAGCGAATACTCGACGCGGGGTGTTCCGAGTACAAAATCTGGCCGTCTTGCGCGCGGTTCGCGCAGCGATGAGTCACGCCCGAGGTCTAGGGAGAACGCATGAAGGAAGCCACCAAGAGGGCGGCCTCGGAGGCGCTTGCGCAAATGCTGGCGGTGACGGCAATGCTCGTCATCGCCAGCGTCATCTTCTACTGGCACTAAAGCATGATCTGGAAAAGTGTGTAGCGGTTTTTCCGACAAGATCATGCTCAAACAAGAGAACTCCGCAGCTTGAGGGGCCGAAGCGAAAAGTCCGGGGGGCAGGTTCAGCGTACCGGACTCTCGTCAGGCCCCTCACTTCGCTTTTGCGAAATAGGGAACCAGCCGTCCCGCGAACTGCGTGAAGCGCGCGTTGACCTCGTCGCCGATGGCGAGGTCATTGTCGCCATGGGCCATCATCCGAAATCCCTCGGCGGTGTCGACCAGCACGATGTTGTACGGCACATGCGCGCGCGTCTCCGGTGTGGCGGCGCGGCAGACCAGCGATGTCGCGTAGACCTTCCCTGCCCCGCTGGCGCGATTCTCGGTGAGCTCCGTCGAACCGCAGGCCGCGCAAAAGCTGCGCCGGAAATATTGCCGCGCGCCGCAGGTCTTGCAGCCTTGATAAACGATGGCTTCAGCGCCCTTGGTCCAGTCGGCAATCTCTTCGGTCATCACACGCGCTCCAGGAACATGCTGACATGCGACGACAGCACGCCGCCGTCGCCATGCAGCAGCGCGATCGAGGCGTCGCGGACCTGACGGTTTTCCGCGCGCCCCGTCATCTGCAGATGCGTCTCGACCAGATGCGCCATCGCGCCGCCGACGCCGCAATGGCCGTAGCTGAGCAGCCCGCCATGGGTGTTGAGCGGCATCTCGCCGTCTTGATTGAAGTAGCCGGCCCGCACGCGCGCGGCCGCCTCGCCGCGTTTGGCGAGGCCGAGGTCTTCCAGCAGCATCGCCAGCGTGATGGTAAAGCTGTCGTAGACAGCGGCGTAGCAGACGTCCGAAATCGAAAGGCCTGATGCCTGCTTCGCCTTGGCGATGGAGATCTCCGCGCCGAGGTCGCTGAGCGCCGGGGCTGCCGTGACATGCTGATGCGTATGCGCCTGCGCGCAGCCACGTACACGGACGCGGCGCTCGCTGGTCGCCTCCCGGCTGATCACGAACGCGGCGCCACCGTCGGACACCGGGCAGCAGTCGAGCAATTTGAGCGGCATCGCCACCGGCTTCGACGCCATGACATCGGCCACGGTGATCGGCTCGTGGAATTGGGCACCCGGATGGCTCAGCGCGTGCTTGCGCATCAGCACGGCGAATTCGGCGAGGTCTTCCTGGGTGACACCGTATTCATGCATGTAGCGGCTTGCGACCAGGCCGTAATAGGCGGGAATGGTCGGCCCCAGCGTCACCTCGTAGTCGGGATGGCCGACCTGCGCCAGCGCCTGGATCGAGGCATCGCGGCTCTGCCCGGTCAGGCGGTTCTCGCCGCCGACAATGAGCACATGCTTTGCGATGCCGGCGTCGACCAGATGATGCGCCAGCATGGTCATCGCGAGCCCCGTGGCACCGCCGACCTGCACGGCGTGCGCATAGGACGGACGAATGCCAAAGTGTTCGGCGAAGACAGTGGCCAGCATGATATGCGGCGAGACGGTGGAATAGCCGCAGAGCACGCCGTCGATCTCGCTTCGCTTCAGCCCGGCATCCGCGATCGCAAGCTCGGCCGCCCTGCTCATCAGGTCGAGCGAGGACGAGCCTCCGTGCTTTCCGTACGATGTGAGGCCGACGCCGGTGACGAAGCTCATCGCGTTTCCTCAGTACGACTTCGGAAGGCCGAGCACCTTCTCGCCGATGAAGCTGAGGATCAGCTGCGGGCTGATCGGCGCGATACGCGGGATCAGCGATTCCCGCAGGTAGCGCTCCACATGATATTCCTTGGCATAGCCGAAACCGCCATGGGTCATCACCGCCTGCTCGCAGGCATGGAAGCCGGCTTCGGCCGCGAGATATTTTGCGGCGTTGGCGGCAGGCCCGCATGGCAGGTTCTGGTCGTATTGCCACCCCGCACGCAGCACCATCAGCCAGGCAGCCTCGAGCTCCATCCAGCTCTTCGCCAAGGGATGCTGGATCGCCTGGTTCATGCCGATCGGACGGTTGAACACGATGCGGCCTTTGGCGTATTCGGACGCCCGCTTCAGCGCGACCTGGCCGAGACCGACGGCTTCGGCCGCAATCAGGATGCGCTCGGGGTTCATGCCGTGCAGGATGTATTCGAAGCCGCGGCCTTCCTCGCCGATGCGGTCCTCGACCGGAATCTCGAAATTCTCGAAGAACAGCTCGTTGGAGTCGACCGGCTTGCGGCCCATCTTCTCGATCTCGTGCACGGTGACGCGCTTGCGGTCGAAGTCGGTGTAGAACAGGCTTAAGCCGTGGGTCGGGCTGCGCACCTCCTCCAGCGGCGTGGTGCGCGCCAGCAGCAGGATCTTGTTGGCGACTTGGGCGGTCGAGATCCACACCTTCTGGCCGTTGACGATGTATTTGTCGCCCTGCCGCACCGCGCGGGTCTTGAGCTGCGTGGTGTTGAGGCCGGTGTTGGGCTCGGTCACGGCAAAGCAGGATTTGTCACGGCCGTCGATGATCGGCGGCAGCATGCGCCGGCACTGTTCCTTGGTGCCGAACACGGCGACGGGGTTGAGCCCGAACACGTTCATATGCACGGCCGACGCGCCGGACATGCCGGCACCGGATTCCGCGATCGTGCGCATCATGATCGCAGCGTCGGTGATCCCGAGGCCGGAGCCGCCATATTCCTCGGGGATGCAGATGCCGAGCCAGCCGGCATCGGCCAGCGCGCGGTGGAAGTCGGAAGGGAAACCGCCCTCCTTGTCCTTCTTCAGCCAGTAGGCGTCGTCGAAGCGCGAGCAAATCTTGGCGATGGCATCGCGGATCGATTCCTGGTTGGCGGAGAGTGCGAAATCCATCGGCATATCCTCAGGTAGGCGTTTTGGTGACGCCGTCGCGCAGCATCTCGGCAATTTCGTCGGGCGAGTAGCCGGCCTCAAGCAGGATCGGCTCGCTGTGCTCGCCGAGGCGCGGTGCCAGCCGCTGAGGTTCGGCCTTGGTCTCCGACCAGCGCGCCGACACCTTCATGTTGCGGATGCGGCCCTCGGTCGGATGATCGGTGACGGGAAACACATCGGTCGCGACGATATGCGGATCTTCCAGCAGGCTTTCGAGATCATGCATCGGCATGACCGGCACGTCGGCCTTCTCCAGGATCGCGCTCCATTCCGCCGTGCTCTTGGTCTGCAGGATGCGCGCAAGCTCGGCATAGACGGTATCGATATTATTGGCGCGGCCGGCGAATGTCGCAAACTTCGGATGGCTGCGGAGATCGTCGCGGCCGGTCGCGTCGAAGAAGTTCGCCCACTGCTTGTCGTTGTAGACGATCACGCAGATGTAGCCGTCCGAGGTCTTGTAGGGCCGCCGGTCCGGCGAGAGATGGCGGGCGTAGCCGCCCTTGTCGAGCGGCGGATCGTAGGTGAGGCCGCCCATGTGGTCGCCCATCACGAAGCCCGCCATGGTCTCGAACATGGGGATGTCGACGCGCTGGCCCTGCCCGGTCCTGTCGCGATGCACGAGGCTGGCGCAGATCGCGCCGACAGCGGTGAGGCCGACGATGCGATCGACCAGTGCGTTCGGCACATAGCGCGGCACGCCGTCACTCGTCTGCGCCATCAGCGCCGGCAGCGCGGTGGCACCCTGGATCAGATCGTCATAGGCGGGTTTTGCGGCATAGGGCCCCTCCTGGCCGAAGCCGAACACCCCGGCATAGATCAGCCGCGGATTGATCTTCGAGACCACGTCATAGCCGAGTTGCAGCCGCGCCATCGCCTGCGGGCGGACATTGTAGACCAGCACATCGGCATTCGCGATCAGCCGCAGCACGGCCTCGCGGCCGGCCGGCTTCTTCAGATCGAGACAGATCGAGCGCTTGCTGCGGTTGGTGTTGAGGAACACAGGCCCCATGCCAGGGTGCCGCGTCGGGCCGATCTGCCGCGTCACGTCGCCGTCGAGCGACTCCACCTTGATGACGTCGGCGCCGTAGTCGCCGAGCATCTGGGTGGCATAGGGTCCCATCAGCACGGTCGTCATGTCGACGACCTTGATGCCCTCAAGTGGTCCCATCGTCCTGTTCGCTCCCGGATATGTTACTTACTTGAAACCAAGTAACGGGAGGATTTTGCCGAGATCAAGCGGCGCCCGGCGTATGGGCGTATGCGTGACGCTGCGGCGCGCGCAAATCCCGTAGGGTAGGCAAAGGAGCGAAGCGACGTGCCCACCATCGCGAGCACGCCGAGAAAGGTGGGCACGGCGCTTCGCGCCTTTGCCCACCCTAGCACCGCGTCGGTCGTCGCGCCTCGCGCCTACTTCGCAGGCTCCAGGATCGACACGTAGTTGGCGACTGCGGCGCCGCCCATGTTGAAGATGCCGCCGATCTGCGCGCTCTTCAGCTGCATGCCCTCGGGCGCCTGGCCGGCGAGCTGCATCGCGGTCATCACATGCATGGAGACGCCGGTGGCGCCGATCGGGTGGCCCTTGGCCTTCAGGCCGCCGGACGGATTGACCGGCAGCTTGCCGTCCTTCTGGGTCCAGCCTTCCATGATCGCGCGCGCGCCCTGTCCCTTCGGCGTCAGGCCCATCGCTTCATATTCGATCAGCTCGGCGACGGTGAAGCAGTCGTGGGTCTCGACAAAGGAGAGATCAGAGAGCTGCAGGCCGCCCTTCTGCAGCGCCTTCTGCCACGCGGTGGTGCAGCCTTCGAACTGCAGGATATCGCGCTTCGACATCGGCAGGAAATCCTGCGCATGCGCGGTGGCGCGGACATTGACCGCCTTGCCCATGGACTTGGCGGTCTCGGCATCGGTCAGCACGAGTGCTGCGGCACCATCGGACACCAGCGAGCAGTCGGTGCGCTTCAAGGGACCGGCGACGAACGGGTTCTTCTCGCTCTCGGCGCGGCAGAACTCGAAGCCGAAGTCCTTGCGCATCTGGGCAAAGGGATTGGCAACGCCGTTCTTGTGGTTCTTGGCGGCGATCATCGCCAGCGCATCGGACTGGTCGCCGTATTTCTGGAAATAGGCCTGCGCGATCTTGCCGAACACGCCGGCGAAGCCGCCGACGGTGTCGCCGTCCTCGGGCAGATAAGATGCTTTCAAGAGGTTCTTGCCGATCTCCGGGCCCGGCGTGCGCGTCATCTGCTCGACGCCGACGACGAGCACGAACTTGGCAGCGCCGACCTCGATGGCGCGGATGCCCTGATGCACGGCGGCAGATCCCGTGGCGCAGGCGTTCTCGACGCGGGTCGCCGGTTTGAAGCGCAGCGCCGGATCGGCCTGCAGCACCAGCGAGGCGGTGAAATCCTGCTGCGAGAAGCCGGCGTTGAAATGGCCGAGCATGATCTCGTCGACGTCGGCGGCGGAAATGCCGGCGTCCGCCAGCGCCTCGGTGGCGACCTTCACCACCAGGCTCTCAACCGTCTCCGCGTCGAATTTGCCAAACGGCGTATGCGCCCAACCGACGATGCTGGCAGTCATGATCTTCTCCCTGATCCTGTTTCAGGGAGTTATGTAACCCATCTTCAAGCGGCTTTCAGCGATTTCATCGTGCGCGCGCAAATGGCTGTTATGCCGTCCCAATTGCCGGATCGGATCTCCGCCGTCGGGCACAGCCAGGAACCGCCGACCGCCAGCACGTTGGGCTCGGCAAGCCAGGTCGCGGCGTTGTTTTCCCCGATGCCGCCGGTCGGGCAGACCCGGACGTTCGGGAACGGCCCAGCCAGCGCCCGCAGTGCCTTGATACCGCCGGCCTGCTCGGCCGGGAAGAATTTGACCACGTCAAGACCGTGCGCCAGCGCCTGCATCAGCTCAGACGCCGTGGCGATGCCCGGCGCGAACGGCAGCTTGCTGGCGGCGGCAGCCTTCAGCAACTCCGGCGTCGCGCCCGGGCTGATGCCGAACTTGACGCCGAGCGCCTCGGCGCGGGCGAGATCGTCGCCATTGAGGATGGTGCCGATGCCGACGATGGCGTCGGGCACCTCGGCCATGATCGCCTTCGCGGCATCGATCGCGACCGCCGTGCGCAGCGTCACCTCGAGCGTTTTCACCCCGCCGGCGACCAGCGCCTTCGCCAGCGGCACCGCATGCTCGAGCTTCTCGATGGTCAGCACCGGAATCACGGTCGCCTGCCGGATCAGCGCGGCCATCTGGTCCTGTTTCGATGTCGTCGTCATTGGGAAGCCTTATTGAGAAGCCTTGCGGGAGGTTGAAGAGCGCGCCGCCTTCTTGGGCGGCATGGCGTAGCGTGGAATGATCGCACCGGGATAACTCACGACGACGCCGGCGAGACGATGGCCGGCGCGCGCCGCCTCCTCCGGCTCCGCACCGCCGAGGCGGGCTGCGAGATAGGCCGCGGCGAAACTGTCGCCGGCCGCGGTGGTGTCGACGACGGGCTTGGTCAGGGGCTCCGCCCTCACCTCGGCCGAACCGCCGAGATGACGGAGAATGCAGGTCGGCTCGGAAAGCTTGAGCACCACTTCGGGGGTCGATATCCCGGCAAGCAGCGTCTCGTTGCTTTCATCGGGATAGAGCGGCAGCAGATCCTCGGTCGAGGCCAGCACGATGTCAGCAGCTTCGAACGCAGAGCTGAAGACACGGCGCGCAACCGCGAGGTCCGGCCAGCCGCGGGCGCGGAAATTGGTGTCGAACGCAAAGCGCGTGCCGAGCAAACGCGCGCGCTTGAGCGCAGCGATCAGGCGAGCGCGGCCGTCGTCGGTCAGGATCGAGAGCGTGATCGCCGAGAGATAGACGAGATCGTAACTGCCGAGCGAGTTGAGGATGTCGTCGGTCTCGGGCAGATCCATCATGCTGCGGGCTGCCGCACTGTCGCGCCAGTGGAAGAAGCGCCGCTCGCCCTTGTCGTCGGTCTGGATCATGTAGAGGCCCGGCAGCTTGCCGGGCAGCCGCGCCACGCGCTTGGTACCGATGCCCTCGGCCGCCCAGCCCGCGATCATCTCGTCGCTCAGCGCGTCGTCACCGAGCGCGGTGACGTAGTCGACGTCGGCGCCGAGCCTCGACATGTAGAGCGCGGTGTTGAGGGTGTCGCCGCCCCAGCCGCGCGAATACAGGCTGCCGCCCTGCCCACCCCCCTGGGCCTGGCGCAGCTCGATCATGCATTCGCCGATACAGGCGACCCGCGTCATCATCACCACCGCGTCCTGGATTAGAGCGTTTTCAAGCGAAGTGGACACCGGTTCGCGTGAAGAAAACGCGTCAAAAAAAGAAGCTGGAACTCAGGCGGCGAACTTGCCGCCGAGCTCGTCCTCGATGTGAATCCGGATGATGTCGTCAAAGGTCTTCTCGGCCGTGGTGAAGCCGAGCTTGAGCGCGCGCTCCATCGCGAAATCACGCGGCCAGCCGGCGACGATGCCGATGATGGTCGGATCGGGCACACGCTTGATGCGCGCAACGACGTTCTTGCCGGCGACGCGGTCCAGCGCTGCGATCTGCTCGCCGACAGTGGCGGAGAGACCGGGCATGCTGACGTTGCGGCGCGCTCCCATCGTGTTGAGGTCCATGGTGCCGGCGTGGATCAGGAAGCCCACCGCCGAGCGCGGCGAGGCATGCCAGTGCCGGACGTCCTCGGAGACCGGCAGGATCGCCTCCTCACCCGCCAGCGGCTCGCGGAGGATATTGGAGAAGAAGCCGGAAGCCGCCTTGTTCGGCTTGCCCGGCCGCACGCAGATCGTCGGCAGGCGGATCGAAATGCCGTCGAAGAAGCCGCGGCGGGTGTAGTCGTTGATCAGCAGCTCGCAGATCGACTTCTGGGTGCCGTAGCTGGTCAGCGGCGTGTGGAAGAACTCGTCGCCGATCTTCTCGGGGAATGGCGCGCCGAACACCGCGATCGAGGACGTAAACACCAGCCGCGGCTTGTAGCCGCCACCGGCCGTGCGGATCGCGTCGATCATGTAGCGCGTGCCGTCGAGGTTGATCCGGTAGCCCTTGTCGAAATCGGCTTCCGCCTCGCCCGAAACGATCGAGGCGAGCAGGAAGATCACGTCAGGCCGCTCGGCGATCAGTGTGGCCGCCGCGCCGGGCTCGGCGAAATCGGAGGCGATCACCTTGAGGGGGATCTTGGCGTCGGCCGGCCTGGCCGGCTCGACCACATCGTGCAGCGTCATGCGACCGATGTCGCGGTTGCCCAGCCGTCCCTCGCGCAGCAAGCGCTCCGTCAGCTTGCGGCCGACCATGCCGGCGGCACCGAGAATCAGAATGTGCAAGACCCTACTCCTAGTAGTTTGAGAATCCGGACGCGGGCCTGCCTACTCTTTCACGGCTCCCGTCATGGCGGAGACATAATGCTCTACGAAGAAGGCGTAAAGGATAACCAGCGGCAGCGAACCGCATAGCGCCCCTGCCATCAGCGAACCCCAGCGATAGATGTCGCCGTCGACGAATTCGTTGACGATCGCGACCGGCACCGTCTTGTTCGGGG
The DNA here is from genome assembly GCF_018130695.1 of Bradyrhizobium jicamae. Taxonomy (GTDB): domain Bacteria; phylum Pseudomonadota; class Alphaproteobacteria; order Rhizobiales; family Xanthobacteraceae; genus Bradyrhizobium; species Bradyrhizobium jicamae_B. Next base: position 213,051 of record NZ_JAFCJX010000003.1, on the reverse strand, counting down.
TCGATTGCAGGAACGTCAGCGCGTAGATGAACTCGTTCCAGCACAGCGTGAAGCAGAAGATGAAGGCCGAGATCAGACCAGGGATCGCCAGCGGCAGCACGATCTTGATCAGGATCTGCCAGCGGCTCGCGCCATCGATCAGCGCGCACTCTTCCAGCTCGAACGGGATGGTCTTGAAATAGCCCATCAGGAGCCAGGTCGAGAACGGGATCAGAATGGTCGGATAGGTCAGGATCAACGCCATCGGCGAGTCGAACAGACCGTACTGGAACACGACGGTCGCCAGCGGAATGAACAGGATCGACGGCGGCACCAGATAGGCCAGGAAGATCAGCCCGCCGACTAGGTTGGCGCCCTTGTAGCGCAGACGCACGATCGCATAGGCCGCCAGCACGCTCGCGATGATCGACAGCACGGTGGCGCCGACCGCGACATACATCGTGTTCCAGAGCCAGTGCGGATAGTAGCTCTCGAACAAGAGCTTGTGGATGTGCTTGAAGGTCGGATTCCAGGTCCAGAACGGATTGAACTTGTCGAGGTCGAGCAGCTGGTCGTCCGGTTTGATCGCCGTCAGCCCCATCCAGTAGAACGGGAACAGCAGGATGACGACGATGATCCCGAGCGGGATGTACAGCGTCACGATCCGCCGCGGCAGCGACTGCAGATAGCTCATGCCCTCGCTGTTATCGACGCGGGCCGGCGTCGACAGCACGGTCTTGAGGTCGACCTTGGTGGCGGGAAGATCAGTCATGACACAATCCTCGTGTCTCGCATTGTGTCCCGCACGCAGTGCAGCGCGCAGCGGTGCACCGCAGATGCGGGACCCATGGTCGATTTAGGCACTTTGTGGGTCCCGGTTCTGCAGCGCACCGCTGCGCGCTGCGCAGCGCCCGGGACACGGAGAGCAAAGAGATCAGTCATTGCTCTCTCCCTGCTGCCACTTGCGCCGCTGCAATCCGAACCAGGACACCATGATCGCGGCGAGCAGGAACGGGATCATCGCGCTGGAAATTGCGGCGCCCTCGCCCAATTGTCCCGCGATGATCGCGCGCTGGTAGGATAGCGTCGCCATCAGATGGGTCGCGTTGACGGGGCCGCCGCGGGTCATCGCCCAGATCAGCTGGAAGTCGGTGAAGGTGAACAGCACCGAGAAGGTCATCACCACCGCGATGATCGGCGTCAGCAGCGGATAGGTGATGTAGCGGAAGCGTTGCCAGCTGGTCGCGCCATCGAGGATCGCCGCCTCGTAAAGCGATGGCGACACCGTCTGCAGGCCGGCCAGCAGCGTGATCGCCACGAACGGCACGCCGCGCCAGATATTGGCAAAGATCACGCAGATGCGGGCCCAGGTGGTGTCGCCGAGGAAGTTGATGTTCTGGGTGATCAGGCCGAGATGCTTCAGCGACCAGGAGATGATCGAGAACTGGGAATCGAATATCCACCAGAACGCCAGCGCCGACAGCACCGTCGGCACGATGAACGGGATCAGCACGGCCGCGCGCAGGATCGCCTTGAACGGCATGCGCTCGTTGAGCAGCAGCGCGAGATAGAGACCGACACCGAATTTGATGGCGCTGGCGATGGAGGTGTACAGCAGCGTGTTGAACACCGAGAGCCAGAAGATCGCGTCATCCCACAGCCATTCGTAGTTCTCGGTGCCGACGAAATGGCCGACGCGGCCGATGCGGGTGTCGGTGAAGGACAGCCAGATGCCGAGTCCCAGCGGATAGGCCAGGAAGAAGATCAGGAACGCCATCGCCGGCAGCATGAACCAGAAGCCGAGCCAGTTCTTGTTGTGCTTGAGCTGGTCCCAGGTGGTCGCTTCGCGAAGCGCGGGCTTGGCACGTCTTGGCGTAAGGGCGATGTCAGCCATGGCGTTTTCCCTGGGCGATGTCCGATAAGAAAGTAACGATACGCGGGCGGCGGGGCTGCCGCCGCCCGCGCCTCTTTGATCAGCGATAGATGCGCTTCAGCTGCCGCTCGGCTTCGGCCATCGCGGTCTTGCCGTCCTTGGCGCCAGTGCAGTAGTTGGCGAACATGTCGACCACGATGAAGTCGGCAATCGCGGTTGCCGCCTTCTCGCCGGGCGTGCCGATGCCGGACGCCGGCAGCGCGCGCTTGGAGGCCTGGCCGAACACGCCGTTCTTCGGATCCGCGGTCCACACCGGCGCGGAGTCATAGGCATTGAGCGTGTGGGTCAGATAGCCCCGCGCGCCGGTCAGCCACTTGTCGTAGTTTTCCTTCTCCAGCATGAAGGCAATGAAGGCCTTTGCCGCATTCGGATATTTGCAGAAGTTGAAGGCGAGGATCGGCACCGCCAGCTGCAGCTCGGTCGGCTTGCCGATCGGCCCAACCGGCCACAGCGCGTGGTCGATATCCTCGGCGAGTTCCTTCTTGCTCGCGTCATCCTTGGCGGCGATGTAAATCGAGATGCCGTTCGAGGTCAGATACAATTCGCCCGACAGGAATGCCTTGTTGTTGGAAGAGTCGTTCCAGGACGCGACGCCCGGAATGAAGGTCTCCGACAACGCCTTGGCATAGTCCAGCGCCTTCATCGTCTCCGGCGAGTTGATGATGACCTTGTCGTCCTTGTCGACGGTCCAGCCGTTGTGGCCCCAGAGGATGTTGTGCACCCAGGCGTTGGCGTCGCCGGTGGCGTGGCCGAGCGCGAAGCCGGCCGGGGTGTTGTTCTTCTTCAGGGCCTTGCACAGCTCGAGATAGGCCGGGAAGTCGGACGGCACAGTCTTGAAACCGGCCTTCTCGACCGCAGACTTGCGGTAGGTCAGATAGCCGCCGACAGTCGCGACGGGAATGCCGAGCCAGTCATTGCCCTTCTTGCAGGTGATGGCCGCAGCGTCGGTCCACCCGCCGTACTTCTTGCCGAGATAATCGGCAACGTCGTTCATCGGGATGACCTTGGTCGGGAACAACTGCGGCAGCGTGTGCAGGCCCCAGGCGAGATCGAGGCCGGAGCCGGTATTGGCGGCAACCGAGGCCTTCGGCTGCACGTCCTCGAAGGACTCGGAGAACACGTTCATCTCGGTGCCGGTCGCCGCCTTGAAGGCCGCGACCATCGCGTTGAACGCATCGTCTTCGGACGGAACGAAGCGCTTCCAGCGCATCACCGTGAGCTTGGCGCCCGGCTCCGCCTTCCAGGGCGAGGTCTGCGCCCAGGCCTTGGCGAAGTCGAAGAGCGCAGGCCCGGTGAGTGCCCCGGCTGCGGCAAGCGCGGTGCCGCCCTGAAGCAGCGAGCGGCGAGTGAAATCGTGCATCGTTCTTCCTCCCTTATGAAATGCTTTTTGTTTTGGTCTTGTTATCGTGTCGGCCGGCCTGTTGGTCGGCCGTTCGTCAGTCAATCAGCTGGTCAATCGATCAGCCGTTCAGTCGCTTGCCGGTGCCGTCATCGAACAGATGAACCAGGGTCGGATCCGGCTTCAGCCGCACCTTGTCGCCGGGATTGAACTGATGGCGCTCGCGGAACACGGCGACGACCTGCTCGCCGCCGAGCTTGGCGAACACCTGGGTCTCAGAGCCGGTCGGCTCGACGACGACGATCTCGGCCTCGGCACCGTCGTCGGCAATCGTGAAGTGCTCGGGCCGCACGCCGTACACCGCGGGCTTGCCGTCGGAATTGGCCGGCGCCGATTTCAGCGGCAGCTTCACCCCGTTCGGGCCCTCGAAATAGGCCGATCCGTTCACCTTGACGCTGCCCTTGAGGAAGTTCATCGCGGGCGAGCCGATGAAGCCGGCGACGAACTGATTGGCCGGCGTGTCGTAGAGCTCGAGCGGCGATCCCATCTGCTCGACGATGCCGTCATGCATGACCACGATCTTGTCGGCCATGGTCATGGCCTCGATCTGGTCGTGGGTGACGTAAACCGTCGTGGTCTTGAGGCGCTGGTGCAGTTCCTTGATCTCGGTGCGCATCGCGACGCGCAGCTTGGCGTCGAGGTTCGACAGCGGCTCGTCGAACAAGAAGACTTGGGGATCGCGCACGATGGCGCGGCCCATCGCGACGCGCTGGCGCTGACCGCCGGACAGTTGGCGCGGATAGCGGTCGAGCAGCGGGGTCAGCGCGAGGATTTCCGCGGCACGCTTGACGCTGGCCGAGATCTCGTCGGCCTTGGCGCCGCGCAGCTTCATCGAGAAGCCCATATTGTCGGCGACCGACATGTGCGGATAGAGCGCGTAGTTCTGGAACACCATCGCAATGTCCCGCTCCTTCGGCTGGACGTTGTTGACGACGCGATCGCCGATCGAGATCGTGCCCGAGGTGATGTTCTCGAGACCTGCGAGCATGCGCAGCAGGGTCGACTTGCCGCAGCCGGAGGGGCCGACCAGAACGACGAATTCGCCGTCCTCGATCGGGATCGTCACGCCGTGCAGGACCTCAAAATTGCCGAACGACTTCCGCACGTCGCGAATCTGGACCGACGACATCCACTTCCCTCCTCATCTTTTCCCGGCGGTGTACGACGAGTTGCCGTGACCGCTCTGTTCTTGCTCCGGCGTCGCTTGTGCGAGGCCCGATGGACTGATGTTATTGTCCGCAGTTTAGCCGGTTTTGGCAATCGTTCGATTAGCAATCGGTTGGTAGCGCTGTCAATATCAGTTTATCCACCGCGGCGCCTGTGATATGAGCGAAAAAATGGCACGCAAGCCGACCAAGCCCGAGAAGATCAGGCTGACCGAAGTGGCGAAACTCGCCGGCGTCAGTCCGATTACGGCGTCGCGCTTCTTCCGGACACCGGAGGCCCTGTCGGCCGGCAAGCGTGTGCGGGTTGAAAGCGCGGCGCGAGAGCTCGGCTATGTGCCGAATCTTGCGGCGCGAGCGCTGGCCTCGCAGCGCACCGAGGTGATCGGCGTGCTGATCCCCTCGCTGACCAACAACGTGTTCTCCGACGTGCTGCGCGGCATCTATGACGCGCTTGACGGCAGCCGTTACAGCATCCAGCTCGCCAACACCCGCTATAGCATCCTGCTCGAAGAAAGGTTGCTGCGTCTTTTTCTGGCACAGAAGCCGGCCGGGCTGATCGTGACCGGCATCAACCAGACCGCCGACTCCCGCAAGATCATGGAAGCGGTGGATTGCCCGATCGTCCAGATCATGGAGATCGGTCCCTCGCCGGTCGACATGATGATCGGTTTTTCGCATTTTGACGCCTCGAAAGCCGCGATCTCGCACCTGCTCGAGCAGGGCTACCGCAGGATCGGCTTCCTCGGCGCCCGCATGGACCCGCGGGTGCAGCGCCGGCTCGACGGCTATCAGGCGGCGATGACCGAGGCCGGACTGTTCGACCAGCGGCTGATTGTCACAACGGCGGTGCCGACGTCGGTCACGCTCGGCGGCACGCTGTTCGCCGATCTCCTGTCCAAGGCGCCCGAGATCGAGGCGGTGTTCTGCGTCAACGACGACCTGGCGCTCGGCGCCATGTTCGAATGCAAGCGACGGCACATGCCGGTGCCCGATCAGATGGCGATCATCGGCTTCAACGACCTCGAATTCGTCTCATCCAGCGTGCCGCCGCTGAGCAGCGTGCGCACCAACCGCTACGAAATGGGCAGGAATGCTGGCACAATGGTGATCGAGGCGCTGGAGGGCCGACGCCCGGCCCAGCCGGTGGTCGATCTCGGCTTCAGCGTGATCGCCAGGCAAAGCTCGGTCCGCAAACCCTGACATTTGTGCCGCCGCACAGCAGCCATGAGGAGGCAAAAAAGACAAAATGATAGCGCAACCAAAGTTCTTCAACTAAGGTCCAATCCCACCCGCGATGACACGAATTCGTCACGGGCGGGTTTGTAATGCGCAAGGATTTGCGCAAGGTAGAAATCAGAGCCCATCCAACGGGCCGATGCGAGTTTGCATTGCGGGAAACACCCGGGAGACACTTCAATGACAAAATCCCACAGCAACGGGCACGACGCCGCCGGTCAGAGCAATGGCCAGACCAAGGGCAAGGGCCGCAAGCTCCGCTCCCAGGAGTGGTTCAACAACCCGCATAATCCGGGCATGACCGCGCTCTATCTCGAGCGCTACCTCAATTACGGGCTGACCCGCGAGGAACTGCAGGCCGGCAAGCCGATCATCGGCATCGCCCAGACCGGCAACGACCTCTCCCCCTGCAACCGCCACCACCTGGAGCTGGCGCATCGCGTCCGCGAGGGCATCCGCGCCGCCGGCGGCATCGCGATGGAGTTTCCGACCCATCCGATCCAGGAAACCGGCAAGCGCCCGACGGCTGCGCTCGACCGCAACCTCGCCTATCTCGGCCTGGTCGAGATCCTCTTTGGCTATCCGCTCGACGGCGTGGTGCTGACCACCGGCTGCGACAAGACCACGCCGGCCTGCATGATGGCCGCCGCCACCGTCAACTTGCCCGCGATCGTGCTGTCGGGCGGCCCAATGCTGAACGGCTGGCACGAAGGCCAGCGCACCGGCTCCGGCACCGTGGTCTGGAAGGCGCGCGAGCGGCTCGCTGCCGGCGAGATCGACTATGAGCAGTTCATCGAGATCGTCGCCTCTTCGGCACCCTCGGTCGGCCATTGCAACACCATGGGCACCGCCTCGACCATGAACTCGCTGGCCGAAGCGCTCGGCTTTTCGCTGCCGGGCTGCGCGGCGATCCCCGCGCCCTATCGCGAGCGCGGCCAGATCGCCTACGAGACGGGCAAGCGCATCGTCGACATGGTCTGGGAAGATCTGAAGCCGTCGGACTTCCTGACCCGCCAGGCCTTCGAGAACTGCATCGTGGTCAACTCCGCGATCGGCGGCTCGACCAATGCGCCGATCCACATCAACGCGCTGGCGCGCCATGTCGGCGTCGAGCTGTCGATCGACGACTGGCAGAAGTACGGCCACGACGTGCCGCTGATGGTGAATTTGCAGCCGGCCGGCTTCTATCTCGGCGAGGAATTCCACCGCGCCGGCGGCGTGCCGACGGTGGTCGGCGAATTGATGAAACACAAGCGCATCCACGAGAACGTGCTGACCGTGAACGGCCGCACCATGGGCGAGAACTGCAAGGATGCGGCCAAGCCCGATGGCGATGTGATCTGGACCTACGACAAGCCGATGGTGAAGGACGCCGGCTTCATCGTGCTGCGCGGCAATTTGTTCGATTCCGCGATCATGAAGACCAGCGTGATCTCCAAGGAATTCCGCGACCGCTATCTCGTCAATCCGAAGGACCCCAACGCCTTCGAGGGCCGCGCCGTCGTGTTCGAGGGTCCGGAGGATTATCACGAGCGGATCGAGGATCCCGCGCTCGGCATCGACGAGCACTGCGTGCTGTTCATCCGCGGCACCGGTCCGATCGGCTATCCCGGCGGCGCCGAGGTCGTGAACATGCAGCCGCCGGCGGCGCTGATCAAACGCGGCATCCTGTCCCTGCCCTGCATCGGCGACGGCCGGCAGTCCGGCACCTCGGGCTCGCCTTCGATCCTCAATGCCTCGCCGGAGGCCGCGGCCGACGGCGGGCTTGCGATCCTCAAGACCGGCGACAAGGTGCGCATCGACCTCAACAAGGGCAGCGCCAACATCCTGATCTCCGAGGACGAGATCCGCACCCGCCGCGCCGAGCTGAAGGCCAAGGGCGGCTTCCCCTTCCCGGCGCATCAAACGCCGTGGCAGGAGATCTATCGCAACACCGTCGGCCAGCAGTCCACCGGCGCCTGCATGGAGCTCGCCACGCGCTACCAGAATATTGCGGGCACGGTCGGCGTGGCGCGCGACAATCACTGACGCATCGTCATTGCGAGCGCAGCGAAGCAATCCATCTCTCCTCTGCGGAAACATGGATTGCTTCGTCGCTTCGCTCCTCGCAATGACGAAATACAAATCAAGAAGAACTCCGGGAGACATCCATGTCCAATCGACTGAAGGGAAAGCGCGCCGTCGTCACCGCGGCGGCAGCCGGCATCGGGCGCGCCTGCGCCATCGCATTCGCGCGTGAAGGCGCGACCGTGATCGCGACCGATATCAATGAAGCCGGCATCGCTTCGCTCACCAAGGATGGCATCGCGGAAACGGCAAAACTCGACGTCCGCAGCACCGCCGACGTCAACGCGTTCGCAAAACGTGTCGGCACCATCGACGTGCTGCTCAATGCGGCCGGCTTCGTGCACAACGGCACCATCCTGGAATGTTCGGAAGAGGACTGGGATTTCTCGTTCGACCTCAACGTCAAGTCGATGCACCGGACCATCAAGGCGTTCCTGCCGGCGATGCTGGCGAAAGGCGGCGGCAGCATCGTCAACATCTCCTCCTGCGCCGCGCTGCGGCCGCCGGCCAACCGCTACGTCTACAGCGCATCGAAGGCGGCGGTGTCGCTGCTGACCCGCGCGGTCGCGCTCGACTTCATCACCAAGGGCATCCGCTGCAACGCGATCTGCCCCGGCACCGTGGAGACGCCGTCAATGCTCGACCGCGCGGCCGCGGTCGGGCCGCAGGGCAAGGACATGTTCGTCGCCCGCCAGAAGATGGGCCGGCTCGGTACTGCGGAAGAGATCGCCGCGATGGCGGTCTATCTCGCCAGCGATGAGGCCGCCTTCACCACCGGCGTCGACATGGTCGTCGACGGCGGTTTCATGCTCTGATCTCCACATAGAAGGCGTCCGGCATGAACAAGATCGATCTCAACGGCCGCTGCGCCGTCGTCACCGGCGGCGCGCAGGGTTTTGGCCGCGCCATCACCGAGCGCTTCGTGGCCTCGGGCGCAAAGGTCGCGATCTGGGATTTCGACCAAACCCTCGCCGAGAAAACCGCGAAGGCGATCGGCGATGCCGTCACCGTGGTCAAGGTCGACGTCTCCGATCCCGCCTCCGTCACCGCCGCGCGCGACGCGACGCTCGGAGCGTTCGGCAAGATCGACATCCTCGTCAACAATGCCGGCATCGCCGGCGTCAATGCGACCGTATGGGAGACCGATCTTGAGGAATGGCGCAAGGTGATGCGCATCAATCTCGACGGCCCCTTCATCTGCTGCAAGGCGATCGTGCCCGCGATGATCGCGCAGAGATACGGCCGCATCGTCAACATCGCCTCGATCGCCGGCAAGGAGGGCAACCCGAACGCCGCGCATTACTCCGCGTCGAAAGCCGGCCTGATCGCGCTGACAAAGTCGCTCGGCAAGGAGCTCGCCCAGCACGATATCCTGGTCAACGCGGTGACGCCGGCCGCGGCGAAGACCGCGATCTTCGACCAGCTGACCCAGCAGCACATCGACTTCATGCTGTCGAAGATCCCGAAGGGCCGCTTCGTGCTGGTGGAAGAGCTCGCCGCGATGGTGGCGTGGCTGTCATCGGCCGATTGCGGCTTCTCCACCGGCGCGGTGTTCGACATCAGCGGTGGCCGAGCGACGTATTGAACTTCATCCCCTCAGCCAGAGGGGGCCGCACAGCGGCCGTCTCGAAGGGCGAGGCCACCAGGTAAGGCCTCGCCCTTCGAGACGCGCGTTCCGCGCTCCTCAGGATGATGGTCTAAAATTCGGAGCGCGACAATGATCCGGGAAGGCGGATGCCTGTGCGGCGCGGTTCGCTTCAAAGCTGAAGGCGAGCCGCTCAACGTCCGGATCTGCCATTGCCGCACCTGCCAGAAGGCGATGGGCTCGCCATTCTACGCCCGCGCGATGTTCGAGCCGCGCGCCGTGACGGTCGAAGGCGAGACCGGCCGCTTTCTCTCATCGCCGGCGATCGCGCGCGAATTCTGTACCGCGTGCGGCACGCGGCTGTTCACCCGCCGCACCAACGGCACCGCCATGGGCATCGCCCTCGCCTGCTTCGACGACCGCAATGCCTTTCCGCCGACCGAGCACATCTGGGTGTCGGAGAAGATCGCCTGGGTGTGCATCGATGACGGCCTGACGCAGTATCCGGGAACGATCACGTAAGCTGACGGTCACAGATTCCATGCTAGCGTTCCGCCGTTGAAACAACCAAGGCAGCGCGCGTGAACATTTCCCTCTACGACATCTCGATCTGGGTGCTGCCGCTCGTCATCGCCATCACCTTCCATGAGGCGGCGCATGCCTTCGTCGCCTACCGGCTGGGCGACAACACCGCTTTCCAGCTCGGCCGCGTCAGCTTCAACCCGCTGCGGCATATCGACCCCTTCGGCACCATCATCCTGCCCGGCGTGCTCTTGCTGTCGCATTCGCCGTTCCTGTTCGGCTATGCCAAGCCGGTACCGGTGAACTGGCGCAACCTCAACCACCCTCGCCTCGACATGGTCTGGGTGGCGCTGGCCGGCCCGGTGACCAACATCGTGCTGGCGACGGCGGTGGCGCTGGCATTCCACGCCCTGCCCTGGGTTCCCGCAGAGGCCGCCAAATGGACCGCGGACAATCTGAAAAACGCGTTCCTGATCAACATCGTGCTGGCGATCTTCAACATGATGCCGATCCCGCCGCTGGACGGCGGCCGGGTCGCGGTCGGGCTGCTGCCCCGCCCCCTGGCTTATCCGCTGGCGCGGCTTGAGCCCTACGGCATGCTGATCCTGATCGGCCTCCTTATCCTGCTGCCGATGCTTGGGCAGAATCTCGGCCTAAATCTTGATGTTATTTCAACGATACTGCGAACTCTGACCGGCTATGTGATCAGCGCCCTTCTCCTCATAACCGGAAACACCTAGTTTGACTTAGCGCATGGTTTAATCGAGACACCCGTCCCATTTTCCGGGGCGTGCGCAGGGAGACAACGCTTCGAGGCCATGGTGATCAAAGCTGCCGATATGTTGATTGCACGCCGCGCCGACACCCGCGCGCGGGCAGACTTTGCAACCTGGAAGATGATGGCCAAGCTCAACGGCGCCTCGGCTTTGCCGCCGGAAGCGCAGAACTTCCTGGAGAGCTACAAGACGATGCTCGCCCAGATGGGCGAAGCCGACGCCAGCGAGGCGACGATCCAGCTGATGTACAAGAGTTACTACGCCGAGATGGGCGGCGCCGGCACCGCCCCCGAAATCCCCGCCCGCGCCCGCGAGGGAACCAACGACACCGGCAACGTCACCGCCTTCCGCCGCCTGCCCAACAAGCCGAAGCAAGGCGCGAGTGGCCCCGCCGCCAAGCGCCCGCTGCCGGTGGCGCTGATCTTCGGCTGCCTCGTCGTGGTGTACGTGGCGATCCGGATGTACTGGCGGTAAGACGGCGTCAGATAAATTGGTTGAAGAGACGCTTGCGGCAATTGCAGCCACTTGGCTCGTTGCAATGAATGGCGCTTGTTCGCGAGAGACCATTCCCGCAGATTGGTCTTCGGATCGGAGAAATGGAAACGAAAGCATGATCCGGAAAAGTGCGAAGCGGTTTTCCGAAAAGATCATGCGCAAACAAAGAGCTAAAGCGCGATGATGATTCAACCCAATCTCATCGCGCTTTAGCGATCCCCTCTGGATCACCCAACATGCGCGGGTGATCACACCACGGGATGGTTACACCGCCTTCGAAGGACGACGCAGGGGTAGACCTATTTCGGCTTGTTGAACTTGACCTGGATGTTGTAGCTGAAGGTATCCTCGGTCCGGTCGGCCGGCGGTGGTGGCAGCTCCGGATCGGAACGGCGCACCATTGCCAGCGCCTCCTCGTCATAGGACGGATCGCCTGAGGATTCAGCGATCGCGAGCTGGATCACGCGCCCAAGCCGGTTCAGGACGAAACTGACCGTGACATTCGCGGCCTTGCCCTTGTGCACCTTCGGGTAACGCTTGTTCTTCTCGAAGATGCCGCTGATCTTCTTCATCCAGTTCTTGGTCAGCTCGCCCTTGTCATTGCCGAGTCCCGGATTTGGTGCCGCCGGCAGGTCGGCGACCTTGGCACCGTCGATCGGCTGCGGCGCAGCCGCCTCCTGGGCGATCGCGGGGTCCGAGGCGGCGGCCTGGGCTGCCTCGATCTTCGGATCGTCTTCAGTCGGCTTCTTGGATTCGCGCTCGGTGACGACGCGGTCGGCCTCATCGGGCTCGGTCGGCTTGTCCTTCGGCAGGTCGGTCGGCTTGGCCTCGGCCTGCTGCTCGGCTTGCGCGGGCGACGCGGCGGTCTGCTCTGCGTCGGGGCCCGGCGGCAGATCGGTCTTTTCGACGTTCGGCGCCACCAGCTCGACCCCGATCGCGGACACGGCGGCACCGAGCCCTTCATCGTCGTCGTCCGGTTGCAGGTGAATCAGTGCAAGCGCTGCCCCGCCCACATGCAGCGCAACGGCAACCACGGCCGCTGCGACCCAGAGCGATTTGCTCGATTTTCGTTCGTCGATGTCAGCCATGGCTCACATCCCCGGTCAGGGATTGGGGCTCGCCGGAGCGGCTTGCTTGTCCGCTGCAGGCGGGACATTTTCCAAAGTCAGCTTGACCTTCGTGTAGTCCCCGTCGCGCAGCAACTGCAGCACGCCCATCACCTCGCCATAGGGAACGGTGCGATCGACGCGCAGGAACACGTTCTTGTCCTTGCTCATCCCCTGCTTGGAATCGAGCAGACGAACGAGATCGACCCGCTTGACGACATCGTTGTCGATCGCGACCGCCAGATCGGCCTGGATGGTGACAAAGGTCGGCTTGTCTTCCCGCTTCTGCGGCGTGGCCGTCGAGGTCGGCAGGTTGACGGGCAGATCTACGGTCGAGAGCGGCGCCGCCACCATGAAGATGATCAGCAGCACCAGCATCACGTCGATGAACGGCGTGACGTTGATCTCATGCGACTCCGCGAACTCGTCGTCGCCGTCATTGTCTGCGAGCGAGACTGCCATGCCCTACTCCGCGGCCGAGCGCGACAACGAGCCGCCATGGATACGGTCGAGATCGCGCGACAGCAACCGCCCCGCGGCGCCCGAGGCGCGGCCGACCAGCTCGAGATAGCCCTTCGTGACGCGGGAGAAGTGGTTGTAGATGATCACGGCCGGGATCGCCGCAACGAGGCCGATCGCGGTCGCCAGCAACGCTTCCGCGATGCCCGGCGCAACCACGGCGAGGTTCGTGGTCTGCGATTTCGAGATGCCGATGAAGCTGTTCATGATGCCCCAGACGGTGCCGAACAGGCCGACGAAGGGCGATGTCGCGCCGATGGTGGCGAGCAGGCCCATGCCGAGACGGACGCGGCGCGCCTCGGCGCGCGTGATCTCGGCAAAGGTCGACGCGGCGCGCTCCTTGATGCCGCTGTCGCTGGAGATCCCGGCCGACAGCCGGCCCTCGCGCATCGCGGCGCTGATGAAGGACGACAGCACGCTGCCCTTGGCGCCAAGCGCAAGCTGCGCTTCCGCGAGCGAGCGTGCCTCACCGATCTTGGTGAGCGCACCGCGCAGCTTGCGTCCGATCACCGTCAGCTCGATCATCTTGGCGATGAAGATCGTCCAGGTGACCAGCGAGGCGAAAGCAAGACCGATCATCACCGCCTGGACGATGATGTCGGCATTCTGGAACATCTTCCAGGGCGACAGCTCGGCCATTCCGATCGTGACTCCGGCCTTGGTCCTGCTCTCGCCCACCGGTTGCACGGTCTTTCCGTCACTCGCCGACGGCTGACCCGGGGCCGGCGTGAGAGCCGACGGGGTTGCAGCCGAAGGAGCCGGCTCCGCCTGAACAACCGGCGCGGCCGGCTGCGCGGCAACTGGGGCCGCCTGCTGTTGCGATGCGGCCGGCGCCGGCTGTTGCGCCTGCGACGGCATGGCAAGCGCCAGCAGCGCCAGCGCGGCGATCACGGCGGGGGTAGCGCGGGAGAAACAATTGTTCATACTTCGGCCCAGTGGCGGATCAGGTTGTGATAGATGCCAGTCAATTTGACCGTTTCAGGGTCATCACGCCCGAGCCGCTCGACCAGGGCCTGGATCGCTGTGTCGAGATCGAAGATCAGGCTGCGGGCATGGGAATCCCGTACCATGCTCTGCAACCAGAAAAAAGACGCAACTCGCGTTCCGCGGGTCACCGGAGTGACCAGATGCAAGCTGGACGCAGGATAAAGTACGAGATCGCCCGCCGGCAGCTTGATTTCGTGGCTTCCGTAGAGGTCTTCGATCACGAGCTCGCCGCCGTCATACTCGTCCGGCTCCGATAAAAACAGCGTGACCGACAGGTCGGTGCGGATCCGAAGGCCCGTCAGCCTGTCCCCGCGCACGGCATTGTCGACATGGAGGCCGAAATGATGGCCGTCGGAGGCGGCGTAGCGGTTGAACAGCGGCGGGAAGATCTTCAGCGGGATCGCCGCCGAGATGAAGCGCGGGCTCGCGGTCAGCGCCGACAGGATGCGGTTGCCGAGCTGGCGCGCGACCTCGCTGTCGGGCGGCAATTGCTCGTTGCGCTTGACCATGGCCGAGGCGGCGCCGGCCGTCGAGCGGCCGTCCTCCCAGGAGGACGCGTCCATGATGCGGCGGAAGTCCGCCACATCAGCCTTGGTGAGCACGTTGGGAACACAGATCAGCATCGCGTCGGCTAGACCGCCTCCATCAGTAGCGCGCCGAGAGCACCACATAGGCGGCGCGTCCCGGAGCTTCCAGCACGAACGGCGCCGCGCTCTGGTAGAGCGCGTCGTAGTAGCGCTTGTCGAAGATGTTGTTGACGAAGAACTTGAGCTGCCAGTTCTTGTTGATCTTCGCCTCAGCAAAGGCGTCGAAGCGCCAGTAGCTCGGGATCGACGTGCCCTGGTTGGCCGCCAGCAACGTGCCGCCGTAGATCTTCGAGCGATAGACCGCCTGCCCGCCGAGCTCCCAGACATCGGTGAGCTGGTACTTGGTCAGCAGGCTGAACGACTGGTGCGCGACGTTGGCGAGCGGCAGCCCGACATTGGTCGGGTACAACGTTTTGTTGGCCGATGGCGCCAGGGACTTCGTCACCGCCGACTCCATCAGCACGAGACCGCCGAACACGCTCCATTTGTCGGTGATCTTGCCACCGACGCCGAGGTCGATGCCGCGAATTCGATAGGCCGCGCCCGCCGTGATACAGGATACGGTGGTCGAGCCGGTCGGCGGGTTATATGTGCAGCCCAGTCCCGCTGCGGTGACCGCGTCGCCAACGTTCTGCGCTTCGCGTGCATTGTCCTTGGTGGTCTGGAACAGGGCTGCCGTCAGCAGCAGATGGCGATTGAACAGCTCCCATTTGGTGCCGACCTCGATGGCCTTGTTCTTTTCTGGCCCGAAGATTTGCGTATTGCCGCCCGCGAGACCCGGATTGACGCCGCCATAGGCCGTGCTGGTGCCGTCGAATTCGGCGCCTACCGGATTCGCCGAAGTTGCGTAGGCAATGTAGACACTGCCATTCGGCAACGGCTTGTAGGTCAGGCCGAGATTGAAGTTGGGAATCAGGAATTCGGCCGACTGCTGGGCGGGCGCCCCGCCGGTCGTATATCCAGACGTCTTGAGGCTATAATTGTCGTAGCGGAAACCGCCGTTGAGGATCAGCAGGTCATGATAGTTCGCGCTATCCATGACGTAGCCGCTGACGGTGTCGATGCCGATCTTGGTCGGAAGGCCTGCCAATGCGAGCGCCTTGCCAGGCAAAAACGTGTCCTGGGGATAGAAGACGCTGACACCCGTCGGCGACCCCGATGGGCTTGTGGGAATTCCGTTCCCTTCCGAGGTGAGCCCGAGATACTTGTCGATCGACGATCGCTCACGATCGACTTCGATTCCCGCCAGCGCGGTATGCTTGAAGCCAATCCCGTCCTGGAATTTGTAGGTCGCCTCCGTTTGGTTGGCGAGCACGTCGGTGACCTGGATGCGGCTCTGCGGATTCATCGTCAGCGTATAGGCTGTGAACGGAGCGTTGGGCGCTAGCGTCGGCGACTCCGGCAACGTTCCGACATAGTTTTGGGACGAGCTAGACGCGCGGAACTTGTTGCTAAGCATCAGGTCGGGCGTGATCTGCACTTCCGCATTGAGCGTGCCGATGTCCTGACCGGTCCGATAAAAGTCGCGGTTGATCTGGCCATACCAGTTGTTGCGGTTGACGCCGAAATCCGGGAACGGCCCCCCCGCGGTGCTCGACGTGCTCGGCCGATAGTACGGCACGCCGAAATCCGGCACGCCCGTCAGCTCGGTATGGATGTAGCCGGCGGTGATCTTCACCGCATCCACCGGCTTCCACGTCGTCGCGACGAAGGCGCCATCGCGGTTGTCCTTGACGTAGTCGCGGCCGGCGACGTTGGCGTCCTGGAACAGGCCGCCGGCGCGGATCGCGAGCGTCGGGTTGATCACCTGGTTGACGTCGAGCGTGACACGCTTGGTCTGGTCGGTGCCAAACGTGGTGTCCATGTTGTAGAAGCTCTTCTCCGTCGTCGCCTGCTTGGTGACGATGTTGATCGCACCGCCGGCGATGCCGCGGCCGGAGAAGGTCGAGCCTGGACCACGCAGGATCTCGACCTGCTCGGTGAAGAAGTTCTCGCGGACGCTGACGCCGGAGTCGCGCACGCCGTCGATGAAGATGTCGTTGCGGGCGTCGAAGCCGCGGATGAAGAAGCGGTCGCCGAAGGCGTTGCCGCCCTCGCCCGAGCCGAGCGTGACGCCGGCGGTCGACAGGATCGCCTGCTTCAGCGAGGTGGCGTTCTTGTCCTCGAGCACTTCCTTGCTCAACACGGTGATCGACTTCGGCGTGTCGACCAGCTTCTCCGGGAATTTGCCGCCGGCCTGCACGTGATCGACCTTGTAGGGCGCGGACGGGTCGGCGTAGGGGTTGCGGTCGGCGCTGAGCGACGGGCCGGGATTTGCCGGAGCCTGCGCCGCCTGCTGGCGCTGCGCGGCGGCGCGGCGCAGCGCGTTGCGGGCGCGGATTTGCTCCGCGGACGGCTTGGACGCCGCCGGACGCGGCCGCGCCACCGGAGCATCGACCGACACCGGCGGGAGGTTGTTGGACGTCTGCGCCTCGGCACCGGAGAACGACGCCACCGCGATCAGGCTTGCGACCGCAGAGACCTTCGCCCCGGAATAGTTGTCCGTCTTGTCGTCGACCGAGTTGAGCGCCGCGTCGAAACGCAGCGACCTCGGTGCTTTCAGATTGTTCATTCCACGCCCCCGACACTTTCGCCTCATGCGCGCGATTGTCGCGCGACGAGTTGTCCTACCGGGGGTATCGATGGCGAAAATGTGCGTCAATGCGATCACAGCAACACTGCGTCCAATTCCAGCCACTTCAAAGCGATTCTAATCTGCAGTCTGAAACGGTTCTAAACTTCGTTTTGAAGCGTTCTAATAACCGTTCTAAGAAGTCGTGAATTCGGTACGCTTCCCGCGCGCTGCAGGCGCCGGTTGATGTTGCATCGACGATGCGGCGGTCACCGCCGCATCGTCCCGCAGACAGCATCGACCGCTCAGAACTTCGCTGACGTCACGAGGTAGAATGCCCGCCCCGGCGCGACCGCGACGAACGGCGTCGCGCTGCGATAGAGCGTATCGTAGTACAGCTTGTTGGTCAGGTTCTGTGCATAGAACTTGACGCTCCAGTGCTGGTCGATCTTCTTCTCGACGAACGCATCGAAGCGCCAGTAGCTCGGCAGCACCGTACCCGTGTTGGCGCCGAAGGTGCCGCCATAGATCTTCGAGCGGTAGACCGCCTGCCCGCCAAGCTCCCAGTCGCCGTCGAACTTGTATTTGGACAGCAGGCTGAACGACTCGTGGGCGATGTTGGCCATCTGCAGCCCGATGTTGGACGCGAGCGCGCTCTGCGTGACCTTCGATTTCATCAGCACCAGACCACCGAAAACGCTCCAGCGATCGGTGATGTTGCCGCTGACCTCGAGGTCGATGCCCTCGACCTGGTAGGCCGCACCCGACGCCAGAACCCCGTTGACGGTTTCGCGCGCGTTCTTCTTCTCGGTCTGGAACAGCGCGCCTGTCACCAGCAGATGACGGTCGAACAGCTCCCATTTGGTACCGACCTCGGCTGCCCGGTTGCGTTCGGGTCCAAGGATCGTGGTGGCGCTGGGAGGAACACCGCCATAGTCCGTCGCGGTACCGTCGAGCTCGGAGCCGAACGGATTGGTCGAGGTCGCGTAGGCCGCATAGAGACTGCCGATCGGCACCGGCTTGAAGACGATGCCGCCGTTGTAGTTCACGAAATCCGAGTTGACCTTGGCGGATGCCGTGTTGTTCGACGACCGCAAATCGTAGCCGTCATACCGCACGCCGCCGTTCAGGATGATGGTGTCCTGCCAGTTCGCGGTATCGATGACGTAGAGAGCCTTGCTGTCGACATTGTAACGGGTCGGATTTCCGCTCAACGACGGAAGCGTGTTGAACGCGGTGAAGGTGTAGGTCGGGAAATAGATCGACTGGCCGGGCAAGGACCCGTTGGGATTGAACGCGCCCGCGCCGGCCGCTTCCGATGCGAGCCCGGTGTAGCGGTCGATCCCGACGCGCTCGTTGGAGACCTCGAGCCCGACCGCCGTCGTATGCCTGACCGATCCGGTGTTGTATTTGAACGTGGCCTCTTCCTGGTTCGCCAGGACGTCGACCCACTGGTTGCGGCTCTGCGGCGCGGCGGTGAACGTCCATTTCGTCGGATCGGGATTGGTCGTGACCGGCGAATTAGGCAGCGTGCCGATATAGGCCAGCAGCGAATGCTCCGCACGGGTGCGGCTGGTCAGGGTGATGCTGTCGGTGACCTTGTACTCGCCCGTCAGCGTGCCGAAGTCCTGCCGCGCGGTCTGGAAGTCGCGGTTGACGAAGCCGTACCAGTTCTGGCGCGGGATGCCGGCCTCGGTGACCGGCGTATTGCCCTGCCGATACCAGGGCACGCCGAAGTCCGGCAGGCCGCTGAGGTCGGTGTGGACGTAGTTGGTGGTGATCTTGATGTCGTTGGTCGGCGTGTACTTGGTGGAGATGAAGCCGCCCCAGCGATCGTCGGTGACGTAGTTGCGGCCGGCGACGTTGGCGTCCTGGAACATGCCGCCGGTGCGCACCGAGAAGGTCGGGCTGATCACCTGGTTGGTGTCGAACGTGACGCGCTTGGTGCGATCGGTGCCGAAGGTGGTGTCGGCGTTGGTGAAGTTGTAATCGGCAGCCTGCTTGGTCACGATGTTGATGGCGCCGCCGGCGGTGCCGCGGCCCGCATAGGACGAGGCCGGACCGCGCAGGATCTCGATCTGCTCGGTGAAGAAGTTCTCGCGGATCGAGACGGCGGGGTCGCGGATGCCGTCGATGAAGACGTCGTTGCGGGCATCGAAGCCGCGGATGAAGAAACGGTCGCCGAACGCGTTGCCGCCCTCGCCCGAGCCGAGCGTCACGCCGGCGGTGGAGCGCCCGACCTCGCGCAGCGAAGTGGCGTTCTTGTCCTCCAGCACCTCCTTGCTGAGCACGGTGATGGTCTTCGGCGTGTTGAGCAGCGGCTCGGGAAACTTGCCCGAGGCCTGCACGCGGTCGACCTTGTAGGGCGCGGCAGGGTCGGCATAGGGATTGCGATCGGGAGCGACGCTCGCTGCTGCAGCAGCCGGCACCGCCTGCGGAGTCCGCGATGCGCGGCGCAGCGCGTTGCGCGCGCGGACCTGCTCGGGATTCGGTTTTGCCGCGGCCGGACGCGGCCGCGCCACCGGCGCGTCGACCGACACCGGCGGCAGGCTCGATTGCTGCGCTTCGGCCGTCGAGAATGATGCCACGGCGATCAGGCTCGCAACCGCGGAAACCTTCGCGCCCGAACACAGGTTGTCGTCTGCCGCGGCCGCTGCGCATGCGCGCAGCGAGCCCGGCACTTTCAGATTTTTCATTTTCGCGCCCCCAGAAATCCTTCGTACGCTTGCGAGGCGCAACGAACACTTATTGAGGGGCGTGGTTATCGATCACGAAAATGTGGGTCAATGCGACAACCTGTACACCAAGATGGAATCACTCCAGTTCAAAACGATTCCAAAAACTCGCGCCGAGCTTGCTCACCACGATGACGCAATCGACGCCGTGCGAAACGCTACAAGACGCGGCCTCTCAGGTCTCCGCGACATGCACGGACACCGATCGAAACAGAAAAATTCACTCGCTGCTCGGCGGCTTCATCAGCGAGAACAGCTCGTCGACGGTGCGTTGCGCGACCTGGCGCACCCGCTCGGTGTTCTCCATGCCGGCGATGTTGACGCCGCCCACGACGGCCCTGATCTCGTCGCGGAAGTCGGTGAGGAAGCGCAACGGATCGCGCTGCTCGTTGGCGACGCGCGCGATCAATCCCGTGATCAGGATCTGACAGGCCATCATGCGTCCATTCAACTCGTCCATCGTGCGCTCCTGATCTCGGCAAACTTCATCTGCCGCGCGATATGGACGACATCGGCGGGTGTTTCAACCGGATACGAGGGAGAACGGCGGCAACAAACGTCGTACCTACTTCGCGGCGATGCTCTCAGGCCCCTCGCCGTGCGTCTTGATGCGATCCTTGATGTCGCGCAGCGTGGTCAGGCTGGCCTCGATCTGCTCCATCGGCACATCGCGCAGCACGTCGCCTGCGATCGCATCGCGCAAGGCATCGAGATCGTCGACGAGCTTGCGCCCGCTCTCGGTCAGGAACAGACGGTTGGCGCGCCGGTCACGCGGATCGGGCCGCCGCTCGAGCAGACCGTGCTCGACCAGACGATCGAGCAGACGCACCAGCGAGATCGGCTGCAGCTCGAGCACGTCGGCGAGATCGACCTGCGACAGCCCCTCCTGCGCGCGCAGTCGAAACAGCACGATCCATTGCGCGCGCGTCGTGCCGCGCGTCTTGGCGCGATGGTCGATGTAATTGCGCAGCAGGCGCGAGCTCTCGACGAGTTGCGCGACCAGCTGACGTTTCAAATCGAGCGACATGACATCACGTCAAAATGCTTGAACGTTTCCATTTGTTTCTGACCCTAAACCTTTCCAAATGTTTAGGATTCTCAAGCCTTGGTGTGTTTACACATTAAGTGCACGCGTATTAT
Source organism: Bradyrhizobium jicamae (assembly GCF_018130695.1). Classification (GTDB taxonomy): domain Bacteria; phylum Pseudomonadota; class Alphaproteobacteria; order Rhizobiales; family Xanthobacteraceae; genus Bradyrhizobium; species Bradyrhizobium jicamae_B. The sequence goes on along the minus strand of NZ_JAFCJX010000003.1, from coordinate 192,208 downwards.
ATCCGCAAGCTCTGGGAACCGTTTCAATCACCCATTATTGTTCGTCGAACCCAAGAGCCTGCATGTCAAAGTCGAGCACCATCGTTGGGGTCCTGCTGATCGCTGCGATCGGCACAGGGGGATACTTTGGCTGGCAGAAATATCAGGGCGACAAGCTCGCCGCTGAAGCTGCGCAGAAGCGCGCAGCGGTCCGGCCAGCGGTGCCGGTGAAGACCGCGCCGGTCGAGAAAGCCGACTTCCCGGTCTATCAGTTCGGCCTCGGCTCAGTGCAGGCCTTCAACACCGTGCAGGTCCGCACTCGCGTCGACGGACAGATCACCAAAATCGCCTTCAAGGAAGGCCAGTTCGTCAAGGAAGGCGATACGCTGGTCGAGATCGATCCGCGCCCGTTCCAGGCGGCGCTCGACCAGGCCAAGGCCAAGAAGGCGCAGGACGAGGCCAACCTCGCCAACGCCAATCTCGACCTGCAGCGTTACACCAAGCTCGGCGAGTTCGCGACGCGCCAGCAGCTCGACACCCAGCGCTCCACGGTGGCGCAGCTCACCGCGCAGATCGCCGCCGATGAGGCCGCGATCTTCAACGCGCAGACCCAGCTCGACTACGCCACCATCAAGGCGCCGTTCTCGGGCGTCGCGGGCCTCCGCCAGGTCGACATCGGCAACATCGTCAATGCTGCAACCCAGACCGGCATCGTCAGCATCACCCAGGTCGAGCCGATCGCGGTGATCTTCACCGCACCGGAAGACCAGCTGCCCGACATCAAGGCAGCGCTGGCGGCCGCACCGCCGAAGACCATCGCGCTCTCCACCGACGGCAAGCGCGTGCTCTCGACGGGTACGCTGGCGCTGATCAACAACCAGGTCGACACCACGAGCGGCACGATCCGGCTGAAGGCGGTGTTCGACAACAAGGACCACGTCCTGTGGCCGGGCCAGTCGGTCTCAACGCGTCTTCTGGTAAAGACGCTGAAGGACGCCACCGTGATTCCAGACGATGCCGTCCAGCACGGCACCGACGGCCTCTATGCCTATGCGGTGAACCCGGACAACAAGGCCGAGCTGCGCAAGATCAAGGTCGACCAGTCGATCGACGGCAAGTCGGTGATCTCTGAGGGCCTCAATCCCGGGCAGCAGGTGATCACCGCAGGCCAGTACAAGGTCTCGCCCGGCACGCTGGTATCGACGGCGGTCGCGAGCTCCGATCAGCCGCAGAAGGTCAAGTCGGAATGAGCGGCGGAATCTCCTCACCCTTCATCCGCTATCCCATCGGCACCTCGTTGCTGATGGCCGGTATCCTCTTCGTGGGCCTCGTCGCCTATCCGCTGCTGCCGGTCGCACCGCTGCCGCAGGTCGACTTCCCGACCATCCAGATCACCGCGACGCTGCCGGGCGGCAGCCCGGAGACCATGGCGACCTCGGTCGCGCAGCCGCTGGAGCGCCAGTTCGCGCAGATCCCCGGCATCGCGCAAATGACCTCGACGAGCTATCTCGGCACCGCCTCGGTCACCATCCAGTTCGACCTCAACCGCAACATCGACGGTGCCGCCAACGACGTGCAGGCGGCGATCAATGCCGCCAGCGGCCAGTTGCCGAAGAGCCTCCCCTCGCCGCCGACCTATCGCAAGGTCAATCCGGCCGACTCGCCGATCCTGCTGCTGTCGGCGACTTCGGACACGCTGCCGCTGACCACGGTCAGCGATTCCGTCGACGCTCAGCTCGCCCAGCAGATCAGCCAGATCTCCGGCGTCGCCCAGGTCATCATCGGCGGCCAGCAGAAGCCGGCCATCCGCGTCCAGATCGATCCGGCCAAGCTCGTCGCCAAGGGATTGTCGCTGGAAGACGTCCGAGCAGCGATCAACATCACGACAGTCGACAGCCCGAAGGGCAATATCGACGGCGAAACCCGCGCCTACACCATCTACGCCAACGACCAGTTGCTGCAGGCCGACGCCTGGAACGACGTCATCATCGCCTATCGCAACGGCGGCCCCTTGCGGATCCGCGATATCGGCCAGGCCGTGACCGGTCCCGAGGACGCCAAACAGGCCGCCTGGGCCAACGGCAAGCGCGGCGTCTTCCTGGTCGTGTTCAAGCAGCCCGGCGCCAACGTCATCGACACCGTCGACAAGATCAAGGCGACGCTGCCGCGGCTGGTCGCCGCGATCCCGCCGGCAGTCAAGATCGAGGTGATCAGCGACCGCACCACCACGATCCGCGCCGCGGTCGAGGACGTCCAGTTCACCCTGCTCCTGACCATCTTCCTGGTCGTGATGGTGATCTTCGTCTTCCTGCGCAGCTTCTGGGCCACGGTGATCCCGGCCATCACTGTGCCGCTGGCGCTGCTCGGCGCCTGCGCGCTGATGTGGGTGTTCGGCTACACGCTCGACAATCTGTCGCTGATGGCGCTGACGATTGCCGTGGGCTTCGTGGTCGACGACGCCATCGTGATGCTGGAGAACATCAGCCGCTACATCGAGGAAGGCGAACGGCCGATGGCGGCCGCCTTCAAAGGTTCCAGCGAAATCGGCTTCACCATCGTCTCGATCTCGATCTCGCTGGTGGCGGTGCTGATCCCGCTGCTCTTGATGGGCGGCATCATCGGCCGCCTGTTCCGCGAGTTCGCGGTGGTGCTGGCGATGACGATCTTCGTCTCGATGTTCGTGTCGCTGACGCTGACGCCGATGATGGCCTCGCGCTTCCTGCGCGCTCACAACGAGGAGCGGCACGGCCGCTTCTACCAGATCAGCGAGCGCGGTTTCGACGCGATGCTGCGCGGCTATCAGCATGTGCTCGACCTCGCGCTGCGCTGGAAGTTCATCACGCTGATGATCTTCTTCGGCACGCTCGCGCTGTCGGTCTACATGTTCGTGATCATCCCGAAGGGCTTCTTCCCGCAGCAGGACAACGGCCTGATCACCGCGACCTCGGAGGCCAGCCAGGACATCTCCTTCGCCGACATGAAGCGCAAGCAGGAGGCGCTCGGCCAGATCGTGATGGCCGATCCCGCGGTGGCCTCGGTTGCGATGGCGATCGGCGGCAGCGGCCGCGCCGGCAACAATGGCAGCCTGTTCATCACGCTGAAGCCGCGCGACCATCGTGACGCCAACGCCCAGCAGATCATCGCCCGGCTGCGGCCGAAGCTGGAGAAGGTCGAGGGCGCCCGGCTGTTCATGCAGGCCGCGCAGGACGTCCGCCTCGGCGGCCGGCCGACCCGCACCCAGTTCGAGTTCACGCTGCAGGACGCCAATCTCGCCGAGCTCAACGAATGGGCGCCGAAGATCCTGGCCAAGATGCAGACGCTGGGCGAGCTGCGCGACGTCGCCACCGACCAGCAGACCAACGGCACCACGGTCGAGCTCAAGATCAACCGCGACACCGCCTCGCGCTACGGTATCCAGCCGCAACTGATCGACGACACGCTGTATGACGCGTTCGGTCAGCGCCAGGTGACACAGTACTTCACCCAGCTCAACAGCTACCACGTGATCCTCGAAGTGCTGCCGGAGCTGCAGGGCACCGCCGACACGCTGAGCAAGATCTATGTGAAGTCGCCGGCGACCGGCGACCAGGTGCCGCTCTCGACCTTTGCGAGCTGGACCACCGTGCCGGTGCGCCCACTCTCGATCAGCCACCAGGGCCAATTCCCGGCCATCACGATCTCCTTCAACCTCGCGCAGGGCGTCGCGCTCGGACAGGCGACGGATGCGGTGCAGAAGGCGATGGTCGAGATCGGCGCGCCCTCGACGCTGAACTCGAGCTTCCAGGGCACCGCGCAGGCGTTCCAGCAATCGCTCTCGACCGTGCCGCTGTTGATCCTCGCCGCACTCGTGGTCGTCTACCTGATCCTCGGCATTCTCTACGAGAGCTACATCCACCCGATCACGATTCTCTCGACCCTGCCCTCGGCCGGCGTCGGCGCGCTCGCGATTCTGATGGCGGCGGGCTTCGACTTCTCGCTGATCGCGCTGATCGGCATCATCCTCCTGATCGGCATCGTCAAGAAGAACGGCATCATGATGGTCGACTTCGCGATCGCCGCCGAGCGCGACCAGCAGATGGAGCCGGCAGCGGCGATCCGGCAGGCGGCGCTGCTGCGCTTCCGCCCGATCATGATGACGACGATGGCAGCTCTGCTCGGCGGCGTGCCGCTGATGCTCGGCACCGGCACCGGCTCGGAAATCCGCCAGCCGCTCGGCTACGCCATGGTCGGCGGCCTGATCGTGAGCCAGGCGCTGACGCTGTTCACGACGCCCGTGGTCTATCTCTATCTCGACCGCCTCTCCAATGCGTTTGCCAATTGGGGCCGCTCGCCGCGCGATGATCATTCCGCGCACGAAGGCGAGGAGCGCTCGGTCAAGGAAGCCGCCGAATGACTTGACTTTGACGGCTGCTCGGCACATCCGAAGTGCGTTCATTTCGGAGCCGCGCCCGTGAAGATTGCCGTCAAATGTCTGCTTGTCCTTGCCGTCGCATTGAGCGCGACGAGCCTCGTGCATGCCCAGGCGCAAAAGAAGAATGCGCCGGCGCCCGCCGCACCGGCCCCCGCGCCCGCCCCGGCCGCACCTCAGGCCGACGGCACTTCCCCGCCCGGCTGGGTCGCCCGCTGCACCAGCGGCAGCCGCGAGGCGCCGCTGGAATGCGCGATGGAGCAGAACGCGGTGCTGACCAAGACCGGCCAACTGATCGTGCTGGTCAACATCCGCGTGCCCGGCGACACCCGTGCGCCCCAGGCGCTGATCCAGCTGCCGCTCGGCCTCAACCTGCCGGCCGGCGCCAAGCTGCAGGTCGACGAGGGCAAGGCCGTCGACGTCGCGATCCAGACCTGCGAAGCCCGCGGCTGTTACGTCAACGCCCCGATCGCCGCCGACATGCTCGCTGCGCTGAAGACCGGCAAGCAGCTGAAGATCCTGTTCCAGAACCTGTCGAAGGAAACCATCACCATCCCGATGCCGCTGACCGACTTCGCGACGGTGTATGAGAAGATCAAGTAGCTGACGGCGCCATTTCCGCATTCCCCACGTCGTCGCAACCCGCGCGATCGTGCTGATCGCGCAAAAATCCGCGGAACTTTTGGTTCCCTCCGGCGTCATCTCTGATCGCGATAGGGCCCGGCGCTGGAGGGGGTCATGTCGAAGACCCGGATTGGAATTGCCGTTCTCGCTCTGGCAACCCTGCTATCGAGTGAGGCTGCGGCCGGACTACGTCTCGGTGGCCCGCTTGGCGTCGCGAGATTTGCAGTCGGGCGCGTGTTGTCCCTCGGCGGGTTGCACCACGGGCGCAGCTACGCTCGCCACGGCCGCATCAGGACGGCGGCTGTCCGACCGCCTGATGTTCGCAACATCGTGGAGTCCGCGCGAGGCAATCCAGCCGCGCGCAGGCAGATTGTTGCCGCCACAGCGCTGGCTGGCTGGCAGGGCGGCCGCACCGCAAGCGGATGGTGGCGACACGCCGACGGGGGATATGGCTGGGTCGGGCCACTGTTCTGGCCATACGCGATTCACGACATGACCGACTATGCCGTCTGGGGCGACGGCATCGGATTTTGGGACTACGGCTATCGTGACCTCTATGCGGCGATCTTTGCGCCATATGGCCGCGATGAGCTCGTAGCCTTTACCGAACCGCGACCGTTCGGTCGCCGACATCGCAAGGTCGCTGCGCTGTCCGAGCTTTGCGGCAGAGACGGAAACGACATTGCCGGCCTTCCTGCAACTCAGCTTCAGCCAATCATGCAACTCAGCAATGAGGCTCAGCGCACCAGTATGGACGATCTCGCCAAGGCACTGGCCGCGAGCGCCCAGTTGATCCTGGCGTCGTGTCCAGCGCAACCGGCGCTCACGGCCCCGGCGCGGCTCGCCGTCATGCAGGAACGCATCGAGGCGATGATCAAGGCACGCTATGTCCTGCAGCAACCGCTTGAGAAATTCTATGACCTGCTGGACGACGAACAGGAGGCGCGCCTTAGCGTCTCCGCGGGGGACCGGCGCAAGATGTCCGCCGCAAACGCGAGCCCCGAAGCACCGGCCCAGGGTTGCGGCATGGCGCAGCTGGCTGCGCTGCCATGGCCGGCAGCCGAGATCGAAGCCCGGCTGCACCCAAATGACGCGCAGCGCCCTGCCCTCAACGCGCTGCAGAACGCTGCCGTGCAGGCAGCCGGCATCCTTGGCGCCCACTGCCAGCCGGAAGACGCCACCACGCCGCCCGCACGGCTTGACGCGGTGCAGGGACGTCTCGAAGCCATGCTGCAGGCCATCGGTCTGGTGAGCGCGGCGCTGAAGGATTTTTATGCGACACTGACCGACGAGCAGAAGGCGCAGTTCGAAGCGATTGGGCAGAAACGAACGGCGTAGATTCGCATCACGCCCCCAGATACGCCTTCTGCACCTGCGGATCCTCGGCGAGCGCGGCGGCCGTGCCCGAAAGCACGCTCTTGCCGACCTGCAGCACGGTGGCAAAATCCGAGACTTCCAAGGCGAGCTCGATCGACTGCTCGGCGAGCAAGATCGTCAGCCCTTCCCGGTGCAAACGGCCGAACGTCTCGTACATGGACTCCACCACGGCCGGCGCGAGCCCAAGTGATGGCTCGTCCAGCATCAAGAGTTTCGGATCGCTCATCAGCGCGCGGCCGACCGCGAGCATCTGGCGCTCGCCGCCGGACATCGTACCGGCACGCTGGGTGCGGCGCTCCCGCAGTTTCGGGAAGATGTCGTAGACGCGCTCGAGCAGCGTCTTGATACGCGCCTTGTCGTGCAGCGGGGTGGCGCCGAGCAAGAGATTGTTCTCGACGCTCTGCTGCACGAACAGCCGCCAGCCCTCCGGCGACAGCGCCAGCCCCTTGCGCACAATCGCAAACGCGCTCTCGCCTGCGACCTCCTCGCCGGCAAAGCGAATCGATCCGGAATGCGCGGGGATCAGACCTGCGATCGCGTTCAGCGTCGTGGTCTTGCCGCCGCCATTGGAGCCGAGCAGCGCGACGACGCTGCCTTGCGGCACTTCAAGCGACACATCGGAAACACCGATCAGGTCCCCGTAACGGACTTCGAGATGCTCGATCTTGAGCAGCGGACCGGAGCCGTTCCCAGCTCCGGATTCTCGTCTTGACGCGTTTTCCTCACGCGAACCGGTACCCACTTCGCTCGAAAACGCTTTGCTCATGTCGTAGGCCCGCCCATCAATTCGATCGGCGTGTGACCGGCCGCAACTTTCGCGGCGGCGCGGCTGCCGAGATAGGCGGCGATCACGGCGGGATTCGACGTCACCTCGCGCGGCGTGCCGCGGGCGATCTCCTTGCCCTGGTGGAACACCATGACGCGGCTCGCCAGCGACATGATCACTTCCATGATGTGCTCGACGATGACCAACGTAACTCCGGCGCGATGGATGTCGCGTACCAGCTCGATCGCGCGATTGACCTCCTGCAGGGTCAGCCCGGCCATGGCTTCGTCGAGCAGCAGCACCTTGGGCTCGGTTGCCAGCGCACGGGCGATCTCCAGCCGCTTGCGGCCGGGCGTGCCGAGCGAGCGCGCCGGCGCGTCCGCCAGCCGCTCCATGCCGACGCGCGCCAGCACCGCGCGTGCCTTCGTCTCGGCTTCAGTGCGATGCGCGGTGCGCAGGAACGCGCCGATCATCACGTTCTCCAGCACGCTCATGCCTTCAAACGTCTGCGGCACCTGGAAGGTGCGCGCCAGCCCGAGCCGCGCGCGGGCTTCCGGCGCAAGCCTGGTGATGTCGTGCCCCTCGAACCGCACCTGCCCCGAGGTCGCGGCGAGATCGCCGGTCAGGCAATTGAAGAAGGTCGACTTGCCGGCACCGTTCGGGCCGATCAGGCCGAGGATATCGCCCTGCTCGAGCGTGACGCTGGCATCGTCCACCGCCTTGAAGCTGCCGAAGGCTTTGGTGATGTTGCGCGCTTCAAGGAGCATGCGGCGCTCCCTTGCGTTTCGACAAAAGCCGGTTAACCAGCGCCAGGATGCCGCCGGGCTGGAAGCGCGCGATCAGCATGATGATCGCGCCATAGACCACGAAGGTGAGCCCTGCCCCCTTGCCGCCGAGCCAGGCGTTGGAGATCTCCTCCAGTGGCACCAGGATCGCAGCGCCCACCAGCGGGCCGAACAGCAGGCCGGCGCCGCCGAGCGCGGCCATGATCAGGATCTTCACCGAGATCAGGATGCCGAGCCCGGACTCGGGGTCGACGAAGCCGAACATCATCGCATAGAGCGCGCCGGCCACCGACGTGAGACCGGCGCTCAGCATGTAGGCATGGAGCTTGGTGCGGCTCGCCGGCGCCCCGAGCGAACGCGCCGCGCGCTCGGAATCCTTGATGGCGCGCAGATAGAATCCCATCCGGCTGCGCGCCATCCACCAGGTGATGACGAGCGTGATCGCGAGCACGATGAGGAAGAGATAGTAGTACGGCAGCGCCGAGATGAAGGAGAGATCGAACACATTGCGCGGCACGGTCGGCCCGCTGAGGCCGACGGCGGCGCCGAGATAGTCGGTGTTGGTGACGATCAGCCGCGCCAGCTCGGCGACCGCGATCGTCGCCATGCTGAAATAGTGCCCGGCGAGCCGCAGCGTCGGCACGCCGATCACCGCGGCAATGGCGACGCTCGCGGCAAAGCCTGCGGGAATGCCGACCAGCGGCGACAGCCCGTAATGCGCATAGGCGCCCATCGCGGCATACGCGCCGCAGCCGAAGAACACGACATGGCCGACCGAGACCTGCCCGGCGTAGCCGCCGATGATGTTCCACGCCGACGCCGCGATGGCATAGAGCAGGACCAGCGCGCCGAGCCGCTGCTGGAACGGCGTCGAGAACACCCAGGGATAAGCGATGACCAGCGCCAGCGCGATCAGAAGCCAGACATAACGCCGCATCACGTTTTGCCCATCAGGACTTCCCCATCAATCCTTGCGGCCGGAACCAGAGGAAGCCGAGGAACAGCGCGTAGACCACCATGTCCTTGTAGACGGCGCCGATCAGATAGCCCGACAGCGACTCGATCACGCCGATTAACAGCCCCGCGACCAGCGCGCCCGGCACGCTGCCGAAGCCGCCGAGCGAGACCGTAACAAAGGCGACGATGCCGAGCGTCTCGCCGACCGTCGGCACCACGTAGAAGAAGGTCGCGATCAGCGCGCCGGCGAGTCCTGTGGCACCCGCCGCAATCGCCCAGGCGATCGCCTGCATAGTGTCGGGGCGGATGCCCATCAGCTGCGCCGCGGTCGAATCCTCCGCCACCGCGAGCATCCGCGAGCCCAGGGTCGTGCGCGTCAGCAGCAGATGCAGGCCGAGCGTGACCAGCAGCGCGACCACGCCGGCCAGCAGCCGCGAGGCCTGGATGCGGATGCCGCCAATGTCGAAGGTGCCGCCGACCAGGTTTTCCGGCAACGACAGGAAATTGGCGCCGAACCACCAGAACACGGAGTAGCGCAACAGCAGCGCCAGCCCGAAGGTGCCGAGGATCTGCGCCAGCATCGGCCCCTTCATGATGTCGCGGATCAGACCGAAATACACGACGATGCCGAGCGTCGCGAGCAGCAGCGTCGCCAAGGGCGCGCCAACGAGTGGCCCCCCGCCGAGCAAGGTGTAGACGACGTAGGCGACATACATGCCGACCATGACGAAATCGCCATGGGCGAAATTGACCACGTTCATCATGCCCCACACCAGCGTGAGGCCGGAGGAGAACAGCGCGTAGACGGCGCCCAGCAGGAGGCCGCCGACGATCACCTGGACGAGGACAAAGGACATCGGGCCGACTATCGATCAAGCGCTGTCGTCATTGACGGCAAACCATTGAGGGCGAGGCCTTCGGCCCGCCCCCACACGATATCACCAGCCCTTGTAGGGCATCACGGGCGCCTTCTCGGCATTCGCTTTCGGGAACACCGCGACATAGTTCTCGCCATCCTGCAGCTGGATGATCAGCCCGGAAGCCAGGATGTTCTGGCCCTTGTCGTCGAACTTGATGCCCTTGTAGCCCATCATCAGCTGCTCGGGTTTCATGTCGGTCGCCTTCAGCGCGGCCTGGATCTTGGCAGACTCCGTCGAGCCGGCGCGGTCGATGGCATCGGCCAGCACGAAGAAGCCCTGCATCTCGCGCGCTGCGGTGTCGTCCATCTCGTCGCCGCTCTTGTCCTTGTAGAGTTTTGCGATAATGGCAGTCGCAGATCCCGGCGCGCCGACGCTCCAGGACGAGCGGTTGAAGGCGCCAATCGAGATCTTGCCGACCGCTTTCAGGAACGACGGATCAGAATAGCCGGCATCGTCGGCGAGCAGCATCGGCGGCTTGTAGTCGAGCGACTGCATGGTCTTGGCGAACAGGATCGCATCCGACGTGTAGGAGATCATGATCACGACGTCGGGCTTCTTCTCCTTCAGCTGCAGCACCTGGCTCTGCACGTCGGTCGCGTTCGTCGTGTAGGCGACGTCCTGCGCGATCGCGATGCCCTTCTCCTTGAAGGCCGAGGTGATGGTGGCGGCAACGGAAGCGCCATATTCGGTGGTGTCATGCACCAGCGCGATATGGTCGGTCTTGGCGCCCGACGCCTTCATCTCGGTCAGGAAGTCATAATAGACCTTGGCAAAATCGGTCGCGATCGGCGTGGTGCGGAAAAACCATTTGAAGCCGCGCTCGGTGAGGTTCGCGGCGACCGACTCACCGTTGACAAAGGGGATGCCATATTTCTCCGAGATCGCGCTGGTCGTCAGCGTGATGCCGGACTGATAGGCGCCGGTCAGCGCCACCACCTTCTCTTCCGTGATCAGCCGCAGCGCCTGGTTCTGCCCGGTCGCCGGACTCCCCTGGTTGTCGGCGAAGACGACCTCGAGCTTGGCGCCGCCGAGGCCGGCGAGCCCCGCATTCTTCGCCAGCGGGAAATTGCCCAGTTCAGGATGCGCGTTGTTGATGATGTCGAGCGCGACCTCGATCGCCGCCTTTGCATGCACGCCGGCGCTCGCGGCCTGGCCGGTCAGCGGAAAGACGGCGCCGATCTTGACGGTCTTCTGCTGGGCAAAAGCGCTGGTGCCCAGCGCCATCATGATCGCGGCCGCGGAAAGCAGCCCGACAAGCTTCGACATGCTCATATGAACGTCTCCCCAGATCGGTCTTGTCGCCGTTGGGACACGTCCGGCAAAGCCGCCGCCTCCCTCTTGGTTTTTGTGGTGTGCCAGCATTGCATGGTGACCCGGAACCGGCAAGGCGAGCACATGCGCACAGCGAAAGACTGCGACTAAAGTCGCTGCGTGAATGCGATTGGCGTGCACGTTTTGCGCGAACGGGCGACGCGACATTCCGCATCGTCGGAGAATGACCGGTGCATGACTGTGCGTGAGGGCAAGCGCGCCATTGTCGATCGTGGCATCTCGTCCAATCGTAACGGTGCCGCCCCGTCGAGCATGCAACGAACCAGGCCCTGACTCCCCTGCCCAGGGCAACTCCGGCCAACGGAAGCCCCATTTTTGCCGCCAATCCCGCACCATCAATGCTTGCCAAGCAAGGGACCAACCGAGTAGAAGGACCCGCACTCGCGCGAGGCGCTGATTTGTCAGCAGCCGCGCCGCAAAGATTGCCCAGATATCACGACAACGCCTTGATATCACTGAGCAATTCTTGGGGAATGGTGTAACGGTAGCACAACAGACTCTGACTCTGTTTGTCTTGGTTCGAATCCAGGTTCCCCAGCCAGCATACTCGGAAGCCCGTTTCTTCAATGAAAACAGGAGCTTCCAAGATGGCAAGAAAACCCAACCCACCTAGGTCACCCACCTCGGTTCAGAGCGCTGACAAGCGCCAACTCGCAGACCTCGCAACCCTGTTGGGGCTCATGCAGGCGGCCAGCAAGCTCAGCCAAGACCTCGACGCGCTCGCCAACGAAGTGGGCGGCTCGCTGGAGAAGATGGCGGAACGTTTTGGCGTGCCTTTCTTCGAGGTCCATAACACCTACCGCAGGCAGATCGCGCGGCCGAAGGGCAAGAAGGCTTCAAAGCCCCGCAAGCGCCGTAGCGCAGCCGGTTAGGGTGCTGTCAAGGGCGGAGGGCAGCGCACGCCGTTCTGTGCTGCCTTTGCTCCGCTCGAAAGGAACCGATGCAGAGCCCTTTCGGAACTGCACCGGCAAGTCTGATCCTTCAGCCTCTACGCGGGCTGATGTTTGGCGAGGAAGCTCTGTCTTCCTCTGCCTCTCCCCGTGACAAGGTACTCAACACCAAGAGCGCTCAACGCCTTCGTCGTGGCGTGCTCCTTGTCCCCCAAGGTCTCCCTCAGCTTCTTCAGACCCGTGTCACTTAAGGATAGCTCTCGCTTGATAACGGACAGCGGCGTCCTGCCGGGCAAGCGGGCCTCCATGAACGATACCAGAGCTTCGTGCGATGAGCCTTTGCGCGGTCTCTTCACCTTCGGCCCGTCCATCTCGAAGGGCCAGTCTGCAACCTTGAGGCCGGGCATATCGGCCTTGATGTTGGTCAGGATGGCCTCACCGTCAACGTCCTTCGGCAATACGATGTAGATGTTGGCCTCAGGGCATCGTCCGTGCTCATCAACAGCGCGTCTCACTCGGATACGGTTGATGGCCTGAATGATCGACACGGAAAGCTGACGCTGCTGCATGACGCGGCGCACGTCAGCGTGCCCCTTCCACACTGGCGACTGCAACCATTCGTCAGTCTGTAGGCCCTTCGCGGCAAAGAAGGTGTTGTTTGCCCATATCTGGTCTCGGTAAGGCAGACCAAATATCACCGCTGTGTCGCAGTCTGCCCAATCGTTGCGACCGTCCACCGCGTTCCAGTGGCCCACAGCGAACCTCTCGAAGCCCATGCCATCGCTCATGGCAATGTGAGCGTTGGCTTTGTGTGTGCATAGGAAGACCGAACTGGTAGGCGACAAACGCTTCTCCAGATCGGCCGCGAGACGAGCGAACCGCGTCTTGAAGCTCTTGACCATTGACCGCTTGCCGACGCCACTGCATCGCGCAACATGAAGCGTCGCATTGCTGTAGTCACGGACATGGCTTGGTGTTGGCACTAGACGCGCCTTGTCCTCGAACAGGTCCCACAGGAAGTCTGCTCGTGCGGTGGCGTCGAGCACCACAGGGCCAGGAGCGCCCCACGGCACTGATAGGGACGATGAGTTGAAGGAATGCTCATCGCCGCTCTTCGCATAGTATGACCACTGATCGAAGAGGGCCTGACAGCCTTCCAGCGTCCTATCAACCTTCCGTCCAATTCGCAGTCGTGTCTCTGTGTCCTCCATGTGAGCCCCCAGGCGGTCATACTGAGTGCCCTTCATTGCAGCCCGGAGAGGACGGAAGTTCACAAGCGGCACGTCTGGATATGCAGCGTTGATGGCGTCAGGCAGGAAGACCGAAGCCCCGCCGTCATGAGCCTCGTAATTCGCCAGTGCCAGCCCGAGCAGCCGGAGAGCGGTGCACTCGGTTGGAAATGACTTGTTGAGGTCATTGGTGATGTACCGCTGCACTTCAGCGATATCATCGGCCGTGACCTTCACGTCATCCACGACGTTGGCTAGAGCCTCGTCAATGATGGTCAGAAGGCGCTCTCCGCCCCTCCAGCGGCTCAAGCGCTCAAAGGCCGTCCCTCGTGAGGCGTTGAGGCTGGCCGCTGCGTTCACGCACGCTTGGTGTGTAATCACCAAGGTGTCGTACTGCTGAAGCACCTCAGCGGACTTCGGAGCACGCGAGTGGTGCGCTATCGCGACCTCACGTCCAGCATGGTCATTGATTTCACTAACGAGTGCACCTGCTTCATCAATGAGGCGTGTTACGATGATGCTGCCAACAGGAGCGGCGCTCGCTGCGTTCAACTCTGCCTGCATTGCGACAAACAGGCAGGCTCCTCGTGTCTTTCCGGAACCCGTAGGAGGCTGGAGGATGCGCCAGGGAGGCTGCACGCCATTGGCACTGTCAGTGATGGCTTCGTTGAACGTCTTGGCCATGATGGTCCAAAGCCTCTCCAACGGCGCTGAGGCACACAGACCTAGCGAGGAGGTCCAGTGCTGCTTCATGCGGCTTGAGAAGGCTTGCGGCGGCACGAGCGGAAGCGCGTGCAATCCGATGGGATGTTGCATTGGGGAACTTTGAAGGTTTGAGGGGAGGTTGGCCCTATCGTTCAGGAGCACCGGCAGCGGTGCGAACAGAGCCGGGAATGCACCCCTAGAACCCCCTAAGAAGGAGAAGAAGAAAAGCTTTCTTAGGAGGTTTCGGGGGGTGAATAAGGATGGTGCCTCACGAGCTTTGAGGCCGTGAAGCGGCAGGAGTGACTTGAAGAGGTAGTTTTAGTTTGCCTATTTAGGAATCACGCCAAGGGCTTAGACATCGCCTGTGCATTGTGGGTGCCCAGGTCGCGCTTTGACGGTCGTTGTTAGAACTCAGCCAGAAGGCCGCTGAGAGCCGCTAGGGAATCCATAGAGAGGCTTTACGCCTTACCGCGCACGAAGGGCGGCTCAGCGCTCATGCCCCTCAGTGGATTCCTGAGAGCCCTCTAGGGCCGTGTAACTATCGCGCCACGCTTGGAACGCGGTGAGAGGTCACTTCTTCCAAGTCCGATTGATGAACTCGCCACCTACGTGCCTCATGAGGGCCTGACGAGCCTTAGAGGAGACGTGAGCAGCAGCCTCACTAATCACCGTGTTAGCCTCCTCCCGCGTTCGTGCCACCACGAGCCGCCTGAGGAACGGCTGGAACGCCTCAACGTCAGCATCCGTGTAGCCATCGCTATTGGCGGCTTTGTGAACCGCTTCGCGGATGGTGTCACGCTTGCGCTGTACGCCTTGGCCGTACCGCTCACGAGCGGCTGCTAGGTCGGGAATGACCCCCGCCTCAACAGCGTCTTGGACGGCCTTGGTGCGGACCTCAGCATCCGTCAGCCCTGCATAGGGTGATGCTTGGCTTTCGGGTGCGGTGTCCCCACTGGCGTGTTGCTGAGATGAGGCGGTACGGCTTGTTGGCTCCGAGGTTTCATTGCCCACAAGCTTCCCCTGAGCGGCCAACTGACGAAGAAGGGGCATCACGTCTCGTGAGACCTCTTGCCGCTTGGTGCGCTCCAGCTTGTCAACGAGCTTCCTCAAGCCCGGCTCCACAACGTCAGGCTTGAAGGGCTGTGGTGCTTCAGGAATCGGCCCCCAGGGCTGGGGCGGGCTGAGTGACGGTGGGGAGACCTTCGGGCCTGTAGGGCTCTGCGGTCGCGCAAGAGGCGGCGCAGTGCGGACAGGAACGTCAGGGTTTGTGAACTTCTCCGCGAAGGTCCGTGCTGGCGCGGTGACGCCAAGAGCACGCTCCACGGCCCTCGTGCCTATGTAGGCGCCGATTGCAGGCAATGCGTGACTACCAAGCGCGTTGGTCAAGCCGTCCACGCCAGCCAACAAGGCGTTGCCGCCCGTATAGGCTCCACCTGACAGCAAGGGGTTGTTCTTGACGAACTTGCGAGCGGTCTCAGCAACGCCACCGCTGAAGCGCTCACCGGCAGGGTCATAGCTGCCCGTGCTCTTCAAGCGAGCGAGCGCCACGGCTTGCTTGGCTAGATCCTTCACGCTCTCTCCGCCGTCGAGGGCTTCGATTGCAGCCAAGTCTCCATCGGTGAGGTCGTTGCCTTTCGTTGCTCTCGCCAGCGCGTTGTCAGCCTCCACCGGCAACGGGGCGAGCTTTCGCAACGCAGTCGTGGCCTGTGAGAGTTCGCGCATCACGTCCGTATGTGTGTCGGTCACCGCATGGAAGGCTTTCGAGGGGCTTTGAAGCGCTTCAACGCTGCCTGCCTTCTCCGCCATCCTGTTCGCAGCGGCTGCGCTCGCGGGCGTGAGGTCGCCACCCATGTCGCGGAAGCGCACGGCAGAAGCAGCATCCTTCACGCTCTTTGGTGCACCAAGAACGCCACCGCCTACGCCGCCGACGATAGCACTATCGGCCAGCGAATGCGGGTCAATAGCGAGGCCATACTTCGTGCCAACGGTTGACGCGGCTTGTGAGATGGCATCCTGAGCGGCGTTGGTCACGCCTTCCGTTGCAGCCGCAGTCAGGGCGTTTCGTGCCGCCTGCGTCACCCCTGACGCGCCCACGCCTACCTTGGCGGGGCTCAGGACCTTGTTGACCGCAATCTGGTTGAGCGCTGCCTGAGCGAGCGTGGAGCCAGCGCCAACGGCCTTATCCTCTAACGTGGGTTCGGCGCTCTCGTCTCCCGTGCGAGCGGTGGCGCGCTTCTGCGCCTCGTTGCCAGCAATGCGGAGACCGTGAGACATCATGCCTCCAACAACCTGACCAACGGGGCCAAGGCGCTTCATCAGCCTTGAAACCGCGAGGTCCGTCAGCACGCCGGGAGCTTGCTCGACCAACACACGAGGGAGCTTGCTCCAGTCGCGGCCCAGGACGTGATTATCAGCACCGTCTTCTGGCTGGCTGAATTGCTCCATGGCGGACTTGTAGCGAGGGCCAGCGAGGGAGGCTCCAGCGGCCTCAATGCTCTTTCCAGCGTCGGGAGCTACATACTCCTTCACGGTCTTGCCTACGCCTCTCACGAGGTCTGAGGCACCCTGAGCGAGCGCCCCGGTTATCGAAGTGTCGGTCTTGTTGGTGACGTTGGCGGCGTACCAATCTTGAGCGCCTGCGAGAGCGCTGTTTTCGTCTTCGGCTTCCGCGTCAAGGTGTCGGCCATCGGGAAGCTGAATTGTATAGATGGGCATTTAAGCTGCTTGTTCTTTCTGCGTTGATTTTTGTTGAATCGAAGGTCTTGGAAGCCAGCCGCGATAGACCCCTGCCTCGCGTCCTTGGATCAACCCAAGTGCGAGGCGAATGGCACCCGGTGTTTCGATATTGGGAATGCGTCGTCCTACGACCGCGCTATGCTGGCGAGCGAGGTAACGAATGTCCTCAGCCGTCCAACCTTCCTCTAGCGCCCAAGACAGGTGGTCACAGTCCAGCATGCTGCGGCAGGCTGCACGGAGCGAGGCGTACTCAGGCGGCACCTTTGGCCTCGTGGCTTTGGTGGCCTTCACGGCATCGCGCGCGTCAGCAGCGGCCTGAGCTTCTTCGTAGGCTGCCCAGTCTGCGGCGCGTTGCTCAGGAGAGTAGTACTGGCGCTTTGCGGTGTCGTAGATCGCTGAGAGGCGCTTCCTGTCTATCGAGCCAGGGCCACCATAGCCTTGGGCTACTTCTTCAATGGCGCTGGCGGGCCATCCATTGCGAATAGCCTGCCCAAGGATGAGGCGGTCATTGAAGTCCCGGCAGATTGAGCGAAGGCGGTCATAAGACGCTCTGGTTTCAGTCAGTGAAGTTGGCATTCTCGTTTGTTTAGGTTCTAGTGGAAGCGAGCGCGGACACGGGCCTTCCTTCGCGCTCCTTGAGGAAGCGGCGGCAGAAGTAATCGCGAGATAGCGCACTATTGATGATAGCCATGAGTTTCCGTCTGCTCAGGCCGATGAAGGGTGTGCCGAAGTGCCAGCGGGCGAAGTCGGCTAGGTCGTCTTCGGTCCAGGTGTGAAGGACGCTGTTGAGCTTCTGAAGCTCGTTGGCGCTCGTGCAGGCACGGAAGAAAGCGCCGAAGTAGTCGTGGGCGTGGTGGATAGGCTTGATGGTTTTGGCTGCTCCTTTTCGGGATGACTTGGAAATCGCCTTTCTAGGTCGTAGGGACGCAATGAAAATGCTAAGTCATTGACATTGTTTGCTCAAAGCTGTACGGGAAGAAAATTATTAGGCAGTTGGGACAACACGGCGGCATGGCTCCTTCCTCAGGGCTTATCGATAGAGTGTTTCAGGACGAAGAGAGTGCGCGAAGGGAGCTTGAGCGCTTGAGGTGGCCTAACGGACCACGTTGTCCTCATCCCAAATGCCGCTCGGACAAGGTGGCTCTGATCGGCGGAGGAGTTCAGCGGCCCGGCCTTTATGGCTGCAAGGTCTGCCGAAGGCAGTTCAGCGTCACCGTACGCACGGCCCTTCAGGGCTCTCGGGTGCCTTTGACGGGTTGGTGGCGCGCAGCATCTCTCCTGAGCGCTAACGAGCGTGACACGTACGTCTCCGCGTCTGACATTCAAAGGGCTTTAGGAGTTCATTACAGGACCGCCCACGGCGTTCTATGGACGATACTCGATGCGGGGGCTGCTTTCAGAGGACATGTGACCGGCTTTGGCAAGCCCATACAGGATCACGTGCGGAAGCGAACGAAGAGAGAGAACAAGAAGCGAGGGTTGGCTTGGAGCAAGGTGAAGGAGGCGCGCGACGCGGCAGATCAAGTGCTTGGGTTTGTGTCATCGCCTTCATCGTCGCCATTACGTGAGCGCACGGAGCGCCTATTGAGCTTGCTCCTGCATACCGATTCCAAGTCGAGGACGCTGAAATACGAGGCCGAAAAGTCTGCCGAGCAGCGGTCGATTGGCAGAAGGCGCACCAAGCACTCCAGCGCACCAAGGCCAACTTACTTAGGCTGGTGACAGGGTATGAGAAGCGCGCGCGCCTCCCGTGTATAGGTGTTGCCTCACCGGGCTTAACCCGCTGGCGCCGCTTCCGAAGTGCCTTCTAGGCCGCCTCCTGTGTATAGGTAGGCCCCGACATGGCTTAACCCACTGGCGTCACTTCCGAAGTGCCATCGGCGCCGCCACAATCTGCCTCCCGCTGCCACAATTCTCCAAAACTGGCCCCGGCCCCTGGGCGGTTTTCTCATCGCTGTTCGATCTAACAACAACGCCGGATTTATTCCGAGTTTTTGAAACCGGTTAAATCGAAAGATTTCCAAAACGCCACGGCCAGGGGGACCCTAGAGGACCCTTCACGAACTTCAGTCTCGTCTCGCCAGCGCAAGGCCGTCTCGTCAGCCAGCCAGCGCAGCCTGACCAGAGCGGGGAATACGTCACTCAAATTCAGTCATTCAGCCTAGACATTTGCTCAGCCAACTCGGAAATTGCGCCTTTGGTCGATCAGGAGGGCGGGCCATGACGCGTTTGCGAGCAGAGGTATATCGATCTGGAGAAACAGTATCGCAGTGGAACTATGAAACGGATGACGTGACAATTGGAAGGTACGGCGACAGGAAGTCAGAGGTAGACATTCGATTCAAGCTTGCGTCGAAAGGCGGTGGAGTAACCGATGTATCCTTGCGTATTGATCAGATCGGTTTTGATAGCCTTCTCAACGAAATGTGGAAGGCTGCTCCTGAGCGAGTCGCCGCGTTAATGGCTCGACAGTTGAATGGCCATTTCTGGCCTGATCCGGGCTAAGCCGCCTCAGAAATACGCGAGAGCAGCCTTGCCACCGCTGTAGGGTGCCACGCGCCTCCACGAGGCGAAAGCACACCCTGATTGTTTAGCTCCTCAGCGATGGCCCGAACGCTCGTGATGCCCGAACGCTTGATGCCCTCCACGATGCCCTGAAGGCCCATTGCGCGCTGAGAGGCGTTCTCTTTGATCTTGGCAACGGCTTCAGCGTTACCCGTCTGCTTGCCTCGCAGCGCCCTCGCACCATTCGGATTACCCAGCTTCACACCGCGCGCCTTCGCTGCGGCCAGAGCAGCCTTCGTCCGCTCGCCAATGAGGCCGACTTCCAACTCCGCTACCGATGCCATCTGAGTGAGCAAGAAGCGCCCCATCGGGCCTGGAGGGACACTGGGGAGGTCGCAGAACACGAGGTCAACGCCGCTCGACACCAGAGCCCTTAGAAGGTCCACGTCTCTCGTGAGCCTGTCGAGCTTGGCAAAGACCACCTTGGCCCCCATGGCCTTTGCGTGCGCCAGAGCGGCGGTCAGCTTGGGGCGGTCATTACGCTTGCCGCTCTCGACCTCTACGTATTCGGCGAGGACCGACCAGCGGCCTCCGTTCAGATAGCTCTCAACGGCGGCGCGTTGCGCCTCTAGGCCAAGACCGCTTCTGCCCTGCTTTTCCCGGGACACCCGCAGGTAGGAGATAAATTTTCCCTCAGCCATGACCAAAAGCCCCTAAACACAAATCGATGTAACGGACGTTAGATCAATTTGTATACAGTCGCAAGACCTTTTTAAATCGCTGCGGGGTATGCCTATATTGGGTAGGGGTGAGAGCATCGGTTATGTACAAGTACAACGTCCTGAAAGAGAACCTGCACGTCGATTGGCACTTTCAGAAGCCGATCTTCAGCTTCTTGCAAATTGCGCCTCGATTTTTTGCGATGTTGCACGAGCGTTTTGGGCAAATGCTCAGCCTCAAGCCAGGAGAGCTTCACGTAAATAATGGAGCTTCGTCCCTTGGCGAAGCGCGATTGACTTACCGCATGTACGGCGGAAACAGCACTGTGACCCTCCACGCTGATCACCTGAATTTTAGCGTGCCGGGCGCAAATCCGGGCGAGCTAGGGCTGGTCCGTTCAATTTTGGGCGAGCTACACGACGGTTTCAAACGAGAGTTTCCAGAGATCGAAACGGGTCGTGTGGACGTCGCAAGCTACAGTCACTGTGATCTTGGAAATGTCGAGACGGTCACTGAATTTCTTGCTCGTTTCACAATCCCGAGGACACCAGCTTCATCAGCCACTCCCGCAGTGCAGATCAAGCCAGCCGTCAAATTCACCGCAACTTCTGAGGCGGGCGATTGGGAGGCAACCGTCACCGCAGAGCCGAGCATCCAAACTTCTTCGGCTATCTTTGTTGCCATTAACTTGAACGTTCTGAAGTTGCCTTCAGACCTGCCATTCATCGAAAAGGCTGCTGTTATCCAAGGCATCACAGCCAGGTGTTTCGCCATGATCGATTTGGAGTTGGACAATGCCGCTCAGGCCGGACAATAGCGCAAGGGCCGTGGCACCCGCGATGCCCGAAGCGGGCGCAATGCCGGTTACCCAATATATGCCACAGCGGGGATTGGTTGATAGTGGACCGTCCGCATCCAATGCTCTGTCGCGGCCACAGGCAGCTAACCAAGCTGTTCGTCGAGGCGTGATAACCGGTTTCATCAAGGTTTGCGAGCGATGGCAAATCGGAACAGCGAAGCAAATAGCGCTCTTAGGCTACGCTGATGACGAATTTGCTGGAGGCCAAATATTGTCGGGTCGTGCTCGTGGTGCTCAGGATGTCAAGGACCGCGTTGGTTATATGGTCGCGATTGCGGTTGGCCTGCGCGCTTTGTTCAACAACAACACCAGCAGCGAACGCCGATGGTTAGAGATGCCCCGCCCTGAGATTGGCAATAAGTCACCGCTTGATTACATGGCCGAAGGCCGAATGGTCGGGATGATGCAGGTGCGCGAATTGGTGGATCGGGAACGGGCGCTTTGATGCTGGATCAGTTGGGCAAAGCGCACCGCGCCGACAAAGTGCTTCGCTTGGCTTCGTTATCCGATGAATCGCTCGAAGCGATCTTGCTTGAGTTTGGCGTAGGTATTGAAGACCTGGAAGATGTTCGTGACGCAGCCGTTAGAAGCAGCGTCGTTGTCAATCCAAACGACGCCATTCGCTTCAGCTTCGTTCGGGAGCGGTTTTGGCCAGGGAGATTCAACAGAGAAGGCTATGGTGTCTACTACGCCGCGTTAGAAGGACAGACGTGCATCGAAGAGGTGAAGAACTATCAAAACACCTCAATGACGGCGCAGTCCTCAGCAAAGTACTATCGGTTTATCAGTGCCCAGTTTGACGGCATGACCGTGGACCTCCGAGGGCAAGAAGGCGCGCATCCGCAACTTACGAGCACCGACAAAAGTGGATATCCGTTCTGCCAGAGCCTTGCGGACGTTGCTCGCCAGACCGGGATCGATGCCTTCTACACATACTCTGCGCGCGATGCTGGCGGCACATGCGTGCCAGTATTCCAGCGGAGCGCTCTTCAAAACCCGTCACTAGGCGGTGGAGTGAGATATTACTGGAACGGCGCTTCGGTCTCGCATATCGAGTTTTGAACGCCTTCCTTAGGGCTCCAACCGCTTCAAGCCCCATCAAACACGGCTGCACTTAATCGCCAGAAGCCGACATTAGGTGAAGTCAGCAGTCCCCTGCGAGCATGCTCACTGAGCGGTGAGTCTCAGCAGGGAAGCGCAAGATGGCTGACAAGAAATTCAAGTACGTCCCATTCGTCACCGAAGTCATGACCGCTCGCTATCCGAAGCTCTCAGAACCGGACACGATGGGTGAATACGCGGACGGCAAGTATAAGACCGAAGCGACTGCCGCACCGGACTACACGTGGCGCTTCCAGGAGACAATCCAGGGTGTCGCTGAGGCCTACTTCGCTGGCAAGAAGGGCGTGCATCTGCCTTGGAAGGAAACGAAGGAAGGCAACATCGCCTTCAACTTCAAGTCTCCGAGCAAGAGACCAGAGCTTTTCGATGCCAAGGGCAACACCCTCAAGACATGCGTAGCCATCCGCAGCGGCTCCCTGATCCGCATCTCCGGTGTTATCGCTGCGTGGGAGAAAGGCTTGAAGCGTGGTGTATCGCTGTGGCCCGATGCTGTGCGCGTGATCAAGCTGGCCGAAGGCTTTGATGCCAGGAGGGCGTTCGGTCCGCCTGAAGACGGCTTTGACGGAACCGACCAAAAGGCACGAGCCTAGAGGGCAATCGCCTTCATCACTTCAGCCCCATAATCCAACTTCTGGATAGCCTCCCGTAAGGGCACGCGCTCACCCTTGGAGTAGTGGCCGTAGGTCATGCTCCCCTTGCGGCTGTGTCCCACAAGCAACTTTACGGTGCTTTCCATCACGCCAAGCCCCTCCATGCAGGTGATGAAGGTGTTTCGGAGCGCGTGGAAGTCCTGCTTGTCCCCATCGACTTCGACTTGCTCCCTGAAGCGGCCATACGCCTTGCTGATGTACCAAGAGCGCTTCTTGTCTGGTCCGCCCGGATCAAGGCCAGCGAACAGGTACTCATCCTTGTCGTCGCGGCGACGCTCAATGATTTCCACGGCCAGCGGGTGAACGGGTATCTCCCTCTTGGCGGCGCGCGTCTTGCCGCTCGTGATGGCCAGCCAATATCCATCTTCGCGCTTGTGAACGTCGGACCGCTTCAGGGCACACAATTCCTCTAAACGAGCCCCGTGAAGCAGTGCAAGCCTTAGAAGGTCGCTGAGCACTTGGGCGAATTTGGGCGTGCTGTAGGTGCCCTTGAGGAGCTTCAGAAGCGCCTCATTGGGAAGGCCCTTCCGCTCAGCGGGTTCCTGCTTCTTGCCGAGTTGCTGGCCTCGCCAAGGGTTCTCTTGGGCCACGCCACGTCCCACGAGCCAAAGCCAAAGAGACGAGAGTGATGATACGTGACGCCTTGCCGTGGCGCGCGCAAAGCCTGAGCCGGTCAACAAGTCCGTCACGTAGGCTCCCGCCTTCTTTCGGGTCACCTCTTCAACGGTCACGCTGTCGGTGCCCCAATCCATGAACCGCTTGATGGCGCTCTCGTGCTGCGCCTTGGTTTGGCCAGCGTGTTGGACCTCAGCGAGCCAAAGGGGGTATTGGTCCTTCAGGAAGGTGGCTTGACCCGTGGCGGCGTTGTAGAACCGCGCTGCGGCCTCCGAGCCGTCGCTATTCAGTATCTCGCCCGCCTGAGCCTTCAGCCGGTCAAGCTCCTCTTCGTACTCGCTCCACTCGCGCTCCTGCTCGTCTTCATGCCACCGCTTATCGGAGCTTTCGAGCGCCTGCCGGAACTCTCCTGCCAATCGAGCCAGTTTCGCGTCACCGTCGCCGCCGCCCTTCGCCCATTCGGCGATCTGCCTGTGGAAGTTGGCAACGTGGAAGTGCTTGCGTCTGTTCGCTTCGGCAAGACTGTCGGTGCCAAGGGACTTCTTGAAGCGTTTTCTACCCGCCTTGGCCTGGAGAGGCTTGGGGACCTCCACCACTACCGAGTAGGTGTTGTATTGCTTGACGAGATACTTCCGGTCCATGCCAACCCACCTAGGTCACCCACCTAGACTTATTGGCAAAAACATCTATAAACAAGGCACTATAGAGTTTCCGAGACATTCTGGTTGAGTATCCAGGTTCCCCAGCCAGCTCGAAAAAGCCCCTGTCTCATTGTGGCCGCACGCCGGGCCGCGGCCGCGTCGCTTTCAACCTTCGTCCGTCACTTGAACCGCCACATGGCGACTTCGCCCACAATCTCATCGCATCTCGGCAAGCCGCGCCTAGCCGAATGGAATCTGATTGGACCGCGGCGGCAGGCCGCCGGGAAATTTGTTGGCAACGGCAAGCGCGCCAGGCTCGTCGGTCTCGAGCGCGATCTTCTGCGCGAGCATGACGTCTCCGGCCGACAGGCGACCGACGGGCCGGAAACACCAGCCGACGTGGATGCGCCCGTGTTGGTCGAGCTCATAGACGTTGGTCGCGGTGCCGTAGCGGATGCGATAGTGCCGGCCGGTGTCGGATCCCGTGACGTCGAAATACCGGAAGGCTCCGAACTGCGCGCGTTGCGCCGGCGAGAGCCAGGAGAGCAAGAGCGCAAGCGCCCTGCTCTCGGCCTCCTCCCGGCTC
The DNA here is from genome assembly GCF_018130695.1 of Bradyrhizobium jicamae. Lineage (GTDB taxonomy): Bacteria > Pseudomonadota > Alphaproteobacteria > Rhizobiales > Xanthobacteraceae > Bradyrhizobium > Bradyrhizobium jicamae_B. The sequence continues at coordinate 167,802 of NZ_JAFCJX010000003.1, read as the reverse complement.
AGCCACCGGTCGCGTATCCGGAGCAGCCCGGTACGCAGCCAATCCATCGCGCGTTGCACGGCAACCGGCATGAGGGATCACCCGTGTGAATGCGCGTCAGCCGCCGACCAAACGCGGATAGAACAACGTCTCTTCCGCGGTGGGATCGAACGACTTCACGATCAAGGCTTCACCGGCACCGGTTCTCGTCGCGGCCGTATAGCCGTGCGAGGTCAGCTCCTTGAACCGCGCCTCCGCCAACGCCAGCGCCTCGCTGTCATCCGCCTGGAAATACTGACGGGAGTCACCGGTATGATCCATCACCACGAACGTAGCCATCATTGTCTCCTTGATGCGTCAGACGTTGCACTCCAAATTCAGATCACAGGTTCGGCCGTGGTCGACCGATGCACCATCCAATGTGGCATTGTCGCGCCATCACGGTGCCGGCCGCCGACGGCAGCCGCTGCCCACGCGGCAACAGCACCGAACAGCAAGGCGGCGGCGATCGAAAACGCCAGGATGGTCGAGCTGCGGCGCAACTGCGCGATCGAGGTCCTGGAATCCGCGATCGCAACGTCGACGCGCTTCTCGGCATCGGCCGCGGGCGCGCCGGTCATCGCCGCGACCTGCTGGATCAGATAATTGCGGTCATCGGTGCTGACGCCGCTATGGCCAGAGCCGGTCAGCAGGATCCGCCCGGCCTCCGCACGCGGTAAGCCAATGTCGATATTCGCGGGACGGCGCGCCGATCGGAACAGGCGATCCAGCTCATAGCTCAACAGGGGCTCGGCCGAATTCAACGACGGCCGCTCGCTGGCCGGGCGTTGCGCCGTCGACCACCCGACCAGCGCGAGCACGATGGCGCCGATCAGCACAGCCAGCGCCCACGAGGTCAGCCCGTGCAGGCCATCGCTGGTCTCGACCAATTCTGCAGGCCGGGCCGCGTCCGTGCGCTGCGAACGGCCGGCGATATAGCCGCCGACGCCGAAGCTCACCACCGCTTGCAGGATCAGATACAGCCCGGACAATAATGCCAGCGCGGCTGATGCGTCACGCCAGGTCGGCGAACTGGAGCTGACGCCGAGGCCGATCGTGGCAGCAAAACTGATGAGAACGAGCGAGAGCGCTGCAGCGAAGAGTGCGCCAGCGAACACCGGACTCCATTGCAGCCAATAGAAGCTGACGCGCCCGGCAGGCACATTGTCGTTGTCCATGGCGGCGGCCTATCGCAGTCCGAAGAACGACAGGATCGCCAGAACGACCACGATCAGACCGACCAGATAAATGAGCTGGTTCATGGAAACCTCCAAATTATCGTCGGCGTGACAATCGGAGGACTTGCGCAAAGTTCCTATGGACTGAGGTCCCGAAAGGCGTCCAGGTTCCGCGGCCAGCCCGAAAAGGCGAGTGCACGCTTCGCCTAAACGCGCCCCTTCGCCGCCCCGTGCCGGCCGCGCTGGGAGATGTACTGATCGGCTAGCACGCCGATCAGGATCACGGTGCCCATCACCGCGAAGTTGAGCGAGCTCGGAATGCCCAAGAGATTGACGAGGTTCTGCAGCACCTGCAGCAGCACGGTGCCGAGCACGACGCCGACGATCGAGCCCTCGCCGCCGCGCAGCGAGCAGCCGCCGAGCACGGCGGCGGCGATGGCGTAGAGCTCGTAGAACGAGCCGTGCACGGCCGGCGAGATCGATCTTGTGTACATCGCGATCAGGATCGCCGAGAACGCCGTCAGCCCGCCGCAGATGATGTAGGCGGAGATCATCACGCGGTTGGCACGGATACCGGAATAGCGCGCCGCCTCCTCGTTCTTGCCGACGGCGTAGAGATAGCGGCCGAACACCGAACGGTGCAGCACGACCCAGGCGATCGCGGCGACCACGACCAGCGCCACCACGCTGTGCGGCAGCGGAAAGCCCAGCACGTTGGTGCGGCCCGCGGTCAGCCATTCCAGTGTCGGGAAGCTCGCGCCGAAGCCGAAGCCGGCGGTGGAATCCTCGGTGTAGTAGCGCGCGGCGCCGCGGTAGATCAGAAGCCCGCACAGCGTCACGACGAAGGGCTGGATCTTCATCCGCGTCACCAGCGTGCCGTGCACGAGGCCAATCACGAGCCCGGCCGCGATAATGATGGCAAAGGCCAGCACCCAGTTGACGTCGTGATTGACGATGAGGTCGATGAAGAGCACGCCGAGCAACGCGATCACCGAGCCGACCGACAGCTCGATGCCGCCGATGATGATCACAAACGCTTCCGCGATCGAGAAGATGCCGAACAGCCCGACCTGGTTCAGCGTATTGGAGAGGTTGCCGACCAGCAGGAAGCGCGGGTTGATCAAGGCGACGACGGTGCCGACCACGAGAATCAGGACCAGCAGGCTCAGGTCTTTCTTGTGCAAGGTCCCCTCACTTCAAGTATGTCCAACCGCCAGCTCGAGCACATTGTGCTCGCTGAACTGGCTGCGATCAAGGAAGCCCGAGATCGCGCCCTCATGCATCACGGCGATGCGGTCGCTGACGCCGATCACCTCTTCCATGTCGCTCGAGATCATCAGGATCGCGACGCCGGCGTCCGCGAGGCCGCGCAGCATGTCGTAGATCTCCTGCTTGGCGCCGACGTCGATGCCCCGCGTGGGCTCGTCGAAGATCAGCACCTTCGGCCGCATCGAGAGCCATTTGGCGAGCACGACCTTCTGCTGGTTGCCGCCGGACAATGAGCCGACGGTCGTCGTCACATCAGGCGTCCTGATCTTCAACCGTTCGCGCTGATGGTGCGCGTTCTTGGTCTCACGGGCCCTGTCGACCAGAAAGAAGCGCAAGTAAGACGCGAGATCCGGCAGCGAAATGTTTTCCGCGATCGAGCCGTCGAGCAGCAGCCCCGAGCTCTTGCGGTCCTCGGGGACAAGATAGATGCCGTGCTCGATCGCTGCGCGCGGCGTCGCCACCTGGATCGGCACGCCGTTGAGCTTGATGGCACCGCCGCGCAAGGAATCGACGCCGAAGATGGCGCGTGCCAACTCGGTGCGGCCGGAGCCGACCAATCCGGCGAGACCAAGGATTTCGCCCCGACGTACCGTCAAACTCACCGCGCGATCCGGATAGGTATCGGTGACGGCTTCGACGATGTCGAGCACGCCGTCGCCGGGTGGCGCGGCCGGCGGCACGTAGAGCGATTTGAGGTCGCGCCCGATCATCAGCTTGATCATCGCACCTGGCGACAGTTCGGCACGGCTGAGCGCACCGACCATGCGGCCGTCGCGCAGCACCACCGCGCGGTCGGCGCATTGCATCACCTCGTTGAGACGGTGGGTGATGAAGATGATGCTGACGCCCTCGGCCTTGAGGCCGGCGATCACCCGCATCAGGCGGTCGGTCTCGGTCAGGGTCAGGCTCGAGGTCGGCTCGTCCATGATCACGAGGCGCGCATCGAGCGATAGCGCCTTCATGATCTCCACGAGCTGACGCTGCGCCAGCGACAGCTCGGCCAGCGACGCATCGGGTTCGAAATCGGCGCCGAGCCGCTCCAGCAGCGGCCGCATCCAGGCATACATCTGTTTGCGGTCGATCAGCTTCAGCGGCCCGCCATAGACCGGCTCGCGGCCGATATAGACGTTGCCGGCGACGTCGAGATTGTCGAAGAGATTGAGTTCCTGATGCACGAAGGCGATGCCGGCCTTGATCGCGTCCGCCACCGTCAGCGATGTGCGTTCGGTGCCATCGACCTTGATGACCCCGCCGCTCGGCTCGACCACGCCGCCGAGCACGCGCATCAGCGTCGACTTGCCGGCGCCGTTCTCGCCGATCAGCGCAATCACCTCGCCGGGCGAAACAGACAGCCCGACGTGGTCGAGTGCGACCACGCCGGGATACTCCTTGCGGATATCTGATAGTTCGAGGAACGGCCCAGGCACGCCGCGCTGAGCCTTTACTTCTTCAGCATCGCCTTCATCGAGGCCATGAAGTCGTCGACATTCGACTTGTCGATGACCTTGCCGGGAACGATGATGATGCCCTTCGGCGGAATGCCCGACTTGTCGCCCTCGATGTATTTGGCCATCAGCTTCATGCCCTGATAGCCCCACTCGAACGGCTGCTGCACGACGGTGCCGGCGATCGAGCCTTCCTTGACGCCGCCGAGCGTGATCGGATCCTCGTCGAAGCCGATGATCTGGATCTTGTTGAGCTTGCCGGCCTCCTTCAGCACTTCATAAATGCGCGGCGTGTTGTAGGAGTAGAAGCCGACCAGGCAGCTGACGTCGGGCATCGCAGCGAGGATGTCCTCGACATTGCGCTTGGCGCGGGTCTGGTCGATCTCGTCGCCGCGGACGTCGACCAGCTCGACCTTGGAGCCCTTGATGGTCTCCTTGACGCCTTCGATGCGCTCGCGCGCATTGTCGGCGCCGGGCAGGCCAACGAAGCCGACGCACTTGCCGCCGTTCGGCAGCGCCTTGAGCATCAACTTGCCCGCGTCCTTGCCGAGATCGACGTTGGACGAGCCGATATAGGCGACCCGCTTCGACTGCGGGGCGTCGCTATCGGTGGTGAACAGCACCGTCTGCGAAGCGACCTTGTCGAGTTGCGCGGTCTGGTTCTTCGGGTCGACGGAGCTGACCATGATGCCGGCGGCGCCCGCCGCGACCAGATCCTCCATCACGCGCTGCTGCACAGCAGCGGCAGCCTGTTCCGGATATTTGAACTGCAAATCGTATTTCGGAAGCTCGCCCTGCGCCTTCTTCACGCCGGCTTCCGCAATCTTCCAGAAGTCGGACGCGCCGTTGACGACGAAGGCCAGGACTTTCTTGTCCGCGGCGTTCGCAGCGCTCATCCCGAGCGCCATCGCCAACGCAGCCGAAACACCCGCAACCAAGAGGCGCTGCATCTATTCTCTCCCTGAATGTGGCTGGCCATCTTAAGGGCCAGCTCTTGTCGTCATGCAGAACGCAATTCTTGTCCGCGCTCGCGAAGACGCAGCATCTGCCTGAGTTTCGCAAGGGATGAAAAAAATGCGCCCGACGACAGGCTATCAGAAAGATTCACGCGTGCAACCGAAAGCGAGTTTTTGCAACTGCTCAACCGCCCGGCGTCGCGTCACCGCCGGTCAACACAATCAGAAACAGTTCCAGGTCAACCGAAGTCGGCAATGCGCGCATCGAGCGCGAACATGCCCAGATAGATTTCGGGATCGCTGGCCCTGCGGAGCACGTCCGGCGCGATCTCTTCCGCCTTCCACAACGCATTTTGCGCCGACGCCAGGTCGAGCGCTTCGATGATCAGCAACCCCTCAAAAAACCCCTCATTTTTCCGCATGCCCTTTTCCGTCGTCTGGACGGAGGTGCGGGCCGCATCGGTCGCGCCGATTTGCACTGCGGCAACGCCGTCGCACGCAACCAGCGCCTGGACCAGCCGCGCGGGATCGGCCGGCATTTTCTCGACCCGCAAGGCCATCACGGTCGCCCCCTCGCCGCGTCCGCCGCGGGCCACCATGACGCCGCCGCCCCGGATGAAATTGCCAAGCTTCGGCATGATGCGCTGCGACCATGGCGACGGCGCATTGAGCCGCGCCATGTAGGCCGGACCATCGAGCACCTCCGGCGTTTCCAGCTCATAGAGAATAAAGAAGCGGTTGATGTCGTCCCGTGCAGCGCGGAACACCCGCGAGGCCAGAAACCCCCTGGTCGTCACCCGCTCGGTCGTGTGCTCACGGGTGAGCCAGTGCCGGTAATCGACGAGATCGTCAGCCTCGACGTCGCTCCAGATCGCGAGAAATCCCGTGCCGCGCATCCTGATCTCCTTACGCCTTGCCGCTGGTCGCGAGCCCGTGCAGGGCCGCTGGAACCGTGTCAGGCAATTTTCCGAGTCGCTGCACGGCCGCCAGCATCGCCGCGAGGTAGCCATAAGGACCGAGGCCGCAGATCACAGCCGTACAGGCGCTCGATGTGATGGAGTGTCGGTGCAGTTCGTCCCGCGCATGGATGTTCGAGATATGCACCTCGATCTTCGGACCCTCAAAGATCTTCAGCGCATCGATCAGCGCGATCGAGGTGAAGGAATAGGCCGCCGGGTTCATGATGATCGCGTCGGCCTTGCCCCCATGCGCCGACTGGATCAGATTGACCAGCTCACCCTCCATGTTCGACTGGTGGAACGAGATCGAGATGCCCAGATAATCGGCAAGCGCCTGGCAGCTCGCCTCGATCTCCTGCAAGGTCGTCGCGCCGTAGATGTGGGGCTCGCGGATCCCCAGGAAATTCAGATTGGGTCCGTTGAGGATCATGATCCGGATTGTCATGTGCGTCCTTCCCTGTTCTAGCCGCCGAACCATTTCGCCGGGATCGTCACGAGCCCCGGGAATAGCACCATCACGAATAGCACGACCAGCTGCGCGATCATGAAGGGCCAGACGCCCTTGATGACGTCCTCCATGCTGATCCTGGAGACGCCGCAGACGACGTTGAGCACGATGCCGACCGGCGGCGTGATCAGGCCGATCGAATTGTTGATGATGAACAGCACGCCGAAATAGACGGGGTCGATGCCGGCGGCCTTGACGATCGGCATCAGGATCGGCGTCAGGATCAGGATGGTCGGCGTCATGTCGAGCGCCGTGCCCACGATCACGACGACGACCATGATCGCCAGCATCAGGAGCGTGTTGTTGCCCATGAAGGGTTTGAGGAGATCGACGACCTGCATCGAGATCTCGGAGACCGTGATCAGCCAGGACGACACCAGCGCGGCCGCGACCAGGAACATCACGACGCTGGTCGTCACCGCCGATGACACGATGACGGCGTAGAGCTCCGACCATTTCAGCTCGCGATAGATGCAGGTCGCGACAAACAGCGAATAGACCGCTACGACCACGCCCGCCTCGGTCGGCGTGAAGATGCCGAAGCGCAGGCCCACGATGATGATCCCCGGCAGCATCAGCGCCCAGAAGCCGTCCATGATGGCGTGAGCGACCTCACGGAAAGAGGCGCGCGGCGGCGGCGTCAGATCTTCCGCGCGCACCACCCACCACCAGGCGATGCAGAGGCCCAGTCCGAGCAGCAGGCCGGGAAAGATGCCGGCGAGAAACAGCTTTGAGATCGAGACGTTGGCAGCGACGCCGAACACGACAAAGCCGATGCTCGGCGGAATCACGGGACCGATGACGCCGCCGGCGGCGACAAGTCCGGCCGCGTAGGTCTTCTTGTGGCCGGCCGCCACCATCATCGGCACCAGCAGCGCGGCAAGCGCTGCGGCGTCTGCAGCGGCCGATCCCGACAGCGACGACAGGATGCAGGCGGCCAGGATCGTCACATAGCCGAGCCCGCCGCGGAAATGCCCGACCGCCACCAGCGCAACGTTGACGATGCGCTTGGCGAGGCCACCCTTGTTCATGATCTCGCCGGCGAGCATGAAGAAGGGAATCGCCATCAGCGGAAAGCTGTCCGCGCCGTTGATGACGTTCTGCGCCACGATCTGGGAATCGAACATGTCGATCGTGCTCATCAGCGCTACGCCGCAGATCAGCAGCGCAAACGCGATCGGCATGCCCAGCGCCATCGCACCCAGCAGCGAAAAGGTGAAGACCGCGATCGTCATGAGGTGAACCCGCTGGCTCGGAGGGAGCGGTTGCGACGAGAGGACATCACTGCTCCTCCGACTCCCGTACTGCGACCATGTCTTCCTCGCTGGCCTGCCCGGTGATCACCCGGGTGAGGTCGTAGAGCAGGATGATCCCGGTCGAGACGGCGAAGATCACGCCGACCGCGTAGAAGATCGCCATCGACAGGCCGGTGGCCGGCGCGCGATCGTCGATGTTGATCATGGTCTGGCGCCAGCTGCCCGTGAGCAGCAGCCAGTCGGCAAACAGCATCAGGCCGTAATTGATGACGAAACAGACGCGCTTGCCCATGGCCGGCAGCATCCGCACCAGCGTATCGACGCCGAGATGGGCGTGCTCGCGCATCGCGACGATGGCACCGAGAAAGGTCAGCCAGACCAGCAGCCAGCGCGACAGTTCCTCCGAGATCGTGATGCCGGAGTTGAAGCCGTAGCGCAGGACGACGTTGCCGAACACCAGCACCACCATCACCACCAGACAGGCGGCGATGACGGCCTTCAGGAACGCACAATAGAGATCGAGAGCTCGCGCCATGGGTAACATCCGGGCAAAGGGAATCCGAGAGCCGGCCACGCGGCCGGCTCTGCCGCCTGCATGTTCGGTCGATTACTTCACGTCCTTGCGGACGCGCTCGAGCTCCGAGTTGAAAAGCTTCACCGCCTCCGGCTTGAGGTTGGCGGAGATCTTGTCGACCACCGGCTGCGCGGTCTTGCGCATGCGGTCGAGCTCTTCCGGCGCGACCGTGTTGTACTGCATGCCCTTGGCCTGCAATTCCGTCAGCGCCTTCTCGGTCTGAGCCTTGGTCTGCTCCTTCTGGTAGCCGCGGCTCTCCTCATAGGCCTCGCGCATCAGGCGCTGCTCGGTCGGCGACAGCTTGTCCCAGAACGCCTTGCTGACGAGGATGATGTTCAGCGTGAAGGTGTGGTTGGTGGCCGAGACGTATTTCTGCACCTCGTAGAACTTGTTGGAGAGGATCACCGTGAACGGATTCTCTTCGCCGTCGACGGTGCGCGTCTCCAGCGCCGAATATAGCTCGCCGAACGCCATCGGCACCGGGTTGGCTTTGAATGAGCCGAAGGTCTCGAGGTAAACCGGGTTCGGGATCACGCGCAGCTTGAGCCCGCTGAAATCCTCGAGCTTGGTGATGGGACGGGTGCTGTTGGTGACGTTGCGGAAGCCGAGGCCCCAGTAGCCGAGGCCGATCAGTCCCTTTGACGGCAGCGTGTCGATCATCGCCTTGCCAAACGCGCCGGTGCCGAGCGCATCGGCCTGCTCGACCGTGTTCACGATGAAGGGGAAGTCGAGCAGCCCGAACTCCGGCACGACGGTCGCAAGCGACGTCGTCGAGGCCGACAGCATTTCCTGGGTGCCGCCGCGCAGCGCCGATTGCTGCTGCAGCTCGTTGCCGAGCTGCGAGGCCGCGAACTCGCGGATCTTCATCTTGCCCCCGCTCTTCCTAAGCAGGATCTCGGCGAACTTCTGCACGCCCATGCTGACGGGGTGATCGGTATTGTTCAGGTGTCCCCACCTGATCGTCCGCTCCTGAATGTCGTCGGCGGCGGATGCCCCCACTGTCAGCGCAACGCAGATCGCCGTCGCCGACAGCGCCCGTACCAACAAGCTCATTTTGACCTCCCTGAATGCCCGCGGCGCGAACGGGGCTTAAGCCCTTGCTTTCCACGCCTTCAGGTCAATCTGAAATCATACGTTTATTATCATGTCAAATGATGATATTGTTTTCATATGAGATTCATGTAGACATAGGATGCGTCGACTCTGCTATAGTGCTGGCAACATTGAGGGTTCAGCCCCGCCGATGGGCGGCGCATCCGGCAAAGCGGGATTTGAAGGCATGACGTTCCTGGAGGGACGGCCCCTGTCGGCGGGCGACAGCGGCTATCAACGGATTCGCTCCGACATCATCTTCGGCGTGCTGACGCCGTCGGGACGGCTCAAGCTCGACGCGATGAAGGAGGACTACGGCGTCAGCATCTCGACGCTGCGCGAGATCCTCAATCGCCTGGCGTCCGAGGGATTTGTGGTGGCCGAAGGCCAGCGCGGCTTCGAGGTCGCCCCCGTATCGATCCAGAACCTGCGCGAGCTCGCCGACCTTCGCATCCTGCTTGAGCATCACGCGATGGCCGAGTCGTTTCGCGCCGGCGATATGGAATGGGAAGGCCGCGTCGTCTCCGCCCATCACAAGCTGGCGGCGACCGAGCGCACCATCGCCGCCGCCGGCGACGATCCGGAGCTGCGCAAGCGCTATGACGGCGAATTCCACCAGGCGCTGATCTCGAGCTGCGGCTCGCGCGAGCTGATGCAGACCCACTCCGTCGTGTTCGACAAATATTTCCGCTACGCGCTGCGCTACCGCGGCACCGAGACCATCAACCAGCACAAGGCGCTGCTGGACTGCGCGCTGAAGCGCGACATCGAGACCGCGAGGGCGGTGCTGACCGACCACATCAACAACTGCGTCGCCTTCGCCCTCTCGTCGTGGAAAGAGGGGTCACCGGCTTAACGCCGGACGGACGTCAAACAAGAAGCGGCGCAGGCCGCCACGGATCGCCGATGCATCCCAATAGTCCATTCTCCATGGCGAGGCTCGACGGCTTGCTCGATGCGGCCGGCATCGACGTCCTGCTCGTCACTTCCCGGCATAACATCCAGTACCTGCTCGGCGGCTACTATCACTTCCAGTTCGATTACATGGAGGCGATCGGCATCAGCCGTTACTTGCCAATCGTCGTCTATGTGAAGGGCGCGCTCGACAAATCCGCCTACATCGCCAACCGCAACGAGCGCGACAGCGTCCAGAACAGGATCGACGCCGGACACTGGATGCCGCAAGTCTTGTTCGGGTCGTCCACCTCCGTCGAGGCGATGGCGCTGGCGCTGAAGCATGTGAAGGCCGTCGCGACCTCCCCGCTCCGTATCGGCGTCGAGATGTCGTTCCTGCCCGCCGATGCGGCGGACGCACTGCGCGCGAGCCTTGGCGATTGTCCGATCGTGGAGGCGATGCGTCCGCTCGAAAAACTGCGCGCCATCAAGAGCCCCGCTGAGCTCGATATCCTCCGCGAAGCCTCCGAGCGCGTCGTCGATTCCATGCTGGATACCGTCAAGCTGACGCGGCTTGGGCAGAGCAAGCGCGAGATCATCGGCCATCTGCGCCAGGCCGAACTCTCCCGCGACATGGTCTTCGAATATGCGCTGGTGACATTGGGCACGAGCTTCAATCGCGCCCCGTCTGATCAGCGGCTGAAACGCGGTGACGTCGTGTCGCTCGACTCCGGCGGCAATTTTCGCGGGTACATCGGCGATCTCTGCCGCATGGCCGTGCACGGCGCGCCCGACCAGGAGCTGGTCGATCTGCTCGGCGAGATCGATCGGGTCCAACAAGCAGCGCGGGCGCCGATCAAGGCCGGCCTGCTCGGCCGCGACATCTACACGGCGGCGCGCGATGCGCTCGCACGGTCGCCACACCGCGAGCAGATGCATTTCGTCGCCCACGGCATGGGCATCGTCAGCCACGAGGCGCCGCGCCTGACCGCTGATGGTCCGATCCCCTATCCTGCCGACGACGCCGATCATTCGCTGGAGGCCGGCATGGTGATCTCGATCGAGACCACCCTGCCCCACAAGCAGCGCGGCTTCATCAAGCTCGAGGATACGATCGCCGTTACTGCCAATGGATATGACGCGTTCGGCGACCACGCCCGCGGCTGGAATCAGATACCCGAATGAGCATCGCCACGATCCCTGCCGACAAGGTCGAGACCGCCGTTGCGGCCAAAGATGCGCTCGGCGAAACGCCGTTGTGGTGCGACCGGTCACGGAAGCTGTGGTGGATCGATGTCGATCGACGGCTGCATCAGTCCTTCGATCCCGCGACCGGCGCGCACCGGACATATTCCCACGAGGGCCAATTCCTCGGCAGCCAGGCCCTGACATCCGCCGGCTCGCATCTGCTGGCGCTGGACCTCGGCCTTCATCACCAGGACCCGGTGCGCCACATCTGCGACGTCGAACGCGAGATCGACAATCGCCTCAATGACGGGCGCATCGATGCACGGGGCCGGCTGTGGATCGGCACGATGGACAATCAGCTGCACCGGCCGAACGGCGCGCTGTATCGCGTCACCGGCGATGGCGAGGTGACGCGCCTGTTCAGCGACGTCATCGTCACCAACGGCATTGCGTTTGCGCCCGACAACCGCACGCTCTATTTCACCGACACGCGGCGCTACTGCACCTGGCAATTCGATTTCGATCTCGACGACGGCGCCATCTCCAATCGAAGGCTGTTTGCCGACTATCGCGCCACCGGCGAGCGGCCGGACGGCGCCTGCGTCGATGTCGATGGCGGCATCTGGCAGGCGTTCTTCTCCGGCCGCCGCGTGGTGCGCTACCGCCCGGACGGCCGGATCGACACGGTCATCCACCTGCCCGTGACCAATCCAACCTGCGTCTGCTTCGGAGGCCGCGATCTCACGACGCTGTTCATCACGTCAGCGCGGAAATTCCTGAGCGACGAGCAGCTGCGCAGCGAGCCCCAGGCAGGCCATGTTCTCGCTATTCACGGCCTCGCGCAGGGCCTGCCCGAACATCGCTTCGCGATGTCGCTCTAGCGGCCGGCCTTATTCCGACCCGGGCGACAATGCGCCGTAGACCAGACGATGGATGCCTGCGGCCCGCATCGATGCGCGCGCCTTGCTGCCTGGCGTGGCCTGGATCATCTGGATGCCGATCAGCTTCTCGGTCGGATCAATCCAGAAATAAGTGCCCCAGTGTCCGGCCCAGCCGAAGCTGCCGGGCGATCGGCCTATCCAGCTCCCCGCAGGATTGGTTGTGATGGCAAAGCCGAGTCCGAAAGTGGTGCCCGCACGGGCGCTGACTTCGTCTCCTCCGTAGATCTTGACATCCGGCGGTAGCGCGTTCGTCGTCATCGCCGTCACCGACTGCTGCGACAGCACGCGCACACCATCGAGTTCGCCGCCATTCAGCAGCATCTGGCAGAAGCGGAGATAATCGGGCGCGGTGGAGACGAGGCCGCCGCCACCGGAGAACAGTTTGGTGGGTTTGGTGAAGTCCCAGACCCGCGGCCGTTGCGGCATCGGAGAGTTAACAAGGCGGTCGAGCTTGTCCTTCGGCACGTCGAAGCCGGTGTCGACCATGTGCAGCGGCGTGAACAGACGGCTTTGCAGGAACTGGTCGAGGGGCTGGCCGGAGGCCACCTCGATCACGCGCCCGAGCACGTCGGCACTCCAGCCATATTCATGGGCCTCGCCGGGCTGATGGGCGAGCGGCAGAAGCGACAGTGCGGATACGAAATTCCCGATCGTGTTGTCCCGCCGCCACGTGGTCGCGTCCAGCCAGGCGTAACGCATATGGAGATGCTCAACCCGCGCCTTCTGGTCGGCATCGGCGCCGCCATCAGCCGGAAACGCAAAATCCATTTCGGGATAGGCGATGCCGGAGGTATGGCGCAGCAGGTCGCGAACCGTCATCGGGCGCTTCTGCGGTTCGAGTTGGTCCGCCATCGTGGCCGGGGTCGCCGTCTCGGAGGCGACCCGCATGTTGGCGATCTCGGGCAGATATTTTGCGACCGGCGCGTCGAGCTCGAGCTTGCCGTCATCGACCAGGATCATGGCTGCGACGCTGGTCACCGGCTTCGTCATCGAGGCGATCCAGAAGATCGAGTCCGGTTTCATCGGAACCGTCCTGGCGCGGTCCTGAAAGCCGATCGGTTGCAGATAAGCAAGCTTGCCGCCCTTGGCCACGGCAACGACGGCGCCGGGCACGATGTCCTTCTGGAAGGAGTCGAAGCGTGCCTGATATGACGGCGCGATCCGCGCCAGGCCCGTGGCCGAGAAGCCGATCGCCGCCGGATCGGCCACTTGGGCGAGATCATCGGCGGCCGCCGGCCCCGCCACCGACACCAGCAGCGTCAGCGCAGCGGACAGTTCCAGCAAACGTCTCCGTCGATAAGTCGGTCGATCCTTGTGCGTGGTCATTCGTGCTCTCCGGCGTCAGGCAGCAGGCGCTGCGTCGCCCGACATTGCAGCCGAAGCGCCCGCTTTGGCTCGCCGAACTCCTGGCTTCGGCTAGCCGAATCTTCGGTCTGCCCCGAAAAAGGCTTCAATCGGCGGTGCCCAGCGCCTTCCGCCGGTACTCGGTCGGCGTCATGCCGGTGTCGGCCTTGAAGGCGCGGTTGAAGGGGCCGAGTGACTGGAAGCCGGCATCCATCGCGATGGTCAGCACCGGCACGTCGTTCTGGCTCGGGTCCGACAGCGCGGATTTGGCATCCTCGAGCCGGTAGTGGTTGATGAAGGCGTTGAAGTTGCGATAGCCGAGCCCCTCGTTGATGGCCCGCCGCAGCCGCTCCTCCGGAACCGCGAGCCGCGACGCCAGCGCGCCGATGGTCAGCCGCTCCTGGCGGAAGATGCGCTCCTCCGTCATCACCTGCGCAAGCCGCTTCAGCAGCACGGGGTTGACGCCCTGCGGCAAGGCCTTCGGCTCCACGGCGAGCGCAGCCTCGTCCCGCGCGGGCGGCAGCATCGCGGCAGCGGGGCCGACCGGCGCCACCTGCAGCATGGCCCAGGCCGTCAGCACCGCGAGCGCGATCTGGGCGGTCGCCCTGATCGTGTCGATCACGGCCGGCGTCACCGCAAACCCGCCGATGTCATAGATCGTATTGACGACAATGAAGAGCACGGCGGCGAGCAGGATCACGACACGCAGACGCCGCCGGCCCTGCACCAGATCGTTCCGCCAGGTCGCTGTGGTCTGGGCGACGGCGAGTATGGCGAACAACATCGCCGCAAGCTGCACCGGGCGCTCGGCGGCATGTGCCACCCCTTCCCGGATGCCGTCACCATAGGCGCTCAGCCAGATGCCGACGACGAGCAGCATCCACGGCACCGCATGCCGCGCCCTGGGCACGAAATCATCGTCGAACACCACCCGCGCCCACAGCCAGAACACGGCCGGGCCGCCGGCCGATAGCCCCAGCATGGGCGCGCGCCAGAGCACGCCCGCCTGTTGGAATCCTGGCACCGAGTTGATGATGGATGCGGCGGTGCTGACCATCAGCGCCGCCGTCAACAGCCCGCCCTTGGTCTGGCGCCGGTCGCGCCAGGCAAGGCCCGCGAGCAGCAGGAACAATCCGCACGCCGCGCCGTGGACGCCAAGCTCGACAGCCCTGAACGACATCGGGTTCACGGTACGGCGGCCTCACGCGCGGCGGCGAAACGACTTCGCCTTTACTTCCGGTTCTCCTCGCAAAACTTCAGCGCCGCCAGCGCTTCGCCCATGCGCGAGACCTGGACCTCGACGCTGTCATCATCGTCATCCTCGAAATCGAGCGTCAGCCGCTTGGCCTTCGACAGCCCGTCCAGCAGCGATTGATCGAACGGGAAGGCGCCGCGCACGGCGGTCTTGTCCATGACCTCCCACTTGGCCTTTTTCAGGAGGTCCTTGTCGTCGGTGCCGACGTCGGCTTTGAGGATCTCGCCGACCTTCTCCCATTCCCAGCCGTCATAGATGATCGCGACGACGATGATGTCCTTGGAATAGCTCACCACGACGACATAGTTGCGGTTCTCGTCGTCCTTGTCGGTGTAATCGCGGCTCGCGTTGCAGTGATCGTCCTTCTCGCGCTTCTCGACCGTCCAGTCGCCGACCTTGGCCGTGGCCTGCGCGAGCGCCGACCCACTCATGAAACCGGCGAGCAGCAGCGTCGCCCAGAAAATTCGTATCATCGTCAGCCTCCAGCGTGTTCCCGCGCGAAGCTGATCATCTCCTAAGGGAACCCGCAAGGCTCGACCGTCCGTGAGGGTTCGCGTTGCGCGCACGACCCACATATACTCCGCCGCCGGAGAGCGTGATGAGCACCCCGACTGGAAAAACCACCTTTCGCTTCGTGCTGCTATGGACCGTGCTGCTGTTTGTGGGCTGGATGGCCTGCACGGCGCTGTTCGCGGCAGGTTATGTCGCCGCCGGCATCATCGTCGGCTTCGTCATGACGCTCGCCTTTATCAACCAGTGCATGAAAATCAACAAGCGCCGCAAGCCGCCGGTTCGGCAGGATCAGCAATCGGAGGTCTCGTAGCCCGGAAGCTCATGCGGGTTACGATCTCTACGATCTCAATACAATCCGCCCGTCCCCGACCGCATGATCGTCCTGTCGGCATCAGGCGAAATCACCTGTGCGTTCGGATCGTTGGGATCGACGGCGGCAGCGGCGGCCATGGCGTCGAAGCCTGGCGGCGTCGAGCCCGGCTTGAAGGCTTCCAGCACGGTGCCCGAGGTCTGGCCGGGCGAAGCGCGCAGGCCGGACTTGGAATCGACGCGCACCAGGCGAATGCCCGGCGGCACCTTGAATGGCGTCGCCGGCTTGTCGGCGAGCGCGAGCTTGAGGAAGTCGCGCGCGATGGGAGCTGCCGTGTGACCGGCCTGCGCATTGCGGCCGAGGCTGCGCGGCTTGTCGTAGCCGACATAGAGACCGACCACGAGGTCCGGCGAGAAGCCGACGAACCACAGATCCTTCGCCTCGTTGGAGGTGCCGGTCTTGCCGGCGATCGGCTTGCCGACGTCCTTGATCACGGTGGCGGTGCCGGCCTGCACGACGCCTTCCATCAGCTCGGTGATCTGGTAGGCGCTCATGGGATCGAGCACCTGCTCGCGGCGGTCGACCAGTTGCGGCTCCGGCTGGTTCTTCCAGCCTTCCGGCGCGTCGCAACCGCGGCATTCGCGCTGGTCGTGCTTGAAGATGGTGCGGCCGTAGCGATCCTGGATACGGTCGATCAAGGTCGCCTTCACCCGGCGGCCGCCATTGGCGAACATCGAATACGCCGTCACCATGCGCATGACAGTGGTCTCGCCGGCGCCAAGCGAATAGGACAGATAGTTTGGTAGGTCGTCATAGACGCCGTAGCGCTTGGCGTATTCGCCGATCAAGGGCATGCCGATCTCCTGCGCGAGGCGCACGGTGACGGTGTTGCGCGACAGGCGCAGCGCGTTGCGCAGCGTCATCGGGCCCATGTATCGGCCGACGTCGAAGTTCTCCGGACGCCAGACCTCGCCCTGCCCCTGGTCGATCTCGATCGGCGCGTCGGCCAGCACGCTCGAACCGGTATAACCATTGTCGATCGCCGCCGAATAGACGATCGGCTTGAAGGTCGAGCCCGGCTGCCGATACGCCTGGGTCGCGCGGTTGAACTGGCTCTGGTCGAAGGAGAAGCCGCCGACCATCGCCTTGACGCGGCCGGTCAGCGGATCCATCGCCACCATCGCGCCGGAAATCTCCGGGATCTGGCGCAGCCGGTACTGGCCCTCGACACGTTGGCCGTCCTTGCCGAACAGCGGGTCGGCATAGATGACGTCGCCGGGGCGCAGCACCTGCGCCACCGAGGTCGGCGGCTTGCCGCGGGTGGCATCCGACTTCGCCCACTTCACGCCCTCGAGCGAGACCAGCCCGGTCTCACGCTGCTTGGAGATGGCGCCGCCGAGCTCGCGGCCCGGCTGAAATCCAACCCGCGCCGACTGATCGTTGACTTCGAGGACAACAGCCATCCGCCACGGCGAGATGTCGTTGAGCGATTTGACATCGGCGAGCGTCACGCCCCAGTCGCCGGACAGATCGAGCTTGCTGATCGCACCGCGATAACCCTGCGCCTCGTCGTAGTTCACGAGGCCGGCCACCATCGCCTTGCGCGCCATCGCCTGGATCTTCGGATCGAGCGTAGTGCGCACCGACAGCCCGCCCTCATAGAGCTTCTTCTCGCCATAGCGCTCGAAGATGTCGCGGCGGACTTCCTCGGCGAAATATTCGCCCGAGAAGGTGTGCGCGCCATTGGAACGGCTGGTGACGACCAGCGGCTCCTTGCGCGCCTTCTCGGCGTCCGCGGCGCTGATCCAGCCATTGTCCTGCAGGCGGTCGATCACATAGTTCCGCCGCTCGATGGCGCGCGCCTTGTTGCGCACCGGATGCAGCGTGGTCGGCATCTTCGGCAGCGCCGCGAGATAGGAGGCTTCGGCGATCGTCAGCTCATCCACCGGCTTGTCGAAATAGACCAGCGAGGCCGCCGCGATGCCGTAGGCGCCGAGGCCGAGATAGATCTCGTTCAGATACAGTTCGAGGATCTTGTCCTTCGAGTAGGTCTTCTCGATCCTCATGGCCACCAAGGCTTCCTTGATCTTGCGGGTGAAGGAGACCTCGTTGGTCAGAAGGAAGTTCTTGGCGACCTGCTGGGTGATGGTGGACGCGCCCTGCGGACGGCGGTTGGAGCCGAAATTCTGGATGTAGGCGACGCCGGCGCGCGCCATGCCGGTGTAGTCGATGCCGCCATGCTCGTAGAAATTCTTGTCCTCGGCGGCGAGGAACGCGTTGATCACGAGTTTCGGCACCGCCTGGATCGGCAGATACAGCCGGCGTTCCTTGGCGAACTCGCCGAGCAGCGAGCCGTCGACCGCGTGCACGCGGGTCATCACCGGCGGCTCATAGTTCTGCAGCTGGGTGTAGTCAGGCAGGTCCTTGGAAAAATGCCAGATCCCGGCCGCAACCGCGGCCACGCCAACCAGAAAAATGACTGTTCCTGCGGTAAACAGGAAACCAAAAAATCGCACCAGTAATCGCATCAGCAGGTCCCGATGGCGGACCTATGGGCATATTCGAACCGGCCGCCAGCCAAATCGACCGCCGGTATAGCGGTCGATTGGGGCACTCGCAATTCAACACCGAGGAATTATCAGGGGGTTAGCGCCCAACTTATGCCATAGAGCGCCTGACGCGCCGGCCAAATCAACGCCCGTAGAAGCCCGGTCTGGTCCGGGATGGCGCCCACCGGGGCTCATGCCGACGAGATCTGATCTCCCCGCTCGACAAGATGCGCCCGCGAGGGCGACGGATCGAAGCGGTCGCCGAAATACTGGGTCTCGTGGGCCACGAGGCCCTCGCGAAATTCCATGATGCTCACGACGTAGGACGGCACGCCGTCATAGGTCAGGACGTATTCGGTGATCCAGAGATCGTCACCCCCGATCATGCGCCGGACCGCAAAGCGCTTCCTGTTCGGCTGCACGAAGCGGCTTTCCTGGATGTTCCGCCGGCCGCGGATCCGCTCGCCCGATTGCGGATAATCGAGCACGGCATCCTCGCGATAGATGTCATGCTCGGCCTCGAAATCATTGGCATCCGACGCATCCCAATGGCGCCGCAGGGCGATCAACCTGGCTTGATTATCCATCGCGATCTCCGTCCTTTTCCGCGCGCCCGCCGGGTCGTATCATATCCTCGTCTTCAGTCTTGTGGGCACCCGCTTGGGCGATCTCGAGCCAATCTACTCAACGACACGGATGGAATCGGTGGCGCAATTCGTCACCGCGCATTACCCGCTGCCGCTTCCGCTCGATTGCCGAATGGTGAACCGCGGCTTCAACGACACCTATGCCCTCACCGCCACCGACGGCACCCGTTACATGTTTCGCCTGTCGCATCATCGTGCGCGCGGGCCGGCCGATGTCCGGACCGAGACGGAGTTCATCACCCATCTGGCGCGATCGGGCGTGCCGGTCGCATCTCCGGTCCCGACCCGCGACGGTGCACTGTTCGCGCGCGGGCGCGCGGCCGAAGGGATGCGCGAAGGCGTGCTGTTCGGGGCGCTCGACGGTCGGATGCCCGAACTGAACTCGGCCGCGGACGCGCGCGCCAATGGCATCACGCTGGCGAAGATGCACAATGCCGCCGAGACCTTCGTGCTAACCGCCCCGCTCTACCGGCTCGACCTCGATCATCTCCTGCACCGCCCGATGGCGCGGATCCAGGGCAGCGGTGTGGTCGACAAACCCGGCGCGCTCGCCGAGCTCGAAGGCCTCGCCGCGCGCACCGCCGCGAGCATCGAAGCGTTCGACGATCTGACCTGGACGCATTGCCACGGCGACTGCCACGGCTTCAACGCGCGCATCATGACAAACGGCGAAGCCGCCTTCTTCGACTTCGACGATGGCGGCCGTGGCTACCTCGGCTATGATCTGGGCGTCTTCCTGTGGGCAAAAATCTCCTTCGGCCGCAAGCTGCACACGATCTGGGATGCCTTCATCGAGGGCTACCGCACCATCCGCCCGATCAAGCCCGACGATCTCGAAGCCGCGCACGCCTTCGTCATCGTCAGGCATCTCTGGGTGATGGGCGAATACGGCAGCCGTGTCGGCGAATGGGGCACCGAGCCGATCAGCTGGATCGGCCGCGAGGTGGATTTTCTGAAGGGATGGGAAGTGGATCGGCTGGGGACGAGGTTGTTTTGAGGGTACGAATCGTAGGGCGGATTAGCGCAGCGTGATCCGCCATTCTCACCGCGGATAACGAGTGGCGGGTTACGCTCCGCTAACCCGCCCTACATGTCGCCTCGCTAAAACATCCCGTTCGCATTGGCGGCGGTTTCGGGGATCGCTTGGCGCACGTCCCAATGTTCGACGATCTTGCCGCCTTCAAGCCGGAACATGTCCACGATCGCCAACCCCAAATCTTCCGGCTGAAGCTTGGCGTGGACATGGAGGACCACAAAGTCACCGTCGGAGAAGGCGCGTTTGACATCGGCGCGAACTCCGGGGAATTGCGTCTTCAGGTCCTGAAACAACGCACGAAATCCTTCAACCCCATCCTTGCTCCTGGGATTATGCTGGATGAAATGTGGTCCGAGATAGGCCGCGGCCTCATCGATGTTCGACCGATTCAGGGCCGCATCGTAGAACGCCAGGACAGTCCGCTTGTTGGCCTCCCGGACATCGTCTGCGGCGTGCGCGGGCGTGGCCCCGGCCGCTGTTGCGGCTGCCAGGCCAAATCCGAAGGCTCTTCGATCAGTCATCATCTTTCTCTCCCTTGGCTATTATGGACCGAATGGTCCATAATTTGACAAAAAAATTATGCGAGGGCTTTCATGATCGTTGCGAGCGACTTCTTTCGTGCATCTCCCGCCATATTGGCGCGGCCCAGAACCTGCAGCCCATAGAGATTCGCGACCAGAAAGGTCGACAATACGCGCGCATCGGCATCGGCCGCGAACTGCCCGGCCTCCTGTCCCCGCACGATCGCGTCGCGGTAGGCTTCTTCGAGGAGTTCCAGCCCGCGCCGGACGCGCATGCGCACGAGCTGATCATGCCCGCCGCGTTCGATCGCGCAAACCTGAAGAAAGCAGGTTTTGGAAGTCGGTTGAAAGCCGAGGATCTTTTCGAAGCTCCTGATGATAGCGGCGCGGGGCGATCCACGCCGCAGATCGTCGATGTTGGCTTGCAGCACAGTCTCGATGTAGCGGTCGAGAGACGCCAGCAGCATGTCGTGCTTGCTGCCGAATGCACCGTAGAAGCTGCTTTTGCTGAGGCCCACTTCGCTCAGCAATCCATCGAGCGACGTTGCCTCATAGCCGCCGCGCCAAAATAGCTGAAGCGCGCCATCCAGGACCTGCTCGTAATCGAATTCTCTCAGCCGCGCCATCTTTTCCGGACCGATTAGTCCGGAATTAGATATCTGGGCAGACTGTGGGAGTCAATCTCTCATCCGAGCGAATCGATGTCAGGAATCCGTAGCTCGGATGATCGGTCGGCCTGCCCGCGCATATCGCTGCACCCGGTCTTCCCCGCGCCCTCGCACCCAGGAGACGGCGGAACGAGACGAAAAACGCGGGCGCTTTGCACCGCGAGACCCTATCGCCATGTCCGCAGCCCTGCCCTGCGTCGGCCTCGAAACCAAGATGACACTGCGCGAGTTGAGGCAGGCCCACGATGCCGAGGTCCGGTCAGGTCCAATTAACCTGACCTCACAAAGGGCCTTGCCTCGTCACAAAGGGGCTTGAGGAACTCGCGCAAATAGTCTGCATTTGGTTCCCAAGAGCCTGCTCCAGAACGCGGCTGGGAAATGTCGGGAGGAGACCATGAACGCAATACGGAATGAGCCGCTGTCACGACATGCCCTCGCCTATGTGCTGGCGGGCGGCCGCGGCAGCCGACTGATGGAGCTGACCGACCGCCGGGCCAAGCCTGCCGTCTATTTCGGCGGCAAGACCCGCATCATCGATTTCGCGCTGTCGAATGCCGTCAATTCCGGCATCCGCCGCATCGCGGTGGCGACGCAATACAAGGCGCACAGCCTGATCCGACACCTGCAGCAGGGCTGGAACTTCTTCCGCCCGGAGCGCAACGAGAGTTTTGACATCCTGCCCGCCAGCCAGCGTGTCTCGGAATCGATGTGGTATGTCGGCACGGCGGATGCCGTGTACCAGAACATCGACATCATCGAATCCCACGGCGCCAAGTTCATCGTCATCCTGGCCGGCGATCACATCTACAAGATGGATTACGAGTTGATGCTGCGCCAGCATGTCGACAGCAAGGCCGACGTCACGGTCGGCTGCCTGGAGATGCCGCGCGCGGAATCCTCCGGCTTCGGCATCATGCATATCGACGAGGACGGGCTGATCAAATCCTTCCTGGAAAAGCCCAAGGACCCGCCACCGATGCCGGGCAAGTCCGACGTATCACTCGCCAGCATGGGCATCTATGTCTTCGATTCCAAATTCCTGTTCGAGGAATTGCAGCGCGACGCCGCCGATCCGAACTCGGCGCATGATTTCGGCAAGGACATCATCCCCCATATCGTCAAGCACGGCCGTGCCATCGCGCACCAGTTCTCGACCTCCTGCGTCCGCTCCGGCGGCGAGCCGCATGCCTATTGGCGCGACGTCGGAACGGTGGATGCCTATTGGTCCGCCAATATCGATCTCACCGACGTCGTGCCCGAGCTCGACCTCTACGATCGCGAATGGCCGATCTGGACCTATGCCGAGATCACCCCGCCGGCCAAATTCGTCCATGACGAGGAGCACCGGCGGGGACAGGCGGTGTCGTCGCTGGTGTCGGGCGGCTGCATCATCTCGGGCGCGTCGCTGAAGCGCTCGCTGCTGTTCACCGGCGTGCACGTCAACTCCTACGCCAGTGTCGAGAACACCGTGATCATGCCCTATGTGAATGTCGGCCGCGGCGCGCGGCTGAAGAACGCCGTGGTCGACCGCGGCGTCATCATTCCCGAGGGCCTGGTGGTCGGCGAGGATCGCGACGAAGACGCGAAGCGTTTCCGCACCACCGAGAACGGCATCTCGCTGATCACACAGGCGATGATCGACAGGCTCGGTGCATGAGTTCGATCCGCGTCCTTGCGGTCACGTCGGAAATCTATCCGATCATCAAGACCGGTGGGCTGGCCGATGTCGCCGGCGCGCTGCCGGGCGCGCTGACCGAGCACGGCATCGCGACGCGGACCCTGGTGCCCGGCTATCCCGCCGTGCTCGCGGCGCTGCCGCAGGCGGAGACATTGTTGCAATGGCCTGAATTTTACGGCGGGCCGATCCGCCTGCTCGCCGGCCACCATGCCAGCCTCGATCTGCTCGCGCTCGACGCGCCGCATCTCTATGCGCGGCCGGGTAATCCCTATGTCGGGCCTGACGGCCGCGACTGGCCGGACAACGGCATCCGCTTCGCGGCGCTGTCGCGCATGGCGGCGGAGATCGGCGTCGGCGCGATCCCGTCATTCGTGCCCGACATCGTGCACGCCCATGACTGGCAGGCGGGGCTGGCGCCGGCGCATCTCTATTACGGGCGACGGCCGCGGCCGGGCACCGTGATGACCGTGCACAATCTCGCCTATCAGGGCCAGTTCTCGCCGGAGATGCTCGCGGGGTTCGGCCTGCCGCCGGAGGCCTATGCCCTCCACGGCGTCGAGTATTACGGCACGATCAGCTTCCTGAAGGCCGGCCTGCAATATGCCGACCGCATCACCACGGTGTCGCCGACCTATGCGCAGGAGATCCAGACCGACGATGGCGGCATGGGCCTCGGCGGCCTCTTGCGCGAGCGCACGGGCGTGCTGAGCGGGATCTTGAACGGCATCGACATCGCGGTCTGGAATCCCGAGACCGATTCCACCATCGCCTCGCGGTTCGGCGCTGGCGATCTCACCGCGCGTGCGGCCAACAAGGTGGCGCTGCAGCGGCAGTTCGGTCTCGATGCCGCGCCGGACACGCTGCTGCTCGGCGTCATCAGCCGGCTGTCCTGGCAGAAGGGACTCGACCTGCTGCTCGACAATATCTCGACCATCCTCGGCCAGGGCATGCAGTTCGCGCTGCTCGGCAGCGGTGATGCCGACCTGCAGGATCGCTATCGCGCGACGGCTGAAGCCAATCCCGGACGGATCGGCGTCAAGATCGGCTATGACGAGACGCTCGCGCACCTGATCCAGGCCGGATCGGACGCGCTGATCGTGCCCTCGCGCTTCGAACCCTGCGGTCTGACGCAGCTCTGCGCGCTGCGCTATGGCGCGGTGCCGATCGTCTCGCGGGTCGGTGGCCTCGAAGATACCGTGGTCGATTTCGAGGGCACGCCGCTCAGCGGCGATGCCGCCACCGGCTTCAAGTTCGGCCCTGTCACGTCAGACGATCTCGGCCGCGCGCTGCGCCGCGCCGCGATCGCCTATCACGACAAGCAGGCGTGGCGAACGTTGCAGCAGAACGGCATGTCGACCGACGTGTCCTGGCGCAACCGCGCCGGCCGTTACGCGGCGCTGTATCGGGAGATCGCACGACGTTAATTACTGACCGGCCGGCTTGGCGCGGACCATCCTGTAAACGCGGTTGTTCAGCGCGAACATCGCGGCATCACCGGCGAAATGGAAATCGATCGCGCCCTCGCAGCCGGTCTCGAGCGTCGGAACCTTGCTGCCGGCAAATCCAAGCGTAGCCGCCTGCGCCTTCGGCCGGGTCAGATTGCCCTGGAACAGCATGTCGGGGTCATACTGCTTGATCTCGTAATGCGGCTTGCGGCATCCAAGCGGCGCCGGTGCCTCGATCCGGTCGGCGCGAAACACCACGGTCTTGCCGATCAGCGCCTTGAGGTCGGACGCGACAGGCTTGTCGGCGGGCGAGGCCCACGGCGCTGGCTCCGAGCCCTGCACCGTCCAGCTGCCGAGATAATCGGGCGATGCCGCCCGTCCCATGCCCGATGCCGCAACGCCAAGGAGCGCCACAGCCGCCATCATCAAAGCCCTGTTCATATCGCCCCTCATGCTCAGCGCCGGTTCCCGATTGGTCGCACGCTGACACCCCGTGGTTCGATCCCGTCCTGGTTGGCCTCCGTCTTGCTGAAGCGGACACACCAAGAAACACATGGATACAACCAGAGATCGAGGCGTGTCATGACAGCACAGATGGTTCCGGGGTCGGGTCGATTTGAGGCACTCGATGCCATGCGCGGCCTTTGCGCGCTGCTGGTGGTGATGTTCCACATCCCGATTTACCATGCGCTGAAGGGCGTGCCGGCGTTCGCCAACTTCCAGTTCTGCGTCGACATGTTTTTCGCCCTCTCCGGCTTCGTGCTCTACCACGCCTACGCCCACCGTCTCGGCGATAGCGAGGGCGGCGTCCGCTTTGCCGTAGCGCGGTTCGCGCGGCTGTGGCCGCTGCATATCGTGATGCTGCTGGCCTTCGTCGGGATCGAGGTGGTCAAGCTCGCCTTCCTGCGCGCCGACGGCGCACTGGCGCTGGACTCAAAGCCGTTCGGCGACGGCCACACGCTGTGGGAGGTCATCACCAATGTGTTTTTCCTGCAGTCGTTCAACCTGCATGACGGGCTGACCTGGAACGGCCCGGCCTGGAGCGCGGCGGTCGAGTTCTACGTCTCGCTGCTGTTCGCCGGCATCGTCATCCTGTTCCCGCGCCGGCGCCGCGAGATCTTCCTCGGCCTTTGCCTTGCGGCAGGCATGCAGCTGTTCGAGCGCTCGCCGCACACGTTGTTCGTCTCGACCGACTGGGGCATGCTGCGGGCGATGTTCTCGTTCTTCGCGGGCTGCCTGACCTACGAGATGCGGATGCACTCCAAAGGCAAGCTCGCAACGCCGAACATGCTGGAGGCCTGGTGCGTGATCCTGGTCGCCGCATTCTTCCTGACGATCCCGCAGGGCGGCCTGCAATACATCTTCCCGCTGCTATCAGCGATCGTGATCTACGTGTTCTCATTCGACCAGGGCCGGATCTCGGTACTGCTGCGCTCGACGGCGCTGCAGCGGCTCGGGCTGTGGTCGTACGCGATCTACATGATCCACACTTTCCTGTTCCAGGTGATGAAGATGGCCGCGTCCTATCTCGGCCACAAATTGCACATCGATCTCGTCGGCTGGCACAACAATGAGAAGCTGATGCTGCTGGGCACGCCGACGCAGGCAATCTGGCCTGCGATCATCATCTCGATCGTGCTCGTGATTCCCTTCGCCGCCCTCACCTATCATCTGATCGAGAAGCCCGCGATCGACGCCGGGCGGCGCTATCTGGCCGGTCAGGCCAACGCGCTCAGCCCGACGGGCTGGCTCGGTTCCGCGCTGGCGCGCGCCACCTATCTGCGCCGCCGCGCGACGCTGATCGCCGCAGCGGAGCTGCGCTTCACCCGCGATGCCTTCAATGGTTATGCACATCCGGCCGCGGGTCGGCGACGAAGCTCGCGCGGTTTGGCATCCTGATGCCGGCCAGCGTTTTCGCATCGAGCACGGCATCGGCTGCCACGATGCCGTTGAGATTGAGGATGTAGGCAGAGACGGCGTAGACGTCGTCGTCGCTGAGCGATTGCGGCGCGTTCTGCGGCATCGCGCGGCGGATGTAGTCGAACAGCGTCGGCGCGTAGGGCCAGTAGCTGCCGACGGTGCGCACCGGTTTGGCGCTGGCGAGCGTGCCCTGCCCGCCGACCAGCCGGTCGCCCACCGCGCCCTGCCCCTCGGCGCCGTGACACGCGGCACATTGCTCTGCGAACACTGTGCGGCCCCGCGCGACGCTACCGCTGCCCGGCGGCAGATTCTCGCCGTCGCGGCCGATGTCGATGTTCCAGCCGGCGATCTCGGCCGGCGTCGCCGCGCGGCCGATGCCGAAGCGCTCCTCCGCCCGCGCAGCAACCGTTGCGGCCACGATCAGAAGTGCGGCGATCCGCAGCTCACGCCTGGCCATTGCTCACCTCGCCACTGCCATCGATGCGCCACGGCCAGATCGCGTTGTTGTGGTAGAAATGATTGGCGCCGCGCACCGCCAGCAATTCCGCCAAGGTCGGCTGCACGTAACCGGTTTCGTCGACGGCGCGGCTCTGGATCAGCGCCGGCTTGCCGTCCCACTGCCACGGCAGGCGGAAGCGGGTCAGCGCCCGCGTCAGCACCGGCTCCTGCAGCTCCGCACTCTGCCAGTTCCGACCTTCGTCGACCGACACCTCCACCCGCTTGATCTTACCGTGTCCGCTCCAGGCGATGCCGGTGATTTCGTGAAAGCCGGGCGCGCCGAGCTTCTGTCCGCCCGAGGGCCGCGTGATGATCGACTTGGCTTCCATGGTGAAGGTGAATTCACGCGACGTACCATCAGGCATCAGGTCGGTATATTTCGACGTCTCCTCGCGCGAATAGACGGGCTCGGCGACGACCTTGAGGCGGCGCAGCCATTTCACGTTCATGTTGCCTTCGAAGCCCGGCAGCAGCAGCCGCAGCGGATAGCCCTGCTGCGGCCGCAGTCGCTCGCCGTTCTGGCTGTAGACCAGCATGGCATCGTCGAGGCATTTCTCGATCGGAATGCTCCGCGTCAGCGCCGCTGCATCGGCGCCCTCGGCGACGATCCATTTCGCGCCCGGCTGCAGCCCGGCCTCGTTCAGCACGGTTTTCAACGGCACGCCGGTCCATTCCGCGCAACTGACGAGCCCGCACAGATCGGAGGCCGTCTTGCCGTACGGCTTCGTGTAGACGGGATTGCCGGAGCATTCGATGAAATGAATGCGCGACTGCGAGGGAAAGCGGCGGATGTCCTCCATGGTGAACACCAGCGGACGATCGACCATCCCATGCAGCATCAGCCGGTGCTGCGCCGGATCGATGGTCGGCACGCCGCCGTGATGGCGTTCGTAGAACAGGCCGTTCGGCGTGATGATGCCGTCGAGCTCTTGCAGCGGCGTGCGGCCCGAGGCGGAAATATATTGCGGCAGCGTCTTGGAGATATTCTTGACGACGCCCTTCTCGTAAGCCGACGGCGCGCCATAGGGCTGGCTGCCCATGGGATCGCCGGGCGTCTTCATCCATTCAGGGACGTTCGGCGGCAGGTTGGCCCCGTTGTCAGCGAGCGCCGTCGTGCCACCGAGCCCTGCCACCGCAGAGCCGCCGGCCAGTGCCGCACCCGCCTGAAGGAAATGCCTGCGAGACGCCTCTCGCACGCGCTTGTCCGTCGTCTGTTCGCTCATCGACGTTTTCCCGTGACGTTTATTATTGCGCCCGAGCCTAGCATCAAATGCCGGATCGTCCGCAATGATCCGCCGCGTTGTCCGCGATCAATTGCCCGCGACGACGGGCAGTTTGGCGATCGAGCGAATGCCTGGCCGGCCGCGCCAATGGATCTGCGACGGATCGACCGCGAGCTGCAATCTTGGCCAGCGCGTGAACAGCGCCTGCAGCGCGCAGGCGGCCTCGATGCGCGCGAGCTGATGGCCGAGGCAGAAATGGATGCCGGTGCCGAACGAGATGTGCCGGTTCGGCCTGCGTTCGAGATCCATTCGTCCGGGATGATCATGGGCCTGCGAATCGAGATTGGCGGCCGCGATCATCACCATGACGCGGTCGCCCTTGCGCAGTTGCACACCGTCGAGCTCGATGTCCCGCCGCACGTAGCGCGGCTTGGAAAACTGCACCGGCGAGACGAAGCGCAAGAATTCCTCGACCGCAAGCCCGACGCGTCCCCAATCCGCTGCCAGCCAGTCGCGCCGCGCGGGGTCCTTCAGCAGCTCATAGACCGAGCCGCTGATCAGATGCGTGGTCGTCTCCGATCCCGCGGCGAGCAGCAGGAATATCATCGAGACCATCTCGTCAGCGCTGATGCGTCCGCGCTCCTTCTCGACCTGCACGAGCTCGGCGATCAGCCCCTCGCCGCCCTGCTCGCGCGCGATGCGCAGGCGCTCCTCGAAATAGCGGCGCATCTTCCTGACGCTGCCGATCATGCGCAGCAGGCTGAAGGCGCTGCGCAGCTGCGACATCGAATTGGCCCAGGCGATGAATTTGGGTCGATCCTCGGTCGGCAGGCCCAGCAGCTCGGAGATCACAGACAGCGGCAGGATGCGCGCATAGCGCTGCACCAGATCGGCAGGACTGCCTTCAGCAAACAGGTCGTCGGCCAACCGATCGGCGATGGCGCGGATGTGCGGCTCCATGTCGAGCACCGCGCGGCGGCGGAACGCCTCGTCGACGATGCCGCGCAGCCTGGCATGGTCAGGCTCGTCCATGGTCAGCATGTTGTTGGCGAGCACCGCGAACGATCTCGGCACCCACCAGCTGAGCCCGGCGACGGCGCCGCCCTCCTTGCGCAGCGTGAAGGTTGCGCCGTCCTTCAGGACGGCGGCGGTCGTCTCGTAAGTCGTGGTGATCCAGACCCGGCCCACGATCGGGAACCGGGTCTTGATCAGCGGCCCCTCGGCCCGCAGCGCGGCAATGCTGGCCGCAGGGTCGCGAAAAAAGGCATCGCTGGTGAAATCGGGCTGAAAGGGCATGCGCCGTCCCCGGTATTGGCTCCCGGAAGATGGGGCGCGCCGCGCTGCCCGCAAGGTCGACCTCGGGCCGGCCGGTTATGGTTAACGAGAAATTAACGAATGTGGCGACATGGTCGGCCGAGGCCGGAATCGGGCACGGCGGAGAAACGATGTTCGACACAATCATCCTGCTGACGGGCGCAGTGGAGCAAGCTCCGCTGACGACCAAGCTGCGCCGGCACCGTCCCGACCTGGCGATCACGGCGGTCGAGACCGCCGAGGATCTCGCCAAGCTCAGCCCGACGTCGCTGCACCGTGCGCGACTGATCGGCTTCGCAACGCCGGTTGTCGTGCCGCGCCAGATGCTGAATGCGCTCGGCTACGGCGCCTACAATTTCCATCCCGGCCCACCGCAATATCCGGGCTGGGCGCCCGCGCATTTTGCGCTCTACGACCAGATCGATCAGTTCGGCATCACGCTGCACGAGATGGCCGAACGCGTCGATTCCGGCGCGATCAACGAAACGGCATCGTTCCCGATTCCGGCAGGCACCGACGTCGCTGCGCTTGAAAGCCTGACCTACACCCATCTGGTCAAGCTGTTCTGGGACATGGCCCCGACGCTTGCGACGCTGGCGACGCCGTTGCCGCGCCGCTCGGTCTATTGGGGCAACAAGCGCAACTCGCGCCAGGCCTATCGCGACATCTGCGAGATTCCGCTCAACATCACCCGCGACGAACTGCACCGGCGCATGCACGCCTTCGGCGGCAACGATTTCGGCATCGCGCCCTCGATCCATCTGCACGGCGTCGAGTTTCGCGCCGTGAGGCCGGAAAAGGCCGCCTGAGCTCAGCCCTTGAACGGCGGTGTGCCGTGGGTGTGGAACGATTCGATCGTCTTCAGCCCCCAGGCCTGGCCCTTCTTGCGCTCCTCCTCCGTCCACACGATCGGCTTCCAGTCCGGCGCGAGAATCAGGCGCGCGCCGGCGTTGGCGACCTCGACGCGGTTGCCGCCGGGCTCGTAGACATAGAGGAAGAAAGTCTGCTGGATCGCGTGCTTGTGCGGCCCGGTCTCGATGTGGATGCCGTTCTCCAGGAAAATATCAGCCGCGCGAAGAATCTCTTCGCGGCTGTCGAGCGCGTAGGTGATGTGGTGGAAGCGCCCCTTCTGCCCGTAGTGGTCACGGGTGTAGGCGAAGTCGTAGCTTTTGTTCGACATCGTCATCCACATCGCCGCCTCCGTGCCGTCGTTGAGCACGATCTGCTCGGTGGTGCGCAGGCCGAGGTAGTTCTCGAAGAACAGGCGATTGGCCTTGATGTCGACGGCCAGGCAATTGAGGTGGTCGAGCCGGCGGACGTTGACGCCGCGCGCCGGGAAGCGCTGCGCCTGATTCTTCAGCGCGGGCTTCAGCTCGGCCGGCGCCTGGTACCATTCGGTCTCGTAATAGAGCTCGACGATATGGCCGTCGGGATCGCGGCAGCGGAACGCGGGGCCCTGCCCCATGTCGCCGTCGACCCAGCCGATGTCGAAGCCACTGCCCTTCAGCGCAGCAACACGGCGCTCCAGCGCCTGCTGGCTGCGGGCGCGCAGCGCCATGTGCTCCATGCCCGAGGTGTTCGACGCCGTGAGCTTCAGCGAGTAGCGCTCATAGTCGTCCCAGCCGCGCAGATAGACCGACTCGCCCTTTTGGCCGCTGACCGTCATGCCCATGACGTCGACGAAGAACTTCAGGCTCTCGTCGGGCTTGGGCGTCAGCAATTCCATATGCCCGAGATGGGCGAGATCGAAGATCGGTTCCGGCTGCATCTGGCTGTCTCCTCTCCGCGACAAGCGCGGACTCGCGCCGCACCAGGGCGCGGTGCGGCGCACCGGCGCCAGAATACCAGACGCGAGACATGCGAAAATGTGCGGCGCGCAACGGCTGCGCACCTATTTGTACTACTGTACAAAAGATCAGGTCACGTCAACAAAAATGTGGAGCAGACCAGCCATCGGGAATTCGCGGTTCGGACGACGAAGGTTATCCCCGAGACATCGTCACCGTGATCGGCGCCGGCGCATGCGGGCGGGACGAGACGGCGGAGACGGTGAGCGCAACGGCGAGCGCGCAGACCATGCCGAGCTTCATCCGCGCGGTGCGCTGATCCGTCATCGGCAGGAAAAAGAAGAACGCCATCGCAAGAACGAGCAGCGTGTTGATCAGGAAGTACATGGCGAGGCCCTCTTGTTGCACGGGCACAAGATTGGCAGCTGGCCCCGGCAGGCTCCGTGGCCGACGTCACACTGATGATGGATGGTTCGCGCCGTTCAGGCGACCGATGCGGCCTTCCTGCCGTACGACAGCAGGAACGGCCGAATGTCGGACGCCGGGATCGGACGGCTGAACAGAAAGCCCTGCATCTCGGTGCAGCCGAGGATGCGCAGCCAGTTGCGCTGCTGCTCGGTCTCGACACCCTCCGCAGTCGTGCTCATGTCGCTGGCGGCGGCGATATTGACCACGGCCTGCACGATCGCGGACGAGGCGCCGGCACTCGCGAGGTCCTTGATGAAGGACCGATCGATCTTGATCTTGTCGAACGGGAAGCGTTGCAGATAGCTGAGCGAGGAATAGCCGGTCCCGAAATCATCCAGCGCGATGCGAACGCCGAGCTCGTGCAATTGATAGAGCATGTCGAGCGCCGCCTCGTCGTCGCGGATCAGCACGGCCTCCGTGATCTCGAGCTCGAGCCGCGAGGCTGGGAGGCCGGAGACCGCGAGCGCGGCGGCGACGTTCAGCGCGAGCGTCCGGCTCTTGAACTGGATCGGCGAGACGTTGACGGCGACATGAACATGATCCGGCCAGTTGACGGCCTCGGCGCAGGCGGTGTTCAGCACCCAGTGGCCGAGCTCGTTGATCAGGCCGGTGTCCTCGGCGACAGGAATGAAATCGGCCGGCGAGATCATGCCGCGCTCCGGATGCCGCCAGCGCAGCAGCGCCTCGCAGCAGCTGATCCTGTCGTGCTCCAGGTGCAGGAGCGGCTGATAGTGCAGCTCGAAACCGCCATCGGAGATCGCCTGGCGCAGCTCGAGCTCGAGGCTGCGCCGCGCCTTGGCGCGGGCATCCATCCCGGCCTCGAAGAAGCGGTAGGTGCGCCGGCCGTCGCCCTTGGCGCCGTAGAGTGCGAGGTCCGCATTGCGCAGCAGCTCGTCGAGATCGAGGCCATCGCCCGGCGCCATCGCGATGCCGATGCTGGCGTCGGTGGTGATCAAGTGGCCAGCGCATTCCATCGGCTCACGGATCGCCTGATAGATCGCGGCCAGCAATTGCATCGTCTCGGTCTGCGAGCGCACGGCGGTCTGGATCACCGCAAACTCGTCACCGCCAAGCCGTGCCGTGACGTCGGTCTCCCTGAGACACGAGCGCAGGCGATCGGCGATGCTCTTGAGCAGCTCATCCCCGATCTGGTGGCCGAGCGCGTCGTTGACGCTCTTGAACTCGTCGATGTCGATATACATCACGGCGAGCTGCTCGCCGGGCCGGATCGCCTTCAGCGCCTGCTCCAGCCGCTCGCGGAACAGCACGCGGTTCGGCAGAGTGGTCAGCGCATCGTAATGCGCCATATGCGCGATCTTCTCGTCGGCCCGCGTGCGCTCGGTGATGTCCTCGATGGTCGCGACCCAGCCGCCGACCTTCAGCGGCTTGTTGACGATCTCGATGGCGCGCCCGCCGGGCGCCTCCGTCAGCTGACGCGTCGCCTTGCCGAGCGAGACGGTGCGGATGATGGCGTTGCAGAACTCATCGACGTCGCCGTCGAACGAGCCGGTCTCCTGGCGATGAGCGATCAGCCGCTGCATCGTGCAGCCCTGCTTTGCCACGTCGGGAGAGAGGCCGAACATCTCGATGTAGGGCTGGTTGCAGATGATGATCCGCGCCTGCGCGTCGTAGAGCACGAGCCCCTGCGGGATGTTGTTGACGGCGGTCGCGAGGTGACGCCGCTCGGCGGCGAGCTTCTCGTCGGAGATCTGATGGCGCTTCAACAGCAGGACGACGATCACGGCCAGGATGACCATGCCGGTCATCAGCATGCCTTCGCGAAAGCTCCAGCCTGATGTCGCAGTCCCAAGCAGGCTGCCGACCAGGATGCCGGCGCAGAACGCAAGCCCCCTCGTGGCGCCCGCCTCGACGGCCGGCTCCCCAGCATTCCCCCGCGATGGCTTGCCGTGCTCGATGCTCACGCGCTGTTTCTCCCCCGCACCGCATGGTTACGCAGCACAGATGGAAAGGGCGTTACAACTTGCGGTTAGCGAACGGTTATCCGATACCCGACTCGTCCATCGCGCGCAGCGCGGTACCACGATGCGGGCGATGCCGAGGACGCGGCAGCGCCGTCGTCGGAAATGGTGAATCAATCCCTAACCGAAATATCCCGAAACAAACGCCATGCCGCCGGAAAGTGGCGATTAGCCAGCGTAATCGGTTCCCCAGGCCGGGTTTGACCGCATCGTAAACGAAAACCTGACGGAGATATCGCGGATTTAGCCAAACCGGAACCGTGGCGACTTAACGCTTTCTCCAGTCCCGTCCCCGAAAATCAGGCCCAGCAGAATTTCAGGACATGCCAGGTTTACATCCGTGACATCCTTTGGACGTGTGATTTCCGTGCGCGGCTCGCAAGCCAGGGTTGGGCTCCTTGCGGCCAACCAGATCCCACTCGCGGAGATGCGCGCCACCGTCGGCCGCTTCGTCAGCCTGCGCTGCGCCTCCTCGGTCATCGTGGCCATGATCACCGAGGTGACGTGCGAGAACCTGCCGGTATCGGACCAATACTCGGCAACTGCATCCGTCGACCTGCTTGGCGAGATCCTGGGCGGCGACCGGCCGAAATTCCAGCGCGGCGTGACCCATTATCCGACCATCGGCGACACCGTCGAGCTGATCACCAGCCAGGAGCTGCGCACGGTCTATGCGCCGTCGGGATCGGACCAAATCAACGTCGGCACCCTGCAACAGGACCGTTCGATCATCGCCTATGTCGACGTCGAGGAGATGCTGTCGAAGCATTTCGCCGTGCTCGGATCGACCGGCGTCGGCAAATCGACCGGCGTTTCGCTGCTGCTCAACGAGATCCTGAAGTCGCGCCCAAACCTGCGCATCTTCCTGCTCGACGTCCATAACGAATATGGCCGCTGCTTCGGCGAGCGCGCCCAGGTGCTCAACCCGCGCAACCTGAAACTGCCGTTCTGGCTGTTCAATTTCGAAGAGATCGTCGACGTTCTGTTCGCCGGCCGCCCCGGCGTCGCCGAGGAGCTCGACATCCTCGCCGAAGTCATTCCGATGGCGAAGGGCATCTACACCCAGTACCAGAACGCCGACCGCGTCGGCCTCGGACTGAAGCGGATCGACCCGAAGCAGATCGGCTACACCGTCGACACGCCGGTGCCGTACCGCCTGGTCGACCTGCTCTCGCTAATCGACGAGCGCATGGGCAAGCTGGAGAACCGCTCCTCGCGCATCATCTATCACAAGCTGATCTCGCGCATCGACGCGGTGCGCAACGACCCGCGCTACGCCTTCATGTTCGACAACGCCAATGTCGGCGGCGACACCATGGCGGAAGTGATCAGCCATCTGTTCCGCCTGCCGGCCAACGGCAAGCCGATGACCATCATGCAGCTCGCCGGCTTCCCGGCCGAAGTCGTCGACTCCGTGGTGTCGGTGCTGTGCCGCATGGCGTTCGATTTCGGCCTGTGGAGCGACGGCGTCTCGCCGATGCTGTTCGTCTGCGAGGAAGCCCACCGTTACGCCTCCGCCGACCGCAATATCGGCTTCGGTCCGACCCGCAAGGCGGTGTCGCGCATCGCCAAGGAAGGCCGCAAATACGGCGTCTATCTCGGCCTGATCACCCAGCGTCCGGCCGAGCTCGACGCGACCATCATTTCCCAGTGCAACACGCTGTTCACGATGCGCCTCGCCAACGACCGCGACCAGGCGCTGCTGCGCTCGGCGGTCTCAGATGCGGCTGCGAACCTGCTGTCCTTTGTGCCGTCACTCGGCACCCGCGAGGTGCTGGCGTTCGGCGAAGGCGTGGCGCTGCCGACGCGCCTGCGCTTCAAGGAAGTGCCGCCGCATCAATTGCCGCGCGGCGAAGCCACCATCGCCACCGTGCCGTCGGTCTCGGCCGGCCACGACATGCATTTCGTCAGCGCGGTGCTGGAGCGCTGGCGCGGCGCAACCTCGCAACGCGATTCCGCTCCGAATGATCCCGGCATTAATGAGCGGCCAATGCAGCGCCCGATGACGCCCGTCGAAGCGCCGATGCTGCAGCCCTCGATGGGCCTCGATCCCGACCGCTTCTCGCTTCTCAAGAAGCCGCTGCGCTAACGCCAGGTCAAGGCGCTTCCAAGGCGCCTTGCACTGCCTCCATCATGGACTATGGTTCCGCCAACGCCGCATCAAGCGGCATGCCGGAACCTCGTCATGACGCAATCGCCCGCAAAACGCTTCGCCGCGCCGCCCCTCGACAAGCTGCCGGAGGACATCCGCACCCGCATCCTCGCGGTGCAGGAAAAATCCGGCTTCGTGCCGAATGTCTTTCTGACGCTGGCCTATCGTCCCGACGAGTTTCGCGCCTTCTTCGCCTATCACGACGCGCTGATGGAGAAGGACTCGGGGCTCTCCAAGGCCGAGCGCGAGATGATCGTGGTGGCGACCTCGGCGGCCAACCAGTGCCAATATTGCGTGATCGCCCATGGCGCGATCCTGCGCATCCGCGCCAAGAACCCAGTGATTGCCGACCAGATCGCGGTCAATTACCGCAAGGCCGACATCACGCCGCGCCAGCGCGCGATGCTCGACTTCGCGATGAAGGTCAGCCGCGCGGCCGAGGAAGTCTCGGAGGCTGACTTCGCAGCACTGGCAGCCCATGGCTTCAGCGACGACGACGTCTGGGACATCGCCGCGGTCGCGGCGTTCTTCGCGCTGTCGAACCGGCTCGCCAATGTCACCGCGATGCGCCCGAACGACGAATTCTACATGCTCGGGCGGCTGCCGAAGTAAGGAGCGCAATTGGCCGACTCGTACGAGATCATCCTGCGCCTTGGCGCCGCTACACTCGCGGGCGGCCTGATCGGCCTCGACCGCGACTTGCGCGGCAAGCCGATCGGACTGAAGACGCTCGGCCTGGTCAGCCTGTCCACCGCAACCGTCGTCCTGTTAGCCGTTCAATACGCCGACGCCGGCAAGCTCGGCGACCCGGCGAGCCGCGTCATCCAGGGCATTCTCACCGGCATCGGCTTCATCGGCGCCGGCGTGATCGTGCGACGTGGCGACCGGGCACGGGTTCATGGTCTGACCAGCGCCGCCTGTGCGTTCTTTGCCGCAGTCGTCGGAATCCTCTGCGGCGCCGGACAATGGCCGATCGTCGGCACCGCGCTGGTGATGGCGCTGGTGCTGCTGACGTTCGGTCAACGCATCGAACGCGGGCTGCACCGCCTGCTCGGCGGCAAGGACGATGCGCACGCGCCAGAGAACGATCAGTCGTCGGATGCCGGCCCGCACCAACCGGGCAGATAGACCGCATCCTTGCTGCGGCCGACGGCCAGGCCCTTTTCAAGGGCTTTTGCGAAATTGTCCTCGACGGTCTTGCGCGGGATGTGGCGGCGCAGGAAATCGGCCCACAGGAATTCGCTGAACGGCGTCGTGTCCTTGGCGAAGCCTCCGGCGCGGCGCATCTCGCCGGCGAGGCTGCGATAGGGATCGTCCTTCAGGTTGGCGATCGATTTCGGGATGTCCTTGAAGTGCCGGCGCTCGCCCTTGGAATCGTACGGATAGACCCAACGCTTGTTGTCCATCACGCCCCAGAACGCATCGCGCTCGACCATCCTGAGATCGCCGATCACGGTCACCAGGATATCCTTGACGCCTTCATCATGCAGCGCGCGCGCCAGATGATGGTGATCGACCACGTAGTAGCGGTCGTCCGGACCGTGCACGACGGGAATCATGTGCTTGCCGAGTTGCTCGGCGCGCTTCTCCTTCTTCACCTCACGCCAGCGCTTGCGCTTCTCCTTCACCTCGCGCATGCCGACCGTCATCTGGGTCGGGCGCAGCGACAGGATCGGGATCGGTTTGACATAGGGTTCGCGCGTGTTGCCCATCAGACTTGCTCCCGTTTGACCGGCGCTCCGGAATGGGTTCCATTATGACAGAATGTCGCAGGTGTAAAAGCATAGCTTGGTCATCGCAAACTGCAGGCATCGCGCGCCCCCGCGCGTTGGCTTGCAAGCATATCGGCGATCCCCCGCTGCGGCGCACACATCGCCTGCGGTCGCGGTCGACTTGCGACTGCGGAGAAGTTCCTCACGCGCTTTCAAAACCTGAATACCACCTCTGCGCGCACCAACAATTTACGTGTGAAGCGCGGCGAACATGCTAAACAAAGAGCGCGACGCGATTGGACTGACAGCAGTGAAGACCCAGCGGCCAATTCCCTCGGATGACGAGCACGTTGTGCTCAAATTCCGGCCGCGCACATCGGCCGAGCCACCCGGTCACCCCCGCGAATCCATCCGCGCCACGCGCCCCGCCCCGGCCGCCAACGATCTCTCCCGCTACGAGAAGCCGCGCGAGGAGCCGGACGACTTCCGCCAGCGCATGCTCGCCAATGTCGCGGCCTTCGCCTTCACGGTGGCGCTGACCGCGATCGGGATCTGGCTCGCGATGAGCATCGCCGACCTCCGCAAGACCCAGGACTGCGTGCTGATGGGTCGGCGCGATTGCGCCAAGATTTCGGTGATGCCGCGAACTTAAGCCCGAACTCCCCCCGGAACCTGCCCCAAAAACCGTCCCCGGCCGGCTGGCCAAGCTCCATTGAACTAACCGCCATGCTCCGATATACGGGCACACGACTCCGGCAGGGGGAATTGGGCATTCCGGGGCGACGCGCCCGCCTCCTCCAAGCCGTCCCGGATTTATCTCCAATATATCAAAGGCTTAATGATGTCTTCCACCTACGATCAGATCGCCAATATTATCGCGGAGACCTGCGACATCCCGCGCGACACGATCAAGCCGGAGAGCCATGCGATCGACGATCTCGGGATCGACAGCCTCGACTTCCTGGACATCGCCTTTGCCATCGACAAGGCCTTTGGGATCAAGATGCCGCTCGAAAAGTGGACCCAGGAGGTCAACGACGGCAAGGCAACCACCGAGCAGTACTTCGTGCTGAAGAACCTCGCCGACCGGATCGACGAACTGGTTGCAGCCAAGAACGCGGGTGCGGGCACGGGCTCGTAATCGCCCACCATGGACATCAATTACTTTCGGCTGATCGACCGCATCGTCGACCTCAATCTGGACGCCAAGACGATTGTCGTTGAGGCCCAGGTTCCGGCGGCGCACACGATCTTCGAGGGGCATTTTCCGGGCTTCCCGATCATGCCTGGCGTGCTGCTCACCGAGGCCATGGCGCAGAGCTCGGGCTGGCTGCTGCTCGGCCTCCTGAAGTTCGAGCGCATGCCGTTCCTCGCGATCGTCAAGGAAGCCAAGATGCGCGGCTTCGTCAGCCCCGGCCAGTTGCTGACCATCGAGGCCAAGCTCGAGCACGAAGGTTCCGGCTTTGCCGTCACCAAGGCCAAGGGCCGCGTCGGCAAGGAGCTCAAGTGCAGCGCCGAGATCACCTTCGGCCTGTCCCCTTTCCCCGATCCGAACTTCCGCGTCTACATGGACGAGATGGCCAAAAAGATCGGTTTCCCCCTGCAGGCAGTGAGCAATGGCTGAGCCGAAGGAAGTCTGGATCACCGGCATCGGCCTGATCTCGTCGCTCGGCGAAGGCCTTGATGCGCATTGGGATGCGCTCAGCGCCAAGCGCGTCAATGTCGACGAGCAGCGCTTCGCGCCGTACATCGTTCATCCGCTCGCGCCCGTCAGCTTCGATGCCCAGATCCCCAAGAAGGGCGATCAGCGCCAGATGGAAGCCTGGCAGCGCATCGGCACCTATGCGGCCGGCCTTGCGCTGGATTCCGCCGGCTTGAAGGGCAACCAGGAAATCCTGTCGCGGATGGACATGATTGTCGCGGCCGGCGGCGGCGAGCGCGATCTCAATGTCGATATCAATATCCTGACCGCCGATGCGGCGGGTAATTCGCAGCCCGGCTTCCTCAACGAGAAGCTGATGAACGAACTGCGTCCGACGCTGTTCCTGGCGCAACTCTCCAATCTGCTCGCCGGCAATATCGCGATCGTTCACGGCGTGTGCGGCACCTCGCGCACCTTCATGGGCGAGGAAGCCTCCAGCATCGACGCCGCGCGGATCGCGGTCGCCCGCATCGAGGCCGGCCAGAGCGACATCGCGCTGGTTGGCGCTGCGCACAATGGCGAGCGTCCCGATCTCTTGATCCTCTACGAATTCGGCGACTTCAACCTGACCGGCCAATACGCTCCGGTGTGGCAACGCAAGGACAAGCCCGGCTTCGCGCTCGGCTCCGCTGGCGCGTTCCTGGTGATGGAGTCCCGCGAGCACGCCGAGGCGCGTGGCGCAAAGCCTTACGCCAAGCTGACCAAGGTCGTCGCCGATCTGGCGCGGCGCAAGCAACCGGGCGCGGTGACGAACTCGCTGCAGGCGATGTGGCCGAAGCTCGGCGTCAGCGACGACAAGGCCGCGCTGATCACCGGCACCACCGGTGCCGAGCCCGTGACGTCGGACGAGCGCGCGTTCCTCGCCCAGCATCCCGGGTTGGCCGTACGCGCCACCGGCACCACGTTCGGCCATACGATGGAAGCGCAGTTCACACTCGGGCTCGCGCTCGCGGCACTGTCGCTGTCGCGCGGCGCGCTGTACCCGGCCAACGACCCGACCGGGCTCGAGGTTGAAAAGGCCGACGCGCCGACCCAGATTGTCGTGATGGGGGCCGGTCACTGGCAGGGCGAAGGCTTGGCCCTGGTCGAGGCTGTGAAATAATTCCGGCGCAACACCGACGGGGAAACCATGGCAGCACCACGCGATAAATCCGGCCGGCCGATCGTTGTCGTGACCGGCATGGGGATTTTGACCTCGCTCGGCGCGGGCAAGACCGACAACTGGACCCGGCTGACCGCCGGCGAGTCCGGCATCAAGACGGTGACGCGCTTTCCGATCGACGGGCTGAAGACCACGATGGCCGGCGCGATCGATTTCGTGAAGGTCGATCCGTTCTCCTCCACCGGCCTGTCCGAGCGTCTTGCAGTGCTGGCGATCGAGGAAGCGCTGGATCAATCCGGCATCGGCAGCAAGGGCGATTTCCCGGGGCCGCTGTTCCTCGCGGTCGCGCCAGTCGAAACCGAATGGCCGCAGCGGCTGGAGGTCGGCCGCACGATCGGCCGGCCTGACTTCACCACCATGGACGTGCTGCGCGCCAGCGGCGGCGGACGGTTCGCGGACAACCATCACCGCTTCATGTTCGGCTCAGTCGCCAACAATCTCGCCGACAGCTTTGGCACCAAGGGCTCGCCGATCTCGCTGTCGACGGCCTGCGCCTCCGGCGCGACCGCGATCCAGCTCGGCGTCGAGGCCATCCGCCGCGGCGAAACCGATGCGGCACTCTGTGTCGCCACCGACGGCTCGGTCAATCCCGAAGCCATGGTGCGCTTCTCGCTGCTGTCGGCATTGTCGACGCAGAATGATCCGCCGCAGGCCGCCTCAAAGCCGTTCTCCAAGAACCGCGACGGTTTTGTGATGGCCGAAGGCGCCGGCGCGCTGGTGCTGGAAAGCTATGACGCGGCGATGGCGCGTGGCGCGCGCATCCTCGGGGTCGTCGCCGGTTGCGGCGAGCTCACCGACTCCTTCCACCGCACCCGATCGGCCCCGGACGGCAAGCCCGCGATTGGTTGCGTGCGCAAGACGCTGGCGGACGCCGGCATGGAGCCGGAGCAGATCGACCACATCAACGCCCACGGCACCTCGACGCCGGAAAACGACAAGATGGAATATCTGGCGACCTCTGCCGTGTTCGGCGATCACACCTCGAAGATTCCGGTATCGTCGAACAAGTCCGCGGTCGGGCACACCATCTCGGCGGCCGGCGCGGTCGAGGCGATCTACTCGCTGCTCACGCTGGAGCATCAGCGGATTCCACCGACCCTCAATTACGAGGTGCCGGATCCGGCGATCCCGTTCGACGTGGTCGGCAACAAGGCGCGCGACGCCCGCGTCACGGCCGTGATGTCGAACTCGTTCGGCTTCGGCGGGCAGAACGCCTCGCTGATCCTGACGCGCGAGCCGGCATAAGCCGGCCCCTGCCCTCGTCATGAGCCGCCTGTTCCTCCGCGCCAAGGCGCGCCTGCGCGACGCCACCAAGCCTGCGGCGGAAGCCGCGATCGGCGCGCTGACGGTCGGCATGCTGCGCACCACGCGCTATTTCGATCCGGACAAGACCGCAAAGTTCTTCGGCCGTGCCGCGCATTTCATCGGCCGCCGGTTGCGCGAGGATCGGATCGGGCGCGAGAACCTCAAGGCCGCCTTCCCCGAGAAGTCGCCCGAAGAGATCGAGGAGATCCTCACCGGCGTCTGGAACAATCTCGGTCGCCTCGGTGCCGAGTTCGCCCATCTCGACCACATCTGGGACTACGACCCCGATCATCCGGAGCGGCCGAGCCGCATCGAGTTCTCGCCGCGCACCAAGGTGCTGTTCGACCAGCTTCGCGACGACGGCAAGCCGGCGCTGTTCTTTGCCGCCCATCTCGGCAATTGGGAACTGCCTGCGCTCGGCGCCGTCGCGCACGGGCTCGATGCCGCGATCCTGTTCCGCCGCCCCAACATCGAATCCGCCGACCGCGCGATCGAGCGCATCCGCAAGGTCAAGATGGGCACGCTGGTGCCAGCCGGCCGCGACGCGCCGCTCAAGCTCGGACAGGCGCTGCAGAACGGCCAGCATGTCGCGATGCTGGTCGATCAGTATCTGACCAACGGCGTCCCCGTCACCTTCTTCGGCCGCAAGACCACCGCCAATCCGATGCTGGCGCGGCTGCGCCGCCAGGTCGATTGCCCGATCCACGGCACCCGCATCATCCGCCTGCCCGATGGCCGCTTCCGTGCAGAACTGTCGGAGGAAGTGAAGCCGGTGTTCGACGCCTCCGGCCAGATCGACGTGCAGGGCACGATGCAGGCGGTCACCGACGTGGTCGAAAGCTGGGTGCGCGAGTATCCGGATCAGTGGCTGTGGCTGCACCGCAGGTGGCGGTAGCGCGTCGTCATTGCGAGCGAAGCGAAGCAATCCATCCCTCAGCTTGCGGAGCTATGGATTGCTTCGTCGCTTTGCTCCCTTGCACAAGCGCCTTGCGCTTGTTGCAGGCAATGACGGATGGAATTACTTCCCCGTCTTCACCCGAGTCCACAGCCTGTTGATGATCCGCTGCGTGGCCGGATCGCGCGCGGTGATCACGAACAGCTTCTTCTGCGTCGCCTCGTCCGGATAGATGTTCTTGTCGCCCAGAATCTTCGGATCGATCAGCTTCTGGCTCGCCAGATTGCCGTTGGCGTAGGACAGGAAGCTGGAGTTCTTGGCAGCGACGTCCGGGCGGTAGAGATAGTTGATCAGCGCATAGGCCTCGGTGACGTTCTTGGCGTCGGCGGGGATCGCGAGATTGTCGAAGAACATCTGCGCGCCCTCTTTCGGGATCGTGTAGCCGATCTCGACGCCGCTCTTGGCTTCCGCCGCGCGGCTGCGCGCCTGCATGACGTCGCCGGACCAGCCGACCACGAAGCAGATCTCGCCCGACGCCAGCGCGCTCAGATATTCGGATGAATGAAACTTGCGCACGTAAGGCCTGATCTTCATGACGAGATCGGCAGCCTTCTCCAGGTCGGCCTGCTTGGTCGAGTTCGGATCGATGCCGAGATAGCTCAGCGCCGCCGGCAGGATGTCGTCGGCGGAGTCCAGCATGTGGATGCCGCAGTCCTTGAACTTCGCGAGATTCTCCGGCTTGAAGACGATGTCCCAGCTGTCGATCTTCGCGTCAGCGCCGAGGATCTGCTGCGCCATCTTGACGTTGTAGCCGATGCCGGTGGTGCCCCACATGTAGTTGGCGCCGTAATTGTTGCCGGGATCGTAGGTGGCAAGCTCCTTGGCGACCACC
Organism: Bradyrhizobium jicamae; assembly: GCF_018130695.1. Classification (GTDB taxonomy): domain Bacteria; phylum Pseudomonadota; class Alphaproteobacteria; order Rhizobiales; family Xanthobacteraceae; genus Bradyrhizobium; species Bradyrhizobium jicamae_B. The sequence goes on along the minus strand of NZ_JAFCJX010000003.1, from coordinate 124,549 downwards.
GGCCAGGCGTTGGCGAGGTTCGGCAGCTTCGACTTGTCGAGCTTCAGGAAGACTTTTGCGGTGATCTGGCGCTGGAGGAAATAACCGGTGGGCACCACGACGTCGTAGCCGGACTTGCCGGCGAGCAGCCGCGTCTCCAGCGTCTCGTTGGCGTCGAAGGTGTCGTAGACCACCTTGATGCCGGTCTCCTTGGTGAAGTCCTCAAGGACATCCGGCGCCATATAGTTCGACCAATTGTAGAAATTGACCGTGCGCTCTTCCGCCTGCGCGGATGACGAGAGCAGCAGAACCGCGGCGATCGCGCCGATGAAACTGACGTGACGACGGCTCTGCAGATGCATGTGTCTCTTACCTCTTGCGGCGATGGATCGCGTCGGACAGACGCTCGAGCGCGGTGTCCAGCGTGGCATCCTTCTTGGAGAAACAGAAACGAACGACCGACGTCACGGGATCCTTTTCGTAGAACGCCGACACCGGAATCGCCGCGACCTTGTAATCCCGGACGATGCGCCAGCAGAAATCCGTATCGCTCTCGTTGAGTCCGAGCGGCGACAGGTCGACGGTGAGGAAGTAGGTGCCCTGCGATTTCAGCACGGGGAAGCCGAGGCTCTCCAGCCCCTTGGTGAGGCGATCGCGGCTGCGCGCCATGTCCTGGCGCATCGTGAGGAAATAGTCGTCGGGCTTGCCGAGACCATAGGCCACCGCGGCCTGCAAATTCGGCGCAGTGGTGAAGGTCAGGAACTGATGGACCTTGGCCGCGACCCGCAGCAGCGGCGGCGCGGCGCAGACGAAGCCGATTTTCCAGCCCGTCAGCGAAAAGATCTTGCCGGCGCTGCCGATCTTGATGGTGCGGTCGCGCATGCCGGGAATCGTGATCAGCGGAATGTGCTCGCGGCCGTCGAAGGTGACGTGTTCCCAGACCTCGTCGCAGATCGCGACAACGTCGAACTCCTGGCAGAACCGCGCCAGCAGTTCGAGGTCCTCGCGCGGATAGACCACAGCGGCCGGATTGAGCGGATTGTTGAACAGCACCGCCTTGGTCTTGTGGTTGAAGACGCTGCGCAGCATCTCCTCGTTCAGCCGCCACTCCGGCGGCTCAAGCCGCAGCAGGCGCGGAATGCCGCCGGCTTGGCGGATGATCGGCAGATAGGAATCATAGACCGGCTGGAAGCACACGACCTCGTCGCCCGGCTCGACCATGGCCAGGATCGAGGACGTCAGCGCCTCGGTACCCCCGGAGGTGACCATCACTTCGGTCATCGGGTCGAGCTTGAGCCCGTGCCAGTGTCCGTAATGCGTGGCGATCGCCTGCCGCAGTTCCGGAATGCCCATCATCGACGGGTACTGATTGTATCCGTTCACCGAGGCCTCCGCGGCCGCGCGGCGGATATCTTCCGGTCCGGGATCGTCCGGAAAACCCTGGCCGAGATTGATGGCGTTGTTGTCGCGCGCGGCCTGCGACATCGCCTCGAAGATGGTGACGGGAAGGTCCGCGAAGACCTTGTTCATGGAGGTCATGGAAGGATCAGCCGCCCACCTTGGTCGGCATGCCCGCCGCCTTCCAGCCGATGATGCCGCCCGCCAGATGCTTGTCGTAAGGCAGGCCCGCGGCCTGCGCCGCCAGCGACGCCGTCACCGAACGCTTGCCGGAGCGGCAGGCGAACACCACCTGCCTGCCCTGCGGATCCGGAATCGCGGCCGGGTCGAATGTCGACAACGGCACCACGACGCTGTCGGGATAGGCCTCGGCTGCGACCTCATTGGGCTCGCGGACATCGACCAGAAGATAGCGCCCATCGGCTATTCCCTTCGACACCTCGTCCGGAAACAAATCTTGCACCTTGTGGTCCGCCACGGAAAAATCCTCCCAGATGGGCTTAGCCTGAGCCCCGCCAGCCGGTGCGCAAAGTCGCCTCTCGCGCGGGGAAAATCAAGGACTGAGAGCGGCTTATAGCGCGGTCTGAATCTTCCACCAAAGCCTCAATCGCCTGCACTGGAACGGCAGTAATCAGAGCTGCTTGACGATCGGCCACGCCCCTTCCGGAGTTTGCGGTCCATTCGCCCGATAGCCCCGCCGGAGGTAGAAATTGAGCGCGTTCGAGCTGGCTTCGGCGCAGACCGCCGCGACGCCGCGCTTGCGCATCTGGTCCTCGAGCATGGCAAGCAGACCAGCGCCAACGCCGCGACCGGCACATTCGGGAGCGGTGTACAGCCCCTCCAAAGTGTCGCCACGGATAGCGCCCCACCCCGCGGTCGTGCCGTCATGCTCGGCCACCCAGATCTCGAGGTCGCGCAGCTTTCGCTTCATCCCGATGAGGGTCAGTGAGGTCGCCCAGAGCTCGACCGCCTCGACCGACATTCCGCTCGGCGCCAGCCCGAGGATCGACGTGCGCCTGATCTCGAACAGGCGCTTCGCATCGGCCGGCGTGGCCAAGCGATGAATAGCCCTCATTCGATCCCTGCCCTCCTGAGAGGGCCGTTCCATCAGATCGTGACCTGCGTGCCGACCTCGACCACACGGCCGGTCGGGATCTGGAAATAGTCGGTGGCGTCGTTGGACGAGCGGGTCAGCGCGATGAACAGATGGTCCTGCCAGCGCGGCATGCCGGAATGCGCGGCGGGTTTGAGGGCACGACGGGACAGGAAGAACGAGGTCGACATGATGTCGAACTGCCAGCCGAGCTTGCGGGCGATCGCCAGCGTCTTCGGCACGTTCGGGGACTCCATGAAGCCGAACTTCAGCGTCACCCTGGAGAAGGTCGGGCTGATCTGCTCCATCCGCACCCGCTCCGACGGATCGATGCGCGGCGTCGGCGCGGTCTCAATGGTCAGGATGACGTTCTTCTCATGCAGCACCTTGTAGTGCTTCAGGCTGTGCATCAGCGCGGTCGGCGCGCTCAGCGGATCGCTGGTCAGGAACACGGCCGTGCCGGAGACCCGCTGCGGCGGCCGCTTCTCCAGCATGGCCACGAGATCGGCGAGCGGGAACTCCAGCTTGCGCGACTTCTCGAACAACAGCCGGCTGCCGCGGCGCCACGTGTACATCAGGATGATCATGGCCGCGCCGAGCGCGAGCGGCACCCAGCCGCCTTCGAACACCTTGAGCAGGTTGGCCGACAGGAAGGTCAGGTCGAGGAACAGGAACGGTGCGATTAGTGCACCAGCCGCGATCGGCGACCACTTCCACACGCGCCAGATCACCACAAAGCCCATCATGGCGGTGACGACCATCGTGCCGGTGACCGAGATGCCGTAGGCCGAGGCGAGCGCGCTGGACGAGCGGAATAGCAGAACGAGCAGGATCACCGCGATCAGCAGCATGCGGTTGATGCGGGGAATGTAGATCTGCCCCGAATGCGCTTCCGACGTGTGACGGATCTCGAAGCGCGGCATCAGGCCGAGCTGGATCGCCTGCCGCGTCAGCGAATAGGCGCCGGTGATCACCGCCTGGCTCGCGATCACGGTGGCGATCGCGGCGAGGATGACCATCGCGATCAGCGGCCAGCCCGGCGGAAACAGCAGGAAGAACGGGTTCTCGATCGCCTTCGGATCGGACAGCACCAGGGCCGCCTGCCCCATGTAATTCAGCGCCAGCGACGGCAGCACGATGAACAGCCATGCGGTCTGGATCGGGCGCTTGCCGAAATGACCGAGGTCGGCATAGAGGGCTTCCGCGCCGGTCACCGCCAGGAACACGGCACCGAGCGTCACAAAGCCGATAATGCCGTGATGAAGCATGAACGACACGGCGTAGAGCGGATTGAACGCCTGCAGCACCTCGGGATGCGCGATGATCTGGGGAATGCCCGCGACCGCGATGATCGCGAACCACAGGCACATGATCGGGCCGAAGAATGCAGCGACGCGCGCGGTGCCGCGCGACTGTACGGCGAACAACGCGACCAGGATCACCACCGTGATCGGGACAACGTAGGGGTCGAAGGTCGCCGTGACGAGCTTGATGCCTTCGATCGCCGACAGCACCGACAGCGCAGGCGTGATCACGGCGTCGCCATAGAACAGCGCGCCGCTGATGATGCCGAGCAGCACGATCGTGCCGCCGCCCCAGCTCACGGCGCGCTGCGCCAGCGCCATCAGCGCTAGCGTGCCGCCCTCGCCATTGTTGTCGGCGCGGAGCAGGATCACGACGTATTTCAGCGTGACGACGACGATCAGCGCCCACAGGATCAGCGAGAGCACGCCAAGCACCGCCGCCGCCGTTGCGGTGCCACCATCGGGGCCGCTCGCGGCAACGACGGCTTCGCGCAGCGCGTAGAGCGGGCTGGTGCCGATGTCGCCGTAGACGACGCCGATGCTGCCGATCAGGAGCGCTTTGAAGCCCGCGGTGGAATGCGCCTCGCCATGACCATTGGCCGCGGGCGTTTCCGCCGCGGTGATCGCACTCTCGGATGACATGGAAGACGCGCCTCTATCTTCTACCGCGCTGCACAATGCGGGGTTGCAGGGCTATACTCCTACCGCGAATGCATAGGTTAGCGCGGATTTTGGCCTCAGGTATGCAACGAGCGCATATCTTCACGCCCGCTAGCTGCCGAATCCCGCAGACGGATCAGATAGTTACCTGAGTACCGACCTCCACCACCCGCCCCGTCGGGATCTGGAAATAATCGGTGGCATCGTTCGCGGACCGGCTCATCGCGATGAACAGATGATCCTGCCATTGCGGCATGCCCGATTGCGCGGAGGGCTTCAACGAGCGGCGCGACACGAAGAACGACGTCGCCATGATGTCGAACTGCCAGCCGAGCTTGCGCGCGATCGCGAGCGCCTTCGGGACGTTCGGCGACTCCATGAAACCGAAGCGCAGCCGCACCTTGGAGAATTTGTCGCTGATGCTCTCCATCTGCACGCGATCGGAGGGATCGACGCGCGGCGTCTGCGCGGTTTCGATGGTGATGATCACGTTGTGCTCGTGCAGCACCTTGTTGTGCTTGAGATTGTGCAGCAGCGCCGTCGGCACGAAGCCGGGATCGCTGGTCAGGAACACCGCGGTGCCCTTGACGATGTGCGGCGGACGCTTCTCCAGGCTCTTGATCAGGTCCGCCAGCGGCACCTCGATGCGCCGGGTCTTCGCAGTCAGGATCGCAGCCCCCCGGCGCCACGTCCAGATCATCACCGCCACCGCCACGCCGAACAGCAGCGGCACCCAGGCGCCTTCGAACAATTTGAGCAGGTTGGCGGCGAAGAAGCTGGTGTCGACCACAACGAGCGGCAGGACGAGGGCCGCCGCGGTGGCCGCGCGCCAGTTCCACAGCTTCCAGATCACGACGAAGCCCATGATGCCGTCGACCACCATGGTGGTGGAGACGGCGATGCCATAGGCGGATGCAAGGCCGCTCGAGGTGCGGAACAACAGCACCAGCAGCACGACCCCGACCAGCAGCAGCCGATTGACGCGCGGCAGGTAGATCTGGCCGGCATGCGTCTCCGACGTATAGCGCACCTCGAAGCGCGGCAGGAGACCGAGTTGCACCGCCTGGCGGATCAGCGAAAACGCGCCTGTGATCACCGCCTGGCTCGCGATGACGGTTGCGGCAGTGGCGAGCACGACCATCGGCAACAGCAGCACCCCGGGAACCAGCCGGTAGAACGGATTTTCGATCGCCGCCGGATCGGACAGCACCAGCGCGCCCTGCCCGAAATAATTGATCAGCAGCGCCGGCATCACGAAATAGAGCCAGCCGACCTGGATCGGCTTGCGTCCGAAATGACCGAGGTCCGCATAGAGCGCCTCACCGCCGGTCACCGCCAGAAACACCAGGCCCATCGTCACCAGGCCGATGGTCCCGTGGGACAGCATGAACTGGATCGCGTACCAGGGATTGATCGCCGCCAGCACGGTGGGATCGTCGCTGATATGAATGAGCCCCAGCGTCGCCAATGTCGCGAACCAGACCACCATCACCGGCCCGAAGGCCGAGGCGACGCGCGCGGTGCCGCTGCTCTGGACCGAAAACAGCACGACGAGGATGAAGATGGTCAGCGGCACCACATAATGCTCAAACGCCGGGGTGACCAGCTTGAGGCCTTCGACCGCCGAGAGCACCGAGATGGCCGGCGTGATCATGGAATCGCCGATGAACATCGAGGCGCCGACCACGCCGAGCGCCAGCAACACCCAGCTTCGGTGGCCGAGCGCCCGCTGCCCCAATGCCATCAAGGAGAGCGTGCCGCCCTCGCCGTTGTTGTCGGCGCGGAGCAGCAGCAGCACATATTTGACGGTGACGACGATGAACAGCGACCACAGGATCAGCGAGAGCACGCCGAGCACGATGGTGCGCGTGACCTCCTCGCCATGGGCTGCGTGGGTGACGGCTTCGCGGAAGGCGTACAACGGCGAGGTGCCGATATCGCCGAACACGACGCCGATGCTCCCGAGCGTCAGGGCCCAGAAGCTCGAGGACGCCTGACCTTCGTGGGCTTCACTGGTTGAGACGCTGACAGCCATGGCGAAGGTGGAACGCTCTCACGGTTGATTTTGATCCGCGCGGTGATCGTCGCTTCCGCGCGGCCTGTCAACCAAACCATCATATCATTGCATGCGGCGAGAGGCCCCGGACTGCGCCGGTTCACCACAGGACGATGAGGTGGTAATATCGTAACTTCAATTGCTTACGGCTTGAGATCCGGCGGCAGCGGCGGATTTTCGCGCATCAATGTGATGGTGACGCGACGATTGGCCGGCAAGGTCGGATCGTCAGGAAACAGCGGCTGGCCATCGGCCTTGCCGCCGACCGAGAAGATGTGGGAGGCCGGCAGCCCCTCCCGCTCCAGAATCTGCCGGACCGCATTGGCGCGGTCGGCCGAGAGATCGTACGCGCCGTAGTCGCTGCGCGTCGGCACGAAGCCCGCGGCGGTATGCCCCATGATCGCGACCCGCAGCGGCGTCGCCTTGAGCGGCGCGGCGAGCTTCTGGATCAGCCGGCGGGTGCGGTCATACGGCACCTTGGAGCCGTCGGCGAACATCGAGCGGCCGTCCTGGTCGACGATCTCGAGGTTGAGGCCTTCCTTGGTCTCCTCGAACATGATGTGCTTGGACATCTCGGTCAGCTCCGGCATGTCCTGCAGCGCCTGCCGCAACGATGCGGACGCCAGCGCGAATTCGCGATCGATCTTCAGCCGCGCGCCGTTGACCTGGCTGCGCTCCTGCTCGTCCGGCGTCGGATTGGCGGAGGATTCCTCCGGCGAGATGTGCTCGACGTTCTTCAGCTTCGGCCGGGTCGGCAGGCCGTCGGATTCGATGATGCCGGAATAGCGCACATTGGTCTGCACGCCGAAGGCGTCGCGCATCGAGCCGGCGACGATCTTCAGCTTGTTGTTGTCCATGGTCGAAAACGCGACGAGCATCACGAAGAAGCTCATCATCAGGCCCATGAGATCGGCGAAGGTCACGAACCAGCCGTGACCGCCGCCATGTGCATCGCCGCGCTTTTTCTTGGCCATCGCCTAAACTTCCGAACGCGCCGCGACCGTCAGGCCGGGACCGGCTCGCCTTCCTCGTGACGATGCTTCTCCGGCAGATAGGCCAGCAGCATCTCGCGCACCAGCGCCGGGCTCTTGGAATCGCGGATCATCAGAATGCCGTCGATGATCAGCGTGCGGTTGGTCTCTTCGTCGAGCAGCTTGCCGTGCAGCTTGTCGGCGATCGGCAGACAGAACAGGTTGGCGACCAGCGCGCCGTACAGCGTGGCGAGCAGCGCGGTCGCCATGAACGGGCCGAGCTTCGAGGGGTCGGTCATGTTGGCGAACATCTGCACCATGCCGATCAGCGTGCCGATCATGCCGAACGCCGGGGCGCAGTCGCCGATCGCGCGGTAGATCTTGCTGCCCTCGTCGAGATGCATCAGGAAGTTGTCGCGGTCGCGCTCGAGATTGTCGCGGATGAATTCGAGGTCGTAGCCGTCGGCGACGTAACGGATGCCCTTGGCCAGGAACGGCTCGTTGGTCTCGACCTTTTCGAGCCCGACCGGGCCCTGCTTGCGGGCGATCTCGGCAATACGGGCGAGCTCGTCGACGAGGTCGCGGGCCGACAGCCGGCTCATCGTGAAAGCGAATTTCAAGCCGAGCGGCAGGCCGTGCAGCATCACGCCGAGCGGAAAACGGATCATGGTCGCCGAGATCGAACCGCCGAAGATGATGATCATGGCGTGCTCGGAGATGAACATGTGCAGGTCGCCGCCCATGAACATCATCAACGCGATAACGGCGACGCCGGCCACCAGCCCCGCGCCTGTCATGATATCCATGGAGCACTCCAACGCATACGCGACCCCCGCCTGTCCTGGACGGCGCACGGCCCGAGACGGACCGCGTTGGGAAGACCTTAAGGTTGATGCGATTAAGGACGGGTTACCGAATTCGGTAGGGATAACAACAGGTAAACGAACGACGGCGGACGATGTCGTTGAAGATGCTCGATTTCCCCGCCGGCCGCCGGCGCCGAAGCGGCAAAAACCCTCCCCGTAGTAGAACGGATGTGGGATAGACCCTTGAGGAAACGCAGCAGCGAGCAGGATCAGATGAAAGCCGTTGTCGTCGAGCAGTATGCGCCGATCGATCAGATCGCGCTGAAGGAGATCGCGGTGCCCGCTGTCGGCGCCGGCCAGCTCCGCATCAAGGTGCAGGCCGCGAGCATCGGCTTTGTCGACGGGCTGAAGGTCGAAGGCCGCTACCAGACCAGGGATTCGCTGCCCTTCACGCCCGGCGCGGAATTCGCCGGCATCGTGGATGAAGCCGCGGGCGACGTGACGGGCTTCGCACCCGGTACGCCGGTGCTGGGCATGGCGCGCTCGGGTGCGCTTGCCGAATACATCGTGGTGCCGGCCGCCGCGGTCGAAATCATGCCCGAGGGACTTGCGCCGGAGGCTGGTGCTGCCTTCCGCACCAACTATCTCACCGCGCTCTATGCGCTCGGCGAGCGCGGCACGCTGCGCGCCGGCGAGCATCTGCTCGTGCTCGGCGCCGCCGGCGGCACCGGCATCGCGGCGATCCAGGTCGGCAAGCTGCTCGGCGCGCGCGTCACCGCCGCTGCGTCGACGGAAGAGAAGCGCGCGTTCGCCAGAAGCTTTGGCGCCGACGATGTCATCGACTACACGCGCGCCGACTGGCGCGACGCGCTGAAGGATCTCACCGGCGGCGATGGCGCCGACGTGATCTTCGACCCCGTCGGCGGCGAGGTGTCGGTGCAGGCCTTCCGCTCGATCGCCTGGAACGGCCGTCATCTCGTGGTCGGCTTCGCCGCCGGCAGCATTCCGGCCTTGCCGTTCAATTTGCCCTTGCTCAAAGGCGGCATTCTGATCGGCGTCGACGTCGCGCAAATCGCTAAGCGCGAGCCGGAGGCCCAGGCGCGGGTGCTGACGCAACTGTCGGCGTGGCTGCGCGACGGACAGCTCAAGCCGGTGGTCGGCAAGGTGTTCGCGTTCACCGATTTTCGCGAGGCGTTCAAGACGATGCAGACACGCGCGGCGTTGGGGAAGATGGTGGTGCGGATTGGGTAGCTCTTTCCGTCGTGTTGGCGAATGTGTTGCGCACCATCAGCGATCACGACTGCCGTAGGGTGGGCAAAGGCGCCCTCGCGCCGTGCCCACCATCCTCGGCGCGCTCGTGATGGTGGGCACGCTTCCGCCTTCGTTCGTTGAGCTACGGCAGACGGGGTCGCTTTGCCCACCCTACGGCAGTTCGACATGGTTTCGCATTCTCGCGACATGATTTGCCCGAGTCTTTCATTTCGTTTCGCCCTCTCTCTAGATCGAGGGCGCAGGGAAAGCCGGGTGCACGCTGCACCCGCGGTCCCGTGTGCAATGGGTAGAAAGTGGCGCACACGAGCATACAAATGCAGCGGAGGCACGCCGGCCTTCCCTGCGCGATGGCTTTACGGCTTATACGTGCTCGCCCTGGTGAGACTCTGCTTTTGTGCCACCATCATCCGCGATCGGCTTTGGACCTTTCGCGTGCTTACCACCAACATCGGGGCGGCAGGCCCACACGACTTCGCCGTCCGCCTTGCGCACACACGTCAATTGCACGCTCGGCGGCCACCGCATCTGCACCCACGTCCGTGACGTTCGCGAAACGCCCCTCGTATCGGGTGAGACGGACACATTAGACACCTGATTTGGGTCGCACGTCAAGCATTATTCGTCGAATCAGAAGAGCATTTCTGAAAAATATTCGATCCGTGGAACGACGGATGCTCGCAGGCCCGTATCCCGCGATATGCGGACCGCTGTCCCCGGAATGTCGTTTCCGCCTTCGCTCTGCGAGCTCCGGGCTACGGCACCGCCTTGGCCGCGCCCGCCCCGCAGCAAACAGCACTATTCAATCATCGGCGCATACCAGTACTCGACAATCGACCCAAAATTGCACGACCCGACAGCGCCACTGTCTTGAATCAACTGCTGAACAGACCAAGCTCCATCAATTGATCGGGTCAACAGGCGACATCTCGGCAAGGCAACTTTTCTGCGGATGTTGACCAGACCACATACGGCGAAGGCGCGATTCGCCTGGGCCGATTTGTCGAATTCTATTCAGCATACACCATAGCACGCGTGAGAGATTGCTATGGACCGAACCGCTGACAAGGACGTCGATTGCCGCGCCATACCGCATTATTCGATGGGATGGCGTCGTGGCCGCAGTCTCGCTGTTGCCATGATCAGCGCCGCGGGCATCCTTCTGTTCGCGACCGGCGCCGAGGCTCAATGCACGGCGCGAGACAGTTTGCAGAACCAGCTGAGGCTGAAGAAAACTCCGTCAGCTCGTGCGCCGCAAATTGCAATCACATCCGCTGCCGATGTGTCGGTGTGGAAGACGATCACAATCGGGACTTTTGCAAATTCGCTCGCCCTCCGTAACGCGCTCGATGCAGTGGGTTGCAGCGTCGGGGGTTCGGCTGCGGAAATTCTGGCTCGACCGGCCTTTACCCTCCGCTCCACGAGAACCAGACTGGATCTTTTTTCAGTGTCGGCGGCCGAACTCGGCCTTCAGACCGATACCGCATCGCTGGCGGACATTTATGCGCGCGCTCAACAGTTGGGTTTTGGACTTGCGGAAGCGGAGGTCGGTCCGCAGCTGAGGCTGCAATATTTTGATCAGCCGATCGGTGAATTTCTCATCGTCGCAATGAAGCCAATCAGGACCTGGACGGGCGAGCCTGTCATCCTGAACGTAGCCAATGGTGGAGCGGGACTAGCCCTCATTGGCCAGGATGGCAGCGCCGGCGCACAAATATCCGCGGCATCCCGTTTCCTGTTCGCACGGCCAAAAACCGCGGCACCTGCGGACGGGGTGGAGGAGGCAGACGCACTCGACCGTCATTGAAGGAATCTAACGCGACGTAGCTGTAGGGCGGATTAGCCGGAGGCGTAATCCGCCGCGGCATCTACGGCGAAGAACGGCGGATTACGCTGCGCTAATCCGCCCTTCGCTGTACTCAAGTACCAATCGTCAATTCGCGCCGGCGCGCGCGGCCGGCATGTAGATCTGCGCGTAGCCTTCCTTGATGGCTGACGTGATGCGGTCGAGCCTTCGGTCGATGTGCTTCTCCAGCACGGAGACGCACCTCTCCTCGTCGCGCGCCTTGAGGCCTTCGACGACGGCGCGGTGCTCGGCCTGGGTGTTGGAGCGGTTGATCCGGTCCATGTCGATCCAGCGCACGAAGCGGATGCGGGCGTTGACGTTGCGCAGCACGCGCAGCATCTCGGTATTCCCCGACATGCCCATCAGCCGCTCGTGGAAGGTTTCGTCGAGCTCGACCAGTTCGACGGAAGAGCGCTCGCCGGGATCGGGGCCGGTCGCCTGCAGGAACGCCAGCAGCGCGTCGATGTCCTCGTCCCTGGCGCGCTTGATCGCGAGGCGGATGGAGGCGATCTCGATCGACTTGCGCAGCTCGTAGAGATCGAAGATCTCGTGGGCGTCGAGCTCGCGGCAGAAGAAGCCCTTGCCCGGGGTGAAGCGCAGGAAGCCTTCGGTGTTGAGGCGGTTCAGCGCCTCGCGCAGCGGCGTGCGGCTGACGCCGAGCCGCTTGGCCAGCTCGCCCTCGTTCAGCCGTTCGCCGGGCTTGAACTCATAGCTGATCGCCATCGCCTTGAGCTGCTCATAGACGCGGTCGACGATGCTGTCGGAGTTCAGTTCCACGGGACCCTTCGCGATTGCATGCATTGGCGAACACAGCTCAATATATCGACGCCCTGCTCCCGCTGGCAACGCGACCGGCGCCGTTGTTCAGCGCCTTTTCAGCCGAACACACGCGGGCGCAGGCCGGCGTGAAACCAGGTGATCATGGAGTAGATGTCGTAGACGGGCAGCCCGACCTCGGCCTGCAGCGCGGCCGCGTATGGCGGCATGTTGGTGCATTCGAGCACGATGGCGCCGACATCCGGATGGCGCGCCACCAGTTCCTTGCCGGCCTCGACCACGTCGCGCTCGGCCTGCGCGACATCCATGTCGTCCTTCTCGGCCTTGATCAGGACGCGGAAGAACTCCTTGCCGTTCTCGGTGCCGACCACCGGCGTATCGAGCGGCACGCCGGCACCTTCGAGATGCGCCGGCGTCAGCGTCGAGCCTGACACGGTGACGAGGCCGACGCGCTTGCCCGGCGGCAAGGTCGCCTGCACCCACGGCACCTGCATCAAGGACGAGGTCGCAACCGGCACGCCGACGGCGGCCGCGAGCTCCTTCTGGAACAGCGCGAGGAAGCCGCAATTGGTGGTGATGGCTTCAGCGCCGAGCCGCACCAGCTCCTTCGCGGCATCGATGAAATCGGGCAGCAGCCCGGCCGCCCCCTTCAGCACCACCTTCTCCGGCGATGCGCCGCCGACCACGCGATAGAGCACCGGGAACGGCCAGGTGGTGCCGTTGCCCATGTCGCCGTGAATGCGGGGAAAGCGCGCTTCCAGCATCAGGATGCCGAGCGGCGCACCGTAGAGCGCCTTGCCGCCGCGGGCGATACGAGAGGTGGTGTTCGCAGGATAGGTCATGACGCGATGTCTCAGAGGAAGCGAGAGGGTGCGAAGGGATCAAGCGGGATTTCCGGCGGCTTGCCGCTGACGAGTTGCGCGACGAGCCGGCCGGTGCGGGCCGAGCCGACCAGGCCGATATGGCCGTGGCCGAAGGCGTAGACGACGTCGCGCGTGGCGCGGGCGTAGCCGATACAGGGACGCCCGTCCGGCATGCTCGGCCGATGCCCGAACCAGGTTTTGATGCGCGAGGCCGGGATGTTCTTCGGCAGTTTCGGGAACATGCTGAGGAGATGATCGCGCAAGATCTCCGCGCGCTTCCAGTTCGGTGCGGCGTCGAGACCCGCGATCTCCACGGTGCCGGCAGCGCGCAGGCCCTTGTCGGTCCAGTTCACGACCATCTTGGCGTCGGAGGCCATCATCGAATTGCGCGGACCGGACTCCGGGCTCTCGATCATGACGTGATAGCCGCGCTCGGTCTCCAGCGGCAGCGGATCGCCGATCGACGACGTGAGCTGCCTGGAGCGCGCACCGGCGGCCACGACCGCGGCATCGCAGGCGATCTCGCCGCTCTCGGTCATGACGGCGACGAGCTTGTTGCCGTCGAGCTTCAATCCCGTTGCCTTGGCCACAACGCGCTTTGCACCAAGCAATTCTGCGTGCGCGGCCAGGGCTGCGACGTAAGAGCCGGGATCGCGGCACCGCCCCGCCTCCTCCACGACGACGCCGAAGGTGTAGCGCGGATGCAGGTCCGGCTCGCGCTGGCGCATCTCGTCTTCGTTGAGCTCGAGCCACTCGACGCCGACGCGCTTGCGGATGCGCCAGCCCAGGTCCCCATCAAAGGGCGCGCGCGAGGGAAACACGTGCATCACGCCGCGCCGCTCGACCAGTTCGGGGACGCCGGCCTCCTCCGCGAGCCGCTTGTGCAACAGCGGCGCATCCTTCAGGAGATCGCGCAATGCCCATGCGGTCTTTTCGACCTGCGCCTCGGTCCAGCTCGACAGCAGATATTTGATCAGCCAGGGCAGCGCCTTCGGCAGATAGGACCAGCGGATCGCGAGCGGACCGAGCGGATCCATCAGATAGCCCGGCACCTTCTTCCACGTCCCGGGTTCAGCCGGCGGGATCACCGAATGCGAGGATAGCCAGCCGGCATTGCCATAGCTCGCCGCCTGCTCGCCGCCGGACGGGCCGGGATCGATCAGCGTGACCCTGTGGCCCTCGCGCAGCGCCTCGATGGCGCTGATGACGCCGACCGCGCCGGCGCCGATGATCGCGACGTGCAAACCGGCAGCTTGAGGCATCAGTTCTTCGCCTCCGGGACAAAGTCCTTGCCGACCGAGAGCGCGCGCTGATCGACCAGGCAATGCAGGATCGCGGGCTTGCCGGACGCCAGCGCACGCTCGAACGCCGGGGCAAAATCCTCGGTGCGCTCGACGCGCTCGCCATGGCCGCCGAACGCCTTGGCGTACAGCGCGAAATCCGGGTTCTTCAATTGCGTGCCGACGACGCGGCCGGGATAATCGCGCTCCTGGTGCATGCGGATGGTGCCATACTGCGCGTTGTCAATCACGATCACGATCAGCGGGGCGTCATACTGCACGGCGGTCGCGAACTCCTGACCATTCATCAGGAAGCAACCGTCGCCGGCAAACGCCACGACGACGCGATCGGGATGATGCCGCTTGGCCATCACGGCCGCCGGCACGCCGTAACCCATCGAGCCCGAGGTCGGCGCGAGCTGGGCGGCGAACGAATGGAAGCGATGGTGGCGATGGATCCAGCCGGCATAATTGCCGGCGCCGTTGCAGACGATCGCATCCTTCGGCAGCCGATCGCGCAGCCAGGTGACGACTTGGCCATACTGGAACGCGCCCGGCAGCTCGCGCGGCTTCTCGGTCCAGGCGAGATAATCCGCATGCGCCTTGGCCGCCTCGCCCTTCCAGGCCGGCGCAGACGCAGGCTTCATCTGTTCGACGGCAGCGGCGAACGCGGTGGGCGTCGCCTGGATCGCCAGCGTCGGCTGATAGATGCGGCCGAGTTCTTCGGAGCCCGGATGCACATGGATCAGCTTCTGCTTCGGCGAGGGAATGTCGAGCAGCGTGTAGGACGATGACGGCATTTCCGACATGCGGCCGCCAATCAGCAGGATCACGTCTGCATTGTCGATGCGCGCCTTCAGGCTCGGGCTCGGGCCGATGCCGACATCGCCGGCATAATGCGAATGATCGGCGTCGAACAGCGAGGCGCGGCGGAACGAGGTTCCGACCGGAAGATCGAAACGCTCGGCAAAGCGCGCGATGCCCTTGGCGGCGTCCGCCGTCCAGCCGGAGCCGCCGAGGATAACCAGCGGCGACTTGGCGCTTGCGAGCATGGTGCCGAGACACTCGAGATCGGATGGTGCCGGCCAGCTCACAGCGGGCTCGACCTTCGGCGCGTCGGAGACGGCCGCGGTCTCCGTCAGCATGTTCTCCGGCAGCGAGATCACGACAGGACCGGGACGGCCCTGCAGCGCGATGCGGAAGGCGCGCGCGACCAACTCCGGAATGCGATCGGGCTTGTCGATCTCGACCACCCATTTCGCCATGGTGCCGAACACCGCCTTGTAGTCGAGCTCCTGGAACGCCTCGCGTTCGCGCATGCCGGTGTCGACCTGGCCGACGAACAGGATCATCGGCGTGGAATCCTGCATCGCGATGTGGACGCCGTGGCTGGCATTGGTCGAACCGGGGCCGCGGGTGACGAAGCAGATGCCGGGCTTGCCGGTCAGCTTGCCGTAAGCTTCCGCCATCATCGCCGCCCCGCCCTCGGCGCGGCAGATCACGACGTCGATCGCGCTGTCATGCATCGCGTCCAGCGCCGCCAGATAGCTCTCGCCGGGCACGCAGGTCACGCGCTCGACCCCTTGCGCAACCAGCTGATCGATCAGGATCTGGCCCCCGGTGCGGGCGTTGGATTTGGTCATGACAGCTCCCTGCAGGCTTTGGCGATGCGTCCGAGCGCCTCGCGCAGATTTTGTTCCGAGGTTGCGTAGGACAGGCGGAAATACGGCGCAAGGCCGAAGCAACTGCCCGGGACGACCGCGACATCATGCTGTTCCAGCAGATAGCGGCAAAAATCGCTGTCGCTGCCGATTTGCATACCGCCATGCGTGCGACGCCCGATCAGGCCGGCGCAGCTGGCGAAGGTATAGAACGCGCCTTCAGGGCGGCGGCAGGTCACGCCCTCGATCGCATTGAGCGCATCGACCACGAGATCCCTGCGGCGCTGGAACGCGGCGCGGCGTTCGGCCAGCACCTCCTGCGGACCGCTCAGTGCGGCGATTGCAGCGGCCTGGCTCACCGAGCACGGATTGGTCGTGCTCTGGCTCTGCACGACCGCCATCGCCGCGATCAGCTCGCGCGGGCCGCCGCCATAGCCGACGCGCCAGCCGGTCATGGCATAGGCCTTCGACACGCCGTTGACGGTGAGCGTGCGCGACTTCAGCCGCGGCTCCATCGCAGCCGCGGTGACGAAGTGCATCCCGTCATAGGTCAGGTGCTCATAGATATCGTCGGCCATCAGCCAGACATGCGGATGGCGCAGCAGCACGTCGAGGATCGGGCGAAGCTGTGCCGCGGAATAGGCAGCACCGGTCGGGTTCGACGGCGAGTTCAGCAGCAGCCAGCGGGTGCGCGGCGTGATGGCGCGTTCGAGATCGGCGGCGTCGAGGCGAAAGCCGTTCTCCGCGCGGCAGGGCACGTCGACCGGCGTGCCGTCGGCGATCTTCACCATGTCGGCGTAGCTGGTCCAATAGGGCGCGGTGAGGATCACTTCGTCGCCGGCACTCAGCGTCGCCATGAAGGCATTGTGGATCACCTGCTTGGCGCCCGCGCCCGCCGTGATCTCGTCGCTGGCATAGTCGACACCATTCTCGCGGCGGAACTTGTCCGCAATGGCGGCCTTCAGCTCCATCGTGCCGTCGAGGATGGTGTATTTGGTCTGGCCGGCGCGGATCGCCCTCTCCGCGGCTTCCTTGACGTGATCGGGCGTGTCGAAGTCGGGCTCGCCGGCACCGAGCACGATCACCGGCCGCCCCTCCCGCTTCAGGCGTTGCGCGACAGCCCCGATCTTGAGGATCTCGGAGACGCCGATCGCGCCGATGCGCTGCGCGGGACGGAAGGTTGACGGCAGATCGTGAACGGTCACGGGTGGCTCCGCATTTTATGCGCGTGCAGCGATCGCGATCACCTCGATGCGATAGCCGGGATCGGCAAGCTCGACCTTGCCGCAGGCGCGCGTCGGCGCATTGCCCGGCACGACCCAGGCATCGTAGACCGCGTTCATCGCCTCGAAATCGTCCATGGTCTTGAGCCAGACCTGCACGCTGAGCAGCCGCGACTTGTCGGTACCGGCGCGCGCCAGCATGTCGTCGACCTTCGCCAGCGCCTCGCGGGTCTGCTGGGCGATATCTGATGTCTTGGTGTCCGCGACCTGGCCGGCCAGGAACACGAGATCGCCGAACACGGACGCGCGGCTGCGGCGCTGGTTCTGATCGATGCGGGTGATGTCGGTCATGGGATATCCTTTTCTTGTTGTTATTTGCCGGTCGCGATGATGCGGCGGCAGTGGTCGAGCGCGGCGCCAATGAGATTGTCGCTGGCCTCCGGCGTACGGAACGCCGAATGCGCCGACAGCGTCACGTTGGGCAGTGTGGTGAGCGGATGGCCGGCCGGCAGCGGCTCGACGGTGAAGACGTCGAGGCCGGCATGCGCGATATGGCCGGAGCGCAACGCGTCGAGCATCGCGGCCTCGTCCACCAGCGCGCCGCGCGCGGTGTTGATCAGGATGACGCCGGGCCGCAGCGCGGCGATGCGCTCGCGGCTGAGGAAGTTTTTGGTGTCGTCATTGAGCAGAAGATGCAGCGAGATGACGTGGCTCTCGGCCAGCAGCCTGTCCAGCGAGACGAACTCGACGCTCGCGTGCGTCTTCGGCGTCCGGTTCCAGGCAATCACCTTCATGCCGCAGCCCGCTGCCATGCGCGCGGCTTCCGCGGCGATGCCGCCGAAGCCGATCAGGCCGAGCGTCTTGCCGGTGAGCTGAATGGCGTCGCGGCGCAGCCAGTTGCCGGCACGCATGCCGCGATCCATCTCGCCAAAGCTCTTGGACGACGCCCACATCAGCGCGATCGCACATTCGGCAACGGCGGTGTCGCCATAGCCCTTGATGGTGTGGACGGAGATGCCGTGCTCGGCGAGTTCTTCCGGATTCATGTAGCTGCGCGCGCCGGTGCCGAGGAAGACGATGTGCTTCAGGCCTTTGCACTGGGCGGCGATCGAAGTCGGCACGGCGGTATGGTCGACGATCATGATCTCCGCGCCATCGAGCAATGCGGGCAGATCGTCGGGCTTGATGCCGGCGTTGCGGTTGATCGCGACCGGCAGCTTTTGCGCGGCCAGCAGCTTGTCGGTGACATCTGCCAGCGTGTCGTTGGCATCGACGAATAGAGCGCGCATGGGCCTCTCCTTTTGGTCTTGGGCTCTGGGACCGGCCCCATTTCCGGGGAATCGACCCAAAATACCGTATTGCATTTTGTCCTGAATACAGGAATAGTCGAAGCGCCGGAGTTGATCAACGACTTTTTCTTGGGAGCCTGACCATGAATCGCAGGGACGCACTCACCACCGTGGCGCTGGCAGGCGCCGCGCTTGCCGCCTCCACCTCGGCCAAGGCCGACACCCCGTCCTCGGAGTCCTCGATCGAGCGCATCAAGAAGAGCGGCGTGCTGCGGATCGCCGTGATCGTCGGCCAGGAGCCCTACTTCCATAAGGACCTCGCCACCGGCCAATGGTCGGGCGCCTGCATCGACATGGCCACCGACATCGCCGGCAAGCTCGGTGCGAAGGTCGAGACGCTGGAATCGACATGGGGCAACCAGATCCTCGATCTGCAGGGCGGCAAGGTCGACCTTGCGTTTGCCGTGAACCCGACGCCGGAGCGCTCGCTGGTGATCGACTTCTCGACCCCGATCCTGGTGCACTCCTTCACCGTCATCACCAAGAAGGGCTTTGCCAAGCCGCAGACCTGGGCCGAGCTCAACAAGCCCGAGGTGAAGATCGCGGTCGATATCGGCTCGACGCATGAGACGATCGCGCGGCGCTACTGCCCAAAGGCAACCATCCTCGGCTTCAAGAGCCGCGACGAGGCGATCCTGGCGGTCGCGACCGGCCGCGCCGACTGCAACGTATCG
Organism: Bradyrhizobium jicamae; assembly: GCF_018130695.1. Lineage (GTDB taxonomy): Bacteria > Pseudomonadota > Alphaproteobacteria > Rhizobiales > Xanthobacteraceae > Bradyrhizobium > Bradyrhizobium jicamae_B. The sequence goes on along the minus strand of NZ_JAFCJX010000003.1, from coordinate 105,340 downwards.
CTCGCCGTGCTGGCAGTGTCGACGCTGAAGAAGAATCCCAATCTCGGCGAGCTTGCGATCCCGCGACCGCTGCTGACGCTACCGACCAACATGGGCATCCGCGCCGAGAGCGACCGCCGCTACAAGGACTTCCTCAGCGCCTGGGCCGACTACAACCGCTCGCTCGGCCAGACCCGCGAATGGATGCTGAAGGGATTCGAGGCCGTGGGCTTGAGCGCGGACGACATTCCCGGCGAAGTGCAGTTCTGATCCCGCGCCGATGTACGCCTGGGATTTCGCGGCACTCAAGCCCTATTGGCCCCTGATCTGGCAGGGCCTCATGATCACCGTGTTCTACACGGTGATCACGGTGGTCACGGGACTGGTGATCGGGCTTGCCGTCGGCATCCTGCGCACCAATTCGCCGCGCTGGGTTTCGGTGCCGCTGCGCCTCTACATCGAGGTGTTCCGCTGCACGCCGCTGCTGGTGCAGCTGGTCTGGGTCTACTACGCCCTGCCCGTCCTGATCGGCGTCGACATGTCGCCGGCAATGGCCTGCTTCGTCGCGCTCTCGCTCTATGCCGGCTCGTTCTATGCGGAGATCTTCCGCGGCGGCATCGAGGCCGTCGACAAGGGCCAGTGGGAAGCCGGCCGCGCCATCGGCATGCGCCGCGGCCGGATCTTTCGCCGCATCGTGCTGCCGCAGGCGATCCAGGTGATGATCCCCTCCTTCATCAACCAGACCATCATGCAGTTGAAGAACACCTCGCTGGTCTCGGTGGTCGCAGTCGGCGACCTCCTCTACCAGGGCACGGTGATCACCGCGGCGAGCTACCGGCCGCTCGAGGTCTATACGACGATCGCGGTGCTGTATTTCGTCGTGCTGTTTCCGCTCACCTTGGTCGCCGACCAGGTCGAGCTCCGGATGGGAGCGCACCGATGAGCGCCGATGGCGTGACGCTGGAAGCCAGCAACATCCACAAAGCGTTCGGCAACAACCACGTGCTGAAAGGCGCATCGCTGTCGGTCGCGCGCGGCGAGGTCGTGACGCTGATCGGCGCCAGCGGCTCAGGCAAGTCCACTTTCCTGCGCTGCCTCAACCTGCTCGAAATGCCGCAACAGGGCGAGCTTGCGATCGGCACCCACCGCTTCGCCTTCGGCAAGGGCCTGCGCGCCCCCGTCGACGCCGAGCTCGCGCAGCTGCGCGAGAACGTCGGCATGGTGTTCCAGCACTTCAACCTGTTCCCGCACATGTCGGTGCTCGGCAATCTGACCGAGGGTCCGGTGCAGGTGAAGGGCATGGCGCAGGCCGAGGCCAGGGCGCTCGCTCGCGATCTGCTCGCCAAGGTTGGCCTTGCCGACAAGGCCGACGCCTATCCGAGCCGGCTGTCCGGCGGCCAGAAGCAGCGCGTTGCGATTGCGCGTTCGCTCGCGATGAAGCCCGACGTGATGCTGTTCGACGAGCCGACCTCCGCGCTCGATCCGGAGTTGGTCGGCGAAGTGCTGGCGGTGATCCGCAGCCTCGCCGCCGAGGGCATGACCATGGTGCTGGTGACCCACGAGATGGCGTTTGCCGCCGACGTCTCCACCCGCGTCGGCTTCATGAATGACGGCGTCATGGCCGAGGTCGGCAGCGCGGAGGAGATCATCCGCCGTCCCCGCAGCGAGCGGCTGAAGGCGTTCCTCAGCCGCTTCCACGAGGCGAAGTAGACGCTCTCATCCGCACCCGTGCCCCGGGCGCGGCGCAGCACAAAGTGATACGCCGCTGAACCGGGGCCCATCCATCGGCGTCTTTCGCAAGGACATGGGTCCCGGCTCTGCGGCGCACCGCTGACGCGCTGCGCCGCGTCCGGGACACGAGCGTTGCAGGGTAAACGCTTAGAGCGACCGCGCGATCAACAGCTTCATGATCTCGTTGGTGCCGCCATAGATCTTCTGGATGCGAGAATCGATGAACATCCGCGAGATCGGGTATTCCTGCATGTAGCCGTAGCCGCCGAACAGCTGCAGGCATTCGTCCGCGGTCTCGACCTGCTTCTCCGAGCACCACCATTTCGCCATCGACGCCGTGACGGTGTCGAGATCACCGGCGACCAGACGATCGACGCACCAGTCGACGAACACGCGGGCGATCATCGCCTCCGTCTTGCGCTCGGCGAGCTTGAAGGCGGTGTTCTGGAATTCGAGCAGCGGTTTTCCAAATGCGGTGCGCTCCTTGGTGTATTCGGAGGTGAGCTTCACCGCGCGTTCCATCGAGGCGACGGCGCCGATCGCGAGCGACAGCCGCTCCTGCGGCAATTGCTGCATCAGCTGGACGAAGCCGTTGCCCTCCTCGGTACCGAGCAGGTTCTCCGGCGGAACCGTGACATTGTCGAAGAACAGTTCCGACGTGTCGGAGGCGTGCAGGCCGATCTTGTCGAGATTGCGCCCGCGCCGATAGCCCTCAGTGCCCGCAGTCTCCACCACGATCAGCGAAATGCCCTTGGAGCCCGCGCCTCCCGTGCGCGCGACCACAATGACGAGATCGGCGGCCTGGCCGTTGGTGATGAACGTCTTCTGGCCGTTGATGACGTAGGAATTGCCCTGCTTCTTGGCCGTGGTCTTCACGGCTTGCAGATCCGAGCCGGTGCCAGGCTCGGTCATCGCGATGGCGCCGACCATCTCGCCGGAGGCCATCTTCGGCAGCCAGCGCGTCTTCTGCTCCTCCGAGCCGTAGTTGAGGATGTAATGCGCGACGATCGCGCTGTGCACGGAGACGCCGGTGGTGACTTCCGGCACCGTGCTCTCGATGTCCTCCAGCACCGCCGCGTCATAGGCAAAGGTCGCCCCTAACCCGCCATAGGCCTCCGGCACGCTCGGCAGCAGCGCGCCCATCTCGCCGAGCGCCCGCCACGCCGAGCGATCGACCATCTTCTGCGTGCGCCACTTCTCGGCATGCGGCGCCAGATCCTTGGCGAGGAATTTCTTGAACTGGTCGCGGAAGGTATCCAGCTCTTCAGTCATCCAGGACGATCGGTAGTGCATCGCTTCCTCGCTATCAGATCAGCAGACCGCCGCCGGCGACGATCACCTGACCGCTGATGTAGTTCGATTCCGGGCTGCAGAACAGATAGACCGCATCCGCCGCCTCTTCCGGCGTGCCGCCGCGGCCGAGCGGGATCATCCGGCCCATCGCCTCCAGCATCTGCGGCTGCACGCCGACCTTGATGTCGCGGCCCGCGACGTCGATGGTTTTCTGCTGGCTCTCGATCGGCTGGGTCAGGCGGGTGTTGATCAGGCCGAACGCCACGCAGTTGACGTTGACCTTGTAGCGGCCCCACTCCTTGCACATCGTGCGCGTGAGCCCGATCAGCGACGCCTTCGCCGAGGAGTAGCTCGCCTGCCCGGCATTGCCGTAGAGGCCCGCGATCGAGGAGATGTTGACGACCTTGCGGAACACCTCGCGGCCGGCCTCGGCCTCCTTCTTCGCCAGCACCCGGATCGGCTCGGCGGCGGCGCGCATGATGCGGAACGGTGCGACCAGATGGACGTCGAGCATGGCCTGGAACTGCTCGTCGGTCATCTTCTGGATCGTTGAGTCCCAGGTGTAGCCGGCATTGTTGACGATGATGTCGAGCCCGCCGAAGCGTTCGATCGCGCTGCCTACGAAGCGATCGGCAAAGCCCGCTTCGGTGACGCTGCCGTTCACCGCGACAGCCTCGCCGCCGGCAGCCTTGATCTCGGCGACCACGGCATCGCCCGGCTCGGCATCGAGATCGTTGATCACGACCTTGGCGCCCTCGCTTGCGAGCTTCAGTGCAATCGCCCGCCCAATGCCGCGGCCCGAGCCTGACACGAGCGCGACCTTCCCTTTCAGTTTCGACATGATTTCTCCCTTGGCAAACCGAATATTCAACTCGAGCCGCTCGCTCCGCTTCACCTCGCCCCGCTTGCGGGGAGAGGTCGGAACGCATCGTCAGATGCGTTCCGGGTGAGGGGGTACAGGTCTCACCGCTCGCATCGCTCGCGGATGCAGCCCCTCACCCCAACCCTCTCCCCGCAAGCGCGGGGCGAGGGAGCGCAGTCCCTTCGTGGCTCGACGGTATCCCCTACCCTACAGCGCGATGATGGCTTCGCCGGCGAGCTTGGTCTCACCGGTTTGGTCCTTGGTGGTGAGCGCGATCCTGGCGCGCTTCTCGCCCTTGTCCTCGAACAGCTCGGTCACCGTGCCCTCGCAAGTCAGCCTGGCGCCAAGCTGGGTGATCGCCGCGAAGCGCGTGGAGAAGGAACGGATGCGCGACGGCGTGACCGCATCCGTCAGCGCCTGGCCGAGATAGGCCATGACAAGCATGCCGTGGGAGAACACGTCCGGAAAACCGGCCGCCTTGGCAAAGTCGAGATCGACATGGATCGGATTGTGGTCGCCGGAGGCGCCGCAATAAAGCGCGAGCCGGTGGCGGGTGATTGGCGGGAATTCCTTGTGGACGATGCGGTCGCCGACCGATGGCTGCTGGCTCATGACGGCCTCGCATTGCGCACCACGACCGTGCGCGAGACATCGGCGACATGGACGCCGTTCTGGTTGGTGACCGGCGTATCGACCACGATCAAGGTCATCGCCCCGCCCTTCTTCTCGGTCACGCCAGTGACGCGCGGCTTGAAGGTCAGGATGTCCCCGACCACGACGGGCGCGTGATAGTCGAAGCGCTGCTCGCCATGCAGCACGCGGGCGAGATCGATGTTGAGCGCGGTCAGGAACTCGAACGGGATGGTCGCGTCCATCATCTCCAGGCAGAACAGATAGGTCGGCGGCACCGGGGCCGCCGCATACCCGGCCGCCTTCGCGGCGGTCTCGTCGCGATAGATCGGATTGGTCTCGCCGATCGTGTCGAGGAAGAAGCGCAGGCGCCCCGGCTCGACACGCGCGGTGACCGGCGTGAACTCACGCCCGACGGCGGATTGATCGACCATCTCGACCTCAGGCGCGTTCGTAGAGCGTGACGACGCAGGCCCCGCCGAGCCCGAGATTGTGCTGCAGGCCGAGCCGCGCCCCCTCCACCTGGGTCGCCTGCGCGGTGCCGCGCAGCTGCCGCGTCAGCTCGTAGCACTGCGCGAGGCCGGTTGCACCGAGCGGATGGCCCTTCGACAGCAGGCCACCGGACGGATTGGTGACGATGCGGCCGCCATAGGTGTTGTCGCCATCGTCGATGAATTTTGCGGCGCCGCCCTCCGGGCAAAGCCCGAGACCTTCGTAAGTGATCAACTCGTTATGCGCAAAACAGTCGTGCAGCTCGACGACGTCGAGATCGTTGGGCCCGATGCCGGCAGCCTCATACACCTTTTTCGCGGCGTCGCGCGCCATGTCGTAGCCGACCACCTGCATCATGTCGCCGGCGCCGAAGGTCGATGCCGTATCGGTCGTCATCGCCTGGGCTGCGATGCGCACGCTCTTGTTGAGACCGTGCTGATCGGCAAACTTCTCCGAGACCAGGATCGCCGCGGCGCCGCCGCAGGTCGGCGGGCAGGCCATCAGGCGCGTCATCACACCCGGCCAGATCACCTGGTCGTTCATCACATCGTCCGCGGTGACCTCTTTGCGGAACAGCGCCAGCGGATTATTTTTGGCGTGGCGGCTTGCTTTCGCGCGTACCTTGGCGAACGCAGACAGCGGCGTGCCGTGCTTCTTCATGTGGCTGAGGCCGGCGCCGCCGAAATAGCGCAACGCCAGCGGCACGCCGGGGGCATCGACCAGCTTGTCGGCCGCGGCATCGAAATCGTCGAAGGCGCTGGGGCGATCGGTGAAGACGGCCCCTAACGCACCCGGCCTCATCTGCTCGAAGCCGAGCGCCATCACGCAATCGGCCGCGCCTGACTCGATGGCCTGCCGCGCCAGGAACAGCGCGGTCGAGCCGGTCGAGCAATTGTTGTTGACGTTGACGATCGGGATGCCGGTCATGCCGACGCCATACAGCGCGCGCTGGCCGCAGGTGGAGTCGCCATAGACATAGCCGACATAGGCCTGCTGCACCTTACCGTAATCGAGCCCGGCATCGGCGAGCGCGAGCTTCGCCGCCTCCGCGCCCATCACGTGATAAGGCGCATTGGCGCCGGGCTTGACGAACGGGATCATGCCGACCCCGGCAACATGGCTGCGTGACGTCATTTGCTCCTCCCGGAATTTACCCGCTGGACTATTTATTACCCATGGGTAATATACGGACCATCCCGAGTCAATGCGGTACAGTCAGCGACATGGACGCCCGTTCCCCCAGTCCCCCCTCTCCCTGGCTTCCCTTCGCAAGCCGGCGCCGCGCGCGCGACGAGAAGCGCGAGGCGGTGCTGCGCATGGCGGTCGCGCTGTTCCTCGAGCAGGGCTATCACCGCGCCACGCTGAACGAGGTCGCAAGACGGCTCAACATCACCAAGCCGGCGCTGTACAATTACTTCCGCGGCAAGGACGAGATCCTGTTCGAGTGCTGGGCGATCGGCAACGAGCTGGTCGATGATTGCATCGCCGAGACGTCGTCCGGCGGCGGCTCGGGGCTCGACAAGCTGCGCAAGCTGCTGCTGCTCTATGCCGAGCTGATGACGGAGGATTACGGCAAGAGCCTCGTCCGCTTCGACATCCGCGATCTCAGCGAGGACAACCGCAAGATCGTGCGGACGGCGAAGCGCCGGATCGACCGCGCCTTCCGCGACTATATCGCGCAGGGAATCGCCGACGGCACGATCAAGCCGTGCGATCCGAAGCTCGCGGCCTTCGCGATCGCGGGCTCGCTGAACTGGATCGGTCACTGGTTCCAGCCCGACGGCGCGATGACCGGCAAGGCCGTCGCCGAGGAATTCGCGATCCGCCTCACCGAGGGCATCGCCACGACATCAAAACGCAAGAAGGCGGACAAGCCGCCCGGCACAAGCAAACCATCCAGGGAGGATCGAGGTGAACATCACGCACGGACTGCGCCGCGCGCTGCAGGTCAATCCAAACGGACTCGCCATCGTCTGCGGTGAGCGCAGGCGCACCTGGCGCGAGGTCGGCGACCGCGTCGCTCGCCTCGCCTCCGCCATTCGCGGGCTCGGGGCGAAAGACGGCGACCGCGTCGCCGTGCTGTCGCTGAATTCCGATCGCAATCTCGAGCTCTATCTCGCCGTCGGCTGGGCCGGCGCGGTGATCGTGCCGCTCAACATCCGTTGGAGCCCGCTCGAGAACGAGGATGCGATGCGCGACTGCCGCGCAGAAATCCTGTTCGTCGACAAGGCGTTTGCACCGGTTGGCACTGCGCTCGCCAAGGCCATCCCTGCCCTCAAGCTGGTCTATGCCGATGACGGCGAAACGCCGGAGGGCATGGCCGGTTACGAGACGCTGATCGCGCAGAGTCAGCCGATCGCGGACGCGATGCGCAAGCGCGACGACCTCGCGGGCATCTTCTACACCGGCGGCACCACGGGCCGCTCCAAGGGCGTGATGCTGAGCCACGGCAATCTGATGGCCAATGCGCTGAACGCGCTCAGCGAAGGACTATGGCCGGCCGGCACGACCTACCTGCACGCCGCCCCGATGTTCCATCTCGCCAATGGCGCGGCGATGTATTCGGTGCTGCTCGGTGGCGGTTCCAATGTCGTGATCCAGGGCTTTACGCCCGATGGCGTCGCGGCCGCGATCCAGAAGGAACGCGTCACCGACGTGCTGCTGGTGCCGACCATGATCCAGATGTTCGTCGATCACCCCTCGCTCGGCAATTACGACCTGTCGTCCCTGAAGGGGATCGCCTACGGCGCATCCGTGATCAGCGATGCCGTGCTGATGCGCGCGATGAAGGCGCTGCCGCATGTCCAGTTCACCCAGGCCTATGGCATGACCGAGCTGTCGCCGATCGCGACCATCCTGCACTGGAAGGAGCATATCGGCGATGGCCGCGCCAAGGGCCGGCATCGCGGCGCCGGCCGCGTCACCTTCGGCTGCGAGGTGAGAATCGTCGATGCCGACGACAACCCTGTTCCCTCAGGCACCGTTGGGGAGATCGCGGTGCGCGGCGACGTCGTGATGATGGGCTATTGGGAGCGGCCGGAAGAGACCGCGCGCGCCGTGATCGACGGCTGGATGCACACCGGCGACGGCGGCTACATGGACGAGGACGGCTTTGTCTATGTGGTTGATCGCGTCAAGGACATGATCATCTCCGGCGGCGAGAATGTCTACTCGGCCGAGGTCGAGAACGCGCTGGCGCAGCATGCGGCGGTGGCGCAATGCGCCGTGATCGGTATTCCCAGCGAGCGCTGGGGCGAGCAGGTCCATGCCGTCGTCGTGCTGAAGGCCGGTGCTTCAGCGACGCCCGAGGAACTGATGGAGCACTGCAAGACGCTGATCGCCGGCTACAAATGCCCGCGCAGCGTCGACATCACGCCGAACCCGCTACCGCTCTCCGGCGCCGGCAAGATCTTGAAGCGCGAATTGCGCAAGCCGTATTGGGAGAACCGCGAGCGGAGGGTCAGCTGACGCGCCTCGCATGGGGCTGCGTCGCCGGTGGGCGTTGACATCGGGCCGCGCGACCGATTCAATTTCGCGAAACACCTCCTTTCGCGAGCCAAGATGTCCATCACCGATACCAATGCCGACGGAAAGCCCCGCCGCCTGATGCACCGCCGCTCGGTCGAGTGCCTCGGCTATCTCAGAGATGACGGCCTCTGGGAGGTCGAGGCGCGGCTGGTCGACACCAAACCGTATCCGCGGCAGGACCGCTATCGCGGCGCGCGGACATCAGACGATCCCGTGCACGACATCCGCCTGCGCCTTGCGGTCGACGACAGTTTCCTGATCCACGAGGCCGGCACCACGATGGCCTCGACGCCCTACCCGTCCTGCATCGACGTCGAAGGCATCTTGCAGCGCCTGGTCGGCGAGCGCATCGGCAAGGGCTGGCGCGAGACCGTCCGCGGCAAGATCGGCAAGCTCGAGACCTGCACGCATCTGCAGGAATTGCTGGGACCTGCGGTGACGACGCTGTTCCAGACGGTGTCGACGAACAAGGGCGATCCGGAAGACCGCACATGGTCGGAGCGCGCGCGTGAGATGACCAAGCCGCCGTTCTTCGTCGGCGGGTGTTATTCGTGGCGGCTCGATGGGCCTGTTGTCGCGGAGATGTTTCCGCAATTCGCGACGAAGCCGGAAGCGAAGCAAGAATCGTAGCGTCGTAGGGTGGGCAAAGCGACTTGTCCGCCTTAGCTCGAAGAGCGAAGGCGGAAGCGTGCCCACCTTCGCGAGCACGCTTGTGATGGTGGGCACGGCGCAAGAGCGCCTTTGCCCACCCTACGCATCAAGTGCGCGCGAAGCTTGTCTTGAATTTTTCCCAAAGTTCTTTCGCGTCGCTGTGATAGGCGTCGCGCATCGCCTCTGCAAAAGTGCGACCATCGAGAACATCCTTCATCATCCGGTCGAACGCGGCGCGATCGCTCTCGTGCAGATAGCTCACGAACAGGCCTGCCTCGCGATAGGCCAGCACGGTCGGATACCACGCCGGATCCTGCTGCGCGGGCGCGCGGGCGAACCTGATCTCGGTCAGATTGAATAGGCTGCCGGCGTCGTTGATCTCGATCTGCTCGCCGCGCGAGATGGCCTGGCGCGCCTCCTCCTCGCTGACCAGCTCGGCGCCGCCGCCATCGGACACCATCACCGCGAGGCCTTCCTTGAACCAGTTCGGCAGCGCGACGTAAGTGAGCGAGCCCGTCCACGCCTGACGCGCGAGCCAACCTTGGATATGTGCGTGCGAAAGTTCGTGGGTGAGGATCCCAGGCAATCGCCGGCGTTGCAGTGAGAACAGTTTTGGCGACAGGTTGATCCGGCCGAACAGCGTGGTGCCCACAGGACCCATGGAGCCGATGCCGTTGGCCGCCATATACGCCTCCGGCGTTGCGTAGGCGCCCAGCGTGACCGGTTGCGCGAAGCGGCGGCCTTGCACGGCTTCGACCCGCGCAACCGCAGCCGGCAACAGCTTCGCGACGTCGCGCGCAAATTCCTCGGCACCGGGCTCGTAGTGAACCAGGTTGTTGTCTGACAATGCCGGCAGCCCGTCGGGGACGTTCCACCAACCCGAGATGAGATGGCGCGTGGCCGGCAAGGAGAACGCCGCACCCGTGCCGATGACGATCAGCGCCAGCGGCACAGCGATGATGATCCAGACGATACGGCGAAGCATGGCAAACTCCCCTGTCGTTTCCTTGGAATCTTTCAGTCAGCCTTCAACGTGTCTCCGGCGTTTCGTCCTCCGCCGTCTCTTCCGTCAAAACTTTCGGCGGCCAGGCGCCGCGCCGCGTCAGCGCCTCGTGCAGGAGCTTTTCGATCTGGCCCTGCCGCGAGCGCAGCTCGGCGGAGGCCAGGCGATCGATCAGCTCCAGCAGCGGACCGCCGAGCCGCAACAGCACCGCATCGGCGAGCTTGCGCACCTCACCGAGAGACGACAGGTCCGCAGTATAGAATTTCGGCGCGCGGCCGCCGGCACGCGCGATCTCATCGGCCAGCGTTTGCGCCCGCGCGGCATCGCGGCCGTGGATCAGCACCCTGGCGCCGGCGATGGCGAGCTTCTTCGCCACGTAGCGGCCGACGCCATCGGTGGAACCGGTGATCAGGATCGTCTGACCGTTCACATTCATCGCCGAGTTCCATTCTGATGTGGATTTGCACAGTTTGTCGCGCGGCTCGCGGTCGCAGAGGACTACACCCATCTGCGGCGCTCCGCCACGCGCCGGCATAGCTGCGTTCTGGTATCGTGTGACCTCAAATCAGGCCGTGGCGCGATTGCCGGGCCTTGCGCGAGCGAGAGCACGATGTTTGCGTCCGCTTCGAACAGGATCATGCGCAATGCGCCGTTGCAACCGTACGGCATGCTGCTGCTGTTCGGCGCGCTGACCGCGCTGCCGACGATTCTGGCCATCCGCCTGCTGGAGCCGGGGCTCGTCCTGCCCGCGCTCAGCATGCTGCTGTTCATACAGGCGGCGATCACCGCGATCGTGGCCTGCGCCATTCACGTGCAGAGGAATTCGACGCACATCACCTTGTGGGATTTTGCCGGCGCATTCACCCTGATGGGGTGCGCGGCGGCAATTCTCGGCGAGCCGGACCAGGCGGCGTTGTTCTTCGAGGAACAGGCTGCGCTCCGTCCGGGTTCGCGACCGTAAACCGCGTTTGTTTGCGCATGATCTTCTCGGAAAACCGCTTCACACTTTTCCGGATCATGCGGTAAGTCCCAGGCCGGGCCCCTCTGGCAGCCAAAAAGCTGCGATGTCGGACTGGAATGAAGTTGGAGTGGCCCTGTTTCGACCTGTGGCGCCGTTCGGATCTTCAGCCGGATGGCGATATATCCCACGTCAGGATCGGACCACTCCCCGACAGCAAGGGGAGCAAGATCCATGTCCGAACTGTTTTCGCTCGATATGCTCGGCGCGCTGGTGCAGGTCGTCGTCATCGACCTCGTGCTGGCCGGCGACAACGCCGTCGTGATCGGTCTCGCCGCCGCCGGCCTGCCCGAGCAACAGCGCAGCAAGGCGATCCTGATCGGCATCGGTGCGGCGACGCTGCTGCGCATCATGTTTGCCGTGGTGGCGACGCAGATCATGCAGATCGTCGGCCTGCTGCTGGCGGGCGGACTCCTGCTGCTATGGGTGTGCTGGAAGATGTGGCGCGAATTGCGCGCATCTCACACCGCCGAGCTGGCGACCGCCGGCGGACCGGGCGCGATGGCGCCGCGAAAAACCCTGTTGCAGGCAACCACTCAGATCATCGTCGCCGACGTCTCGATGTCGCTCGACAATGTGCTCGCCGTAGCCGGCGCGGCGCGCGAGCACCCGATCGTTCTGGTCTTCGGCCTGATGCTCTCGATCGCCATGATGGGCGCCGCCGCGGCCTTCATCGCGCGGCTGCTGCAAAACTATCGCTGGATCGCCTATGTCGGCCTCGCCGTCATTCTCTATGTCGCCATCGACATGACGATCCGCGGCGCCGGCGATGTCGCCAGGATCGCGCCGACATAATGTGGCACGGCGGCGGTCCGCACCGCGGCCCTTGCCGTGGCGACCGCTCACGATACCTCCTTAAACTGTGATGTTCCATGACTCACTTTTAGGTTGCATTCGCTGCCAGCGCCCCGCACACTTGCCGCGAGGGTCGAACTGACGTCGGCAGAAGTGTCCGGCGTCAGTTCGACTCAGATTGGAAAAACCAACTTCATTGGAGATATGACAATGGCAGCACCCACCTCCGGCGGAATCCGTCCGCTCTATGGCGTCATCATTCGCGACAAGTGCAAATATGCCGATCTCAATACGCTGAAGGCTTACAAGACGGTGGCGAACGATCTGCTGAAGGATCACAACGGCGCCGACGCCGACGATCTCAAGGCGTCGCTGAAGGACCTCGACGCCGCGATCAAGGCGAAAGGCGGCTGACGCCGGCATCGCGACCTTCGGCCTGACGTCGCAATCGGGGCGCGGTTCCTGCGCCCCGCATGCGAACCGCCGTGCGAGCCCTCCGGACGACATGCAATGGATCAAGCTCTCGACGATACGCCGCGACGACGGCTGTCGCTCAGCGACCAGCTCGACTGCGTGCCGGTCTATGTGGTGTGGGAGCTGACGCTCGCCTGCAATCTGAAATGCATCCATTGCGGCTCGCGGGCCGGCCATCGCCGCGCCCGCGAGCTGACGACCGACGAATGCATCGACGTGATCCGGCAGCTCGCCGAGCTCGGCACCCGCGAGATCTCGATCATCGGCGGCGAGGCCTTCATCCGCCGGGACTGGCTGACCATCATCCGCGCGATCAGCGACCACGGCATCGACTGCACCATGCAGAGCGGCGCCTACAAGCTGTCGTCGTCCATGCTGCGCTCCGCGGCCGACGCCGGCCTGCTCGGCCTCGGCGTCTCCATCGACGGGCCCGAGGCGCTGCATGACCGGCTGCGCGGCGTCCGCGGCTCCTATCGCGAAGCGCTGCGCGTGCTCGACGATTGCCGGCAGATCGGGCTAACCGCGAGCGTCAACACCCAGATCACGGCGTCGGTGATGCCTGATCTTCCGCAGGTGATGGAGACCATCATCGCGGCGGGCGCAAAGTACTGGCAGGTGCAGCTCACCGTCGCGATGGGCAATGCGGTCGATCACGACGACATCCTGCTGCAGCCCTACGATCTCGCGACACTGATGCCGCTCCTGGCGGAGCTGCATCTGAAAGGGCGCGCGCACGATCTGGTGCTGCTGCCCGGCAACAATATCGGCTATTTCGGCCCGCACGAGGTGCTGTGGCGCGGCCCGGACCGCGGCTATTACTCAGGCTGCCCCGCGGGACAGAATGTGATCGGGCTGGAAGCCGACGGCACGGTGAAGGGATGCCCGTCGCTGGCGACCGATCGTTACGGCGCCGGCGATGTTCGTTCCACATCGATCGCCGAATTATGGCAATCGCACCCGGCGCTGCAGTTCAACCGCGCGCGCGGCACTGACGACCTCTGGGGCTTTTGCCGCGACTGCTACTATGCCGAGGCCTGTCGCGGCGGCTGTACCTGGACCGCAGACTCCCTGCTCGGCCGCCGCGGCAACAACCCCTATTGTCATCACCGCGTGCTCACGCTCGCCGAGCGCGGCATCCGCGAGCGCATCGTCAAGGTCGAGGACGCCCCGGCCCTGCCGTTTGCCACCGGCCGCTTCGCGCTGATCGAGGAGCCGTTGCCCAGGGAACCAACACCGGAGGCGCGCTGCACATGATTGCGAGCGGACACGCCAAAGCGGCGCCGGTGCTGGTGCTCTGCCGCCAGTGCGTTCGATACGTCTTCGAGGGCGCGCGCACCTGCCCGCACTGCCACGGCGATGCGCTCGAGATCAGCGAGCGCTACCGCGACGGCGGATATCTCGTAATCGAGACCATGCAGCGGATTGATCGCCTGCGCGAGGGCAGTGAATCGTAGGGTGGGCAAAGCGACCCCGTCCGCCGTAGCTCAACGAGCGAAGGCGGAAGCGTGCCCACCATCGCGAGCACGCCGTGGATGGTGGGCACGGCGCTATGCGCCTTTGCCCACCCTACGGCATCGGAGCTAGTGAATCTCCGCCGACTTCTTCAGCGCGTCCTTCAGCTTCTCCAGCGTAAAATCCTTGGCTCGCGCGATCTCGAGGATCGGGGTCTCGCGGCGGCCGCAGAGCTCGGCGGCTTCCGGCAGCTTGGCGGCGACCTCATAGGGGATCACGATGGCGCCATGGCTGTCGGCGTGGATCAGATCGTCGGAGCGCACGGTCATGCCGGCGACGCGGACTTCACCGCCAAAACTCTCGGCATGCACCCAGGCATGCGACGGACCGATCGAACCGGCCAGCGCCTGGAAGCCCGGCGCCCATTGCGGGATGTCGCGGATCGAACCGTCGGTGATGACGCCGAGGCATCCGAGCGCCTTGTGCACATTGCTCTGCACCTCGCCCCAGAACGCGCCGTAGCCGACGTCCGGACCGTCGATGTCCTGGATCACGGAGATGCGCGGCCCGAAGCCGGTGCCGACATATTCGTAATATTCGATGCGGCGCTTCGACTGCTCTTCCGCCGAGAGGCCGGACTTCAGCACCGAGCGGATCGCGACCGTGCGCGCATAGCCGACGATCGGCGGCAGCGTCGGAAACGGACAGACCAGCGGCTTCACGGTGTAGCCGATCAGCCTGCGCTCGGGCGCCACGATCTCCATCGCGTTGCAGATCGTCGGCGTGTCGTAGCGCGCCAACGCTTCGAGGACGGATGCGGGCAACGGGGCAGATGTGGTCACGGCGTTTCTCTCCTGATTTTTGGCTTCGCGAGGATGCATCCCGGCTATAGCCGAGATCGGGTGCGAACCCAACTCAGGGAACGGGAATGGCTGATATCCGTGGAAGGTCTTACCCCTCATCCTGAGGAGCCGCGGAGCGGCGTCTCGAAGGACGAGGCCCGACTGTGGCCTCATGGTTCGAGACGGCGCTTGCGCGCCTCCTCACCATGAGGGTCTTCTAGTTCAACCGCGCCGGGCGGTTGTCCTGGTCGGCACTGGAGGCCTGCGGCGAATATGTCGCAGCGGGTGCCGACGTCGGCGCAGGCGCACTCTCCGCCGGCGTCTGCGCGGCAAGCTCGCGCTCGTGGTCGCGATAGGACTTCCAGCCCCACGGCAGGCTCAACAGATAGAGCACCGTACCGGCCGACAGGATGTGCCAAGGATAGCCGATCAGCAGCGCGACGAAGAACACCACCGCGACGAACACCGGCAGCACCATCTCCGGCGGCACCCGCATCTTCACAGACTTGCCGGAGAACACCGGCAGGCGCGACACCATCAGGAACGCGATCAAGAGCGTATAGAACGCGGTCAGCGTCGCCGGCGGCATCGGCACGCCAAGGAACGAGAGATAGACCGGCAACAGCGCGGTCACCGCGCCGGCCGGCGCCGGCACGCCGGTGAAATAATTCGCGGCAAACGGCGGCTTGTTCGGATCGTCGATCGAGGCGTTGAAGCGCGCCAGCCGCAGGCCGCCGGAGATCGCAAACACCATCGCGGCGATCCAGCCGCCATTGTTCAAATCATGCAGCTGCCAGAAATACAGGATCAGGCCGGGCGCCACGCCGAAATTGACGAAGTCGGCGAGGCTGTCGAGCTCGGCGCCGAATTTCGACTGGCCCTTCATCAGCCGCGCGACGCGGCCATCGATGCCGTCGAGCACGGCGGCGAACACGATGGCCGCGACCGCAAGCTCCATCCGCCCTTCGGTGGAGAGCCGGATCGCCGTCAGGCCCGCGCAGATCGCGAGCAGCGTGATCATGTTGGGCACGAGCATCCGCACCGGGATCGGGCGGAAGCGCCGGCGGCGGTACTCGGTCGAGTTCGGATCGGATGGCATCATCATGCGATCCAATATAGCAAGTGCTGCCCGGCTCCGCCATCGCGCGGCGGAACCATCTGATCCAGCGGGATAAATGGTTAATCGGCGCGGAATGTCCGCCCCGAGTCGGCGTCGCGGAAGTCGGCCAGGACAGTCTCGCCGGCGACAGCAGTCTGGCCTTCGGAGACCAGCGCCCTGGTGCCCTCGGGCATGTAGACGTCGAGGCGGGAGCCGAAGCGGATCAGGCCGAAGCGCTCGCCGGCCCCGATCGACTGGCCTTCCTTGACGAAGCAGACGATGCGGCGCGCCACGAGGCCCGCGATCTGCACCACACCGATCCGGCCGTTCGGCGTCGAGATGACCAGCGCGTTGCGTTCATTGTCCTCGCTCGCCTTGTCGAGCTCGGCATTGATGAAGGCACCGGGACGATAGGCGATGCGGTCGATGCGGCCGGCCACCGGGCTGCGGTTCACATGGCAGTTGAACACGCTCATGAAGATCGAGACCCGCGGCAGCGGCTTGTCGCCGAGACCGAGCTCGGCCGGCGGCAACGCCTGCATCACCAGCGAGACGCGGCCGTCGGCCGGCGACACGATGATGCCGTCGCGGACCGGCGTGACACGCACGGGATCGCGGAAGAACAGCGCGCACCAGACCGTCAGCACGACGCCGATCCAGCCGAGCGGGCTCCACAGCCAGAACAGGATCAGGCTCGCCAGCGCAAAGCCGCCGATGAACGGATAGCCCTCGGGGTGAATCGGAGGGATCTGCTGGCGGATGGAGTTGGCGATCGACATCTGGGCTCGCTTCACGTCTGCCCCGCCCCATCGGCGGGAGATCGGCGCCCTACTTCGACTATTCCGCGGCGGTCGGCAAGGGCTTGTCGGCCGGCGCCGGGGCCGAATCGGCGCCAGGCTCGGCCACCTGTGGCGGCAGGCGGTTCGGCGCCTCGTTGTCGTCGTCGATCTGGGCGAGCTTTTCGCGGGCCGCCTCGGCCTCGCGCTGCCGGTTCCACATGCTGGCATAGAGGCCGTCGGCGGCCAGCAGCTGGGCATGGGTGCCGCGTTCGGCGATCCGGCCCTGATCAAGCACAATGATCTCGTCGGCGCCGACGATAGTCGAGAGGCGGTGCGCGATCACCAGCGAGGTGCGGTTGCGCGAGACCCGGTCCAGCGCCTCCTGGATCTCGTGCTCGGTATGGCTGTCGAGTGCCGAGGTCGCCTCGTCGAGCACCAGGATCGGCGGCGCCTTCAAAATGGTGCGCGCGATCGCCACACGCTGCTTCTCGCCGCCGGAGAGTTTCAGGCCGCGCTCGCCGACCTGGGTCTCGTATCCCTTCGGTGACATCTTGATGAAGGCGTCGATCTGCGCGAGCTGCGCCGCCTCCTCCACCTCGACATCGCTGGCGTCCCAGCGGCCGTAGCGGATGTTGTAACGGATGGTGTCGTTGAACAGCACGGTGTCCTGCGGCACCATGCCGATCGATGCGCGCAGCGAGGCCTGCGTCACATTTCGGATGTCCTGGCCGTCGATCAGGATCTTGCCGCCGGAGATGTCGTAGAGGCGGAACAAGAGCCGCGAGATCGTCGACTTGCCGGCGCCGGAGGGGCCGACGATCGCGACCGTCTTGCCGGCCGGCACCTCGAAGCTCAGGCCCCGCAGGATCGGACGATCGGGATCGTAAGAGAAACGCACGTCCTCGAAACGGACGGTGCCGGCCGAGATCGAAAGCGGCTGCGCGCCCGGACGATCCTTGACTTCCGGATTACGCGACAGCACCTCGAACATCTTCTCGATGTCGATGATCGCCTGCTTGATCTCGCGATAGACCATGCCCATGAAGTTCAGGGGCACGTAGAGCTGGATCATCATGGCGTTGATCAGCACGAAATCGCCGACGGTGTGGGTGCCGTTGCGGATGCCGACGGCGCACATCATCATGGTCGCGGTGAGGCCCGCGGTGAAGATGATCGCCTGCCCGGTGTTGAGCACGGCGAGCGAGGTGTAGGTCTTCACGCTGGCCTGCTCGTAGCGCTCCATCGAGCGGTCGTAGCGCCGGGCCTCGCGCTCCTCGGCGCCGAAATATTTCACGGTCTCGTAGTTGAGCAGCGAGTCGATCGCCTTGGTGTTCGCCTCGGTGTCGGAGTCGTTCATCTTGCGGCGGATCTCGATCCGCCACTCGGTCGCGACATAGGTGAAGTACATGAACACGACGACGGTGATCAGCACCGCCACCACGTAGCGCCAGTCGAATTGCCAGAACAGCACGGCCGACAACAGCGCGACCTCGACGATGGTCGGGATCAGCTGCAGGATCACCATGCGCACGATGGTCTCGATGCCGGTGCGGCCGCGTTCCAGCACCCGCGTCAGGCCGCCCGTCTTGCGCTCCAGATGGAAGCGCAGCGACAGCTCGTGCATGTGGACGAAGGTGAGATAGGCGAGCCGCCGCACCGCATGCATGGCGACGCGGGCGAAGATGCCGTCGCGCCACTGCGTCAGCACCGCCATGATGATGCGCACCGCGCCGTAGCCGATCGTCATCAGTAAGGGCGACGCGATCAGCCACATCATCCAGTTGTCGGACTGCACCGGCGCCGAGTTCGTGCCGTTCAGCGCATCGATCGCCCATTTGAAGGTGAAGGGTACCGAGAGCGTCGCGAGCTTGGCGAACAGCAGCAGCACCACCGACCAGACGACGCGCATCTTCAGGTCGGCGCGATCGCCCGGCCAGATGTAGGGCCAGAGATGAACCAGCGTCCCGACCAGGGTCGCCTTCTCGGCGTTCGCGCTGGAGGGGGTCGACGCGTCGGTCGCCGGTACCGAGCCGTGGTGATGATGGGCCATCAGCTGACAGCCCGGTGCGGGGCGGCGCACCGGGTCGCCGTCATATGTTGTTCGCTTTGTGACATTCTGACCGTCATATAGATCGTTTGAATGCCCCGTACAGCCTTATGACGAAATTCTTTCGCGATTTACGGGGATTTGCGGGATTTTTGGCCTCTCCATGCCCATATCCCGGACTTGACGCTTTTTGCGTTGCAGTGCCACATGGACCGCATGAATCAGATCAAAACCGTTTGTGTCTATTGCGGCTCCGGTGCCGGCAACAATCCCCGTTTCGTTGAGGCAGCAAAAGGGCTCGGCAAGGTGTTCGCCGAGAACAATGTCCGTCTGGTCTATGGCGGCGGTTCGGTCGGCCTGATGGGCGCGGTCGCCGAATCCGTGCTCGATCATGGCGGCGTCGTCACCGGCATCATTCCGGAATTCCTGCGCGCGCGCGAGAACGCGCTGACGCGGATCCAGGAAATGGTCGTCACCCCCGACATGCACGAGCGCAAGCGGCTGATGTTCGAACGCTCCGACGCCTTCGTGGCGCTGCCCGGCGGCGTCGGCACGCTGGAGGAGCTGGTCGAGCAATTGACCTGGCAGCAGCTCGGCCGCCATTCCAAGCCCGTGCTGCTCGCCAATATCGACGATTTCTGGCAGCCCCTGCTCTCGCTGCTGAGCCACATGCGCACCACCGAATTCATCCGCGCGCCGTTCACCGTCGACGTGCTGATGGCCGACCGCGTCGAGGACATCCTGCCCAAGCTGCGCTCGGCTGCCGCGAAGGTGCCGGAGGAAGCCAAGCAGATGGTCCCCGAGGTCGCGCGGCGGATGTGAGGTTTATGCGCTCGGGAAAGTGACGGCCTCGATCCGATTGCCATCGGGATCGAGCACGAACGCCGCGTAGTAGCTGACACGGTCGTGCGGGCGCAGGCCCGGGCCGCCGTCGGAGCGGCCACCGGATGACACCGCGGCGGCGTGGAAGGCATCGATCTCGGCTGTCGTCTTCGCGCGCAGGCAGATATGCGTGCCGCATTCATGCGCGACCTGCGGCATTCCCGGGCGCAGATTGAGCCAGAATTCCGGATAGGCCTTGCCGAAGCCGATCGTCGCCGGCCGCGTAACGAGGCGCGTGAGACCCAACGCCGCCAGCGTCGGCTCGTAGAAGCGCGCAGAGCGTTCGAGATCGCTGACGCCGACGGAGATGTGGTCGATCATTGATGGGCCTCCCTCCGTCAACAGTAGCCCGGATGGAGCGCAGCGCAATCCGGGGCATGTGCATCCGCGGGTCGACTTTCCCGGATTTCGCTGCGCTCCATCCGGGCTACATCTCTCCTAAGCAGGCGCGCCCGACTTCACGAGCTTGTACACCACCGAATCCATCAGCGCCTGGAACGAGGCATCGATGATGTTCGGGGAGACGCCGACCGTGGTCCAGCTGTCGCCGTTCTCGTCCTCGCTCTCGATCAACACGCGGGTGACTGCGCCGGTGCCACCGTTGAGGATGCGCACGCGGTAGTCGATCAGCTTCAGCCCGTCGATGTACTTCTGGTACTTGCCGAGATCCTTGCGCAGCGCGACGTCGAGCGCATTGACCGGGCCGTTGCCTTCAGCGGCCGAGATCAGCCGCTCGCCGGCAACGTCGACCTTGACCACCGCGAGCGCCACCGTGACGCGCTGGCCGTTGGCGTTGTAGCGCTGCTCGACATTGACGTCGAACTGCTCGACCTTGAAATACTCGGGCACCTTGCCGAGCGTGCGCCGCGCCAGCAGATCGAACGAGGCGTTGGCGGACTCGTAGGCGAAGCCCGCCGCCTCGCGCTCCTTCATCTCCTCGACCAGGCGCGTCAGCCGCGGATCGCTCTTCTCATAGGCGATGCCCGCGCGGTCGAGCTCGGCGATCACGTTGGAGCGGCCGGCCTGATCCGACACCAGCACCTTGCGGTGGTTGCCGACCAGCTCCGGCAGCACATGCTCATAGGTCTGCGGATCCTTCAGCACTGCGGACGCATGAATGCCGGTCTTGGTGACGAAGGCACTCTCGCCGACATAGGCCGCGTGGCGGTTCGGCGCGCGGTTGAGCATGTCGTCGAGCGTGCGCGACACTTTGACCAGCGTTGCCAGCTTCTCGGCCGACACCCCGATCTCGAACTTGTCGGCGAACTCGCCCTTCAGCCGCAGCGTCGGGATCAGCGAGCAGAGATTGGCGTTGCCGCAGCGCTCGCCGAGCCCGTTCAGCGTGCCCTGGATCTGCCGCACGCCGGCGCGCACCGCGGCGAGCGAATTGGCCACCGCCTGCTCGGTGTCGTTATGGGCGTGGATGCCGAGATTGGCTCCGGGCACATGCTTGATCACATCGGCGACAACGGTCTCAACCTCATGCGGCATGGTGCCGCCATTGGTGTCGCACAGCACCACCCAGCGCGCGCCGGACTCATACGCCGCCTTGGCACAGGCCAGTGCGAACTCGCGGTTCTCCTTGTAGCCGTCGAAGAAGTGCTCGCAATCGACCATCACCTCACGCCCGAGCGCCTTCGCAGCGCTGACGCTGTCGCGGATCGAGGCGAGGTTCTCCTCATTCGTCGTCTCCAGTGCCACGCGGACCTGATAGGCCGAGGATTTTGCGACGAAGCAGATCGCATCCGCCTTGGCCTCGAGGATGCCGGCAAGGCCCGGATCGTTCGACGCCGAGCGGCCGGGCCGGCGCGTCATGCCGAAGGCGGTGAAGCGGGCATGATCGAAGCCGGGATTTTGGCTGAAGAATTCGGTGTCGGTCGGATTGGCGCCGGGATAGCCGCCCTCGACATAGTCGATGCCGAGCTCGTCCAGCATCTTCGCGATCACCTGCTTGTCCTGCAAGGTGAAGTCGACGCCGTTGGTCTGCGCGCCGTCGCGCAGCGTGGTGTCGAAGAGATAGAGGCGTTCGCGGCTCATTGCAGGCCTCCCGGGGCCACGGCGCCGTCGAGCGCCTTTTGCATCGTGGTGTTGGCGAGCCATTCGCCGTTGATGGTCACGGAGTTGCGCTGCTGCGCGACGTAGCCGCGCTTGCGGAAGAATTCGAGCGCGGTATCGCTGGCATCGACAGTGAGGCTCTTGGTGCCGCGGGCGCCCGCGATCTTCTCCAGCGCGTCACAGAGCGCGCTGCCCGCGCCCTGCCCGGCCGCGCTCGGATGCACATAGAGCATGTCGATCTTGTCCGTGCCCTTGAGCGAGGCAAAGCCGACAGACGAATTGCCGAGCGTCGCGATCAACGTGAGCTGGCCCGCGAGCTTCTTGCCGAAATCAGCCTCGTCCTCGGCGGCCATCGCCCAGGCCTCCTGCTGCGCCTCGCTGTAATCGTCGCCGGTCAATTCCATGATCGACGCGGCGAAGATCGCCGCCAGCAGCGGCGCATCCGCCGGCAGATACGGCCGCAGCGCCGGCTTTTCCCGTTCGCTCATCGCGCGATCTCCCAGGTGGTGCCGTCCTTGGAGTCCTTGATGGTCACGCCCATCGCCGCAAGCTGGTCGCGGATGCGATCGGACTCTTTAAAATCCTTTCGCGCGCGCGCCGCCGTGCGCTCGGCAATCAGCGCCTCGACCAGTTTGACATCGACTCCGCTCGCCTGCTGCTTCCGGCTCTTCCATTGCTCCGCACTCTCCGAGAAGAAGCCGAGCAGCCGCAGCGATCCTGCGAACTCCCTGAGCTTCTGCGCGTTGCTCGAGCCGGCATTGCGCAGCGCATGCAGCTCGGCCAGGGTCTGCGCCGTGTTGAGGTCGTCATACAGCGCCTCGACGACAGCCGGCGGCGGCGTGGCAGCCTCGACATCGGCTGCGACCGCATACCAGTCGTCGAGCGTCTTCGCGCTCTCTTCGGCACCCTTCTGAGTCCAGTCGAGCGGCGATCGGTAATGCGTCTTCAGCATGGTCAACCGCAGCACCTCGCCCGGCCAATCGGCCAGCATCTCGCGGATGGTGAAGAAGTTGCCGAGCGACTTCGACATCTTCTCACTCTCGAGCTGCAGGAAGCCGTTGTGCATCCAGACATTGGCCATGCGGTCGGAATGGAACGCGCAGCAGGTCTGGGCGAGCTCGTTCTCATGGTGTGGAAACACGAGGTCGATGCCGCCGCCATGGATGTCGAATTTTTCGCCGAGATGCTTCCAGGCCATCGCCGAGCATTCGATGTGCCATCCGGGACGGCCCTCGACCGTGATGCCGGCCGGCGACGGCCATGACGGCTCGCCCGGCTTCGACGGCTTCCACAGCACGAAGTCGGTGTTGTCGCGCTTGTAGGGCGCGACGTCGACGCGGGCGCCGGCGATCATCTCGTCGAGCGAGCGCTTCGACAGCGCGCCGTAGCGCGGCAGTGCCGAATTGGCCGCGTTCATCGCCTGCGGCGAGAACAGCACGTGATCCTCGGCGGCGTAGGCGAAACCGCCGGCGATCAGCTTCTCGATGATCGCGCGCATCTCCGGGATGTGCTCGGTCGCACGCGGCTGCACCGTCGGGGCCAAGCAGCCCAGCGCCGTGACGTCGTCCTGATACTGCTGATAGGTCGTCTCGGTGACCTTGCGGATCGCCTCGTTCAGCGGCACGCCGGGATAGTCGCGCGCGGCGCGCACATTGATCTTGTCGTCGACGTCGGTGATGTTGCGGACGTACTTCACATGCTCGGCGCCGAAGCGATGCCGCAGCACGCGGAACAGCACGTCGAAGACAACAGCGGCACGACCGTTGCCGATATGAGCGAAGTCGTAGACCGTCGGTCCGCAGGCATACATGCGGACATTGGCGGCATCGAGCGGCACGAACGGCCGCTTCTCCTTGGTCAACGTATCGTAGAGACGCAATTCCATGGGATGACCCTACCTTGCGGCCGGGCGGTCCAATGATCTCAGGATGATTGAGAAAAGACGGCCTCAGCCAGCGAATCGCTAGCTAATAATCTCGCGGCAAATGCTGCAGATGGCGAGGTGACCGTTCATGGTTCCACCTCTCTCACGGCCCCTCCATGGCGTCAAGGGCCTGCTGGGTGCGGTTTTGCCGATCTTTTCGCGGCAACCGACGTCGGGTTCCGCGGTGGTTAATCATTCTTAAGGATTTGGGCTTATCCGGTGACATGCGGATTTCACCTTTTCATCGGTGCACCCATGCGGCCCATTTCAGCATTGATTGCCTGCGCGTCCCTCTTCGCCGCCTCGGCCGCGTTCGCCGATAGCCGCGTCTTCATCATCGCCAATCAGGCTGACGGCTACGGCATCGACCAGTGCCTCGCTCATGGCGACAAATGCGGCGCGCACGCCGCCCGCGCCTACTGCCAGTCACGCGATTTCGCCCAGGCCTCGAGCTATCGCCGGGTCGATCCCGACGAGATCACCGGCGCGGTCCCGCGGCCGGCCAACGAGAAATGCACCGGAAATAGCTGCGGCGAATACGTGGCCATCACCTGCCAGCGCTGAAATCCCGCCAAGCAACTGGCGAGAAACGGGCTTTTTGCCACAGCGGCGCCGCGGAAACGACGTGACGCTGCCCCGAGAACAGGCTATTTGGGGCCGCCTTGGCCGCGTGATCAGGCATTTGCCGCGCGGCGCCGATGTAATGGCTGGATATGCCCGATAGCTCTGCTCGTCTCTTCTCCCGCTGGTTTTTGACCTGCGCCGTGCTGGCTGGCCTCGCCATGCCGGCGAGCAGCGCGCTGGCGCAGATGCCGCCCGGCCCGCCCGGGGCACCGCCGCAGCAGCAAGGCGGCGCGCAGGCCAACCCGATCTGCGTCCGCCTCGAAGGCCAGCTCGCGACCATCGATCGCGGCGGCGGCAGCGGCGATCCGGCCAAGGACGAGCAGATCCGCCGTTATCAGGACGCAGCCTCCCGGCAGCAGGCCGAACTCGACCGCGTGACCCAGCAGGCCAAGCGGATGGGCTGCGAGAGCTCCGGCTTCTTCTCGCTGTTCAACAACAATTCGGCGCAGTGCGGTCCGGTCAATACCCAGATCCAGCAGATGCGCGCCAATCTCGACCAGATGACCCAGAATCTGGAGCGGCTGCGCTCCGGCGGGCTCGGCGGCTCCGACCGCGAGAACCAGCGCCGCTCGGTGCTGACCGCGCTGGCGCAGAACAATTGCGGCCCGCAATATGCGGCGGCCGCCGCGCGCGGCCCCGGCAGCTTCATCGACAATCTCTTTGGCAATCCGAACAGCCAGCTGCCGCCGCCCGGCCCCGAATATGGCGCCCAGTCCGGCACCTTCCGCACCGTGTGCGTGCGCAGCTGCGACGGCGCCTATTTCCCGATCTCCTACGCAACCTCGCAGGCGCGCTTCGCGGACGACGAGCGGACCTGCAAGGCGCTCTGCCCGGCGGCGGAGGCCTCGCTGTTCGCCTATCGCAATCCGGGCGAGGACATCAACCAGGCGGTGTCGATCAGCGGCCAGTCCTATTCATCGCTGCCGAACGCGTTCAAATATCGCACCGAGTTCAACCCGTCCTGCTCCTGCAAGGCGGCGGGCCAGAGCTGGGCGGACGCGCTGAAGTCGATCGACGACAAGGCCGAGGCCGCGCAGCAGGGTGACATCATCGTCACCGAAGAGAGCGCGAAGAAGATGCAGCAGCGCGCGCAGGAGAAGCAGCAGCCGAAGGCGTCGAGCAAGAAGGGCGCGCCGACGGCCGCACAGGCCGCTCCGCAGCCGCCGGCTGCCGCGGCCGAAACGCCGCCGGCAGCGTCAGGCGATCGGCCGATCCGTTCGGTCGGCCCGACGTTCATCCCGCCGAAGCAGTAGAGCGATCGTTCTTCTTCGCCTCTCCCGCTTGCGGGGGAGGCCGACACGCTCGAAGAGCGCGGCGGGTGGGGGCTCTCTCCACGCAGGGAATCCCGATGCGGAGACACCCCCACCCCGCCCTCCCCCGCAAGCGGGAGAGGGAGCAGAGTCCCGTCGCGGCTATAGCTTAGCTACCCGTCGAACGCCTCCGCCGACGCACGGCTGGCGCGCGTCACCAGCGTCTCGTCGGGCGCGGGCAGGATCTTGCCGGTGTCGCGAAAGCGGTTTGTGATGGGATAGCGGCGGTCGCGGCCGAAGTTTTTCTGCGTGACCTTGACGCCCGGTGCGGCCTGGCGGCGCTTGTACTCGGCGATGTTGAGCAGGCGGTCGACGCGCGTCACCACGTCGGCCGGGAAGCCGGCCGCGATGATCGAGGCTAGCGGCTCCTCGCGCTCGACCAGGCGCTCGAGGATCGCATCCAGCATGTCGTAGGGCGGCAGCGAGTCCTGGTCGGTCTGGTTCTCGCGCAACTCCGCGGTCGGCGGACGCGTGATGATGTTGACCGGGATCACCTCGCCTGACGGCCCGAGCGCGCCGTCCGGCTTCCACTCGTTGCGCAGGAACGACAGGCGGAACACTTCGGTCTTGTAGATATCCTTGATCGGGTTGAAGCCGCCGTTCATGTCGCCGTACAGCGTGGCGTAACCGACCGACATTTCCGACTTGTTGCCCGTCGTCACGACCATCGCGCCGGTCTTGTTGGAGATCGCCATCAGCAGCGTGCCGCGAGCGCGCGCCTGCAGATTCTCCTCGGTGATGTCGCGCGCGAGTCCGGCAAACACCGGCGCCAGAATCTTCTCGAACCCGTTCACGGCGTCCGCGATCGGCAGCACCTCGTAGCTGAAACCAAGCGCCGTCGCGAGCTTGGCCGCGTCATCGAGCGAGACCTGCGCGGTGAAGCGGAACGGCATCATCACGCCGCGCACCTTGTCGGCGCCGAGCGCATCGACCGCGATCGCCGCGCACAGCGCCGAGTCGATGCCGCCGGAGACGCCGAGCAGCACGCCGGGAAAACCGTTCTTGCGGACGTAGTCGCGCAGGCCCAGCACGCAGGCCGCGTAGTCAGCCTTGTCGCCTTCCAGCACCGGCACGATCGGTCCCGAACAGCGCCAGCCGTCGGCGGTCTTGTGCCAGGTCAGCGTCGTGATGTTCTCCTCGAACGCCGGCAGTTGGGCTGCCACCGAGAGGTCGGCGTTCAGCGCAAAGGATGCGCCGTCGAAGATCAATTCGTCCTGCCCGCCGATCTCGTTGAGATAGATCAGCGGCAGCCCGCTCTCGGTGACACGGGCGACGACGATCGACAGCCGCAAATCATTCTTGTCGCGTGCATAGGGCGAGCCGTTCGGCACAACGAGAATCTCGGCGCCGCTCTCGGCGAGACACTCGACGACGTTTTCGTATTCCTCGGACTCTTCGAGCCAGATGTCCTCGCAGATCGGAATGCCGATGCGCACGCCGCGTACTGGTACCGGGCCCGACGCGGGCCCGCGCGCGAACAGGCGCTTCTCGTCGAACACGCCGTAGTTCGGCAAATTCGCCTTGAAGCGAAGTGCGGCGATGCGCCCTTCGTCGAGCAGCGCGCAGGCGTTATAGAGCTTGCCGTCCTCGACCCAGGGCGTGCCGATCAGCACCGCCGGTCCGCCATCTCTGGTCTCGCGCGCCAGCTCCTCGACTGCGGCGCGGCAGGCCGACTGGAACGCTGGTTTCAGGATCAGATCTTCCGGCGGATAGCCGGCGATGAACAGCTCTGAGAACACGACCAGATCGGCGCCATCGGCCTTCGCCCGTTCGCGCGCGGCGCGCGCTTTCGCGGCGTTGCCGGTGACGTCGCCGACCGTCGGATTGAGTTGCGCCAGGGTGATCTTGATCGTTTGCTCGCTCATCCCTCTAATTTGCTCCGCATGAGCACAAACTTCAATGGGCCCGGGATCATGGCGTGATTGCAGAAATCACGGTGCGAGCTCCGGCTGGACCTCGCCGAGCAACACCATTGCACCCAACCGGCCCAATTCGTCCGAACATTTCGCGCTTTTGCCGTAGCACCCGGTTGCCACCGTGACGCGCTCCGACAGCGGGCCGATCAAAGGCAGGCCCGACTCGCCAAAGGTGGTCATGCAGGGCACGACGCGGCGCTCTTCGAATTTGAGGTCGCGAATGCGGGCGAGGATCTGTGTTTGCAGCCGATCCGCAACCTGAGCCGATCCACCCGAGCGGAACCAGTCCTTGATATCAGCCTCGCTCTCGAGCGCGACATCAACGGGATCGCCGCCGAGCTTGAGCCAGCTTTGCCCATCCGGATAGACGATCGGCGGCAGAATGTAGGGATTGTCGCCCTTCGGCCCGAAGCAACGCATCGACGGCATGCCGTCGAGCCTTTGAACCTCCGCCGCGCCGAGCCGAAACAGCGCCGCGGTGCGCGCATAGACCTTGAAGCCCAATGACCTCCCGAGCAGCGATTGGGTGTGCCCTCCCGCGGCAACGAGAACGCGCTCGGCCGCGACGTCGCCCGATCTCGTCCGGATCGTCACACCGGAGCCGGTTTCCGAAATCGCCCGCGCCGGCTCGTCGATGATTTCAGCACCGGCACGTTCCGCGGCGATCGTCTGCGCCCGCACCAGGCGGCGCGGACTGATGTATCCGGCATGCCGCGGCTCGAAATGCCCGCGCATTCCAGCCGTCGATCCCAGATACGGAAACCGCTCCGCGAGATCAGCGTCATCATAGACCTCACAATGAATGTCGGCCTCGGCGGCGATCTTGCCGGTGGCGGTGGCGTCGCTGCTTTCCTTGGCGCCGACGTGAAGGCAACCGACTTCCCGGTAGAACTCGACGCCGCTTTCGGCCGAGATCTCGCCGTAGCGCGCTATCGCCGCGCAATTCGCCTGCCGCCAGAATGTCTCGGAATCGAAACGCCGCGTGATGCGGCCTTCATCGTAGTGGCTGGCAAAGACGCCGCCATGGCGCGCAAAACTGGCCGGCTCATCTGGCCCGATCAGTGCGACCTGATGGCCCAGCTTGGACAGATGTCGCGCCGCCGCCGCGCCGATCAGGCCACGTCCGATCACCGCAAGTTTGATCGCTGTGTTGGCGCTCATGGTGACGCGGCCTTCCGGGTCAGATCAGCCCCATGCGTTCCGCCAGCGCGAACAGCCAGAACAGCCCGGTCATGATCAGCGCGACGCCGACGGCGGCCGAGCCCATGTCCTTGACCCGCCCGATCTGCGGATCGTGATCCATGGTCAGGCGGTCGGCGAGCTTCTCGATCGCGGTGTTCAGGAGTTCGACCACCAGCACCAGCATCACGGTGGCGACCAGTTCGACGCGACGCATCATGGTGGCGCCGATCAGCCAGGCGAGCGGCAGCGACAGCACAAGCGCCACCACCTCCTCGCGGATCGCCTGCTCCGACTTGATCGCGAACGCCAGCCCGTTGCGCGAATTGAGGGTCGCCCGCCAGAACCTCAGCACAGTGTCACTGCCCCGTAAAACCTGTCACTGCCCTGCAAGTCTTCTTACCAGAAAGTGTTACAGCCCTGCGACAGCCGGCATCGGCTTGGCCTTGCCGGCGCGCTCCTGCTTCAGCAGTTCGGCGATCAGGAAGGCCATGTCGATCGACTGTTCGGCATTCAGGCGGGGATCGCAGACCGTGTGATAGCGGTCGTTGAGATCCTCGTCGGTGATGGCGCGGGCGCCGCCGATGCATTCGGTGACGTCCTGCCCGGTCATCTCCAGATGCACGCCGCCGGCATGGGTGCCTTCGGCCGCATGGATCTGGAAGAACGACTTCACCTCCGACAGCACCTTGTCGAACGGGCGGGTCTTGTAGCCCGAGGTCGAGGTGATGGTGTTGCCGTGCATCGGATCGCACGACCACACCACGACGCGCCCTTCCTTCTGCACCGCGCGAATAAGGCCCGGCAAATGATCGCCGACTTTCTCATTGCCGAAGCGGTTGATCAGCGTGAGACGGCCCGGCTCGTTGTCGGGATTGAGGATGTCGATCAACTTCAGCAGTTCATCGCCCTTCAGCGACGGACCGCACTTCAACCCGATCGGATTCTTGATGCCGCGGAAATATTCGACATGGCCGTGATCGAGCTGGCGGGTGCGGTCGCCGATCCAGATCATGTGGCCCGAGGTCGCGTACCAGTCGCCGGTCGTGGAATCGACGCGGGTCATCGCCTGCTCATAGCCGAGCAGCAGCGCCTCATGGCTGGTGTAGAAATCGGTCGAGCGCAACTCGGGATGGCTCTCGAGATCGAGGCCGCAGGCCTGCATGAAGTTCAGCGCATCCGAGATGCGGTCGGCGAGTTCCTTGTAGCGGCGGGACTGCGGCGAATCCTTCAGGAAGCCGAGCATCCACTGATGCACGCTGCCGAGATTGGCGAAGCCGCCGGTCGCGAACGCGCGCAGCAGGTTCAGCGTGGCGGCCGACTGGCGATAGGCCATCAGCTGGCGCTGCGGATCGGGGATGCGCGCTTCCGGCGTGAACGCGATGTCGTTGACGATGTCGCCGCGATAGCTCGGCAATTCCACGCCATTGAGCTTCTCGGTCGGCGACGAGCGCGGCTTGGCGAATTGTCCGGCGATGCGGCCGACCTTCACCACCGGCAGCGCCCCGGCATAGGTCAGCACGACGGCCATCTGCAAGAGCACGCGGAAGAAGTCGCGAATGTTGTTGGCGCCGTGCTCGGCAAAGCTCTCCGCGCAGTCGCCGCCCTGCAGCAGGAAGGCCTCGCCGGCCGCAACCCGCGCCAGCGCCTTCTTCAAATTGCGCGCCTCGCCCGCGAACACCAGCGGCGGAAAGGTCGCAAGCTGCGCCTCGACGTCGGCCAGCGCCTTGGCGTCGGGATAATCAGGCACCTGCACCACCTTCTTGGCGCGCCAGCTGTCGGGTGTCCACCGCTCGGACATGACGTCAACTCCTCAAGCAAAAACCGCAACTTATCCGCAAGAATCCGGGAAGGGCCGGGTTATACACAGGCTCTCCCCGCGCCGCTAGGGGCGAATTCCGGCAATCTCGTCAAGACCTTGCAGTGGAAGCCGAATTCGCATTTGGTAGAGCCTACCATGAATGCCCAGGGAAAGATCGTGGCCGAGGCCGCCATCGACGACGTCTACGTCGACGAGATCGTCGTGCCGGCGATGGACGGCTATCCCCTGGGCGCGACGCTGTTCCTGCCGCGCGGCGCCAAGCGCCATGCCGTGCTGATCAATTCCGCGACCGCCGTCCCGCGAAAACTCTATCGCGGCTTTGCCGGCTATCTCGCCCGCCGCGGCTGCGCGGTGCTGACCTATGACTATCGCGGCACCGGCGACAGCCGGCAGCCGTCGATGACCGGCCACAATCCGCCGAAATCGCTGGTCGGCTTCAAAGCCACAATGTCGGACTGGGCGGCGCTCGATGTCACCGCCGCGGTGCGCTGGATGCGCGAGCGCTATCGCGACATGCCGCTGTCCTATGTCGGCCACTCCTTCGGCGGCCAGGCGCTCGGGCTGCTTGCCAACAACACGGAAGTTTCGCGCGCGCTGCTGATCGCTTCCCAAGCCGGCTACTGGAAGCTGATGGCCTCGCCGGAGCGCTATCGCGTGGTCGCAATGCTCAACGGCGTCGGGCTGCCGCTGACGAAGGTGATGGGTTATATGCCCGGCTGGGCCGGGCTCGGCATGGACCTGCCGAAGGGCGTCTTCGAGCAATGGGTCGGCTGGGTGATGCGCCCGCGCTATCTGCTCGACGACCCCAGCCTCACTGCGCGCGAGAATTTTGCAAAGTTCAAAGGAAAACTCCGCGCCATCAGCATCACCGACGATCCCTGGGCGACGCGGCCCGCGGTCGAATTGCTGTGCTCGGGTTTCACGTCGATCACACCCGACATCATCTCGATCCGCCCCGCGGACGCCAACGTTCCCAAGCTCGGCCATTTCGGCTTCTTCCGCAGCGAGCACCGCGACACGCTGTGGCGTGGCGCGGCGGAATGGGTGCAGGCGGAGGGGTAACGATCCTTCCACCGTCATTGCGAGCGAAGCGAAGCAATCCATAATTCAGCATATGCGGAGCGATGGATTGCTTCGTCGCTTCAGCGCAAAATTGCCTTGCAATTTTATCGCGAGTTCCTCGCCATGACGGCTTGCGGCCACCACCACCCTTACACCAGCTTCCGCTCCGCAGCCGTCGCGGCATCGCCCGTGTTCGGCGTGCCCGTCGGCTCGATCAACAGCAGATGCACCTCCTCCCGCGCCACGGGGCGATGCTCGACGCCCTTCGGCACGATGTACATCTGGCCCGGCAGAAGCGTCACGGTGCGGTCGCGCAGTTCGATGTCGAGCACGCCCTTCAGCACCAGGAAGAAGTCGTCGGTGTCGTCATGCTTGTGCCAGACGAACTCGCCCTTCACCTTCACCACCATGACGTCGCAGGCGTTGAACTGCGCGACGGTGCGCGGCGACCAGTGGTCGGAGAACGTCGATAACTTTTCTGCGAGATCGATCCGGCCGGTCATGGCGCACTCCAGGTTCAGTGTCGTATTGTCGTCATGGGTTTCAGCGGACACGTATTTTGTGTCTGACTATTGCTGGAACTTGTCCACCCCTCTAAAACCTTGCCGGGCATTCACGGTGGCCGGGCGATAGGGCAAAAATTTGGAGCAAGAGCTCAGGGAAGAAGGTTTGCAAGCCGCGCGCGCGATCGCCGCGTTGTCGGTTGCTTATTTTCATTCCTATGCGGCGATCCGCGGCGCCTTTCCCGAGTCCGCGTGGATGCCGGTGCCGTGGTTGAAGCAGTGGGGCTTCCTTGGCGTCGACTTCTTCTTCGCCATCTCCGGTTACGTCATCTGCCTGGTGGTGACAAAACCGAGCTTCACGCTTGGGGGATTCGCGATCAAGCGGCTGCTGCGGCTCTATCCGATGTACTGGACGGCACTGGTCCTGATGGGGCTGCTGATCTGGTGGGGACGGAGCGGCCCCGTTTCGTGGCCCCACGTCCTCTATTCCATGACGCTGCTGCCGCAACAGGGAACGCCGGCCTATGATGTCAGCTGGACGCTCGAGCGTGAAGTTGTCTTCTACGCACTCGCAGCCTTGATCGTTCCTATCGGCCGCGTGTGGGGCCTGGCGGTCGTTCTGGCCGGCCTCGCAGCAGCCGGCTTCTACTACCGCAATCCCTGGTCCTTTCATCTGGTGTCGACGGTGCAGGCGGATTTTCTCGCCGGCGTCCTCGTGTTCATGGCGCGATATGAGCTATCGCGCATCGGCGGGCTGATTCCGCTGCTGATCGGCATCGCCATTCTCGCGGTGATGAGGCAGGCCATCACGCCCTATGCCGTGCCGATTGCCATGGCGGCCCTGCTGGCCGGCATGGTGCATGTCAGAATTCCCTGGGAGCGGGCGCCCTTCAGCTGGCTGGTCCGGACCGGAGATGCCTCCTACTCGATCTACCTGCTGCACTACCTCGTGTTCGTGGTGATGTCCTACGCCTCGGTCGTGTATGTGCCATTCCACCTGCCGGAGTGGGCCGCCGAGCCATGGCGTTTTCTCTCGATCGCAGTTTGCGTTGCGGTGTCCTGGCTGACCTTCACTGTGATCGAATCGCCGATGATACGGCTCGGACATTATCTGGCGCGCTCGCCGGCGCGGCGTGACGCGCCGCGGGCCGCCGTGCCGAACGAGATCTATTCGGGCCAGAATGCCCCGATCAAACGGGCATCGTGACGCGCTATACTGGCGCAACGCGTGCAATCCCAGGGCAGACAATCCATGGCACGAGACCTCGAAGGCAAGATTGCCGCCGTAACCGGGGCCGCATCCGGCATTGGGCTGGCGAGCAGTGAGGCGATGCTGGCCGCGGGCGCGCGCGTCTCGATGATCGACCGCGACCAGGCCGCGCTCGCAGCGCTCCGCGACAAGCATGGCGATGCCGTGATCCCCGTCGTCATCGACCTGCTCGATCCCAGGGACTGCGCGACGCTGCTGCCGCGCGTGCTGGAGGCGGCCGGCCAGCTCGACATCTTCCACGCCAATGCCGGCAGCTATGTCGGCGGCGATCTCGTCGATGCCGACACATCGGCGATCGACCGGATGCTGAACCTCAACATCAACGTCGTGATGAAGAACGTGCACGACGTGCTGCCGCACATGATCGCGCGCAAGACCGGCGACATCATCGTGACGAGCTCGCTGGCGGCACACTTCCCGACGCCGTGGGAGCCGGTCTATGCGGCGTCGAAATGGGCGATCGACTGCTTCGTCCAGACCGTGCGCCGCCAGGTCTTCAAGCACGGCATCCGCGTCGGCGCGATCTCGCCCGGTCCCGTGATCACCGCCCTGCTCGCCGACTGGCCGGCCGAGAAGCTCAGGGAAGCCCGGGAGTCCGGCAGCCTGCTGGAGGCCAGCGAAGTCGCCAACGTCGTGCTGTTCATGCTGACCCGCCCGCGCGGCATGACCATCCGCGACGTCGTGATGCTGCCGACGAATTTTGATTTGTGAGGGATGTCGCAGGCGTCGGGCGGGTTGGCGTGAGCGTAACCCGCCGTTCAAGTCTCATTGCAGGGCGGCGGATCCGGCAAAGGCATATTTCGATGGCGCGGGAGTTCGCCCGGCCCGGCGCTCGCGTGCACGTCTCTCCAATTCGTCTAGGTCTCCGACCAGCTGTAGCCCGACCTTGGCTCGCGAATCCTGCTGGTGAGGCGCACGCCGGCGATGGGGATGCCCTTGCCGGTCAAGTTCTTGCCGGCCAAGTCCTTGTCCGCCAAGTCCTTGTCCGCCAAGTCTGGCTCTGTTTTCAAAGATGATCTCTCCCAGCACACCTCCCGCCACCAACGTTACGGCGATGAGCGAAGCCAGGCTCTCGACGCCACGAAACCAGATGATGCCGCACACAGCCTCAAGCAAAAGGCCTGCGAGGAGCACATATCCGGCCACGCGCGCGCGACGCAGATTATGGTCATGGTCCCTGCCGCACTCTCCACCGAAATGGTCGTCGGCATGTGCTGTCATCGCCATTGATCATTCCCCTGTTTGCGGCCCAGCGGGCCTATCCGTCCCTTCCCTGGTCGCAAATCTACACTTGGCTGGCAGGGGTCCACCGTGACGGACGTCACACGGGCGCCTGCCCGGCCTGGAATTGAGCTGCGGGGGAGCAGTGATCGTCGCCGGTTGGCGACGGTCATGGCCGTGCGACGGCCTCCATGACTTCCTTCGGGCGCCGCTTGATCGCCAGCAGATAGGCGGCCGCAGGAGCATCCGGCATGCGCCGGCCCTGCTCCCAGTTCCTCAGCGTCGGAAGTGGAATACGATAAGCCGCCGCGAAGTGATCCTGCGACATCCGCAACGCAAGCCGTATCGCCTTCACGTCCGGCAACTCGACCTTGGACACACGCAGCCCGCGCACTTTCTTGCCTGCAGCATGCTTTGCCGCCTGCTGCATACTCTCGATCAGTTCCTTGCCAAACTTGGTCATCTTTGTTGTTCCATCTTGCGCGATCGCTCAGCCTTTCAGGATCGCAGCTAGCTTTCGAATGGCCTTCTTCTCTTCAGCTGTCAGGTTCTCCTGACGCGCCTTGGCGTAGACCATCAGCAAATAGAGCGGGCGGTCGCTTCTGTAGTAAAAGTAGATCACCCGCGCGCCACCACGCTTGCCACTTCCGGGGCGCGTCCATCGGATCTTCCGCACACCGCCGGTCTCGGGG
Source organism: Bradyrhizobium jicamae (assembly GCF_018130695.1). Classification (GTDB taxonomy): domain Bacteria; phylum Pseudomonadota; class Alphaproteobacteria; order Rhizobiales; family Xanthobacteraceae; genus Bradyrhizobium; species Bradyrhizobium jicamae_B. The sequence continues at coordinate 70,205 of NZ_JAFCJX010000003.1, read as the reverse complement.
ATCAAATCCCCTCCTTCGGGATTCCGCGCGATGAAATCAATGAAAGCCTCCCGCTCGGCGTCATCCCAAACATCCAGGGACTGACGGCTGAACAGAGGCGTCTCCGCCACGGTGATGAATCGTCGAGCCACTTCGGCTATATACGCCATTGGCGTACATAGTTCCAGAGCCTAGACCCGTTGGACCCAGCCCTACTCCGCCGCCGCTTCCCGCACATACCTCGCCGTCGGCGTCCGCATCGTCACCAGCTCTTCGGCCGCGGTCGGGTGCAGCGCGATGGTGGCGTCGAAGTCGGCCTTGGTCGCCTTCATCTTCACGGCGATCGCGACCGCCTGCGTGATCTCGGCGGCGGCGTCGCCGACGATGTGGCAGCCGAGCACGCGGTCGGTTGAGCCGTCGACGACGAGTTTCATCAGCACGCGGGTGTCGCGGCCGGACATGGTCGCCTTGATCGGGCGGAAGTCGGTCTTGTAGATATCGACGTGGCTCACTTGCGCGCGCGCTTCCGCTTCCGTCAGGCCGACCGTGCCGACCTCGGGCTGCGAGAACACCGCGGTCGGGATCGTCGCGTGATCGACCTGGACGGGGCGCTTGCCGAACACCGTGTCGGCGAAGGCGTGGCCCTCGCGGATCGCGACCGGCGTCAGATTGTGGCGATGGGTGACGTCGCCGATCGCGTAGATGTTGTCGACGGAGCTCTTCGACCAGGCGTCGACCTGGATGCCGCCGTTCTTCGGGTTGATCGCAACGCCGGCCTTCTCGAGCCCGAGATTGGCAACCGCGGGATGGCGACCGATCGCGAACATCACCTGGTCGGAGGCAATGCTCGATCCGTTCGAGAGATGCGTGGTGTAATCCTTGCCGTGCCTGGTCACCTCAGTGACGGTGCAGCCGGTCAGGATGGTGATGCCGCGCTTCTCCATCTCGGTGCGGACATGCTTGCGCACGTCCTCGTCGAAGCCGCGCAGGATGTTGTCGCCGCGGTAGATCACGGTCACGTCGGAGCCGTAGCCGGCGAAGATGCCGGCGAATTCCAGCGCGATGTAGCCGCCGCCCTGGATCACGATCCGCTTCGGCAGCTCGGTCAAATGAAACGCCTCGTTGGAGGAGATCACGTGCTCGATGCCCGGGATCTCCTTGCCGTGGTTCGGCGCGCCACCGGTCGCGATCAGGATATACCTTGCGCTCACCGTCTCGCCGGTGCCGAGGCGCACGGTGTGCGCATCCTCCAGCACCGCGCGGGTCTTCACCACCTTTGCGCCGGACTTTTCGACGTTGGTGGTGTAGGCCGCCTCAAGGCGGGCGATCTCCTTGTCCTTGTTGGCGATCAGGGTCGGCCAGTCGAAAGAGGCCGGCGGAATGGTCCAGCCAAAACCCTTGGCGTCCTCGATCTCGTCCTTCATGTGCGAGCCGATGACGAACAGCTTTTTCGGCACGCAGCCGCGGATCACGCAGGTGCCGCCCATGCGGTATTCTTCGGCGAGCATCACCCTGGCGCCATGGTTGGCGGCGATGCGGCCGGCGCGCACGCCGCCCGATCCACCACCGATGACGAAGAGATCGACGTCGAATTCAGCCATGGTAGCCCTTCTTTCTTTTCCCTCTCCCTGCCTTGTCAGAGAAGGTTGGGATGAGGGGCCATCTCCGCGAATTGAACTCTGCGGAGAGTCCCCCTCACCCGAAATTCGCTGCGCGAATTTCGACCTCTCCCCGCAGGCGGGGAGAGGTGACAAGCGGAATCAAATGTCCTTGCCGCGCTTCTTCATCTCGACCTTGAACTGTCCGGCCACGGTCTCACCGAACTGCGCGGCCCAGGTCTGCAGGAAGCCGAGCGAGGCGGTGATCGCCTTGGGCTCGGAGGTCAGAAGCTTCTGGCCGAGCGGCGACTTGTAGAAGGTCACGAGGTCCTTCAGTTCCTGCTCGGTAAACTGGCCGGCGTAGACCTTCGCCATGCCTTCGCTGATCTCGCTCTCCCGGCCGGCGTTGTTCTTGGCGATGATGACCGCAACCTCGTTGAGATCCTTCTGGTAGTTCAAATACTGCTGCAGCAGCCCGGTCTTGGTCTTCTCGATGATTCCAGGAACGGCGCCGGCATACATCGCGGCGGTGTTCTTCATCTTCAGAATCTCCGTGGCCGCCGCAATCGCTGCCGGAGACGAAGACGTCGGGGCTGCCGCCACCGGCTCCTGCTTCTGCTGCGCCATCGCAGGCGCTGCCGCCATGGCGAGCCCGACCGCCAGACCCGCGGCCGACACGATCTTCGAAAAACCGTTCATTCCAACTCTCCTCGCTTGCGGCGTCACCGCTTTTCAACAACCCGAATTCCCTGCCCGCCGGCCAGAACGGCGCGGCTGCCAAGCCCGATGAAGAGGCCGTGCTCGACCACGCCGGGGATCGGGTTCAGCAATCCCGCCAGGCGCGGCGCATCATTGATACGACCGAGATGGGCATCGACGATCCAGTGGCCGCCATCGGTGACGAAAACGTGACCGTCCTTGCCCTTCCGGACGACCATCTGCCCGGAGGCCCCGACCGCGGCGAAGGCCCGGGCCATCGCAGCCTGGGTCGCCGCGAGCCCGAACGGGATCACCTCGACCGGCAGCGGAAAGCGGCCGAGCGTCTCGACCCATTTGCTGTCGTCGGCGATCACGATCATGCGATCACTGGCGGCCGCGACGATCTTCTCGCGCAGCAGCGCGCCGCCGCCCCCCTTGATCAGATTGAGGTCGGGATCGATCTCGTCGGCGCCGTCGACGGTGAGGTCGAGATGGTCGATCTCCTCCAGCGTGGTCAGCGGCACGCCGCAGCGGATCGCATCCGCGCGCGTGGCTTCCGACGTCGGCACGCCCACGACCTTCAAGCCGGCCGCGACCTTCTCGCCGAGCAGCTCGACGAAATGCTTGGCGGTCGAGCCGGTGCCGAGGCCGAGCTTCATGCCATCACGCACTTCCTCCAGCGCGCGGGCCGCCGCCTGCCGTTTCAAAGCGTCCATGTCCACGTGTCGCCCAAGCCTCCGCCTTGCGCCCATCCGGGCGCGATCGGCCGGTCCGGCGGGCGCATATCTAGCGTCGTTTTGTCTGTGGGAACAGCGCTATCAGGGGCTGTCCAGGATCAATATCGAGGCCGCTTTTCGCAGCAGTCCGACCTTGGTCGGTGGGTGGGAACACGGACGAGACGCGATCTTCGCTTGCATCAGGGTGCCGCGCCCGATAGCTGGAGACCATGGCCTCCTCCGCTCCCCCCCGCATCGTCGTATTCGATCTCGATGGCACGCTGGTCGACACCGCGCCGGACCTGATCGCCGCCCTGAACTACGTGCTCGATCGCGAAGGCCTGCGGCCGGTTCCGTTGGCCGCCGCACGCAACATGATCGGCGCCGGCGCACGCAAGCTGCTCGAGCGCGGGCTTGAAGTCGAAGGGCGTTCGGTCACCGTCAGCGAACTCGACCATTTGACCAAGGACTTCGTCGATTATTACGCCGAGCACATCGCCGACGGCTCGCGGCCGTTCGAGGGGCTGGAGGCCGCGCTCGACGAGATGGAAGCACTCGGCCACCGCTTTGCGGTGTGCACCAACAAGCTGGAATGGCTGTCGAAGCTGCTGCTCGACCGCCTCGACCTCACCCCGCGCTTTGCCGCGATCTGCGGTGCCGACACCTTCGGGGTGGCGAAACCCGACCCGGCCTTCCTGCGCGAGACGGTGGCGCGGGCCGGCGGCCGACTGACTGACGCCATCATGGTCGGCGATGCCGGCACCGACGTCGGCGTGGCCCGGCGGGCCCAGGTCCCCGTGGTCGGCGTCGACTTCGGCTACACCGACGTTCCCATGGTGGAACTCAAGCCGGACCGGCTGATCAGCCATTTCCGCGATCTGCCGGGGGCGGTGGCGAGCCTCACCAAAGACTGAGGTCATGAACCCAAGCAGCTGATATTGCTTGGAAATGTCCATGAACCGACTGTTGCCGTTAACCATTTCCTAACGATGAGGCCCCCGGCGGTTGCGCCTTTGGTCGCACCCTCCTATGGTCCCCGCGGGGATTGCGGCAGCTTGCCGCAGTGAGTGTGGATCATGCGTATCATCGCGATTGCCGTCGCCGGGCTCAGTCTGGCGGGTTGTTCCTCAATGTCCTGGGACTCGCTCAAACCTGCGCCGCAGCCGGTGCAGGTTCAGCTGGAATCGGTGCCGCCGGGCGCCGACGCCGTCACCTCGCTCGGGCCGGGCTGCAAGACGCCCTGCTCGGTCTCGGTGCCCGCGCCCGATGCCGGCTTCTCCGTCACCTTCAACATGCCGAAGATGCTGCCGGTGACCGTGCCCGTCGCCGTGACCCGCAACCCCGGCGACTTCACGACGCCGGCCTCGGTCGCGATCGATCCGAATCCGGTGTTCGCGGAACTGAAACCCGCCGGCCCGCCGCCGAAGGCGGCACGCAAGCCGATGCGGCCGAAAAAGAAGAAGCCGAAGGCCGCCGCTGCGCCCGCGGCCGATCCCAATGCCGCGCCCCCGCCCGCCGCGGCCCCGCCGCCTCCGGCAGCGCCTCGCCAATGAGATTGCACTGCACAAGAGCCCGGCTGTTCGCCGGGCTTTTCGTTGTCGTACTTTGATCGCGCACAATGCCTCTCGCCTATCGTGCGATAGGGCTTTGGCATGTTGCGGATCATCCTTATGCGACGCATTGAGACTGCGTGCCAACATGCCTAGATTATGCTAGCGGGAACGTTCTCCCGCGATCGCGGCGCCGCCGAGCGTGAAGAGTGCAAGGCCTGAGGGTGAATGAGCGGATCGACGCAAGCGCTTCCTGACCAATTGTTCCGTCCGATGACCGACCCGTTCGGGCGGACGATCCGCTATCTGCGCGTCTCGGTCACCGACCGCTGCGACCTGCGCTGCTTCTACTGCATGTCCGAGGACATGACCTTCCTGCCCAAGGCCGATCTGTTGACGCTCGAAGAGCTCGACCGCCTCTGCTCGGCCTTCGTCGCCAAGGGCGTGCGCAAGATCCGCCTCACCGGCGGCGAGCCGCTGGTCCGCCGCAATGTGATGAGCCTGGTGCGCTCGTTGTCGCGGCATCTCAAGAGCGGCGCGCTCGATGAGTTGACGCTGACCACCAACGGCTCGCAGCTCGCGCGCTTCGCGAACGAGCTCGCCGACTGCGGCGTGCGCCGCGTCAACGTCTCGCTCGATACGCTGGACGCCGCAAAATTCCGTGCCATCACCCGCTGGGGCGACATCGACAAGGTTCTATCAGGCATCGAGGCCGCGCGTGCGGCCGGCCTTGCGGTGAAGATCAACGCGGTGGCGCTGAAGAACCTGAACGAGGAGGAAATCCCCTCGCTGATGGAATGGGCGCATGGCAAGGGCATGGGCCTGACCTTGATCGAGGTGATGCCGATGGGCGACATCGGCGAAGGCCGTATCGATCAGTATGTGCCGCTGTCATTGCTCCGCGCGCGGCTGGAGCAGCACTACACGCTGACGGACCTGCCCGACGACACCGGCGGCCCGGCGCGCTACGTCCGCATCAGCGAGACCGGCGGCAAGCTCGGCTTCATCACGCCGATGACGCATAATTTCTGCGAGTCCTGCAACCGCGTGCGCATCACCTGCACCGGCACGCTGCACACCTGCCTCGGCCACGAGGATGCCTCCGACCTGCGCAAACCCTTGCGCGCCTCCGCCGACAACGACCTGCTTGCGGCAGCGATCGATCGCGCCATCGGGCTGAAGCCCAAGGGCCACGATTTCATCATCGACCGCCGCCACAACCGCCCGAGCGTCAGCCGCCATATGAGCGTGACGGGGGGGTAATTGGGTTATCGCCGGACTGCCGCTGCATCTGCGCCGGGCCATTGTCAAATCCGATCAGCCGAAATCGGTCTTTTCTAGTTTGATTTTGGGAGCGGCACATGAAGGATAACAACGACCACAATCCCCTCATGTATCCACGAGACATGGAAATCGTTGGGCGCGTCGTTCTCACCGTTGTCGGAACGATTGTCGGAACGCTGGCGCTACTCTTTCAGATTTGGATGCTCGTGCCGCCGCCACACCCCTGAAACTCAACGGTCCAAATTACAAGTTCGAGTTTGCGGGGGCCAGGCTTGGGTCCGGGCTTCCGGTTCAAACCGTCCGGCCCATCGGCGTTCCAGGCTTTGATCCAGTCATGAAGAATCTTGCGGGAGATTCCAAGCTCGCGGGCTACAGGGAGGACGCCTTCGCCCCGCTCCACCCGCTTGATCGCCTTCAATTTGTAAGCCGTCGGAAACTGACGCTTCTTTGCTCGTCTTGCCACAGGTCATCCTCGGAATGCCTGTCACTGTAATTATCGTGTCTCACTTGAGGGGTGCAGTCCAGCACTGTCACCGTAATCCTAGCGCCGTAGCGGATATCTGCGATGCAGAACAACTCCAAGCTAGAATATGCGCAGATGAAAGGTTTTCTTTCATTTTATGCTGAGCGATATCTCAAAGCTGAGGGACTGCCGGCGGACAAGCTGCCGATAGCGCGCCTTGAAGCTCTGGAGAAAAAGAGCATGACGGCAGCCTTGAACGGACTCCGCCAAGCTATCAACGACTGTGTGGAAATGTCGTTACATTTCAACCATGAGGACGTCGTGAAACTAGACGCCCAGCTTCGAAGTCGCGGCATTATCACGCTCTCCGAACTGAGGCGAAGATATTCGAAGAGCTACGCAAAGATCAAAAAGCGAGGCCACATAAAAACCGAAACAGAATATTATCTCGTCCGCAATGTGTTGCACGATCCGACCGAGAAGCTTCCAGAAGAGCGAAAGTTTTTGGAAGAGTTGATTTATGCCTATGAAGCCGCTTAGCACTAGCTAGGCTTATGTTGCGCCGTTCTTTCGTGCTGCCGAATTACGGTTACACTTATTGGCCAGGTACGGGGTGCTTGCCCGCTCATTCTACCGCCAGAGCCACGTCGCATGTTGCCCCTACCACGTGATGGCGCTCGCACAGTCCTCGCTGCGATATTCGATCACTGATTTGCCCGACGGCGCAAGTCCCTCGCCGCAAAATATTTCGCCTTCCACGAACTAAATTTCGTCTTGTCAGAATGACAAACCAGTGCTATATATCCCCCGTCTCACCCGACACGAGGGGCGCTCGCGAACGCCACGAACGTGGGTGGAGATGCGGTGGCCGCCGAGTGTGCGATTGACGTTGCGCGCATGAGGCGGACGGCGAAGTCGTGTGGGCCTGCCGCCCCGATGCTGGTGGCAAGTCTGCGAAAGGTCCAAAGCCGATCGTGGATGATGGTGACACAAAAGCAGAGTCTCACCAGGGCGAGCACGTATAAGCCGTAAGACCATCGCGCGGGGAAGGCCGGGATGTCTCAGCCGAACCTGTATGCTCGCGTGCGCACTTTTTTGTGCACATTGCACGTGAGACCGCGGGGGCGGCGTGCTCCCGGTCTTCCCTGCGCCCTCGCTACCAAGAGGGGGCGAAACGAAACGCAAAGCTCGGGCAAATCGTGCCGCGAGAACGAGACCTCATGCATGAACGCCACTGCGAAACACCGGACGCCCTAAGCACGAATCGGCCAGCGGGCGAGCCGATGCAGATCGTCCTGTGGCGATATCCCGGCGGGGAACGCGCCTTAGGCCCTGCCCCCTCCAGCCGGACCGGTTCTCCCTCCCCCAAAAGTATACCGCCATCGACTTCACCAAACCGGGACAACCCTTTGTGGCCGCGTCAATTTGCCCATTTTCCGATTGACGGCGCGTTGAGGCGCTGAAATGGTGCCCACGGCTTTCAGCCAGCCGGCCGAACAGGCCGCTGCGTCCGGGACAGGCGCAGCCAAGACGGCGGAAGCGGATTTCGAGGGGGAGGACGACCGTTGCAATCGCTCCCGGAAGTGAGCCGTGCCCGCGCGCGTTGTCGCGTGACGGGGCTGTGATGCTCGTCAACATATCAGGCACGCGCTGGGCGTGGCCGTGGAGACCGTGATGCGTCCATTGCTGGCTCTGAGTACGGCCATCGACCAACTCAACGAGAAGATCGGCTACGTCTGCAACCTGCTCGTGCTGCTGGCCTGCCTGGTCAGCGCCGCCAACGCGATGATCCGCTACGCGTTCAGCTACTCCTCCAACGGCTGGCTCGAGCTGCAGTGGTACATGTTCGCCTTGCTGGTGATGTTCGGCGCCTCCTACACCTTCAAGCGCAACGAGCACGTCCGGGTCGAGATCTTCTATCTGATGATCTCCGAGCGCGCCCAGCTCTGGCTCGACATGCTCGGCACGCTGATCTTCCTGATCCCGGCCTGCCTGCTGCTCGCCTATCTGTCCTGGCCGTTCTTCTACCAGGCCTATGAGGTCGGCGAGATCTCCTCCAACGCCGGCGGCCTGGTGCGCTGGCCGATCAAGTTCGTCATCCCGTCCGGCTTCGTGATGCTGGCCTTGCAAGGCGTCTCCGAGGTGATCAAGCGCGCCGCCGCGCTGCAGGGCTATGTAACGATCGACGCGAAGTACGAGAGGCCGACGCAATGATTACGCTGGAGATGATGCCGCCGTTGATGTTCGGCGGCCTGGTCCTGGCCATGCTGATCGGCTACCCGGTGGCGTTCACGCTCGCCGCGGTCGGCCTGTCGTTCGGCTTCCTGTCGATCTATCTCGGCTTCTTCGACCTCAACTTCCTGCAGGCGATCCCGGGCCGCGTGTTCGGCAGCGTGCTCTCCAACGAGCTGCTGCTCGCGATCCCCTTCTTCACCTTCATGGGCGCGATATTGGAGAGATGCGGGCTCGCCGAGGACATGCTGGACTCGATGGGCCAGCTGTTCGGCCCTATCAGAGGCGGCCTCGGCTACTCCGTCATCATCGTCGGCTTCATCCTCGGTGCCATCACCGGCACGGTGGCGGCGCAGGTGATCGCGATGGCGCTGATCTCGATGCCGGTGATGATCCGCTACGGCTACAACATGCGCTACATCACCGGCGTGCTGGCGGCCTCGGGCACCATCACGCAGCTGGTGCCGCCGTCGCTGGTCCTGATCGTGCTCGCCGACCAGCTCGGCAAGTCGGTCGGCGACATGTATCTCGGCGCCTGGGGCCCCTCGGTGTTCCAGATCATGCTGTTCGCCGGCTACACCTTCCTGCTCGGCCTGATCAAGCCGGACCACGTGCCGCCGGTGCCCAAGGAGGCGCGCACCCTGACCGGCTGGCCGCTGTGGAAGAAGTGCCTGATGGGCATCATCCCCTCCGCGGTGCTGATCTTCGTCGTGCTCGGCACCATGATGATGGGCCTTGCGACCCCGACCGAAGCCGGCGCCATGGGCGCGGTCGGCGCCATCGTGCTCGCCGCCCTGCATCACAAGGATTTCAGCTCGACCGGCCACAAGATCATGATCGCCGGCGTGATCGCGGCCGGCATCGGCACCATCGTCGCCATCCTCTACAGCGAGAACCTGGTCTTCAAGCTCGCCTTTGCCGTGACCTATCTGGCGGTGGTCTGGGTGTGTCTCGAGGCGGTGCGGATTCCCGAGCTGCGCGACCTGATCAAGCAGGGCTACGAGTCCACCATGCGCCTCACCTGCATGGTCACCTTCATCCTGATCGGCTCGACCTGCTTCTCGGTGGTGTTCCTCGGCGTCTCCGGCGGCGTCTGGCTCGAGCATCTCTTGACCTCGCTGCCCGGCGGCGTCTGGGGCTTCCTGATCTTCATCAACCTCTTCATCTTCTTCCTGGCGTTCTTCCTCGACTTCTTCGAGATCGCCTTCATCATCCTGCCGATGATCGCGCCGATCGCGCAGAAGATCCTGACGCCGGTGGTCGGCGCGGACGCCGCGCTGATCTGGTTCGGCGTGATGCTCTGCGTCAACATGCAGACCTCGTTCCTGCATCCGCCGTTCGGATTTGCGCTGTTCTACCTGCGCGGCGTGGCGCCGAAGGAAGTGAAGAGCTCCGACATCTATTGGGGCGCGATGCCGTGGATCGGCCTGCAGGCGATCATGGTGGCGCTGGTGATCGCCTTCCCGGTCGTCGTCACCGGCCTGCTCGACAAGCCGGTCGACGTCGACCTCAATAAGGTCAAGATCGAGGTGCCGCAGATCGAGCTGCCGCCGCTCGATTTCGGCCAGCCGAAGCAATAGCGCGGCCGCATCTCGGAAAGGAAAAACCCCGGGCATGCGCTCCGGGGTTTTTGCTTGCGCTTACGCCTCCGACAACAACATCCGCACCATCGGATGCCCGCGATCGGCAAGACCGTCGATGACGTCGAAATGGTGCTTGCCCGGCTCTTCGATGGCGCAGGTGCGCGCGCCGAGTCCGGTCCAGATGTTGGCCAGCAGCGCATTCTGGCGGATGAACTCCGGACGCTCGGCGCCGCCGACCCAGCAGGTGACGCGCGCCCCGGGCAGAGGCTGCAGCAAGGCCGGACTCTCCGCCCACGCTTCCGCCTCGTCGATCCTGAGATCGGCGTTCATCGCGGTGTTCATCAACGGCCGCAGGTCGTGCAGGCCGGAGATCGACACCGTGTGGCGGATGCGTGCGCACACCTCGGCCGGCAGCGGCGACGTCGCCGAGATCATCCGCGTCACCAGGTGGCCGCCGGCCGAGTGGCCCGTGAGACACATCGGCCCCTGCACCATCGCGGCGGCTTGCGCGATCGCGGCGCCGACCTCGCGCGTGATGTCGGCAATGCGCGCCGCCGGACACAACGTGTAGGACGGCATCGCCACCGCGTACCCGCTGTCGACGGACCCGCGCGCGAGATTCGACCAAAAACTCTTGTCGAGCGCCTTCCAGAAGCCGCCATGCACGAACACGACGAGGCCTCTGGGCGTCCCCTCGGGGCGGAACAGGTCGAACCGGTTCCGCGCCTTGTCGCCATAGCCGATATCGAGCGTGGCGCGACCGCTGCCCACGAGTTCATCACGATAGGCCTGCGCTGGCTGCACCCACGCCGCCGGCCAGCGCTCGCCGCCGGGGATGTTGGGGCCGTTGGCGTAGGCGTCATTCCAGTCGGAAATCTGATGAAAGATCATGGGCCGGTATCCTGAATGGTCAGCCGCGACCAGGTCGATGGAATCTAATAGCATCGCGCCACGACGCCCAAGGAGAATCTATTTCATGCCTATAAATTTTAGGCTTGAAGTAATTTCCCGGCATGCCACTATCTGCCCCTTGCGCGTGAGGGAAACGGATGACCGATTTCAAGCGGACACAATCCCTGTTCAGCCTGCCGGCCGGCGTGATCTATCTGGACGGCAATTCGCTGGGGCCCCTGCCCGCCACCGTCACCGCGCGCGTCCAGCGCATGATGACGGAGGAATGGGGAGAGCTGCTGATCCGGGGCTGGAACAGCGCCGGCTGGATGGTGCAGCCGCGCCGGATCGGCGACCGCATCGGCCGCCTGATCGGCGCGCCCGACGGCACCGTGGTGGTCGGCGACACGCTGTCGATCAAGGTCTACCAGGCGCTCGCCTCGGCGCTCGCGCTCAATCCATCCCGCCGCGTGGTGCTGTCGGACAGCGGCAACTTCCCGTCCGATCTCTACATGGCTGAGGGCCTGCTCAAGACGCTCGACCGTGGCCATGAGCTCAAGGTCGTCGCGCCCGAAGAGGTCGAAGCAGCGATCGACGACACCATCGCCGTGACGATGCTGACCGAGGTCGATTACCGCACCGGCCGCCTCCATGACATGGCGGCGCTGACCAGGAAGGCGCACGACGCGGGCGCGCTCGCGATCTGGGATCTGGCCCATTCGGCCGGCGCGATCCCCGTCGACGTTTCCGGCGCGAAAGCGGATTTCGCGGTCGGCTGCACCTACAAATATCTCAACGCCGGCCCCGGCGCGCCGGCCTTCATCTATGTGGCGCCCAAACATGCCGAGACGGCGCGGCCGGCGCTGTCGGGCTGGATGGGACATCAGTCGCCCTTTGCGTTCGATCTCGATTACCGTCCGGGCGAAGGCATCGAGCGGATGCGGGTCGGCACGCCGCCCGTCATCGCGATGGCCGCGCTCGATGCCGCGCTCGACGTCTGGGACGGCGTCAGCATGGACGACGTGCGGAAGGCGTCGATCACGCTCGGCGATCTCTTCATCCGCGAGGTAGAGGCGCGCTGCCCTGAGTTGACGCTCGCCTCGCCGCGCGACGGCAGCCAACGCGGCAGCCAGGTGTCGTTCCGTCACGACGAGGGTTACGCGATCATGCAGGCGCTGATCGCGCGCGGCGTGATCGGCGACTTCCGAGCGCCGGATGCGCTTCGCTTCGGCTTCACGCCGCTCTATATCGGCGAGGCCGAGGTGCGAGCCGCGGTCGACGTCCTCGCTGATATCCTCGCCAACCGGCGCTGGGACACCGCGGAATATCGCAAGAGGGCCTTGGTGACATGACCAGAAAACCCTACGACCCCTCGAGTGAGGGCGCCCAGATGTCGTTTGCGGACCGCATGTCCTACAGCGACTATCTCAACCTCGAGCTCGTGCTCGGCGCCCAGAAGCAGCTCTCGGATGCGCATGACGAGCTGCTGTTCATCATCCAGCACCAGACCTCCGAGCTCTGGATGAAGCTTGCGGTTCACGAAATCCGCGCGGCGATCCGGGCGATCCGCGGCGATCAGCTCGAGTCCGCCTTCAAGATGCTGTCGCGGATGGCGCGGATCTTCGAGCAGCTCAACAATGCCTGGGATGTGCTGCGCACGATGACGCCGAGCGAATACACCAAGTTTCGCGACCGGCTCGGACAGTCCTCGGGCTTCCAGTCCTACCAGTACCGCGCGATCGAATTCCTCGCCGGCAACCGCAATCTCGCAATGCTTCGGCCGCACGATCATCGCGGCGACATCGTCGCGAAGCTGGAGGAGATCCTGGCTGCACCGAGCCTCTATGACGAAGCCATCCTGCTGCTCGGCCGCAACGGCTTCGACATCGGCGCGGACGCGCAGCGCACCGATTGGCGCACGATGCGGACCGAAAACGACAAGGTGCTGGCCGCCTGGAAGACGATCTACACGTCGCCGGAAACCCACTGGATGCTCTACGAGCTCGCGGAAAAGCTGGTCGATTTCGAGGACTATTTCCGCCGCTGGCGCTTCAACCACGTCACCACCGTCGAGCGCATCATCGGCCTGAAGCAAGGCACTGGCGGCACCTCCGGCGTGTCCTATTTGCGGAGGATGCTCGAGGTCGTGCTGTTCCCGGAGCTCTGGAAGGTGCGGACCGAGTTGTAGTCCGTCCCATCGTTCAATTGGCCGACGAGATGGGCTGACGCACGCATTGCAGCGGATGCCGATGCTGGCGTGCCAGGTCCAGGACCACCCTCACCTTCGCCTCAGCGACGTCGTGCCGATAGATGCCGCACACACCGGAGCCCTCGTGATGGATCCCAAGCATGATCCGCATGGCGGTCTCGCGATCCTTGTCGAAGACCCCTTCCAGGACATAGGCCACGAACTCCATCGGCGTGTGGTCGTCATTCAGCAGCCGAACCTCGCTCAGGAGTCCGGAGGCAAGGTCAGAGGCGCTGCGTTCAGTCTCTTTCGCTTCGGCCAGTTTCGGCGCCGCATGGTCGCCATTCTGGTGCAGGACCAGTCCATCCACCACGCCCTCGGCATCGCGCTTGAATGTCATGCGGATTCCGGCAACCCTGGCGAAGAATTCGTTGGGCGCGGACGGGAAGATGGGGAACGCATCCTGTCCGGTCGCCTGGGCATAGAGCCGACCGCTCATCCGGTACACCTTGAGCAGGAAATTGTCGGCGAGCTTGTAGACTCCCGCATACTCATCGAGCGACGCGCTGGGCAGCACAATCGCCTCAAGTGTCGGCGCAAGCGGCGCATCCGCGTCGAGCGCGGCGAAACCGAGATCGTCGGGATCCGTAGTCGTGTTGGTGAGGACGATGACGCCGCGCTTCCGGTCCGCCGTGAAGCCGAGAAAGCCTCTGTATCCGCCTGTCCCGCCATTGTGCGAGACGATTCCCTTATCGGTCGTGATCCAGGCCAGGCCAACGCGCACCGCCTTCGCCATGTCGCTGCGCGGCTGTTGCGCAAGATTCATCGCGGCGACCAACGGCGACGAACCGATGCCCATGTTGGCCTTCAGATAGCGCAGCATGTCGTTGGCTGTCGAACGCAGCGCGCCTGCACCTGCGAATGCGTCGAGGTCCCAGTTCTTTGCCGCTCCGCCGGTTTCGTCGTGACCGGGAGCGAGACGGGCGCGCATCGCGTCGGTGAACGCCGTGCCGCTCATCGTCATCCCGAGCGGCTGCAGAATGTGGTCGCTGACGAGGGCGTCATAGGTCGTGGACGCGGATTGCGCCAGCGCATGGCCCAGCAGCCCGTATCCCAGATTGGAGTATTCGTAGGATACGCCGGGCTCGCGCGGCAGCTGGTAATCGGCAAGAAATGCCGTCAGCTTCACCACATCGTAGTCGGCATAGGGATTTGCCGGGTCCTGCGGCATGAAATTGGACGGCATCCGCGGCAGGCCGGAGTGATGCGTGGCGAGATCGCCGAACGTGATCTCCCTGCCAGCGCCTGACGGGATCTTGAAGTCCGGCAGAAGTTGCGCCACCGGCGTATCGAGCGTTAAACGCCCTGAGAGCACCGCCTGTGCCAGCAACGTGGCGGTGAACGTCTTTGTGATCGAACCGATCTCGTAGACCGTCTCGCCATCGGGCACCTTGCCGTCATCGAGCTTGCCGAAGGCCACAACCTCGCTTCTGTCACCATCCACGACGCCGAACACCAGCGTCGGGTAAGTGCCCGTCGCGATCCGTTCCTGCGCGGCATTTCGGACGCGCTCGGGGAGAAGTCCTGCATTCGTCGAATTGGTGCTCATGAAACATGATCCAAAGGGTGTGCCGCGATACGCGCTTCAACAATGAAGGTGGGACCAAGGCGAAAAACAAGGTTCGCGGCTGAATATTCCGCACAAATAAGTCCGCGCACTGGTTGTTGCAACAATCTGCTCGCAACAGCCGGTTCCCTCCCCTCCGCCGGCGGCAAGCCCGCACCCGTGACAAGCGATGCAAACCGGGGCATACGGGATCGCCCTCCAACCTCATGGACCGCCTCGCCATGCTGCAAATACCCTCCGCTCCGTCCCTCGTTCGTCCGTTGATTGCTTCGCTCTGGCTCGCCTGCGCCGCGACCGTCGTGCATGCCGAGCCGGTCGCCGACGTCCATGCGCTGGCGCAGAAGGAACAGCAGCTGCTGCTCGACACGCTGCGCGATCTCGTCAGCATCGAATCCGGCAGCAAGGATCTCGAGGGCCTGAACCAGATTGCCGAGCGCGTCGCCAGCCAGCTCAAACAGCTCGGCGGCACCGTCGAGATCCTGCAGCCGACCGACATCTATCGCCTCGACGACACGCCCGAAAAGATCGGCCCGGCCGTCCACGCCACCTTCAAGGGCACCGGCACCAAGAAGATCATGCTAATCGCCCATATGGACACGGTGTATCTGAAAGGCATGCTGAAGGATCAGCCGTTCCGCATCGACGGCGACAAGGCCTACGGCCTCGGCATCGCCGACGACAAGCAGGGCGTTGCGCTGATCCTGCACACCGTGGCGATGCTGCAGAAGCTGAACTTCAAGGAGTACGGCACGCTCACGGTGCTCACCAATTCCGACGAGGAGATCTCTTCGCCGGGCTGGCGCAGCACCATCACCAAGCTCGCGGCCGACCAGGATGTCGTGTTCTCGTTCGAGGGCGGCGGCACCGACGGCACCTTGCGGCTCGCGACCAGCGGCATCGGCTCGGCCTATCTGACCGTGCAGGGCAAGTCGTCGCATGCCGGCGCACGGCCCGAGGGCGGCATCAACGCGCTGTACGAGCTGTCGCACCAGGTGCTGCAGATGAAGGATTTGTCGAAGCCCGAGCAGGGTCTGAAGCTGAACTGGACGGTGTCGAAGGCCGGCACCAATCGCAACGTGATCCCGGCTGATGCGTCCGCGCAGGCCGATGCACGCGCGCTCAAGGTGTCGGACTTCGACGCGCTGGAGAAGGCGCTGCAGGAGAAGATCAAGAACAAGCTGCTGCCTGACTCGAAGGTGGCGCTGAAGTTCGAGGTGCGCCGCCCGCCGCTCGAAGCCAACGAGGCCTCGCACCGCATCGCCGCCTACGGCAAGACGATCTATCAAGAGCTCGGAATCCCGCTCAAGGTGGACGAGAAGGCCACCGGCGGCGGCACTGACGCCGCGTTTGCCGCCCTCAAGACGCAGGGCGCCGTCGTGGAAGGCATGGGCCTGTCGGGCTTCGGCGCGCACTCCAACGATGCCGAATATGTCCAGATCAACAGCATCGTGCCGCGGCTTTATCTCGCCACGCGCATGATCATGGACCTGTCGACCGGCAAGCTGAAGTAATCACGAGGCCGGAACGGACGCGCGCCCCGCGAGGCGGAAGCTCAGTGTGAACTGGGCGCCGCCATCAGGCAAATTCTCCACCGCCACCGTTGCGGCGTGATCGTCGACCACGCCGCGAACGATCGAGAGTCCGAGCCCCGCGCCATCGGTGCGTCGGCGATCGCCGCGCCAGAAGCGCTGGAAGATCAGCCCCTGCTCGGCCGATGGAATGCCCGGGCCGCAGTCGCGCACCCGTACCGAGCCGTCGTCGCGGACCTCGACGTCGACGGAGGTTTCGTCGGCGGTGTATTTGATCGCGTTCTCCGCGAGATTGAAGATCGCCCGCTGCAGCATCTCGGCATTGCCTTTGACACGCACCGGCTCGTCGGTGCCGCGCAGCGCGATGTCCTTGCTGCGCGCCAGCGCGTAAGGCGCGATCGAGCCGACCACCTCGGCGCAGACCGCGCGCAGATCGGCGGTCTCGGCGGGATCGAGCACCAGCGTGTCGAGTTCGGCGATCTCCAGCAGCTGGCTGACGATCCGGCTCATGCCCTCGATGTCGGCCAGAAGCTCCTGCGCCCCGCTGCCCTTGTCCAGCGTCTCGATCCGCGTCCGCAGGATTGCGAGCGGCGTGCGCAGCTGATGCGCCGCATCCGCGGTGAACTGGCGCTGCGCGCGAAAACCGTTCTCGAGGCGGTCGAAGGCCTGGTTGACCGCGGTGACCAGCGGCAGGATCTCGCTCGGAATCCGCTCGGTCGGCAGGCGGATATCGGTGCGCGCCGGACCGATGTTCTTGGCCTCCTCGGAAGCACGCAGCAGCGGGATCACGGCGCGGCGGAAGATCACGATGTCGATCGCGAGCAGGATCAGCAAGATCGGGATCGTGATCCATCCGACCCGGCGGAAGAAATTGGAGACGATGTCGTCGATGATGACGTCGCGATGCGACAGGTCCTCGGCGACCCGGATCCGCACCGTCTGCCCGCCGATGGTCCGCTCGACGCCGCCGCTCGAGATCGCACCCGGCGCGGCATCGGTCGGCTTGCGATGCGAAGAAAACAGCAACCGGCCCTCGGCATCGTAGACATCGTATTGGTAGCGGCCATAGGCCTCGGAATAGAGCCCCTTCAGGCTCTCCGGCAGATTGAGCGTCAGCGTGCCGTCTGGCCTCACCGCAAGCTTCTCGCCGAGCACCTCGGCCTGGTCACGCATGGCGTCGCGGTGCAGGAAGGAAATCTCGGAATTGAGCAGCCAGAGCAGCAAGAGCGGCAGGAAGATCGCCACCACCGCGACCGCGACGATGTGCAAAAACACGATCCGCGATGTCAGCGAAGCGAAACGAAGCACGCTATTTCTCCTCGGCCATCATGTAGCCGACGCCGCGGATGGTGTGGATCACGGTCTTGGCGCCAAATTCGGCGAGCTGCTTGCGCAAGCGCGAGACGTAGACCTCCACCGCATTGGAAGCGACCTCGCCGGCGAGCCCGAAGATGTGATCCTCGACATTCTTCTTCGGCACCACCCGGCCCTGCCGCCGCAGCAGGATCTCCAGCACCGAGGTCTCGCGCGCCGACAGCACCCGCGGCTCGCCGTCGATGAAAACCTGGCGGCTCTCGGTGTCGAACACGAGATTGCCGAGATTGAGGGAGGCGCCGAGCAGCTGGCCGGGCCGGCGCAGGATCGCCTCGAGCCGCGCCACCAGCTCTTCGAGCGCAAACGGTTTTGCCAGATAGTCGTCGGCGCCGGTGCGCAGGCCGCTGACGCGATCCTGCAGGCCGTTGCGAGCGGTCAGCACCAGCACGGGCAGCGGGTCCGCCTTGCGGCGCAGCTCCGACAGCACCGACAGCCCGTCGCCGTCGGGCAGGCCGAGGTCGAGGATCATGGCGGCATAGTTGACGCTGCGCAGCGCATCGCGCGCCTCCATGACGTTGCCGACGATGTCGGCGGCATAGCCCGCCGCCATCAGGCCGCTAGCTACGAGCCGCGACAGCTCGACATTGTCCTCGACGATCAAAAGCCGCATATCATCACGTCCATCATCCACCGCCCGGGGCGCCTTCACTTCGCACAGTTCAATGCTCCAAGCCAGCCCATGCAAATTTCTACAGAGGTCATGGCTTGGGCAAACCCGCTGTGCAAACGAAGCGCTTTTCATCACAACGCATCGTGCCGCCGTGCCGCGCTATGTTTTCGCTATCCATCGCGTCGGCGGCGCCTATGGAAAATAAATAAAAGCGCCTGCGCCGCAATCAAAATTCGCCGCTGACACGCAACGTTTTGAACATCGCCGTAAGGTTGGCGTCAGCCGTCCCTGATAACAGGTGCGCTTCTTTTCGGGCGGATCGACGGCGATGGCAATTCGGAAAAGACATGCACCCTATCTGGCACTGCCGGTGATCGCGGGCGCGCTGCTCGGCGGCTGGCTGCTGACGAGCCATGGCAATGCCGTCGAGACCGCGAAGGCGGCCCAGAGCAAGGCGCCGCAGGACGTCGACGTCGCGCTTGGGACGGTTGCGTTGAACGACAAGCAGGCCGGGCAGTTCAAGGTGATCGCTGCCGAGCAACATACCTTCCGCACCACCAAGAACGCGGTCGGCTCGATCGACTTCAACCAGAACATGCTGGTGCAGGCGTTCACGCCGAACCCCGGCAAGATCGTCGACACTTTCTTCAACATCGGCGACGAGGTGAAGAAGGGCGACGCATTGTTCACCATCGACAGTCCCGATCTGCTGCAGGCCGAGTCGGCCCTGCTTGCGTCATCCGGCGTGCTGGAGCTGCAGACCCGCACCCTGGCGCGCGTCAAGCAACTGCTCAAGACCGGCGGCGGCGCGCAGAAGGATGTCGACCAGGCGACGTCGGACCAGCAGACCGCCGAGGGCAATTACAAGGCCGGGCGCGACGCGGTGCGGATTTTCGGCAAGACCGATGCCGAGATCGACCGCATCGTCGCCGATCGCAAGGTCGATTCGATCCTGGTGGTGCCCAGTCCGATCTCCGGGCGGATCATCGCCCGCAACGCCGCGCCGGGCCTCTATGTGCAGCCCGGCAACGCGCCGGCGCCCTACTCGCTCGCTGACCTCTCGACCATGTGGATGGTCGCCAATGTGATCGAGATCGACGCGCCGTCCTATCGGATCGGCCAGCCGGTCGAGGTGCGCGTCCCCGCCTATCCCGACGAGGTCTTCCGCGGCCGTGTCACCACGCTCGGCCTCAACATCGATTCCTCATCGCACCGCCAGCTGGTGCGCTCGGTGATCGACGATCCCCAGCACGAACTGCGTGCCGGCATGCTGGCGACGTTCACCATCGAGACCGCCGCCCCGCAGCAATCGGTCGGCGTGCCCGTCGACGCGATCGTGCGCGAGGGCGACGGCACCATGACCGTGTGGGTCACCACCGACCGCCATCGCTTCGAGCGCCGCACGGTGAAAACGGGGCTCGAACAGGACGGCTGGCGCCAGATCCTCGACGGTCTCGCCCCCGGCGAGCTCGTCGCCTCCACCGGTGCAATCTTCCTCAGCAACAAATTCGCCAACGCGGTCACGGGCTGATGATCGTGCTCCATCCCCGAGTGCGGTCTCGATCGCCTCTCCCCGCCCTTGTCCGCCGAAGCCTTGGCGTAGGCGGATGCGGGGAGCGGTGGGAATTCAGGCAATGCTTGAATTCCGGGTGAGGGGAAGCCTCCGCGAGCTCGCCACCCAACCGGGTTTGCGGTGACTGCCCCTCACCCTCTCTCTCTCCTCAAGAACGGAGAGAGTGAAACGAAGCGCATCGTCCGCGTCATCGGACGTCGTTCCCCAGCCCAACAAGTGCAGCACCTTGGTCAAGAGCATCCTCCAGTTCGGCCTGACCCGCAGCGCCATCATCGTGCTCGGCCTCGTGGTGTTCTGCGCCGCCGGCATCGCCGCGTTCACCAAGCTCAACATCGAGGCCTATCCGAACCCTGCCCCGGTCATTCTCGAAATCACCGCGCAGGCGCCGGGTCTCTCCGCCGAGGAGATGGAGAAGTACTACACGATCCCGATGGAAGTTGGGCTCTACCCGACGCCCGGCGTGGTCAACATCCGCTCGACCTCGTTCTACGGCCTCTCCTTCGTGCGCGTCACCTTCCGCTACGGCGTCGACTATTATTTCGCGCTGACGCAGACTGCCAACTCGATCCAGCAGAACATCCAGCTGCCCGGCAATCTGGTGCCGACCATCCAGCAGTCGAGCCTGGTCGGCGAGATCTATCGCTACCGGCTGGTCGGCCCGCCGAATTTCGGCCTGACCAATCTGCGCACGCTGCAGGACTACGTCGTCACCCGCCGCCTGATGACCCTGCCCGGCGTGGTGCAGATCAATGCCTGGGGCGGCACCACAAAGCAGTTCAACGTCGACGCCGACCTCGCCAAGCTCGAGGCCTACAACATCACCGTGCCGCAGCTGATCGGTGCGCTCGGCAATTCCAACGTCAATGTCGGCGGTCGCGAGATCGCGATCGGCCAGCAATCCGTCAACATCCGCGGCATCGGCCTGATCAATTCCGGCGGCGACGACGACATCACCAAGGGCTACAAAGTCCGCGACATCGAGAACATCGTGCTGACCCAGTCCAACGGGCTGCCGATCCAGATCAAGGACGTCGCCAAGGTCTCGGTCGGCTATGTGCCGCGGCTCGGTATCGCCGGCAAGGACAAGGACGATGACGTCGCGGCCGCGATCGTCGTGATGGGTCGCACCCAGCACACCAACGACATCATCCCGAAGGTTCAGGCGGAGGTTGCCAAGATCAACAGCGACGGCACGCTGCCCGCCGGCGTCAAGATCGTGCCCTATTACGACCGCAGCACGCTGGTCGGCGTCACCACCCACACGGTGATGCACAATCTGATCTTCGGCTGCCTGCTGGTGTTCGTGATCCAGTGGGTGTTCCTCGGCGATCTCCGCAGCGCGCTGATCGTCTCAGCTAACATCCCGTTCGCGCTGTTCTTCGCCATCGTTATCCTGGTGCTGCAGGGTGAGGACGCCAACCTGCTGTCGCTCGGCGCGGTCGATTTCGGCATCATCGTCGATTCCGCCGTCATCATGATGGAAAACATCTTCCGCAATTTCCAATCAACGCCCGAGAGCCGGCTGCGCGTCTTGAAGAATCTCGCGGACGGCTATTGGGGCCCGGATCCGACCACAGCGACGCATGGCCAGGCACCCGGCAACTGGACCGAGCGGCTGCGCATGATCTTCGTCAGCGCGCTGCAGGTCGACAAGGCCGTGTTCTTCACCGCCGCGATAACAGTCACCGCCTTCGTGCCGCTGTTCACCATGCAAGGCGTCGAAGGGCAGATCTTCGGTCCGATGGCGCGCACCTATGGCTATGCACTCGCCGGCGCCCTGCTCGCGACGTTCACGGTGACGCCGGTGCTGGCCTCGCTGCTGCTGCCGAAGCATATCGAGGAGACCGAGACCATCATCGTGCGCTGGCTGCGGCAGGCCTATACGCCGGTGCTGCGCTGGGCGCTCGGCCGCGTCAAGGTCGCGGTCGCCGCCGGCGTGATCTTCCTGGTGCTCAGCGGGCTTGCCGCGAGCCGGCTCGGCAGCGAATTCCTGCCGGCGCTCGAGGAAGGCAATTTCTGGATCCGCGCCTCGATGCCGCCGACCATCTCGCTCGACGCCGGCACCGATCCGACCCGCAAGATGCGCGAGATCCTGCTGCGCCATCCCGAGATCATCACCGTGGTGTCGCAGCACGGCCGGCCCGACAATGGCAGCGATGCCTCGCCCTTCTCCAATGTCGAGCTGTTCGCGCCGATCAAGCCGTTCGACGAATGGCCGCCGGGCCTGACCAAGGAGAAGCTGACCGAGGAGCTGCAGCAGGAGTTCGACGCCGAGATGCCCGGCGTCACCTTCAACTTCTCGCAGTACATCCAGGACAATATCGAGGAAGCCCTCTCCGGCGTGAAGGGCGCGAATTCGGTCAAGATCATCGGCCCCAATCTCGACGTGCTGGAGCAGCTCGCGACCAAGGTCTCGGAGGAAATGGCCAAGATCCGCGGCGTCGCCGATCTCGGCATTTTCCACCTCGTCGGCCAGCCCAACCTCAACATCAAGGTCGTCAGAGAGAAGGCCGCGCGCTACGGGCTCAACACCGGCGACGTCACCACCGTGGTGCAGGCAGCGCTCGGCGGCACCAACGCGACGACGGTGCTCGAAGGCGACCGGCAGTTCGGCGTCGCCGTCCGGCTCGACACTAAATTCCGCCAGAGCATCGATGCGGTGCGCGACATCAAGGTCGCCTATCAGACGTCGTCGGGCAGCAACGCCTATATTCCCCTGAGCGAGCTCGCCGACATCTCGCTCGATACCGGAGCGCTGTTCATCTACCGCGAGGCCAGCCAGCGCTATATCCCGATCAAGTTCAGCGTGCGCGGCCGCGATCTCGGCGGCACCGTCGCCGAGGCGCAGCAGCGCGTCGCGGAAGCCGTGCAGCTGCCGACCGGCTACCGGATGATCTGGTCCGGCGAGTTCGACAATCTGGAGGCGGCGAAGGCGCGGCTGATGGTCGTCGTGCCGATCACGCTGCTCTTGATCTTCGTGCTGCTCTACAGCCTGTTCAACTCGCTGCGCGACAGCCTGCTGGCGCTGGCCGGCATTCCCTTCGCGGTCGGCGGCGGGCTGATCGCGCTGTATCTGGCCGGGCTCGACTTCTCGATCTCGGCGGCGATCGGCTTCATCTCGCTGTTCGGTGTCGCCGTGATGGACGGCATCCTCAACATCACCTATTTCCGCGAGCTGCGCGCCTCCGGCATGAGCATCGCGGAGGCCGTATTCCATGGCGCCGAGCAGCGGATGCGGCCGATGCTGATGACCGCGCTGTCCGCCGGCGTCGGCCTGTTTCCAGCGGCGCTGTCGCACGGCATCGGCAGCCAGGTGCAGCGGCCGCTCGCCACCGTCGTGGTCGGCGGCATGTTCATCGGCCCCCTGCTGCTGCTGATCGTGGCGCCGGCGCTGCGAAAAATCTTCCTGTCGCGCGAACGCGCCGTCACACCGAGCGAGACTCCGGCCACCGCGCCGCCTGAAGCGGCACATTAGTGATGGCCTGCATGCTCCACATCTCGACAAGATCTCAATCCGCCGCTGCTTGGCGCGCGCTTGCGATGAGTACGCTCGCACTGTTCACCGCAAGCTGCGCCGTCGGCCCCAACTTCGTGGCACCTCCCTCGCCCGATGTCGCCGGCTACACGCGGGAGCCGCTGCAGTCGCCGCAGACCAACCGTGACGGCCCGCACGTGGCGCAGCAGCGCTTCGTCTCCGGCGCGGAGATCTCGACGCGCTGGTGGGCGGCGTTCCGTTCGGCCCCGCTGAACAATCTGATCCGCCTGTCCGTCGAGCGCAATCCGTCGCTGCAGTCGGCGGAGGCCGCGATCCAGGTTGCGAACTCCAACGCGCTGGCGCAGCGCGGCCTGTTCTTCCCGCAGATCGGCGTGAACTATACGCCGTCCGACCAGCAATTCTCCAACATGGCGACGCAAGCCGGCCCGGCCAATCCGCCGCAGAGCCGCTACACGCTGCAGACGGCGCAGCTCAACATCAGCTTCGTGCCCGACATCTGGGGCCAGAACATCCGCGCCGTCGAGAGTCTGGACGCGCAGACCGAGCAGGCCCAGTTCCAGCTCGAGGCGGCCTATCTAACATTGACCGCCAACGTCGTGACGGCAGCGATCCAGGAGGCCTCGCTGCGCGGCCAGATCGCCGCCACCGAGCGCATCATCAAGATCGAGCGCGACATCCTCGGCATCCTCAAGAACCAGTTCGATGCGGGCCAGGCCGCGCAGGTCGACGTGCTGGCGCAGGAGACCGCGCTGGCGCAATCGGAGCAGACGCTGCCGCCGCTGCAGAAGCAGCTGGCGATCCAGCGCGACCTGCTCACCGCGCTCGCCGGGCAGTTCTCTGCGGATGAGATCCTGCAGAAATTCAGCCTGCAGAGCCTCGTGCTGCCGAGCAATCTGCCGGTCAGCCTGCCGAGCGCGCTGGTGGCGCAGCGGCCGGACGTGCGCGCCGCGGAAGCCAATCTGCATTCGGCAAGCGCGCTGGTCGGCGTCGCCATCGCCGCCCGGCTGCCGAGTTTGACGATCTCGGCCAATCCGGGTGCCAGCGCCTTCAAGGCCGCCGAGCTGTTCACGCCGGGCACGCTGTTCTACACCGTCGCCGGCAGCGCGACGCAGACCGTGTTCGACGGCTTTACGCTGTACCACAAGCAGAAGGCCGCCGAGGCCGCGCTCGATCAGGCCAATGCGCTGTACCGGCAGGCCGTGATCACCGCGCTGCAGAACGTGGCCGACGCGATCCGCAGCCTGCAGGCGGACGCGCGCGCAGTGCAGACCGCGATCAAGGCCGAGGACACCGCGAAGGCCAGCCTCGAGATCGTGCAGAAGCAGCTGGTGCTCGGCCAGGTCAACCAGGTCAATGTGCTGAACGCGCAGCAGGCCTATTTCAACGCCGCCACCATCCGCGTCCTGGCGATGGCGACGCGGCTGTCCGACACCGCAGCCCTGTTCATGGCGCTCGGCGGCGGCTGGCCGGCGCATTGCCCGACCAGCGACTGGCGGGGCTGCGTGTTCGAGACGCGCGTGGCGTCGAAGAGTTGATGCAATCACTCTCGCGACCTAGGCACTCTCTCTTTTCCCCTCTCCCCGTTCTTACGGGGAGAGGGTCAGGGTGAGGGGCTGCCTCCGCGAAAACGGTGAGAGCCAGTTCGCGGTGAGTCCCCCTCACCCGGATTGCATCTGCGATGCAATCCGACCTCTCCCCGCACGCGGGGAGAGGCGAAGATGAAGCACCGCCATCACACCTGCGAGTGGCGCGCCATGAAATTGTCGTAGCCGACTTCCGCGACCTGGAACCACTGATAGCCGAGGTTGGAGAACGCGGTCAGGGACTCATACACCTTCTTGAAGTTGGCGTTGGTCGCCGCGACCTCGCTGTGCAGCTCCTTCGCCGCCTTGAAGGAGGCTTCCATCACCTCGGCCGGGAACGGGCGCAGCTTGGTGCCGCCGGCGAGCAGCTTCTTCAGCGCCGGCGGATTGGCCTGGTCGTAGCGTGCCATCATCCAGTTGTTGGCGAGATGGCCGGCCTGCTCCAGCACGTGCTGATAATATTTCGGCAACGCGTTCCACTTGTCGAGATTGATCATCGCCACCAGCATCGGGCCGCCTTCCCACCAGCCGGGGAAGTAGTAGTTCGGCGCGACCTTGTAGAAACCGAGCTTCTCGTCGTCATAGGGGCCGACCCATTCGGCGGCGTCGATCGTGCCCTTTTCCAGCGCCGGATAGATGTCGCCGCCGGCGAGCTGCTGCGGCACCGCGCCGAGCTTCTGCATCACCTTGCCGGCGAAGCCGCCGATGCGGAATTTCAGGCCGTTGAGATCGGCGACGGTCTTGATCTCCTTGCGGAACCAGCCGCCCATCTGGCAGCCGGTGTTGCCGGCAAGCAGCGAGGTGACGTTGTAGCTCTTGTAGAAATCGTTGAGCAGCTCCTTGCCGCCGCCGACCATGAACCAGGCCTGGTTCAGCCGCATGTTGGGACCGAACGGCACCGCCGAGCCGAAGGTGAAGGTCGGATCCTTGCCGTAGTAATAATAAGGCGCGGTGTGCCCCATCTCAACCGTGCCGTTCTGCACGGCGTCGAGCACCTGCAGGCCGGGCACGATCTCGCCGGCGGCAAAGGTCTGGATCTGGAATTTGTTGTCGGTGGCCTCGCCCACCGCCTTCGCCATCAGCTCGGCGCCGCCGTGCAGCGTGTCGAGCGATTTCGGCCAGCTCGTCGTTAGCCGCCATTTCAGCTCCGGCATCGACTGCGCGATCGCGGGTGCCGCGACCGCTGCGGCGCCGGCGACGCCCAATCCCGTGACCTTGATGAAATCTCTTCGCTTCATTTCGAATCCTGCCCTTTGGTTGTGTTTTTGAAGGCGCCGACCACTCGGATCGTGTCGCCCTGGTTTTCTTGGTCGGCAGGATCAAAGCCCGATCATGCACCCGCCTTCATGCCGAGGCTTGGGCGAAGAATGGAGCATCCCTTCCCTGAATACCAGACGCAAAAGCCCGGCCTCCTCGCGGAGACCGGGCTACTTTGGGCTTAGAACTTAGGCTTCGGTTCTGATCACGTCAGAACCGAAGCCTTCGATTCTTGTTTTGACGCGTCAGCCGCGGGTGCGCGAGCGGATCATGAAGCTGTCGAAGGTGTATTCGGCGACCTGCCACCACAGGTACTGGTCGGAGCGGTAGGCCTGCATGGCGTCGATCGACTTCTTGAAGTCGGCGTTCTTGGCCGAGAGCTCGCCCCACAGCT
The DNA here is from genome assembly GCF_018130695.1 of Bradyrhizobium jicamae. Lineage (GTDB taxonomy): Bacteria > Pseudomonadota > Alphaproteobacteria > Rhizobiales > Xanthobacteraceae > Bradyrhizobium > Bradyrhizobium jicamae_B. The sequence goes on along the minus strand of NZ_JAFCJX010000003.1, from coordinate 43,579 downwards.
CGTTGGTGGCCTTGAGGCAGGCTTCCAGCACCTCGTTGGTGAAGGGGCGCAGCTGGGTGCCGCCGGCGACCAGGCGCTTCAGCGCGGTCGGGTTCTGCATGTCGTAGCGCGCATTCATCCAGCTGTTGGCGTTGGCGCAGGCATTGGTCAGGATCGCCTGGTAGTTCTTCGGCAGCGCGTTCCACTTCTCCAGGTTGACGAAAGAGTGGACGCACGGTCCGCCTTCCCAGAAGCCCGGATAGTAGTAGTACTTCGCGACCTTGGCGAAGCCGAGCTTCTCGTCGTCATAGGGGCCGACCCACTCGGCCGCGTCGATGGTGCCCTTTTCCAGCGCCGGATAGATGTCGCCGCCGGCGAGCTGCTGCGGCACCACGCCGACCTTCTGCAGCACCTGGCCGGCAATGCCGCCGATGCGCATCTTGAGGCCGGAGAGATCGGCGACCGTCTTGATCTCCTTGCGGAACCAGCCGCCCATCTGGGTGCCGGTGTTGCCGGTCGGGAAGCCGATCACACCGAACTTCTTGAAGAACTCGTTGCCGAGCTCCATGCCGCCGCCCTGGTACCACCAGGAGTTCTGCTGGCGCGCATTGAGGCCGAACGGGACCGAGGCGTAGATCGCAAAGGTCGGATCCTTGCCGACATAGTAATATGACACGGTATGGCACATCTCGACGGTGCCGTTCGAGGTCGCGTCCAGCGCCTGCAGGCCCGGGACGACTTCGCCGGCCGCGAACACCTGGATCTGGAATTTGTTGTCGGTCATGTCGGCGACGTACTTCGCCACCTGCTCGGCGCCGCCATAGATGGTGTCGAGCGACTTCGGGAAGCTCGACGTCAGGCGCCACTTGACCTCGGGCGCGGATTGCGCGATCGCCGGCGAGGCCACGGTCGCCGTCGCGGCCGCACCAGCCGCAGAAACCTTCAAAAATTCACGACGCTTCATCTTAAGGCATCTCCTTGAGGGGCGTTTCCCTGATGTCTGCAAGCTTCTCCCGGGGATGAATTCCGGGGTGCTCTCCCGGCGGCCTTTAACACGGAAGCGGCGATTGCGGAAACGCGACAATGGCATGTCTCCCCCGATTAAACGAAAGTCTGAGGGACCGCCGGTTGGGGGACAAAATCGGGCCCCCGGTGGCAGGAACGGCTTCCCGACCACCGCGGCCCCCTGCCCCCGATCGCGTGGTCAATCGCCGCGCGCGGGGCCGTCCCGCACGCTCTCGGACCCGCCAAACGGCCCGTCCTGACGTCGTCCGAATCGCCAATCCTAGGAGCCCAGGCTCTCTCCCCTTTCGATCCGTCGCAACGCGCATTAACCTGATGGGCACCGCGAGGGAGGCACAATCTCGAGATGACCGACGACCTGTCGCTTTCCGTATTCGTGCTCGAGGTCGACCGCAGGCCCGTCGTTGCCTTCGCATCGCGGACGCACGCCGCCGCTGAAGCGATCCTGGACGAAGAACAGCTGCGTGCGCGACTGGCCGAGGTGAGATCGGGCGGCGCGCCGCTATGCGATGACATCGCCATTTTCCGGCTGCGGCTGGCTCACCCCGACGAGAAGGCGATCTATCGCCGGCGGAAATTTGGTCGCCTCGATCAGACTGGCGTCCTGTTTGCCTTCCTGATCGAGCCCGATCGCGAGGAAGCGAACATCGACCAGGAGATTCAGGCGCTGACGACATTGGGCGGCAAGGACGAAACCGGCGAGAGCTGATCTCGGCACCCCAGGCCGGCGCAGACGCCCCATCCAGGCAGCGGGTCTTTGAACCTTTCCCGCACAACCATGACTCACAATCACTGGGGATTTAAGCGCCCAGTTTAGCGAGCGCCGCCTGGCGTTGCTCATGCGAGCCATCAGGGTCGCCATTGGTGATGAACATGAATCCAGCAGGTTTGCAGAGCAGTTCGTGTGTCGGAGAAAATCGTCAGCCGGCGCGCGGGCCCTTCGTGTACGCACTCATCGTCGATGGAAAGCCGCTGCTGTGCTTCGCGGCCGATCGAAGCAACGAGGCCTTCGAGCTCACGCGCGAGCAGTGGCTGCGCAACGATCTCTGCGCGCTGACATCGAGCGGCGTTCCCCTTTGTCATCGCCGGTCCAAATACTCCGTCCGGCAAGCCACACTTGAAGAGCGGAAAACCTACACCGCAGCGGCCATCAATCATGTCGCGGATGACGATCTGTTTTTGGCTTTTCTTGTGACGATCGACTCCTAGCGCAAGCTACCGAACTCGCCGTCGCTATTTCGCGGTGGCATTCTTCGGCCGTGCGGCTTCGGCCGCCCGCTCTCTCATCCACTTGTCGTATTCAGGCGTGCCGCGACGCGGCGGCGCGTCGGGCGGCAGTCCGCCGAGAAAGTGGGGCCACGCATCCGCGATGGCCGCAGAAGCGCGCGCAGCCGTAGGGCTGCTGGCACAGCCGGCAAGCTGGAGAGATGCGAAAACCAAAAGGGCAAGTCGAACGAACATCGGCCCGACCTCGCTTCGCCCCGCAGATGACTAAAGCGCGTCGCGCGTCACTTGTTCCCGCGACAAACCAATGCGGCCCGGTCAGGGCCGGGATCGCCGCAATAAATCAGCCAACTCAGCGCCTTACATGATGCTGACAAAATCTGTCAGTACCACGTGCTAGCGTCAGCTCATCATCCCCATGAAAGGAATTATGATGACTGACCACACAGCACTCGCAACCGCTCGCATCTACGTCGAGGCCATCGTCGACAAGGACGTCGAGAGGATCATCTCGCTCTCCGCCGACGATGTCGTCTGCACCTCGCCGATCGGACGCATCGTCGGCACGCAGGCATTCCGCGGTTTTCACGGCGGCTTCGCCCGCATGCTCAAGAAGGTGACGGTTCTCGCAGCTTACGGTGACGCCGATCAAGCCATCGTCGTCTACAGCGCGGAAACCCACCCCGTTCCGAGCTCCGTCGTCGCCGAACTCATCAAGGTCAGGAACGGCAAGATCGCATCGACGGACGTGATCTACGACGCAACGCCATTCGCCGCCTACATGGCGACGGCGCGGCCTCACTAACTCCCGTCGCAGGAAACGCATCCGTGAAACGCATTCAGTACCACCAGTACGGTGGTCCGGAGACGATGAGGCTCGAGACGTTCGAGCTTGAATCCCCGAAGCAGGGTCAGGTCGCGGTGAAGATCAGGTTTGCCGCGATCAATCCGATCGATTGGAAAGTGCGTCGCGGCGCGCTCAAGATGATGACGGGCAAAGCCTTCCCGCGCGCGATGGGCAGCGACTTTTCCGGGACGGTGATGTCGGTCGGAGCCGGCGTCACGCGCTTCAGGCCCGGCGATGCCGTCTTCGGTCTTGCCCGGCTCAAGGAGAGTGGCGCGCTCAGCGAAGCCGTCGTCACCAAAGAAGGCTTCCTGGCAAAGAAGCCGGACAACGTATCCTTCGAGGATGCGGCCTGCCTCGGCACGCCAGGCGTCACGGCCTGGAACGGTCTGATCGACAAGGCAGGCCTCGCGCGCGGGCAGTCCGTCTTCGTCAACGGCTGCACCGGCGCGGTTGGAGAGGCCGCCGTGCAGATCGCACGCATGCTCGGCGCCACGATATCAGGTAGTTGCAGCGCAGAGGCGATGCCAAGAGCCCGCGATCTCGGTGTACAAGAGATATTCGACTACCGGACAACCGATCTCTCCACGCTGCGCGATCGGTTCGACGTGGTCTACGATACGGCCGCCGTAATGCAAACAGCGACCGGCTTGCATCTTGCGCGAAGCAAGGGCGTGTTTCTGGACATCGATCCGACGCCCATGAAATTTCTCCGCGCACTCTTCAACCGCCGACTGAAGCCAGTCGTCTGCTCGCCGCGATCGGACATCCTCGACGCAATCGCCCGCGCGGCCGGAGACGGACACCTGAGATTGCCGATTGGCGAAATCGTGTCGCTCGATCGGGCGATCGGTCTGGTGACGGCCCTCGAAAACGGCCAGAAGCTCGCCGGAAAAGGCCTGGTTGCCATGGCCTGACCGCCTGCTGCCAAATATTGGCAAGAGCTGTGCTAGGCTGCGCCCATGTCCAAGAGCGAACGGCTCCTCGATCTCATGCAGATGCTCCGCCGGCATCCGCGCCCCGTGTCGGGCAATGACCTTGCGCGCGAGGCCGGCGTGTCGTTGCGGACGGTCTATCGCGACATCGTCGCCTTGCAGGCACTGGGCGCCGAGATCGAAGGCGAGCCGGGCGTCGGCTATGTGCTGCGCCCCGGCTTTCTGCTGCCGCCACTGATGTTCTCGGAAGAGGAGATTCAGGCGGTGGCGCTCGGCGTCCAATGGGTGCAGCGGCAAACCGACGAAGGGCTCGCCTTTGCCGCGAACAACGCGCTCGCAAAAATCGTCGCGGTGCTTCCCGCGGATTGCGGGACAAGGTCGACGACAAAAGCTTTCATGTCAGTCGCCGCGCGCCGAAGGCCGTCGCCGTGGATATTCAGACCGTGCGGCAGGCGATGCGCGAGCAACGCAAGCTGCGCGTGGTCTATCGCGACCCGAAGGGAGCGGAGACGGAGCGCGTCATCTGGCCCATCATGCTGGGATTCTTCGAGGCCCGGCGCATCGTCGCCGGCTGGTGCGAGCTCCGGAAGGATTTCCGCAGCTTCCGCGCGGACCGGATCGCACGGATCAAGCCTTTGAAAGAACGGTATCCCGGCCGCAGGCGCGATCTGGTCAAGCAGTGGCGGACGCAGGTTGCTGAGCAGAGTGCGGCGGAGTCACGGTGACAGCACTGGACTGCACCGTATTCCCGAAGCGAACCTTTCGATCCGCATCTTTCATTCGCAAGTGATACGAGGACCCGTCGGTATTTTGAACGTTTCCCGCTTTCGGTTGTCGCTGAGTAAATCCAATGTCGCTCTGCAAATGCCCTTGTCGGGATTAGCATTACATAGCTTCACCCATTCTGGATACTTTGCGTCGTAGGCCCCCGAGACAATGACCGCAGCCGCGTCCGCGCAAGCGTTGTCAAAGGCAACCGTCTTGTCATTGACAAACTCGATCGTCGGCTTTGGTTCGGCCGCCACAACAATCGTCGAATGAGCGATAAAGATGAACAAGGTCGCCACTCCAAATATCATGTCACAGATGCCTGTATTGTGTGTTAGCCGTCGAGCATCTCTTTTGTCACGTATCTCCCGGGGCCTCAACTATCAGGCCGGATCCCGTGACGCTGCGAGCCCGCATGCTCAGGATTGATTGCCATTCTCACTGTCACCATCTTCAACCCGTCGCCCGCCGCCTAGACCCATTTGGGTCCTGCGATCCAAATCGAAAGGTGATTTGTCTGGAATCGGAATAACGGTGCGGCACTCTCGGAACCGAACTGCGCTTCGTCAGGAGCCATCGGTCGCCCTGGGAGTCGAGCATTGTTCGGGGAGGTTTGGCGGCCCGGTCCACGAGCCGATCCGCCGGGGGTGGAGACGCATTTATGATGGCTATTTTCAACACTGTTGTTGCACTGGGCATTGCTTTCTTGATGTTGCGCCGGTCCGGCACGATGAAGCGCCACGTGCTGGCATTTTTCGTCACAGGCTTGGTGGGCGGCATCGTCGCATTTGTTTTGTTCAGCCTGTTCAATCCCTACGGAGGGTATACCGATGCGGCCCGATACCACGCGAGCCTGGACGGCCAGATCGCTTGGTTGGTCGGCCTCCTTGTGGGCTTCGCGCTGGGAGCGGTGGCGGCAAGGCTAGTGCGCCCAACGACTGGACCGACGACGGCCTGAACGGGATCGCGCCGTTCAAAGGATCTATCGCATCATTTTTTGAGAGCTGAGATTTGTCGTGATCAATCGGTTATTCGGCGTGCTGTTCGGTGTTGCCTGGAACGATCGTCTGCTGGCAGCCGTCCCTTCGAACACGCGGCCCGCACGGCGGTTCGGACTTTGCGAGTTCTTGTGCACGTTCGCCTTGCTCGCCCTCGTCCCATCCGCGTCCCTGGCCGTCACGAAGTGCAACCCGGGAGAAGTTGCGGTCTCGCAAAACAAATGCATCCCGGCGGGAGCTTCTGATTGCGGCAACGGAACTTACTGTCCGCACGGCAATTACTGCGCCAATGACGGTCATGGATGCGTGCCGGACGGCGCCGCATACTGTGGTGGGGGACATTTCTGCCGCCAGGGAAGGTGCGCTGTCGACCATTGCGATATCGGCGCCGACAGCAACAACGCGCCGACCTGCGGCCCCGGCTATCATCTGATCTTTCCGGGCGGCTACGGAAGCCAGCCTCAATGCCAGCCCAATCAACCAGGTGAATCAGGTTCAGGCGCGGGAAATCAAAGCACCATCACGGGCGGTCAACGCTAGACACCGCGATTTTGGGTGATGACAGGCACGCACGGCGGTTCCTCCCGTCGGAATTATCGCCGGCCGCGCCAGACCCGCAGCGACCAAACGTATTGCCGCGAATGTCACGCGCCTTCGCGACCGAAGGCGAAGCGAAGGCGTTCGCCCGCGAAGTCATGTTGACGGCCAGCGAAGTCGCAGCTGGAACGCTAAATCCGCATCAGCCAACGCATCATCTCAACCGCCAGGCTGGCCGACTGGATTGCTGGGCTCATTTGACGCGGCGCGATGATTCACGTCTGTTACCTGTGTTACTTTCCGAAGAGCTGGTCGGGTGTAGGCTTTGCCCGTCACCGCTCTGTATCTGGCATTTATCGGTGATGAGACCGCCGGTTGCGCTCCCGCCCCATTCAGAACAGGAAGTAGCATCGTGCAGAAGTTTGATCAGATCGCCGCCACGGACAGTCATCTCTTGGAGGAGGCTCAGCGTCTACGCAAAGAAGCTCGCGGCACTCCGCCGGGTGTTCAACGCGACGATCTCATTCGCAAGGCTCGCCTCGCCGAGAACGCTGCACGCCTCGGTTTTCGGGCGGTCTCGCCCGTTCCGAAATCAGCACGGTAAGCCCGATGGCCATCATGCCGGGCGGCGCGGTAATGACTGCCGCACAGTGCCAGGAACTCGCCGAGCACTACAAAAGCCTCGCTCGAGCCCACGGCGCTACCAAGGATCGCGAGTTCATGCTGAAGAACATTGCGCGGAGCTTTACGGGCCTGGCGAGCCAGTTGGACAGGCTGGCCGCCCTCACTCGGGATGAAGCAAAGGTAAAGGCGCCTCCATCATAGCCGCGACACGGAGCCGCCTCACTTCGGACAAATCCTGCATCGTTCCGAGGCCGCCTTAGCACCAGTCGCCCGGCCCTGATGAGCGGAACGACATCGCTGATGCGGGCTACGGACCTACGGCGCTCCCGCTGACATTAGACTGCTGATTTGCCCGACGGCGCAAGGCCTCGGAGCGAAAATATTTTACTTTACGCGAACTTCTGAATATGCTAACAATTGCCCATCTCACCCGACACGAGGGGCGTTCGCGAACGTCACGGACGTGGGGGAGATGCGGTGGACGCTGAGCGTGCAATTGACGTGTGTGCGCAAGGCGTACGGCGAAGTCGTGTGGGCCTGCCGCCCCGATGTTGGTGGTAAGCAAGCGAACAGGCTAACGCCTGTCGCTGACGATGGTGGCACAAAAGCAGAGTCTCACCAGGGCGAGCACGTATAAGCCGTAAAGCCATCGCGCAGGGGAAGTCGGGCTGTCTCGGCTGCACCTGTATGCTCGTGTGCGCAACTTCTACTCATTGCGCACGAGACCTCGGGTGCAAGTGAGCGCCCGGCTTTCCCTGCGCCCTCAATTTAGAGAGAGGGCGGAACGAGATGGAAACCTCGGACAAATCATGTCGCGAGAATGCGAAGCTGTGTCCTCACGCTCAGTGTCATCGCCCGGCCTGTGCGCAATTGCGCACGTGGACCGTGCGACCCAGTACGCCGCGGCCCATCGGCTCAATCACAACGGTCTCTGGAATACTGGATCACCCGCATGCGCGGGTGATGACACCGGTATCATCACCCGCATGCGCGGGTGATGACACCGGTATTGTGTTGCGAGAAGGTGGACCTGCGAGTTGTTGCAATTGCTGCCCACCACACATTCGTCGTCCTGGCGAACGCCAGGACCCATTACCCCGAATGCGAATTGCGGCGCACCGCTGGGGCCACTATCCCCTTCACAACCAAACTCGGTGGTTATGGGTCCTGACTTGCGTCAGGACGACGGCTGGATTGTGCCGCGAGAGCGCCAATCAGCGCTTCCCCGCGTCCTTGGCTGCCTTGGCCACCTTGGCCATGTACAGGCCGCGCCGGATCCAGCTCCGCGCCGTGGTCGGGCTCACGCCATACTGCTTGGCGATCGTCTCTGCGGCCTCGCCCAGCGACCCCATTTTCTTCGCCAGCGCGACCGCCTGTTTGGCGGCCACGGCGCGTTCGTCCTTGGTGATGTGCTTGGGGGCTCTCTTGAAATCGGGTGCGCGTGCCATGTCGATTGCTGCCGTAAGGCCTCTCTTACCTCGCCTGCAGAATCAGGGCGATCCTGTTCAGCTCTGCCGGCCCAAGCATACAGGCTGGACGCGATCCGGCAATCGTCCAGAGCGCAATTTCGTGAAACAGAAGCAGTCCCGCGCTTCGGTCCGCGCGCGACGGGATGCGCACCGCTCAGGCGGCCGCGATCGCGCCCTTGAGTTGCTCGCGGACTTTGGCACCGATCTCGCGGTAGATCGCGGCATGCGGGCCGTCCGGCTCGCTTTCAACCACAGGGTTACCCGCATCCGAGCTCGAGCGGATCGCCATGTGCAGCGGAATCTCGCCGAGGAACGGCACGCCGAGCCGCTCGGCCTCGTGGCGGGCGCCACCGTGGCCGAAGATGTCCGAGCGTGTGCCACATTCCGGGCATTGGAAATAGCTCATGTTCTCGACGATGCCGAGCACGGGCACGTTGACCTTCTTGAACATCGCAAGTCCGCGCCGCGCGTCGATCAGCGAGAGATCCTGCGGGGTCGAGATGATCACCGCGCCCTTCAGCGGCACGTTCTGCGCGAGAGTCAGCTGGGCATCGCCGGTACCGGGCGGCATGTCGACCACGAGCACGTCGAGCGTGCCCCAGGCGACGTCACGCAGCATCTGGGTGATCGCCGACATCACCATCGGCCCGCGCCAGATCATCGCGGTGTCCTCCTCGACCAGGAAGCCGATCGACATGATCGCAAGCCCGAAGCGGGCGAGAGGAATCATCTTCTTGTCGTGATTCAGTTCCGGCTTCTGGCGGATACCGGTCAGCCGCGGCACCGACGGGCCGTAGATATCAGCGTCAAGGAGCCCGACGCGCAGGCCGAGGTCGCGCAGACCCAGCGCGAGGTTGAGCGCGGTGGTCGATTTGCCGACCCCGCCCTTGCCGGAGGCCACGGCGATCACGGCAGCGATGCCGGGGATGTCGGCCTGCCGGGCCATCGGCGAGGCGCCACCGGGCGGCTGCGGATGACGATGGGCGGAGGCCGGCTGGACGCCGCCGGCCGGACGCGGCGGCGGGGGTGCGCTCTGCCCAGCCTTGCGTTCGGCGGTGAGTGCGATCATCGCGGCGCTGACGCCGGGAATGGCGCGCACGGCGGTCTCGGCCTGCGCGCGCACGCTTTCCCAGGCGCGGGCTTCCGCGGCATCGACATTGATCGAGAAAAACACCTTGCCGTCGGAGACCGTGATCGGCGACAGCACATTGGCGTTGGTCAAGGCGACGCCGCGGGGCGACATCACCTTGGCAAGGCATTCGAGGACCTGTTGCTGCGTCACGCTCACGACCGCATCTCCTGGGACGTTTCAAGTGGGCATGATCTGGTCGGAAAACCGCTTCACACTTTTCCGGATCATGCCCCGATGCGACCCATTAGAACGTTGCAGCGCAGAATTCTACCTCGCTCCGACGTCATCCCGCCGTTCGGCCGGGGCCGCCCCGCCCTCCTCCTTGGCGGCCTCGTAATTCAGCTCGATCATGACCCCGTTGGGGTCGTTGACGAAGATCTGCCAGAGGTCGCCGCCCGGAACCTGGCGGGAGTCGAATTCCATGCCCTTGGACTGCAGCCGGCTCTTCATCCCGGCAAAGCCCTGGCTGGCAAAGGCGACGTGATGGACCACGCCGGAATCGGGCTTCTGCGCCTCATCAGTCCTGGAAATATCGACCAGATGCACCACCGCCTTGCCCTCGCTGTACATCCAGGCGCCGGGGAAGGCGAAATTCGGCCGCGGGCCTTTTTCCAGGCCCAGAATGTCCTCGTAGAAGCGGACGGTGTCGCCAAGATTCCGGGTCCGGATGTTGAAATGATCGAGCACACCCACGCTCACGCCCATGCGAGACACTCCCATTTTTGTGTGGTTCTTAAGGTGCGTCAGCCTAGCACAAAACGCGTCCCTGCCACCCAACGAAGGCGTTGCCCTTACCTGCGCAGGGGGTATGGTGCGGCCTCCCTCCGCGGGAACACCCGGACTGCGGCAAACGTGGCCGGCGCGGCTCCAAAGGCAAATCGAGCCAATTTCCAGGGCAAAAAAACAAGGTAGCACACATGGCTAAAGTCGCTTTTCTCGGTCTCGGCGTGATGGGTTTCCCGATGGCGGGACACCTCGTGAAAAAGGGCGGCCATGAGATCACCGTCTACAACCGGACCGCGGCGAAGGCGAAGGAATGGGCCGACAAGTTCGGCGGCAAGACCGCGGCGACCCCGAAGGCGGCCGCCGAGGGCCAGGACTTCGTGATGTGCTGCGTCGGCAATGACAACGACCTTCGCGCGGTCACGATCGGCCCCGATGGCGCATTCGCCGGCATGAAGAAGGGCGCGACCTTCGTCGACCACACCACCGCCTCTGCCGAGGTCGCCCGCGAGCTCGACGCGGCCGCCACCAAGGCCGGCTTCAAATTCGTCGATGCCCCCGTCTCCGGCGGCCAGGCCGGCGCCGAGAACGGCGTGCTCACTGTGATGTGCGGCGGCGCTGATGATGCCTATGCCGGCGCCGAGCCGATCATATCAGGCGCCTATGCGCGGATGTGCAAGCTGCTCGGGCCCGCTGGATCCGGCCAGCTGACCAAGATGGTCAACCAGATCTGCATCGCGGGCCTGGTGCAGGGTCTCTCCGAGGGCATCCACTTCGCCAAGAAGAGCGGTCTCGACGTACCAGCCGTGATCGAGACCATCTCCAAGGGCGCAGCGCAGTCCTGGCAGATGGAGAACCGCTACAAGACTATGAACGAGGGCAAGTACGATTTCGGCTTCGCGGTCGAATGGATGCGCAAGGACCTCTCGATCTCGCTCGCCGAAGCCCGCCGCAACGGCGCCAACCTGCCGGTCACCGCCCTGGTCGACCAGTTCTATGCCGAGGTCGAGAAGATGGGCGGCAAGCGCTGGGATACGTCGAGCCTGTTGGCCCGGCTGTCGCGGTAATCGTGTCCCGCTCTCACCCCGCCTCGTCTCGCCGAAGCCCGCCTTCGGGCGAAGGCGGATCGCGGGGTGAGAGCAAAAGTTAATTTAACCTCGCGTTAACGGGATTCTTTAGCTCTTTAAGTCATCGCTTAAGGATTTGGCGGCACAGATAGACAATGCAAAAGCCCGCGCGGTTCGTGGGCAGGGTTTGTGTTGTTTATGAGTAATCCCGCAGAAAAGCCTGAAGTTGTGCAACTTCCGGCCGGACCTCAGCCCACCGCGCCGGTGAACAATCGGCGCGTCGCGGCGCAGCGGGTGCGTGAGGCGCGGGATCGGTTAACGTCAACGAGTGGAACCCGCCCCGCCTTCGACGCCGAACTGCTGCGCCAATATGCCCAGACCCGGCTCTCCGCCTCCTATGTCGTGATGCTGCTGGTGGTCGCCACCGGCGTGCTGTTCGGTCTGTGGATGCAGCCGCTGATCGCCGGCGCCTGGACCGTCGGCATGCTCTGCATCCATGCTGCGATCATCCGCTCCTGCGCGCGGTTCCTCGGCGAGCCCGCCTCGCTGCCGGCGACGAAGAAATGGCGCACGCGCTTCGTGTTGCTCGATCTGCTCTACGGCCTGTGCTGGACCGCGATCCTGATCCACCCGGCCGGCCGCGACCTCGCCTCCAACACGCTGATGATGTTCCTGATGCTGCTGGTGATCGCGGTCTCCAGCATGCTGGCGGCGAGCCTGCCGATCGCAGCACTCGCGGCGACGGTTCCGGTGACGGTCGCGATCGCGGTGGATCTGGCGCTGAACGGCACCTTCGACAATTACGTGATGGCGCTCCTGGCGCTCGCCGCCGAGGGCTATTTCGCCCTGCTCGCCCATCGTCTGCATTCGACGACGCTTGCGACACTCGAAGCGCGCGCCGAGAAGGACGCGCTGATCGGCGAGCTCGAGCAGGCCAAGGCGATCTCGGACGAGGCGCGGCACCGCGCTGAGTCCGCCAACGTCGCCAAGTCGCGCTTCCTCGCCCAGATGAGCCACGAGCTGCGCACGCCGCTCAACGCCATCCTCGGTTTCTCCGAGGTGATGAAGAGCGAGATTTTCGGCGCGCATGCGGTCGCCGTCTACAAGGAATATTCCGCCGACATCCATAATTCCGGCGTGCACCTGCTCAACCTGATCAACGAGATCCTCGACCTCTCGCGCATCGAGGCCGGCCGCTACGAGTTGAACGAGGAAGCGGTCGCGCTGGTGCATGTCGTCGCCGATTGCCATCATCTCTTGAAGCTGCGCGCCTCGAGCCGCGGCATCACCATCCACGAGGTGTTCGAGCAGGGCATGCCGCGGATCTGGGGCGATGAGCGCGCGGTGCGTCAGGTCGTGCTCAATCTGCTGTCGAACTCGATCAAGTTCACCCCGCAAGGCGGCGAGATCTGGCTCAAGGTCGGCTGGACCGCGTCCGGCGGGCAGTATCTCAGCGTCAAGGACACCGGGTCTGGCATCGCCGAGGACGAGATCCCGATCGTGCTGGCTTCGTTCGGCCAGGGCTCCAACTCGATCAAGTCGGCCGAGCAAGGCGCCGGCCTCGGCCTGCCGATCGCGAAAAGCCTGATCGACATGCATGGCGGCACGTTCACGCTGAAATCCAAGCTGCGCATCGGCACCGAGGTGATCGTCACCTTCCCGCCGGAGCGCGTGATGAGCGCGCTGGCGCCGATGTCGGAAGAGGCGCCGCCGCTGCAGCCGGAGACCACCGAGACCGACGACAGGAAGCGCGTGCGCCGATCGATCATGGGCGCAGGCACCGGACTACGGGAATGATCCAGAAGGATCAGGGCGCGATGCATTCACCGCGCCCTGAGCGGCTTGCAGAAGCGGCCGAAAACGTTCAACACTTCCAGAATGAGCCAAGACACGCCGTGTATCGCAGTCTGCATGATGGATCCCAAGACCAAGCTCTGCTTCGGATGCGGCCGCACGCTTCCGGAGATCGCGCGCTGGCACAAGATGGACCGCGCGGAAAGGCTGGACGTGATGGCGCTGCTGCCCGCGCGCATGACGGAGGCCGGTTTGCCGCGCATGGAGCCGCGTCCCAGGCGCGCCTGAACGACCGTGCTGCATGGGAGGGCGCGCAATGAGCCGCATCGTCCTCGTCCTGCTGATGCTGGTGGCGACCGCCGGCGCGGTCGTGGCCTATGGCGATCCCGCGCAGATCGCGCGCGCCAAGAACCACGTCTCGCATTTCCTCGGTCACCGCGGTAGCCTCGCCCCTCCCCCTGCGGTCGAGATCGCGCGCGGCCATGGAGGCGAGTTCGCCTTCCGCGCCAAGATCAACGGCGTCAGCGCGCCGATGGTGATCGACACCGGCGCGACCTCCGTCGTGCTGACCTGGGAAACCGCGAAAGCAATCGGCCTGCCGACCGACATGCTCGAATATAATGTCGATCTGGAAACCGCCGGCGGTCACACCAAGGCGGCGCGGCTGACGCTCGACCGCCTCGCGGTCGGCAAGCTCGTTGAGAAATCGGTGCCTGCGCTGGTCGTGCAGCGCGGCCAGATGAGGGCCAATCTGCTCGGTATGAGCTTCCTCGACCGCCTGGAAAGCTGGGGCGTGCGGGCCGACAAGCTGACCCTGAACGGCTATCCGGAGCTCGCGGATCGCCGCGCCAAGTAGATCGCGCTAAGCCGCCATAGTCGCGAGCGCGCGATCGTCGACCAGCGCGATCGCGTCGCGCAGCACATTGACGCCGGCGTCAGCCTTGACGCCATTCTCCGCCAGATGCCTGCGGAACGCGCGCGCGCCGGGCACGCCGTGGAACGCACCGACGAAGTGCCGCGTCATCGCATGCAGCCGCGTGCCCCGCGCCAGCTGCGCCTCGATGTAAGGCATCATCGCGGCGAATACGTCCTTCATCGTCGCCTGCGGCGCCGCTTCGCCGAAGAACTCAGGATCGACCGCAAGCAGCCGCCACGGCTCCTGGTAGGCCGCGCGTCCGAGCATCACGCCATCGACATGCGCAAGATGCGCCTTTGCCTCGGCCACGCTCGCAATGCCGCCATTGATGACGACAGGAACGTGCGGCAACGCGGCCTTCAGCCGATAGACGCGGTCGTAATCGAGCGGCGGGATGTCGCGGTTCTCCTTCGGCGACAACCCGTTCAACCAGGCCTTGCGCGCATGCACGATCAAGGCATCGGCGCCGGCCGCGACCACACCATGCGCCAGCGTATCGAGCGCGACCTCGGGATCCTGATCGTCGATGCCGATGCGGCATTTCACGGTGACGGGAATCTTCACCGCGCGCTTCATCGCCGCGACACCGTCAGCCACGAGCGCGGGCTCCGCCATCAGGCACGCGCCGAAGCGGCCATCCTTCACCCGATCGGACGGACAGCCGACATTGAGATTGATCTCGTCATAACCAAAGTCCTCGCCGATCCGAGCGGCGGTCGCGAGATCGCGCGGATCGGACCCGCCGAGCTGCAGCGCCAGGGGATGCTCGCTCACATCAAAGCCAAGCAACCGCGCCCGATCGCCATGGATGATGGCGCCGGTCGTCAGCATCTCCGTATAAAGCAGCGCCCGCCGCGTCATGAGACGGTGGAACACCCGGCAATGCCGATCGGTCCAGTCCATCATCGGGGCGACGGAGAAAGGAGCATCGTAGATATTCGCAGTTTTTTCGGTCATATCAGCAACTTATAGACACTTCTGAATTTTTCTTTTCAACTCGTTTTTTGGCCATTTTCATCCATTTTGGTACCTATGGTACTGCAGTGCAGTACCGAAGACGCCCATGCAGTACCGAAAACGAGGCATCCAAGATGGGAACGGTCGTCCAACGCAAACGAAGTGATGGCTCTACAGGATATCAAGCCCAGCTCCTTATCAAGCGAGCTGGCAAGATCGTGCATCGGGAAAATCGAACGTTCGATCGGCGACAGGCAGCCTCAGCTTGGCTCGAAAAACGGGAAAAGGAACTTGCCAAACCCGGCGCCCTAGAACGTCTCGAAGCGCCAGACCCCACTCTAGCTGGAGTTATCGACCGGTACACAGATGAATCCATAAAGAAGATTGGGCGGACCAAGGCGCAGGTTCTGCGAGCCATCAAGAACTACGACATAGGGAATAAGAGGTGTTCGGAAATCACGAGCACTGATGTCGTAGCGCTTGCAAATGAACTGATAGTCAACGTCGCTCCGTCAACGGTCGGTAACTACCTTTCACATTTGGGGGCAGTCTTTGCCGTGGCCAAGCCGGCATGGTCATACCCGCTTGATCAGACCGCAATGAAGGACGCCTTCGTAGTGGCGAGGCGTCTCGGTATTGCAGGTAAGAGCCGCGAGCGCGATCGACGTCCGTCCCTCGAAGAGCTCGACAAGATCCTCGAATATTTCGGCGAACGGCTGAAGCGCCGACCATCGTCCATTCCGATGCAGAAGATCATTGGTTTCGCGATATTTTCAACGCGTCGCCTCGAGGAGATTACGCGGATATCGTGGAAGAACCTCGACGCGGAAGGAAGCCGTGTTTTGATCCGGGATATGAAGAATCCCGGAGAGAAGATCGGGAATGACGTATGGTGCGATCTACCGCAGGAAGCGCTTCAGATCATTCTCTCCATGCCCAAGAGCCGCGAAGAAATCTTTCCCTATTGCGGCGACACTATTGGAACAAATTTCACGCGCGCATGCCAATTCCTCGAGATCATCGACTTGCATCTGCATGATCTTCGTCACGATGGTATTTCAAGACTATTTGAGATAGGTCGCAACATTCCTCAAGTGGCTGCAGTGTCGGGGCATCGTTCTTGGTCGAGTCTCAAGCGCTATACACACTTGCGTCAGACCGGCGACAAGTATGCGCGATGGAAGTGGTTGTCAGTGCTGACCAGCCCTAGCAGTTCTGTCCGCGCTTCGCCGAAGCACGTCCCTACCGGGATTTGGCGACCGGGTGGTTAGATCCAACGACGGGGTAATGCGGGCGGTGGGCAGTCGATATTGAAGCGGGCGAAGTGCCCAAACAAGTAGGCGACCAGTCTGAAAGTAAACCGAATCCTAACGAATTCCGCTTCTGCAAGACTTATTTTGCGAGCAGTAGGCGCTCACACATCGACTATGAATGGAGATGGACACTTTGTTGGAAATTTTGTTGGCCAGGAATCACTGATGGCGAGTGACGCACTTTTCATGCTGATGGGTAGTCCGATGGACGCTTTAGTTCCTGTATCGCGACCTTACCTGTCACGATCTTGGATCGCCTGCCCAAGGCCGCCCGAAGCCTCTTCAGACCTGCTTGAACAAACCCCTCGATCGTCTTGAGCCAAGCGCTCGATCCGATCGTGTCGTAGTAGTTTTGGTCATTCGGAACGCGAAAATTCATCGCGTCAAACTGGTACCGAAGATCAACCGGAGCGATGTTGCATTTGGCTATTGCCGTCGCCTGCCCCTCATTCAGCTTAACCCCTCTAAAGGCAGCTTTTCTGAGCCGATCGATGTCATGAGAGTATCGGCGAATGCTGTCGACGAGGGGCTTGCCCGCCAACGAATAGGGAGAGCGCAAACAGAGGATTGCCTTCAGCAGGGCTTCCAGCGCCATCCGCAAATCGACGTAGGCTTTGGCCCGCCTGCTCTTGATGCCCTGATAATCAACCTCTTGCGAATAAAAAGTGACTCGATACCGGTGAAGGAAATCCACTGCGTCATCGGCGTAATTCCCCGCCAGTTCGAGACGCATCGGAAACGTTCGCTTCTCCGGGAAGCCCTTCATCATCAGGGCTGCATCTCTCGGCTGCTTTATCTCACCTCGCAACGCATCCAGGTCCTCCAACTCTCCCGACTTCCGCTTATCGCGGAGAGAAATATCCAACCCTTTTTTTAGACAGAAACGAGCAAAGGCGCGCGCCGGATCGGATTCCGAAAAATGAAACTGCAACTCGCCGGGTTGGACCTCGCACCAACGGTCGCTGGCACCCGCATAGTGCCTCGCCACACCGTAGAGCCTGCTAAACGCTGTGGTGTCGGTTTTCGAGGTCACAAGCCAAGGACATACCCTCGGCTCGGGTTGGGGAGTGGGTGGTCGCGCGACCAATGAGCCTGCAAACGTTTTTTTTGGCTTGTTGGCTTTCTTTCTTTTTCGGCTCATCGCTCCCGCCTGGCACTTGATGGCTCGTTTGGATGATCAGGGGCATCGCGCTTATCCGCGTCCATTTCCAGGGTATGAGAGGTGCGGATTTGGTCTTCGTCTTGGCTGATTTGCATAATCTCAGTTTGAAGTACACCTTTCTGGATGGCGATGCCATCTTCCCTGACGCGCTCGTGGCGGGCGTCTAGGATCAGATAAGGAAAACGGCTCCTTCAGCTTGCGTTCACAGAACGCCTTCAGCCACTTGTTGAAGGCGCTGATCGCGGTCTTGCCAAGGTGTCTCGACGCGACAACGCAAGCCACCAGGAAGCACTGTCGATGCTTGCCGACAAGATTTCTCCGCTCGAGCGACCCTGCGTCGCCATCGAAGCACACCTTCGCTTCATTCTCAAAGGTAGAGCCGCCCTTCCGCGGCAACCCAAATATTTCATCCAGGTACCAAGTGCCGGCGCCCGCCTCCCCGGTCTGCAATGTCAGCAGGGGCTGCGTGTCACTCGTCGACGACGCTGTTTCTGAGCATGCCGATTTTCTCGACCTCCACCTCAACAATGTCCCCGGCTTCAGGAAAATCGGCGGTTTGCGCGTGAAACCCACTCCAGCCGGCGTGCCGGTAACGATGACGTCACCCGGCACGAGTTCGAAGATTGTCGAACAGTACTCGATCAGCCGCGGAACCGGAAAGATCAGCATGGAGGTTTCGGCCGACTGCATCACTGCTCCGTTGACCCTGGTCTCGATCTTGAGGTTGGTCGGATCGCCGATGTCATCCGGAGTGACTAGCCAAGGCCCGAACGGGCCGGTGCCGACGAAATTCTTGCCAGACGCGATCTGTTGAGCGTGGCGCTGCCAATCACGCACGCTGACGTCGTTGTAGATCGAATAGCCGGCAATATGCGTCCAAGCGGACGGCCGACCAGGTTGGAACGGCCGATGACGATGGCATTCATGCCCTCGAGCGAGGCATGCACGCTCTTGGACAGGATGATGCAACCGAGCGGCGTGCAGGGCGACAGCGCCTCGAAGCCGCCGGCGAGCCGGCCGGCATTGTACGGATGCAGGCCATCGACGTCCTTGGCGGGATCGATGGCGTTAATGACGGCTTCTGTGTTGAGGCCCTTCGGCAGCGGCAGCTGCACCAGGATGCCATGCACGGCGGGATCGCGATTGAGCTTTGCGATCAGGGCCAGCAGCTCGGTTTGCGAGACCCCCGGCCGGCAGTTTGCGCTCGAACGAGGTCATACCGACCGCTTGGGTCTGAGTGTGCTTCGAACGGGCGTAGACCTCGCTGGCGGGGTCGTTGCCGACCAGGACCACCGCGAGCCCTGGTATCAGATTGTGCTCGCGTTTGACGCGGGCGACCTCGTCGGCAGCGCGGCCGCGTAGCTCCGCGGCAATGCTCCTTCCGTCGATGATACTGGCGCTCATGTTCTCATAGCGGCGCCGTTAGCGCTCGTTCCCTGCGACCATTGACATACCGATTTGACTTGAAATACCGATCAGTATCTGTAAATCAACAGTAGTCAAGAGCGCCGACGTGTCCGGCTGAGGAGCCGAACAAGCCGGTTTGGCAGGCGCCGCAGCGACGGGAGGAGCAGAAATGGATGCGATCACGCCCAAGATGACGGAATTGACGCTCGCCGGTGGCGCATTGGGCTTCAATTGGCTCCCAGTCTTCGTCGCGGAGCAATCGGGGATCTTCATGCGCCACGGATTGAAGGTTTCCCTGAAGCGGATGGGCACCGTGGACAAAGCGACCGCGGCCATCAAGAACTCTGAAGCCGATTTGGCGATCACCCCTCCTGAGGGCGCGATCGCCAACGCAATCGCGGGAGGGAGGCTGCGAATTGTAGCCGGCAACGCGAACAGGTTGCCGATGACGCTGGTCGCACACTCGCGCATCAAGAAGATCGAGGACTTGCGGGGCTGTGTTCTCGGTACTTCGTCGATGATGGAAGGCACCGCGATTTATACGATGGAGATGCTGGCGCGGCACGGCCTCAAGTACCCGGGCGACTATGAGTTTGCGGTGGTGGGCGTGCATCCCGAGCGCTGGCAGGCATTGCAAGACGGTCGGATCGATGCTGCGGTTCAGCCAGTTCCTCTGAATTTTGTGGCAATCGACGCCGGCTATTCCAATCTTGGCGAGGTCACGGATGTGATCCCAGAGATTGCGTTCACTGCGATGATCGGCGCCGATGATTGGCTAAAGCAAAACCGCGAGAGCGTCCGTAAGCTATTAACGGCTCTGGCGGAGGCTACGGCCGAAGTCTACGACGAATCGCGCGACGAACTCGTACTTCCGATACTCGCCGAAATCACGAAATCAAGCGAAGCCTATTCGCGGCGTGCGCTCGCCTATATGCGCGAAAAGGCCCTGTTCCCTGCACACCTGGAAATACCGAAGTCGGCCTTCAAGACTACGGTCGATCTTATGATCAAAGCAGGCCTTCTAGGGGCTGCCGATCGAGACAAAGCCAACCTGGCGCTCGATCGGCAGTACCTCGACGGCCTTTGGACTCAGTGAGGCTCGGCATGATGGAGTTTCAATTCGACGCTCTCACGACGCTTCGGGTTCTCTGCGGCGTTTGGTTCTTGCCTCACATCATCGGAAAACTGCGCAATATGGAACGGGCCGCGCCGACCTTTGAGAAGGTCGGGCTGCGACCTGGACGCGTGTTCGTTATCTTGACAGTCGCGTGCGAAGTGCTTGCCGGCATCGGGCTTGTGACCGGCATTTTCGAAAAAATAGCCGCCGGGCTTGCCGTGCTGGTCTTGGTCGGCGCCAGCTATGCCGTCGTGAGGATCAACGGGCTGAACTGGCGCTGGCAGAAGCAGGGACCGGAATATATGATTTTCTGGGCATCTGCTTGCATACTGTCCGTTCTAAGGTAGCACCCTGGCACTTGCCGCAGCGGGTTTGACCGCGGTCACGTCGGCGATCCGGACTAAATATGACCGAGACAAAAGAAGAGAAGAGATGGTCGTAGCGCAGAAAAAAAGATCCGTTCCCAAGCGACTGAGCCGCGAAGAAAGCCGGGCGTTAACCAGGGAGAAGCTGCTGGCGTCGGCATACGAGGTCATGGCGCGAGAGGGCTATGAAGGCGCCTCGATCGATCGGATCGCCGAGGAAGCCGGCTTCAGCAAGGGAGCATTCTATTCGAACTTCGAAAGCAAGGAGGAGATCTTCCTTGAGCTCCTGGAAACACACTCGGTTGCGGACGTCGGCGAGATAACCGGACTGCTGAAGGACGTGCAAGACCCGCGGAAGATGATCGAGATCATCAGCGACTGGGCCGGATCGCGGGCCAAGGATCCGAGCTGGGGCATGCTCGCACTGGATCTATTCCGACGCGCGAAGAAGGATTTGACCTTCGGAAAGCGTCACGCCCATCTGTTCGAGAAACAGTGGAAGGGCCTGGGCGAAATCTTGGTCGGGATGTTTCCGAAGGGCGCCGCACCCGCTGACGCGGAAACGCTCGGTGGCATCGTCTTCGAGCTCACCTACGGTGCCGCTGCGAGCTTCACGCGCGGCCCCTCGGTGAGAGACCTGGTAAAGACCGCGCTCATGGCAATGTATGATGCCTATGGAAAGCGACCGGGCTCGACCCGGTCATAGTCCCCGTCGCTTCAGCAGCGCATCAAGTCCGGGGTACACTCGGCGCGCATTTCCTTCAAAAACCTTCGCTCGGTCGTCCTGAGACAGCTCCAAGCTGTCGATATAGCGCTTGGTATGGTCGAAGGGAAACCCGGTTTCCGGATCCAGCCCTTTGACGGCGCCGAACATCTCCGATCCAAACAGGATGTTGTCGGCGGGAATGACCTCGAACAGCAGATCGATGCCGGCCTGATGATAGACGCAGGTATCGAAGAAGATGTTCTTCATCAGATGCTCGGCGAGCGCAGGCTTGCCCAGCATCATCGCCAATCCGCGAAATCGCCCCCAGTGATAGGGAACGGCACCGCCTCCGTGCGGGATGATGAAGCGCAGGCTTGGAAAATCCTTGAACAGATCGCCCTGCAGCAGCTGCATGAACGCTGTCGTATCGGCATTCAGATAGTGCGCGCCCGTGGTATGGAAGCACGCATTGCACGAGCCCGAGACGTGGATCATCGCCGGAACGTCGAGTTCGACCATGGCCTCGTAGAATGGATACCAGGATCTGGCGGTGAGCGGCGGCGCGGTCCAATGTCCGCCCGAGGGATCCGGGTTGAGATTGCAGCCGACCATGCCCAGCTCGGTCACGCAGCGCCGCAGTTCCTCGATCGATTGCGCGATCGGCACGCCCTGCGATTGCGGCAGCTGGCAGACCCCGACGAAATTCTCCGGAAACATACCGACGATGCGCGCGATCAGATCGTTGGCATGCCGCGACCAGGTCCTGCTGATCGCCTCGTCGCCGATATGATGGCCCATGCCGGCAGCGCGCGGCGAGAAGATCGTCATGTCGGCACCGCGCTCGCGCAGTAGGCGAAGCTGATTGGCCGCGATCGTCTCGCTGATCTCGTCGTCCGATATCTGCGGATAGGACGGCTTCGACCCGCTTCCCGCGGCGAACGCGATCTGCGCCTCGCGGAACGCGTGATGAGACCGGGGCTCGGTCGTGTAGTGTCCGTGGCAATCGATGATCATCGTTCTTCGGCCCTTGACTGCGTCATGCGCTCCACCGTGCCGGCAGATGCAGGACGCCCCGGAAGCGCCAGCCCTTCGTCACCACCTCCCGGTCGGGATCGAGCTTCAGATCGTGGAGCGAGCGGAAGGCCTCCTCAAGCGATATCCTGCCGATCTGGCGGCTTAGATAGTGGCCCGAACAGAAATGCGGCCGGTACCCGAAGGAGGCGTGCGGCTTGCGCTTGCGGTTGAGATCGAAGGCGTCCGCATTCTCGAACCGGGCCTCGTCGCGATTGGCGGACGCCATCACGATCGCGACCGAGGCGCCCTTGGGAATCACGGTGCCGGCGAGCTCGAAGTCCTCCGACGCCTGCCGCGGCGTCACGCCGATCGGGGCGATCCACCGCAAACCTTCGTCATAGGCACGCAGCGAGAGCCCTTCCGGATCGGCAGCGACGGCTACGGCTTGCTCCGGGTTCTGCAACAGTCCGAGCGCTGCGTTGGCCGCGCCATGCCCGGGCTCCTGCAAGCCGCCGAGCAGGATGACCCGCATGGTCGGCATGATCTCCTCGAAACTGCGCACCTTGCCGTCGCCCATGCCGCCGTGCACCACATGCGATGTCAGCGTTTGATCGGGGCGCGCCGTGACGCGCTCGATGATCGGCCCCATTGCGGCATCGATCTCCGAACGGGCCCGCTCGCAGGCCGCCCAGGCCTCCGGATCGTTTGGCCGCTGGAGTCCGCCATTGAGAGAGTGGAACCAACGCGTCAGCGCTTCGACGTCGACATCGATAAGCCCGACTAAGTCGCCGATCACGCGAACGCTGATCGGCTCGAACAATTCGGCCGTGAGGTCTCCCGAGCCGCGCCTCTTGAACTCATCGACAAAGCGCCGGGCGACCGGTCGCGCGAGGCGATCGACGTAGCTGTCGACCTTCTCGGCAGTGAGGTTCTCGTCGATCCCCACGCGCAGACATTTGTGCTCGTCGCCCGTCATGCTCAGCACGTTCGGCATGCCCATCACCCGAGCCTCGGGCCGGCCTGAACTGTCCGACGGTCCGAAGATGGCGTCTTTCATTCCAATGGTCTGGCAATCGGCCCAGCGCGTCACGAACCATTCGCCGGTCTCCGGAAACAGACACACCGGCGCCTCTTTCCGAAGCCGTGCGTAGACGGGATAGGGATCACGAAACAGATTTTCACCAGTCAGCGCATCGGCAGTCATCGCACCCTCCCCTGATGAGCGCTTCCGGATTTCATCGGGAGCGCAATTCATCGATTGACATACTTTTTAGTTTCTAGATACTATTCGGTATCTAAGAGCACATCGCTTGTCAACCTCCGCAGGCGCGAATGGCCAAGCGTGAGGGCGACGATCGACAATGTGCTCGCAGGGAGGGGAATGATGCTTGTGGTGACGAACGCGCCCCGCGCGGATGTCGATGTCGTCAACGGTCTCGGCGCACTCGGTGTTGCGACGGTGCACGAAGCGCAGGGACGCAAAGGACTGCTGGCGAGCCATATGCGCCCGGTCTGGAGCGGCGCGCGCGTGGCCGGCAGCGCCCTCACCTGTGAAGTCGCCCCTGGCGACAACTGGATGATCCATGTCGCAGTCGAGCTAGCGCGGCCCGGCGACGTGCTCGTCGTCACGCCGACCTCGCCTTGCGACGACGGATACATCGGCGACCTGTTGGCAACAGCGCTCGCCGCGCGCGGCGTCGCCGGCATCGTGATCGATGCCGGCGTGCGGGATGTAGCGCGGCTCGCCGAAATGAAGTTCCCGGTCTGGTCGAAAACCATCTCGGCCCAGGGCACGGTCAAGGAGACCATCGCCAACGTGCAGGTGCCGATCCTGTGTGCCGGAGCACGCGTCAGTCCCGGCGACGTGGTCCTGGCCGATGACGACGGGGTCTGCATCGTCTCCCGTTCGGAGGCCGCCGGCGTGCTCGCCAAGGCGCGCGCCCGCGAGGAGAAGGAGGAAGCGCTGCGCCGGCGTTACGCCGCGGGCGAGCTCGGCCTCGACATCAACAACATGCGCGAACGGCTGAAGCAGAAGGGGCTGCGATATGTCGACGCGAAGGATCTTTGATCCTTCGACGATGCACGATTCGCGTATCCGGCGACGATCCTCAAGGCTTTGAATCCGCAACGGACAACCGCCTCGCACAGCCGAGTGACATTGCCCGACAGGGAGTGAGTTGAAGAATGCCCAGCCTCCTGGTTACGACGCCGAGCGGAAAGCGCCAGCAACTTGAAGCCACCATCGGCATCTCCATCATGGAAAACATCCGTAACGCAGGGGTCGTCGAACTGGCAGCGCTTTGCGGCGGATGCCGCTGCTGCGCGACCTGCCATGTCTATGTGGAAATCGAAAGACCCGATCTTCTGCCGCCGATTTCGGATGAGGAAAACGACCTGCTCGATGCATTGGACCATCGGCGGGACAATTCGCGCCTGTCGTGTCAGCTCGTCGTGACGGCCGAGATGGGCACGGTCTCCGTGGAGATCGTGCCCGAAACGTAAAGCGGCCCACCGGCTGGCGGGCAGCAACTTCAAAACAATCAACATAATCCAAGGAGGAGACATCATGGCAATCTCGCACAACGCACCACCCAAGAGTCTGCAGTCGATTCTCGACGAAGTCGGCGGTCCGGTCAAACTGCTGCGCGGCTCGAACCTCGGCCCCTACACCTTCCCCGTCATTACCCCGGAGTTCAAATTGGCGGGACGAAGTGCAGGCCTGGAAGGATAGCGTGGCACTGCTCGAGTTGTCATACAACATGACCGAGCTGCACTTGAGAGGTCGCAACGTCGTCAAATTCCTGTCACAGCTCGCGACCAACAAGTTCGACCCGTTTCCCGTCAAGCGCGGCAAGCAGCTGGTGCTCGCCGGACACGACGGCTATTTCATCGCCGATGCGATCCTGTTCCGGGAGTCGGAGGAATTCCTGCGGATCGTCGGCGCACCGTTCGCGAGCGACTGGGTGCAGTTCAACGCCGAAAAGACCACGCTCGACGTCACCGTAACGCGCGACGACAATTTCTCGATCCGCTCGGGGACCCGCGACGTGTTCCGCGTCCAGGTCTAGGGACCGCAAGCGCTGCCGCTAATGCGCGAGGTCACCGAGGGAACGCTTCCCGAAATCAAGTTCGTCGACATCGGCGAATTCAAGATCGCCGGCCAGACGGTTCGGGCGTTGCGGCACGGCATGGCGGGTGAACCGGGTTACGAGATCTACGGTCCCTGGGACGCGCAACAAACCGTTCGGGAGGCGCTGGAGAAAGCAGGCGAGAAATACGGCATGCGCAAGGTCGGCGCGCTCACCTATTCGACCACGGCAGAGGAGTCCGGCTGGATGCCGATGCCGCTGCCGGCGATCTATCATGGCGAGGCGATGCGCCCTTACCGCCAGTGGCTGACGAACTATTTCTTTGAGACGATCGGCTCGCTAGGCGGTAGTTTCCTGTCCGACGACATCGTCGACTACTATGTCGAATCGGTGGAGGTCGGGTATGGGTCGCTGATCGATTTCGAGCGCGACTTCATCGGCCGCGACGCGTACGCGAAAAGGTCAAGGACCCGAGGCGCAAGAAGGTCACCCTGGACTGGAACAACGACGACGTCACCGAGCTGATGCGGTCGTCGCTGTTCGCTGCCGCAGATGGCGGCAAGTACATGCAATTGCCGAATCCCATGTACACGACCTTCCAGTCCGATGCGATTCTCAGGAACGGCAACAACGTCGGCATATCACAACGGCTCGCCTACTCGGCCAATGCCGGCGCGATCATTTCGCTGTTGCTCGTCGACCTCGAGCACGCCACGCCGGGCAGAGAGGTCACGATTTTGTGGGGCGAATCCAACCCACAGCGCCGCACGGTGGACAGGCACAAGGTGCGCGAAATCAGGGCTACGGTCGCCCAGGCCCCTTACTTCCAGAAAGTGGGGCCGCCGTGCACCTGCTTTGCGGCGCCGGCGGCCTTTCGGCTTGGGTGTGTACCCATTAATTTGACCGCGTGACGATGCGACGCCCACACTGTTCCTGTTAGCGGCTGACCGCACGCGGCGGTACGATATGTTGCGAGGGGCCCGAAGGGTCCTGCTTCGCGATCCGATGAATACGGCTCTCCTCAAACTATTGGATGCCGGCACTAGCTGCGTTGGCTCCTTCAAGATGCCTTCCCGCCTGAACCGCCGAATCACGAGCACCGGAGCCGTGGCGATGTCAAAGAGGGCGGGACGCGGCGGCTTCGAGGTGTCGAACAAGTCGAGCGGCAGATGGGAATCGTCGGCGTATCGGTCCCTGTCCTCCATGGCTCCAGACTGGACTGCCTTTAGCCGGCCGCCGTAGCGAGCTTCACCTTGTGCCAAGCGATGATGTCCATCAGTTCCGGCGAGAAGGCGTCATAAGCGGGAATTCTAGCCCTACCCAGTTCATTGCGCACGCTGGCCATGCTGGTCGGCGGCGTCCCAGTCTCGACTAGCGAGGACACGAAGGCTGCGAACTCGATTTTCGGCTGGTGCCCGTCCGTCGCCAGCTCGGGATGCACGAATTCAAGACCGTAGAAATGGTGATCCGGATCATGCACCTTGCCTACCATGTGCGTCCCGCAGGATTTGCAGCGGTGGCGCTCGATCTTCTGCGTCGCGTCTACAGCCTCGAGCTTCTTGGCATGCGCCTTCACGGCGACGCAGCCCGCCGGCACGACGGCAAGCTGCGCGAAGGCAGCGCCCTCCGGCTTCCAGCATTTCGAACAGCCACACAGATGGTTGTGCGCCACAGCATGGCTCGCCTCGATCTCGACCGGGTCGCTGGCGCATTTGCAGCGCGCAGTGAACGTCTCGACCGAGCCCGAAGCCACCTTTCCGACCGCCGGATGCAGTGCGATCGGCCTGTCGCGCAGAGCCTCCGCCCTCGCCTTCAGCGCCTGGTTCAAGTCGAGATAGGCCTTACGCAGATTGGTGTCGATGCTTGGCCAGCGCTCGTCGGCCAGCGGACCGTCGAAAATCTCGTTGTGAAGGATGCGCGTGCCGCCGTCGCCAGTGGGCTCGAGGATGAAGATATGTTCGGCACTGAACACTCCGCCGGGCGCCTGATTCAGCCAACGCAGTTCCCGGGCCCCGACGACGCGGGTGATTGTCGGCGTAACTTCGCGCTCCGGCACATTGGGTTGGCGCAATGTTCCCACAACTTGCTGGCCGACCGTAGTGCGGCCGCTGAGCGCAGGCAGCGCCGGATTCCATTCAGCATAACAAGCGATGTCGTCAAGCACCGCCCAGACGGTCTGCGGTGGCGCATCGATGATGATCTCGGTTTCGAGCAGTCGCATTACAGTGCCTCCGTTTCGGCTCTTTCCACAAGCATCCTTCGCCCCCAGACGAATCGGATATTGCGAGGCATCGCCCTCCCATTTTTTTGGACAACGGGATGCCTCGATGCCAGCAGCTCACTCGTCGATGACGTGATTTTTGAGCACGCCGATCTTCTCGATCTCCACCTCGACCAGGTCGCCAGCCTTGAGGAAGATCGGCGGCTTGCGCGTGAAACCGGCGCCGGCCGGCGTGCCGGTGACGATGACATCGCCCGGCACGAGATCGAAGATGATCGAGCAGTATTCGATCAGTCGGGGGATCGAAAAGATCAGCATCGATGTGTCGGCCGACTGCATCACCGCTCCGTTGACCCTTGTCTCGATCTTGAGCTTGGCCGGATCGCCGATATCATCCGGCGTGACCAGCCAAGGTCCGAACGGGCCGGTTCCGACGAAATTCTTGCCGGAAGCGATCTGTTGAGCGTGGCGCTGCCAGTCACGCGCGCTGACGTCGTTGTAGATCGAATAGCCGGCAATATGCGTCCAGGCGTCGGCCTGCGCGATGTAGCGCCCGGCCTTTCCGATCACCACCGCGAGCTCGCCTTCCCAATCGAGCTGGTGGGAGACCTTCGGCCGGATCACCGCCTCGTTGTGCCCAACTTGGGAGCGCCAGACGCGCAGGAAGATCGGCGGAAATTCGGCGGCTTCTCCGGATGTCGACATCCCGTCGCGGTAGTTGCGCAAGACGCAGACGATCTTCTCGGGCCGCGGAATGACCGGCAGGAAATTGATGTCGGAGAGCTTTAGGCCTGCTGTTTCAGCTGCGATGTCGTCGCGCCGGTCAAAATCAAGGCTCCCTACGAAATCCGCGAGCGCCGGATATTGAGGCAAGGCCCTGCCAAGATCCACCACGGCTTCATCCACGACAGCGCCCCAGCTCTCCCGCCCGCCTTCGGAGAACGACAACAACTTCATGATTGGACCTCGTTCGCGATAACCCTCGCTACGCGAGGCCTTCGGGCGTCACAACGTTCAGTGTCCTGGCGAGCGCTGCCAAGCGGGACCGGGTGCCCTGCGCGAGCGGGATGCCATCGCGTGATCGCTTTTCCATCACCTCAAACCCTCGTTCGCCCGGCAAATAGATGGCGTCCAATCCATCGGCCAGGGGCAAGCCCTTGATGGCTGCACGAAGGCGATCGACTTCAAACGTGAATTCGTTGCCGAACGCCGACGGATCAACCACAACTACCAAGCCATTGCCACCGGGATCGCCGCCTTCGGTCAGCGCGACGCTGATGAGGGGATTTGCGACCATGACGCTGGCGAGCACTTCGATCATTAGGGACAGCCCCGACCCCTTAGGGCCGGCCATCGGCAAGACCGCCTTCACCTTGTGCGGATCGGTGGTTTCTCGACCCTGCTCGTCTACCCCCCAGCCCGCCGGGATCGCCTGACCGGCATCCTTGGCCGCCATGATCTTCCCGATCGCCACCGACGCGGTCGACATGTCCAGTAGCAAGGGACGGTCCGGATCGGTTGTTGGTGCGGCAATCGCGATCGGATTGGTCGAAACGCCCTCCGTCTTCGACCCATGATACACCATGAGAGGCTTTGACGCCGTCATCGCGATGGCCACACGGCCTGCGCGCGCCGCCTGCTGCACATAGTAGCCGATCGCGCCAGCATGGGTGATCGCGCGAACCGCGCACCAGCCGATACCGTGAGCGTCCGAAAGTCGGACCGCCGTTTGCGTGGCAAGGTTCATTGCCACGGCGCCGGGCGCGCGCTGCGCGTCAATCACCGCGACCGCGCCCTTGCCCAAGACTTGGCGCGGTCCGGCTGCGGGATTGATCAGGCCGAGCTCGACCATCTCGAGATAGCGGGGGATCCGTAGCACTCCATGAGAATCGACGCCGCGCAAATTGGCCCAGACCAGAATGGCCGCAGTCTGCTCAGCCTGATCGGCGCTGAATCCGCCTGCCCTTAGCAGCGCAGCCGCGAAGCATTCGAGCGGGCCAGCGCCGACCCCGACCATGTCGCTAACTCCGCCCACGCTCAGGCCCCCAGCGGCGACGGAAAGAACTTGTCGAGCCAGCTCTTGATGACTGCCTTGGTGCGCGGCGCGTCATCGTGCGCGAGCGGGAAGTGCGACGTGCCGGTGATCAGGACGAGTTCGGCCGGCTGGCCGGCCTTCTCGAACATGCGGATCGATTGTTCAGTCGGCGTGATCGTGTCGTTGGCCGTATGCAGGAACAGGATCGGACGCGGAGCGATGTTGCCCACGACATCGTCGGCGCGGAAATTGTACATGCTCCATGCGGTCTCGACCGGGATCTCCATGATTGCCTTGGGCGAGAGGTTCTTGCGCAGGTGCTCCGGGATCGGGACTGCGTCGAAGCGGGAGATCCACATGCTCTTTCCGGTTTCCTGCTTTTGCTTGCGGCCCTTCTCCAGGAGACCTGTGAACTTGGCCCACGCCTCGGCGCTCGGGTGCTGTCCGCGAAACTTGCGCTCGCCGTCACCCCAGCCGCAAGACGAGATCACACAGGCGAACCTATCGTCCACGCCCGCGGAATAGACGGAGACGGCCGCGCCAAAGCTGTGACCGACCACGCCGATCCGCTTCGGGTCGACCTCTTCGCGCTCGGCAAGGAACGTCAGCGCATTTTTGGCATCCGCCACCTGGTCGAAGCAACGCACCTGAGCTCGCTCCCCTTCGCTCTCGCCGCAGCTGCGAAAATCGAAACGAAGTGCGACGTAGCCCATCTCTTCGAGCATGCCCGCTTGAATTTCAGCGTGGGATTCGTCCTTCGAGCCTACGAACCCGTGAAGAACGATGAATGCCGGCAAACGCTGGCCTGCCTTCCGACCCTCCGGCACATGGAGAACAGCGGAAAGCTTGAGCCCGTCTGAACGGAAGGAGAGCTTTTCTTGCATTGGCTTATCCTTGGTGTTGCTGGGCGCAGCGAGACGCCGATGGCCCGTGGAGGGCCCCTGGATCAATTGATAGCGGTGAAGGGAAAATGATGCTGACGCCACTCAAGAGGCGCGGG
Organism: Bradyrhizobium jicamae; assembly: GCF_018130695.1. GTDB lineage: Bacteria > Pseudomonadota > Alphaproteobacteria > Rhizobiales > Xanthobacteraceae > Bradyrhizobium > Bradyrhizobium jicamae_B. Next base: position 13,160 of record NZ_JAFCJX010000003.1, on the reverse strand, counting down.
CGTACCCCAGACGTTCATTGCCCGCACATTACCCGGCCGCTCGAGATTGGTGATGACGTTCGGCTCGTAATCTCCATCATCGGCGATCAGAGCCATCGAGCCGGAGCATTCGATCATCGCTCCGCTGGAGTCGGTGTAGTAGGCGTAGGTGTTGTCGCCGGGGCGATGGCGACCCGGTCCCCACAGCATCTCTTTGTCGAACCGATCGAGCAGGTCGCCCAGCTTGAGGTAGTCGTTGAATTCCCGGAATTCGAACGAATAGTGGTGCAGCCCCGTCTTGCCGCGAACGACGCCGAGGATGTGATGCTGGCGGTTGCCGCCATACATCCAGCTAAGGCTGTCATCGACCATGCGCTCGGACAACTGCAGACCACAGATTTTCTCGAGCTGTTGACGCGTGGCGACCGGATCGGGCGAGGTCAGATTCAAATGGTCCATACGATTAGGGCCGACTCCATGGGTCGGGTGACGTCGCGCATAGATCTTGTTGCGAACGGGGGTGTGGATCTCAAAGCGCAAGCCCTCCGGCGTGGCGAAGGTGACGCCAGCGGCGATGCATTTGAGGCTCGGTTCTCGCGTCAGGATCCGGCACCCCGCGTCCTCGACCCGCGACTCCGCCTCGCGGACGGCTTGCCCGGTGAGCGCTTCCAGCCCAATGGTGTGGGTCGAATTCTCAGCGGACCTGAGCAGCACCAGCTCGGCCGCACGCCCGTTGGAGCTCAGCCAGGTCTGGCGCTCATCGGAATAGGTCACGTGTAGTCCGAGGATTTCGGTGGCTTCGCGCACCACTGCCTCGGTTGCGGTCGTATTGATCTTCACGTGCCCGATGGCGTTCACCAAATGCGACATTGCCGCCTCCCGAAATCTGCGATGTTGAGTTTCTGCGATCTGAGCTACCTCATCAGGAGGGCGAAGGCAACATATTTTCGAAACAGCACATTATTTCGAAATTATGCAGGATGGGCTTCCCTTGAAGTCGAGGCCGCCTGCGAGAAAGCCGCCGGCGGTCAAGAACGTGAGAGCGATGGCAGGAACAAAGAAGAGGAATCCATTTGCGTGGGGCGATCCTTTCCTGCTCGAAGCGCAATTCGGTGAAGAAGAGCGGATGATTCGCGACACCGCCGCGCTTATGTATAGGATCGGCTTGTTCCGCGAATTCGACAGGTCGGGGCAAATGGATCGGCTACTTCGGCCTGACCGAACCGGACGCCGACTCTACCCCGGCGGCATGAAGACGCGCGAGGAAGATCGCCGGCGGCTATCGGCTAAATGGCGCAAAGACCTGGATTACAAATGCGCCGTCAGCCGATGTATTCGTCGTATGGCGAAGTCCGATGCTCACGGAGGCAAAATCCGCGGCTTTGAGGTCGATCAGGAGGCACTCCTGCCGGATGCGGAGGACCTCGCCGGACTCTTTCGGCTGCCTCAATCGGGCTCGCTACGGGAGCCTGGGCGCGACAGCCGAAGCGGCTGGCACGCCGCACGTCAGTACGGTCTCTACCGCAAGCAGTTCGGGCGACCTCTCGCCAACACCCAGCTCCATCAGAAGATGGAAATCGCGCTTGGGCTTCAGGCCGCGCTGCGTGTTGGTAGACTCTTCGAGCGGAGGATGCAGATGATCAACCTGACTAAGCGCAACAATTGCGGCAAGGCATTCGGGCATTTGCACGGCCCGCGCCTGACATGCATGGCGGCAATGGCATCTCGGACGAATTCTGTGTCATGCGGCACATGCTGAACCTCGAAACCGTCAACACATGTGAGGGGGCGTACGACGTGCATGGCTAATTCTCGGCCGCGCTCAGACGGGATTGCAGGGCTTCTCGTAATGGCAGCCGCGGCCAGAGCTCCTGGGTTTTGACACCGCGGATTGCTCAACCTAGCTCCCGTTGACGACCCCTCACCCTTGCCCAGCTCTCGCAATCCGGCCGACCGAAAGGTTTGATTTTTTTCGAAAATCGGCTCATAGTCGTTGCTGCGATCAGCAAGTAGGACGGCGTGAATGCGCGACAAGGCCAAACCAGCGGGAGAAACAAGGGCAGCAGACGTGCTGCACCGGATGCGTGCCGACGTCATCAGTTGCACGCTGAAGCCCGGCGCAAAGCTGCGCTTTGAGGCATTGCGGGAGATGTATGGCGTCAGCTTCTCAACACTCCGGGAGGCCCTTTCGCGGCTGGTCGCCGAAGGGCTAGTGATCGCTGAAGACCAGCGCGGATTTATTGTCGCGCCAGTCTCGATGGAAGACCTTATTGACCTGACCTACGTTCGCGTGCTTGTCGAGCGTGAGTGCCTAGCCCTTGCCATCGAACACGGCGATGACGGTTGGGAAGCCGATATCATCGGTGCATTTCACCGCATGGATCGCCTCCAGACCCGGCTTGGCTCCAATTACTACCTTTCGGAGGAGTGGGGTAAGCTCCACGGCGATTTTCATTTTTCGCTTGTCGCAGCCAGTGGCTCGCCCAATCTCCTGGAAATTCGTCAGAAGTTGTTCGAACGCGCACATCGCTATCGGCGGATGTCGTCCCAATTCCGAACCAAGTGGCGTGCCAAGGATGTCGAACACAAGATGATCATGGATTCGGTCATCGGGCGTGATACCGCAAAGGCTCAGGAGTTGATCGAGCGGCACATCCGCGAGACGACAGAAAACGTGATCAAGCATGCCGGTCACCTCTTCGTCCAGGTGGACGACGAACGGCAGGGCCGGAGTGCTGACGTCGCAGCTGAATAGCCCAGCACCGGTTCTCCCTATTTAAGACGAAGCTCCAGAAACGGCTTAGACATCACTCGGCTAGATGGCTAGGCGGCGTAGCCCCTTGGGCGCGCGAAGATATTACGAAATGATATTGTATTTTCGAAATTCTAATGCCAGAATGTCCATGGGAGGCAGCGGGTCCTGAGGGCCTGCCGTCCAACACGACATAAGGGAGGATTAGATGGTCGTTTCTGAAACGATGACGGCTGCCCGCATGCATGCGATCGGCGGTGAATTGAAACTGGAAAAGCTGCCAACGCCGAAGCCGGGTGACATGGACGTTCTGATCCGCGTCCGGGCTTGCGGGATCGTGCCGAACCTCGGCAACATCCTTGCCAACTGGCCGACCTGGTTTCCCCATATGCCGCAACCGCCGCTCCCCGCCGTGTTCGGACTGGACCCAGCCGGCGAGATCGCGGCAGTCGGCCGCCAGGTTCATGGACTCAAGACCGGTGATCGCGTCTATGCCAATCCAGGCCGCTCATGCGGCACATGTCGTCATTGCCGCCGCGGCGATTCAATCGCGTGCAAGCATTACGCATTTCAGGGCTATTTCGGGTTCAGCGAGCACGCCATGCAGACGTTTGGCGACTACCCGATTGGAGGTCTGAGTGAATACACGGTGGTACCGGCCTCAGCGATCGTGAAGATCCCGGATAATATGACCTACGAACAGGCAGCCCGCCTCGGCTATCTCGGCACGGTCTATTCGGCGTTGAAGAAAGTCAATGCCGGGCCCGGCGACACGATTCTCGTCAACGGCATCAGCGGCACACTTGGCATCAGCGCCGCGATCTTTGCGCCGGCTATGGGCGTCAAGAAGATCCTCGGCACTGGGCGCGATCGCAAACTACTCGAGCAAGTCAAGGCACTCGCGCCGTCGCGCATCGAGGTATTCTCGATCGACGATGGCAGTGTCACGGACTTCGTCATGAAGCATACCGACGGCGAAGGCGTGGACGCCTTCCTGGACTGCCTCGGACCTGGCGCGCTTCACGAGACGTTCCAGCAGGGCCTTTACAGCCTGCGTCGTGGTGGCATCGCCGTGGATATCGGTGCTGTCATGGGACCGGTCGCGATTGACGTTCATCGGCTGATGGATCGCAACCAGCGTTTGTACGGCTCTGCCTGGCTTACCACTGAGGAAGGACAGGAAATGGCGGACTTGGTGGCCGCCGGAGTGGTGGACCTGTCGATCCTCGAGACCCAAGGGCGTCAACTGTCTGAAGTGAACGACGCCATTTCCGGCATTGCGCAGCGGCACGGCGGCTTCTCCAATTTCGTCATCTATCCCTAAGCGAGACAAGGACGAGAAACATGAACTTCCGACGTGTCGTGACCGGCAAGAGCGCCGCAGGAAAATCAGTAGTCATGAGCGATGGCGCCTCGCCGCGCGAAATGGCTCTCAAACATACGCCCGGCTTTGTCTCCGCACCGATGTGGATGATTCCCGGTGCGCCGTCGCTTCCGGCGGACGCCAAGGATCCGATGTCGGTGCCGGACAGCAGCCTGCTTCCCGGTCCGGGCGGTTCGAGCTTCATGGTCGTCACGTTCCCTCCCGACAGCGTGATGATGTCCGCCGATTTCGATCCGGCGAAGGCAGGACCCGAGCATCTCGTGGCGGCCCCTGGCATCGCCGAAACGTTCGAGATGGACAATCCGGGCATGCACACCACATCCACGGTGGACTATGCCTGCGTTGTCGACGGGGAGATTGTGCTTGAGCTTGACGACCAAGTCACCGTCCAGCTCAAGAAGGGCGACACCGTTGTTCAGCAGGGTGCCCGGCATGCGTGGCGCAATCCCAGCGGCAAGCCCGCTACGCTTGCCTTCGTGCTGCTGGGTGCTGGAGCAAAGTGACACGCGAGCGTCAGACAACTGGTATCACGCACGAATACAGAAGCTGCGGCCGGCTCATGTCGGCCCTCGCCTCTTTCAAGTTTCGGCCGGCCTACACGGCTGGCTTGTGTTAGGTTAGCCGATGGATCATCAAATTGATGACGTGACTTGGAAGGTTTCGCACGTAACGGTGAAGCTCGGGTAGAGAGATTCGTTCAGCAGCGAAGCTGGATAATCTCCGAGCTGCGCCGGACGTTGACGACCCAGAGCGTCACGGCGCCCCCGATGTTAAGTCGGATACGTAGCAGCAATTGTGGTTGTCTTCTTAGGCGCGGTTGCGTGGCGAGCGGCCTCTAGTGCTTAGCAGGTTACAGCTCTAGTAGTTCGGCACAGCAACCACAGCGAGAGACTTCAACAGAGAGCCAAGATCCGTCGTGGGATCTCGGACCGCTTCCGGATCAGGAGATATTCCGGCCTCGATCATTCGCTTCGCGACCATATAGCTACGGGCATCGTTCATCGCATCGACCGCAAGCAGCCTCTCCCCCCCGAAATACCAGTGTGAGGCAACGTCGGGACGACTATCTTGGCGGACCACAACGCGATCATAGCGCGTGTTGAGCCCCGCGATCTGAAGCTTGACGTGGAATTGGTCCGACCAGAACCATGGCTTGGCGACGTAGACCTTCTGCGCTCCGCAAATGTTCGCGGCGACCGTCTCGGCCTGTTCGATCGCATGCGGCACGCTCTCCAGGCGAATGCGTTCGCCGTAGTGTGGGAAGGACGCGCAATCGCCGACGCCCCATATTCCTTCGACAGAGGTGCGCCCAAATTGATCGACTTTGATACCATTATCGATGTCTAGGCCGGTCCCGCTTGCGAGCGAGATATCTGGTTTTACCCCGATGCCGACGACGACCAGGTCGGTCGCCAAGTCCTCTCGATCGGACAGGTGAGCCCACGTGATGGGGCCGCTTCCCTCGAGCCGCTGCACTGCGGTCCCCTCAAGAATTCGGACCCCCTGCCGTGCATGAAGCGCTCGGAAGTATGCAGCAGTCTCGGCGCAGGCAACGCGCTTCAAGATGCGGTCCGCCATCTCAACCAGTGTCACCTGGAGCCCAGCCTGTGCGGCCACCGCGGCCACCTCGAGCCCAACGTAGCCGCCGCCGACCACCAGGAGCCGCCGACCTGCCACGAATGCCGGCCGGATCCGGTCGACATCCTCCAGCGAACGAAGCAAAAAGACGTTTCCGAGCGCGCCGCCAATCGATGCGTCGAGCTGCAGCGGCCTTGCACCGGTTGCCAGCACAAGATGGTCGTAGTCGAGACTTCCTGTGCTGGTCTCAATGCGTCGCGCGTGCGGCAAGATGCGATCGACCCGACATCCCGGGCGCAAATCAATCGATTGGTCCCGGTAAAGAGAGACTGGCCGGATCAGAAGCGCTTCCGCCGTAGTCTTCCCCAACAGATAGGCTTTCGAAAGTGGCGGGCGCTGGTATGGCGCAATCGGCTCGTCACCGATCAGGATAATGTCACCTGAAAAGCCAAGGGCACGCAGTTTTAGCGCGGCAGAGCTTCCGGCTTGTCCGGCTCCGACGATAACAACTCGGGTCATATGGCTATCCTTTAGAGACCTATTGCGTGGGGGGCACTCGCACGGTCATGCCCTCCATCCCCGCGGCTACGCGCACTTGGCAGCTCAAGCGGCTTTCGGCCGTGCGCTCCGAGGCAGTGAAATCGAGCATCTCGCTCTCATGCTCGCCAATTTCGCCGGTATGAGCCGCGTAGGCGGACTCGAAGTAGCAGTGACAGGTGGCGCAAGCAGCAGCGCCGTTGCACTCGGCGACGATGCCGGGCACGCCGGCGGCAAGCGCCGCTTCCATGATCGATTGATCCAGATCCGCGATAACTTCACGGGTAGCACCGTCCGCGCAGACGAAGGTGATTTTTGGCATCTCTGCCCCTCAAGCGTTCCAACGGACAGGCAGCGACACCGGGCCGCGGAACACCCAGCCGCGGATGAGGGGCGGAGCGTCTTCGCGAAGATGCAGATTGCGGAGGCGCTCGAACAGCATCGGCGCCACGATCTTGCCGACGGTCTGCCGCGACACCCATGTGCCCGCGCAGAAATGGGCGCCGGCGCCGAAGGCCAGATGCGATTGCCGGGGCCGGGAAATATCAAAGATATCCGGATCGTTGAAACGCCTGTCGTCCCGATTGGCCGCACCGACGCACAACCCGATTTGGAGCCCTTCCGGCAGAACGACGCCTGAGAGATCGGTTTCGCGAGTGACTCGACGCGGATACATGCCGATCGGCGAAATCCAACGCACCGCCTCCTCGAAGGCATTCGACCACAGTTCCGGCTTGGCGAGCACGCTGTCCCTTTGTGCCGCATTTTGCAAGAGGCCCAGGGTCAGCGTGAGGATCGCGTCGCGTGGCTCATTCAGACCGCCGCCAATAATTACCTTGATGTTGGCACGGATCTCCTCGATCGACATTGGAGGATCCGCGTGAACCATCGACGACAAAATCGAAGGATTGGCGTGAGCCCGGTGCTCGTCGAGTACCGCTTCGATCGCGGCATCGATGCCCGCGCCGGCCTCTATGGCTTTCCGCTCAATTTCGGCGTTCCGCGCATAGTTGCCGGCACCGTCGATCAGCGACTGAGACCACAGCGCCAAAGTCTGCCAAGGCATCTCCTTGAAGCCGATCATCTCCATCAAGCTCAGCGATGCCATTGGCGCTGCAAGCGCCGTGAAGAGATCCGCTTCGCCAGATTCACTTATCGAGTCGATAAGTCGTTCGCAGATCTCCGCAAATCGTGGCGTCCAATGCTCCTTGATCGTGCCCGCACGGAACGAGGGCTCGATGGCCTTGCGGCCGGCGGCGTGCTCCGCGCCGTCCTTCCGCATGAAGGTCGGCCCCATCACCTTGTTGACCAGGGATGCCGGGTTGTCGGACGAATAGGTCACGGGGTCGCGTTCGATTCTCACGATATCGTCGAACCGCGTGACGAGCGTCAGGTTGGCCGGTGCCACGAATACGGCGGAAGCCATGTCGCGAACGCGCCTGAAGATCGGATAGGGATCGTCGAGCAGTTCGTGATAAGTGATGTCCGAGATGACCGGTGCAGCGCTCGTCATCTTTCCTCCCTAGGGTCTCATTTGTGAGGACATTACCGGCCCGAAGCTGAACCCTCAATTCGATCGCCTCAATAGACCTCATCGAATTGTTGCATAACTGATGCTACGCTGGTGGCCGCCTGGACCATCCCGGGAGCTCAGTTATGTCACATGAATTCTGCGCTCGACTCCATCGACTTCGGAGCGGTGGGTGCTTTGGTCCTCGTCTTCGATTTGCGATGAGGGCCTACGGAACGTATTCCGCGATCCGCTTTTCATCCTATCGGCCATCTCCCCTCCGATCACTATGTGTGTGTGTGTGTGTGTGTGTGATGGATCGCAACAATCATCTCGCGCCCGCGCGGCTCAGACTGTCTGCATATTGCGAGGTGGAGCAAGTCTTACTTGCCGACCCGTCGCCGGAGTTGTCATTGAGGAACCCGTGGGCTCAACGGCCCTGGCTATCCTTGGCATCTCAAGTGGCACTAGGCTGACCAATTGAAGTAAGGCGCCGGCTTCATTTGATTCCCGTGCTTCGCTGGAAGAGCCCACGTCTCCACAGTGTCCCTCATTTGACACGCCGGACAAAATCCATCGTGCCGACCCAAGATGGGCTTTTCGAACCACATTCGGAGCGACGTGGAAGTACACTCGTTCGCGTTAGAACGTCAGTCGGTCTGTGGGGTTGCGCTTTGCACTCGGGCACCCTGAAGTTCTAATGACGCAAGCTGTCGTTTCTCCCAGAGACTAGGCTGCGCGAGGAGTCGCGCAGCCTTTTTTTGGTAAGCCGAGATCAGCCGGAACTCGTTTCACCATGTGGCCTCAGATCGCAGTCTTCCTGGTGTTCCGATCGTCCAGCAATCATCCCGTCGCGTCCTGGCCATTCATTGGTCACTGGAAATGGGCCACCGATGCTTGTTTCCGCAGCTTCCCGTATGCCCATGGGACTCTTGGAAGAGCTTTCACCGCAAAACGACGGCCGGTCTCCGTCTCTTACCTGCGCATTGTCGGCGACTGGCGAAGAGGACTCAAAATCGACAATGGTGGCGCATGGACTTAGCTCGTTGCCCCGAAGGAGGAAAGTGTGATTGTAGTGACGAACACGTCTTGCGCACATCCCCACGTCGTAGCTGCTCTTGGCGCAATAGGCGTGGCGACCGTGCACGAAGCACAGGGTCGAAGAGGACTGATGGCAAGCCACATGCGTCCTGTATGGCGCGGCGCACGCCTGGCAGGAAGCGCCCTGACTTGCGAAGTGGCGCATGGCGACAACTGGATGCTTCACGTTGCGGTCGAACAAGCCCGACCGGGCGACGTTCTGGTCATTGCACCGACGTCTCCTTGTGACGACGGCTATATCGGCGACCTTCTTGCGACGGCACTCGCATCGCGCGGCGTCAAAGGCGTGGTGATCGATGCAGGCGTGAGAGACGTAGCGCGTCTTACCGACATGGCCTTCCCCGTCTGGTCCAAGGCCGTCTCGGCTCAAGGGACTGTCAAGGAGACGCTTGCCAATGTGCAGATGCCCCTCGTGTGCGCCGGTGTGCGCGTAAGTCCTGGCGAGGTAGTCGTCGCCGACGACGACGGGGTTCGCATCATCGCTAGTACTGACGCCGCAGGAGTTCCCGCCAGGGCGCGCGCCCAAGAGGAGAAGGGAGAAGCATTGCTCCTTCGCTACGCCACGGGCGAGTTGAGTCTTGACGTCAACAAGATGCGTGAACGGTTGAAGGACAAGGGGCTCCGATAACGCCAAGGATCTCTGAGCCTTTTGAGCCGAACGACCCCGGCATGCACGGATCCATACCGTCGACTGCGATATCGTCCTCGATCGCGCGGGATTGCTCGAGCTAGGCGCTTGTGCCCAAGGTCTGCTGAGCCATCCGGATATCGTCCATAAATGTGCTACGCGTCATACTCGGCTCAAGAAGCGCTCGTGTTCCACAACCTCAATTTGCGTGCTAATCGCTATCAGCTGCCTGAGGAAGCAGGCGTCATGCCGACGCCCTTACCGCGATTCGTCCACGTCAACAGGGTGACACCGGATCGATCGCACTCATCAGCGAAGAGCCGGAGCTGCCATATGAACGGCCGCCCCTCTCAACGGATTACCTCGCCGGCAGCAAGATCTTCGAACGGCTCCTCCTTCCGCCGCCGAAACTCTGGGTCGAAAGTGGCATCGCGGTGCTAGGCTGAACAATGACGCGTCTCGTAGTGACCGCCCCGAGCGGTTCGCGGCGGCAGATTGAAACCAGCGGAGGGATTTCGCTTATGGAAAACATCCGCAATGCTGGCATCGATGAACTTGCAGCACTTTGTGGCGGTTGTCGCTCCTGCGCGAGGTGTCATGTCTACGTTGACATCGAGCGACCCGATCTCCTGCCCCCATGTCGGATGATGAAAACGAACTACTCGATGGATCTGACCATCGACGGAAGAATTCGCGGTTGTCATGCCAGATCACCGTAACGGATGAAATGGGCTTGCTGACGGTAGAAATTGCGCCGGACTCCTGAGCCGAGCCATGGGAGACAATTACGCTCGATAAAATTGACGGCCATTGACTGACCGATCTCGCCCTCGCGATCGCGCCGATGCTTATGGTGTCGTACATTTGACACACTGCATGAATCTTGACGCCGCCAAACTCAATTTGGGCCGCGAAAACCACATCGAAGCGTCGCTCCAACTAGAAGTCTCGCATTCGGGCCTGTCGTACGCGCGCAGGAGGGAAGCGGGGAGACAACGCGACGTACGGCGCAATGGCTCGCACGCTCCGCGTTCTTGTTCTTTATGCAAAGGGGGAAGTCGATGTTTCAGAATTCGATATCATTGAGCGCAGCGCTTATATCAATCGCGTTGAGCATTTCCGGCCAAGCGCGCGCAGAAGATCTGCCAGCGAAAGCCCCGGCGCCGATCGCACCCGCGCCGTTCTTCTCAGTTAACGACAATCGCATCACATACGCCTACCAATTCACCGCAACCAGTCCTGGCTTCGCGAATCAGACAGCGAAACAGGTTTACGCGTTTACACATTTCGATGCCTGGGCTTACGGGACGAATCTTATCAACCTCGGCCTTTACAAATCCGATCATGCCGATCCCGCGTCCCCATGTCCCGTCCAGCGCAGTACTGGTTGCGCAGGCGCTACCGAATTCTTCGGCACTATACGGAGCACCTTTGGATTCAACCAACTCTTCAACACGAATGCTTTTTCGATCGGACCGCTGCGCAATGTGTCGTTCGAGGTCGGCGCCAATGGCGAGACTGAGAACCAGTTTCTTGCGCCGAACCAGAGAGCGCTCGCTGCGGGTTTGCAGTTTGCTTTCGACCTGCCCTACAAGGGATACTTCAACGTAGCCCCACTGCTGTTCAAGGTATGGAATCATAGCGCATTCCTTACGCCGTCGTTCGTGGCACCACCAGCGCCGGGAATTGTCGACGGAAATCTCGACTTTCGACCTACTTGGGCGCTCGAGCTAGACTGGTACATGGACCTCGGCTTCCTTCCCCCATCGCTTCAATACTTCGCAATTAGCGGCCGAGCCGCCTGGCAAGGTCCGAAAGGTACGGGAACGACAACAGCCCAGGTTCCGCTGACAATTCAGCGACCGACCGTAACTGAATTCAACAGCGAACCCATCCGCTTGACGTTCGACGCGAGTAAGGCGATCTGGGGCCCAAAATATTCCCATTTCGCGGACGTGTGGGTCGCCTATCGTTACTGGCAGAACAAATTTGGACTCGATCACCAGCTCGCCCCACCCTGTGTTGCGGCCGCGACGAACCGTAGCTGTACAGAGTCTTCGTTGTATTCCGGTGTCACTGTGAAGTTCTGAGAGCCGGCCAGAGCATTTCGAATGTCACCGCCGGCGCGGCTCGAAAAACCCTGGGTGTGGGCAGTTCGCTGTCCTCACTCAGACTAAGCCCGCCTGTGTTGCAGAGGCGTGCTCTAACAAAGTTAAGGGAGGAAGTGATGTTTATTCGGACTCTAAGTGCAGTTGTGGTGTCGGTTGCATTGTTCGTTGAGGGTACAGGCTTGCCAGCCGCGGCGGCCGCCCAAGAGAGCAAGATGGTTGTAACTCTCCTGGGCACAGGGACGCCGACCATTAACATAAGACGCTTCGGCTTCGCGAACCTGATTCAAGCAGGTGGGCTGAACCTGATGATTGATGCTGGCAGAGGCGCAGGTATCCGTTTGTTCCAACTCGGGCTACCGCTGGGATCCGTAGACGCAATCTTCCTCACGCATTTTCATTCCGACCACATCAGCGGTCTGCCGGACCTATACGCAACCGGGTATCTAGGCTGGAAGTTGCTGGGCGGGCGATCGTCACCCTTACAGGTCTACGGACCAAAAGGCACTTCCGTAGTCGTCGAGGGGCTAACTAAACTCTTCGCAGCAGACTCGGCCATTCGTTCAGCTGATGAGGGTATTGCAGCGGATGGCACGAAAGTCATAGCACATGAGTTTGAAGTGGGAGTCATATTCGAGAAGGCTGGCGTTAGGGTGACCGCGTTCCCGGTTGATCACGGCGACAAGATCAAGCCAGCTGTCGGATACCGAGTCGATTACGCAGGGCATAGCGTCGTGTTCAGTGGCGACACCAAGTATGACGAGACCGTCATCCGGAACTCGGAGGGCGTCGATCTCTTAGTCCACGAGTTCGCTGCTGCCCCATCCGAGATGGCCAGTAACCCCCTGTATATCGCGATTTTGGATCATCACACTGCACCTCGCGAAGCCGGCAGGGTCTTCGCAAAGGCCTCTCCTAAGCTGGCCGTCTATTCGCATATGGGACTTCTGCCCGGACCGCGGGGACTGCCTGGGTGGGACGAGGTGATCTCCCAGACCCGAGATACATATAAAGGACCGCTCGTTGTCGGCGAAGACCTTATGCAATTTCAAATCGGCGATGGTGCCCCAACGATTTTGATGCGTGGACCAGAATGGCCACGCTGATCACCGGCGTCGTCGGCAATTGCCCGCGCGGCGGGAAGTCAAATACGAATGCTTTGCGCCGAGGTTTACAACCAGGCTCTCGCGTGCCGACGTGATCGCCTTTGAGAAAGTGGGCCAATATCCCGCGAGATGCAGCAGCGGGTGGGAAGCGAGGTTCGGCGCGCATGGCAGAACTGAGGTCGCAGCTAGCTCCCAGCGATCACACAGAAGGCTCCGCCGGCGCAAGATCGGCGGTCAGCGCAAACGCGTGCTTGATCCGTAGCGCGCCTTCATTGTCGAGCGGATCGCGCAGACGCCGCACCTGCCGCTGCATGGTCTGAAGCGGAATTGGCAGCCCGTGCGGTCAAGGTCTCACACTACGAGGTCTGGCTGTTCATCGTGACATTCGAGCTTAACCTTGGTATCCCTCCGGCGTCGGCCGCCTTGTGTAGTTTGAGAGGCGGCCCGAGGATTTGACCTTAAGTCTAGCTTTAAGGT
>NZ_JAFCJX010000029.1 GCF_018130695.1 Bradyrhizobium jicamae | reverse complement strand
GATGGCTTTACGGCTTATACGTGCTCGCCCTGGTGAGACTCTGCGTTTGTGCCACCATCATCCGCGATCGGCTTTGGGCCTTTCGCGTGCTTGCCACCTGCATCGGGGCGGCAGGCCCACACGACTTCACCGTCCGCCTTGCGCACACACGCCTGTCGCACGCCCAGCGGCCACCGCATCTGCACCCGCGTCCGTGGCGTTCGCGAGCGCCCCTCGTGTCGGGTGAGACGGGCGCATTAGACACCTGATTTGGGCGGATGTCAAGCGCAATTCGTCGAATCAGAACACTATTTCTGAAAAATTTTAGTTCGTAGGATGGGTGGAGCGCAGTGATACCCATCATCTCGCCGCGCGGCACGAAAGTGATGGGGATCGCTTCCGCCTTCGCTCTTCGAGCTACGGCGGACAAGTCGCTCCACCCATCCTACAGATCCCACCGTCTATCTCACTATCTCACTCCAGCGCCGCCTGCCCTGCGAGCGAGACCACGTTGTCCTGAGCGCCGGAGCCGCCGCTGACGCCGATGGCGCCGACGATCTTGCCGTTGACAACAAGCAGATTGCCGCCGCGCGAGGCGATGACGTCGTCGAGGGTCGCGAGATAGGAAAAATATGGCCCCTTGCCCATCAGGTTCTCGAAGGCCAGCGTCGGGCGACGGTAGCGGGTCGCGGTGCGCGCCTTGTGCTGGGCGATGCCGGTCGAGGCGTATTGGCAATTGTCCTGCTTCTCGAAATAGACGAGATCGCCGGCCGGATTGACGATCGCGATGCAGAACGCATTCCAGTTGCGCTTGGCCGTCTCGGCGACGGCGGCGGCCGCGACCTTCTTCGCGGTCTCCAGATTGATCGGCTCGCCATAAGGCGGCGGCGCCAGCGCGGCGGCGACGACGTCGTTCGGATTATCCGGGTTCGACGGCACCTGGGCCGAAGCCGCCGTGATCGTCGCGAACGCAATGCAGGCCGCCCCCGCGAGCGCAGTGAAGTAACGCATATCATCCTCCCAAGTGTTTTTTCTGCCCCCGGTCGATCGCCGGGCGCGCGGACGATAGCGATTGGCTGGTTTCATGCAAGGCGCGATCTGCAGTTGCAGCGCACTATGCTGTCGACTTTGGACTGGAAGCGGTGCGTTGCCGTCGCCTGCGAACGAACCACATCATGGCGTTTAACAACCAGCTCGGCACGTTCAAATGGCGCAGCGTTTCGACCTGCTCCTGATCTTCGCGCCCCCGAAAGCTCGCATCGGAAAAATAATCCTGCTCGCTGGCGCACCAGTCCAATGTCCGCGTGATTTCCTCCCGCAACGACGCCGAGTCCGGAAGGCTGGCTGCGAAGTCCAATTCGCGCCGAAGACAAATCGATTCGATCCGGTGACGTAGCTTCTCTTCATAGAGGATTCCCCACCGTTCCAGCCTCGCATGGGTTGCTTCGTGGACAATGGTGGAAGCCAATCTCTCGAGCGTCATCGTCTCCTCGAGGACATAGCGTTCGTCGAGGACACAGGCGTTCAGCGACCCTTCGTACTGTGCTCTCGCGCCAGGGATCAGGTTGACCCATATTCGGTCGAGATCGCGAATGACGCGCGAATAGTAGAGCGGGGCATGGCGCTTGATCAGTTGAAGTGCATCCTCGACGCGACGCAAGGCGGGATAGGATTCGACCTCATGCTCCCAGCTCCCCACCCAAAGCCCATCGATCTGGCGGCCTTTTGACAGCCAGAGCGCCAATCTGTCGACACGGGCGGGCTTTCGGTCTGGCTTTCTGACCACGACGAGGCCACGCGATTGTTGCGGCGATTCCAAACCTCACCCCTGCTTTGTCGACGACAATAGGCCGGGCCTCTTTTGAGTTGATTAAAAATCTTTCCTCAATTTGCATTTGATCCTGATCGGCCTTGGACTGGACAGATGACGCCTTCGACGGAAAGATAGTCGTTAACCAAAACTGGGGAACGACAACATGGATCTGGGCCTGAAGGGACGAAACGCCGTGGTGCTCGGCGGCACACGGGGCATTGGCCGCGCGATCGCGGATACGCTCGCGAAGGAAGGCGCCAATGTCGCGATCTGCGCGCGCAATGCCGAGCAGGTGACGGGCGCGGTGGCCGAGTTGAAGGCCTCGGGCGTCAAGGTCACGGGCGCTTCCGTCGACATCACCGATGCGGCTGCGCTGAAGGCGTGGGTGGCCGGCGTGGCGCAAGAGCTCGGCAGCATCGACATGCTGTTCTCCAATGCCGGCGCGATGGCGCAGGGCGGCGATCCCGCCTCATGGGAGCAGAATTTCCGGCTCGACGTGCTCGGCGCGGTCAACGCCTTCGAGGCGGCGCGGCCGCATCTCGAGGCCAGCGGCGACAAGACCGGCGATGCCGCGTTCCTGATCATCTCCTCGGTGTCGGCCGCGCAAGCGGATCTCGCGAGCTCCTACGGTCCGATCAAGGCGGCGCTGATCCACATGGCCAAGGGCCTGGCGCGGCAATATGCGAAGAAGAAGATCCGCGTGAACGTGGTGTCGCCGGGCACGGTCTATTTCAAGGGCGGCGTCTGGAACATGGTCGAGCAGCACCAGCCGCAGCGCTTCCAGGACGCCCTGACGCGCAACCCGACCGGCCGCATGGCAACCCCGCAGGAGATCGCCAACGCCGCGGTGTTCCTGGCAAGCCCGGCGTCGTCATTCACGACGGGATCGAATTTGATCGTGGATGGCGCGATCTCGAACAGGGTGAATTTTTGAGGACGAGCAAAGAACCGTAGGGCGGATTAGCCGAAGGCGTAATCCGCCATTTCACTAGCGACAAAGAACGGTGGGTTACGCCTTCGGCTAATCCACCCTACAATCATCGGCGCTCGCCGAAATCCCCGCTCATCGCGGTATCGCCACCCCAATCTTCGGGAAATAGCCCCGCGCGGACGTCGCGATGAAACGAGGAATACGGCCAATCGCAAACCCTCGTCACATGGCCGTGCTTCTGCGGATTGATGTAGCAATACTCGACGTGACGGGCGTAGTCGACCTCGTCGCGGATCAGGTGTTCCCAGAACCGGCGCTGCCAAATGCCGCGTTCATGGCGAGCGAAGCGAACGGTGTTGAGTCTTTCCCCTTTCGGAAGCGCTTTTGCGAAGCGCGTCTTGATCAGCCGCCAGCGGATCGAGAAATCGGTATCGTCGGACGGCAGGCTCCACACCGCATGCAGATGATCCGGCAGGACGACGAAGGCGTCGATCGTGAAAGCGTAGTCGCGACGGGTGGCTGCAATCGCTTCGCGTAGCAAAGTGACGTGATCGACGAGCAGGGTCTGCCGTCGGTCCAGCAGATTGACCGTGAAGAACCAGCAGCCTCCGGGGGCGAGTGCGCGACGGTAGTTCGGCATGAGTTTTGTGTTTGGCTTTCAAGAGCGGCGGATTACGCCTTCGGCTAATCCGCCCTACGATTCCTGTGCTTGCATCAATGAAAATCCCTCGACGGCGGGAGGATGCGGACGTTGCGGGGGTGGCGGATTTTTTGCGGGGTGTTTTCGCCGTGGTCGCGGCGGTCGTCGTTGAGGGGCTCGACCAGCGCCGGGCCCGCCGGCACCGGATGCTTGCGGCTGAGTGAATCATTGGCGAGGCCGATCAGGTCGTGGGAGCGGTCTGTCATGCGCTGCGCGACGAGGTGCGTGACCTTTTCGGGGCTGCTCTGGATATAGCCCTCGACCTCGATCAGCCGCGCGCCCATCACCTCTTTCCGGTACTGCTCCATCACCTTCGGCCACACCACGATGTTGGCAATCCCGGTCTCGTCCTCCAGCGTCATGAACACGACGCCCTTGGCGCTGCCCGGGCGCTGGCGCACCAGCACGACGCCGGCGCAGCGGACGCGGCGGCGGTCGTTCCTGTGATCGATCTCGCGGCACGGCACGACGCGCTCGCGCGCAAACATCTCGCGCAGGAATTCCATCGGGTGGCCCTTCAGCGACAGGCGGATGGTCTGATAGTCGGCGACCACCTGCTCCGGCCGCGGCATCTCCGGCAGCGGTGGCGCGTTCTCGTCCGGCTGCTCGCGCGCGACTGCCGCCTCGAACAGCGGCAGCGCGACGTCGTCCGGCAGCCGCCGCACCTGCCACAGCGCCTCGCGGCGATCGAGCCCGATCGAGCGGAAGGCATCGGCGTCGGCGAGCAGGATCAGCGCGCGCTTGGGCAGGCCGGTGTCGCGGGCGAAGTCTTCGAGCGAGGTGAAGGGCCGGCGGTTGCGCGCGGCGACGATGCGGTCGGCCCAGTCTTGTTCTGCAACAGCTTGACCGCAGACTCGCTGCACCTCTCCCGCTTGCGGGGGAGGTCGGATCGCATCGTCAGATGCGATCCGGGTGGGGGTGTCTCCACGGTGGGATTCACGATGCGGAGACACCCCCACCCCACCCTCCCCCGCAAGCGGGAGAGGGAGCCTTACCACCTCCCGCGGATCGTTCTTCACGACACTATCTTTCTCATGCGGGGCTGACATGCGCCGCAACGCCTGGTCCCGCTTCAGCCTCTCCTCATCCTGATCCAGCCAGTGAAACCCATCGATCTGGCGAAAGCCGAGCCGCACCGCGCAATGGTCGCCGTCCCGTTCCTCCAGCGTGTTCTGCGCAAAACTATGGGACACATCGACCTCCCTCACCGTGACGCCGTTCTTGCGGGCGTCGCCGACGATCTGTGCGGGGGCGTAGAAGCCCATCGGCTGCGAGTTGAGCAGGCCGCAGCAGAAGGCGTCGGGGTGATAGTGCTTCAGCCATGAGGAGATGTAGACGAGCTGGGCAAAGCTTGCGGCGTGGCTTTCCGGGAAGCCGTAACTGCCAAAGCCCTTGATCTGGTCGAAACAGCTGGCGGCGAATTCGGCCGAATAGCCGCGCGCGACCATGTTGCCGACCAGCTTTGCCTCGTACTGGCCGATGGTGCCAACATTGCGGAAGGTCGCCATCGAGCGGCGCAGGCCGTTGGCCTCTTCCGAGCTGAATTTTGCCGCCTCGATCGCGATCCGCATCGCCTGCTCCTGGAACAGCGGCACGCCCTTGGTCTTGTGCAGCACCTTGTAGAGTTCGTCCGCGGGACCATGCTCGGGCGCCGGCGAGGGATACGTCACTTTTTCCTGGCCGTTCCGCCGCCGCAAGTACGGATGCACCATGTCGCCCTGGATCGGCCCGGGGCGCACGATCGCGACCTCGATGACGAGATCGTAGAACTCGCGTGGCTTGAGCCGCGGCAGCATGTTCATCTGCGCGCGGCTCTCGACCTGGAAGACGCCGAGCGATTCCCCGCGGCACAGCATGTCGTAGACGTTCGGATCGTCCTGCGGAACGGTGGCGAGCGCCCAGCGTTCGCCCTTGTGATCGTCGATCAGGTCGAAGCATTTGCGGATGCAGGTCAGCATGCCCAAAGCGAGCACGTCGACCTTCATCATGTTGAGCGCGTCGACGTCATCCTTGTCCCATTCGATGAAGGTGCGGTCGTCCATCGCGGCGTTGCCGATCGGCACATAGGTGTCGAGCCGATCCTGGGTCAGCACATAGCCGCCGACATGCTGCGAGAGATGGCGGGGGAATTCGATCAGCTCGGTGGCGAGATCGACGGCGAGCGTGATCATCGCGTTTTTCGGATCGAGCCCGGCCTGGCGCACCTGCATGTCGTTGAGGCCCTTGCCCCAGCTGCCCCACACGGTGTCGGCGAGCGCTGCGGTGACGTCTTCCGTCAAACCGAGCGCCTTGCCGACGTCGCGGATCGCGCTGCGCGGGCGATAATGGATGACGGTCGCGATGATGGCGGCGCGATGGCGGCCATAGCGGCGGTAGACATATTGCATCACCTCCTCGCGGCGCACATGCTCGAAATCGACGTCGATGTCGGGTGGCTCCAGCCGCTCCTTGGAGATGAAGCGCTCGAACAAGAGATCGACCTTGGTCGGATCGACCGAGGTGATGCCGAGCACGTAGCAGACGGCGGAGTTCGCCGCCGATCCCCGCCCCTGGCACAGGATGTTCTGACTGCGCGCGTAATGGACGATGTCGTGCACGGTGAGGAAGTAGTGCGCGTATTTCAGCTCCGATATCAGCGCGAGTTCCTTGTTCAGGGTGTCGCGGAGTTTCTTGTCGATCTTGCCACGGAAATATTTTTGCACGCCGGCCCAGGTCAGGTCTTCGAGATGCTGCTGCGCGGTTTTTCCGGGCGGCACCGGCTCGTCCGGATATTGGTATTTGAGCTGGTCCAGCGAGAAGGTGATGCGGGCGGCGAAGCGCATGGTCTCCGTGATCGCTTCCGGCAGGTCGCGGAACAGCCGCGCCATCTCATAGGCCGGCTTCAGATGCCGTTCGGCATTGGCCTGTAGCCTGCGGCCGACGGCTTCGATGGTGGTCTTCTCGCGAATACATGTCAGCACATCCTGCAGCGGACGGCGCGCAGGGTGATGATAGAGCACCTCGTTGGTGGCGAGCAGCGGCACCGCGGCTGTGGTCGCGATGGCGTGGAGCTGCGCGAGGCGGCGCTTGTCGTCGCCGCGATAGAGCAGGCTTGCGGCGAGCCAGACGCCATCGGCGGGGCTTGATTTCAACTGCGCGAGAAGATCGAGCGTTTTTGCCACGTCGAAACGGTGCGGCAGTGCCAGCACGAGCAACTGGCCTTCGGCGTAGTCGAGGAGATCAGAGAGTTTGAGATGGCACTCCCCCTTTTCGATGCGGATGATGTCGTCGCCGCGCTTGCCGCGGGTGAGCAGCTGGCAGAGCCGGCCGTAAGCGGCGCGGTCGCGCGGATAAACCAGGATATCGGGCGTGCCGTCGCTGAAGACGATGCGCGAGCCGATCAGGAGCTTTGGTGGATGGGTGACCTTGTCGTTCTCGAGTTCCTTCCAGGCGCGCACCACACCGGCCAGCGAGTTGTGATCGGCAAGGCCGATCACGCCAAGGCCGAGCCGGCTCGCCTCATGAACATAGGCGCGCGGATCGGAGCCGCCGCGCAGGAAGGAGAAATTGCTGGTGATGCCGATCTCGGCATAGTCGGGCGGCGCTTTCATGCGAACAACCCGTGCACATACCAGTTGGCGGTAACAGGCTTGCCCTCCTCGTCGCGCAGCTCGTTCTCATAGAGGCCGTCGCGAAAGATCCAGAAGCGCTGGCCTTCGGCGTCTTCGACGCGGAAGTAATCACGCGTCAGCGACTGGCCGTCCTGCTTCCACCATTCCATCGCGATCCGCTCGGGCCCCTCGACCCGCACCACCGCATGCAGCGCGCGGCGCCAGGTGAACTGATGCGGCGGACCGTCGGGCACCGCCGCGAACGGGACCTTGATGGGCTCCGGGCGATCGAACAGACGCAGAGGCCGCAGCGGCGGTTCGCCGGCGATGCGCTCCGGCCAGGCGGCGGCGGTCGCGACGGCGAGATTCTGTTGCGCGGGCACGGCAAGCGCGGCGCGTTCGGGGATGTGGCTGTCGAGCGGCAGATGCACGACGACGCGCTTTCCCCCGATGCGGGCGGCGATGCGATCGATCAGCGCGGACAGCTCGTCATTGTCATGCACGTTGGCGTCGAGATCGCGCTGCTGCTGCACCACGATCTCGGTACGGCCGGCGGCGAGACGGATGAGATCGAAGCCGAAGCCGGGATCGAGCGGATCGCTTAAGGCATCGAGCCGCTCGCGGAACAGGCGGTCGATCATGTCTGACTTTGTGACCGGACGGCCGGTGTCGACCACGATGGTGCGGACCGCGCCGTCGGTGCGGAAGAAGCTCGCTTCAAGCTGGCGGGCGCCCTTGCCCTGCTTGTCCATCGCTGACACCAGCATCCCGGCGAGATGGGTCAACGTCATCGCGATCACGGTGTCGGTGGCGACGGGTTCGGGAAAACGCTTCTCGACGATGTAATCGGGCAGCGGCTTTCGGGGACTGATCGGGGCATCGCCCTGGCCGAGCGCGTGACCGAGCAGCGTGGTGAAGGCGGCGCCGAAGCGCGCGGATATCTCGTGCGGCGCGCGCGAGGCGACGTCGCCGATGGTCTTCAGCCCCGCGCGGCGCAGGCCCGCGGTGATGGCATCAGCCGCGCCGAGCGCGGAGACCGGCAACGGGCCGACCGCATCGGCCTCCTCGCCATCGGCGATGATTTTGCCCGAGGCATGCCGCGTCAGCGTGCGCGCCGCGATCGAGGTGCCGGCGATCGCGCCACTCACCGCAAAGCCGCGCCGGCTCAGCGCGCCCGTCACGGATTGCAGCAGCGCCCGCTCGCCGCCGAACAGATGCGCGCAGCCGGTGATGTCGAGGAACAGCCCGTAAGGCAGATCGAGCGCCACCAGCGGCGTGAAGCGATCGCACCAGTCGGCGATGTCGTTCAGCGTCTTGGCATCGGCTAAGGGATCGGCGTCGTAGACGATCAGCTCCGGACAGATCGCCCGCGCATTGGCGAGCGGCAGCCCGATCGAGAGACCGGCGCGGACCGCGGCCTCGTCGAGTGATTGGATCAGGATGGCGTTGTGGTCCTTGGCGACGACGACGCTGGCTACTTTCTTCGCCTCCCCCGCTTGCGGGGGAGGCCGGATCGCATCGCCAGATGCGATCCGGGTGGGGGCTCTCTCGAAAGCGGGACTCGTGGAGATACCCCCACCCCAACCCTCCCCCGCAAGCGGGAGAGGGAGCCCGACCACCGCCCGCATGTCAGCCGGCGAGACGGCGTTCTGTGTGAGTGACCGCTGGATGCGGTCGATGGGGAGGCGTGGCAGCCAGAGGCTGAGGATACGCCGACGGTTCAGAGAAAAGGCACGCATCACATTTCCATTCCATGATCCAGCGGCCGACCGGGCCATGACGATTGCGGGCAAGCTCGGCGTCGAAGCGCGGCGCGCCCCAGGCGCTTGCGGCATTGCCCGGCGGCGAATGCGCCGCGCGGACGATCCAGCGCGTCTCCGCAGTCGAGGGGATCGGCGTCGCCGCAACGCGCAGCACCAGCGCGGTGACGCCGGAGGCTTGCGCGGCCAAGGTCAATTTGCGGCTGGCGACGAGATCGAGCTGGCGCACATTGCCCCAGACCTCGAGCACGACCGCGCCGAGCGCATCGCAGGCCAGCGCATCCGCCGTCGTGCGTAGCGCAGTGTCGACATCGGCTGCGCGCACGGTCACCAGCAATCGCGGATCGAGGCCGAGCTCGGCGAGCCCGCTCATCGACAGCGCCCCGGATTCCTGATCGGCAAAATCCTGCCGCACCCAGACCAGCGGTTTTCGCGATGACAAACGGCCAGCGAGCCCCGCGATGAAACCGGTTGCCGCGCCGCCCTGATGGCCGCCGGCGAAGACCTCATGCAGCGCGGCCGCCGCGAGCCCGCCGCGCAGCATCGCATCGGCGCCCGCATGGCCGAGCGCGACGCGGTTCGGCAGCGTCGCCTCGGTGGGCGCCTCGATGCGCGCGATGTCGCCGCGCAAGGACGCAAGCGTGCTCATGCGTGCGCCGTCCATCTGCGCCGCTCCTTCGAAAGAGTGTTGGGGCCGTGACTGGATCTCAAAAGGGAGAACCAGAAGCTGGCTCATTTGTTCATGATATGTTCTAATATAAAGCTAACAGGCCCGGATGAGTCAATCAGAATACGGACTTTCTTGATTCATCAGCGGAATCAAAGGGATTCGAGCATGGATGTGCAACGTAAACTGGCGATCCTGGCGGATGCCGCGAAATACGACGCGTCCTGCGCCTCCTCCGGGACGGAGCAGCGGGACTCCAGCGACGGCAAGGGCCTCGGCTCGACCTCGGGCATGGGCATCTGCCACTCCTACGCGCCGGACGGACGCTGCATCTCGCTGTTGAAGGTGCTGCTGACCAATGCCTGCAATTACGATTGCCTCTATTGCGTCAACCGCGCCTCCTCCAACGTGCCGCGCGCCCGCTTCACCATCGACGAGATCGTCAAGCTGACGCTCGACTTCTACCGGCGCAACTACATCGAAGGCCTGTTCCTCTCTTCCGGCATCATCCGCAGCGCCGACTACACGATGGAGCAGGTCGTGAGCGTGGCGCGCAGCTTGCGCGAACAACATCACTTCCGCGGCTACATTCATCTGAAGACGATACCGGAGGCCGACGACGCGCTGATCGCGGAGGCCGGCAAATATGCCGACCGGCTCTCGATCAATATCGAGATGCCCGAGGAAGGCAGTCTCGCAAAGCTCGCACCGGAGAAGGACGTGCGCGCGATCCGCCGCACCATGGGGCGGCTGCGGCTGAAGCTCGACGAGGCGCAGGAGGCGAAGACCACAAAAGCCAAGCCGCAGCG
This sequence comes from Bradyrhizobium jicamae, assembly GCF_018130695.1. Lineage (GTDB taxonomy): Bacteria > Pseudomonadota > Alphaproteobacteria > Rhizobiales > Xanthobacteraceae > Bradyrhizobium > Bradyrhizobium jicamae_B. The sequence continues at coordinate 100,192 of NZ_JAFCJX010000029.1, read as the reverse complement.
CTTCGCGCCGGCCGGCCAGAGCACGCAGATGATCGTCGGCGCCGACAGCGCTGATGACAGCACGATCCTCAACACCAGCGCCAATCTCTACGGCGCCTACAAGCTCAAGCGCGTCTACTACTCCGCGTTCAGCCCGATCCCCGATGCCAGCCGCGCACTGCCGCTGATCGCGCCGCCCCTGGTGCGCGAGCATCGGCTCTATCAGGCCGACTGGCTGATGCGGTTCTACGGCTTCGACGTCGGCGAGATCGTCGATGGCGCAGCGCAAGGCATGCTGCCGCTCGACATCGATCCGAAGCTCGCCTGGGCGCTGCGCCATCGCGACCGCTTTCCGCTCGATGTGAACCGCGCCAGCCGCGAGGAATTGCTGCGCGTGCCGGGCTTCGGCACCAAGGCCGTCGACCGCATCATCGCCACGCGTCGCGTCACATCGATCCGATCGGCGGACCTGACGCGGCTGCACATTCCCAGGAACAAGGCGCTTCCGTTCATCGTTCTCAGTGATCACCGGCCGTCGGCGCGATTGCTCGATGAAGCGGGACTGGTGGAACGATTCAAGCCGAAAGCCACGCAATTGGGATTTGGGTTCTGATGCACATCATCACCCTCGACGGCGAAACCGATTTCGACGGCTGGCGCAAGGCGGCGCGGCTGATGGCGCTGAACGAGGTGAAGCCGGAAGACGTGACATGGACGGTGCGCGACGGCGAGCCGGAATTGTTCGCGGCGTCAGCGACCGATGAACTGCCCGATGTGCCGCAGGGCACGTTCAACGTCCCGAGTAAATTCGTCGAGCTGGCGAAGGCTGCGATCCTGCATCGCAACCCTGAAAGATTCGCCCTGCTCTATCGCCTGCTGTGGCGGCTGCGCGGCCATCACGATCTGCTCAACATCGCCACCGACGCCGATGTCGCCGAGATCATCGCGATGGCGCGCGCGGTGCATCGCGACGAGCACAAAATGCACGCCTTCGTTCGCTTCCGCGAGGTCGGCCGCGAGCACAAGGCGCATTTCGTCGCCTGGTTCGAGCCTGAGCATCACATCGTCGAGCTTGCCGCCCCGTTCTTCGCGCGGCGCTTTGCCGACATGCCCTGGTCGATCCTGACCCCCGACGTCTGCGCGCATTGGGACGGCCACGAGATCGCGATAACCCAAGGCGTGGCCAAGTCGGAGGCGCCGACGGAAGATCGGCTGGAGGAAACCTGGCGCAGCTACTACGCCGCGATCTTCAATCCGGCGCGGCTCAAGGTGAAGGCGATGCAGACGGAGATGCCGCGCAAATACTGGAGGAACCTGCCGGAGGCCTCGTTGATTAAACCGCTGATCGCGGACGCCGCGCGCACGACCAGCACGATGATTGAAAGCGAGGCGAGCGAACCGCACAAGCCGCAGAAGCAGGAACCAGCGCAGGATCCGTCGCTCCAGGATTTATCAATGGCCCGCAAGCCCGCGCATGACAGCATTGCCGCGCTCCGCGAGGAAGCCGCCAACTGCCGCGCCTGTCCGCTGTGGAAGGACGCGACACAGACCGTGTTCGGCGAAGGCCCGCAAAGCGCCACCGTGATGCTGGTCGGCGAGCAGCCCGGCGACAAGGAGGATCTCGCCGGCCATCCCTTCGTCGGTCCCGCCGGCCAGATGCTCGATCGCGCGCTGGAGGAAGCCGGCATCGACCGGGCCAAGGTCTACGTCACCAATGCGGTGAAGCATTTCAAATTCGTGCCACGCGGAAAAATCCGCCTGCACCAGAAGCCGAACACGCCGGAGATCCGCGCCTGCCGGCAATGGTACGAACGCGAGCTCGCCGCGATCGAGCCGGAGCTCGTCGTAGCGCTCGGCGCCACCGCCGCGCAGAGCGTGCTCGGCAAGGCGACGCCGATCAACAGGAACCGCGGCCATCTGATCGAGCATGACGGCGTCAAGGTGCTCGTCACCGTGCATCCGTCCTATCTGCTGCGATTGCCGGATGCGGACGCGAGGGCGCGTGAGTACGCGCGCTTCGTCGACGACCTCAAGCTCGCTGCAGGATGGCTGCGACGCGCGCACGCCGCGTGATCGTCGCACGCATCTTTCTCACCCTCATGGTGAGGAGCGCATGGCGCGTCTCCGGACGATGCTTCGCATCGCCGGGCGAACCATGAGGCCCCATCAGTGGCCTGCATCCTTCGAGACGCCCGCTTCGCGGGCTCCTCAGGATGAGGGGAGACGATGATGCAATAGGACCAGATCGCACTTCATCGCGACGCCGGCAAAGTTCCCGCAAGCTTACGGAACTCTGGAACTGCACGGGGCGTGAAAAAATCGAAAGCGCCTAGAATATACCTACAACCCTGAATTGACATGTGCTATAGTCGCTCCTCTCAGGCATTGGGCGTCATGTTCACGCCATGACGTACCCTGAGGTCGGCGCGCTGCGCGAATTGCTAGCCCCATTTGCGCGGCGCGCCACCTCTCTCTTGCCGTCCGCAACTTGCCCCTCATCTCGTCAGCAGCAGCACGCCGGCTGCCGGTTTTTCCCATTCACATCATTTTCCATCATCGTCAGCGGATTGCTGCGTCGCGTCGCTTGCATGCCGGCTGAGCTGTCGAACGCGAAGCGTCAACGATTCCAGCGAGGCACGCCGCGCTGACCAAGCATCACGCGCGTTATCTCCGCACGGCGATCACGCTCATGCTGCACATGCTCTGAATAACGTTGCGGGTGTCATCTAACCTTCAAGTCGGTCGGCGAAAATAGAGCCCTCATAGTATTTTCGACGGGGCGTCAGGAATGACCGATATCACACTCAATTCATCCATGGCCGAGGGAGCACCGGTCGAGCCGGCGTCGCGGCCTAATCTCGATAAGGGTTTTAACCCGCTCACCATGATCCTTTTCTTCGGCATCCTCGCCGCGGGCCTGCTCTATGTGGCCTACAGCATCTATGCCGACGTCGACGCGACCGGCACCCGCGTCACGTCCTACCTGCCCTACGTCCTGCTGATCGTTGCGCTCCTGATCGCGCTCGGCTTCGAGTTCGTCAACGGCTTCCATGACACCGCCAACGCGGTCGCGACCGTGATCTACACCCACTCGCTGCCGGCGGAATTCGCGGTGATGTGGTCAGGCCTGTTCAACTTCCTCGGCGTCTTGACCTCGACCGGCGCTGTGGCGTTCGGCATCGTCTCGCTGCTGCCGGTGGAATTGATCCTCCAGGTCGGCTCCACCGCCGGCTTCGCGATGGTGTTCGCGCTCTTGATCGCCGCGATCCTCTGGAATCTCGGCACCTGGTATTTCGGCCTGCCGGCCTCCTCCTCGCACACGCTGATCGGCTCGATCATCGGCGTCGGCGTTGCGAATGCGCTGATGCGCGGCCGCGACGGCACCTCGGGCGTGGATTGGGGCAAGGCCACCGAGATCGGCTATGCGCTGCTGCTGTCGCCACTGGTCGGCTTCATCTGCGCCGCCGGCTTGCTGCTGCTGCTCAAGGTGATCATCAAGAACCCGGCGCTGTACGCCGCGCCCGAGGGCACCAAGGCCCCGCCGCTCTGGATCCGCGGCCTCCTGATCCTAACCTGCACCGGCGTCAGTTTCGCGCACGGTTCGAACGACGGCCAGAAGGGCATGGGCCTGATCATGCTGATCCTGATCGGCACGGTGCCGACCGCTTACGCGCTGAACCGCGCCCTGCCGGAGAACCAGGTCGCCCAGTTCCAGAAGGTCTCGGAAGCCGCCTCCAAGGTGGTTGCCGCCAAGGGCGCCGGCCATTCGATCATCGGCGATCCCCGTCCTGCGGTGACGCAGTACATCACCTCCCACCACATCAGCGAAGGCACCTATCCCTCGCTGTCGGTGCTGGTGAAGGATGTCGGCGATCAGGTCGCCAAGTACGGCTCGCTGAACAAGGTGCCGGCGGAAGTGGTCGGCAACACCCGTAACGACATGTACCTGACCTCGGAAGCGATCCGCTTCCTGATGAAGGACAAGGAAAACGACCTCAACAAGGAAGAGATCGCGACCCTGAACGCGTACAAGGGCGGGCTCGACAGCGCCACGAAATTCATCCCGACCTGGGTGAAGGTTGCGATCGCGATCGCGCTTGGGCTGGGCACCATGGTCGGCTGGAAGCGCATCGTCGTCACCGTCGGCGAGAAGATCGGCAAGACCCACCTGACCTATGCGCAGGGCGCCTCCGCCGAGCTCGTCGCCGCCGCCACCATCGGCGCCGCCGACGTGTTCGGCCTGCCGGTCTCGACGACGCACGTGCTGTCGTCAGGTGTCGCAGGCACCATGGCCGCGAACGGATCAGGACTACAAGTCGCCACCATCAGGAACATGGTGATGGCCTGGGTGCTGACCCTGCCCGTCGCGATCCTGCTGTCGGGCACGCTGTATGTGATCTTCTCGAAGGTGTTCTGAGCTGCAAGCTGCGGTCGAAACCAGAGGGGCCCGCACCAAAGTGCGGGCCTTTTGCTTGAGCAATCAAGCCAACCCGTCATTGCGAGCGAAGCGAAGCAATCCATTCCTCCGCTTGCAGAAGCATGGATTGCTTCCCGTCCTCGTTAAGAAGAGGCGCAAGTTCCACGACACAGGTGCTTTCGGACCTAAGCAGACGTCAGCCGAGGGACTCTCCGAGCTGGATCGGTCGACAATGACCCAAAGCGGGTATAGGGCGCTCGGCCTGACCCACGTGAGTCCGTTCTCACTTCGACTAAGAGATTGTTGCTTTAGCTTTTCGGCGCGCCTCGTTGTGAAACTCATACCGGCATTTATCGCTACAGAAGCGAGACCCCGCCCGCTTCTTGTTGCGGGGGTCACGTTCTCCACCCTCAAGGAATGGCTTGCCACATTTGTTGCAGGTGCGCGAAGTCGTTCCCTGTGCCACCATTTGCGCCGCGTGATAAATCAGAGCAGCTCGAGTGGAACTCGGTTGAATATGCAGCCTAACCGGACGACTAGAAAGAAGGAGGTTGAGATGATCGTGAGGAGCGATCATTTGAGGAGGAAGATCGAATTCATTGAAGTTGCGCAGAGAAAAAATCAATTGGACCGTATCAGCGGCGGCAATCCAGTCACGCAGAGATTCGCAGGGAGTGACATTGGAATCGAACTCATCTCGGTCCGGGATGCCCTCTCCGACATTCAGCATTCCGATGCACCGGGCAATAGCGAGCACGTTTCTTTTGAGCGCAGATAGTTGGTCGGGATCGAAGTTTATCGGCTCAGTCCGAATTTTATCGAGTTCATATAATTCCCTCCGCCTCGATGTGGCTGACTTAAGCCTCTTCCGAATATCGCTCCACCTCACCTCTTGGGCTCTGCGCAACTCCGAAACTTTCGTTTGCAGTAAGAGTCCCACCGCATAATCTAGAACCTTGCGACTAGGCCTTAGTGACTTCGCGGCGCTAACCTGAAGAAGATATGGCGCATCTGGCGGCGCATCAAAATCAGACTCTAAAAACTCAGCTGCGCTGCCCCCATAAACCTCGGCCGCGAATGCGGCCATGTTGGTCTTTGCCGGCGGTTCATCGAACCGCCTGATTTCGTATTTGCCCACCCAACACTGAAAATCAAATAGTGGCTCAGGCATTTGAGTCGTCGCTGACACGGATTTTTCGCTACACGGATATTATTCGTTTACACGGATACTATTGCTTATTCGTATCATGAAATCGTATTCAATTCAACGGGGGCTGCGGCAACAAGGACTTCATCATGCGTGACTACACATTCGAACAATCTCTACGAACGGGAAAAGACCGCTCTCGCAATTGGCTCGTCAAGGAATGCATCTCCGAACATCCCAATGATGAGGCCGCGGCCCACGAAAGCCTCAAGGCCGAGAGCGAGCGAGGACACTGGACCATCTCTGAACGCTTTGCCCGAAGAGAAAAAACGCCGTCCTATATCGCGGAAAGGACGATGCGGCAAAAAGCCGGCACGTAGTGCCGCTGGCATAGCAACGAAGCAATCCCTAACTTGCGGCGCGATGGATTGCTTCGCTTCGCTCGCAATGACGGCCGCGGACGCAGCGCCCTCACGCCGCCATCGCGTTCTCGACGATCTTGATGAAATACGAGGTCCCGTAGACGATCGCCTCGTCGTTGAAATTGTAGGCGGGGTGGTGGAGACCGGCGCTGTCGCCGCAGAAGATGAAGGCGCCGGGGTGGGATTCCAGCATGTAGGAGAAATCCTCCGCGCCCATCAGCGGCGGCATCTCGTGGACGTTGCCGTGGCCGGCCATTGGCGCGGGCTTTTTGTTTGGCGGCGAAACACCAGACCGTTCACGCGGCGATCTCCCTCGCCAACTCAACGAGCAGGTCGCGCGCCCATTTGTGCAGGCCGGATTTGGCGGTCCGTGCGCTCCAGTGCATGTCGATCGGGATCGGGACCCGGAACGGCAGCGGTGCGACATGCAGGCTGCCGCGCATGGTGCGGGCCAGATAATGCGGAATCGTGGCCACGAGACGGCTGCCGGCGATGATGCGCTCCAGGCTGTCATGGCTGGGCAGGGTGACCGCCGGCTCCAGCACGATGTCACGGGCCTTGAGGACATCGAGGTAGAGCGGTTGCCACTCTCCGCTATGGGTGACGAAGACATGCTCCGCCCTGGCGTAGGCCGACAGCGTGATGCGGCCGCGCGCGAGCGGATTGGCCGGGTCCATGACGCAGACATAGTGGTCGGTGAGAATGTGTCGCCGGAAGATGCTGCCGCCGACGATGCCGACCGGTCCGAGCAGGATGTCGCACTGGTTCTGCTTGAGATGAACATCGCCATGGCCGCCGGCATCGAGCAGCAACAGACGCGCGCGCGGCGCCGTCGCGCGCAAGCGGGCACTGAACTGCGGGATCAGGATCTGCCGTTCGTGATGGTTGCAGGAAATCGCCACGGTGCCTTGCGCGGCGGCCGGATCGAACGCCGCGGGTGAGGCCAGCCCCTCGATCTCGCCGATCATCTCCCGCGCCCACCGCACCAGATCGTCGCACCGCTCGGTGGCGCTGACGCCGTTGCCCTGGCGGACGAACAGCGGATCGCGCAACGCGCCGCGCAACCGCTCGATGGCATAGCTGATGGTGGACTGGTTGACGTCGAGCCGCCTGGCGGCCGCGGAAAATGATTGCAGATCGTGGACCAGAACGAGCGTCCGCAAGCTTCCGATGTCGATCGGATCGATCGGCGAATTGACCGTCACGCATCACCTCCGGCTGGGGCGCCCGGCCCCAGCGTAGCACAAGGTCATGCATGAATTCGATAGGCTTGATCGGAGCCATCGAATTGAGCCATTTGGCATCCCCAGCTAGCCTCCTCAAAAATCGCTTCGGGGAGGACGACCATGACCGCGACCGTGCCTGTCGTCACGGATATCTCCTATCAGGACCTGCTCGACGATCCCTACCCGGCCTTCCGCCGCCTGCGCGACACGGCACCCGCGGTCTTCGTGGACGCTGCGAAGCTGACACTGGTGACGCGCTTCGACGACATCACGCGGATCGAGCGCGATCCCGCGACCTACTCGGCCGACAATCCCGCCTCGCTCGTCAACAAGGTGATGGGGCCGACTTTCATGCGCAAGGACGGCGCCGAACATGCGATCGGCCGCAAGGCGATCGAGCCGTCATTCAAGCCGACCACGATCAGGGAGCATTGGACGCCGCGCTTTGCCGAGATCTGCACCAATCTGGTCGAGTCCCTGATCGCGGTGGGAGAAGCGGATTTGTTCAGCGCACTGGCCGCGCCGATGGCCTCCCTGACCTTGATGGAGATGATCGGCTTCGACGAGATGCCGTGGCAGACGCTTGCCTACTGGTCGCAATCGCTCATCGACGGCGCGGGCAATTACGCAGGCGATGCCGAGATCGAGCGGAAAGCGATGCAGGCTGGTGCCGACATCGACGCCGCAATCGATGCGGTGCTCGACCGTCACCGCGCCAATCGCAATCCCTCGATCCTGTCGTCCATGGTTCATGCGGATCCGCCGATGCCGATCGAGGGCATCCGCGCCAACATCAAGGTCATCATCGGCGGCGGACTGAACGAGCCGCGCGACGCCATCCTCACGCTCGTCCTCGGCCTGCTGGCCAACCCGGCGCAAAGAGACCGCGTTCTGGCCGAGCCGGAGCTGTGGCCGGCCGCCTTCGAGGAGGCGGTGCGCTGGATTTCGCCGATCGGCATGTACCCGCGCCGCGTTACCCGCACCGTCGAGCTCTCCGGCGTGACGCTTCCGGAAGGCCTTCAGATCGGGCTCTGCGTCGGCGCCGCGAACCGCGACGACAATCGCTTTCCCGATCCCGACAGCTTCAACATCTTCAGGCCGAAGCAATCGCATCTGGCGTTCGGGTCAGGACCGCATTTCTGCGCCGGCACCTGGGTGTCGCGGCTCACCGTCGGCAGGATCGTGGTGCCGATGCTGTTTGAACGCCTTCGTAACCTGCGCCTGCGTGACGATGCGCCGCCGGTCGTGCTCGGCTGGGTGTTTCGCGGTCCGGTGTCGCTGCCGGTCAGATGGGATGCTTGAGCCGTAGTGACGGTTCAAGGGACTCGACTCACCCCGCTGGATCCGCAGAGCGGCTAACTTAGCCTGCGCGGATCGACCGATTCCAGATCAATCTCCACCATCGTCGCCTGCTCTTCGGACAAGCGCTTTTCGAGGTATTGCCGTTCAACCTCGCTCAATTTCGTTTCGAGTAGCCGCCGATATCGATCGATGTTGCACCTGTGTGCCCGCAGACGAGCGACTCCTTCCTCAGTCATCCTCATCCTCTCGACGGGCGTGACGTGGTCATGCAGATCGCCAGCTCAAACGGCTGCGTTCCGACGCGCGACGGAAATTCGAATCATCAGGAAAGCCTCCCCGCCGCCCCTCGGGCTGCCCGAAACTTCGACGCGCCAGCTATTGTCCTGCCACAACGGCCCGTCAGGTTCGTCGAGAATTTTTCTGGTCAGCTCGATTGCCGCTGCCTGCGCAGCGGTGATGTCGGGAAGCTCCAGCCCGATGTCATCGAGGATGGAGACGCCGTTGTGAACATGGAAGAAGTAGCGCGTCATTCGCGCGGCTCTCTCGAAAGGGCGGCAGCGGAGCGCGCGATCCCGGCCCCGACGTCGATGTGATCCGTTAATCAATAAAACGGAATTGGCGGCAGAGGGGTGCCTCTTTTGAAGGAGGGAGCATGACCTTAATGGGTAAGCCTTCTCATTCCCTCAAGCGTCGGGCTCATCGCGGGATGCCACCATGCGTCGGCGATTGCCCCCTCAATCGTCCGCCAATCGGTACAAAACCGCCTTGGTTGCAGTGCAACCATAGCTCGATCGCCTGTCATCGCAACTCTACAAGAGCAAAAGCCCGCACGAAAGTACGGGCCTTTTGCTTTGGGCAGACGTCGAGCCACATCCGTCATTGCGAGCGAAGCGAAGCAATCCATTCCTCAGCATGCTGAACCATGGATTGCTTCGTCGCTTCGCTCCTCGCAATGACGATCGAGGCAAAACGGCTCACGCCGCCATCGCGTTCTCGACGATCTTGATGAAATACGACGTCCCGTAGACGATCGCCTCGTCGTTGAAATTGTAGGCGGGGTGATGGAGGCCTGCGCTGTCGCCGTTGCCGCAGAAGATGAAGGCGCCGGGGCGGGATTCCAGCATGTAGGAGAAATCCTCTCCGCCCATCAGCGGCGGCATCTCGTGCACGTTGGCCTCGCCCGCAACCTCCCTGGCGATCCGGGTCGCGAACTGGGTCTGGGCGCCGTGGTTGACGGTGACGGGATAGCCGCGCTGGTAGTTCAGCGTGATCTTCGCGCCGGTGACCTGGGCAATGCCCGCGACCACCTCGCCGATCCGCTTCTCGACCAGCTGGCGAACCTCCGGCATCAGCGTGCGCACCGTGCCGCGCAATTCCGCGGTCTGCGGGATCACATTGCGGGCGTTGCCGGCATGGAATTCGCAAATCGAGATCACGGCCGAATCCAGCGGATCGACGCTGCGCGCGACGACCGACTGCAGCGCAGTAATGAGCTGCGCGCCGACCATCACGGAATCGATGCACTTGTGCGGCCGCGCGGCGTGGCCGCCGAGACCTTCGATGCTGATATTGACCTCGTCGGTCGCCGCCATGATCGGACCCGAGCGGATCGCGAAGGAGCCAATCGGAATACCGGGGCCGTTGTGCATGCCGTAGACCTGCTCGATGCCGAAGCGGTCCATCAGCCCGTCCTGGATCATGGCGCGGGCACCCGCGCCGCCCTCCTCGGCCGGCTGGAAGATCACGACCGCGGTGCCGGCGAAATTGCGGGTCTCGGCGAGGTAGCGGGCCGCACCGAGCAGCATCGCGGTGTGGCCGTCATGGCCGCAGGCGTGCATCTTGCCCGGCGTCTTGGAGGCGTAAGGCAGATTGGTCGCTTCCTGGATCGGCAGCGCGTCCATGTCGGCGCGGAGCCCGATGACCTTGACGTCGCCTTCGCCGGCCGGCTTCTTGCCCTTGATCACGCCGACCACCCCGGTCTTGCCCAAACCGGTCACGATCTCGTCGCAGCCGAACTCCTTGAGCCTGGCAGCCACGAATGATGCAGTGCGGTGCACGTCGTACAGCAGCTCGGGGTTTTCGTGGATGTCGCGGCGCCAGGCCTGGATATCGGGCTGCAGATCGGCGACGCGGTTGACGATGGGCATGGGAGTCCGGACCTCAAATGTTGGAACAATTGGCGCCTCTCTAGCATGCAAGGGCCGGTCCACCCAACTGGCCAAACGGAGCCCCCGCCCTGCCCCGGACGCAGGCTTGTCCCGCCGCCCCGCGTCTGACTAATAGGTCCCCGGAAGAGAAACGACCGGGACGAGGACATGCCGCGCAGGCTCGAGGGGGATTTCGACTATGTCGTCGTGGGCGCCGGCACGGCCGGCTGCATCATGGCCAACCGCCTGTCGGCCGATCCCAGAAAGCGGGTGCTGCTGCTGGAGGCCGGCGGCAACGACAACTGGATCTGGTTTCACATCCCGGTCGGCTACCTCTTTGCGATCGGCAATCCGCGTTCCGACTGGATGTTCAAGACCGAGGCCGAGCCCGGGCTGAACGGCCGCGCGCTGGCCTATCCGCGCGGCAAGGTGATCGGCGGCTCCTCGGCGATCAACGCCATGATCTCGATGCGCGGACAGGCCGCGGACTACGACCATTGGCGCCAGCTCGGACTGAAAGGCTGGAGCTACAGCGACGTGCTGCCGGTGTTTCGGCGGCTCGAGGATCACTTCCTCGGGGAAAGCGAGCATCACGGCACCGGCGGCGGCTGGCGCATCGAGGCGCCCAGGCTGTCATGGGAGGTGCTCGACGCGGTCGGCAATGCCGCCGAGGAGATGGGCATCAGGCGCATCCCGGATTTCAACACCGGCGACAACGAAGGCACCAGCTATTTCCACGTCAACCAGAAGCGCGGCCGGCGCTGGTCGTCGGCGCGCGGCTTCCTCAAGCCGGTGCTGAACCGCGGCAATCTGCGGCTCGAGACCCACGTGCTGGTCGACCGCCTGATCATCGAGAGCGGCCGCGCCGCCGGCGTGCGCTTCATCCAGGGCGGCGAGACCATCGAGGCGCGCACCAAGGGCGAGGTCATCCTGTGCGCCGGGTCGATCGGCTCGACCCAGGTGCTGCACCGTTCCGGCATCGGCCCGTCGGAATGGCTGTCGCCGCTCGGCATCGACATCGTGCTCGACCGCCAGGGCGTCGGGCAAAATCTGCAGGACCATTTGCAGCAGCGCGCGATCTACAAGGTGAGTGGCGTGCGCACGCTGAACGAGACCTATTACAATCTGTTCCGCCGCGGCCTGATGGGGCTCGACTACGCCTTCCGCCGCCGCGGGCCGCTGACCATGGCGCCGTCGCAGCTCGGCATCTTCACCCGCTCGGACGAACGGCGCGCGCGGGCCAACATCCAGTTCCATGTGCAGCCATTGTCACTGGATAAATTCGGCGATCCCCTGCATCGGTTCCCCGCCATCACCGTCAGCGCCTGCAACCTGCAGCCGACCTCGCGCGGCACCGTGCGCATCCGCTCGGCAGCGCCGGACGAGAAGCCGTCGATCGCGCCGAATTATCTGTCGACCGACGACGACCGCCAGGTCGCGGCCGATGCCATCAGGACCACGCGGCGGCTGATGAAGCAGAAGGCGCTGGAGAAATACCGCCCCGAGGAATTCCTGCCCGGCCCGTCCGTCGGCGACGACGATGCCTCGCTGGCGAAAGCCGCCGGCGACATCGGCACCACGATCTTCCACCCGGTCGGCACCGCCAAGATGGGCACCGCCAGCGACGCGATGGCTGTGGTCGACGAGCGCCTGCGCTTCTACGGCCTCGATGGCTTGCGCATTGCCGACGCCTCGGTGATGCCGACCATCACCTCGGGCAACACCAACACGCCGACCGCGATGATCGCCGAGAAGGGCGCGGCGATGATCCTGGAAGACGCGCGATAGGAATTTTGGACGTGACCGGCACCGACAGGATCCTGTTGTTCTCCTACGGCACGCTGCAGCTGGAAAGCGTGCAGCTCTCGTCGTTCGGCCGGAAGCTGACGGGCAATCACGATGCGATGCCGGGCTTCAAGAAGGCCATGGTCGAGATCACCGACGCGGACGTGCTCGCCAAGAGCGGCGAGCGGTTTCATCCGATCGTCAGCCCGAGCGATGATCCGAACGACAGCGTCGAGGGGATGGTGTTCGAGATCACCGCCGAGGAGCTCGCTGCGGCGGACCGGTATGAGGTCGCGGATTACAAGCGGGTCGAGGTGAAGCTGCGCTCGGGGCTGAAGGCGTGGGTTTATGTCAAGGCATAGTGTTCAATGGACCAGCGGCCGCGGCCCAGATATTGACGAACACCTATAGGTATATTACTATAATCGAGTGAATGATCTCCTCCGCATGATCAAGCCTGCCGTTTTTGTAGGCTCCAGCCAAAAGGAGCTTCGGGCATTTCCCGCTGCCGTGCGCAGCGAAATCGGACAGTCCCTCTTTGAGGCGCAACTCGGCGAACATCCGCACAACGCCAAGCCGCTGAAAGGCCTGAGCGGCGTTCTGGAGATCAGGGACAATTTTGACGGCGATGCCTACCGCGCCGTGTACACAATTCGTTTGGAAGGTGTTCTCTACGTGCTGCATGCGTTTCAGAAGAAATCCACACGCGGTATCGCAACGCCACAGAGGTATATGGATCTGATCCGTCAGCGCTTGCGCGACGCTGAGAGCATTCACAAGACGACGAACGGAGACCGGTGATGACCGCCAAGAAAAAACTCCCCGCCCATACCAAAGGGTCCCGCAACATCTTCGCCGATCTCGGTCTGCCCAACGCCGAGGAACATCAGTTGAAGGCCGCATTGGTCGTTCAACTCAAACGACTGATGGCAGAGCGGCGGTTGACCCAGACGGCGGCCGCCGAGCTCGTCGACATGAAGCAGCCCGATCTATCGAAGCTCCTTCGGGGTCACTTCAGGCTGGTGTCGGTGGAAAAACTGATGCGTATGCTGACCGCATTCGACCAGGACGTGGAGATCAGGTTAAAGCCGCATCGCAAGCGTGGCGAAGCAGGCCGTATTACGCTCGTTGCTGCATAGAGGCGCAAACTGCGGCAGATGGCATCCCCAAAGCGCGTCTTCGTTGGCGACGACAATGCGCGCATCGCGCTGGCGCGGTGGGGCGACGAGCGCTCGGGCAAACCACCGGCGCTGCTGCTGCACGGCACCGGCTTTGTCGCCGAGGTCTGGATCGACGTGGCCGAAGCGCTTGCTGCCGATTACACCGTCTATTCGGTCGATCGGCGCGGCCACGGCTTGAGCCACAAGCCGGCGGCCGACGGCTATCACTTCGCTGACTTCGCGGACGATCTCTGCATGGTGATCGAGCGGCTCGGTCTCCGCGGCATCTATGGCATCGGCCACAGCGCCGGCGCCACCGATCTGCTGCTGACGGCGAAGCTGATGCCAGACCGCTTCGCACGCCTGTTCGTGATGGAGCCGACGGTGATGGACCCGCGCGCGATGCGCGGCGGCGGTCTGAGCGATCAATCGACTTCCGCCGTGCAAGGTGTGTTACGGCGACGGGCCGAGTTCGAGAGCGCCGAAGACGCCTTCCGGCGCTATCGCATGGCGGCCGCGTTTGCGCCGTGGTCGGAGACGGCGCTGTGGGCCTACATCCGCCATGGCTTTGAAATGCTGTCGGACGGGCGCGTGCGGCTGCGCTGCACGCCGGAGATCGAGTCGGCGCTGCTCCTGCCGATCTTCCAGGCGATGGAGCAGGTCTACGCCGGCGACGCGCGCGGCAATCCGTTCAGCTGGCTCCTCGACATCACATGCCCGGTGCAGATCGCGACGACCGAGCAATCCTGGCCGATCTATCGCGAGATGGCCGCGCGTGCGGCGGCGCTGATCCCGCATGCCAGCGAGATCAGCTTTGCAGGTGTCGGCCACAGCGTGGTGCAGGAACTGCCGGAGCGCGTGCTGAGCGCGATCTGGGCATTCGCGACGGACGACCAGCGCGCGGCGCCTTAAGTTGCAGCATGGTAACTTTCAACGGCCAAGAGTTGCGATAGTATCCGCGGATTCGGGGATCGTGGGCATAACATGCGTCAGGCTTTGGCGATTGTTGCGATGGTGGTCTCGATGCTGATGCACAGCGCTCACGCCCAGCCGCTCACCGTCGATCCGGAATCGATCGTTCCCCTGCCCGGCAAGTTCGATATGGAGGCCCCGGCGCCCGACGTGCCGCCGGAGATGGCCCGCTTCTCCGGCGCATGGATCGGCACGTGGCACGACGACCGGCATATCCTGGTGGTCGAGCGCATCACGCGCGACGGCCATGCCAATGTGGTGTTCGCGCAATCGGACTCGGCCCTCTACGGCTCGAACCGCGAATGGTGGCGCGACACGGCCGAGATCGTCGACGGCGTGCTGACCATGACCGGCTTCCGCATCTTCCGCTACGCCTTCGACGGACCGGACCGGTTGTACCTGACCGCGACCATGAAGAACGGCGCGGTCACCTCGGGACTGCTGGTGCGCGCCGATCCGGCGCGCCTGGCCGCGGGTGAGCGGCCGGCCGCATGGCCGTGGCCCGGTGAGCATGTCTCCGTTCCGCATCTGAAAGTCCGCACGCCCGACGGCACGCGGCCGATCATGCTCGAAGGAACGTTCTATCCGCCTGATGGCACGGCTCCTGCGCCGCTTGCGATCTTCACCCATGGCTCCGACGTCGGAAAGAACCAGCTGCGCAGCTGGTCGTTCTCGACCGAAGCGCGCTGGCTGCGCGACAATGGCTTTGCCGTGCTGGTGCTGATGCGGCGGGGGCGCGGGACCTCCGAGGGCATCAATGGCGAGGAGGATTTCGGGCGCGACCACGACGGCGGCCTCAATGATGTCTCGGCTGGCGTCGCGGAAGCCGTCGATGATCTCGACTCCGCGATTGCCTTTGGCCGCACGCTGCCCGGCGTGAAGCCTGGCCCGGTGCTGCTCGCCGGCCAGTCACGCGGCGGCTTTCTCGCCATGCATTATGCCGGCCTCAAGCCGAATGAGGTGATGGGCGTGGTGAACTTCGTCGGCGGCTGGTACCCGTACGGTCCGGTGACGACGTCGTATTACGCCAATGCCGGCCGTGGTGCGGCGGACAAGGTCCCGCAGCTCTGGCTTTATGCCGATAACGACCGCCTCTACCCGGAAGCGCTGATCCGCGAATACCATCAGGCCTTCACCGCCGCCGGCGGCAGCGTCCGCTTCGAACTGCTGCACGGCGTTCCCGGCGACGGCCACCTGTTGCGGCTCTATCCCGAACGCTGGCGAGCGATCGGTGATGCGTTTCTGGGGGCGCTCAGGCACTGACGTGCACCGTAGCAGTCTTACTACCACCTTTGCCCCCTCCGCCTACTCGGATTGGGTAGTTCATCCAACGAACCCGGATTGCGACTATGCGGCGCAATTGAGTGGTCGCGTTGTTGGCGCGGCACTGATTCCTGTCAAAGCCAGAGATAGGCGCACCGAGCTCGCGAAAGCTGATCGCGACTTGAGCTCCTCAAGCTGTCATCCAATTCGCAGTACAATCAAGGGAGGAAGCAATGGCAAGTGCATATTCAGTTCTGTCGATTTCCTCTGTTGCTGCCGTTCTCATGGCTGACCCTGTCCAGGCTCAAGGCATTCCCCAGGAAGGCCCCGTCTCCGTCATCTTCACTGCCACGCCCATTCCAGCTCCCAAGCCAATGCCAATCGGCGGCGGCAAGGAATTTGCTCACATAAATCAGGCCATGGCAGCCTCAAACGAGTCGGGAAACCCTGTACTCCACAACATGGGTGGACGCTGCCAGCTGAGCCGCCTTACGGATCCGTCGGCCAAGACCGCGGAAATTCACGGTTTCTGCACTTACGTCGACAAGGACGGCGATCAAACGTTCGAGCAATGCGACTGGATGCCCGGGGGACCGAACAGTTGCAAGATAACCGGTGGAACCGGCAAATTCGAAGGCCTTCAAGCCGAACTCGTCGTCACCATCGCTCCTCTCAAGAGCAATTTCGATGGCATCGGTCAGGTCATTGGCTACAAGAAGGGGACATACAAGTTCGTCAAGACGAACTGATGCATCCTCTTCCTCGCAATGAATGATCTGCTCCTGTAGCCCGGATTCCGCTGCGCGCCATCCGGGCTACGGCACTTCCCGCGCTCGCTCACGAAATCGTCATCACCCCCGCCTGGATTGCCCCTCACTGCGGGAATAACCGCCTGCCCCCTCCGATCATGGACCCCGGAAGCCCAATTCCGGGCCCTCTCGGAGATTTGCCATGAGCGCGTTCGACCACGACCACGATGAAGGAAGCGGCGTCAGCCGACGCAAGGTGCTGGAGTGCATGACCTGGGCCGGCACCGGCGTGCTCTGGACCATCACCGGTGGCGTGCCGCGCTCGCTCGGCCTGGTCGGCTCGGCGGAGGCCGCCGAGGCCAGCAAGGCCATGACCTTCATGCAGATCAGCGACAGCCATGTCGGCTTCGACAAGCCGGCCAATCCCAACGCGCTCGGAACGCTGGAAGAGGCGGTGGGCAAGATCAACGCGATGCCGGCAAAACCCTCCTTCATGATCCACACCGGCGACATCACGCATCTGTCGAAGGCCAAGGAGTTCGACGATGCCGACCGCATCATCTCCCAGACCAAGCTCGACGTGCATTACGTGCCGGGCGAGCACGATTTCATCGACGAGGAAGTCAAGCTCTACAAGGAGCGTTACGGCAAGGGCACCAGGGGCGCCGGCTACTATTCCTTCGACGCCGGCGGCGTGCATTTCGTCGGCCTCGTCAACGTCGTCGACCTCAAGGCCGGCGGCCTCGGCAATCTCGGCAATGACCAACTCGAATGGCTGGAGAACGATCTCAAGGGCCGCTCGAAGTCGACGCCGATCGTGCTGTTCGCGCACATCCCGCTCTGGACGGTGTATCCGACCTGGGGCTGGGGTACCGAGGACGGCGCCCGCGCGCTCGATTACGTCAAGGGCTTCGGCTCGGTCACCGTGCTGAACGGCCACATCCACCAGGTGATGCAGAAGGTCGAGGGCAACGTCACCTTCCACACCGCACGCTCCACTGCGTTTCCGCAGCCGGCACCGGGGGCTGCGCCCTCGCCCGGCCCGATGAAGGTCGAGGACAGCAAGCTGCGCAGCATGCTCGGCGTCGCCACCGTCAACTTCAAGCAGGTCAACTCGCCGCTGGCGATCGTCGACACGCCGCTGCAGGGCTAAGGGACATACGACCGATGAGTTCGATCAATCGACGCGACTTCGGCATCGCCGTGGTCGCAACCATGCTGCTGCCCGTCACCATGGCACGCGCCGAGGACTCCGAGGCAAAGGACCTGGAAGTCCACATCGACAATTTCGTGTTCGAGCCCGCGCAGCTTGCCGTGAAGGCCGGCACCTCGGTGACCTGGATGAACCGCGACGACATCCCGCACACCGTGGTGTGCGCAGGCAAGTTCAGGTCCAAGACGCTCGATACCGACGACAAGTTCACCTTCACCTTCACGGCGGCCGGCGAATACAAGTATTTTTGTTCGCTGCATCCGCACATGCAGGGCACAATCAAGGTTGAGTAACGTGCCAAACCAAGGCATCACAACCCTGCCCGGCCGGTGGGTTTCCGCCGCCGGCCGGGCCCGACCTGTTTCCGGACCTGCCGGGAAGGACACGATGGTTGCCAAAGCGTCGGACGATGATCCCGAAAAGGCGCGGCGCTTTCGCGAGGCGGCGCTGCCCTACCTCGACGATGCCTACACGCTCGCGCGATTCCTGCTGCGTGATGCGGCCGACGCCGAGGACGCGGTGCAGGAGTGCTATCTGCGCGCCTACAAGCATTTCGACAGCTATCGCGGGCCGGCGATGAAGCCGTGGCTGTTCGCGATCCTGCGCAACGTCTGCCGCGCCGAATATGCCCGCCGCAAGACCGCGCCGGTCACCGCGGTCGACGACAAGCCGGAG
This sequence comes from Bradyrhizobium jicamae, assembly GCF_018130695.1. Lineage (GTDB taxonomy): Bacteria > Pseudomonadota > Alphaproteobacteria > Rhizobiales > Xanthobacteraceae > Bradyrhizobium > Bradyrhizobium jicamae_B. Next base: position 81,735 of record NZ_JAFCJX010000029.1, on the reverse strand, counting down.
ACCGTCGAGCAGACACCGATGTGGAACGAGGCGCCGGAGACGCCGGAGTCGCATCTGATGCGCCGCTTCGACGGCGACACCGTGCGCAAGCTGATCGCAGCGCTCGCCGAACCGTTCCGCGAGACCTTCGTGCTGCGGGAGATCCAGAACCTTTCTTACCGCGAGATCGCCGATGTCGCCGCGGTGCCTGTCGGCACCGTGATGTCGCGGCTCGCACGCGCCCGCGCCATGCTGCGATCGGCCTGGCTTGCGGAACAGGAGCACGTGAAATGAACTGCGAGGAAGCGGAAGTGCTGCTTCATGCGCTGCTCGACGGTGAGCTCGACGCCGGCCATGCGCGCGAGGTCGAGGCCCACGTCGCCGGATGCGCGCATTGCGCCGCGCTGATGAAGGACTATCGCGAGATGAGCGCGGCGCTGGCGGACGCCAATCTGCACTACAAGGCGCCCCTCGAGCTGCGCAAGCGGATCGAGAAGTCGCTGCCCCAGCCGGTCGCCACGCCGAGCCGCCGCTCGCTGCTGCGCGGCTTTGCGATGGGCTCGGCGGTGTCGGCGATGGCGGCCACCGGCCTGATCGCGGTCGTGCTGCGCAATGACGACACGCAGCGCATCCAGTCGGAAGTGGTGTCGGCGCATCTGCGCTCGCTGCAGGCCGGCCACCTCACCGACGTGATCTCGACCGACCAGCACACGGTGAAGCCGTGGTTCAACGGCAAGCTCGACGTCTCGCCGCCGGTGATCGATCTCACCTCGCAAGGTTTCACGCTAATCGGCGGCCGGCTCGACTATGTCGACACCCGCGCCATCGGCGCCGTCGTCTACAAGCGCCGCCAGCACGTGATCAATCTGTTCGTGGCGCAGACCGCCAGCACCGAGCGTCAGGCCGCCAAGATCTCGACGCTGCAGGGCTTCAACATCCGCCGCTGGAGCGACCACGGCATGAACTACTGGGCCGTCAGCGATCTCGGCGCCGACGAGCTCTCGGAGTTCGGCGACAAGTTCGAAACCGCGATGAAGGCGAACAAGGAAGGGTGAGCTTGTAGGGCGGATTAGCCGAAGGCGTAATCCGCCGACCGATATCGCCGGGAAAGATGGCGGATTACGCTTCGCTAATCCGCCCTACGAATCCCGCGGACGGCTATGGCACTTATTCCTGCGGCGGAAAGCGGTCGAACGTCGGCAGTTCGTGCGCGCGTTCCATCCAGCGCAGCCGTTCGGCGACCTGCATATGCACCGTCGGCGGCACCGCATCGGGATCGTCGCAGGTTGCGCTCTGAACGTCGATGACGCCGGGAGTCATGTCCGCATTGGTGTAGAACAGGCCGGTGCCGCAGTCGGCGCAGAAGTGGCGGCGGCCATGCTCTGACGATGCGTAGACCTTCGGTGTTCCCTTCAACACCTGGACCGCCTTTTCAGGATACATCGACCAGCCGACCATCGGCGCGCCGGCATGGCGTCGGCAGTCCACGCAATGACACAACGCGTGGACCAGCGGTTCCCCTTCGACTTGATAGCGGATAGCACCGCAGTGGCAGCGGCCGGTGACATTGGTCATGTTGAACTCCCGTCGCCGCGCGTGCGCAGCCCCTCGTGCAGGCGGATCGATCGGGTCGGGACCTAATGATGGCGAAGCGTCATCGCCATGCGCCCTACTGTCGCGCGGTTACGCCGACTTCCTGACCGCGTTGTCGACCAGCGTCTTGCCGAGCGACCAGATTGCGCCGGGGACCTTGTGGCTGCCGGCGATGACGTCGTCGAACGACTTGGCGATCCAGCGGCAATCCTCTTCGGAGATCACGAGCGGCGGCAGCAGCTTGATGGTGTGGCTGCCGTGGCCGGCGACTTGCGTCAGGATCTTGTGGTCCTTGAACAGCGGCACGGTGATGAGCTGGCAGAACAGGCCCTTGTTGGCGGTCTCCAGCAGATTCCACGAGGCCTTCAGCTTGAGCGATTTCGGCGGGCCGAACTCGACGCCGATCATCAGGCCCTTGCCGCGGACTTCCTTCATCAGCTCGTAGCCGGGCACCATGCCTTGCAGCGCGAGGCGCAGCTCGGCGCCGCGCTTGGCGGCGTTCTCGACCAGCTTCTCCGCCTTCATGACTTCGAGCGTCGCAATGCCCGCGGCCATCGCCAGATCGTTTTTCGCAAAAGTCGAGCCGTGCACGACCGCGCGGTCCATCTGGTTGAAGATCTTGTCGAAGATGTTCTTGCGCGTCAGCAGCGCGCCGATCGGCACATGTCCGCCGGACAGCGCCTTGGCCAGCAGCACCATGTCGGGCTCGATGTTCCAGTGCTCGATCGCAAGGAATTTTCCGGTGCGGCCGAGGCCGGTCTGGATCTCGTCGGCGATGAACAGCGTGCCGTATTTGCGGCACAGCGCCAGCGCGGCGGGCAGGAATTCGTCGCTGGGCATGTTGACGCCCTTGCCCTGGATCGGCTCGACGATGAACGCGCCGACCTGGCGCGACGACAAAGCTTTTTCGAGGGCTGCGAGATCGTTGAACGGAATCGGGGTGCAGCCCGGCAGCAGCGGTTCGAAGCCGCCGCGGAAATTGCTGTCATCCGTCAGCGACAGCGCGCCATAGGAGAGCCCGTGGAACGAATGGCCGCAGTACACGATGCCGGGACGCCCGGTCGCGCCACGCGCGAACTTGATCGCGGCTTCGACGGTTTCGGCGCCGGAATTGGCGAAAAACACCTTGTCCAGATATGGAACATGTTCCAAAAGGCGTTCCGCCAGCACGCCGGCGAGCGTCGAGACGTCGAGTTGCACCAGATTGGGCAGATCGGCGTCGAGCACGCTCTTCAGCGCGGTGCGCAGGGTCGGATGGTTGCGGCCAATCGCAAAAACGCCAAATCCGCTGAGTAGATCGAGATACCGAGCCCCCTGACGATCGTAGAGATAGGCCCCTTGCCCCTTCTGGAAACCGACGTCGTAGCCGATGGTCTTGAGAACGCGAACGAGCTGTTCGTTGAGATGACGCGTGTGCATGGCACCGCGCTGTCCCTCACGCTCTGCGAAAATCTCGGAAACGTCAAAATTGGAACTTAGCATTCGCTACATACGTCGTTTGATGGCCATTTCGTCAACTCAAAACGCAAACTAGCGGCGTTTTGACCCCGCTCTGATCGTCTACTTAAGCATAGGTCTGAACCATGTTGCACTGCCCAAGAACGTTCGCGCGTACAATAGGCTTTTCAGGTTTATTTTTGGCCACCGTAATAACACCTGCTCTGGCGGCCGACCCGACCGGCGACTGGCGAGTCGCCGATGGTGTCGCCAACATCCGCGTTGCCCAATGCAATGGCAGCATGTGGGGTGTCGTGTCCTGGGAAAAAACCCCCGGCGGCAAGGACAGCAATAATCCCGACCCCGCCAAGCAGAGCCGACCGACCCTGGGCATGCCGATCCTGATCGACATGAAGAAGAAGCCCGGCACGGATGCGTGGGAAGGTCAGGTCTACAACGCCAAGGACGGCCAGTCCTACAGTTCGACCATCACGCCTGTTGGCACCAACCAGCTGCAGATCCAGGGCTGCGTGCTCGGTTTCCTCTGCGGCGGCGAGACCTGGACGCGTGTCGCCCCGCCGATCCCGTCGAGCCCGACCAACAGCATGGCCAAGGGCACCGCGCCGAAGTCGACCTCGCCGCAGGCCGCCCAGCAGGCGCCGAAGACCACGGGCTCGGTGTCTTCAACCAAGCCCGGTCAGAAGCAGGCCAACGCCAATCCGTCAGGTGACGTCGTTGGCGATATCTGCCTCATCAGCGACATTGCGCGGTTTACCCATTAGCGCCGGCTGGAACAGCAACACCGCCGCGAGCGTGGTGACGAGCGAAAGCGCAAGCAGCTTGCCCATGCTCGCGGTACCGGGATGACTTGAGAGCCACAGGCTGCCGAACGCAGTCGCCGTGGTCAGCGCGCTGAAGAAGATCGCGCGCGTCAGGCTCGATTGCAGCAGGTTCGTCCTGCCCTGCCGCCATGCCGTGACATAGTAGATCTTGAAGGCGACGCCGACGCCGAGCAGCAGCGGCAGAGCGACGATGTTGGCGAAGTTGAGCGGCAGGCCGATCAACACGCAAATCTCCAGCGTCACGATGCCGGCGACCAAGAGCGGCACGATCGTCATCAGCACGTCGACGATCCGTCGCAGCGTCAGGTACAGCAGCAGGCTGATCATAACGAGTGCAAGGATGCCGGCGTGGATGAACGCCCGCACCACGGTGTCGCCGGATTTCAGGATCGAGACCGGGCCGCCGATCGCGGTCGGCTCGGCGGCGAGCACCACGTCGGCAAAGCGGCGCAGATTGTCGTTGTCGTTCGGATCGCCTTTCGGCTCGGCCTCGACGCGCATCAAGCCGTCCTTGGCCTTCCAGCTCTCGACCAGTTCCGGCGGCAGCGTCTGCAGCGTGACGGTCTCGGCCTTCAGCGTATTGCGCAGCTGATCGAATACGATCTTCATCGGCGCGATGAAGACGTCCTGCGCCTTGTCGCGCGTGGCCTGGTTCGAATCCGCGAGCTTCTGCAGATCATCGGCGAGGCGCCGCGCGGCGACGCCGCCCGGGCCCTTGTTGTCGCCGGCGGTCCTGCGGAGATTGTCGACGGTGCTCTTCAGCGCCTCGACATTCTCCTGGTCCGACGGCGCAGCGTCGATCGAATCCGGATTGAGCGCGGGACCGAGCGTCTTCGCCGCCTGCGCGATCAGCTTCAGCTTGGCCGGCTGATCCTGGGGGATGAAGCTGTCGAGCGACATCACGCGCGAGACTTCCGGCAGCTTCTCGAGCTTGGCCTCGATCTTCTTCGCGTCGTCCTCCGACTTCGTCATCACGTTGATGGCGTTGGCGCCGGTGTTCGGATCCTTGCGCAGGTCGAGGAAGGTCGCGATCGATTCCGCCTTCGGGTTGCGCAGGTTGATCGGGTTGAAGTCGAACTTCATGTAATAGAGCAGCGGCAGGCCGGCGAGCGTCACCAGCAGCGTGCCGACGATGATCGGGACGCGGTGATCTTCCAGGAAGCGATCGACCGGCGCGAGGAAGGCGTAGCCGACCGGGTCCTTCTCGCCCGCCGGATGCAGCAGGTTGAGCAGCGCCGGCAGCGTCGTGATGCTGGTGAGGAACGCCACCAGCATGCCGGCGCCGGCGATCTTGCCGAGCTCGGAGATGCCCTTGTAATCGGTCGGCAGGAAGCAGAGGAAGCCGGCCGCGGTCGCCATCGCCGCGAGCGACAGCGGCACCGCCGAGCGCCGCGCCGCGTTCTCCAGCGCCAGCGTCACATTGTCGTTCTTGAAGCGCTCGGAGCGGTAGCGGACGCTGAACTGAATGCCGAAGTCGACGCCGAGGCCGACGAACAGCACCGCGAACGCGATCGAGAGCAGGTTCAGCGATCCCACCATCATCAGGCCGACCGCGGTCGTGATCGCAAGGCCGATGAACAGATTGACGAACACCGCGAAGATGATCTTGCCCGAATGCAGCGCCATCCAGAGGATCAGCAGCACGACCACGACGGTGCCGATGCCGTTCGTGATCGCCCCTTCCTGCACGGTCGCATATTCCTCATTGGCCATCGGCACCGGGCCGGTCAGGCGGACGCGCGCGCCGTAATTGTCGGCGAATTTCAGATCGACGGCGGCCTGCCGGATCGCATCGGTCGCGGTCTTGCCGGGCTCCAGCGCGGTGTAGTCGATGATCGGCTTGACCTCGATGAAGGCGCGCTTGTCGGAATCGGTCAGCGGCTTGTCACTGGTCAGCTCGCGCCAGGAGAAGGTCGCGTTGCCCTTGGTCAGGACCTTCTCGACCGTGTCGGAGATCAGGTTGAAGGGGCGCGCGGTGTTGTCGAGCTTGACCTGGCCACGCTTGATGCCGGCAAGCCCGGTCTCCAGCGCGCCGGTCAGGCCGCGGATCGAGGGATCGCCCGCCATGATCTCGATCAGGGGGGCTGCGGATTCGAGCTGGCCGGTCACCTTGCCGACCTCTTCGGTCGGCAGATAGAGCAAGCCGTTCTTCTCGAAGAACTCGCCGGATCCGAGCGCGGTGACAGCCTCAAAATTCTTCTTGTCGGTGGACAGCTTGTCGGCCAGCGCCTTGGCCGCCGAGCTGGTCAGCTCAGGCGTCGGCGCCTCGACCACGGCCAGGATTAGCCGCTCGCGGTCGAACGCCTGCTCGAACTGTTGGTCGCGCTTGCGCCAGTCCAGGTCGGGCGAGATCAGCTTGTTGATGTCGGTGTTGATCGCGAAATTGCGCGCCGCGTAGTAGCCGGACCCGACCGCGAGCAGCAGCGAAAAAATCACCACAGGAAGGGCAAAGCGCGTGCACGCTCGAACAATCGAGACAACAATACTTGTCAGCACAATGTTTCTTTCTGGTCGTCTGGGGAGCTGCCGAAAAACGCCCGCTGTCTAGCGGAGTTCCCGGTGCCAACCTAATGTTGTTTTGGTTACTTTCCGCGAGGAGACGGCGAAGCGGCCCCAAACGGCTGGAACGCCCGGTATAGCCCCCCTCAAAGGGCGAGAAAGTGACGAACAAGTGAGGGGGACGGAGGGTCGCAGGGGGCGATTACCCACACCAGAATACCTCAAGCCATATTCCCAATAGATGGCACACCTTTCCTTATTGCTCATTTTTTGACACAAAGCCCCGTACTTCCATGTGCTTGGGACGTGGATTGGTACGGGACAACCATGGTGCGGTACTTGCAACGGCAGTTGCGGATGTCCGCGCCGGGCATAAGTCCGGCGGCAGGGGCCGCCTGGCATTGGATGAGATTGGTGCAATTTGCGTAACGGACGTCCTATGGAAGTTTTTCTTGCCCAGCCGCGCGGCTTTTGCGCGGGCGTCGTGCGTGCGATCGAGATCGTCGAGCGCGCGCTCGAGAAGTATGGCCCGCCGGTCTATGTCCGCCATGAGATCGTTCACAACAAATACGTCGTCGAGAGCCTGAAGAAGAAGGGCGCGATCTTCGTCGAGGAGCTGTCCGAGGTTCCGCCGCAGTCGATGACCGTGTTCTCGGCCCATGGCGTGGCCCGCAGCGTCGAGGAGGAGGCCGCCGAGCGCGACCTGCCCGTGCTCAATGCCACCTGCCCGCTGGTCACCAAGGTCCATAACCAGGGCAAGCGCTACATCTCCAAGGGGCGGTCCCTGATCCTGATCGGCCATGCCGGCCACCCCGAGGTCGAGGGAACCATGGGCCAGGTTCCAGGCCCCGTCCTGCTGGTCCAGAACGTGAACGACGTCGCGGAACTGACCCTGCCGACCGATACTCCGGTGGCCTACATCACCCAGACCACCCTGTCCGTGGACGATACCAAGGACATTATCGCGGCCCTTCAGGCCAAATTTACAGATATTCAAGGCCCGGACATCCGGGATATCTGCTATGCGACACAGAACCGCCAATCTGCGGTAAGGGACCTGAGCAAACTGGTCGATGTTATCCTGGTGGTGGGGGCCGCCAATAGTTCCAACTCAAACCGGCTGCGTGAAATCGGCACCGAGGTTGGTGTTCCGAGTTATCTCATTGCTGACGGCAGCGCGCTCAATCCCGATTGGTTGAAGGATGCGAAGGCCGTCGGAATCACGGCGGGCGCCTCGGCGCCCGAAGTTCTGGTCGATGACGTGATCGAAGCCTTGAAACGCATCGGACCTGTTTCCGTCTCGGTCGTCCCCGGCCGGGAAGAGAATATCGAATTCCGGCTTCCAGCCGAACTCACTGCGGGCTGATCCAACCGTTCCTACCGAAAGTCCAGAAAGAAACCTTGCTAATGGCTATACCGTTCTTCAAGGAAATGCGTATCGGCGGCTATCTGATCAAGCAGAAGCTGCTTGGCCGTAAACGCTATCCCCTCGTGCTGATGCTCGAGCCGCTGTTCCGTTGCAACCTCGCCTGCGTCGGCTGCGGCAAGATCGACTATCCGGATGCGATCCTCAATCGCCGCATGACCGCCCAGGAGTGCTGGGACGCGGCCGACGAGTGCGGCGCGCCGATGGTTGCGATCCCCGGCGGCGAGCCGCTGATCCACAAGGAGATCGGCGAGATCGTGCGCGGACTGGTCGCGCGCAAGAAGTTCGTCTCGCTGTGCACCAACGCGCTGCTCTTGGAGAAGAAGCTCGATCTGTTCGAGCCCTCGCCGTATCTGTTCTTCTCGGTGCATCTCGACGGCCTGAAGGACCATCACGACAAGGCGGTGTCGCAGAAGGGCGTGTTCGACCGCGCCGTCTCCGCGATCAAGGCCGCAAAGGCACGCGGCTTCACGGTCAACGTCAACGCCACGATCTTCGACGGCCATCCGGCGGAGGAGATCGCAAAATTCCTCGACCTCACTGTCGAGCTCGGCGTCGGCGTCTCGATGTCGCCCGGCTACGCCTATGAGCGTGCGCCGGACCAGGAGCACTTCCTGAACCGCACCAAGACCAAGAAGCTGTTCCGCGACGTCTTTGCGATGGGCAAGGGCAAGAAGTGGAACTTCATGCATTCCGGCCTGTTCCTCGACTTCCTCGCGGGCAACCAGGAATACGAGTGCACGCCGTGGGGCATGCCCGCGCGCAACATCTTCGGCTGGCAGAAGCCCTGCTACCTGCTCGGCGAAGGCTATGCGAAGACCTTCAAGGAGCTGATGGAAACCACCGACTGGGAGACCTACGGCACCGGCAAGTACGAGAAGTGCGCCGACTGCATGGCGCATTGCGGCTACGAGCCGACGGCTGCGACCGCAGCGCTCAACAACCCGCTGAAGGCGATGTGGGTGGCGCTGCGCGGCATCAGGACCACCGGCCCGCTGGCGCCCGAGATCGACATGTCCAAGCAGCGTCCGGCGCAGTACATCTTCTCGGAGCAGGTGCAGAAGAAGCTCTCCGAGATCCGCCGCGACGAAGCCGCCGCCGCCGAGCGCAAGGCCGCCGCCAAGACCGCCTCGACCGCCGCTTAAGCTTCCAACCTCCCCTTGAAAAGGGGAGGTCGCTTTGCTCGTGAGAGCAAAGCGGGTGGGGATCAAGTCTCTCCCGAATGCTGGTGCGCGCGGCAGACCCCCATCCCGACCTTCCCCCTTTCAGGGGGAAGGAGAAGCAAGCAAACAAAAGGGCCCGATCGCTCAGCGATCGGGCCCTTTGCTTTCATCTGAGGCAGACCAAGTGGCGCTTTAGGCTTCGACCGGGACCAGCACGTCGCTGCCGAGCAGGAAGCCGCGGCAGCCGCGCAGCGAGCGCAGCGCGCGGTTGAAGTCGATGCCGGTCGAGACCAGTGCCCGCAGCGTGCGCGGATTGCGGGCGAGCCCACTGAGCACCTTGCGCAGGTCGATCTCACCGTTCGGCTTGACTGCCGATTTCGCCAGTTCCGGCAGCGCGCGATGCGCGGGATCGCTGATGACGCGCAGCGCCGCGAAGGGAATGCCGGCATTGGCGGCATAGGCGGCGGCGATATGACTTTCCATGTCGACGGCGGCGGCCCCCGTGACCGAGCGCAGCGCGGCCTTGCAGGCCCTGGCGGCGACGACCTGCTCGACGCCGGCGAGGCTGCCACGAACGATCTTGCGGCGCTTCAGCGCGGCGCTGGTGATCATCTCCTCGTCAAGCGCAGAACCGGTCAGGAACTTGGTATCGCCGGCCATCACCTCGGTCGCGACCACGACGTCGCCGGACTTCAGCGACGGGTCCAGACCGCCGGCCACGCCGAACGAGATCACCCCCCGAAAGCTGGTCGGATCCAGCGTCGCCAGCAGCGCACGAAGCTGCTGCGGGTCGCTCGAGCTGCAAATCACGATCATGCCGGGCCCGGCCGCGATGCGGGCCTCCTGCACCAATCCAGTGACAATCAACACCGGCCGAGGATCAATCTTGCTGTCCACGGTCTCAGCGGCCCCCGCCCCCAAAATCACATCCCGACCCCTACCACCCTGCTGTTGGTGCTTCTCAAATTCCGATACCGCGCCAGCGCCCAGAGCGGAAAGAACTTCGAGTAGCCATGATATCGCAAGTAAAACACCCGCGGAAACCCTGTTGCGGTGTACCTTTGTTCATCCCACAGCCCTTTTTCGGTCTGTGTTGCCTTTAGGTACTCCACACCCCGTATGACTGCGGGGTTTTCAACCTCTCCCGCCGCCATCAATGCAAGCAAAGCCCATGCCGTTTGTGAGGAGGTCGACGGCGCGACCTCATAGCCCCGGTAATCCAGCCGATAGCTGACGGCATCCTCGCCCCAGCCGCCATCCTGATTCTGGATCGACACCAGCCAGTCTACCGCTTTCCGCATCATCGGATCGGCGTGATCGATGCCTGCGACATTAAGCGCGCAGAGAACCGACCAGGTGCCGTAGATGTAGTTGAGGCCCCAGCGGCCGTACCATGACCCTTCCGCGAGCTGGGTGCGGCGCAGATAGGCAATGCCGTCGGCGAGCGCCTTGCTGGTTGTCTCGGTCTCGCCGAGCTGGCCCAGCATCGAGACGCAGCGCGCGGTGACGTCCTCGGTCGGCGGGTCGAGCAGCGCGCCGTGATCCGAGAACGGGATGTTGTTCAGGTAATATTCGAGGTTGTTGGCATCGAACGCGGCCCAGCCGCCGTCGCGGCTCTGCAGTCCCTCGATCCACTCGCGGCCGCGCGCGATCGCGTCGTCATATTCCTTGCTGCCGGTCTGGCGCCGCGCCCGGTCCATCGCCATCACGACCACCGCGGTGTCGTCGAGATCGGGATAGTGGTCGTTGTTGTACTGGAACGCCCAGCCGCCCGGACGCACGTTCGGCGCCTTCACGGCCCAGTCGCCCTTCAGCTCCAGCACCTGGCGCGGCTTCAGCCAGTCGAGGCCCTGCTTGGCCTTGGCGAAGGTCTCCTCGCCGCCGGCCTCCTGCAGCGCGTGGGCAACCAGCGCGGTGTCCCAGATCGGCGAGACGCAGGGCTGGCAATAGGCCTCGTCCTCGCCGATCACGAGCAGCTTGTCGATGCCGCGCCGCGTGGTGGCGCGCGGCGGGAAATTCTCGTCCTTGCCGAGCGCCTCGTACATCATGACGATGTTGGCCATCGGCGGATAGATCGCGCCCATGCCGTCCTCGCCGTTCAGCCGCTCCTCGGTGAAGGCGAGCGCCGCGTCGATCGCGCGCTGGCGCAGCGACTTCGGAAACATCGGCTCAATCACGCGCAGGATGCCGTCGAGCGCGCGGAACAGATAGAACCAGCTCGCCTTCTGGTGCGGTGCCTTCGGCGCCATGCGCAGCGATTTGGGATCCTGCAGGAACAATTCGTCGATGCCGACGCCCTTCGGATTCTTCGCGCGCGGCTTCAACGCCGCGAGCACCATCAGCGGCACCATGGTGGTGCGCGCCCAGTAGGAGATCTTGTTGATGTGGAACGGCGACCACATCGGCAGCAGCATGATCTCGATCGGCAGCACCGGCGTGGCGCGCCAGGTCACGACGCCGTAGAGCGCGAGCAGGAAACGCGTGAACACGTTGCTGCCGGCGGCGCCGCCGCGCGAGCGGATCGCCTCGCGCGCCCGCACCATATGCGGCGCGTCGATGGAATCGCCGATCATCTTCAGCGCGAAATACGACTTCACGCTGGCGCTCATGTCGAACGGACCGTCATGCACCAGCGGCCAGCCGCCATGCGCACCCTGCGTGCGCCGCAGATATTTTGCGATCTTGGCTTCGAGCGCGCTGTCGACGGGCTCGGCAAGATAGTGGCGCAGCAGGATGTATTCGGCTGGAATCGTGCTGTCGGCCTCGAGCTCGAACACCCAATGACCGTCGGACTGGCGATAGAAGAGCAGCGCTTCGGTCGCCGAAGAGATGCTCTTCTCCAGCGCGACCGGGTCGACTGTGACGTGATCTCTCGAAAGCATTTCGCTCGATATCCTCTTCATCGCGGGCCGGCTGGTAAAAGCGGGCTCGCTCAAAACAGATCGATTCTAGCGTCTGGCAAGAACCAGATCGGCGGCGCGATCACCCGACCGCACCGATCCCTCGATGGTTGCGGGCAACCCGGTAGCAGTCCAGTCACCGGCAAGGAACAGGTTTTTTTGCGCGGTTTCGGGCCCCGGCCGCAGCGCATTCTGCTCCGGCGTCGCTGCGAAGGTGGCGCGGCGCTCGCGCACGATCTGCCAGGCCGGCAATTCGCCGGAGACGCCGGCGGCCTTGCAGACGTCGTTCCAGATCGCCTGCGCCAGCTCTTCTCTGGGCATGTCGACCAGGCGGTCGCCATTGCTGATGGTGACGGAGAGCCGCCCAGGAAATGCGAACAGCCATTCGACGAGCCCGCCGACGACGCCGAGGATCGGCGCCGCATCGCGCGGCGGATCAAACCGGAAATGCGCATTGACGATGGCGCGGAATTCGGTCGGCGTCTTCAGTCCCGGCAGCAGCGAGGCTGCCGCGCGCGGCGGCACTGCGAGCACCACGGCGTCGTCAGCGCCGAGCGCAACCTTGTCCTCGCCGCCGAAATCGAGTTGGGCGACCTTGTCGCCATTCACAGTGAAGCCGCGCAGCTCATGGCCGAACTGCACGCTGTTGCCGCGCTGCTGGAGCAGCTTCACGGCCGGCTCGATCAGGACTGAACTCAAACCATCGCGCGCAATCAGCGGACGGCAGGCCTGGCCGCCTGCCAAGAGCGTTTCGCGCACGATGGCGCCGGCGAGGCCCGCCGAGCCCTCGGGCGGATCGACGTTGAGGGCGGCGAGCAGCAGCGGCTGCACCAGGCGGTCATACAGCGTGCCCTCGCAGGGGATCGATTTGCCGACCAGCCTGTCGGTACCTGCCCACACGAGAGGCGCCAGTGCCAGATAATCGCGCAGGCTGGTGTCGGGGACGCGGCGGCCCTCGTCGAACACCCAGGTCGGCAGGCGAGAGTCACCGAGATCGAGCTGCCAGCGCTGACCGGTCTTCAGGTCGACGAACGGAAACTGCGCCTGCTTCGGCCCGACCAGTCCCGCCTCGGTGCCGATCGAGCGGGCATAGCTCACCGCATGGTGGTTGCCCGACAGCAGGAGATGGTTGCCGTTGTCGATGGTGAGGTTGGTCGCAGCGTCGAAATAGGAGCGGCAGCGGCCGCCGGCCTGCTGCGTCGCCTCGTGGACGAACACCTTGTAATTGGCGTTCGACAGCCGGACGGCCGCCGAGAGGCCGGAAATGCCGGCGCCGATGATATGAACGGTCTTTTGCATCAGATGATCGCGTAACGCAGGAGAATGCCGATCTTGGCGAGCTTCGAAACCTTCACCGGCGCGCGCGGCGCGGCGAATCCGCGGGCGATCAGGAGATCGAGGATCGCGCGGTAGTATTTCGACATGATCCGCGGCGCCCGCACCTTGCGGCGCGAGTTGCGCGCCATGATCTCGTCGGACTTCTGGAAGTGCATCTTGGCGCGCTCGGCGAGCGGCGCGCAGACCTTCGGCAGGAAGCGATCGGCGGTGACGCGCGCCGGATCATTGTTGGTGATGCCGGCATGCAAGAGCAACTCGCGCGGCAGATAAAGCCGACCGAGCCCCGCATCCTCGTCGATGTCGCGCAGGATGTTGGTGAGCTGCAGCGCACGGCCGAGATGATAGGCGAGCTGGATGCCGTCATCCTCGGGCAGGCCGAACACGCGCACCGACAGCCGTCCTACGGCGCTGGCGACACGGTCGCAATAGAGATCGAGGGTCGCGAGATCGGGCGCGCGGATGTCCTGCGGCACGTCCATCTCCATGCCGTCGACAACAGCCAGGAAATCCTCGCGCTTCAGGCCGAAGGTTTTGACCTGGTCGACATAGTCCTTCAGCCGCTCCGGCGAACGGCCCTGGTAGAGCGCGTCGATGTCGTCGCGCCACTGCTGCAGCGCCGCCAGCCGCTCGGGCCGCGGGCCGTCGGAGTCGGCGATATCGTCGACCTGCCGGCAAAAGCTGTAGATCTGGAACATCGCCTCGCGCTGCGCGGCCGGCAGGATGCGCATCGCGGCATAGAACGAGCTGCCGGATGCGGCGCTGCCGTAATTTGCGTTGGCCGCCGCCGTCTCGACACTCATGCGCCTGCTGCCGTCTTGGAAACCGAACGGCGCCCGATCGTGCGCTGCGCCACCTCGCCCGCGACACCGCCGAGGCTTTGCAGCAGCAACTCAACCGGGCTCAGATGAACGCGCTCGCTCAGGGGATCGCGCACCTTCAGCATGTTGACGATCTTGTCGGCGAAAGCCTGGATCACCGAGATTTCGAGGCCGAGGCGGAAATCCCGGACCTCGGCGGCGAGCGATTTGCTCTCGTCGAGCAGATCCGCGGTGCGCACCGCGAGCGCTTGCAGGCACTTCAGCAATTCCGGCGACGACTTGGTGCCGCCGAGCATCTCGACGGTGGCGCCCGAGTCGGCCAGCGCATCGCGCGGCAGGTAGACGCGGTTCAGGTTCTTGTAGTCCTTGGCGCAGTCCTGCAGATGATTGTTGATCTGCAGACCGGCGCATAGCGCGTCCGATGCAGCCCAGGTCGAGACGTCCTCGCCGTGGACGTCGAGCATGAAGCGGCCGACCGGCATCGCCGAGTAGCGGCAATAATCGATCACGTCGTCCCAGTTCTCGTAGCGCAGCTTGGTGACGTCCATGCGGAAGGCGATCAGCACGTCGAGCGCGTGGCGCGGCGGCATGCCGCGCTCGGCCAGCGCGTGGCGCAGATTGACGGCTTCCTTCTGGGTGTCGCCCTGGCCGTTGAGCTCGGCCTCCATCAGGTCGAGATAGCGCAGCTTCTCGTCCGGCGGCAGCGTGGCGTGATCGGCGATGTCGTCGGCGGTGCGGACGAAATTGTAGAACGCCAGGATCAGGGCGCGATGCCTTGGATGAATGATCCACGACGCGACGGGAAAATTCTCGTCACGGTGGGTCTTTCCGGATCGCAGGTCGCTCGCGCTGGTCATCGGGGATTTGGCTACACGGGTCTGGCACGGGCGCCGCGCAATCGTCAGGCGCGTGCGGGGGATTGCGTGCCCCATATAGGGGAATACGCCGCCAAAACCAATGCTATCTGTGATCGCCGGCACATCGGCCCGCACCGGCGATCAAGCCGCCGGCGGGGCATTTTTGACGATGTCGGGAGGCGAAACCGGCCCTTACTGGCCGTGGTTCTTCAGGACCTGGTCGCAGGCCTGGCTGATGTTCTTACGATTCTGCTGCAGGCAGGCCAGGATCGTGAAATCGCCCTGATCGATCACCGAACGGCAGTGCTTCTGCACGTCACGCGAGCAGGCCTTCTGCTCCTCGGGAGTGCCCGAACGCTGTTGCTGCTGGGCGAAGGCTTGAGTGGAAAGCGGGGCCGACAAAATGGCGAGAGCCAGGAGAAATTTACGCATCTTATTCCTTCATTTCCGACAGCAGAAAATCTGTTCCCGAAAAGCGCTTCGGCATGGCCGGGACGGATTTGTTGGGATTTGCAGACGCCGCGTAGCGCGGACTTACGCAAACTACAAGCGCTGCTAAATGCGGCTAAATTTGCATCGCTGCAAATCACGTTATAAATCATTGAATTACCTGAAACAATCCGGCATTGGTCTTGGCGGAATTCGAGGGACGCGGAGAAACCTGGCGCCAGGCGTGAGGCGATCCCTATCTAAGTTTTGATTCCGCTGTGTGGATGACGGCAGCCTTCACAGGCATGCTGTGATTTGAACCTAACATTACGGCGGGGACACTAAATCTTCGATGCGGCGAGACGTTATCTTTCAAAGACAACGTCGTTTTTGATGGGAAAAATTCACGATGCAACTGTTTCGTTCCAGCCTTTTCGGTCGGGCATTCACGGCTGCCGGTGTCGGCGCTGCACTGATCCTCTCGATCTCAGCCGGCCACACCCAGTCCGCCGGACCGTTCGCCGGCTTCGACGGCAACTGGAGCGGAACCGGCACGGTTTCGTTGTCCAACGGCACCACCGAGCACATCCGCTGCAAGGCCGACTACAAGGTCGCGCCGTCGGGGATGAACCTGAAGCAGAACCTGCACTGCGCCAGCGACAGCTACAAATTCGACCTCTCCAGCGACGTCACCAGCCAGGGCGAGCGCATCTCCGGCAATTGGAGCGAGAAGAGCCGCAACATCTTCGGCAATCTGCAGGGCACCGCCGGTGGCGGCCAGATCGACGTGTTCGTCGAAGCCTCGGGATTTGCCGCCAACCTCAACCTGCGCACCAACGGCAGCAAGCAGGTCGTGCAGATCGACTCCAAGGGTGAAATCCGCGGCGTCTCGATCACGATGACCAAGGGCTGAGATCGCCTCCTCGAATCAAAAGGGCTCGGTTCCGAAGGGAACCGAGCCCTTTGTTTTTGCGCACATGGCGCGCGGATTATTCGGCCGCTTTCGCGTGCTCCACGGGCTTGCCGCGGATCTTCTCGGCCATGTTGATCAGGAACATCGCGGTCGGCCGCAGGATGAAGAGGTCGGCGATCAGCGCCGCCACCATCGAGAACGCACTGAGCCAGCCGAACAGCCTGAGCGACGGCAGGTCGGAGAACACGGTGACGACGAGGCCGCAGGCCAGCACCACCGTGGTCAGGATCAGCGCCGGTCCGACCAGCACGGTCGCGCGCTCCACCGCAACGTCTGAAGTAACACCGGGCTTGGTCTCCAGCCGCAAGCGGTTGAGGAAGTGGATGGTGGCGCTGAGGCCGAGACCGAACGACACCGTGAGCGCGACGACACTCGCAAACTGCAGCCCCTCCCCGAGCGCCCACAGCACGGTGCCGGACAGCACGACCGGGAAGATGCCCGGCAGGATGCAGGACAGCATCACCACGACCGAGCGGAAGGCGAGACCAATGAAGATCGCGACCAGCAGGAATTCCACGGTGAGGCCGTGATTGAGCTTCTGGATCATATTGGCGCTGTTGCGCGCGGCGATTGCCGACAGGCCGGTGACCGCGATCTCGTAGCCGGGATGCTTGGCGCGCACCTTGTCCAATTCATGATCGAGCTTCTCGACCACGGGTAGGATCTGGCTCGAATCCAGATCCGGCACGCGGCCCGACACCACGACGGCCTTTTGGTCGGCCGAGATGAAGCGGCGCACCAGATGCTCGGGAATCACGCTGACATATTCCTTCAGCGTCGCGACATCGTTGCTCCCGGCCTTCTCGGCGAGCCAGCGCCGCAGCGTTTCCAGCGACCAGACGTTGCCGACGCCGGCGGCAGTCTCGACCACCGAATGCACCTCGGCGATCGTATCCAGCGTGTCCTTGCTGTAGAGATCGGCGCCCTTGGGGAATTCGATCAGCACGTCGATCGGATTGGCGCCGGTCAGCTTGGCATCGAGGCGGCTCGAGGCCGCCACCGCCTGCCGCTTGTCCGGCACCTGATCAGCGAGCCGATAGCGCGGCTCGAGGTTGGCATAGATGATGCCGAGGCCACCGACCACGATGACCGCGAGCAGGCTGAACAGGCCGGGACGGCCGACCATGCGCACCGCGATCCAGTAGCAGAAATTGCGCAGCATCTGGACGCCGGCGTCGGCGCCCTGGAACTTGACCGCAAAGATCCTCTCGTTGCGCACCAGCAGCACGCCGAACGCGGGCACCAGGCTCAGCACCGCGAGCAGCGCGATGATGGTGGCGGCAAGGCCGGCCTCGCCGAACTTGCGGATCAGCTCGGAGTCCGAGAACTGCAGCGCGATGAAGGAAATGCCGGCGGTGCCGTGGGTCAGCACGCAGGCCGGCCCGACCACCAGCACCGCGTTCTTGAACGCGGTGTATTTGTCCTGCCCCGCGATCAGCCGGTCGCGCGCCGCAAACGTCAGCTGCATCGAGTCGGAGAACGAGATCACCATGATGAGCGGCGTCATCACGTTGAGGAACATGTTGAGATTGAAGCCGGCCCAGCCGAGGCCGCCGAGCGCGAGCAGGATCGCGATAATCGGCGGGAACGCCGCGATCACCATGAAGGAGATCTTGCGGAAGAAGATGATCGCGATGATGCAGCCGGCAAGGATGCCGAGGATGTTGTAGGTCAGCCCGTCGCGCTTGACCGCGTTGCGGATCTCGAGCTGCATGACGGGCACGCCGGAGAGCTGCGCATTGAGGCCGCTGCCCGAGAGATCATCGGCCATGATCTTGCGCATGTCGCCGACGACCTTGCCGAGCTTGTTGCTGCTGACCACTTCGGGCTCGAGCGACAGCACGATCAGCGCCAGCGTGCCGTCCTCCGACAAGAGCTTGCCGCGGATGATCTCGTTGGATTTCACGGTCTCGACGAACTTGTCGTAGGCGGCGCCCTGCGGCAGCTCCGGCGGGAACAGCGCAGCCGGCAGCTTGCCGGGCTCCGGCGCCTGGCGGGCCGAGAACAGCGAGACCAGGCCGCGCACGCCCTCGACCAGCTGCAGGTCGGTGACCATGTCACGGATCTTCTCGAGGTTGTCGCGCGCCAGCAGCGTCTTGCCCTCGACCACGACCAGCACGTCGAACTCGGTCGCCGGGAAGCGCTTGGTGACCGCCTCATACTGCTTGTAGTCCTTGGAATCGGAGCGGAACAGCTGGCTCAGCGAATCGTCGATCTTGATGCGCTCGATGCCGAACACGGCGGCGACCATCAGCGCGAACAGGATGATGACCGACAGCAGCGGCGCCTTGATCGCGATCAGCCCGAGCCGCTCCAGCCCGAAGGCGATGCTGGTCCCGGACTGCGGCTCCTCGATCTTTTCGACGTGGACGTGACTATCCGAGTTCTTGTCGAGCATGCCCTGTCCAGTTCTCGCAACGGTGCAATCGGTTAGGTTGGGTTCGGGGCGCGAATGAGGCTCGTCAGCACGTCAGATCAGCGCTAGCCCTTGAAAACACGCGAATAATAACCGGCGCCGGTTTTACAGGCCGAAGCCCCTGCTCGCAAGCGCGGGAAGACGGTCGAATCGGCACGGAACCGCCGAAAATCACGATTAAGTATCTGATTTGTCACACTGTGCGATCGCAGGCACCGACGTCCCACCACCGCTTTCATCTTTCAGTGCGACGCCCGTGATCCTCCGTCCCAGCCCCTCGCGGACCAGCCAGCCGATTCTGAAGGCAGCTTCCTCGTAAGTGAGGCCCTTGCCGTGGATGTTGGAGACGCAGTTGCGCTCGGCATCGGTCAGGCCGATCCTTGGACCGTAGGTCAGATAGGCGCCGAGGCTGTCGGGCGCCGAGAGCCCGGGCCGCTCGCCGATCAGCATCACCAGCATTTTCGCGCCGATGATGGCGCCGATCTCGTCGCCGAGCGCGACGCGGGCACTGGAGGCGATCGCGACCACATCAGTGTCGATGCCGTCAGCCGCAAGCCGCGGCAGCAGATGGCGGACCAGTTCGACGGCGTGGACGTTCACGGCCGTCGGTGACAGTCCATCGCCAATCACGATGGCGCAGGATGGCGACGGCGCGCCCCTGCCCTCCAGCAGACGCTTTGCCGCGGGATCGAGCATGCGGCCGAGATCGGGACGCCGCAGATAGTCGCGCCGGTTGCGCGCCTGGCTCGCCACCTCGACCGGCGCGAGGTTCAGCGCGACGAGGCCCGTCATCAGCCCGGCGACGTCGATCGCGGCATGGACGGCATCGCGGGCACGCGCGTGATCGAGCGTGAAGGAGAGCAGCGCCTCGGTCGGCAGGCCGGCGCCGGAACGACCGAGGCCAACGCGCGCCGGCGTCAGCGCGCGCAGCTCGGCGAGCGAACGGGACGACGGCGGTAGCGATGTCGTGTCACTATTCGGCAGGGACGGAAGCCTCGCGCAGGCGGAGCGAATAGTTCGACGCGTTCTGCCGGCCGCTGGAAGCGGCGCGGGCAAAGGTGATCAGATGATGCGCGATCATCGCCGGCCCGATCAGGCCCTCGATGTCGCCGCGCTTCAGCCGGCCCCACGCGAACTTCCAGAACACGCGCTTGTAGTCGCCGAGCACGCCGACCTTCCAGAAGATGTTGCGCAGCATGATCAGGCCGCGCTTGATGTTGGGCCAGCTCTTCATCTCCGGGCTGACCGGCACCTTGATGCGGTTCGCATAGGTGTAGTCGCACTGATACTGGTAGCGCGCGAACAGCTTCTCCGGCTGGTAGGCGATCTCCATGCATTTGCGCCAGGACGAGACTACGTCGTCATAGGGCAGCAGGAATTCGACATTGGAGTCGCGGCTCTCGTCGTCGATCAGCCGCCCGGCCTTCTCGAGGCGATCCCATAGCGGCGTCTTCGGCAAAGCCTGCAGCAGGTTGATCGTCAGCAGCGGAATGCGGGACTCGTCGACGAACGACAGCAGCGCATTGCCGGTCTCGGGCTTGTCGGTGTCGAGCCCCATGATGATGCCGGAGACCACCTCCATGCCGTAGGAATTGATGGTCTGCACGCCCTCGAGAATCGGGACCATCATGTTGTGGTCCTTGTGCATCGCCTTCAGCGCGTCGGGATCCGGCGTCTCGATGCCGCAGAAGATCGTGACGAAGAACGCCTCGCGCATCTTCTCCAGGATCTCGGGCCGCTTGGCGATGTTGAGCGTCGCCTCACAGGCGAGCCGCGTGACATAACCGGTGCGCTTCTGCCACTCGACCAGATGCGGCAACAGGTCCACCGCGGCCTTGCGGTTGCCGATGAAATTGTCGTCGACGAAATAGACCGTGTCGGTCATGCCGCATGCGCGCAGCTTGTCGAGCTCGGCGATGATCTGCTCCGGCGACTTCAGCCGCGGATTGCGGCCGTAGAGGCCGGGGATGTCGCAGAACTCGCACTGATAGGGACAACCCGAGGAGAACTGGATGCTGCCGAGAAAGTATTTCTTGGTCTCGGCGAGCTCATAGGCCGGCAGCGGAAAGTCCGTCATCGGCAGGCGGTCGAGGGTCTTCAGCACCACCTGCTCGTCGGGACGCGTGGTGTCGTCCGCGAGCCGCTTGATCAATTCGTTGGTGGCGTCGCCGAGCTCGCCGACATGGAGATAGTCGAACGACGGATAGTAATCCGGGCAGGCGCTGACCGAGGGGCCACCGATCGCAACCGGCAGATCGTGGTCATGGGCGCGATGGCAGATGTCGTTCATCTGCTGGCGCTGGATGTGCATGCCGCTGACGAAGACCGCATCGGCCCATTCGAAATCGGCCTTGGTCGCCGGGTTCAAATTCTCGTCGATGAAGCGAACCGGCCAGGTCTCGGGCAGATAGGCCGCGATCAGCAGCAACCCCTGCGGCGGCATGAAGGCGCGGACGCCGTCGGTCAGGGGATAAGCGTGTTCGAAGGTGCCAAAAGCCGACGTGTATCGCGGGAAGACGCAGAGGATACGTCGGATCGTTTCAATGCCTTCAGCTCTCATCAATGACCCTCAAGCGAAGCACAACCAAATCTAAGCACGTCATTGAAGGCTGGGCCAGAAATCTTTCAAGATTATGTCACTCCCCAACGCCGTCACGTTCAGATGGTTGCGTAAAAAACCGCCTCCTTTATGCGATCAACCTTGCGGCGAATTCGGGCAGCAGCCCTGCGTTGGCGGCAAGACGAAAATCGCCGCCCGCAAGGCCGCTGGTCGCGAGCCAGTCGTCGAACTCCGGCGCCCGCCGCAGTCCGAAGAGGTCGCGGATGTAGAGCGCGTCGTGAAACGAGGTCGACTGGTAGTTCAGCATCACGTCGTCGGCGCCGGGCACGCCCATGATGAAGGTGACGCCGGCCGCGGCCAGCAGCGTCAGGAGATTGTCCATGTCGTCCTGATCGGCCTCGGCATGGTTGGTGTAACAGACGTCGACACCGAGCGGCAGGCCGAGCAGCTTGCCGCAAAAATGATCCTCGAGCCCGGCGCGGATGATCTCCTTGCCGTCGTAGAGGTACTCGGGCCCGATGAAGCCGACCACGCTGTTGACCAGCAGCGGATCGAACGCGCGCGCCACCGCATAGGCCCGCGCCTCGCAGGTCTGCTGGTCGACCTGGTGATGGGCGTTGGCCGACAGTGCCGAGCCCTGCCCGGTCTCGAAATACATGACGTTGTCGCCGACCGTGCCGCGGCGAAGCGACAGCCCGGCGTCGCGCGCCTCCTTCAGCAGCGCGAGGTCGACGCCGAAGCTGCGGTTGGCGGCTTCCGTGCCGGCGATCGACTGGAAGACGAGATCGACCGGCAGCCCCTGCTTGATCAGGCCGAGCGTGGTCGTGACATGGGTGAGCACGCAGCCCTGGGTCGGAATCTTCAGCCGCGTGATGACGTCGTCGAGCAGCCGCAGAAGGCCGCCGATCACGGCGGGATCGTCGCTCGCCGGATTGATGCCGATGCAGGCATCACCGGAGCCGAGCAGCAGGCCGTCGAGGATCGAGGCGGTGATGCCCCTGATGTCGTCGAAGGGATGGTTGGGCTGCAGCCGTACGCTCATCCGTCCCTTCAGGCCGATCGTGTTGCGGAAGCGCGTCGTCACCTGGCACTTCTTCGCAACCCCGATCAGGTCCTGGTTGCGCATCAGCTTTGAGACGGCGGCGACCATTTCCGGCGTCAGGCCGCGCGCAATCGCGGACAGCGCCCCGGCGCTCGCGGCATCCGACAGCAGCCAGTCACGAAAACCGCCGACGGTGAGCGCGGCGACCGGCGCGAAGGCCGCCGCATCATGGCCGTCCAGGATCAGGCGGGTGACCTCGTCGTCCTCATAGGGGATGACGGCCTCGGTGAGGAACTGCTTCAGCGGAACGTCGGCCAGCGCGAGCCGGGCTGCGATCATCTCCTCGGCGCTGTCGGCGGCGATCCCGGCCAGCCGGTCGCCGGAGCGCGGCGGCGTCGCCTTGGCGAGCAGGTCGCGCAGATCATCGAATACGTAGGAGGTGGCATCGATGGCGCGGCGGTAGATCATGGCAGTTCTCACTTCCCCGAGGCGTCAGCCTAGAGCCATTTCCGTTCTAGCACCGCCTTGCGACCGCCGTGCCAACGGCTTCGGCTCAGCCTCCCCAGACGGTGTGCGCTCTGGTCGCAGGCACCCCTCCGGAGTTCTCCGGATGGAACCCGGCATGCCAAACAAGCCTTTGAAATAACTATACGAAAGTCGATGGATGGCAGGGGTCAAAAGTTCCCCCATTAAGACTTCCTCCATGAAAATTTTGCATGATTTTTCATCGGCCGACGGCGCTGTTCCGGCCTTTTTCCGAGAGCCCGCGATGACCGATCCCAACCCATCCCCTGATTCATTGACCGGGCGCACCATGGCCTCCCGCTTCTCGCTCGCAACCAAGCTGTATTCGATCTTTGCCCTGTTCGCGGTCCTGACCGCCGCCATCACCTTCCTGTCCGACTACAACGCCCGCCGGAACGCGGAGCTGACGGAGGCGGTCGACCTGGCGAGCCGGGCCGCCCTCAATGTCGAGCGGGTGAACTCGCTGGTCTATGCGGTGGTGATGGAATCCCGCGGGATCTACATGTCGACCGAACCGGCCACGGTGAAGAAATACGGCGACGGCCTGCTCAAGTTCAACGAGCGCATCACCGACGTGGTCAAGAACTGGGAGGCGATCGTCCAGGCCGACGATGCCGCGCAGTTCGCGACCTTCAAGACGCGCATCCAGAAGTTCGTCGAGTTCCGCAAGGAGCTGGTGCGGCGCGGCGTCGAGATCAACGCCGCCGCAGGCCGCGAATGGGGCGACAACGACGCCAATCGCGAAGTCCGCACCGCCCTGAACAAGGACCTCGAGGCGCTGTCCAAGGTCTATGCCGAGCGCAGCAAGAAGCTGGCGCATCAGACCGACTCCAACCGCGAGATGTCGTTCGTGCTGACCTGCCTCGGCGGCCTCGCGCTGATCGTGGTCGTGCTCGGCGTGCTGATCATCGCCCGCTCGGTGGCCCGTCCGCTGTCGCAGATCACCTCGACCATCAAGCGCGTCGCCGAAGGCGCCGAGAATGTCGAAGTCCCCCACGCGGCGCGCGGCGACGAGATCGGCGCGCTGGCCCGCGCCATCAGGATCTTCCAGGACGCGATGGCGCGCAACCGCGACCTCAACTCGCAGGTGGTGCAGGATTCCGAGGCGCGGGACGCCCGCGGCCGTCATATCCAAGCCTCCGTCGAGGCGTTCCGCACCACGATCAGCTCCGTGCTCCGCGCGGTCCACGACAACGCCGCCGCGATGCGCGGCACCGCGCAGAGCATTGCCAGCGTCGCCTCCAGCGCCAACAGCCGCGCGGTCGCAGCCGCCAGCGCCACCGAACAGGCTTCGACCAACGTATCGGCGGTGGCGGGAGCGGCCGAGGAATTGTCGGCCTCCGTGCAGGAGATCGGCCGCCAGGTGCGGCAATCCGCCGGCGCCGTCGAGCAGGCCGGCCAGCGCACCGACAAGTCGATCAGCGAGATCGAGGGACTTGCCGCCGCCACCCAGCGGATCGACGGCGTGCTCAACCTGATCCAGGCGATCGCCGAGCAGACCAACCTGCTGGCGCTCAACGCCACCATCGAGGCGGCGCGCGCCGGCGATGCCGGCCGCGGCTTTGCCGTGGTCGCCCATGAGGTCAAGGCGCTGGCCGGACAGACCGCGAAGGCGACCGCCGAGATCAGCGAGAATGTCAGCCTCATTCAGGCCTCGACCCGCACCTCGGTCGACGCGGTGCGCGAGATCGGCAATGCCGTGCGCGAGATCAACGACGTCACCTCCAACATCGCCAGCGCCGTCGGCGAGCAGGATTCCGCAACCCGCGAGATCTCCGTGAATGCGCAGATGGCCGCGCAGGGCAACGAGACGCTGGTCTCGCATATCGGCTCGCTGCGCGACGACATGGGCCAGACCAGCACGGCCGCGGAATCGGTGCTGTCGGCGTCGAACGAGCTGACCGCAACCGCCGAGACGCTGTCGCGCGAGGTCGAGCAGTTCTTCCGCAATCTCCGCGGGGAAGCGGCGTAGAGGCTGCGCTCTCTCCCCGTCGTCCTGGCGAAAGCCAGGACGACGTCGCGTAGCGAGGCGCGCACCGGCGCAATACACACGTTCACAGCTTCGGCTGCAGCGTCGCGTCGGCGGGACGGATCACGCAGCGGAAGCCGAGATCGCTGGTGGAGGCGTCGACCGCGGCGGCCCGGCGCGCGGCCGGGCGATAGCGGCGGCAGTAGTTCGGCGCGGAGAGATGTGAGCCGCCCTTGATGACCTTGCGCGGCATGGCGGGCTCCGGCTGCGCCGGATCGCAACTCGCCTGCTCGCGGCCGCCGCGCGGATTGTGCGGAATGCGGGTCAGCCGCGTTGCATCCGACGGGGGATGGGGCGACCACCAGTCGGAGGTCCATTCCCAGACATTGCCGATCATGTCGTGCACGCCAAAACCGTTCGGCGGGAAGGCACGCACCGGCGAGGTCCGGTCGTAGCCGTCCTCGCAGAGATTCTGCAGCGGGAAATTACCCTGCCAGGTGTTGGCCATGTGGACGCCGCCGGGCGCCAGCGCATTGCCCCAGGCATATTCCTCGTCTTCAAGGCCGCCGCGCGCGGCAAACTCCCACTCGGCCTCGGTCGGCAGATCCTTGCCGGCCCAGCGGGCATAGGCCTGTGCGTCGGACCAGGCGACGTGCACGACCGGATGGCTGCCCAGCACGTTGATGTTGGTGCGCGGTCCCTGCGGATGCCGCCAGTTGGCGCCCGGCACGAAGGTCCACCACTGGCTCTCGTCGCGCAGGCTGCGCAGACGTTGCGGCGGCATGAACAGCTGCGAGCCGGCGTGGCGCATCTGCGGCAACGTGTCCGGAAGCAGTGTCGGATCGGGTGGAACCTCTGCCAGCGTGATGTGGCCGGTGGCCTGGACGAATTCACGAAACTGAACATTGGTGACCGGCGTGCGGTCGATCCAGAAGCCGTCCACCGCCACGCGATGCGCAGGCGCTTCCTCGGCGTGATGGTGATCCGACCCCATCCGGAAAGTGCCGCCGGGAATCCAGACCATGTCCTCGGTCTGCGATTCATCCAGCTTCGGTTCGAGATACTCGCTATCGCGCAACATCGCAGCGCATCCGCTGATGCATCAAACTCCGCGCTGCCAGCCCATGCAGCACCGACTGATCCGCCCCCTGCCTCCCGTACGCACGCATCCATCACCGCAGCCGCTCGCACGGCGCGCAGTCTGTTTTGCCTGACGTGATCGCGAAGTTGAATCCCCTTGGAATGAAACGATAAAGCAACTCGCATTGCCTGTGATGTGCAGAATGTGCCAATCTCTGCGACAATGCGCCGAGGCTTAACGGAGGATGTTGCAAATCCAACAATCCGATACCGTTTGGATGCGCCGCCTTATCGGAAAATCAGTGACAAATCCGCGCATCTTTCTTGCAACATGATCCTGCCATTCGAATCAGGATCACTCTGCTCAAGTTGTCTTGGGCAGTCTCGGGCAACGAATTGCACTGACGTCTCGTTCTCAATGAAATTGACTGGTCGCGTTCCGTTGCGGGTTTAAGTGATGGGTGGACACCTCTTCGTTGGCAGCAGCGAGCTCAACGGTTTCGAAGGGCTGCATCAGGCCGTCAAAGGATCGCATGTCGACGTGATGCAGCTCGGGCGGGGACGGCTGCGCGGCACCCTGTCTCATGTCGGCATCGGCGATTTCTCGCTCAGCATCGGCGCCTTCAATGTCGGGGTGCGCACCCAGCGCATCTCGACCGACGACAAGCTGATCGTCGGCATGCTGCTCAGCGCCGAGGACCGCGTCACGCATTGGGCCTTCGACATGCACCCCGCCGACGTGCTGGTGATCCCGCCGGAAGTCGAGCATGACGGCGTCTTCCACGGACCCTCGTCCTACGCCGCGATCCGCTTCGACCTCTCTGAATTGCCGACCGTGTTCGGCGGCGAGCCGCGGCTGGTCGATCCCGGCAATTGGCGCGAGAAGAACTATTTTCGCGCCGACACCGCGATCGGCATGCTGGCGGCCGAGCGGCTGCCGCAGATCGTCGCGCATCTCGGTCGGCTGCAGGGCGCGCTGTCGGAGGGCGCCGCGGATTTCTGGAAGCGGACGATCGTCGACTGCGTAACGGCGAACATCCTGACCTCGCTGCCGCCGGACGACCTCGGCCATTTGCCTTCGTCGATGAAGCTGGTGCGCGACGTCGAGGAGTATCTCGAAACCGCCGGCAGCCGGCCGGTGCATGTCTCGGAGATCTGCTCCAACTTCCGCCTGTCGCGTCGCACCCTGCACCGCGCCTTCCACGAGGTGTTCGGCATGGGGCCGGTGACGTTCCTGCGCCACAAGCGGCTGTGCGCGATCTATGCGACCTTGCGGGAGAGCGCGCCGGGCGAGACCACCGTCTCCGAGGTCGCGATCCAGCAGGGCTTCATCGAGCTCGGCCGCTTCTCGCATTATTACCGCACGATGTTCGGCGAATACCCGTCGCAGACGCTGGGCTTGCCGGCGAGAGCTTAGGTTAACGATCGCTGAATCCCTCCGCGCAAATTGCCGGCGGTTTGCCGCGGCTTTCTCAATCCGCTTGCGGTACGAGGTTCCTCCAAGGCGCAGGGGGCGCAAGAGATTGGGGGAAGAGGCAATGGACGGGCTGGTGCCACGGCCGAGGGCGGTGCCGACAAAGCGGCTGCTCGCGCTCGGATTCGGCCTCATCCTGTGCTTCTGCTCGATCTGCGCCTCCATCCTGTGGGAGATGGCGCAGAAGGATTTCCAGCACGCCAAGGATGGCGCCACCAACCTCGTGGCCAGCATTTCCAGCGAGATCGAGCGCAATATCGAGCTGTACGATCTGTCGCTGCAGGCCGTCGCCGACGGCGTCAAGCTGCCCGAGATCAACCGCATCAGCCCGGAGCTGCGCCAGGTCGTGCTGTTCGACCGTGCGGCAACCGCCAAGGATCTCGGCTCGATCCTGGTGCTCGACCCCGCCGGCAACGTCACTGAGGACTCCAGGACGCTGATCCCGCGCAGTGCGAATTTCGCCGACCGCGATTTCTTCCAGATCCATCGTGTCAGGCCCGATATCGGACTGTTCATCAGCCCGCCCTGGGTGACGTCGGAGGGCGAATATCTGATCAGCCTCTCCCGGCGTATCAGCAATGACGACGGCTCGTTTGCCGGCGTCGTCGCCGGCAGCATGCGGCTCAGCTATTTCCACAATCTGTTCCGCAAGCTGAATTTCGGTCCGAAGGATTCGATCACACTGTTCAATACCGACGGCACGATGATCATGCGCGCACCGTTCCAGATCGAGCGGATCGGCCAGAGCATCAGGGAGTCGCAGGCGTTCAGGCAGTTCCCGGCGAAGACCGCCGGCTCCTACACCTCACGATCGGTCGTCGACGGGATCACCCGCCTCTACGTCTACCAGCAGATCGGACATCATCCGCTGCTGCTCGCCGAGGGCGTCGCACTGGATGCTATTTATGCCGACTGGTGGCAGCAGCTGTGGTCGATCGGGCTCGTGGTGACGGCGCTGTGTGCCTTCTCGATCGTGCTGATGTTCTATCTGCTCGGGGCCGTGAAACGGCGCGCCGTGGCCGAAGCGCAACTCGCGCGGCTCGCCAGCACCGACGCCCTGACCGGCCTCGCCAATCGTCGCAGGCTCGACGCCACACTCGCCACCGAATGGCGGCGCGGCCGGCGTGCCAAGGCGCCGGTCTCGCTGCTGATGATCGACGTCGATCACTTCAAGGCGTTCAACGATACCCACGGACACCAGGCCGGCGACGAGGTGCTGGCGACGCTGGCGCAATGCATCGCCGCCTGCACCAAGCGCGCCACCGATCTCGGGGCGCGCTATGGCGGCGAGGAATTCTCCGTGCTGCTGCCCGGCATCAACGTGTCAGGTGCAAGCGAGCTGGCGGAGCGGATCCGCGAGCGGCTGACGGCTGCCCGACAAACCCAGCGCGAATTGCCGACCGTCAGCATCGGCCTCGCCTGCATGACGCCCACCGCCGGCCAGACCTCGCGCGATCTCGTCGCCGCCGCCGATCTCGCGCTGTATGAAGCCAAGCGCGCCGGGCGTGATCGCGTCATCGTCAGCTCCGCCGAACAAACCGCGCCGGCCGCGCGCCGCGCGGCCTAGACTAAAGGTCCCTACTCCACCAGCAGGACATCCACGGCCACAGCGAGCTTCTGCTTGCGCGCGCCGACGATGACGCCGTCGACCGGAGAGACGTCGGAGAAGTCGCGGCCCACGGCGAGGATGATGTGGTCGTTGGCGACCACGAGATCATTGGTCGGATCGAAACCGATCCAGCCGAGTTCGGCGCCGCACCACACCGAGACCCAAGCGTGCGTCGCATCCGCGCCCTGCAGCCGCGGCTGGCCCGGCGGCGGAATGGTGCGCAAATAGCCGGAGACATAGGCCGCGGGCAGGCCGAGACCACGCAGCCCCGCGATCATCACATGGGCAAAATCCTGGCACACGCCGTGGCGCTTCTCGAACACTTCCTTCAGCGGCGTCGAGATCACGGTGGCCTTGGGATCGTATTTGAACTCGGTGCGTATCCGCCGCATCAGGTCCGCGGCACCCGCGATGATGCCGCCGCCCGGCGGAAAGCTCGCGGCGGCATACGCCGTCACCGGCCGCAGCACAGGCACCAGCGAAGAGGCGAAGACGTAGCCAACCGGCGAGGTCGGCCCCAAGCTCGTTGCCTCGACCGCGACGTCACGCACGCTCTCCCAGGACGGGCTCACCGCATCGCGCGCCGGCGGATGGCGATCCAGCGAGACGCGGGCCCGAGAATCGATCCGCAAGGTACGATGCGCGGTCTCG
The DNA here is from genome assembly GCF_018130695.1 of Bradyrhizobium jicamae. GTDB lineage: Bacteria > Pseudomonadota > Alphaproteobacteria > Rhizobiales > Xanthobacteraceae > Bradyrhizobium > Bradyrhizobium jicamae_B. The sequence goes on along the minus strand of NZ_JAFCJX010000029.1, from coordinate 52,155 downwards.
ATCAGGATGCTCTGCGTCAAGGTGCCGAAGAAATCGCGCCTGGTCGCGCGCTCGGCCGGCTTCGGGCGGATCTCGACATTGTGGGAGATCAGCGTCTGGCCGCCGTCGCTCAGCGGCTCGAGCCGCAGCGAGCAGCGTGCGAAGCTGACCTGGGTTTCGTAGCTGTAGGTCGTGACGTGACGGATGTCGTAGATCACGCGAGGCCTGTCAGCTTCTCCGGCCGGCTGGCATTCGGCCCGTGCGGGAAATAATGCAGCCCGATGGCGTCGGCGAGGTTGAGCAGGTCCTGCTCCAGCGCAAACAGCTTTTTCACATCGAGGGTTGCGGCCTCCGCCGTGGTCAGCATCGCCTCCAGCGCCACCGCCAGCCGCTGCGGCCGCTCGATCAGGCCGTGCTCCTTCAGGCTCGGCAGCGCCGCGATGTGCTCGTTGAGCGCCGCGACCTGGAAGGCGACCGAGCGCGGATTGTAGGGATCGAGAATGGCAAGGTCGCGCACCGGCGCCAGCAGCGGCTGCAGCAGATAGCGCGAGCGGTAGGTGATCTGGCAATCGACCAGCGTGAGCAGCGCGTCGAGATCCTCGTCGCCGGCCTCGTCATAGGCGAACTGGCGGGTGAAGCGCGTGGTGTTGATGGCGCGCTCGGCGCGGCGGCCCATCTCGAGGAAGCGCCAGCCGGCGGCGCGGTTCATGTTCTCTTGCGCGAGGCCCGCGAAGCTCGCGAGCTCCTGCAAAGTGAGTTCGGCGGCACTGACCACGCCGTCATCGTCATGCACCTCAACGGCCAAACGATCCGCCATCTCGGTGATGACCTGCCAGGCATCCGGCGACAGCCGCTCGCGCAGGCCCGTCGCGGTGCGCTGCGCCGAGCGCACCAGCGACAATGCGGAGCCGAATTTCTCCTCGCTCTGCAGCGCCTCGAGCGCGACCTTCTGCGGGTTGGCGCGTGCGGTCTGCGAGGTCGCGCCCCAGGCAACCAGCATGCGCTGGATCCGTTCGGCCGAATGCAGCGCCGGCGTGCTTCCAGTGGAGTTGCCACGGGTCGGATCGCGCTGCGGCGTGCCGAGCGCGCGGATCAGCCGCATCGTGGCCTCGGCGCGCTCCAGATAACGGCCGAGCCAGAACAGATTGTCGGCGGCGCGGCTGGGCAGCACGCCGGCGATGCGGCGGATGCGGACGGTGTCGACCGCCGGCAGCAACGTCGAGGTCGCGACCGCCTTGTCGGAGACGATCCAGACGTCGGCCGAACTGGCGCCGTCGCCCATCGACACCGCGCGCGCGTCGGCTTGCTCGGCGATCCGGCAGAAGCCGCCGGGCAGAATGGTCCAGCCGTTCGGCGTTGCCGCCGCAAACACCCGCAGCACGAAGGGACGCGGCGTGATCCGGCCGTTCTCCCAGGTCGGCGTGGTCGAGAGCCGCACCAGCTCCTGGCCGACATAATCGATGCCGCGGTTGGCGATGGCGTCCTTGAGGCGGTCGCGATCGGCGGCGGACAATTCGCCGGGCAGCACCGGAGCATTGCCGGGAAAGCCCGGCACGCCACGGCCATAGGCGCCTTCAATGGCGAATTCGTCGAGCCGCGACAGCACCTGCTCGCGCGCCGATTTCTGGCCACACCACCAGGTCGCGATGTGCGGCATCATCAGGTCTTCGCTGAGCAACCGCCGGCACAGATTGGGCAGGAAGCCGAGCAGCGCGCGCGCCTCCATCACGCCGGAACCCGGCATGTTGGCGACCACGACGCCGCTCTTGCGCAGGACGTCGACGAGGCCGGGCACGCCGAGATAGGAGGAGGCGTCGAGCTCGAGCGGATCGAGCATGTTGGAATCGACGCGCCGCAGCAGCACGTCGAGCCGCTTCAGCCCGGCGACGGTGCGGATATGGACGCGATCGCCGCTGACGGCGAGGTCGTCGCCCTCGACCAGGAGGAAGCCGAGATAGCGCGCCAGCGTCGCATGCTCGAAATAGGTCTCGTTGAAGGAGCCCGGCGTCAAAAGACCGATACGCGGCTCGTCGCGGTCGGCGCTGGCGCGGAGCGAATCGCGGAACGCCTCGAAGAACGGCGCGACGCGCTCGACATTCATCGACTTGTAGAGATTGGAGAAGGCGCGCGACAGCACCAGGCGGTTCTCCAGCGCGTAGCCCGCGCCCGACGGCGCCTGGGTGCGGTCGCTGAGCACCCACCAGCGGCCATCGGGGCCGCGGCCGATATCGGCGGCGTAGAGATGCAGATGGCGGCCGCCCGGCGGTCTGACGCCGCTGAGCGCGCGCAGATACTCATTGCTGCCGGCGATCGCGGCGGCAGGAATCGCTCCATTCGCAACCAGCTTGCCCTCACCATAGAGATCGGCGAGCACCATCTCGAACAGCTGCGCGCGCTGGGCGATGCCGGCGGAGAGCTGCCGCCAGTCGGCGGCGTCGATGATCAGCGGCAGATGGCTGAGCGGCCAGATTCGATCAGAAGTGTCGCCGGGGGCGCGGTAGGTGACGCCGGCCTCCCGCAAGTGACGGTCGGCGGAGGCGAATCGCCGCTCGATATCGGCGGGCGACAGCGCGGCGAAGGCATCGAAGAAGCGGGTCCAGACCGGGCGCGGCGCGCCGTCCTGCCCGATATATTCGTCGGGACTGCCGGGCAGGCGGGCATAGTCGCGCATCCACTGCGCCATCCGGCGCTGTCCGGGGCGGGCCCTGCTCTCCTGATTGCTGCTTTGGCCACCCTGTTCGGTCATTGCACTTCCCCGCGCGCATTAGTGCAGGAGCGGGGTGCGCAAGTCGAGGGTCAACGGAAACTCAATTGTGCGTTCCTCCGGCGGCGGCGCGATCTTGCCGGGCGTGTGGCCGTGGTCCTGGAAGCGGGCCAGCCGCCGCGCCTCGGCTTCGTAGGAATTGACCGGTTTGGTCTCGTAATTGCGGCCGCCGGGATGGGCGACGTGATAGACGCAGCCGCCGAGCGAGCGGCCGTTCCAGGTGTCGATCAGGTCAAAGGTCAGCGGCGCATGGACCGGAATGGTCGGATGCAGCCCTGAGGCGGGCTGCCAGGCCTTGAACCGGACGCCGGCCACCGCCTCGCCGGAACGCCCGGTCTCGGTCATCGGCATCCGCCGGCCATTGCAGGTGACGACATGGCGCCCCTCGACGAAGCCGGTCGCCTTGACCTGCAGCCGCTCCACCGACGAATCGACATAGCGCACGGTGCCGCCGGCCGAGCCCTCCTCGCCCAGCACATGCCAGGGCTCCAGCGCCTGGCGCAGCTCGAGGCCGACGCCGCCGTGATGGACGCGGCCGAAGGCGGGGAAGCGGAATTCGAGCTGGGCCTGATACCATTCCGGCTCGAAGTCGTAGCCGGACTGCTTCAGCTCGGCGAGCACGCCGAGAAAATCCTCCCAGAGGAAATGCGGCAGCATGAAGCGGTCATGCAGCGCGGTGCCCCAGCGCACGAACTTGCCCTGCTGCGGCTCGCGCCACAGCTTTGCGATCAGCGCGCGGATCAGGAGCTGCTGCGCCAGCGACATCCTGGGATCCGGCGGCATTTCGAGCGCGCGGAATTCGACCAGGCCAAGCCGGCCGGTCGGCCCGTCGGGCGAATAGAGCTTGTCGATGCAGATCTCGGCGCGATGGGTGTTGCCGGTGATGTCGACCAGGATGTGCCGGAACAGCCGGTCCACCAGCCACAGCGGCGCCTCGACATGAGCCGGCGGCACATGCGCGAGCGCGATCTCGAGCTCATAGAGCCCGTCATGCCGGGCTTCATCGATGCGCGGCGCCTGGCTGGTCGGACCGATGAACATGCCGGAGAACAGATAGGACAGCGACGGATGCCGCTGCCAGTACAGCACGAGGCTCTTCAACAGATCAGGCCGGCGCAGGAATGGCGAGTCCTCCGGCGCGCTGCCGCCGACCACGACATGGTTGCCGCCGCCGGTGCCGGTGTGGCGGCCGTCGATCAGGAAGCGGTTGGCGCCGAGCCGTGTCTTCGCCGCGTCCTCGTAAAGTCCAAAGGTGATGTCGACTGCCTCGCGCCAGCTCTGCGCCGGCTGGATATTGATCTCGATCACGCCGGGATCGGGCGTCACCTTGATCACCTCGATGCGCGGATCATACGGCGGCGCGTAGCCTTCGACATGCACGGCGAGCTGCGTTTCCTCGGCGGTCGCTTCGATCGCGGCGATCAGCGCGAGATAATCGTCGACCTTCTCGACCGGCGGCATGAAGGCGCAGAGCACGCCGTCGCGCACCTCGATCGACATCGCGGTGCGCACCGGCAGCGGCTCGGGAATCTCCTTCAGCGCCAGCGCGAGTTCAGTGTCGACGTCGGCGAGCCCTTCGCGCGGTGCCATCGGGTCCTTCTCGACGACGTAAGGAAAATCCTCCGGCGGCACATGTTCGAGCGAGGCAATCGGCAGCCGCAGGCCGAGCGGGGAATCGCCGGGAAACAGGAACAGATGGCTGCGGCGGATCTTCCAGCGCTCGCTGCGCCAGCGCGCAGGAATGCGGTCGCCGAGCGGATTCCAGCGCTGGATCGGCAGCACGAAGCCTTTTGGAGTCGTCAGGCCCTCGTCGAACACCCGCGCCAACCGCGAGCGTTCTTCGGCGTCGGTGAGTTTCGAATTGGCCGGCGTCACGTTCGCCGGCAGGCCCGCCTCGCGCTGGATCCAGAACGCGGGATCCTCGTAAGCCGGCATCACATAGTCGGCGCTGAGGCCGAGCTTCTTCGCCGTGCCGACGGCGAAACGCTCGGCGTCCGCGACTGCAGCCTTGCGCGGATTCTCGACTGACGCGATCAGGTCGGCGTTGTTCCAGATCGGCTTGCCGTCCTTGCGCCAATAGAGCCCGAATGCCCAGCGCGGCAGCGTTTCGCCGGGATACCATTTACCCTGCCCGTAATGCAGCAGGCCGCCCGGCGCGAAGCGCGTGCGCAGCTTGCGGATGAGATCGTCGGCGAGCGCACGCTTGGTCGGACCGACGGCCGCGATATTCCATTCCGGCGCCTCCAGATCGTCGACAGACACGAAGGTCGGCTCACCGCCCATGGTGAGCCGCACGTCGTCGGCCTTCAGATCGGCATCGACCTGCTCGCCGAGCGCATCGAGCCGCGACCAGGACTCGTCGGAGAATGGCCGCGTAATTCGCGGCGCCTCGCGGATCCGCTTGACGCTCATCTCGAAGGCGAAGTCGGTTTTTGCAGAGCCTGCGGTGCCTGTGACGGGTGCTGCGGAGCGATAATGCGGCGTGGCGCAGACCGGGATATGCCCCTCGCCCGTCAGCATGCCCGAGGTGACGTCGAAGCCGATCCACCCCGCGCCGGGCAGATAGACCTCGGCCCAGGCGTGCAGATCGGTGAAATCGCTCTCGACCTCGCGCGGCCCTTCGATCGGATCGATGTCCGGGCGGATCTGGATCAAATAGCCGGAGACGAAACGCGCCGCGAGCCCGAGATGGCGCAGCATCTGGATGAACAGCCACGCCGAGTCACGGCACGAGCCGGAGCCGGCCGCGAGCGTCTCCTCCGGCGTCTGGATGCCGGGCTCCATGCGGATCAGATAGCTGATCCTCTTCTGCAGCGCGGCGTTGAGCTCCACCAGGAAATTGACCGTGCTGTCCGCCTGCCGCGGGATGTCCTTCAGATAGGCCTCGAGCAGCGGGCCCGGCGCGTCCGTCTCCAGATAGGGCGCGAGCTCGGTCTTCAGGTCGTCGGGATACGCGAACGGAAAGCTGTTGGCATAGGGTTCGACGAAGAAATCGAACGGATTGATCACGGTCATCTGCGCCGTGAAATCGACCTCGATCTTCAGCTCGGTCGCCTTCTCCGGGAAGACATAGCGCGCCAGCCAGTTGCCCTGCGGGTCCTGCTGCCAGTTCACGAAGTGATTTGAGGGCGTGACCTTGAGCGAATAGCTCAGGATCGGCGTGCGCGTATGCGGCGCCGGACGCAGCCGAATGGTCTGGGGCCCGAGATCGATCGGTCGGTCGTATTTGTAGTGGGTGACGTGATGCAGTGCGACGAAGATCGACACGGAAAAGGGACTCCAGCAGCTTTTTTGAGCAGAACATTGCTGCCGGATTGGATCAAGCATTAACAACGGGCACGGGATGCCTATGGTGCGGGCGAATGGCGCGTAGGGAATGGCGAATAAACCGCCCTACTCGCCACTCCCTGCTCGCTATTCGCCGATCTCACATCGTCGCCCCAAGCACCCAGGGTGCGAACTCGGCGCCGCCGAAGTCGAAGCTCTCGCTCTTGGTCGGCTGGCCCGACGCGGTCTTGAGGATCAGGTCGAAGATGCGCTGGCCGCATTCCTGCACGGTCTCCTCGCCGTCGAGGATGGTGCCGCAATTGACGTCCATGTCGTCTTCCATCCGCTTGTACATCGGCGAATTGGTCGCGAGCTTGATCGACGGCGCCGGCTTGCAGCCGAACACGCTGCCGCGGCCGGTGGTGAAGCAGACCAGATTGGCGCCGCCCGCCACCTGCCCGGTCGCCGCGACCGGGTCGTAGCCGGGCGTGTCCATGAACACGAAGCCTTTCTTGGTGACGGGCTCGGCGTAGTGCAGGACGTCGACGAGGTTGGTGCTGCCGGCCTTCGCCATCGCGCCCAGCGACTTTTCCAGGATCGTGGTGAGACCACCGGCCTTGTTGCCCGGGCTCGGATTGGCGTTCATCTCGGCGCCTTCGCGCTGGGTGTACTCTTCCCACCAGCGCATCAGGCCGACCAGCTTTTCGCCGACCTCGCGGCTGACCGCGCGGCGCGTCAAGAGATGCTCGGCGCCGTAAGTCTCCGGCGTCTCCGACAGGATCACGGTGCCGCCATGACGCACGAGCAGATCGCTCGCCGCGCCCAGCGCCGGATTGGCCGACACGCCGGAGTAACCGTCGGAGCCGCCGCATTGCAGCGCGACCGTCAATTCGCTCGCCGGCACAGGCTCCCGCTTCACCTTGTTGGCATCGGTCAGCGCTTCCTTCACGAAGGCGACGCCGGCTTCCACGGTCTTGCGGGTGCCGCCGACCTCCTGGATGTCCATCGCGCGCAGCCGTCCCGCGAGCTTCTGCTCGGCCATCAACCCGCCGATCTGGTTCACCTCGCAGCCGAGGCCGAGCACGATCACGTTGGAGAAGTTGACGTGGCGCGCATAGCCGCCGAGCGTGCGGCGAAGCAGCGCCAGCGGCTCGTCCTGCGTCATGCCGCAGCCGGTCTTGTGGGTCAGCGCGACGACGCCGTCGACGTTGGGATAGTCGGCGAGCGGATTGTCGCCGGTGAAGGGATTCTTCTTGAACATGTCGGCGACGATGCCGGCGACATGGGCGCTGCAATTCACCGAGGTGAGGATGCCGATATAGTTGCGCGTCGCGACGCGGCCGTCGGCGCGGCGGATGCCCTCGAAGGTCGCGGGCAGATCGAAGTTCGGCACCGGCTTGACGTCGACGCCATAGGCGTAGTCCTTGGCGAAATCGCCCATGCCGCAGTTCTGCGTATGCACATGCTGGCCCGGCGCGATCGGCGCGGTGGCAAAGCCGATGATCTGCCCGTAGCGGCGGATCGGCTCACCTTGCGCGATCGGCTTGATCGCCACCTTGTGGCCGGCCGGAATGCGGTCGACGGTGGTGACGCCATCGGCCACCACAAGCCCGGGCGGCAAACTCGAACGCGCGATCAGGACGCTGTCGTCGGGATGCAGGCGGATGACGGGTGTCGCTGCGGCCATGGTGAGTCTCCTGGATTCTTGACTTCACCTCTCCCCGCCCTTTGCGGGGAGAGGTCGAATTCTCGCAAAGCGAGAATTCGGGTGAGGGGCGAGGCACAATGCCAACTACAAAGACGGTGCTCACCGGATAGAGGCCCCTCACCCCAACCCTCTCCCCGCGAAGAGCGGGGCGAGGGGGGAGGATAGATTACGCCTTGCCCGCGGAATCCTTCCGCGTCGCGTTGACCTGCATCTTCGCGTAGGTCGACATCAGGCCGACCTCGTTCGACAGCGTCACGAGCTTGAAGCCCATGTTGATCGCACGAACCGCGCCTTCGGCGCCGGAGCAGTGGATGCCAGGGTTGAGGTTGCGCTTGGCGCACTCCTTGATGATCTTCTCGTAGATCTTGAGGATCTCCGGCTCGTCGCGGTCGAGCTTCGGCACCAGGCCGTAGGAGAAGCCGAGATCGGACGGACCGATATAGACGCCGTCGATGCCCTCGACGTCGAGGATCGCTTCCATGTTCTCGACCGCCGTCCTGGTCTCCATCATCGGCAGCAGCACGATCTCGTCGTTGGCGGTCTGCTGATAGGTGCCGGCCGAGCCGTACATGCCGGCGCGGATCGGGCCGTTGGAGCGCACGCCCTTCGGCGGGTACTTCGCGTAGGACACCAGGTTCTTGGCTTCCTGCGGCGTATTCACCATCGGGCAGATCACGCCATAGGCGCCACCATCGAGCACCTTGCCGACGATGCCCGGCTCGTTCCAGGGCACGCGGACCATCGGCGTCACCGGATGGGCGTGCATCGCCTGGAAGCACGTCACCATCGACTGGTAATCCTGCACGCCGTGCTGCATGTCGACGGTGACGCTGTCGAAGCCGCATTGCGCGATCACTTCAGCCGAAAACCCGGAGGGGATGGCGAGCCACCCATTCACGACGGCCTTGCCCGACGCCCAGACCTGTTTGACCTTGTTTGGCATTGATCGCGTTTCCTTTTGCGTTTCTTGGAGGACGAGTTTCTAGCTGGTCGCCCGCTGGATGGAGACTTCACTGACGCCGACTTCGCGTGCGGTGTTCACTATCGCCGCCCAGGTGTCGTCAGGCAAGGGGATGCCGTTTTTGGTGCGCTCGGCGCGGGTTTTCCGCTCGGGATCGCCGGGAATCAGCACTTTTTCGATGCCTGCAATCGGCTTGGTCTCGCGGATGAAGTCCGTGTAGCGCGTGATCTCGCCGTCGAAGAAATGCGCGGGATCGACGACCTTCGGATCGATGTAGAAGGCCAGCATGCCGTTGGCGAAGCGCCGATCGCCCGCGGTCGCGCCGGTGCCGGTCAGCGCGCCGCCGAGCAGCTCGCAGATGAAGGCAAGGCCCGAGCCCTTGTGATCGCCGAAGGCACGGATCGCGCCTGTTCCCTTGGTGTGGTCGCGCGGCCCGTCCGGCGTATACGGCCCGTAGAGCACGTGCGGATCCTGGCTCAGCGTGCCGTCGGCATCGACCAGCGCGCCGGTCGGCAGCTTCTTGCCGCCGCGGCTGGCAACCAGGCACTTGCCTTCGGCGACAACAGACGTTGCGAAGTCGAGCACGATCGGGTCCTGCCCTTCGCGCGGGATGCCGACGCAGTAAGGCGCTGTCGACAGCCGCTTCTCGACGCCACCATAGGGCGCGACCAGCAGCGAGCCCGCGGCATTGACGAAATGCACCGACACCAGCCCCTCGGCGGCCGCCATCTCGGCCCAGTCGCCGACGCGGCCGATGTGGCCGGCGTTGCGCAGCGCGATCGCAGATAATCCCGCCTTCTTGCACTTTTCGATGCCGAGCTTCACCGCAACGGGTGTGACAGTTTGTCCGTAGCCGAACTTGCCATCGACCACCGCCAGCGCCGGCGTGTCGACCACGACCTCAGCCGTCTGGTTCGGCACCACTGAGCCCATCTTCTTCCAGCGGATATACACGGGCACGCGGATCACGCCGTGGCTGTCATGGCCGGTGAGATTCGCGGTCGTCAGGTAAGTCGCAATCCGCTTCGCCTCTTCGGGTGAGGATTCCGAATGCGAAAACACCTCGGCGACGAAATTGATGAGGTTATCGACCTTGATCGTGACCATGGATGGACGGCTCGCTCCCGTTGTCAAAAAATTTGGCGGCACAGTAGCAACGCAAGCCATGCGTGCCGCCCACGGCATCATGCAAATTTGTGATCACTCATTCGCATCCAGCTCGGCATCGTCGCCCGATGCCATGTCGGAGAGATCGCCTTCGAGCGCCGTGAGCATCTCCTGCAGTTCCGCCAGCCGCCGCGCGCCGAAGCGTTTTGTGATCGCGGCATAGATCGCTTCCGAGGTCGGCGCCACCGCCTCGATCAGCTTCAACCCCTTGGCGGAGATCGAGACCACGGCGCGGCGCAGGTCGGTCTCTGCCGCCTTGCGCTCGATCAGCTGCCGCGCCTCGAGATCGCGCAGGATGCGCGACAGGCTCGGGCCGAGCAGAAAGGCGAGCCGCGCCAGTTCCGTGACCTCGATCTCGTCGACCGAGGAGAGCGCACGCAGGATCCGCCATTGCTGCTCGGTCAGCCCGTGATTGCGCAGTGACGGGCGGAACTGGCGCATCACGGCTTCGCGGGCGCGCAGCAGCGACATCGGTAGCGAGCGCGAGAACTCGCGCATCGGCGCGCGGCGGGAAGGCCCCGCTTCCGTTTGGCCTGGACGCGATCCGTCCAAAGATCTTTTGCGCACCATCTTCAGTCCGCAAACTTTCGCACTGCAGCATGCATCGATTCAGTTTGCCGAAAAGAACTTAACATGTTAATCATCTCCCGGCACCCACAATTTCGCTGAGCTCCATGGCCCTCTCCCGCGACGATATCCGCTCCGCCGCCGAACGGCTCGACAATGCGGAAAAGACCCGCAAGCAGATCCGCCAGCTCTCACTGGAATATCCGCACATCACGCTAGAGGATGCCTACGCGATTCAGAAGGCCTGGGTCGAGATGAAGGTGGCGCAGGGCCGCATCATCAAGGGCCACAAGATCGGCCTGACCTCGAAAGCGATGCAGAGCGCGCTCAACATCGACGAGCCGGATTCCGGCATCCTGCTCGACGACATGTTCTTTGCCGACGGCGGGCTGGTGCCGACCGACCGCTTCATCGGCACGCGCGTCGAGGCCGAGCTCGCCTTCGTGATGAAGCACCGCCTGAGCGGCCCCGACTGCACGCTGTTCGACGTGCTGAACGCGACAGACTTCGTGGTGCCGGCGCTGGAAATCCTCGACACGCGGGTGGAACGCGTCGACCCGCAGACCAAGGCGACGCGCAAGATCTTCGACACCATCGCCGACAATGCCGCCAATGCCGGCATCGTGCTGGGCGGCCGTCCCATTCGTCCGCTCGACGCCGATCTGCGCTGGATCGGCGCGCTGTGCTTCCGGAATGGCCAACTGGAAGAGACCGGGCTTGCCGCCGGCGTGCTCAACCATCCCGCGACCGCGGTGGCCTGGCTCGCCAACAAGATCGCACCCAACGGGCTTGCGCTCGAGCCCGGCCAGGTGGTGCTGGCAGGCTCCTTCATCCGCCCGATCGAGACCCGCAAAGGCGACACGATTCAGGCCGACTATGGGCCTTACGGTTCCGTGAGCTGCTACTTCGCCTGACGCTTTTCAAGCAGGAGACCGGCCATGCCGCATTTCACACTCGAATACTCCGCCAATCTCGACGGCCTCGTCGACATCGGCGCAACCTGCGAGCTGGTTCGCAAGGCGGCGGTCGAGACCGGCATCTTCCCGCTCGGCGGCATCCGCGTCCGCGCCATCAAATGCGAGCATTATGCGATCGCCGACGGGCGCAAGATTTACGGCTTCCTCGACATGGTGCTGCGGCTCGGGGAGGGGCGCGATCTCGCCACCCGCAAGACAGCCGGCGAGCACATCTTCAAGGCGCTGTCGGCGCATCTCGATCCCGTGTTCGTCAAATCGAAGTTCGCCCTGTCGTTCGACATGCAGATCAACGACAAGGACACCAGCTGGAAACGCAACAACATCCACGAGGCGCTGAAAGTGGAGACGGTCAATGGATAAATCCACCTCATCATCGGACGTGTTCCAGGCCAACCGCGACCGTGCCGGCCCCCTGCTCGCCAGGGTGAAGGCGGAGGGCATCAGCCACATGATCGGCGGCAAGGCTGTCGCGTCGGCGTCCGGGCAGACGTTCGAGACGAAATCGCCGGTCGATGGATCAGTGCTGGCCACCGTCGCCCGCGGCAATGCCGAGGACATCGATCGTGCGGCCAAGGCGGCGAGCGCGGCGTTCAAGGCCTGGCGCGACATGCCGGCGGCGAAGCGGCGCAAGCTGCTGCACAGCGTGGCCGATGCGATCGAGGATCATGCCGACGACATCGCGGTGCTCGAATGCATTGACACCGGTCAGGCGCATCGCTTCATGGCCAAGGCCGCGATCCGCGCCGCCGAGAATTTTCGCTTCTTCGCCGACAAATGCGCCGAAGCGCGCGACGGCCTCAGCACGCCGAGCGAGGAGCACTGGAACATCTCGACCCGCGTCCCGATCGGCCCGGTCGGCGTGATCACGCCGTGGAACACGCCGTTCATGCTCTCGACCTGGAAGATCGCCCCTGCCCTCGCCGCCGGCTGCACGGTCGTGCACAAGCCGGCCGAATGGTCGCCGGTCACCGCCGACATGCTGGTGAAGCTCGCGAAGCAGGCCGGCCTGCCCGACGGCGTGCTCAACACCGTGCACGGCTTTGGCGAAGAGGCCGGCAAGGCGCTGACCGAGCATCCCCTGATCAAGGCGATCGGCTTCGTCGGCGAAAGCTCGACGGGCTCGGCGATCATGGCGCAGGGCGCGCCGACGCTGAAGCGCGTGCATTTCGAGCTCGGCGGCAAGAACCCGGTGATCGTGTTCGACGACGCCGATCTCGACCGCGCGCTCGATGCGGTCGTATTCATGATCTACTCGCTGAACGGCGAGCGCTGCACGTCGTCGAGCCGGCTGCTGGTGCAACAGAGCATCGCCGACAAGTTTGTTGAAAAACTCACCGCGCGCGTCAGGGCGCTGAAGGTCGGCCATCCCCTCGATCCCGCAACCGAGATCGGGCCGCTGATCCATGAGCGGCATCTCGCAAAAGTCTGCAGCTATTTTGACGTTGCGAAGAAGGACGGCGCGACGATTGCGGTCGGCGGCAAGCCGCATGACGGGCCCGGCGGCGGCCACTACGTGCAGCCGACGCTGGTGACCGGTGCGAGCGCCGAGATGCGCGTGGCGCAGGAAGAGGTGTTCGGCCCGTTCCTGACCGTGATCCCGTTCAAGGACGAGCTGGATGCGATCGAGATCGCCAACGGCGTGCAGTATGGCCTGACCGGCTATGTCTGGACCGGTGACATGGGCCGCGCGCTGCGCGTCGCCGACGCGCTGGAAGCCGGCATGATCTGGCTCAACTCGGAAAACGTCCGCCATCTGCCGACGCCGTTCGGCGGCATGAAATCGTCGGGCATCGGCCGCGACGGCGGCAACTATTCGTTCGACTTCTACATGGAAACCAAGCACGTCTCGCTCGCCCGCGGGACCCACAAGATTCAGAAGCTCGGCCACCCCTCATCCTGAGGAGCGGGCGCCAGCCCGCGTCTCGAAGGACGAGGCCACCGGCCGGGCCTCGTGGTTCGAGACGGCGCTGACGCGCCTGCTCACCATGAGGGTCAACAAACCTTGAGGAAACGTCCATGCCCGTTCCGAAGCACATCTTCGATCCGCCCTTCAACATCATCCGCTGCAGCCATGCGGTGCTCGATGTCACCGATCTGAACAAGAGCGCCGCGTTCTACGAGAACACGGTCGGCCTCCATGTCGAGGACCGCGACGACAAGGCCGTGTATCTCCGCGCCAGCGAGGAGCATCAGCACCACTCGGTGGTGCTGCGCAAGGCGGAGAAGGCCGCCTGCAACCGGCTCGGCTTCAAGGTCGGCAACGACGGCGATCTCGACAAGGCCGCGTCGTTCTTCTCCGAGAACGGCGTCACCTATGCCTTCGTCGACCAGCCGTTCCAGGGCCGCACGCTGCAGTTCACCGATCCCTTCGGCTACCAGATCGAGCTCTACGCGACGATGGAGAAGCGCCCGCATCTGTTGCGTCGCTACGATCTCTACAAGGGTTGTCATCCGCAGCGGCTCGACCATTTCAACGTCTTCGCCGCCGAGGTGCAGGACACCGTCGACTTCTACGCCCGGCTCGGCTTCCGCCTCACCGAATATGCCGAGGAGGACGGCGAGAACGGCCGCATCGCGGCGGCCTGGATGCATCGCAAGGGCAATGTCCACGACTTCGCGATCACCAACGGCCGCGGCCCGCGCCTGCATCACATCGCCTATTGGGTGCCGACCGCGATGAACATCGTGCATCTCTGCGACGTGATGGCCTCGCAGGGCTTCGTCGCCAATATCGAGCGCGGCCCGGGCCGCCATGGCATCTCGAACGCGTTCTTCCTCTACATCCGCGACCCCGATGGCCACCGCATCGAACTCTATACCAGCGATTACTTCACCGGCGATCACGACCACGAGCCGCTGCGCTGGTCGCTACGCGATCCGCGCCGCCAGACCCTGTGGGGCGCGCCCGCCCCGCGCTCCTGGTTCGAGGAGGGCTCGCCCTTTGCAGGCCAGGCCGTGCGCGAGCCGCGCTTCGTCGCCAACGTGCTGGTCGCGGATTAAAGCGTGCCAGCCATGTCAGCACCTCGCCTCGCCACCTACTCCGTGAACGGCACCACGCGCTATGGCGCGGTGACCGACGCCGGCGCCGTCGACCTCTCGTCTCGCTTCGCCAGGGATTATCCGACCCTGCGCGAGGCGATTGCGGCCGGCGCACTCGCAAAACTCGCCGAAGACGCCGCGAAGCGGTCGCCCGATCACGGGCTCGACGCGATCACCTTCCAGCCGCCGATTCCGGCGCCGGAGAAGATCATCTGCATCGGCGTCAACTATCCCGACCGCAATGCCGAATACAAGGACGGCTCCGACGCCCCGAAATATCCGAGCATGTTCCTGCGCGTGCCGCGCTCCTTCACCGGGCACAACACGCCGCTGGTGCGCCCGCGCGCTTCGCCGCAGCTGGACTATGAAGGCGAGCTGACGCTCGTGATCGGCAAGTCCGGCCGGCACATTCCTGAAAGCAGCGCGCTCGATCACATCGCCGCGCTCACGCTGTGCAACGAGGGCACCATCCGCGACTGGGTGCGTCACGCCAAATTCAACGTCACGCAGGGCAAGAATTTCGATTCCACCGGCAGTATCGGGCCCTGGATCGTGCCCTACACCGATGAGGCGCAGATCGCCGATATCCGCCTCACCACGCGCATCAACGGCGAAACGCGGCAGGACGATCGCACCTCGCGATTGATCTTTGGCTTCCGCTACCTCATCAACTACATCTCGACCTTCACGACGCTGGTGCCGGGCGACGTCATCGTCACGGGCACGCCGACCGGTGCCGGCGCGCGGTTCGATCCGCCGCGCTACCTCAAGCCGGGCGATGTGATCGAGGTGGAAGCCGAGGGCGTCGGCGTGTTGTGCAACAGCGTCGTCGACGAAGCCAACTAACCTCTTCAACCGAGTGGACAGTGCCATGACCTCAACATCCGGCGGCGAAGCGATCGTCAACGGCCTCGTCGCGCACGGCGTCGACACCGTGTTCGGCCTGCCCGGCGCGCAGATCTACGGCTTGTTCGATGCCTTCCACCAGGCGCAGCTCAAGGTGATCGGTGCGCGGCACGAGCAGGCCTGCGGCTATATGGCGTTCGGCTATGCCCGCTCCTCGGGCAAGCCCGGCGTGTTCAGCGTGGTGCCCGGCCCCGGCGTACTCAACGCCTCCGCTGCGATGCTGACTGCATTCGGCTGCAACGAGCCGGTGCTGTGCCTGACCGGCCAGGTGCCGACGCAATTTCTCGGCAGGGGCCGCGGCCATCTGCACGAGATGCCGGACCAGCTCGCCACCCTGCGCACCTTCCTGAAATGGGCGGAGCGGATCGAGTACCCTGATGTCGCGCCCGCGATGGTGTCGCGCGCGTTCCAGGAGATGCTGTCGGGCCGCCGCGGCCCGGTCTCGCTGGAGATGCCCTGGGACATCTTCACCCAGCGCGCGCAGGTCGCCGCCGCAAAGCCGTTCGAGCTGCTGCCGTCGCCGCTGCCCGATCCTGATCGGATCAAGGCCGCCGCCGACCTGATCAAGGCCAGCAAGGCGCCAATGATCTTCGTCGGTAGCGGCGCGATCGAGGCGCGCGACGAGATTCTCGAGCTCGCCGAGATGATCGATGCGCCCGTGGTCGCGTTCCGCAGCGGCCGCGGCATCGTCTCCAACGCGCATGAGCTCGGCCTGACCATGGCGGCCGCCTACAAGCTATGGCCGAAGACGGACCTGATGATCGGCATCGGCACGCGGCTCGAGCTGCCGACGATGTCGCGCTGGCCCTATCGGCCCGACGGCCTGAAATGCGTGCGCATCGATATCGATCCCGTCGAGATGCGCCGCTGGCCAGCCGATGCCGCCGTGATCGCGGACTCAAAGACTGGCACCGCCGACCTCGCCGCCGCCGTGCGCAAAGCCGGCTACACCAAAACCAGCGGCCGACGCGCTGCGATCCGCGAGGCGACGGCGGCGGCCGAGCACGAGATCCAGCGCATCCAGCCGCAGATGGCTTACCTGAAGATCCTGCGCGAGATTCTGCCGGCGAACGCGATCGTCACCGACGAGCTGTCGCAGGTCGGCTTCGCCTCCTGGTACGGGTTTCCGATCTACGAGCCGCGAACCTTCATCACTTCGGGCTATCAGGGCACGCTCGGCTCTGGCTTTCCGACCGCGCTCGGCGCCAAGGTCGCCAACCCCAACACACCGGTGGTCGCGATCACCGGCGACGGCGGATTCATGTTCGGCGTGCAGGAGCTCGCAACCGCCGTGCAGTTCCGGATCGGCGTGGTGACGCTGGTGTTCAACAACAATGCCTACGGCAACGTCCGCCGCGACCAGCGCGAACGCTTCGACGGCCGCGTGGTGGCGTCCGATCTCGTCAATCCGGACTTCGTCAAGCTCGCAGAATCCTTCGGCGCCGGCGCGGCGCGCGTCACCTCGCCCGATCACTTCCGCCTCGCGCTGGAGAAGGCCCTGGCCGACGGCGGCCCTTACGTGATCTCAGTGGAAGTGCCGACGGATTCCGAAGTCTCGCCCTGGGCGTTCATCCATCCCGCGAAGAACAACTAGACCACCTTCACGCCGCGCTGCAGCCGGTTCGCCGCGATTACCAGCAGCCCGGCGCCGGCGACCGACCAGCAGGCGACTGGCGCCCAGTGCAACAGCGGCGCGTAGTCCGGCATCTTCTGCAGGCCGCCGGCAACCGCGGCCATCCGCGCGAAGGTGGCGAGCGCCAGCGCGGAGAACACGAGACCGGTAACCTTGCCTTCGGCGCCGGTCTCGCCGATTGCCAGCGCCGCCGACACCGCGCTCATCAGCATGCAGCCCCAGGCCGCGCCGGCCAGGAATTGCGCCGCGATCAGGATGTTGAGGCTGCCGGCCATCTCCGCGGCGACGACGGCGATCGCGCCGAGCAGGCCCGCCGCGCCCATCACGATCAGCCCGCCGCGATGCTTGACGATCAGGCTCGCCGGAAACATCGCGATGTTGAAGCCGATCCAGAACACCGGCATCAGCCATTGCAGGCCGTCAGGCTTGACGAAGCGCAGATAG
Organism: Bradyrhizobium jicamae; assembly: GCF_018130695.1. GTDB lineage: Bacteria > Pseudomonadota > Alphaproteobacteria > Rhizobiales > Xanthobacteraceae > Bradyrhizobium > Bradyrhizobium jicamae_B. The sequence goes on along the minus strand of NZ_JAFCJX010000029.1, from coordinate 34,743 downwards.
AACGGCCCGCTGTTGATGCTGAAATGCAGCTGGTACCCCAGCGACAGGATCACCATCGCGGCGATGAAGATCATCGGCACGACGCCGAGCGCTTTCGGCGGTGCGTGCTGCTTCGGCTGCGGCTCCTCCTGCACCAATCCGCGCTCGACGCTGGAGAGCGCCAGCGTCGTCAGCAGCAGCACCACGCCCGACAGCAGGAAGGGAATCCGTGCATCATGATCGCGCAGCACGACGCCGAGATAGGGCGCGGCCGCGCCGGCCAGGCCGTAGCCTAGCATCGCCAGCGCGGCGAGGAACGGCACCTGCGGCCGTGCGCGATGTTTTGCCAGCAGCGTCAGCGGTGGCGCGCGCAATGCCGACGACGTCACCGCCCAGACCACGATCAGGACGATGAACCAGACCTGCGCGCCCGGCCCCGTGCCGGCGACATAAGGCAGCGCGATGAAGGCAGCGCAGGAGATCGCGGTGAGGCAGCCGACGAAGATACCGAGCCGGCCGACGATGGGCGCAATCTTGTCCGCGGCAATCCCCATCACGGTATCAGTGATGGTGAAGATGGCCTGATCCAGCATCAGAATCAGGATCACCGTCGCCGGCGCGATCCCGACCTCTGCGCACAGCTTTGGCAGATAGATCACGTAGGTGGTCCAGCCCAGCGTGAACACGAGCTGCAGCACGGCGAGATAGACGCCGGTGCGGTTGGCGGCGGGGCTGGCCTCGGACTTAAGCGCAGTCGCGGTCATGGCGGCGAGCTTAAACCAGTCGCGCCCATTGCGGGAGTGGCCTCAAGCCATCAGCACCCGGCGAAACGTCAGGTTGATGCGCTGGCGGCCGAGCAGGCCGTGCTCGCCCTCCGCCAGCGGCGCGACACCATGGTAGAACAGCCGCGACGGCCCGCCCCACACCGCGACATCGCCATGCGCGAGGCGATAGCGGCGGGTCGGATCATTGCGTTTCAAGCCACCGAACAGGAAGATCGCTGATAGCCCGAGCGAGACCGAGACAATGGGGGCTGCGAAATCCAGCTCGTCCTTGTCCTGGTGCAGCGACAGCTTGGCGCCAGGCACGTAGCGGTTGATCAGGCAGGCCTCCGGCGCGAAGTTGCTGAAGCCGGCTTCAGCCGCCGCATCGGCGGCAAGCTGGCGCAGCACGGGCGGCATCTCCGGCCAGGGTTGGCCGGACTCGGGATCGACGGCGTCGTAGCGATAGCCGCTCGGATCAGACACCCAGCCGACGCGGCCGCAATTGGTCATCGCCACCGACATCCGGTGACCGCCCGGCGTGATCAGATGGCGGAATGGCGCCCGCTTGACGATCGCGCGCAGCGCCGGGATCAGCTCCGCTTCGAACGGCCGCGCAAAGCTGCGCAGCAGCACCGCGCCCTCCGCCATCGTCTCGCGCGACGGGCCGATATCGCCGACGGTCTCGAACAGATCAGAGGTCACGCCAGTCCGCACTCACTTCGCGTCATGAAAGATCACACCGACGGTGTGGCGATGGCCAGAGCGGATCCGGCTGACGCCATGGCGCAGATTAACCCGATAGACGCCGCGCGTCCCCTGCACGGGCCGGTGATGCACAGCAAACGCCACCGCATCGCCCTGCTCAAGCGGCACCACCTCCGGCCGCGACTGCATGCGCGGCCGCTGCTCGGTCAGCACGAACTCGCCGCCGGAAAAATCGCGCCCCGGCTGCGACAGCAGGATCGCGACCTGCAGCGGAAACACATGCTCGCCATAGAGATCCTGATGCAGGCAATTGTAGTCGCCCTCGCCATACTGCAAGAGCAAGGGCGTCGGGCGCATCTGCCCGGCGTCGTGGCAGCGCTTCAGGAACGCGGCATGCGAGGCGGGATAGAGGATGTCGATTCCCATCGCCTGATTCCAGCGATTGGCAACGCCGGTCAGCCGTGCATACAGCGCCGGCCGCAGCTCCGCGATCAGGTCCGGCAGCGGATAGGAGAAGTACTTGTACTCGCCGCGGCCAAAACCGTGGCGGCCCATCACGACCTTGCTGCGGAAGCGGCTGTCGTCGGGATAGAGCGATGCAAGCACGTCGCATTCCGCGGGCGAGAGAAGTCCTTTCAGGACGGCGCAGCCCTGCGCATCGAGATCGGCGGTGATGTGGTCCCAGTCGAGCGCGTCGACGCGGGAAGCGGTGTCGGGGGTTGCCGCGCGGGCGGCGGATTTGGCTGTTGCTGTCATGGGCGAATTCTTGCTCCGGAGCGCGTCCGGCGCCACCCGATTTCCGAGTTGCGTCGCTGCCATTTCTGGCGGAAACGGACCAAATTCCGACTTGTTCCGACCTCAGCCTGCTCTCGGACTGCAGGTCACCTGATCGTTAATGCGAAAGTTTGCCATCATTGCCGCCAAGTCGGTCCTGGCCGTCGTGTCATTGGCAGGCGTTGCCCTGCTTGCCTTTTCGGCCTGGCTGATCTGGCACTACGAGCATGGCATTGGACTTCCGACCGAAGCTCAGATCGCCGCGATTTCACCGGCCGGCCCTGCGTGCACAGCCGATCCGAAGCGCAACTATGTTGCCCTAACCGAGATTCCACCCCTGCTTCGCAACGCCGCGATCGCCTCCGAGCAACCCGACTTCTACGACGCCTGGTCGTTGAATCCGATGGTTGAGATTGTACTCGCCATAGGCACCGGCCGCAGACCCCGACCGGGCGGCATAACGCAATCTGTCGGACACTGCCTGCAGTTTCTCTCTCCGGAGGGGCGCCGGCAGATCGACCCTATCGCTTCTCTCCTATTCATGCAGCGTGTCACCCGCAGCCTATCTCGCGACAGAATCCTTGAGGTCTACCTCAATGAGAACTATTTCGGCCGCGGGGCCTACGGAGTTGCGGCCGGGGCGGAGGTCTACTTCGGGAAGCGACTGGCGGAGCTGGATATCGACGAGGTCGCGTACATCACGGCACGCGCGCGGCAGCCCTTTCGCAGCCGAACGTTCGACACACGCCCCCGGGACGTCGTCATCGATCGCATGCTGACAGCCGGATTGATCAGCGAGGCGGAGGCGACGCCGGCCAAGAGTCGGCCGCTACGGCTCAAAGACGAACCAGGCGACCAAGCCAAGCCGGTCAATCAATGATCGCGGCGCCTTACCCCCTCACTGGCAGCGTGATCACATCATAGCCGTGGCTGATCTTGCGCTTCAGCACGGGGTCTTCCAGCTCGAAGTCGAAGCGATCGGCCGGACGGATGCCGCCCTTGGCCGCAAATGTGCCGCCGAACATGGCGCAGCCGTCGGGCAGGCTTTTTCCCTCGAAGCCGCGCGCAATCAGTTCCCTCACCGGCAGCATGTGATCGAGCGTGCCTTCCTGGTAGAGCACGCGCTCGCCGCCGATGGTGGCCCAGGAGCGCAGGATCAACTGGTCCCAATGGTCGATGACGTCCTCGAGCTCCCACAGCTCCGAGGCGATCGGCTTGTCGCACATCTGTTTCGAGACGGTGACGCTGTAGGCTTCGACCTTGCGGTCGGTGTGATCGGAGCCGCAGCCGACGAAGATACGGCCCTGCCAGCCGATCAGCACGAACTCGACCTCGCCGCTGGACTCCTCGCCGCAGGCTTCGATCACGTCGGCAAAGGTGATGCGCCGCGCCGAGCAGCGGTAGTAGATCGGCGTCGACGCCGGGCGCGCGATGCCGATCGCTTCCAGCTCGGCGATGTGCTTGTCGCGCGCGACGGGATCGCGGCCGGTCCAGCCGGCGATCACGGCCTCTCTGATTTCGAGCGTGAGCGGGGTCGCCATCCCCTTATCGTCGACGGTGAAGGTGAGGTCAAACACGGATGATGTCCTCCATTCCGGCGGCCAGATCGAAGATGCGGCGGTCCGAGCCGCCTGCAGCGGCCAGCATCAGGCCAACGGGCACTTCGCCCTCGCGATGCGCCGGCAGCGAGATCGCGCAGCCGTCGAGCACGTTGATCAGCGTCGGGTTGCGCAGCGCGCGCAGGTTCTCAACGGCAAACGCCTTGTCGTCGGCGAGCGACGCGATCGTCGGCGGCGTGTTGGCCGTGGTCGGCATCACCAGCGCGTCAAAGAGCGAGATGCGCTGTTCGGTGCGCGCGATGAAGGAGCGGCGCGCATTGAATAGATCGATGTAATCGGCCGCCAAAAAGCGCTCGCCGCGCTGGATGCGGACGGAGACGCGGGGATCGTAGACGTCGCCTTTGCTGGCGAGCAGGAAACGATGCCAGGCGTAACTCTCGGCAGCCGCGAAGCCGCCCTTGGCGTTCATCACGCCGATGTCGAGAAATTCAGGGACCTCGATCCGTTCGATCGCCGCACCGGCGCGCGACAGTGCCGTGAGCGCGCGCTCGAAGGTTTTTGCGACGGCATCGTCGAGATCGTCCAGCGCAATGGTGGTCGGCACGGCGAGCCGCATGCCCTTCACCGGGCGCGGCGTCAGAGGCCTGATCGGCTCGTCCGCGAGCACCGCATCGAGCACAGCGCAGCACGCGACCGAATTGGCGAGCGGGCCATAGCTGTCGAGCGTGAACGACAGCGGCACGCCGCCGTCGAGCGGGATGCGACGCTGCGTCGGCTTGTAGCCGACGATGCCGTTGAACGCGGCAGGAATCCGGCAGGAGCCGCCGGTGTCGGTGCCGAGCGCACCGAAGGCCATGCCATCGGCGATCGACACGGCAGCGCCGGACGACGAGCCGCCGGGCACGTGGCCGACGCTGCGGTTCCAGGCGCTCTTCGGCGTGCCGTAATGCGGATTGATGCCGATGCCGGAATAGGCGAACTCGGTCATGTTGGTGCGGCCGATCACGATGAAGCCGGCGCGCTTCAGCCGCGCCACGACAGGCGCATCGGCCTCTGCGGCTGCAGAATCGTCCAGCGCGCGCGAGCCGGCGCGCGACACCTGACCCTTGATGTCGAAGAGATCCTTGATCGACACGGGGATGCCGGCATAGGGCGACGGCGCCGCGTTTGCCTTGCGCAGCCTGTCCATCGCATCGGCGGCCGCGAGCGCGGCATCCTTGTCGACATGGATGAAGGTGCGCTGCCCCTCGCCCGCGGGATCTGCGATTTTGGCAAGGCACTGCTCGACCAGCTTGCGAGCAGAGGTTGCGCCGCTGGCGAGATCGGTGGCGAGAGCAGCGAGAGTTGGATTATCAGGCATGGACTTCACTTCATGGCTTGATTGATTTGTCGTCCGGCGTGAGCTCGATGTCGAGATCGAGCAGCGCCGAGCTCAGCGACTTGCCGTGTGCATCGAGCGCCAGCGAGCGCGTCACGCCGCCGCCGAGCGCCCCGGTCATCACGAAATTCAGCGCCGCGATGCCAGGTAGCTCATAGCGAACCACGTCGCCTTCGACAATTCCGGCGAAATGCGCTTTCACGCGCTCGCTGGTGATTTGCGCGCGCAGCAGCGGATAGTGCCTCGAATCATAGGCGATGACGGAGATGTTTGACGTGTTGCCCTTGTCGCCGGTGCGGGAATGGGCGATGGCGCGCAGCTTCACCTCACGCCTCCACGAAACGGATGTGCGGCTTGGCGAGCTCGCGCGGCAGAAGCACGGAGGCGACGGCCACAACGTCGCGCGCCGATTTCCAGGCGCCGCCGCCCGCGGCCGGGCCGTTGGTGTAGAGCGTCTCGACCTCGTTGCCGATCCGGATAGCTTCGCGCAGCGTCTCGGTGCGGCCGGCGACACGCACGCGCACCTCATAGGGATCGGCAGCGTGGGCTGAGACCTCCGCGCCGTGCAGCGAGTTGACACCGACGAGCTCGAAGCGCAGCTCGCTCGCAGCGACGCCGGTCAGCTTCAAGCGTTCACGGACGATATCCAGCGCCAATTGTCCGCGGGCGCGGGCACCGGGGCCGGCATAGGAAATCTGGCCTTCGCCGATATAGCTATCGACGTAGCCGACCGAGACTTTCAGCGTGTCGGTCCGCTTCGTGCCACGCCCGCCGCTGACGCGCACGCGATCGGGACCGATCTCCTCGATCGTCACGGCGGAGAAATCCGCGACCACATCGGGCTGAAAGTATTTTGTCGGATCGTGCACCTCGTAGAGCAACTGCTCCTTGCAGGTCTGCGCCGTCACCGCGCCGCCGCTGCCCGCAACCTTGGTCACGACCAGCGAGCCGTCCTCACCGACCTCGCCGATTGGAAAGCCGAGCCGTGCGAGATCGGCGACATCCTTGTAGCCGGGATCGGCGAAATAGCCGCCGGTGATCTGGCCGGCGCATTCCAGGAGATGCCCGGCGACGGTTCCCTGCCCCAGCAGATTCCAGTCATCCATCTTCCAGCCGAAGGCATGGATCATCGGGGCGAGGAACAGCGCGGGGTCCGAGGCGCGGCCGGTGATCACGACATCGGCGCCGGTGCTCAGCGCCTCCGCCATCGGCTCGGCGCCGAGATAGGCATTGGCCGACAACAACCGGTTACCGAGCTGCTTGATACTGCCTTCGAATTCCATGATGGGGAAATCGCCAGCCTTGCAGGCGTCGAGCACATCGTCGCCGACCACGGCCGCGATCTTCAACGAAGCGACCCCGAGCGATTTGGCGATCTCGGCGGTCTTGCGCGCCGCGGCTTCCGGATTGGCCGCGCCCATATTGGTGACGATCTTGATGCCCCTGGCGGCACAGAGCGGCAGCACCGCGCGCATGCGCTCCTCCAGCAGCGGATCATAGCCGCTGTCCGGATTTTTCATCCGCGCCTGCTGCGCCAGCGCCACCGTGCGCTCGCCGAGGCATTCGAACACGAGATAGTCGATCGCGCCCTTCTCGGCGAGCTCGACCGCGGGCTCGACGCGATCGCCCGAATAGCCGGCGCCGGATCCTATTCTGATGGTTCGCACGTCGCTCACATTCCCTGTGGTGGCAAATACCCTAGCGCGGGAAATCGATGGCATACAAGCCGCCCTCGCGCGCGCACATGGCGCCATGCGGCGGCGCCGGTGGACCGTTGACGGGGAATGGTCAATTGTCGCATCAAGATTGCAAAACAGACCTGTTCGTAAAGATTTCTGGGAGGACTTGCCGACATGGCCGAGCCAGCGCGCGCCAAACCGAAACCGACGCCGGAAACCCAGCATTTCTGGGACGGCACGAAGGCGGGCGAACTGCGCCTGCAGCGCTGCGATGCCTGTGCCAATGTCTACTTCCCGCCGCGTCCGTTCTGCCCGTCCTGCGCCTCGCGCAAGGTCTCTGTGTTCAAGGCGAGCGGCAAGGCCACGCTCTACAGCTACGTCATCAACCATCGCCCCGCCGCCCCCGGCTTCACGCCGCCTTACGCGATTGCCGTGGTCGAGCTCGACGAAGGCCCGCGCATGATGAGCAACATCATCGATTGCCCGCAGACGCCGGAGGCGCTCGAACTCGACATGAAGCTCGAGGTCGCCTTCGAGAAACTCGACGACAAGATCACCCTTCCCTTGTTCCGTCCGGCGAAGGGGTAAGATCATGCGCAGGAACCAGGTTGCCGTCGTTGGCGCGGCAGAGACCACCGAGCTCGGTGTCATCCCGAACATGTCGCAGATCCAGCTGCATGCGGATGCGGCGCTGAATGCGATCGCCGATGCCGGATTGAAACTGTCTGACATCGACGGCTTTGCCACCGCGGTCGAGACGCCGCAGCAGATGGCACATTATCTCGGCATCACGCCGACCTGGGTCGACGGCACCTCGGTCGGCGGTTGCTCCTTCATGCTGCATGTCCGCCACGCTGCGGCCGCGATCGAGGCGGGTCTGTGCAAGACCGTGCTGATCACCCATGCCGAGAGCGGCAAGTCGATGATCGGCAAGCTGCCGCGCTCCACGGCGCCCGACAGCCTCAACGGCCAGTTCGAGGCGCCGTTCGGCGTCTACGGCCCGCCCAGCATGTTCCCGATTCCCGTGCTGCGCTTCATGAAGACCCACGGCATCACGCATGAGCAGCTTGCGATGGTCGCGGTGATGCAGCGCGAATGGGCGGCGAAGAATCCACGCGCCACGATGAAGGACCCGATCACGGTCGCTGACGTGCTGAACTCGCGGATGATCGCCTATCCGTTCCGCCTGCTGCAATGCTGCCTCGTCACCGACGGCGGCGGTGCGCTGATCCTGACCTCGGCCGACCGCGCCAGGGATTTTCCGCGCAAGCCGGTCTACATCCTCGGCACCGGTGAGAGCGTGGAAACGCCGATGGTCAGCCAGATGAAGACGTTCGACTCATCGCGCGCGTTCAAGGTGGCGGGGCCGTTGGCGTTCAAGGAGGCCGGCATCACCCACGGGGATGTCGACCATCTCATGATCTACGACGCCTTCGCGCATCTGCCGCTCTACGGCCTCGGCGATCTCGGCTTCATGCCCTATGAGGAGACCGGCAAGTTCATCGCCGACGGTCACACGCGGCCGGGCGGCAAGCTGCCGCTCAACACCAACGGCGGCGGCTTGAGCTACATGCACTCCGGCATGTACGGCATGTACGCGCTGCAGGAGAGCGTGCGCCAGATGCGCGGCATCGCGCCGGCGCAGGTGCCGAATGCGAAGATTTCGGTCTGTCACGGCGTCGGCGGCATGTTCGCAGCGTCAGGCACGATCATCTTTACGAACGAAAGGTAATCCACATGGCAAAATCACTGCAGGATAAAGTCGTCATCGTCACCGGCGCGGGCCGCGGCATTGGGCGCGAGATCGCGCTGCTCTGCGCAGCCGAGGGTGCGAAAGTCGTGGTCAACGATCCCGGTGGTGCCGCCGACGGTGCCGGATCGAGCGCGACCCCCGCCGAGGAGGTCGTCGAGGAGATCAAGAAGCGCGGCGGCACAGCGGTTGCGAATTTCGAGTCGGTGGCGGAAGCCATCCCCGCCAGCAAGATCGTCAAGACCGCGACCGATCATTTCGGCCGGCTCGACGGCGTCGTGAACAACGCAGGCATTTTGCGCGACATGATCTTCCACAAGATGAGCGTGGAAGCCTTCGAGGCCGTCATCAAGGTGCATCTGATGGGCTCGTTCTATGTCAGCCACGCTGCGGCGCGCATCTACCGCGAGCAGGAGTCGGGCTCCTTCGTGCACTTCACCTCGACCTCGGGGCTGATCGGCAATTACGGCCAGGCCAATTATGCTGCGGCAAAGCTCGGCATCGTCGGCCTGTCGAAGTCGATCGCGCTCGACATGGGCCGCTTCAACGTGCGCTCCAACTGCGTCTCGCCGTTCGCCTGGACCCGCATGATCGGCACCATCCCGACCGGCACCGACGCCGAGAAAGCCCGCGTCGAGAAGATCAAGCAAATGGGTCCCGAGAAGATCGCGCCGGTCTGCGGCTATCTGCTGAGCGATGCCGCCAAGGACGTCACCGGCCAGATCTTCGGTGTGCGCATGAACGAGATCTTCCTGTTCGGCCAGCATCGCCCGGTGCGCTCGGTCCACCGCGGCGAAGGCTGGACGCCGCAGACCATTGCCGAGCACGGCATGCCGGCGCTGAAGGGATCGTTCTCTCCCCTTGATCGCTCGGCGGACGTTTTCACCTGGGATCCGATCTGACAGTTTCATGAAAAGTCGTCCCGGCAATATTTCCGGGACGACGCACTCTTCAGTTGTTCCATCGGAACTTGCCCGCTTTATGCCTGAATGCGGGCGCATGAACCGCCTCCCCCATAACAAGAAAATCGGGAGGACCTCATGACAAATCCAGACAACAATCGGAACCATCCCAACGACGGCGCGAAGGCGTTCGACCGTCGCACTCTCTTGCGCGGCGCAACCGCGCTTGCTGCAACTGCGATGGCTGCATCGGACGCGGCCGCGCGCGACTTCGGTCCGAATGCGGAACCGCAGCGCTATCCCGACCCCGACATCCTCGTGCTCGACGAGAAGCGCTTCAAGGCCAAGGTCGGCAACACCGCGATCAAGCGCCTCTACACCGGCTGCCTTTGGGCCGAAGGACCCGCGTGGAACGCGCAGGGGCAATATCTCGTGTGGAGCGATATCCCCGCCAACCGGCAGTTGCGCTATCTCGACGATGACGGCCACATCTCCGAGCAGTTCCACAAACCGTCGAACGAGGCCAACGGCTCGACCTTCGATTTCGAAGGCCGACAGATCACCGCCGAGCGCACCCGGCTGGTGCGCTACGAGCACGATGGCAGCGTCAAAACGTTGGCGGAGCAGGCCGGCGGCAAGCCGTTGAACGGGCCGAACGACATGGTCGTGCATCCCAACGACAAGTCGATCTGGTTCACCGATCCCGGCTACGGCGCGATCTCGATCTATGAGGGCCAGCTCGCCAACACCGGTTCGCTGCAGCCGTATCAGAAGGAAGCGGTCTACCGACTCGATGCGCAGTCAGGACAGGTGACGAAGGTCGCCGACGAACCGTTCAAGCCGAACGGCATCGCCTTCAGCCACGACTACAAGAAGGTCTATGTCTGCGACACCGGCATTACCCACTATCCGAACGCCAAGAACATCGTTTGGCAGTACGACCTCAACGGCGACAAGCTCTCCAACCCGCGCACGCTGATCGACATGACCCTGAACGGCAAGTCGGGCTTCCCCGACGGCCTGCGTGTCGACGTCGACGGCAATATCTGGGTCGGCGCCGGCTGGGTCGGGCCAGGCTATGACGGCGTGCAGATCTTCGCGCAGGATGGCGCGCGGATCGGGCAGATCCTGCTGCCGGAGACCTGCGCCAACCTCACCTTCGGCGGCAAGAAGCGCAACCGCCTGTTCATGACCGCGAGCCAGTCACTGTATGCGGTCTATGTGGAGACCAAGGGCGCACACAATTGTTGAAGTCAGCGAGTAGTGAGTGGCGAATGGCGAATAGGATCTATTCGCTACTCGCCATTCGCTATTCACCAATCATCACCCGCTATTCCGCAAGCCCGCCGAAATGCCGTTGATCGTGATCTGGATCCCGCGCAGCACCTGCTCGTCCGGGTTCTGCGCGCGGTGCTCCTTGAGCAGTTCGACCTGCACGTGGTTGAGCGGATCGAGATAGGGGAAGCGGTTGCGGATCGAACGTTCCAGCAGCGGGTTGCCTTGCAGCAACCGATCAGTGCCCATGATGTCGAGCAGCGTCTCGATCGACAGGTGCCATTCGCGGCGGATGCGGCCAAAAATCTTCTCGCGCAAGTCCACGTCGGGCACGAGATCCGCGTAGCGCGAGGCGATCGCGATCGAGCTCTTGGCCAGCACCATGTCCATGTTCGACAGCAGTGTGCGGAAGAACGGCCACTCCTTGTAGAGTTCCTGCAGGAACGGCATGCCCTGCTCCGGATGCTCTGATATCCAGGTCTCGACCGCCGCGCCAAAACCGTACCAGCCCGGCAGCATCAGGCGGCACTGCGCCCAGGAGAATACCCAGGGGATCGCGCGCAGATCCTCGATCTCGCGGGTCTTCTTGCGCGAAGCCGGACGGCTGCCGATGTTCAAGGTCGCGATCTCGTTGATGACGGTCGAGCCCCAGAAGTAATCGGCAAAGCCCTCGGTCTCGTAGACCAGCCCGCGGTAGGCCTTGAAGGCGAGCGCGGAGATCTCCTCCATCGCCTTGAGATATTCCGGGCGGGGCGCGCTCTGCCGCGGCTGCAGCAGGCTGGTCTCCAGCGTCGCGGCCGCCAGGATCTCCAGATTGCTGCGGCCGACCTCCGCGTTGGAATATTTTGACGAAATGATCTCGCCCTGCTCGGTGATGCGGATCTGGCCGTTCACCGCGCCGCCGGGCTGCGCGATGATCGCATCATAGCTCGGCCCGCCGCCGCGGCCGACCGAGCCGCCGCGGCCGTGGAACAGGCGCAGCCGCACGTGGTGGCGCTCGAACACTTCGACGAGGCCGATCTCGGCCTTGTAGAGCTCCCAGCCCGAGGTGACGAAGCCACCATCCTTGTTGCTGTCGGAATAGCCGAGCATCACCTCCTGCACGCTGCCGAGACTGTCGACCAGCTTGCGATAGTCGTGCAGCGACAGCATGCGGTCCATGATGGCGCTGGAAGCCTGCAGATCCTCGATGGTCTCGAACAGCGGCACGATGTTGACCGCGCTGCGGCCGGACGGGTTGATCAGCCCGACCTCCTTCAGGAGCACCGCGACCTCGAGCATGTCGGACATGCCCTTGCACATCGAGATGATGCATTGGCAGATCACGTCGGGCCCGAACTTGGCGTGGGCCTCAGCCGCGGCGCGGAACAGCGCGAGCTCGCCCTGCGTCTCCTCGGTGTATTTGATGAAGGGCGAGGACAGCGGCCGGGCGCTGCGCAGCTCCGACATCAGCAGGTTGACGCGCGCATCCTCAGAGAGCGCCATGTAGGACATGCCGGGATTGGTGGCGTCGAACAGCTCGGCAACGGTGCGCTCGTGCACCGCGGAGTTCTGGCGGATGTCGAGCCGGGCCAGATGGAAACCGAAGCAATCCACCGCGCGGCGCAAGTGCCGCAGCCGGCCGCGCGCGATCACGCCGGAGTTGTTTGATATCAGCGAACGATCGAGCACGTCGAGATCGGCCTTGAATTCGCTCACGGTCGTATAGGGCTCGGCCTTGCCGACCGGCGGCCGCGTGGTCTCGACATTGAGCTTTGCGGCCGTCGCGGTTAGCCGCGCATAGATGCCCGACACCGCGAGACGATACGGCTCGCCGCTCCGATGGGGCGAGGTGTCGGGCGAACGCTCGGCCAGTGTGCGCAATTCCTCGGAGACGTCAGCGAGGTGGGCGGCGAGCGACAGCTCAGCGCCGAGCAGATGCAGCTCTTCGAGATAGTAGCTCAGCACCCGGCTCGACTGCAGCCGCAAGGTGCCGCGCATCACGTCGGCGGTGACGAACGGATTGCCGTCACGGTCGCCGCCGATCCAGCTGCCCATGGTCAGGAAGGAGGCGAGCGCGCCCGCCTCGCCGCCCTCCTTGTTGAGACGGTCCTCCAGCGCGCAATGCAGCCGCGGCACCTCGCGCAGGAAGGTGTAGTCGTAGAACGACAGGCCGTTGGCGACCTCGTCGAGCACGGTGAGCTTGGTCCGGCGCAACAGGTTGGTCTGCCACAGCGTCACCACCGCGCGGCGGAGCTGCTCGTCGCTGGCCTCGGCCTCGTCGGCGGTCAGTTGCACCCGCTCGCGGCGGTCGAGCAGGGCTGCGATCTCCATCTCGCGGTCCATCGTGCTCTTGCGGCGGACCTCGGTCGGATGCGCGGTCAGGACGGGACTGACCTGGGCGCTCTTGAAGAAGGTCCGCAGATCGGCCGGGCTGATGCCGGCCTGCCGGGCATGGCCCAGCGTCTGCTCCAGCGTCGAGGCGCGCGGCGCGCCGCCGGGACCGCGGCTGCGCATCTGGCGGATGTTGTTCTGGTCCTCGGCGATGTTGGCGAGGTGGGAGAAATAGCTGAAGGCGCGGACGATCCGCACCGTCTCGGCGATCGACATGCCGTCGAGGATGGCTTCCAGCTCCTGCCGCGCCAGCCGGTCCTCGTCGCGGTGGAACCGGACCGAGGTCTGGCGGATGCGTTCGACCAGGTCGAACACGTCGGCCCCCTCCTGGTCGCGGACGGTGTCGCCGAGGATGCGGCCGAGCAGGCGGATGTCATTGCGGAGCCGCGCGTCCTCCTCCAGCGCTTGCGCCTCCTCGGCGCGTCTGGCACGGACCTCGGTCTCGGACGGCATGGTCTGGGGAGACAACATCTGGGAAGACATGGCTTGGCTACTCCAGAAGCTTTGCCCGGCATTTCCCGCAGTGTGCAATTTTTTTGCCGCAGCGCAAGATGAACTTGGAAGCGCTGCACACTTGCCCCGCCAGCGAGGCCTAAATCCGCCGCCCCGCCCGCTCCCAATAGGGGTCGCGCAGCCGGCGCTTGAAGATCTTGCCGGAATCCTCGCGCGGCAGATTGGTCTGGATCTCGATCTGCTTGGGCACCTTGTAATCGGCCAGCGAGCCCTTCAGCTGGGCCCGGATGCCGGCCAGATCGAGGGTGACGCCGGGCTGCGGCTCGACCACCGCCATCAGCGCCTCGCCGAACTCTGCGTCGGGGATGCCGAACACCGCGCAGTCATGCACGCCGGAAATGGCGTGCAGCACCGCCTCAATCTCGGCCGGATAGATGTTGACGCCGCCGGAGATCACCATGTCGCGCTTGCGGTCGCAGATGAAGACGTAGCCGTCGGCATCGATGTAGCCGACGTCGCCTGACGTGATGAACCCCTGACGGTCGATCTCGGCGCGCTTCTCCGGCTTGTTGTGATAGGTGAAATCAGGATTATCAGCGATCCGCGAATAGATTTCGCCGATCTCGCCCTGCGGCACCTCGCGGCCGTCATCGCCGATGAAGCGCAGTTCGGCGCCGGGAGAGATCTTGCCGACGGTCCCGGGCTTCTTCAGCGCATCCTCCGACGTCGCAAACGTCACCGCGCCGGACTCGGTCGAGCCATAGAATTCGTAGATCACCGGCCCCCACCAGTCGATCATCGCGCGCTTGACGTCGGCCGGGCATGGCGCCGCGGCGTGGATGATGTGGCGCAACGAGGACATGTCGTATTTCTTGCGAACGTCCTCCGGCAGCTTCATCAGGCGGATGAACATGGTCGGCACCATGAAGATGGTGTCGATCTTCTCGCGTTCGATCAGCGCCAGAAACTCCTCGGCATCGAAGCGCGGCATCAGCACCAGCACGCCGCCGAGCTTGCCCGAACGCAGGCCGAAGGAGTTCGGTGCGGAGTGATAGAGCGGTCCCGGCAGGATTGCGCGCGCGCCGGGCTTCAAGCCATAAATCATCGCGCGCATCGCCTCGGCATTGGCGGTCTGTGCCGGCGTCGGCGCGGAGCGGCGGACGCCCTTGGGATGGCCCGTGGTGCCCGACGTGTAGATCATGTTCTGCGGCTGCGGCACCACGGGGCCGTCGTAGCGCGGATGCTGCGCGAGCCAGCTTTCGAAATCGATCGCGAAGTCCGGCGTCGCCAGATGATCCGGATTGATCTTGTAGTTCGCAAGGATTTCCGGCGGCGTCGGCACGCTGAGCACGGTGACACCGGCCGGAATGGCATCACGCAGCGGATGCAGCATGTCGGCATGACCGATCAGGACGCGGCTGCCGGAGTCGGTCAGCACGTAGTTGATCTCCTCCGGCTTGAAGTGCCAGTTGACCGGCACACCATAAGCACCCAACCGCATCGCGGCATAGGCGGCCTCGATGAAGGCGATGTCGTTGCGCATCAGCATGCAGACGCTGTCGCCCGGCTTGACGCCGAGCTTGTGCAATCCGCCGGCGATGCGGTCGGCACGCTCCGTGACCGCGGCATGATCGCGCCGCCGCGCGCCGCTGACGATGCCGCAGAACAGTTGGGACGTTTCGCTCATTTGTTCTTCTTTGTTATTGGTGGTCCTTATCCCTCATGGTGAGGAGCGCGGTTTCGCGCGTCTCGAACCATGAGGCCCGCGGCCCATCCCTTGAGACGCCGCTTGCGCGGCTCCTCGGGATGAGGGCGGAAGTTCGCTCATCCCTCTGCAAATCGCGGCGCGCGCTTCTCCATGTTGGCGCGGACGGCCTCGGTCTGGTTCGGGCTGCCGATCAGCTTCTGCTGCTCGACGGACTCCGCGAGCAGCGCCGGGCCGGGATCGACGGAGAGATTGTTCAGCATGCGCTTGGCGGCGCGGATCGCATCCGGGCTCTTGCCCGCGATTTCGCGCGCCACCTCGAACGCGGCTGCGCGCGGATCGTCGCAGATCCGGGTGGCGAGGCCGTAGCTCTGGGCTTCCTGCGCCGAGAAAATGCGGCCGGTGTAGGTGAGCTCGCGCAGGATGTCGTCACGCACCAGGCTCGCCAGGATCGGCGTGCCCGCCATGTCGGGCACCAGGCCCCATTTGATCTCCATGATCGACATCCGCGTATCCGGCGCGACGAAACGCATGTCGGCGCCGAGCGCGAGCTGGAAGCCGCCGCCGAAGGCAACGCCATGAACCGCGGCAATCACGGGTACGGGAAGCTGGCGCCAGCCCCACACCGCCTGCTGCGCAGCGTTCGCCTGACCATGCGTGCGCGCCGTCAGATCACGGTTCTCGCCGCCCGGCACTCCATTACCGCCTTTCTCCTTCATGGCGGCGAAGCGTCCCATATCGAGACCGGCGCAGAACGCCCTGCCCTCGCCCGACAGCACCACTACGCGCACGGATTTTTCCTTGGCGAGACGGTCGGTTGCGGCAACCAGGGCCGAAAACATCGCGGCGTCGAGCGCGTTCATCTTGTCCGCCCGCACCAGGCGGACATCGGCGATCCCGTCCGCAATCGATATCGAAACGCGATCTTCCATGGTGTCCTCCGCTTATTCCTTGAGTTGGCGCTTTACAGAAAGGCCTTCATTCGGTTTTAGTCAATCGACCAATTAACTCAATCCCGGGATGGAAACCATGTTCAGCGATCAGCTTCTCGCAGGGCGACGCATTCTCGTGACCGGAGGCGGCACCGGCCTCGGCAAATCCATGGCCGCCCGTTTCCTGCAGCTTGGCGCCGAGGTGCATATTTGCGGCAGGCGGAAAATCGTCTGCGACGAGACCGCGACCGAATTGATGGACGAGTTCGGCGGCCGCGTCGTCAGCCATGGCGTCGACATCCGCAACGCGATGGCCGTCGACGAGATGATCGAGCAGATCTGGAGCGACGGCCCGCTGACCGATCTGATCAACAACGCCGCCGGCAATTTCATCTCGCGCTCCGAGGAGCTTTCCGCGCGAGGTTTTGACGCCGTGGCGAATATCGTGATGCACGGCACCTTCTATGTCACGCATGCGGTCGGCCGGCGCTGGATCGCGGGCGGCCATCGCGGCAACGTGGTGTCGATCACCGTGACCTGGGTGCGCAACGGCTCGCCCTATGTGGTGCCGTCGGCGATGAGCAAGTCGGCGATCCATGCCATGACGATGTCGCTCGCGGTCGAATGGGGCCGTCACGGCATCCGCCTCAATACCATCGCGCCCGGCGAAATCCCGACCGAGGGCATGAGCAAGCGGATCAAGCCCGGTGACGAGGCCGGCGCGCGCACGAAAGCGATGAACCCGATGGGCCGCGTCGGCTCCATGGAGGAGCTGCAGAACCTCGCGGTGTTCCTGATCTCCGGCGGCTGCGACTGGATCAACGGCGAGACCATCGCGATGGACGGCGCCCAGGCGCTGGCGATGGGCGGCAATTTCTATCAGCTGCGCGACTGGAGCGACGAGGACTGGACCAAGGCCCGCGACTCCATCAAGGCGCAGAACGAGAAGGACCGCGCGTCGCGGGGGTGACCTCTTGCCCCGGACGCAGCGCAGCGCGCCGCGCTTGCGGCGTGGTGCGCTGCTGAGCCGGGGCCCATCTCGCCGCATCACCGCTGGGTCCCGGCTCTGCGCAGCAGCGCAAGAGCGCTGCAGCGCGTCCGGGACACGAAACCGTATAGCTCCCTCCCCATATTGTCTTTGCCGCCCGATCCCGTCACACTCGGCGCCATAAAAACAAAACGCCACGGGAGAGACATGTCCACAGCAGCGCCGCTGAGCAACCTTGCCGACATGGTGCGCGATCGCGCCAAACATCGCGGCAATGCGATTGCCTATGAATTCGAGGGCCGTCACACCAGCTTCGCCGAGTTCGACGTCAAGACCAACAAGGTCGCACGTGCGCTGATCGCGATGGGCGTGAAGCATGGCGAGCGCATCGCCTATCTCGGCAAGAACAGCGATTTCTATTTCGAGCTGCTGATGGGCGCGATGAAGGCCGGCGCGGTGATGGCGCCGGTGAACTGGCGACTGGCCGGACCCGAGGTCGCCTTCATCGTCGAGGACTGCAAGGCGCCGGTGCTGTTCGTCGGGCCTGAGTTCGTTACGCAGGCCAAAAATATCCGCGACAAGCTGCCGAGCGTGCGCACGATCATCACGACCGAGGGCGGCGCGCCTGAATGGCCGGACTTCGTGGCCTGGCGCGACGCGCAGAGCGGCGACGATCCGAACGTGCCGATCGCACCGAAGGACATCGCGATCCAGCTCTACACGTCCGGCACCACAGGCAAGCCCAAGGGCGCGATGCTGTCGCACGCCAACTTCCTCAACCTGGTGCAGACCGGCAACGAGGCCGAGAAACCGGAATGGAACCGCTGGACCACCGACGACGTCTCGCTGGTGGCGATGCCGATCTTTCATATCGGCGGCTCCGGCTGGGGCGTGATGGGCCTCTATCACGGCGCCCGCGGCGTGATCGCGCGCGAATTCGATCCGACCAGGGTGCTCGATTTCTTCGAGCAGTCCGGCATCACCAAGCTGTTCATTGTGCCAGCCGCGATGCAGTTCGTGGTACGGCAGCCGCGCGCCCGGCAGGTCGACTTCTCCCGCCTGAAATACATGCTGTACGGCGCTTCCCCAATCCCGGCGGCGCTCCTGAAGGAGTGCATCGAGGTCTTCAAATGCGGCTTCGTGCAAATGTACGGCATGACCGAGACGACGGGCACGATCGTCGCGCTGCCGCCCGAGGACCACGTCGAGGGCCTCGACCGCATGCGCTCGGCCGGCAAGGCGCTGCCGGGCATCGAGCTTGCGATCCTCGACCACGACGGCAAGCGACTGCCGCCCGGCGAGGTCGGCGAGATCGCGACGCGCTCGGGCTCCAACATGGCGGGCTACTGGAATCTGCCGGAGGCGACGGCGCGGACGATCGACAGTGACGGCTGGCTGCGCACGGGCGACGCCGGCTACATGGACAAGGACGGCTACCTCTACATCCACGATC
Source organism: Bradyrhizobium jicamae (assembly GCF_018130695.1). GTDB lineage: Bacteria > Pseudomonadota > Alphaproteobacteria > Rhizobiales > Xanthobacteraceae > Bradyrhizobium > Bradyrhizobium jicamae_B. The sequence continues at coordinate 16,074 of NZ_JAFCJX010000029.1, read as the reverse complement.
GCATCAAGGACATGATCATCTCCGGCGGCGAGAACATCTATCCCGCCGAAGTGGAGAGCGCGATCTGTGATCATCCTGATGTTGCCGAAGCCGCCGTGATCGGCATCCCCGACGACAAATGGGGCGAGGCGGTGAAGGCGGTGGTGGTGATGAAGCCGGGCAAGAGCGCTGATGCGACCGACATCATCAACTTCGCGCGCGAACGCATCGCGGGCTTCAAGACACCGAAGTCGGTCGACTTTATTCCCGCGCTGCCGCGCAATCCGTCGGGCAAGATCTTGCGGCGGACTTTGCGTGATCCGTATTGGGCGGGGAAAGATCGACAGGTGAATTAAGCCCTCCCCCGTCATTGCGAGCGAAGCGAAGCAATCCATCTCTCAGCTTGAAACATGGATTGCTTCGTCGCTTCGCTCCCTTGCACAAACGCTTTGCGTTTGTTGCAGGCAATGACGATGTTGAGAATTGAAGTGCTCAAGCCTTCCCCGCCTTCTCCCGCATGATCCGGCGGCGCTCCTTGGCGTCGTCGGACCAGACTTCGTCGAGTTCATAGAACTCCGCATACGCCTTCGCGCCCGGCGGCAACGTTACCCAAGGCTGCTTGCTCGATGTGAAGATGTGCACGTCGGGCGGATATTGATGCGGATCGTCCATGGTGCCGACGCGGACGAAGCGCACGGCGGGGCCGGCGCCGGGATAGTTGCTCCAGACGGCGACCTTGCAGACCGGGCAGCGCGCGATCTTCTGGCCGCGGCCGCTGGCGGACGGCGTGTCCACGATCTCCGGCTCGGCTGCGATGTGCACGACGCGGTCGGCCTCGTAGAGCGCGTTCAGCGCATGCACGGTGCCGGTCTCGCGCTGGCACCAGCTGCAGTGGCAGGCATGGACGATCATCGGCTTGCCGGTCAGGCGATAGCGGACATGCCCGCAGGTACAGCCGCCTTCCATGCCGCTCTCCATCGTCAGACTCTTTGTTTGCGCATGATCTGATCGGAAAACCGCTGCACACTTTGCGCTAACGCGGCCCTTCGGGTCCGGATCATCCGCTAGTGTTTCCCCGCCCCCATATAGCCGAACAGGAATCCCGCCACCTTGCGCTTCTGGATCTCCTCGCTGCCTTCGGTAATGCGGTAGCGGCGGTGGTGGCGGTAGATGTGCTCGAACGGCTTGTGGCGCGAATAGCCCATGCCGCCATGCACCTGCATGGCGCGGTCGGCGGCCTCGCAGCACAGCCGGTTCGCCCAATAATTACACATCGACACCCGGTCGGACAGCGTATGCTCGACCTGCGCCTGCGTCAGTTGGTCCATCTCCCAGGCGGTCTTGCGGATCAAGAGTCGCAGCATCTCGGCTTGCGTCGCAAGTTCCACCAGCGGCCACTGGATCGCCTGGTTCTCCGCCAGCGCCTTGCCGAACGGCTTTCGCTCGCGCGCGTATTTGACGCTTTCATTGATGCAGTAGACCGCGGCGCCCAGCGAGCTCGCCGCTTGCCGGATGCGGTTCTCATGGACGAAGCACTGCGCGAGCGATAGCCCCCGCCCGACCTCGCCGAACTGCGCATCGTCAGGCACGAACACATCCGTGAACGACACGCGCGGATGGTCGGTCGGCATGTTGAAGGTCCACATATACTGCTCGACCTTCACGCCCGGCGACTTCGCCGGCACCAGGAAGCAGGTGATGCCGCGCGCATCGCCGTCATTGCCGCTGGTCCGCGCGAACAGCGCGCAATGCGTGGCGACATGCATGCCGGTGGTCCACATCTTCTCGCCGTTGATGATCCAGCCCTTGACGTTGTCGCGGGTGGCCGGCGCGGCCTTGGTCTCCATATGCGTCGCGTCCGAACCGTGCTCGGGCTCGGTCAGGCCAAAGGTGATGCGGTACTTGCCGGTGATCGACCCGTCGATCATCGCCTTCTGCTCGTCGGTTCCGTAGCGGTCGAGCATGGTGACGAGCGGCAGATTGCCGACGATCGAATGCTCGTTCTGCAGATCGTTGTGCAGGCCGAGTCCCTTCGCGGCAAAATGCTCGCGGATCACAGCCATCCAGAGGTTGGAGCCGTCCTTACCGCCATAGCGCTTCGGGATTGCGAAGCGGAGATGGCCGGCGGCGTCGGCCAGATTCTTGGCCTTGCGCAGCAGTGCCTCCCATTCGTGCCGCGGCAGACCGCCATTCTCGAAATCGGTGCGCGCCCATTCGCGGCGATGGTCGAAGAAGCGGATGTTGTCGTCGCGCTCCTCGAGCGGCTTGATCTCGCGGGCGATGAAGGCGTCGAGCTCGGCGAGATAGGCGACTAGGTCGGCCGGCAGATTGAAATCCAAGGCAGTCTCTCCCCGAAAGAACGTTGATTTCTGTTTTGTGTTTAGGCGCTATTCGTGGCGCATGTTCGGATCGATTTAGCTGAGATGCGCGTGCGCAAGTCAAGCAGCAGCGGTGACGCTTGCGCGCGCATGCGCGTTGCGGAATTGGATGGCAGGACAGCACGCGCACGCGCTAGGATATCGGCCATATTCTTCGCCACAGAAAAACGACGGGAGCAGACACGATGGGAGCGAATATGGACCTCAAATTCTCCAAGGTGACGCGCAAGGGCCCCATCACCATCGTCACGCTGTCGCGCCCGGAGGTCTACAACGCGCTGCATACCGACGCGCATTTCGAGCTCGACAAGGTGTTCGACGACTTCGCCGCCGATCCCGAACAGTGGGTGGCGATCGTCACCGGCGCCGGTGACAAGGCGTTCTGCGCCGGCAATGATCTGAAGTGGCAGGCCGCAGGGGGAAAACGCGGCTGGGACAAGAGCGGCTTCGCCGGCCTGACCTCGCGCTTCGACTGCGACAAGCCGATCATCGCCGCCGTTAACGGCGTCGCTATGGGCGGCGGCTTCGAGATCGCGCTCGCCTGCGACCTGATCATCGCCGCGGAGAACGCCACCTTCGCTCTGCCCGAGCCGCGCGTCGGCCTCGCCGCGCTCGCCGGCGGCCTGCACCGGCTGCCGCGGCAGATCGGGCTGAAACGCGCGATGGGCATGATCCTGACCGCGCGCCACGTCAGCGCAAAGGAGGGTCTTGAGCTCGGCTTCGTCAACGAGGTGGTGCCGCAGGGCGAGGCGCTGGCCGCAGCCGAGCGCTGGGCCGAGACGATCGCCAAAAACTCGCCGATGTCGATCCGCGCCTCGAAGCAGGCGATCCAGAAGGGCCTCGAGGTCTCGCTGGAGCAGGCGCTGGCCGAGCAGCGGGAATATCCGGCGGTGAAGGCGATGGCGGCCTCGCAGGATTACATCGAGGGACCGAAGGCATTTTCGGAGAAGCGCCCGCCGAAGTGGCTGGGGCGGTAAGGAGGTCTCGTGTCCCGGACGCGGTGCAGCGTGAAACGCTGCTCCGCAGAGCCGGGACCCATTTCGGATGGACCCCGGATCAGCAGCGCACCACCATAGTGCGTCAAAGACGCGCGTAAACGCGCTTTCGGTGCTGCGCAGCATCCGGGGAACGTACCCATAATTATTTCGCACCCAGCTCCCTCTTGTACGACGCATAGTTCGGCTGATCGACGGCGAGCTTGTCCATCGTGGTTTGCCAGAGATGGTCGGCGAGGCCCGGCGTCTGCAGATCGACCTCGCCTGCCGCGATCTTCTCCGACAGCGCGCGGTTGAGCTCCATCAATGAACCGTCCGCGCCGAGCAACTGCTTTAGCCGCGCGGCCTCGGCAGTGTCACCCGCTTCCGCCAGCGCGAGCTGCCGCGTCACCAGGTCGAGCGCGTTGATGCCAACGCGGAGCTTGAACGCGTTGTGGCCCTTGATCGCGGGCGTGATCTCGTTGCGGAGGAAATCGGCGACCGCCTTGATCAGCTCGGTGGGTGTCGGTTCGTCCTGCATGTCATCCTCCTTTTTCTGCGCATGATCTATTCCGAAAACCGGCCTCCACTTTTCGGGATCATGCGCGCGGAGCAAGTAGCCGGAGCAGATCGATCTCGGTCTCGGACGACCGCCGCCCGATCATCGCGCGCTCCATCGAATGATCCGGCCCCTGTCGAAATCGCTGCATCATGCCGCAGCACATCACGCCCCAGCGTAGCGTGCCCATCACTTCCCAGAACATCACACGATCAGGATCAGCCTTGCGGCCGGCTTCCTCGTAGCCTGCGAACAGATCCTCGCGGCTGCCGAAGCCACCGACCGGCTTGTCGATCTCGCCGAAGCGCCAGGAGTTGACGCAGATCCACCCAAGGTCCTCCATGGGGTCGCCGAAATGCGCGAGCTCCCAGTCGAGCACGGCGCGGACGCCGTCGGGACCGATGATGAGATTGCCATTGCGGAAATCGCCGTGGACCAGCGTCACCTCCGACGATGGCCCGGGATCGTGATCCCGGAGCCAGCGCAGCGCCAGTTCGAACACCGGGCGCGGCCAGTCAAAACTGCGGTACTCGCGCTCGAGATCGGCGATCTCCTTGGTCGCCGACATGCTGCGCAGCTGCGGCAACTTGGCCCGCGGCAGGCTGTGGATGCCGGCGATGACGCGGCCGAGCTGGCGCGCCAGGTTCGGACGCGCGCTGGCGAACTGCTCATCGCGCAAAATCTTGCGCGCGATGGTCTCGCCCTCGACGCGCGCCATGATGAAGCCGCGGCCGAGACCGTCCTCGGGGCGCAGCACATGCATCACCTTCGGCGACGGCAGGCCGGCGTCATGCGCAAGCTGCATCAGCACGGCCTCGGCATCGAGGCCTGCCGCGCGGCCGGGTGCGGCACCATAGCCCGGCGGCGCGCGGCGCAGGATCGCGCCGATGTTGCCATCGGGGTGCACGATATCGAACGTCCAGGTCTCCTGACTGGCGCCGCCGGAGAGCTTTGCGGCGCCAGTGACGCCGGTCGCGCCCGCACAAAAAGCGGCGACGCAGCGTCCGAGTTCGGTCTCGATCATTTGCCCTTGAACTTCGCGGGACGCTTTTCGAGGAACGCGGTGACGCCTTCCTTGAAGTCCTCGGCGCGGCCCGCGATCCGCTGCGACTCGAATTCGAGGTTGAGCTGCTCCTCAAAGGAATTTTCCGGACTATCCCAATAGAGCTTTCTGATCAGCGACAGCGCCACCGTCGGGCCGTTCGCCAGATCATGCGCGAGCTTCATCGCCTCCTCCATCAGCACACCGTCGTCATGGACGCGATTGACGAGACCCCACTCCAGCGCCTTCTCGGCCGGCAGCCGCTCGCCGAGCAACGACAGCTCGATCGAGCGCGCCTTGCCGATCAGCCGCGGCATCAGCCAGGTCGAGCCGCAATCCGGCACCAGGCCGATGCGACGGAACGCCTGCAGGAAATAGGACGAACGCGCGCACAGGATCATGTCGCCCATCAGCGCGAAGCTCATGCCGGCGCCCGCGGCCGGACCGTTCACCGCGGTGACGATCGGGCAATGCAGGTTGCGCAGCCGGCGCAGGAACGGATGGAACGCGGTCTCCAGCGCCGCACCCGCGTTGCTGCGGCCGGGCTTCTGCTGGCTGGTGTTGCGGCCCTGCAGATTCGCTCCGGTGCAGAAGGCACGGCCTGCGCCGGTGAGGACGAGGCAGCGCACCTGCTCGCGCTTGTCCTCGATCTCGTCCAGCGCTTCGGCGAGGCCGCCGAGCATGTCGATCGAGACCGCGTTCATCACCTCCTGATGATCGAGCTTGAGGATCGCGACCGATCCGTCGAAGTCGAGTGTCACGTGCTTGAACTGCATGGTTTCCTCTTCGGTTGTTTTCGGCGGCAGGTCGCCGCGATCGGTCGAATGCTGCTTCGACCCATATTTGATTTTTGCGCCGGGCTTGTCCATGGTTAGCCCATACATGATGCGCACGATTAACGCGCGCCAAACCAAATGGAAACCCCAATGAGTGGCATCTTCGACCTCACCGGCCGCGTCGCCGTCATCACCGGCGGCAATGGCGGTATCGGCCTCGGCATCGCGCAGGCCTTGAATTCCGCAGGATGCAATGTCTCGATCTGGGGCCGCAATGCCGACAAGAATGCGAGCGCCGCGGCCTCGATGGCTGATGGCCCCGGCAAGGTGGCAAGTGTGGTTTGCGACGTCACCGATCCCGGCTCCGTGAAGGCGGCGATGGCCGCCACGCTCGACACCTTCGGCCGCGTCGACGGCTGCTTTGCCAACGCCGGCATCGGCGGCGGCGGACGGCGCGCCTTCATCGACCGCACCGAGGAGGAATGGCGCAAGATGTTCGCGACCAATCTCGACGGCGTGTTCCATGTCTTCCAGGCTGCGGCGCGTCACATGACCGAGCGAGCGGAGGCCGGCGACAAGTTCGGCCGGCTGGTTGCAACGTCGAGCCTCGCCTCGCTGTTCGGCACCGCGCGCAACGAACATTATGCCGGCACCAAGGCCGCACTGAACGCGCTGTGCCGCGCGCTCGGCGTCGAGCTGGCGCGCCACGGTGTCACCGCCAATGCGATCCTGCCCGGCTGGATCAAGAGCGACATGACGGCCGGCATCATGGCCAACGACAAGTTCGTCGCCAACGTCATGCCGCGCATTCCGGTGCGGCGGTTCGGCGAGCCCTCCGATTTCGGCGGGATCGCCGTGTACATCATGAGCAAGGCGTCGTCGTATCATACGGCGGATTGTTTTGTGATCGACGGCGGGTATACGGCGTTTTGAGCCTGGCACGGAATTTATCCATCACCGTCGTCCTGGCGAAAGCCAGGACCCATAACCACAGAAATCGGTTGTGAACGGGATCGTGGCCCCAGCATCGCACAACAATTTGCATTTGTGGTAATGGGTCCTGGCTTTCGCCAGGACGACGGTGGGTATGTTGCGCGGTCAAACCACAAACACACCTCCGCAATCTCGCGGCGCAAATGCACCCGAGTCTTGCGTTAACTTGCCGCCCTCTTTGAACGGAGGGCGCAGGGAAAGCCGGGTGCACGCTTGCACCCGCGGTCCCGTGCGCAATGGTAGGTAGTGGCGCGCACGAGCATACAGGTGAAGCGGAGGCTCCCGGCTTCCCCTGCGCGATGGTTTACGGCTTATACGTGCTCTCCGCGGCGAGACCATGCTTGGTTGTCACCGTCATCCATGATCGGCTTTCGCCTCTCACGGGCTTGCCACCTGCATCGGGGCGGCCAGACCACACGACTTCGCCGTACGCTTCCTGCGCACTCGCCTTTTGCACAGTCCGCGTCCACCGCATCTCGACCCACGTTTGCGGCGATGGCGAAACGCCCCTCGTGTCGGGTGAGACAGCGTATTGATAGCACACCCCTTTACTTCCGTCAATACAAATTTTCGATATTACGAACATCGGCGCGTGCGCCGGCAGGCTGGGACGGAAAAACGGGAGCATTGCTGACGTATCCGCTTCCGTCGCGACCCAACTGCTGTTAGCGTTTGCCCACAATCAAGAAGCAACCGAGAGGACCGCAATGTTTTCGCACGTGATGATCGGCACCAACGACCTCGACAAGGCCAAGGCGTTCTACGACAGCCTGCTTGGCACGCTCGACGTCCGGCCCGCCCGGGTCGACGGCCATCGCATTTTCTACATCACCAAGACCGGCGTGTTCGGCGTCACCAAGCCGATCGACGGCAAGACGGCGACCCACGCCAACGGCGGCACCATCGGCTTTGCCTGCAGCTCGCCCGAGCAGGTCGACAAATGGCACGCGGCCGGCGTCGCGGCGGGCGGCACGCCGATCGAAAATCCGCCAGGCATCCGTGAGGGTTCGGGCGCCAAGCTGTACCTCGCCTATCTGCGCGATCTCGACGGCAACAAGATCTGCGCGATGCACCGCGTGGCCTGAGGATTGACACGACAGCGCTTCAAACAATGTTTGAAGCGCCCTCGTCATATTCCGCAATGCGGCACAGATAACATCGCAAAAGCGTGCTCGCACTTCGCGGCGCCCATGTTTATTGTCCGCCGCAGCGCGCTTGCCGCCGATGGGAGAACCAAGAATGAAACACGCCTATGTCCCGCGAACGACGACCTACAATCTCAATCCGGGCGAAGAGCTCAACGACTTGCGGATGTCCGACGAGGTCCGCCCGCTCTACGAGCACGTCAAGAAATTTATCCGCGAGACCGTCGACCCGATGTCGGTCGAGTTCATGCGGCTTGGCGAGGCCAAGAAGGATCGCTGGACGTTCACGCCCGAGCAGCTCGCGGTGCTGCAGAAGGCCAAGGACAAGGCCAAGGAGGAAGGCCTGTGGAATTTCTTCCTGCCCGATGACGAGACCGGTCAGGGCCTGAAGAACCTCGACTATGCCTATATCGCGGTTGAGCTGGCGAAGAATCCGCTGGCGTCGGAGACGATGAATTGCTCGGCGCCCGACACCGGCAACATGGAGGTGCTGGAGCGCGTCGGAACGAAAGCGCAGAAGGAGAAGTGGCTGAAGCCGCTGCTCGCCGGCGAGATCCGCTCGGCCTATGCGATGACCGAGCCGAACGTCGCCTCCTCCGACGCCAAGAACATCTCGACCACCGCAAAACTGGTCGGCGACGAGTGGGTGATCAACGGCGAGAAGTATTACATCTCCGGCGCCGGCGATCCGCGCTGCAAGATCATGATCGTGATGGTGAAGACCAATCCCGACGCGCCGCCGAGCAAGCAGCAGTCGCAGATCCTGGTGCCAACAGACACGCCCGGCGTCGAGATCCTCGGGCCCATGCATGTGTTCGGCCACGACCACGCGCCGCGCGGCCATATGCATCTGCGCTTCAACAATTGCCGGGTGCCGAAGGAGAACATGCTGCTCGGTGAAGGCCGCGGCTTCGAGATCTCGCAGGTCCGCCTCGGACCGGGCCGCATCCATCACTGCATGCGCACCATCGGCAAGGCCGAGAAGGCGCTCGACCTGATGGTGTCGCGCGGCCTGACCCGCGAGGCGTTCGGCAAGAAGATCGCCCATCTCGGCGGCAATTTGCAGATCATCGCGCAGGCGCGCTGCGAGATCGAGGCGATGCGGCTGATGGTGCTGAAGGCCGCCAAGGCGATGGATGTGCTCGGCAACAAGGAGGCGCGGATCTGGGTCAGCATGGTGAAGGCCATGGTGCCGGAGCGCACTTGCAAGATCATCGACCAGGCGATCCAGATGCACGGCGCCACCGGCATCTCGCAATGGAGCCCGCTCGGCGAAATGTACCAGGACGTCCGCCACCTCCGCTTCGCCGACGGTCCGGACGAGGTGCACTGGATGGTGGTCGGAAGGCATGAGCTGAGCATGCCGTAAGTCTTTCTTCCCCTTCTCCCCGCGTGCGGGGAGAAGGTCGGGATGAGGGGGGGGGTCTCCGCGAATCTGGTGGAAGACTGACTCGCGGAGAGTCCCCCTCACCCGAATCGCATCTGACGATGCGATCCGGCCTCTCCCCGCAGGCGGGGAGAGGCGAAGGCTCCACCAACCCAGAAGCATCCCCATGGAATACGCCCCGAGCGATCTCAGCCAGCGCGAGCGCTACAAGGTGCTCACCTCCTTCGTGCTGCCGCGGCCGATCGCGTGGGTGACGAGTCTGGGGCCGAACGGCGTGGTCAATGCGGCGCCGTTCTCGTTCTTCAACGTGTTCTGCGAGGATCCGCCGCTCTGCATGTTCGCGGTGAACCGCCGCCCGGGCGGGCAGGAAAAGGACACGCTCGCCAACATCCGGCGCACAAGCGAATTCGTGGTCAACCTCGCCGATGAGCCGCTGACGCGGGCGATGCATGAGAGCAGCGGCGACTTCCCGCCCGAGATCGGCGAGCCCGATCATCTCGGCCTCAAGCTTGCGCCATCCAGCAAGATCGCGGTGCCCAGGCTTGCGGACACGCCCTGGGCGATGGAGTGCAAGACCTGGAAGACCATGGAGGTCAACGGCGATCGCGTGCTGATCATGGGCGAAGGCGTGAACTTCTACATCCGCGACGAGTTATGGGACCGTGACGCCATGCGCGTCCACATGGACCGCTATCATCCGATGGGCCGCATGTTCGCCGACCGCTACTGCCGCACCGACGACCGCGTGGTGTTTCCGGCCGCCGAGGGCGTCAAGACCATATAGGAGCCGACCATGGCCGAGCCATTTCATGACAACGAGGCGCAAGAGCGCTTCGAACTCGACGTCGACGGCGTGATCGCCTTCGTCACCTATCGCAAATCGCCAGGCGCGATCACGCTGGTCCATACCGAGGTGCCCTCGGCGCTCGGCGGCCGCGGCATCGGCTCAAAACTCGGCCGCGCCACGCTTGAAGCGGTGCGTGCTCAGGGGCGCAAGCTCACCGTGGAGTGCGACTTCATTCGCAACTTCATGAAGAAGAATCCGGAGTACAACGATCTGCTGGCGGAAGGCGCCGATGCGCAGGACGAGCCGGCAGCGAGCTACAAGGCCAGTTGCTTCTGCGGCGCCGTCGAGGTCGAGGTGACCGGCAAGCCGGTGTTCGCAGGCTTCTGCCATTGTGCCGACTGCCAGGCCTGGTCGGCCGCGCCGGTGAATGCGTTCAGCCTGTGGAAGTCGGACAGCGTGCGGGTGACGAAGGGTGACGGCGAGATCGGAACCTTCAACAAGACCGAGCATTCGTACCGAAAATTCTGCAAGACCTGCGGCGGGCATGTGATGACCGATCATCCGCGGATGCGGCTGGTCGACGTCTATGCCAATCTCTTGAAAGGCTACGAACACACGCCGACGCTGCACGTGAATTACGAAAGCAAGACGCTGTCGGTGAAGGACGGCCTGCCGAAATATCGCGATCTGCCGTCGGAGCTCGGCGGCTCCGGCGAGAAGCTGCCGGATTGATGCGCCTAGCCCTCTCGCGTCACACTCGTACTAAACCCTCATCCTGAGGAGCCCGCAAAGCGGGCGTCTCGAAGGACGAGGCCACAGTCGGGCCTCGTGGTTCGAGACGCGCTGCGCGCTCCTCACCATGAGGGTGAGGCAGACAGGCTAGCCCGCCGGCCGGTGTGCGCGCAGGAAAGACCTGATCTGCCGCACCGCGAGCGGAACGCGCTCCTTCGGCTCCTTCCATGGAAACAGGCTGACCTCCGCCTTCGGCGCCAGCATCGCGGCTTCCATCGCGACCGCGTAAGGGTGTGCCGGGATGTCGTCGGGCAGGATCAGCACCGGCGTCTGGCAACCCTTCACGAAATCGCGGCTCACCGTGAAGACGAAGTCGGGATCGGTGCGGTACATCCGCGTCAGGAATGTCTCGGCCATCTCCAGGCTGATATCAGGCCGTTGCTTGATCAGCTCCGGCGCCCAGCCCTTCATGTTGTTGTCGTAGAAGAGATCGCGCATCTCCGGCCGCGAGCCCGAGGGCATCGCCAGCACGCCGGCGACGACGCGGTCCGGCGCGCGCTTGATGAGACTCCAGATCAAGGGGCCGCCGATGCAGAAGCCGAGCACCATGAACTTGTCGACGCCGAGATGATCCATCAGCGCGAGCTGGTCGTCGGTGTGGGAATCCCAGGGACGGTCGATCTCGAGCGGCCCCGTCGACTGACCGGGCGGTGCGTTGCGGAGATCGAAGGCGACGCAGCGATACTCATCGGAAAACTCTTTGATCGCGTTGAACGGCGGATAATCGCCGGTGATGCGCGTGATGTTGGAGTTCAGGCCGCCGCCGGCGATCAAGAGCAGCGGGAAGCCGGAGCCGGCTTCTTCGTAGTGGATGCGGACGGCGCCTTTCTCGAAGAAGCTCATGCGATGTCTCCCCTGCTTTTGTTTTTTATCAGGATGACCCTTTATCCGCGGGCTGGTTTCGCCTCTCCCGCTTGCGGGGGAGGCCGACGCGCTCGAAGAGCGCGGCGGGTGGGGGCTCTCTCCACACAGGGAATCCCAGCGCGGAAGCACCCCACCCCAGCCCTCCCCCGCAAGCGGGAGAGGGAGTAAGCACTACACCTTCTCCGGTTCTGCGATCTTGTCCTGCGTCTTGGTTTCGAAATCGCCGGCGTCGTGGCGCTCGTGGAGCTGGCTCGACGGCTCGCCCCAGGTGCGGTTGACCATGCGGCCGCGCTTCACCGCGGGCCGTTTCGCGATCGCGTCGGTCCAGCGCTGCACGTTCTTGTAGTCCTGCACCGAGAGGAATTCGCCGCTGGCGCCATAGAGCAGGCCCTTGGCGAGCGAGCCGTACCACGGCCACACCGCGATATCGGCGATGGTGTACTCCTTGCCGGCGAGATATTCATTGTCGGCGAGCCGGCGGTCGAGCACGTCGAGCTGGCGCTTCACCTCCATGGCAAAGCGGTCGATGGCGTATTCGATCTTGGTTGGGGCGTAGGCGTAGAAGTGGCCGAAGCCGCCGCCGAGATAGGGCGCCGCGCCCATCTGCCAGAACAGCCAAGAGAAGGTCTCGGCGCGCGTCTTGATGTCGGTCGGCAGGAAGGCGCCGAATTTCTCGGCGAGATAGGTCAGGATCGAGGCCGACTCGAACACCCGGATCGGCACCTCGCCGCTGCGGTCCATCAGCGCCGGGATTTTCGAGTTCGGATTGACTTCGACAAAACCGCTGCCGAACTGGTTGCCGTCGATCTTGATCAGCCAGGCATCGTATTCGGCGCCCTTGTGGCCGAGCGCCAACAGCTCCTCCAGCATCACGGTGACCTTCACGCCGTTCGGCGTCGCCAGGGAATATAATTGCAGGGGATGGCGGCCGATCGGCAATTCCTTGTCGTGGGTCGGGCCCGCGACAGGACGATTGATGCTGGCGAAGCGCCCGCCGCTCTCCTTGTTCCAGGTCCAGACTTTCGGCGGCTCGTAGGTATCGGTCACTGAAGTGCTCCTGATTGCGTTTCTTGTAGGGTGGGCAAAGGCGCACTTGCGCCGTGCCCACCGTCCGCGGTTTGCCGTATATGGTGGGCACGCTGCGCTTTGCCCACCCTACAAGCGCTCAGGACATGGCCACCTTCCGCTTCTGCTCGGCTCCCGCCATCACAAAGCCCTCATAGCCCTTGGCCGCGACCTCGTTGCAGATCTGCCGGTAGGGTCCGACACCGCCGATATAGGGCATGAAGATGCGCGGCTTGCCGGGAATGTTGGCGCCCATGTACCACGAGTCCGCCTGCGGATAGAGCGTGGCGGAGGCGACCTCGTTGACATGGGCGACCCATTTGTCCTCGGCGGCGCGCTCGGCTTCCATCATCTCCAGCGCGTTGGCGCGCATATAGGCGAGGCAATCGCTGATCCAGTCGACATGCTGCTCGATCGACACGATCATGTTCGACAGCACCGACGGGCTGCCGGGGCCGGTGATGACGAACAGGTTCGGGAAGCCCGATGTCATCAGGCCGAGATAGGTGCGCGGGCCCTCGGCCCATTTCTGGTTCAGGGTCTGCCCGCCCCGCCCGCTGATATCGATTTTTGCTACCGAGCCGGTCATCGCATCGAAGCCGGTCGCGAGCACCAAAGCGTCGAGCTCGTAATCCTCGCCGCCGCTGCGCACGGCGGTCTCCGTGATCTCCTCGATCGGATTGGTCTTGATGTCGACCAGCGTGACGTTCGGCCGGTTGAAGGTCGCGAAATAATCGGTGTCGATGCAGATGCGCTTGGTGCCGATCGGATAGCTGATCGGTGTCAGCAGCTTTGCGGTCGCGGAGTCCTTGACGATCTCGGCGATCTTGCCGCGCACGAAATTCGCCGCGGTGTCGTTGGCCGCCTTGTCGAGCGCGAGGTTGTTATAAGCGGACATGAAGGTGAGCCCGCCGCGCTGCCAGCGCGCCTCGAATTTCGCGCGCCGCTCGTTGTCGCCGTCATCGAGCGCGCCGCGATCGGGGATCTCGGTGTAGATGCCGTTCTTCGCCTCCTCGCGGGCGAAGCGCCGCACCTCGGGGTAATTGGCGCGGAACCAGTTGCGCTCCTCGTCGGTCAGCTCAGCGTTTCGCGCCGGGATCGAGAACTGCGCGGTGCGCTGAAACACCGTGACGTGCCTGGCCTGCTCGGCGATCACGGGCACCGACTGGATGCCCGACGAGCCCGTGCCGATCACACCGACGCGCTGGCCGGTGAAGTCGACCGGCTCATGCGGCCAATGGCCGGTGTGATAGATCTTTCCCGTGAAGCGATCGAGACCCTTGATATCGGGTTTGCGTGCATTGGAGAGACAGCCGGTCGCGAGCACGACGAAGCGCGCGGTCACGGTCTTGCCGTCAGACGTCGTCACCGACCAGATGTTGCCGCGCTCGTCGAAGACGGCGCGCGCGACGCGCGTGTCGAACTGGATGTCACGGCGCAGATCGAAGCGATCGGCAACGTGGTTGGCGTATTGCAAAATCTCCGGCTGCGGCGCGTAGCGCTCGGTCCAGGTCCACTGCTGCTGCAGCTCCTCGGAGAACGAGTAGGAATACTGCATGCTCTCGACGTCGCAGCGCGCGCCGGGATAGCGGTTCCAGTACCAGGTGCCGCCGACGCCGCTGCCCTGCTCGTAGACCCGCGCGGTGAAGCCGAGGCCGCGCAACCGGTGCAGCATGTACATGCCGGCAAAGCCGGCGCCGACTACGACGACGTCGTAATGGTCAGGCGTTGTGCTGGCGGCGGCGGATTGAGCGGACATGCGCGAAAACTCCCAAAGGATTCTTGTCGATTTGTCTGCGAGCATTCTCTGCGAATGGCGAAAGCGCAAGGGGCGAATGCGCGGGATCAGATGTGCATATTTTGCCGCGCGGAATGGTTGATACAAGACAGCGCCTGCACGCAACTTGGCCCGACCGAAAGCCGCTTGGCTTGGCCGGGCATGATGGGCTAGCGTCAACACATCAAACCAAGAAAAGCAGCGAGCGAAGCTGCCGCCGGGAGAGAACCGATCCATGAAATCACCGATTTGCGACATGCTGGGAATTGAATTCCCGCTGCTCGCCTTCAGCCATTGCCGCGACGTGGTGGCGGCCGTCAGCCGTGCCGGCGGCTTCGGCGTGCTCGGCGCGACCGCGCACTCGCCGGAGACGCTTGAACGGGAATTGAAATGGATCGACGATCACGTCGACGGCAAGCCCTATGGCGTCGACGTGCTGATCCCCGAGAACATCTCGACCGCGGGCGAGAAGGACGTCACCTGGAAGAGCCTGGAGAAGCGCGTCTCGCAGGAGCATCGCGACTTCACGCGCAACCTGCTGAAGAAGTACGACATCGAGCTGACGACGACCAGCGTCGCCGACAACCAGCCGCAGCCGTTCGATGCGGAGAATGCACTCGAATTGCTCGACATCTCGTTCCGTCATCCGATCAAACTGATCGCCAACGCGCTCGGCGTGCCGCCGAAGGCGATGATCGAGATGGGGCGCAAGCACGGCGTGCCGGTGGCGGCGCTGGTCGGCTCCAAGGAGCATGCGCTGCGCCAGGTCGCGGCCGGCGTCGACATCCTGGTCGCGCAGGGCACCGAGGCCGGCGGCCATTGCGGCGAGGTCTCGACCATGGTGCTGGTGCCGGAGGTGATCAAGGCGGTCAGGAAGATCCGCGACGTGCCGGTGCTCGCCGCCGGCGGCATCATGACCGGCGCGCAGATGGCCGCCTGCATGGCGATGGGCGCCGCCGGCGCCTGGACCGGCTCGGTGTGGCTCGCGACGGTGGAATCGGAGACGTCGGAGATCTTCCGCGAGAAGATGATCGCGGCGTCCTCGCGCGACGCGGTGCGGTCCAAGGGCCGCACGGGAAAACCGGCGCGCCAGCTGCGCTCGGTGTGGACCGATGCGTGGGACCGCGGGCCGGACAGCCCCGGCGCGCTGCCGATGCCGCTGCAGAGCATCATCAGCCGCGACGCCTTCAACTCGATCGACCGCGCCGCGGCGGCCGGCAACACCAAGGCGCGCGATCTCGTCAGCTATTTCGTCGGCCAGGGCGTCGGCCTGATCGACAGCGTGAAATCGGCTGGTGCCGTGGTGCAGGAGTTCAAGGAAGATTTCGTCGAGGCCGTCGAGCACATGAATGCGCTGGTGGCGGAGTAACGATTTGTAGGGTTGGCAAAGCGACTTGTCCGCCGTAGCTCGAAGAGCGAAGGCGGAAGCGTGCCCACCATCACGAGCACGCCGAGAATGGTGGGCACGGCGCAAGCGCGCCTTTGCCCACCCTCATATGGGGATTTGTGAGTCAAGGCCCTTCGATTGGCTTGAGTGAGGTTGGTACGGTGCGAGG
>NZ_JAFCJX010000028.1 GCF_018130695.1 Bradyrhizobium jicamae | reverse complement strand
ACCTTAAAGCTAGACTTAAGGTCAAATCCTCGGGCCGCCTCTCAAACTACACAAGGCGGCCGACGCCGGAGGGATACCTTGAGATGACTAAGAAACTGAGTGTTCCAATTCGAAACGCGTGCCCCGCCGAGATCGCGGCCCATGAACTGTGTCCAGGCGGTACTAAGGCGATCTTCGAGTAGCGCAACATGCGGGTGACCCGGTATCACAGAGATACCGAATCGATTCGTCTCTGGCCCCGCAACCTTATGGGTCCTCTAAAGCGATGCATCACCCTTCAAAAGCGGCAGTAGCACCTGCTTGAGCGTGTCCATTTCGGGCAGGCCTGAGGGACTACCGTAGAGGGCCTCCGTCGTCTCGTCCTGCAACACCAACTGTGTTGCGTTGCACTGAGGATCACCATCAATCAGCAAAACACTAAGGCGCTCTGTTTCAGCGATGTATGAGGCAACATTGCATGCCAAAGTGGTTTTGCCGACGCCTCCTTTATTGTTGAAGAAGCAGAGGCTGCCAAGGGTGGGCATCAGAAGGGGCTCCAAGGCCTAGCTTGAGTGATTCGCTCAATCTTGCTGGTTCGGCAAGAGGCATACAAGTAGTTGCACCGCCGTAGTAACACATTTCAGTGCTAAGCGCGGTTGTCAGGTGCAGCTGTGCGCCGCGCTCAGCGCCGCCGTCGGGATCGTGGATATGTCCGAGCTTGCCGCGGCTGACGCACTCGGACGACGACATGACCTACGCGAGCGTCACCGATACTGACGTCATCAAGGGACTCGCTGGCGTCGGTAACGATTACCAACGGCATCGTTCGCGCCTGAGCACGGCGCACGCGGCCGCTGACGTCCAAAAGCTCGGTTACATCGGCG
Organism: Bradyrhizobium jicamae; assembly: GCF_018130695.1. Lineage (GTDB taxonomy): Bacteria > Pseudomonadota > Alphaproteobacteria > Rhizobiales > Xanthobacteraceae > Bradyrhizobium > Bradyrhizobium jicamae_B. The sequence continues at coordinate 111,794 of NZ_JAFCJX010000028.1, read as the reverse complement.
GCAAGGCTGTACGTGAAGCTGCACGTCGATTTCTCCGGCACCCACAGCACTGGCACGCCACTCGTGCGGTCTGGGTCAAGCGCAGGGGCGACTTCCAGGGCGTCGGCTAGTAGGCCGTCATCCAGTCAATCCTCGAGCCCCGCGGCACCTTCCGGTACATAAAGCGATTCAAGAGGGCTTCGTCTGGCGACCACCTATGATGCAGCAAGGACTCCGCGGTCCCTCCCAAGCTGAACAACGCAGCCGCCGCCATGTCGGCTGTCTGGCGGGAGACCAGACGATGTATGATGGTTAAGGTGACCGCCGCTCCTGGCCCACAGCGGACATCCAATCGGAATGACCATTGCGTCCGGAGTTTTCTTGGCCTGTCGGTCGCAGTCTTCCGGTCGCCTTCAGGTGGCTCCGCCGGTCCACGCGGTACCAACGCTGTAAGTAACTACAGGTTGGGCGCGACAATCCGTCTCTTGTCCTCATCTCAAGGTTGAGCTTGGATACAGAAATATTGCCTAAAGCCGTGGAGGACGACCTACGGTTAGTCTCTCGGTGTTTGCGCTGCGCGATGGGCGCGGACGTCAAAGAACTACTTCTGGCGCTAATTTCGTTCGCTTACACTGCCTCGGTCGCATACGCACGCGATCCAAATGAGAATTGCAGAGGTTGTGTCTCAGCATTCGGCAGGTGCCAGGAAAGTGGAACGACCCAGTTTGCGAAGCAAGAAGGCTGCGTGCAGAGCACCTGTCGCGCCGGACCCGCCATTTCATCCGTGCCCGGCTCACCATCGGCCCCTAGCCGCATGCTTGCTCCCAGTCGACCAGGCGTTGGCCCTAAGAACCGGAGAGCAATTGAAAGATTGCTTGTACCGCGCAAATGCTCTCCAGGCTCGCCTCGCCTATCAGAAAACGGCGAGGAAGCTGAGGCGGAGGTAGGAGTTCTAAAGAAGTTGATAGCTTTGGTCAGTTTGGAGGGGCGCGTATAAACGCCCAGAAGACGGCTGTCTGAGCAGAATCTTGTTCAATTAGAGCATCGACGATTTTGCCCAAGCCGACCTCGATGATGCATTCTGCAAGTTGTGGTTGCACTGACTCTTCGTCGTCTCATACAAGGAGCTTTCAGATGCGCGCCAGAGCACTTCGCTTAGTCGCAATTTTCAGCTCACTTTTGTTCACACTGCCAGCACGTAGCGGCGAAATCCCACCCTCCGACCGTGATCCTCTAGAGGGCATTCCTCCTCAGTATTTGGCTCGTGTGGGTAATGACATTCATTTTGGAGATATGATCTTCAAAGCACGTCAACCTGGCGACACGACACTTGGAGCCGTAGGGGGCGCACTTTGGCCAAATGGCATCTTAGTCTATGCCTTCGATGCCGCCTTAACCGATCCTACTAAACGCAGTGCGTTTGTCTCCGCATGTAACGCCTGGACCGTCAATACTCCGATCATCTGTCGGTTGAGATCAAACGAAGTCGATTACGTCTTGGTTCGAGAACATATGGGCGATGGATGTTTTCCTCCTAGCACGACAGTCTCTGTTAGCTGCTCGTACATAGGCATGGTTGGCAAGGCTCAGAATTTAAGCGTTCATGTCAACCACTGGGGTGTGCCGTACGTATTGATACATGAAATTGGGCACGCACTTGGCTTAATCCACGAGCATCAGCGCTCGAATCGCGGTGGCTATGTGGAAATCAATTTCGGGAACGTAATTGCAGGAGCAGAGCCGAACTTTGTGACAATGGCGTATACTTCCGCCAGCGATTACGATTACGATTCAATTATGCACTATGGCAACTGCTTGTTTAGTAACTTTCCGTGCGATGAAACTACGTTTGGCACGCAGACAATCTGGCCTGTAGGATGCCAGCGGGACAAAGTTGGCGGAGCCAGCATTTCCGCTCTTGATCAGAGCACTATGAGAAATGCATACGTTCCGATCGTTATGGCGTTATTTGCAAGTGAGAGAAGCTCAAAATGCGGTTTGCAGGAGTATAGCCAGCAGCAGACGCACGCTTTATGCGGCGAAAACTGCACTCACGCGAGTGCGATGGTCTGGATTAGAGAAACTGTGAGCTATGACAGTGAATGTGGCGTGCCATTCCCGGCCGGCAAGGGCCCGGCCATGTGCGCCGCCAGACGGCAGGAACATATTAGACACTGGTTCGATGTTGATCATCTTTCGTGCGGCTTTCCCCCTCGCGACAAAAATGAGATTTGGGCGCGGTGCGGCTGCTCACGTCAGACTTTGAATCTTACTTGCAACAACATGGGATCCGCTCCTTCCGAAGATGGAATCGAGAAGCTATCTCACTCGAAGGCCTCCAGAGAGTGGTCGTTTGGGCGCAATATCCGACGTCTTCGCGATTTGATGGAAGCGAGTAAGATCGATGCGGAGGCCATAGCCCACGCCACTCGTCTCGCAATTGCGAACTACCGAATGCCCGGTTTCCCTTGGCGGTTTGGCAATATGCAGTTCTGGGCAGAACGACATATAAACAAAGAACGCAGAAGAAACCCCACTTACTTACTTAGTGTCACAGACGTTGAGTTCTTTGCGACGAAAGCAGGCTTGGCTACCACCCGCATCCAGTAGCTTTTTCGGGAAATTCAGGCTCATGCCGCCATCGGAGGCGTAGTGGCCGTCTCAAGTCTTTGAGTACAAGTTCGCAATATCGCATCTGCGCGACCGATGCGGGGATTGTCAGAAGCGCGGGCTGCCGTCGGCTAATATGTCGTAGTCGGCGAGACCAGCGCCATCCATCTCGGCGACGGCGAGCCGCGCGTGGTCTTCCGAGATCGCGATGCCGTTGGGGAAGCGCAGGCCGTCTGCGACCACGCGCATCGTGCCGTCGGGCAGCACCAGAATGATCCGTCCGACCGCGCCGCGGCCCTCCGGCGGTGGCAGGTTGAAGCCGAGATCGCCGACATAGGCACGGCCCTGCCCGTCGACGATCATGTCGTCGATCGTGCCGGTCGCGATCTGCGACAGGTCGGCGTAGGGCGACAGCTTGCCGTCGGAGAACCGCAGCAATTTCTTCTTGAACATCGTCAGCACGATGATGTCGCCGTTCGGCAGCACGCCGAGACCGCAGGGCGTGTCGTCGGGCACCGACGTGTGCGTTTGCAGTTCACCGTCCAGGCTGACGCTGAGCAGCGTGCGCGCCATGCAGTCGACGAACCAGAGGCGGCCGTCGTGCCATCGCGGCGCCTCGAAATAGCGGCCGCCGTCGTGGATGGTCTTGAGCTCAGTCATGCCGCAGCCGTGATTGCGCGCTTCCCGGCGATGGCGCGAATCGAGTGATCGATCAGTGACATCCGCGCGGGTCCGCCTAAACTGGGTACGAGCATAATCAAGAGGAAATCCCATGGCGAGCACCGTGTTCGATTCGGCCCTGTTCCGCGACATGTTCGGCACTGCCGAGATGCGCGCGGTGTTTTCAGATGAAGCCCTGGTCGGCCGCTATCTGGAGACCGAGGCGGCGCTGGCCCGGGCGCAGGCGCGCGCCGGCGTGGTGCCGAAGGATGCGGCTGTTACGATCGACGCCGCCGCGCGCAGCATCACGATCGACTACGAGGCGTTGCGCCGGGAGACCGAGATCGTCGGCTATCCGATCCTCCCCCTCGTCCATCAGCTGTCGAAGGCCGCCGGCGACGCCGGCCGCTATGTGCACTGGGGCGCCACCACGCAGGACATCATGGACACCGCCAACGTGCTGCAGATCCGCGCCGCGCTCGACATCGTCGCGCGCGACCTGAAGGAGCTGCGCGGCATCCTCGCGGGTCTTGCGAGGAAGCATCGCGACACGCCGATGGCCGGGCGCACGCATCTGCAGCAGGCCCTGCCTGTCACCTTCGGCTACAAGGTTGCGGTCTGGCTGTCGTCGATCGATCGCCATATCGAGCGGGTCGAGCAAGCGCGGCCGCGTGTCCTGCTCGGCGAATTCTCCGGCGCCGCCGGCACGCTCGCCTCGGTCGGCGACGGCGGCCTCGAGATGCAGCGGCTGTTCTGCGAGGAGCTTGGTCTCAACCAGCCTTCGATCACCTGGCATGTCGCGCGCGACGGCATTGCCGAAGCGGTGAGCCTGCTCGGCCTGATCACGGGCACGCTCGGCAAGATCGCGACCGACGTGATGCTGATGTGCGCCACCGAATTCGGCGAGCTGTCCGAGCCCTTCTTGCCCGGCCGTGGCGCCTCCTCGACCATGCCGCAGAAGCGCAACCCGATCTCCAGCGAGCTGATGCTCGCGGCAGCGAAAGCCGTACGCCAGCACGTCGCCACCATGCTCGACGGCATGATCCATGATTTCGAGCGCGCCACCGGTCCGTGGCATCTGGAATGGGTGTCGCTGCCGGAGAGTTTTCTGCTGACGGCGTCCTCGCTCGCGAACGCGAAATTCATGCTGGCGGGGCTCGTCGTACACGAGAAACGCATGCGCGAGAATCTCGACCTGACGCACGGGCTGATCGTCGCCGAAGCCGTGATGATGGCGGCGGCGCCAAAACTCGGCCGGCAGCATGCGCATGACGTCGTCTACGATTCCTGCCGCAAGGCGATCGAAGGTGGCGGCGATCTTGCCGATATCTTGTCCGGCGTGCCGGAGATCGTGGATGCGCTCGGCGGCCGCGAGGCCATTCGCAGGCATTGCGATCCCGCCAATTATCTCGGGCTTTGCGGCGAGATGGTCGACCGCGTGCTCAGCGGCCGACGCTGATCTTGTAGCGCGCAATGCGGGCTACAAACTGATCACCGGTCTCTGTGACCCGTGGTCACGCAACGGAACCCAGCCGGTATTTCACCGGGGCCGGGTTCCCGCCCAAATTCCAGCTTTCGCCATGTTTCCCTGTTGAGTTGCACCGCGTTAACGATTTGTGAATCGGGGATTGGGATAGTCGCGGCCCGTTGTGCCGCGTGATGTGATTTTGATTCTGCCTGATGGTTTTCGCAGGGGGACCACGGAATGAACCGGTGCCGACGTCCGCTGGCGTGTTTCGCAGCCATGACTGCGCTTGCGCTCATCTCAACCAGTGCGCTGGCCAAGCCCAGCCATCACCAGGCCAAAAAGACCCAGGACGCCGGCAAGAAGAGCGCTGACGCCGGCAAGAAGAGTAGCGACGCTGGCAAGAAGACCACGGACGCCAAGAAGGAAGCGCGCCATTCGCACAGCGCAGCCGCGGGCAAGCGCAAGCACGCCAAGCGCGGCGAAGAGCGCAAATCCGCGAAAGCGAAGAAGGACAAATCCGACGAGGCAAAGTCCGAGGACTCAGGCAAGCCGCAGCTCACCGGCGATCTCGCGCTGGTCCGCGATGCGATCCTGGCCGCGCGCAAGGGCAAGAACAGCGACGCCAACGATATCAGGGCGAAGATATCAGACCCCGTCGGGCAAAAGCTCGTCGAGTGGTACATGCTGCGCCATTCCGAGAGCGACGCGAGCTTCAACCGCTATGCCGCCTTCATCGCGGCCAATCCGGACTGGCCGAGCATTCCGATGCTGCGCCGCCGCGCCGAGGCCCGGCTGTGGCAGGAGCGCGCCGATGCTGCCAAGGTGCACGCCTTCACCGCCGACCGGCCGACCAGCCTAAAGGGCAAGTTCGCGCTGGCCCGCGTGCTGCTTGCCGAGGGCGACCGCGAGCGCGCCACGTTGTTGGTGCGAGAGGTCTGGCGCTCCGAGGAACTCTCCGAGAAGACCGAGAGCGACGCCTATGACGCCTTCCGCGATCTCCTGACCAGCGACGACCATCGCGCGCGGATGGACCGCCGCATCGGCGCCAAGGATCTCGTGGGCGCCAGGCGCGCCGCGCAGCATATTGGCAGCGACGCAGTGGCGATCGTGAAGGCTTGCGGCGCCGTCCGCGGCGAGTCGTCGAAGGCGCAGAGCGCGCTCGACGACGTCGCGACGGAGATGCGCGGCGACCTCGGCTACACGCTGTGCCGAATCCAGTACCTGGTCGCACAGAACAGGATCGACGACGCGGCCCGCGTGACGATCGCGGCCGATCCCGCGACCATGGACCAGCAGGACACCGACCAATGGTGGCGCGAGCGGCGCTCGCTGGCGCGCAAGCTGATGGACCAGGGCAAGTTCCAGACCGCCTATGACGTGATCCGTCCGGCGGCGCTGCCCGACAATGAGTATTACCGCTCCGACCTGCATTTCATGTGCGGCTGGATCGCGCTGCGCTATCTCGACGACGCCAAGGCGGCGGCGGCGCATTTCGCCCGCATCGACGAGGGCCAGACCAACCCGACCGTGCTGTCGCGCGCCGCCTATTGGCAGGCCCGTGCAGCGGAAGCGCTCGGCAATGGCGCGGCGATGCAGGCCGGCTTCCGCAAGGCGGCGCGCTATCCGACCGCCTATTACGGGCAGCTGGCGCGCGCGAAACTCGGCATCGACGGCATCGAGCTGCGTGCGCCCTCGCCGATGCTCGCATCCGCCGACACGACGGCGATGCCGGCCGACGAGCGCGTCCGCGCCGCCGACATGTTGTACGAAATCGGCGAGCCCGACGTCGTGCTGTATTTCGCCGCCGACCTCGCCGGCGAAAGCAACAATGTCGCGGTGCTGCAATCGCTCGGCGAGCTGACCGGCCGCCGCAATGATGCGAAGGCGATGCTGCAGATCGGCAAGATCGCGCTCGCCCGCGGCCTTGCGCTCGACACCTACGCCTTCCCGACCATCGGAATCCCCAGGCACACGCCGATCGCGCCCGACATCGGCCGCAGCATGACCTATTCGATCGCGCGCACCGAGAGCGCATTCGACCAGCGCGACAAGTCCGCCGCCAACGCCGTCGGCCTGATGCAGGTGACGCCGGAGGCCGGCCGCGACACCGCCAAGCGTTTCAAGGTCAGCTACGACTGGGACAAGATGGTCAGGGATCCCGTCTACAACACCCAGATGGGCGCCGCCGAGCTCAGCGCGCTGCTCGCCGAATATCGCGGCAACCACATCATGACCTTCGCCGGCTACAACGCCGGCCGCGGCCGGGTGCGCGATTGGATCAAGGCCTATGGCGACCCCAGGGATCCCAACGTCGACCCCGTCGACTGGGTCGAACGCATCCCGCTGTCGGAAACCCGCAACTACGTGCAGCGCGTGATGGAGAATTTGCTGGTCTATCGCGCGCGGTTCGGCGGCGACGATGCGACGGTGGTGGCAAAGAGCGGCGACCGCGTCGAGCCGCAGGTAAGCGACGCGCTGTTGCCGGCGGCTGCCGCCGCGGTGCCGTCGCAGTAGTGATCGTCGTCCTGGCGAAAGCCAGGACCCATTACCACCGAGCCCCGTTGTGAAGGGATCGTGGCCCCAACGCCGTGCAACAATTGGCATTTGTGGTAATGCGTCCTGGCTTTCGCCAGGACGACGGTGTGGCTCAATCCACCTTCACATTCGCCGCCTTGATCATCGGCCACCATTTTGCGATCTCGGCCTTCTGCCAATCGCCGAGTGCTTGCGGGGTCAGTCTGTCCTTGGGCGGCATCTGCAGGCCGAGGTTTTCGAACTGCTTCTTCACGGCGGGATCGTTCAGCGCCTCGACGGCGGCGGCATTGAGCTTGGTGACGATATCCTTCGGCGTGCCCTTGGGCACCCAGAGGCCGGACCACAGCGTCATGTGGAAGCCCGGCAGGCCCGCTTCATCCACGGTCGGCACGTCGGGCGCGGTCTCGACGCGCTTGTCGTCGCTGACGGCGTAGGCGCGGATGTTGCCGGCGCGGACCTGGTTGATCGAGTTCGAGGTCTGGTCGACGATGATGTCGATTTGCCCGGCGACGAGATCGTTCAGCGCCGGACCGGTGCCGCGATACGGCACGTATTGCAGCTTCACGCCGGAGACATTTTCGAAGTAGAGCCCGGCGATGTGGCTGCCTGAACCGGCGCCCGCAGTGCCCGCGGTCGGTGGCGACGGGCGCGACTTCAGCCAGTCCAGCAGCTCCTTCAGCGACTTTGCCGGCACCGCGTTCTTCGAGACGATGATCATCGGATTGCTCGGCAGCAGCACCACCGGCTCGAGATCGGCGACGAGATCGTAGCCGAGCTTGTAGATCGCACCGTTCGCCACATGGGTGCCGAGATGGCCGAACGAGACGGTGTAGCCGTCAGGCGGCGAACGCACCGCGCGGCCGACGCCGATCGAGCCGCCTGCGCCGGTGACGTTCTCGATCACAAACACCTCGCCGAGCGACTGCTTCATGCGCTCGCCGAGGATGCGCGCCATCGCGTCCGACGGCCCGCCGGCGGCAAAGGGTACGATGATGGTGATGGGATGCGTCGGATAGGTTTGTGCTGGCGCCGCTCCGGTGAATGTAACCATCGCCAGCACGGCCAGAAGCAGCTTCCGCATCACGCTCTCCCAAATATTTTCTTGTTCTATAAGCTTGAAGGGCCACCCTTTGACAGATGGCCCTTCGGATGATGCGTCAGAATTGCGCAAAATCAATCGGCTTGTGCCGGTCCAGCGTCCGCGTGACCGGCGGCAGCGGGTATTTCAATCCGGTCGCGCAGTTGAACAGCATGACGCGGTCGGTCTTGCTGACGCGGCCGTCGGCGAGGCTCTGCGTGTAGGCGGCGTAGGTCGCAGCGCCCTCGGGGCACAGCAGCAGCCCCTCCTCGCGCGCGACCTCGTTCAGCGCGGCCGAGATCTTGTCGTCGTCGACGGCGATGGCAAAGCCCTTGCTCTCGCGCACCGCGCGCAGGATGAGGAAATCGCCGATCGCCTGCGGCACGCGGATGCCCGACGCAATGGTGTGGGCGTCCTCCCAGCGCGCGGCGTGCTCGGTGCCGGCGTCATAGGCCCGCACCATCGGCGCGCAGCCGGAGGCCTGGACGGCGACCATGCGCGGGCGCTTCGAGCCGATGAAGCCGATCTTCTCGAGCTCATCAAAGGCCTTCCACATGCCGATCAGGCCGGTGCCGCCGCCGGTCGGATAGAAGATCACGTCGGGCACGTCCCAGCCGAGCTGCTCTGCGAGCTCGAGCCCCATCGTCTTCTTGCCCTCGATCCGATACGGCTCCTTCAGCGTCGAGGTGTCGAACCAGCCGACTTTTGCTTTCCCCTCGCCGACGATCTTGCCGCAATCGTCGATATAGCCGTTGACGCGATAGACGGTGGCGCCCTGCAGCTCGATCTCCGAGACATTCACTTCAGGTGTATCCGCCGGGCAGAAGATCGTGGTCTTGATGCCGCAGCTCGTCGCATAGGCCGCGAGCGCAGCACCCGCATTGCCGTTGGTCGGCATCGCCATGTGCTTGATGCCGAGCGCCTTGCCCATCGACACCGCCATCACCAGGCCACGCGCCTTGAACGAGCCGGTCGGCAGCCGCCCCTCGTCCTTCACGATGATCTCGCCGCCGCCGAGCTTTCGCGAGAGTTTCGGCAGCCGGATCAGCGGCGTCGTCACCTCACCGAGGCTGACGATGTCCGTGCATTTGCGCACCGGCAGCAGCTCGCGATAGCGCCACATGTCGGCCGGGCGCTGCGCCAACGCGTCCTTGGTGAGCGCCTTCTTCACGCCCGCGAGGTCGTAGCGCACCAGCAGCGGCTTGCCGGCCTTGGAGAGGTTGTGGACCTGGTCCGCCGGGTAATGATCGCCCTCCATCGCGCATTCGAGATGGGTGACGAAGGTCGGGCGTTCGATGGTGAGGTTGTCGTTGTCTTTCACGATTATGCTCTCGTGTTGTTGGGGGATCAGATGTTCAGCACACGTCCGTAAGCATCCAGCACGGCTTCCTTCATCATCTCCGACAAAGTCGGATGCGGGAACACGGTGTGCATCAGCTCTTCTTCGGTGGTCTCCAGGTTCATCGCGACGACATAGCCCTGGATCAGCTCGGTGACCTCGGCGCCGATCATGTGGGCGCCGAGCAGCTGTCCGGTCTTCTTGTCGAAGATCACCTTGACCAGGCCCTGGTCTTCGCCGAGCGCGATCGCCTTGCCGTTGCCGACGAAGGGGAAGCGGCCGACGCGGATCTCGCGGCCCCCTTCCTTGGCCTTGGCTTCGGTGAGACCGACGGACGCCACCTGCGGATGGCAGTAGGTGCAGCCCGGGATGAGGTTCTTGTCCATGGCATGCGGATGCAGGCCCTTGATCGCCTCGATGCAGACCACGCCCTCATGCTCGGCCTTGTGCGCGAGCATCGGGGGACCGGCGACGTCGCCGATCGCGTAGATGCCGGGGATGTTGGTCTTGCCGTAGCCGTCGATCACGACGCAGCCGCGGTCGGTCTTCACGCCGAGCTTTTCGAGGCCGAGGTTTTCGATGTTGCCGACCACGCCGACCGCGGAAATCACCCGATCGACTTCGATGGTCTGCGTCTTGCCCTTGCCGTCATCCAGCGTCGCAACCACGCTGTCGCTCTTCTTCTCGAGCTTCGTCACCTTGGTGCTGGTGAGGATCTTGATGCCCTGTTTCTCGAACGATTTCTGGGCGAGCTTCGAAATCTCGGCGTCTTCGACCGGCAACACCTGCGGCAGCACCTCGACCACGGTGACGTCGGCGCCCATGGTGTGGAAGAACGAGGCGAACTCGATGCCGATCGCGCCGGAGCCGACCACCAAGAGCGACTTCGGCATCTTCTCCGGCGCCATCGCTTCAAAATAGGTCCAGACCAGCTTCTTGTCGGGCTCCAGCCCCGGCAGCACGCGCGGCCGCGCGCCGGTGGCGATGATGATGTGTTTTGCCGTATAGGCGCCCTCGCCGGCCGCGCCCTTTGGCGCCTCGACGGCGGATTTCTTCACCGTGATCTTGCCGGGCGCGTCGATCGACGCATCGCCCCAGATCACCGTGATCTTGTTCTTCTTCATCAGGAAGCCGACGCCGTCATTGAGGCGCTTCGACACGCCGCGCGAGCGCTGCACCACGGCCTTCGGATCGTAGGAGACCTTCTCGGCCGACAGGCCGTAATCCTTGGCGTGCTGCATGTAATGGTAGATCTCGGCCGAGCGCAGCAGCGCCTTGGTCGGGATGCAGCCCCAGTTCAGGCAGATGCCGCCGAGATAGTTCTTCTCGACGATCGCGGTCTTGAAGCCGAGCTGCGCCGCGCGGATCGCGGTGACGTAGCCGCCGGGGCCGGAGCCGATGATGATGACGTCGAAGGATGTGTCGGCCATGGTGGCTCCCGTTCAACTCAGGTCGTTGCGCCGCGGGCGCGGCGCCTGAAAATCAAAACCCTGACCAGCCATTCGAGCGCGGCGATCAGGACGAGGATGGCCAAGCCGATGAAGAAGATCGGCTGGGCGATGTTTCGCGACAGCTGCTCGCCGGAGAGGAAGGCGCCGTGAATGACCTCGCGGCCGAGCGGGCTGACGATGACCGCGATCGAGAACAGCAGGGAGATCCAGGGCCAGCGTGTTCGCATTCACCCCGCGCCTCCCCGCGTCAGACCATCATCATCACGGGGTTCTCGATCAGCTGCTTGAAGGCACCGATCAGCTCGGCGCCGAGCGCGCCGTCGATCGCACGGTGATCGCAGGACAACGTCACGCTCATGATCTGCGCGATCTCGATCTTGCCGGCGCGCACGACGGGGCGCTCCTCCGAGGTACCGACTGCAAGGATCGTCGCATGCGGCGGATTGATCACCGCCGTGAAATCCTTGATGCCGAACATGCCGAGGTTGGACACCGCGGTGGTGCCGCCCTGGTACTCTTCCGGCTTCAATTTGCGAGACCGCGCGCGGGTCGCAAAATCCTTCATCTCGTTGGAGATCGTCGACAGCGTCTTGGTCTCGGCCTTGCGGATGATCGGAGTGATCAGGCCGCCGGGCATCGCAACCGCCACGCCGACGTCGGAATGCTTGTGCTTGACCATGCCGCCTTCGGTCCAGCTGACGTTGCAGTTCGGAATCTTCTGCAGCGCCACCGCCATCGCCTTGATGACGAAGTCGTTGACCGAGATCTTGTAGAGCGGCTTCTTCTCCTTGTCCTTCGGCGCGGCCGCATTGATCTCCTCGCGCGCGACCAGGAGCTTGCCGATGTCGCAGTCGATGGTGAGATAGAAGTGCGGCACCGTCTGCACGGACGCGGTGAGGCGCTGCGCGATGGTGCGGCGCATGCCGTCATGCGGCACGATCTCGTAGGAGCCTTCCTGGAACAGCGCGAGGATCTGCTTGTCCGACATCGACGGCGCGATGCTCGGCCCTGCTGCTGCGGGCGCAGCCGCCGGCGCCTTCAGGCCCTTGCCGGACTTTGCGCCCTCGACGTCGCGGGCGACGACGCGGCCATGCGGGCCGGTGCCGGTGATGCGGGCGAGATCGATGCCGGCATCCTTTGCGAGACGACGTGCCAGCGGCGACGAGAAGATGCGGGCGTGGCCGTTGCTCTTCGCAGGTGCCGCCGCAGCCTGCGGCGCCGGTGCGGGCGCGGCTGCCGGCGCTGCGGCAGGCGCCGCAGCGGGAGCCGCTGCAGCTGCTGCCGGTGCCGCGGCAGGCTTCGGTGCCTCGGCAGGTTTCGCTGCGGGCGCAGCTCCACCGCCACCACTCGCGGCCGCCTTCACGTCCTCGCCGTCGCCGGCCATGACCGCGATGACGTCGTTGACCGCGACATCCTGCGTGCCCTCGGGCACCAGGATCTTCGCGATCGTGCCTTCGTCGACGGCTTCGACTTCCATCGTGGCCTTGTCGGTCTCGATCTCGGCGATCACATCGCCGGACTTGACCTTGTCGCCCTCTTTCTTGAGCCACTTGGCGAGATTGCCCTTCTCCATCGTGGGCGACAGCGCGGGCATGAGAATGTTGATCGGCATTGTCAGTGTTCCTGTTGCGAGCGCGGCATGGTCTTGCCCATGTCGGTCGGCCGGGCGATTTCGGCTTCGAACATCTCGACGATGCGCTGCAGCGCCTCGTCCTCGGTGAATTCACTCTCGCGCGAATAGGCGCGCGCGGCGTGGCGGGCGATGTCGACGAGCAGCAGCCCCCACATGTCGGGCTCTTCAAATGCCCGCTGGAACGCGATCGACAGGCCGCCGTCGACGACGAAGGCGCGCAGCACCTCCACCGCGTCGTCGCGTCCCATCACATCAGGCGGCAGCGGCTGTTCCTTGGGGCCTTCCTTGGGACCAGCGGCCATGGCGCTACCGATAGGCTACGGCCTTGGCGGCCGCGACCACCTCGGCGACGGAGGGCAGAGCGAGCTTTTCCAGATTGGCCGCGTAAGGCATCGGCACGTCCTTGCCGGAGACGCGGGCGACCGGCGCATCGAGATAGTCGAAGGCGTGCTCCATGATGCGGGCGGCAACCTCGGCGCCGACGCCGCTCTGCTGCCAGCCCTCCTCCACCGTCACCGCACGGCCGGTCTTCTTGACCGACGCGATGATGGTCTCGGTGTCCATCGGACGGATGGTGCGGAGATCAACGACCTCGGCCTCGATGCCTTCCTTGGCGAGCTCATCGGCCGCCTTCAGCGCATAGGACATGCCCATCGCCCAGGAGACGATGGTGACGTCCTTGCCAGAACGCGCCACCCGCGCCTTGCCGATCGGCACGACGAAATCGCCCACCGGCACCTCACCGCTGTGACCGTAGAGCACTTCGTTCTCGAGGAAGATCACCGGGTTGGGATCGCGGATCGCGGCCTTGAGCAGGCCCTTGTAGTCGGCCGCCGAATACGGCGCGATCACCTTGAGGCCCGGGATCTGCGAGTACCACGCGGCATAGTCCTGGCTGTGCTGGGCGGCAACGCGTGCGGCGGCGCCGTTGGGTCCGCGGAACACGATCGAGCAGCCCATCTGGCCGCCGGACATGTACAGCGTCTTGGCTGCGGAGTTGATGATCTGGTCGATCGCCTGCATGGCGAAGTTGAAGGTCATGAACTCGACGATCGGTTTCAGGCCCGTCATCGCAGCGCCGACGCCGACGCCGGCAAAGCCGTGCTCGGTGATCGGCGTGTCGATCACCCGCCGCGCGCCGAACTCCTGCAGCAGGCCCTGCGTGATCTTGTAGGCGCCCTGATATTCGGCGACCTCCTCACCCATGATGAAGACATCGCCGTCGCGGCGCATCTCTTCAGCCATCGCATCGCGCAGCGCTTCGCGGATGGTCTGGGTAACCATCTCGGTGCCGGCGGGAATTTCCGGATCGGGCGCGGCGACAGCAGCGGGTGCTGCCGGTGCGGCGGCGGGTGCCTCCGCCTTGGTTTCGGACTTGGCTTCGGCGGCCGGTGCAGCCTCCTGCTTCGGCGCGGCCGGTGCCGGCGCCTTGGCGAGATCGGCGGCGCTTTCGCCATCCGACAGAATGGTCGCAATCGGCGTGTTCACCGCGACGTCGGCGGTGCCTTCCGGAATCAGGATCTTGCCGAGCGTGCCTTCATCGGTCGCCTCGACCTCCATGGTCGCCTTGTCGGTCTCGATCTCGGCGATGACGTCGCCGGACTTGATGGTCTCGCCTTCTTTCTTCAGCCACTTGGCGAGGTTGCCCTTCTCCATGGTGGGCGACAGCGCAGGCATCAGCACTTGAATGGGCATATCAGCTCCCGAATATCGGTCTTTGGAGTTTCTTCTGCGCGGATGGGATCAGCGGTAGATGTCGGTGTAGAGCTCCGAGACATCGGGCTCCGGATCGTGCTGGGCGAAATCGGCGGACGCGTTAACGATCTCGCGCACCTCGGCGTCGACAGCCTTGAGGTCCTGCTCGCTGACGCCGGCCTTCAGCAGGCGGTTGCGCACCTGCTCGATCGGGTCCTGATCGTGCCGCACCTTCTCGACCTCCTCGCGCGTGCGATACTTCGCCGGGTCGGACATCGAGTGGCCGCGATAGCGATAGGTCTGCATCTCCAGGATGAACGGGCCCTTGCCGGCGCGGCACCAGGCCACCGCCTCGTCGGCGGCGGCCTTGACGGCGCGGACATCCATGCCGTCGACCTGTTTGCCGGGAATGTTGAAGGAGGCGCCGCGCTTGGAGAAATCCTGCTGGGCGGAGGCGCGCGACACCGAGGTGCCCATGGCGTAACGGTTGTTCTCGATGACGTAGATCACCGGGAGCTTCCACAGCTCCGCCATGTTGAAGCTTTCGTAGACCTGGCCCTGGTTAGCGGCGCCGTCGCCGAAATAGGCCACGCTGACGAAATCATTGCCGCGATAGCGGTTGGCGAAGGCAAGCCCGGTGCCGAGCGAGACCTGGGCGCCGACGATGCCATGGCCGCCGTAGAAATTCTTCTCCATGCTGAACATGTGCATGGAGCCGCCCTTGCCCTTGGAATAGCCGCCGCGGCGTCCGGTGAGCTCGGCCATCACGCCGTTGGCTTCCATGCCGCAGGCCAGCATGTGGCCGTGATCACGGTACCCGGTTATGACCTGGTCGCCCTGCTTCAGCGCCATCTGCATGCCGACCACGACCGCTTCCTGGCCGATATAGAGATGGCAGAAGCCGCCGATCGCACCCATGCCGTAGAGCTGGCCGGCCTTTTCCTCGAAACGCCGGATCAGCAGCATCTCGCGCAGCGCCTTGAGTTCCTGCTCTTTCGTGAATTCCGGAGGAGAACCCGCCGAAGAACTTGCAGTGTCCTGTCCAGCTTCCTTCGCGACGCTTTTCTTGGGTGCAGCAGCCATGGCAATTCCGGATGAGAGAAGTCGATGAGCCCTCTCTAACCCAACTCAAATCGCCTTGGAAGGATCGCGTTCGTTTCACGGAATAATGCTTTGCCGCACTGCAACCCGATTCAAAATGTTGCGTTGAAATGCACCTCTCCGGAATTTCATTGCGCAAACGGCGCGACGAGAACCGTCGCGCCGTCGTGAGTGTCTGCTCGCCGCTAATTTTAAAGCATCATGAATATTGGTTGAATCGATCTGACCGCGGGCTCGGTTCACCTCTCCCCATCGGGGAGAGGTCGATTTGCGCAGCAAATCGGGTGAGGGGCCGCAGCTCCAACGAGAGACCGTAACCCCTCACCCGGCGCTACGCGCCGACCTCTCCCAAGGGAGAGGTGGATTTCCGATGCGGCGTCAACTCAACCTCATCGCGCTTTAGAAGAAGCCGAGCTTCTTCGGGCTGTAGCTGACCAGGAGATTCTTGGTCTGCTGATAATGGTCGAGCATCATCTTGTGGGTCTCGCGGCCGATACCCGACTGCTTGTATCCGCCAAACGCCGCATGCGCCGGATAGGCATGGTAGCAGTTGGTCCAGACGCGGCCGGCCTGGATCGCCCGGCCGAACCGGTAGCAGCGGTTGGCGTCGCGGCTCCAGACGCCGGCGCCGAGGCCGTAGAGCGTGTCATTGGCGATCGCGAGCGCCTCGTCGTCGGTCTTGAAGGTGGTGACGGAGACCACGGGGCCAAAGATCTCCTCCTGGAAGATCCGCATCTTGTTGTTGCCCTGGAACACGGTAGGCTGGACATAGAAGCCGCCGGAGAGATCGCCGCCGAGATCGGCGCGCGCACCGCCAGCCAGCACCTTCGCGCCCTCCTTCTTGCCGATGTCGATATAGGACAGGATCTTCTCCAGCTGCTCGCCGGAAGCTTGAGCACCGATCATGGTGGCGGCGTTGCGCGGGTCGCCCTGGGTGATCGCGGCGACGCGCTTCAGAGCCTTCTCCATGAAGCGGTCATAGATCGATTCCTGCACCAGCGCCCGGCTCGGACAGGTGCAGACCTCGCCCTGGTTGAGCGCGAACATGACGAAGCCCTCGATCGCCTTGTCGAGGAAGTCGTCGTCCTCGGCCGCGACGTCCTTGAAGAAGATGTTCGGCGACTTGCCGCCGAGCTCGAGCGTCACCGGGATCAGGTTCTGGCTGGCATATTGCATGATCAGCCGGCCGGTCGAGGTCTCGCCGGTGAAGGCGATTTTTGCGATCCGCGGGCTCGACGCCAGCGGCTTGCCGGCTTCGAGGCCAAAACCGTTGACGATGTTGAGGACGCCCGCCGGCAGCAAATCGCCGATCAGCTCCATTAGCACCATGATCGAGGCCGGGGTCTGCTCGGCCGGCTTCAGCACCACGCAGTTGCCCGCGGCCAGTGCCGGCGCCAGCTTCCAGCAGGCCATCAGCAGCGGGAAGTTCCAGGGAATGATCTGGCCGACCACGCCGAGCGGCTCATGGAAATGATAGGCCACGGTGTCGTTGTCGATCTCGGCGAGGCTGCCCTCCTGCCCGCGCACGGCGCCCGCGAAATAGCGGAAATGGTCGATCGCCAGCGGCAGGTCGGCGGCGCGGGTCTCGCGGATCGGCTTGCCATTGTCCCAGGTCTCGGCAATCGCAAGACGCTCGAGATTCTCTTCCATGCGGTCGGCGATGCGGTTGAGGATCAGTGCGCGCTCGACG
Source organism: Bradyrhizobium jicamae (assembly GCF_018130695.1). GTDB lineage: Bacteria > Pseudomonadota > Alphaproteobacteria > Rhizobiales > Xanthobacteraceae > Bradyrhizobium > Bradyrhizobium jicamae_B. Next base: position 94,555 of record NZ_JAFCJX010000028.1, on the reverse strand, counting down.
ACGCTGGTGCGGCCCCAGGCGTCCTTGGCGGCATGGGCTGCATCGAGCGCGGCTTCGATGTCATGCGCATCCGACCGCGCGATCTGGCAGACCACCTTGCCGGTCACCGGCGATGAATTCTCGAAATACTGACCGGCGCGCGGCGCCACCCATTTGCCGCCGATGAAATTGTCGTAGCGTTCCTTGAAGGGATTGGTCGTGGTCGTGAGGAATTCCGGCTTGTTCATGATTCACTCCCGCTGTTGGATTCTGATTGCCCATCGTCGCGACGTCATGTCCGCGCCGATGGCGGGAAGATGTCTGCGGGCATGAAAGATGTCAGCGGGGTGACAGGCGATGGTCACGGCCACCTGTCGCAGAACTGCGACACCTGGCCGGGACAACCGGTATACTTTTTGGACGAGTCGGTATTTCAATCGCTGAAGACGATTTCCGCAACCTCATGCGCTCGGAATGCGCGGAGATATGCGTCACAGGCTTTGGAACTCCTCACGAGAGAGGCGCCAAAATGAAGTTAGAAAAGTACCGGAGCGTACTGGAAGCTCTACGGGCAATTCGGACTGCCATCGCAACCCCGCCTTACGAAGCACAGTTTCTGAAGCCTTGTTGTCAGTCATCGCCCGGGCAGTGACTGCCTTGGCCTCCGTGGCGCTGAAGATGTGAGCGATAATCGCCATGCAAGCTTCGCTTGCATATCCTCGTCGCCAATGGACTGGAGACACCATGTAAGCCAACTCCGCCTCCAGGTCCTCGGTCTGGTATCCGACCATTCCGATCAATTTGTTTCGGTCACGGAGGACTATAGCCAGATTACGTCTGTCGCGGCTCGCCACGTTCTGGACATGCAGGATGAAGCCTTTAGCTCCATCATCCGGATAAGGATGTGGGATCGATGCTGTGGTGAGAGCAACACGCGGGTCCGCCACGATCGATTCGATTGCGTCGGCATCCTCAATGCGAGGCGTTCGCAATCGCAAACGCTCAGTCAATAACTCTAGCGGCTCCACCACGATTTTCTCCACCGCAGGATTTCGTCTCTTTCAAAATGCCACGTGGTCGTAACGTCGCCTACGGGTCAAAGCGACGTCGGCCTGTCTTTCGCGGTTGTTTACCGCGCTTGGCGGTACCAGCCTTCAACCTAAGTTGCCGGTCTTCCGCTTGCTTTCTTGATCCTGTGGAGAATGAAGTTTGTCGCGTCTTGGTGAGACATGCCCTGCTCTCCAAGAAGCCACGCGGCAGGGCTCTCCTTCTCGTAAAATATCGCGCTCAAGAGGTCCCCGCCGGTCATGGCGCGGCCCAGGTTCTGTGCATGGTGCTCCGCGCGCTGCACGACGCGCTGGAAGCCAGCCGTTGGCCGGCAGGTACGGCCATCCACGGTGGCCAGTTTTTTCAGGTCATTGTCGATATAATAGACCAGATCCGCTTTCAGCGCGGCGATGTCGACTTCGCAAGCCTTCATCACTTCCGAGGCGTCCGCGTCGTCGCTCAAGGCAAGTACAAGATGCTCCAGCGTCGCGTACTCGTGTTTTCGCTGCTGGGCATTGGTAAGTGCCCGATGCAGTGTTCGCTCGAGTGCGGCGGAAAATTTGGTGAACTGACCGAACTCCAGTGCTGGAACTTCTTCGGTGGCCGGCTCCCTCTTCTGAGAAGCTTTCTCGTGGGAAGCAGGCTCCTCTCGGCGGATCGCGGCCGCGAGGGTATTCCAATCGGTCACGCCGAATATCTCAGCGACCAGTTCGAGGCTCTGACTGATTGTAACCTTAAGTCCCTTGGCGGCCAGGGCGGCGCGCAGCGTGCGCGCCATGACTTTGGCATCGCGAAAGTCGCGCATATTGTCATCCTTTGCTTGAACGCTACGGGAATGCCAGGGCTTGCGTTGCTGACCCGTCGTTCGGGCAAAGGGTTGCGAAGGCTGCTGATACGTTCACCGTACCTCAAAGGGTGCAAGCGGCAGGTCGTATCTACCCAGAAGGAATGTGGCCTACTGACGTATCGCTGTCAATCGTCGGTTGCATGCACTGCCAATGTCCGGAACGGGTCAATCGCGTCATGAATTCACACAGTGGAGCAAAGCATGCGCACCGCAGATTTTCAGCGTCGTGGACGCTAAAGCGCGATGAGATTAGGTTGAATCGTCATCGCGCTTTAGCTCTTTGTTTGAGCATGATCTTTTCGGAAAACCGCTTCACACTTTTCCGGATCATGCTTTAGCGCTCCCTGCGGACTATGCGGGCGGCAAATCGAGGCCGTCGGGTAGCCTGATCCAAAGAACGATTTGCTCGTCTGGGGAGTGACGGGACAGATGGCCCTTTCCGTGCGTGTCCTCCACCAGCACGAACTCGCCCGCAGAGACGTGCCGCACCTCGCCGTCGCTGGTCTCGTATTCGACCGACCCGGTCAGTCTGACAGACAAATTCCGCGCCGGAACGGTATGCCAACCAACCTGCCGCATACCGGCAGGGATTTGAGTGAACTCCAGGCTTGACGCGAGATAACGATTGGACACCTGAAACGGCTTGGCACCAGGAGCGACGGTCAGCTTTGCCGTCATGGGGATTTCCACTTCATCAAAGTGAGATTCACCGTCCGGGGTCGCATATATCCGAAGACATTTCATCGGCTGTTACCTTTAGCTCGCAGGCGGGAGCAAGATCACCCTACGGCGCGGAGGCGGGTTGGCCATCCGACACGGACCAACGTTTGATCCGGATCAGAGATCGCAAATTCGTACATTCCCCACGGCTTGTCTTCGGGTGATTGCTGAAATTCACGCGCCGCAGCGTCGACATCCTCGAGGTAAAGATAAAGCCCGAAAGGGTTCCTGCCCGGTGTCAGCCATCCCTCGACCGCATCCGTCAGATGCAGATATCCGCCGTTCGCGTTCGACAGCATGCGATAGGCGTCGGGTTCTCCCGGAGCAGGCCTTTGGCTGTCCGCGCGCGCGAAGCCCAGTCGATTGTAGAACCGCTCCGACGCATCAAGGTCGTTACACGGCAGGATCGCGATCAAGGATCCGGAAGGGCTCATTCATGCACTCCGACGTCATGCAACAATTCTCGGCCACCCGTCTCAAGGTCCGAAATTTGTCACCTTTAAGGTTGGAGTTCGAAATTGGGACAACCAGATGACCGCTCCGGGTCATAAGCCGGTGATGACGGCTCTCAGCAGCGGACGCCAGCCTGCATGTCCTAATGCGCCTTGAGGCCGAAGCGGTTCAGCTTGCGGTGGAGCGTGGCGCGGCTGACGCCGAGTGCTTTCGCCGCCGCGGAGACGTTGCCCTGCGCGCGCGCCAGCGCACGCTGCACGGTGGCGCGTTCGGCATCGCCGAGATGCTCTGTGCGGGGCTCGCTGCCGCACAGCAGATCCGCCGCCGGCACCGGCCGCAGCGGACGATCGGGCGCCATCCCCAGCGCCAGCCGCGCGGCGCGCGTGGCGCCGATCACGAGGTCGTCGCCGTCGATCGCGAGCAGACCGCTGCCATGCACCTCGGTCGACGGCGTCAGCACGATCCGCGCTTTCGCAAAAGTGTCGCGGAACAACTCAGCCTCGATCCGCCGCGACGCCTCGCCGGCGGCGAGCAGGATCAGGCTGGCGAAGGCATCGGTGCGGTCGGCGCGACAGGAGGAGACATCGAGCACGCCGGCGAGCTGCGCATGCGCGTCGTAGATCGGCACGGCGGTGCAGCTGAGAGCCGTATTGCGCGTGAAGAAATGCTGGTCGCGGTCGATCGTCAGCGGGCGCTGCTCGACGAGACAGGTGCCGATGCCGTTGGTGCCCTCACGCTGCTCGCTCCAGACCGCGCCGGTCCACAATCCCCAGTCCTCGAAAGTGTGATCGTCGGCAGGACAGCCGCGCCGCTCCAGCGGGATGCCATCGCGATCGGCCAACAGCACGCAGCAGCCGGCGGCGCCGACGGCCTGGTAGAGACGGTCCATGCTCGGTTGCGCCGCGCGCAGCAGCGGGGCGATACGCTCGCGCGCCTCGCGAAGCTCGCCGTCAGACAGCCGCATCGGCGGCCGCGCGCCGGCGGGATCGAGATGATGCAGCTTGGACGAGCGTCGCCACGAGGCGACGAGCGCGGATTTGGCGGCCTGTCCGGATTCGATCGCGGCCTCGACGCGGTCCGCATGGCGAACGAGCTCAAGCCCTCTCATGGCGGCGACACTCCCTCCCTTTGTGCCCGATGTTAGGGCAGATGCACCAAGCCTTACTTGATCTCCATCAAACAGGCAGGCGCTACCAAAGGACCGTCGCCACGGACCTCGGGACAGATTACGAGGATCGGGAGTTGCGGGCAATCAGTTCGGCTTGTTGATCCGAACCAGATCCCGCGGGTTGGCATAATCGAGCTGGAACCGGGCGCGCTCGTCCAGCATGTCGGGATCGACCCGGCTGGTGCGCAGCAGCGAGACGCGCTGCTCGCCCTCGGCCCGCTCCTTCTTCAATCGCGCCAGCTCCGAGGTCAGCGCGATGATCTCCTGGTCGAGCTCCTGCCGCGCGTTCAAACCGTATTTGCCGGTGTAGGCGTTGACGCCGAAATAGCTGACGATCAGTGCCGCCATCGTATAGAGGGCGAGCCCGGTCAGAATCGATTTGAGGCGGGTGCGGGAGACCATGGCCGCGAGCATGCGGCCATGGGGTTAACGGAATGCTAAAAACCGCTTAGCGGCCCTGCTTCTCGACGAACGCCGCGAAGGCGTCGATGTATTGCTGCAACACGGACTTGAGCGAGTCCTTGGTCAGTTCGCCCTGCTCGTTGAAGGCATCGCCCACGGCGTTCAGATAGGTCTCGGGCTGGCCGAGGATCGGACCGGTGATGCCCGGCAGGATGTTCTGCAGGTTCTTGGCCGCGCTGACACCGCCCTGCGGGCCCGGCGAGTTCGAGATGATGCCGGTCGGCTTGCCAAGGAACGAGCTCTTGCCATAGGGCCGCGAGCCGACGTCGATGGCGTTCTTCAGTACACCCGGGATGCCGCGATTGTATTCGGGGGTGACGAACAGCACGCCGCTCGACTTCTGCAGCTTCTCGCGGAAGGCCAGCCAGTCCGCCGGCGGCGCCGCCTCGAGGTCCTGGTTGAAGAACGAAATGCCGTGCAGCGTGGTGACGTCGAGCTTCAGCGAGCTGGGTGCAAGCTTGGCGATCGCGTTGGCGATCTTGAGCGAGAAGCTCTCCTTGCGGAGGCTGCCGACGATGGTGACGATGGTATGGGCCATGGATTGTCCTTGCTGGCTGAACGGGCGCGGGCTGACATAAGCCATTGGGCCGGAATCATGCAAGTGCATGAAATGAGCAATTCCGGAAACTCAGCGTTTCCCGGAATTGCTCTTGGGCCACCCGATGCAGCAGCGCCTGCCCCTACCCGGCCTTGTTCGGATTGATCAGGAATTTCTCGCCGGTCGAGCGCTTGGCGTAGGCCGAGATGTTGTCGAGCGACAAGGCCTCCTGCAGCGACACCACCTTGGTGTAGTGGCTGGCGAAAGTGGTCTTGAGCTCGGCGACCACGCGCTGGCGCAGCTTGGCGCCGTCGACCGGGCCGATCTTCATCAGGAACGGGAAGAGCAGCCAGCCGCCGACGCCCCAAGCCATGCCGAAGCCGCGCGGCAGTTCGATCGGCCGCACGTCGAGCGCGCCATAGACATAGACCTGCTTGTGCACGCTGGAGCCGTAGCGGCTGTAGGCCTTGGCGGTCTTGTTGATCGCGATTTCCATGGCGGTCAGGATCTGGCCGGCGAGCTTGCCGCCGCCGATGGCGTCGAAGGCAATGGTGGCACCGGTCTCGACCAATGCATTGGTGAGATCGTCGAAGAAGCTCGGCGCGGTGGAATCGACCACATGTTTGGCGCCGATCTTGTGCAGGATCTCGGCCTGCTCCTTGCTGCGCACGATGTTGACGAGACCGATGCCGTCCTTGAGGCAGATCTTGTTCAGCATCTGGCCGAGATTGGAGGCGGCCGCGGTGTGGACCAGCGCCTTGTGGCCTTCCCTCCGCATCGTCTCGGTCATGCCGAGCGCGGTCAGCGGGTTGACGAAGCAGGAGGCGCCCTCGGCCGGCGTGGTGCCGTCGGGCAGCGGCAGGCATTCATTCACTCGCAGCGTGCGGTATTGGGCATACATGGCGCCGCCGATCATCGCCACCGTCTTGCCCATTAGCGCCTTTGCCGCATCGGACGAGCCGGTCTTGATCACGACGCCCGCGCCCTCATTGCCGACAGGCATGGACTCGTCGAGCCGCGCGGCCATTCCGCCCATCGCAGCCTCGGGCACTTTTGCGGTGATGACCGGGAGCTCCTTTGAACCCGAGGCCTTCGCGGTCGACAAATCAGCCGGACCGGTCAGCAGACCGAGGTCGGACGGATTGATCGGCGTCGCCTCGACGCGGACCACGACCTCGTCAGGCCCGGGCTCGGGGGTCGGGACGTTCACCAGCGAGATTTCCAGCTCGCCGCTCTTCTTGATCAACGATCGCAGCTGCAGGCCGCTCTTGCCGTCGCTCATTCCCAACCTCCCTCAACGCTTGATTGCATCATTTCAAGGCTCTTGGCGCCGGGCCGTCGGACGGGCTATCAGGACTCTTGCGCCAAAACCCTTGCCGATATGGGCCTGCGCGGTGATGATGTCCAGCGACGCCTTATTTCAAGAAAATCGTTTCAAAAAGACTGCCTGAAGTAGGCATTTTTCCTCACGCCGTGATTGTATATGACGTCTCGCGCATTGCGCCTGCCTGCCCGCACGCTCCTCGTGCTCTGCATCGTCACCCTCGGTGCCCTCACCGTCTTGCGCGGCGTGTTCGCCGCCGGCATCGATCTGCGGGTCGACGAGGCCTATTACTGGTCGTGGTCGCGCGAGCATGTGATCTCCTATCTCGACCACCCGCCCGTGATCGCCTGGTGCATCCGCGCCACCACCGCGCTGTTCGGCGACGACAATTTCGGCGTCCGCTTCACCGGCCTGGCCGCGATGCTGATCATGCAGCTGGTGCAGGCCGACATCGTCCGCCGCCTGGTGGGCGATCTCAGATACGTCGTGCTCGTCATGCTGCTGCCGGAGGCCTCGCTCGACTACGGGCTCGGCATGGCCAAGATCACGCCTGATGTCGCCGTGATCCCCTGCGAGATGGCGATGGTGTGGTCGCTGGTGCGATTGTGGCAGTCGGACGATTTGCGCTGGTGGCTGCCGGCCGGACTGTTCGGCGGCTTCGCCCTGATGTCGAAATACACCGCGATCCTGCTGCTGCCGGCGGTGCTCGCCTTCGCCTTCGTCCCGGCGTGGCGCGGGCGGCAGTTGGCGAGCCCTTGGCTCTGGGCTGCGGCGTGTCTCGTGCTGATCGTGATCTCGCCGCTATTGTACTGGAATGCGCTGCATGACTGGGCGTCGTTCCGCTTCCAGCTCGATCGCCCGCCGCAGGTCTCCGGCTGGTCGCCGCGCTTCCTCGCCGACTTCCTCGGCCAGCAATTCCTGATGGTCGGCATCCTGCTGCTGCCGATCGCCCTGATCGGCACTGTCATGCTGGCCGTCCGCGGCTATCGCGCGCGCGATCCGGTGCCGATCCTGCTGTCGACGTCGCTGTTGTTTCCGCTCGGCTTCTTCCTCGAGCACGGCACCGACACCCGCGTCGGCGACAGCTGGCTGCTGTTTGCCTGGCCGTTCGGCATCCTCTGCGCCGTGATCAATCTGAAGCAATGGCGCAAGCAATCCGCCGCGCTGCTGCCGCGGATCGGGCCCGCCGTGATGGTCGCAGCCGTCGCCTCGGGCGTTGCCGCCGTGGTGACGGTCCAGCTGTATTATCTCGTCGGCACGCAAAACTATCTGACCAACGATGATCCGATCGGCAAGGAGGCCGGCTTCGCCGCCGTGGTCCGCGAGGCCGAGGTCAAGCGTCGTGCGATCGGCGCGAACTGGTTCGCCACGACCGATTACCGGATGTCGGCCATGCTGCGCTGGCACCTGAGGGATCAGGTGCCCGTCGTCCAGATCAACGAGCGTGCGCGCTATATCGGATTCAATGACATGAAACTCGACGGCCCCATTGGCCTCTATGTGGCGCCCAAGGAAAAGCCCCACCGCGAGCTGTGGGACAGGACCAGTGCGGTCCTCAAGCCGGTCGGGGAAGCCGACCTGAGCTGGCGCGGCTTCCGCTACGACGTCTACAGCCTGCAGGAGCTGACCGGCTGGAAGCCCGGGCTCTCGCCGCCACCCGGCGACGCGTTTTACGTCGCCAGGCCCAACTGAGTCTTATTTTTTGAGCATGATCTCTTCGGAAACCGCTTCACACTTTTCCGGATCATGCTCTACGCCAGCGCCTTCAGCGCGGCCTTGCCGGCATAGATTGCCTGCGGGCCGAGCTGCTGCTCGATGCGCAGCAGCTGGTTGTACTTGGCGGTGCGGTCGGAGCGCGCCAGCGAGCCGGTCTTGATCTGTCCGCAATTGGTGGCAACCGCGAGATCGGCGATGGTGGAATCCTCGGTCTCGCCGGAACGGTGCGACATGACCGAGGTGTAGCCGGCCTTGTGCGCCATCTCGACCGAGGCGAGCGTCTCGGTCAGCGTGCCGATCTGGTTGACCTTGATCAGGATCGAGTTGGCGCGGCCGGCCTTGATGCCGTCGGCGAGGCGCTTCACGTTGGTGACGAAGAGATCGTCGCCAACAAGCTGGCACTTCTTGCCAATCAGGTCGGTGATCTCCTTCCAGCCGTCCATGTCGTCCTCGGACATGCCGTCCTCGATGGTGACGATCGGATAGCGCGCGACGAGATCGGCGAGATACTTCGCCTGCTCGGAGATCGAGCGGGTCTTGCCCTCGCCTTCATAGACGTACTTGCCGTCCTTGAAGAACTCGGTCGAGGCGCAGTCCAGCCCGATCATGACGTCGTGGCCGGCCTTGTAGCCTGCCTTGTTGATGGCGTTCATGACGAAGTCCAGCGCCGCATCGGCCGACGGCAGGTTCGGCGCAAAGCCGCCCTCGTCGCCGACGTTCGTATTGTGGCCTGCCTTCTTCAGCTCGCTCTTCAGCGTGTGGAACACCTCCGCGCCACAACGCAACGCGTTGGCAAAGCTGTCGGCGCCGACGGGCAGGATCATGAATTCCTGGAAATCGATCGGATTGTCGGCATGCACGCCGCCATTGATGATGTTCATCATCGGCACCGGCAGCGTCCGAGCCGAGGTGCCGCCGACGTAGCGATAGAGCGGCATGTCGAAGGATTCAGCGGCCGCCTTGGCGCAGGCCAGCGAGACGCCGAGGATGGCGTTGGCGCCGAGCCGGCTCTTGTTCGGGGTGCCGTCGAGACCGATCATGATCTGGTCGATCTGGACCTGGTCCTCGACCGCATGGTCGCTCAGCGCGTCGAAGATCTCGCCGTTGACGGCGGCGACCGCCTTCTGCACGCCCTTGCCGAGATAGCGCGACTTGTCGCCGTCGCGCAGTTCCACAGCCTCATGGGCGCCGGTCGAGGCGCCCGACGGCACCGCGGCGCGGCCGATCGAACCGTCTTCCAGCACGACGTCCACTTCGACGGTCGGGTTGCCGCGGCTATCAAGGATTTCACGGCCGATGATGTCGATGATGGCGGTCATGGCTTAAGCTCTTTCTGGCGGATGGGGTGGCTGGATGCGGTGCGTCATACACGGCGGGCAAGCAAATGTGAACGGCCCACCGGAGCCGCCGGTCTGGCGAGGCAATGTGGTAGGTTTATGCTGCTTCAGGTCGGATCTTCGCGTGCTCGCCCATCGTTTCACAAAGCTGGGGTAACGCCATGAATCGCCGCCAGTTTCTCGCCTCCACCGCTGCCGCAATTGTGGTCACGCCGGCTCTCGCGCAAAGCGCCTCGTTCCGCGTCAGATATTTTGACCTCCCCACGGGCACCGGTCCGCATGACGTCACGCCCGCCCCCGATGGCAGCGTGTGGTTCACCGGCCAGCGCAATGGCACGCTCGGCCGCCTCGACCCGCGCGACGGCGCGGTGAAGCCGGTTGGCCTCGGCAAGGGTGCTGCGCCCCATGGCGTCACCATCGGGCCCGACGGCGCGCCCTGGGTGACCGAGGGCGGCCAAAACGCCATCGCCCGCGTCGACCCCGGCGATCACAAGGTGACGCTGTTCCCACTGCCCGAGAAGGCCGCCAACGCCAACCTCAACACCGGCGTGTTCGACCAGTCAGGCATCTACTGGTTCACCGGCCTGTCCGGCTTCTATGGACGGCTCGATCCGAAGTCCGGCGAGTTGAAGGTGTTCGAGGCGCCGCGCGGCGTCGGCCCCTACGGCATTACGGTCACGCCGAAGGGCGATGTCTGGTACGCCTCGCTCGCCGGCAATCACATTGCGCGGATTGACCGCGAGACCGGCAAGGCCATCATCGTCGAACCGCCGACACAGAGCCAAGGCGCGCGGCGCGTCTGGTCGGACTCGAAGGGCCGGATCTGGGTCAGCGAATGGAACAGCGGCAACGTCTCGATGCATGATCCCGCCGCCGGATCCTGGAAGGCCTGGAAGCTGCCGGGCAAAAGCCCCCATACCTACGCGGTCTATGTCGACGACAAGGACATGGTCTGGCTCACCGACTTCTCCGCCAATGCGATCGTGCGCTTCGATCCCGGCAGCGAAAAATTCGACGTCTTTCCGAGCGACCGCACCGGCGCCAATGTGCGCCAGCTCGACGGCCGGCCCGGCGAGGTTTGGGGCTGCGAGTCCGGACTGGACCGCCTGGTGCTGATCCAGACCGCGGCGCCGGCGTGAGCCTCACGGGTTGACGAACGGCCCGCTTGCGTCCATGTCGGCCGCTTCTGATGAGGAAGAGGCTCATGGCGAAGAAATCCCTGCAACTCGGCCGCGCCGTCGAATGGCCCGACAGCCCCGACAAGGCGGTGCTCGATCGCGTCCCCAATCCGCAGGCCGGCACCGACTATCTGGTGCGCTTCGCGATCCCCGAATTCACCTCGATCTGCCCGGTGACGGGACAGCCGGATTTCGCCCATCTCGTGATCGACTATGTGCCGAACCGCTTCCTGCTGGAGTCGAAGTCGCTGAAACTCTACGCCGCGAGCTTCCGCAACCACGGCGCCTTCCACGAGGATTGCACCGTGATGATCGGCAAGCGCATCGCAAACGAGATCAACCCGAAATTCTTACGCATCGGCGGCTACTGGTATCCGCGCGGCGGCATCCCGATCGACGTGTTCTTCCAGACGGGACGACTGCCGAAGGGCGTCTGGGTCCCCGATCAGGGCGTCGCGCCGTATCGCGGGCGAGGCTAAATTACGGCTTCACGTCAGGCCGCGCGGCCGCATCCGCCGGTGCACGCTGCTTGAGGAATTTGGCGCAAACAAAGCCGAGCGCGATGATCACCATCGCCGCTGCAATCAGCGTCCCGGTCTTGCCGGCATGCGCGAGCCCAAAGCCGTAGGCAATCGGGCCGACGGTCTGGCCCATGAAGAAGAAGAACGAGTGCAGCGACAGCGCGGTGGCGCGCGCTTCAACCGAGAGCTCGCTGGCGAACACCTGCAGGCAGCCGTGGATCATGTAGAAGCCCCAGCCCATCAGCAGCAGGCTCGCCATCTGCAGCTTCCAGCCGAGACCGAAGGCGGCGACGCCGAGCTGCATGCCGACCAGGGTGGCGCCGGCGATCATCATGCCCCGCACCCCCAGCCATGGCAGGAAGCGCGAGACGGTCAGCGTATAGAACAGGCCGCCGACCGCAAAGCCCGCGATCACGATGCCGGCGATCGAGAGCGAGGTCTCGCCGAGCTCGAACAGGAACGAGGCGATGAACGGAAACAGCCCGAGCACGCAGCAGCCTTCGATGAAGACCGCCGAGTAGCAGATCCGCGCGTTCGGGTTGGTGAAGATGGTGCGGTAGCCGGACGCGAGCGCCGACAGCGTCGTCTTCGGCGGACGCGACAGCGCCGCGCCGCGGAAGCCGGCGGCAACCGCGATCGCCGCGATGATCACGAGCACGCCGAGGAACGCGAGCACGCCGCGCCAGCCGAGCAAGTCGCCGATCAGCCCCGACAGCGAGGCGCCGAGCAAATTGCCGGTCATCGAGCCCGCGAGCGTCCGTCCGATCGCAAGCTGCCGCTTCTCGGGACCGACCAGATCGCTGGTCAGCGACAGGGCCACCGGAAACACGCCGCCCGAGCCGATGCCGGCGAGGATCCGTGTCACGAACAGCATGGGGAACGAGGTCGCGAGTGCGCCGAGGATGCTGGCGAGGCCGAGCAGCGCCAGGCAAATGATCATCAGCCGCGCCTTGCCGAACAAATCGGCGGCCGCGCCAAGCGCGGGCTGGATGATCGCAAAGGTGAAGGCGAACACCGCGGCAAAGCTCGCGGCGGTCGCGATGCTGATGCCGAAATCCTCGGCGACATGCGGCAGCACCGGATCGAGCGCGCGCGCCGATAGGCTCGCGGCAAACGTCGCCAGCGTGATGATGTTAAGGGCTGGCGGCATGCCGCTCGTTGCGGTCACGGCAGCATGCGCTCCATCAGACCTTTTGCTTGGCGATCGCGTCGAACTGCATCAGCCGCGCAACCAGGGCTTCGAATTCGCGCAGCGGCACCATGTTCGGACCGTCGGATGGTGCATGATCCGGATCGGGATGGGTCTCGATAAAGACACCGGCGACGCCGACCGCGACGGCCGCGCGTGCCAGCACCGGCACGAACTCGCGTTCGCCGCCTGACGATGCGCCCTTCCCGCCCGGCTGCTGCACCGAATGGGTGGCATCGAAAATGACAGGCGCGCCGGTGGTGCGCGCCAGGATCGGCAGCGCGCGCATGTCGGAGATCAGCGTGTTGTAGCCGAACGATGCGCCGCGCTCGGTGACGAGCACATTGGGATTGCCGGCGCCGGTGATCTTGTTGACCACATTGGCCATGTCCCACGGCGCCAGGAATTGGCCCTTCTTGACCTTGACGACCTTCCCCGTCGCCGCCGCCGCGAGCAAGAGATCGGTCTGCCGGCACAGGAAGGCCGGGATCTGCAGCACATCCACGGCTTGCGCAACCTCGGCGCACTGGCCCGCCTCGTGCACATCGGTCAGCACAGGCAATCCGAGCGAGGAACGGATTTCGGCAAAGATCGGCAGCGCCTGCTTGAGCCCGATGCCTCGCGCAGCCGACGCGCTGGTGCGGTTCGCCTTGTCGAACGAGGTCTTGTAGACGAGGCCGACCTTGAGACGGCCAGCGATCTCCTTCAGCGCGCAGGCCACCTCCAGCGCATGCGCACGGCTTTCCAGCTGACAGGGACCGGCGACGATCGAGATCGGCAGGTCGTTGCCGAACCTGACCGGGCCAACGCTCACCACAGGTGCAGCAGAGGTTTTCGTGTTCACTGGGTATCCCTCAATTCGCGCGGACCATGCCGGCCCGCGCGGTCAGGATCAACCCTGTTGAGCCCCCAAATATCAGGGTTGCGTGGTTACTTGACCGACGAGAACGCCGTCGGCACAAGTAGCTGGCTGACGATATTGTCGATGATCTGGCCGTCCTCCTCGCTCTTCGCGCGGCCGGCGATCCAGTCGGGATCGCTCTGGAATGCGGTCCACTTCTTTTCGCGTTCGGCGAGCGATTCCCACGCGACGAAATAGGTCAGTTCCTGATTGGAGGTGCCGATCAGCGTCGTGTAGAAGCCAGCCTGCTTGATGCCGTGCTTGTCCCAAAGTTTCAGCGTCAGTGTATCGAAGCGCTTCATCAGCGCCGGCAAGCGGCCGGGCAGACAGCGATAGACGCGCATCTCGTAGATCATTGGGCGGTTCTCCCGAATTGTTATGACGGGAGGTTTATACCCGGGAGCCCGTTGGCTGTCTTGATCGGGTCACGCACGGCGCATGGCCCCGTGCGCATGACTACACCAGCCGGCTCTGCTTCGCCGCCGCCTCGATGAACGAGGCAAAGAGCGGATGCGGTTCAAAGGGCCGCGACTTCAGCTCGGGGTGGAATTGCACGCCGATGAACCAGGGATGGTCCTCGTATTCGACGATCTCAGGCAGCACGCCGTCCGGCGACAGGCCGGAGAAGCGCAGGCCGTGCTGCTCGAGGCGGTCCTTGTAGGCGGTGTTGACCTCGTAACGGTGGCGGTGGCGCTCGGAAATCTCGAGGGCGCCGCCATAGACCTGGGAGACGCGGCTGCCGCGCGTCAGCGCCGCCGGGTAAGCACCGAGCCGCATCGTGCCGCCGAGATCGCCGGTCTTTGAGCGCTTCTCCAGCTCGTTGCCGCGCAGCCATTCCGTCATCAGGCCGACCAGGGGCTCCTTGGTCGGGCCGAACTCGGTGGAATTCGCGTCCTCGATGCCGACGAGGTTACGCGCCGCCTCGATCACGGCCATCTGCATGCCGAAGCAGATGCCGAAATACGGCACGTCGCGCTCACGCGCGAACTGCGCCGCCTTGATCTTGCCCTCGGCGCCGCGCTGGCCGAAACCGCCGGGCACCAGGATGCCGTTGACGTGCTCGAGGAACGGCGCCGGGTCCTCGTTCTCGAACACCTCGCTCTCGATCCAGTCGAGATTGACCTTCACCTTGTTGGCGATGCCGCCGTGGGACAGCGCCTCGATCAGCGATTTGTAGGCATCCTTCATGCCGGTGTATTTGCCGACGATGGCAATGGTCACCGCGCCTTCCGGATTGCGGACGCGCTCGTTGATCACGTTCCAGCTCTGCAGCGCCGGCGGAATCTTCGCCGTGATGCCGAACGCGGCCAGCACCTCGTCGTCGAGGCCGGCGGCGTGATAGGCCTCAGGCACTGCATAGATGTTGTCGACGTCGCGCGCCTCGATCACGGCGCTTTCGCGCACGTTGCAGAACAGGCCGAGCTTGCGCCGCTCCTCCTTCGGGATCTCGCGATCGGTGCGGCACAACAGGATGTCCGGCTGGATGCCGATCGAGCGCAGCTCCTTCACGGAGTGCTGGGTCGGCTTTGTCTTGAGCTCGCCGGCGCTTGGAATGTACGGCAAAAGCGTCAGGTGAATGTAGACGGCATGATCGCGCGGCAGCTCGTTCTTGAGCTGGCGGATCGCCTCGAAGAACGGCAAGCCTTCGATATCGCCGACGGTGCCGCCGATCTCGACCAGCACGAAGTCGTAGTCCTCGTTGCCGGAGAGCACGAATTCCTTGATCGCGTTGGTGACGTGCGGGACCACCTGGATGGTCGCGCCGAGATAATCGCCGCGGCGCTCCTTCGAGATGATGTCCTGGTAGATCCGCCCGGTCGTGATGTTGTCCTGCTTGGTCGCGGGACGTCCGGTGAAGCGCTCATAGTGACCGAGATCGAGATCGGTCTCCGCGCCGTCATCAGTCACGAACACTTCGCCGTGCTGATACGGCGACATCGTTCCGGGATCGAGGTTGAGATAGGGGTCGAGCTTTCGGAGACGGACCTTGTACCCGCGAGCCTGCAGCAGCGCACCGAGTGCTGCTGATGCCAGACCCTTTCCGAGCGAAGAAACCACGCCGCCGGTGATGAATATGTACCGCGCCATGGGACTTAACCTTTAATCCGACTCAGGCGATTCGCAAAACGAATCGCCTGTTCCCGGCAAACAATTCACCGGGCTGTGGGTGACGTTAAAATGAAAGCGATGTCAGCGTCTTGATAGAGGGTTCTGATGCAGGACGACAGGGTGTCATCCTGCATAGCCACCCTGCTTTATCGGGAATTCGGCGCCTGCGGGCCGGACGGGGCCTGCTGCTCGTCGGTCTTCTTCAGCGTATCCAGGACACCGCCGGAGGTCGGCGCGGTGACCGGAGTTCCGCCCTGCTGCGTGGGCGCGCCGGTGCCGATGATCGAGGCCGGCTTGCGGTCATAGCCCGCGTGCCAGGACAGGAACAGGCTGGTCAGGAAGAAGCCGACCGCGAGGATCGCGGTGGTGCGGGTCAGCAGGTTCGCGGTGCCACGGCTCGACATGAAGCCGGCGCCGCCGCCCATGCCCAGCCCGCCGCCTTCGGACTTCTGAAGCAGAACCGCGCCGATCAGCACGGCGACGATCATGAGGTGAATGACGATAGCGACAGTCTGCATCTCAAACCTTCCGTCACGAGCCAACGGCGCCTGATACGGCTGCGCGTCGAAGCTTTGCGGGTTTTCCTGAAGTTGCGCGGTGTTACACGATCGGGGCGGCCATGGCCACCCCTGAAACCGTCGCAGGATGACTTAGGGACACCCGGCCGCAATCGCAAGGAAATCGGCCGCTTTCAGGCTGGCACCGCCGACCAGGGCGCCATTGACGTTGGCGACCCCCATCAGCTCGGCCGCATTCGACGGCTTGACCGAGCCGCCGTAGAGGATGCGCACCTTGGCACCCTCGCCCTTGAAGCGCTCGGTGAGCTGACCCCGGATAAAGCGATGAACGTCCTCAACATCCTCTGCGGTCGGCGTCAACCCGGTGCCGATCGCCCAGACCGGCTCATAGGCCACGATCAGATTGGCCGCGGTCGAACCGTCAGGCAGCGAGCCCTTCAGCTGGGTGCCGCAGACATCCAGCGTCTTGCCGGCGTCGCGCTGCTCGCGGGTCTCGCCGATGCAGACGATCGCGGTCAGGCCGGCGCGCCAGACCGCCTCCGCCTTCTGGCGGATCAGCGCGTCGCTCTCGCCATGGTCGGCCCGCCGCTCGGAATGGCCGACAATGATGGCGCTGGCGCCCGAATCCGCAAACATCTCCGCCGAGAGGTCGCCGGTATGGGCGCCCGAGGCCTTGGGATGGCAATCCTGGGCCCCGACGGCAACCGTCCCGCCCCGCGCCTTGTCCGCAAACGCCGCCACCAGCGTCGCCGGCGGGCAGACCAGCAGGTCGGCCTTTCCAGCCACGGCGCCAGCGCCGGCCAGCATGGCCTCGAATTCGGCAAAAGAGGCCTTCAGGCCGTTCATTTTCCAGTTGCCGGCAATCAGCGGCCGGATGGCGTCGGTCATGGCGGGAATCCTAATTCCATAGCGTTTTCGAGCGAAGTGGATGCCGGTTCGCGTGAAGAAAACGCGTCAAAGCAAGAATCTGGCGGAGGCCATCCGCTAGCAGAGGCTGGCCGCCACTTCCAGTGCATGACCAAACGTTAACTGGGTCAATCCGCCCGGCCGCTGAGGTTGCGACCGCGCGACGGCCACTTTATGATGGCTTTTCAATTCGGTGACGCCCTGTTCGCGAAGCAATCGCCTTAGCCTTGGGCACGACCCGGTTCCCCTCCTGAATAGACAAGTTGGACCCATGCTTCGAGGAATGCGGAAAGCGTCATCAAACTGGCTCGGCAAGACTGTAATGGCCGTGGTGATGGGCGTTTTGATCGTCAGTTTCGGAATCTGGGGCATTGCCGACATTTTCAGGAATTACGGCCAGGGATCGCTCGCCAAGGTCGGCAGCACCGAGATTTCGGCCGAGCAGTTCCGCCAGATCTACACCGAACGGTTGCAGGCGATCGGCCGCCAGATGCGCCGGCCGTTGACGCCGGAGCAGGCCCGCGCCTTCGGCCTTGACCGCCAGGTGCTGCAGCAGACGCTTGCGGAAGCCTCGCTGGACGAGGAAGCGCGCCGGATGGGCCTTGGCCAGTCCGACGCCGAGACGCTGCGCACCATCTACGCCGATCCGAACTTCAAGGGCCTGGATGGCAAGTTCGATCCGAACCGCTTCGCGGCCACGATCCGCAATTTCGGCTACACCGAAGGCCGCTACATCGCCGAGCAGCGCAAGGTCGGCCTGCGCCGGCAGATCGCGACCTCGATCCAGGCCGGGCTCGAGCCGACCAAGACGCAGATCGAGGCGCTGACGCGTTTCCAGAACGAGCAGCGCTCGATGGAATACGTCAAGCTCGAGGCCGCCCAGGCCGGCACCATCGAGGCGCCCTCGCCCGAGGCGCTCGCCGCCTATTTCGAGGATCACAAGGTCCAGTTCCGCGCGCCCGAGTATCGCAAAATCTCCTTCGTCGTCGTGACGCCGGAAGAGATCGGCAAGTGGGAGACGGTGTCCGATGAGGACGCCAGGAAGCTGTACGAGCAGCGCCGCGGCCAGCTCGGCTCGCCCGAGAAGCGCGAGGTGTCGCAGATCGTGTTCCCGAACATGGACGAGGCGCTGGCGGCGCGCAGCAAGATCACCTCGGGCACGTCGTTCGACGACATCGCCAAGGAGCGCAACCTCAGCGCCGCCGACGTCGATCTCGGCCTGGTCGCCAAATCGGCGATCCTCGATCCCGCGGTCGGTGACGCCGCGTTCAAGCTGAATTCGGGCGAGGTCTCCGAGCCCGTGAAGGGCAGCTTCGGCATCGCGCTGGTCAAGGTCGGCAAGATCGAGCCCTCGACGACGCCGAGCTATGAGAGCCTCGCCGGCGAGATTAAGCGTCAGGTGGCGCTGGAACGCGCCCGCTCCAAGGTGTCCGAGCTGCACAACAAGATGGAAGACGAGCGCGGCGGCGGCGCCAGCGTCGCCGAGGCCGGCCAGAAGCTCGGCCTCGCCCCCGTCACCATCGAGGCGGTCGACCGCTCGGGCCGCGGGCCGAACGGTCAGCCGGTCGCAGGAATCCCGGCCGGTCTGGACGTCGTGTCGCAGGCCTTCTCCAGCGACGTCGGCGCCGACAATGATCCGATCCAGTTCGGCAGCGGCTACGCCTGGTTCGACGTGCTCTCCGTCACGCCGTCGCGCGAGCGCAATCTCGACGAGGTCCGCGACCAGGTCGAGGCGAAATGGCGCGAGGACCAGATCTCGACCAAGCTGAAGGCGAAGGCAACCGAGCTGGCGCAGAAGCTCGAAGCCGGCGGCAAGCTCGCCGATGAGGCGACCTCGCTCGGCGTCAAGCTCGAGACAGCGGCGAATTTCCGCCGCGACGGCACCGTGCCCGGCGTGCCCACGGCTGCGATCACCGCGGCCTTCCGCACCGCCAAGGACGGCGTCGGCCAGACCCCGGCCGCCGGCGGCAGCGAGTGGATTGTCTTCCGCGTCACCGACATCACGGTGCCGCCGGTCGACATGGCCTCCAACGAGGTGAAGCAGCTCAAGGAGACGCTGCAGCGCGCGATGAACGACGAGCAGCTCGCGCAATACGTCACCAAGATCGAATCCAACATCGGTGTCACCATCAACCAGGCCGTGTTCGCGCAGGTCACAGGTGCAAATCAGAACTGAGCATGATCCGGAAAAGTGGGAACCGGTTTTCCGACAAGATCATGCTCCAAAGACAAACTGAGCAAGTACGCACATGGATGACCTGAAATCGATCATCGCCAAAGTCGCCACCGGCGCCACGCTGACGCGTGAGGAGGCCTCGAGCGCCTTCGACAGCATGATGTCCGGCGAGGCCACGCCCTCGCAGATGGGCGGCCTTTTGATGGCGCTGCGGGTGCGCGGCGAAACCGTCGACGAGATCACCGGCGCGGTGGCGGCGATGCGCGGCAAGATGCTGCCGGTGAAGGCACCCGCTGACGCCGTCGACATCGTCGGCACCGGCGGCGACGGCTCCGGCTCGGTCAACGTCTCGACCTGCGCGTCCTTCATCGCGGCCGGCGCAGGCGTCACGATCGCCAAGCACGGCAACCGCGCGCTGTCGTCCAAATCGGGCGCCGCCGACGTGCTGGCCGCGCTCGGGGTCAGGATCGACCTGACGCCGGAGCGCGTCGGGCGCTGCGTGGCCGAAGCCGGCATCGGCTTCATGTTCGCGCCCGCCCATCATCCGGCGATGAAGAATGTCGGCCCGACCCGGGTCGAGCTCGCCACCCGCACCATCTTCAATTTGCTCGGACCCTTGTCGAATCCGGCCGCCGTGAAGCGGCAGATGGTCGGCGTGTTCTCGCGGCAATGGGTGCAGCCGCTGGCGCAGGTGCTGAAGAACCTCGGCTCCGACAAGGTCTGGGTGGTGCACGGCTCCGACGGGCTCGACGAGATCACCCTCACCGGCCCGACCTTTGTCGCGAGCCTGGAGAATGGCGAGATCAGGACGTTCGAGGTGACGCCGGCGGAGGCCGGCCTCGAGCATGCCAGCGGCGATGCGCTGAAAGGCGGCGATGCCGAGGCCAACGCGATCGCGCTGCAAAGCGTGCTGAACGGCAAGCCGAGCGCCTATCGCGACGTCGCGCTGCTCAACGCCGCCGCGGCGCTGATCGTCGCCGGCCGCGCCAAGGATTTGAAGGAAGGCGTTGCGATCGGCGCCAGGTCGCTCGACAGCGGCGCGGCTGCCGCGAAGCTGAAACACTTGATTGCGGTTTCGAACAGCTGAGGCGTGACAATGTCGGACATCCTCACCAAGATCGAGGCCTACAAGCGGGAGGAGATCGTCGCCGCCAAGCGCGCGCGTCCGCTCGCCGAGGTGGAGGCGCAGGCCAAGGCGGCGTCGGCGCCACGCGGGTTCCTGCGCGCCATCAAGGACAAGCTTGCGCGCGGCGACTTCGCGCTGATCGCCGAGGTCAAGAAGGCCTCGCCTTCCAAGGGCCTGATCCGTGCCGATTTCGATCCGCCCGTGCTGGCCAAGGCCTATGAGGCCGGCGGCGCGGCCTGCCTGTCGGTGCTGACGGACACGCCGTCGTTCCAGGGCCATCTCGATTTCATGGTCGCCGCGCGCGCCGCCACCGCGCTGCCGGTGCTGCGCAAGGATTTCCTGTTCGACACCTATCAGGTGGTGGAAGCCCGCGCCCATGGCGCCGACTGCATCCTGATCATCATGGCCGCGCTCGACGATGCCGTGGCCAAGGATCTCGAAGACGCCGCGATTGCGCTCGGCATGGACGTGCTGATCGAGATCCACGACCGCGCCGAGCTCGATCGCGCCCTCAAACTTCGTTCGCCGATGATCGGCGTCAACAATCGCAATCTGCGCACCTTCGAGACGACGCTTGCGACCAGCGAGGCGCTGGCGCCGCTGATCCCGCGCGAACGCGTCATGGTCGGCGAGAGCGGCATCTTCACGCCTGACGATCTCGCCCGCCTCGAACGCGTGGGCATGTCGACCTTCCTGGTCGGTGAGAGCCTGATGCGGCAGCAGGACGTCACCGCGGCCACGCGGACGCTGCTGGCGCGCCAGGACGCGCCGCGGGCGACCGGAACGCGCTAGGGCATGGCCAAAAAAGTATCAGGCGAAAGCGGCGCCCTCACCCATATCGACGCCAAGGGCGAAGCGCGCATGGTCGACGTCTCGGCCAAGCCCGCGACCGAGCGCACCGCGGTCGCCGAAGGCCGCGTGCTGATGAGCAAGCAGACGCTGGACTTGATCGTTTCAGGCAATGCCAAGAAGGGCGACGTGCTGGGCACCGCGCGCATCGCCGGCATCATGGCCGCGAAGCGGACTTCGGAGCTGATCCCGCTCTGTCATCCGCTGGCGCTATCGAAGGTGACGCTGGATATCGAGGCCGACAAGAAGATGCCCGGCTGCATCGTGCGCGCCACCGTGAAGGTGACGGGACCGACCGGTGTCGAGATGGAGGCGTTGACGGCCGTGTCGGTCGCCTGCCTGACCATCTACGACATGATCAAAGCCGTCGAGCGCGGCGTGCGCATCGACGGCATCCACCTGGTGGAAAAGCTCGGCGGCAAGTCCGGCCATTATCGCGCCGGCGATTGATCGCGCCCACCTGGCACGAAGTGCTGCTATTTCAGCGACGTCGAGATCGTCGCGAAGTTCGTCGAGAGTTTCGTGCCCACACCCTTCACTGCGCTGATGATCGCGATGGCGATGCCGGCGGCGATCAGACCGTATTCGATCGCGGTGGCGCCGGATTCATCAGCAATGAATTTCTGCAGAAGGTTTTTCATTTTGAACTCTCACATGTACTGAACTGGTGCCAACGCTTCGCAAGCTGCGTGCCAGCTGCGGCTTTGAGCATTTGCATAGGCTTAGATTGTGAATCGAAACTTGCATCGATCTCGGACTCGGCAAGGGATTCCGGGCGACGCGTTGACGCGGCAAAATTTGCAGTTCCCGTTGCGGAACTTTTTTGCGCGAGTTCCGTCTCTCAGAGCGTCAACGTGTTTCGATTTTGCACAAATCGATGTCGCGATGTTGCCAGCCTCCGTAGTGGCACGGTTTTCTCGTCGCGCGCCGGTGGTGATCGCAGCGCGCCACCACCGCTAAGCATTCATTAACCAGGATTACTAACACCAACTCCATCTCATTCCGGTACCGATTGGCGTTGGCCGGAGGTGCGCTGTGACCTGCTTCCGGAAGAGAAGCCTGGAAGCGACCTGGTCTATGAATTCAAACGGCATCGCCTCGTTCCACGTCCCGTCGGTTTTGCGCGGCGGCCCGATCCGCTGGCTGATCCTCGGCGGCACGCTGCTGATCGCCGCGATCGCGATCGGCGCCACCATCATGGCCGGCAATTTCCGCGAACGCGCGCTGCACAACAGCGAGCGCGAGCTGGAGAACACCGTGCTGCTGCTGGCCCGCCATTTCGACCAGCAGCTCGAGGATTTCGGCGTCGTCCAGAAGGACCTGATCGCCTTCATGCAGGCGAACGGAATAGCGACCACGCCGGAGAATTTCAAGCAGCGGATGTCCGGCCAGGGCATCCACCAGATGCTGAAGTCCAAGATGGACGCGCTGGCCTATGTCGGCGCGCTGAGTGTGTTCGACGCCGACGGCAATCTGATCAATACGTCGGTGAGTTGGCCGACGCCGCAGGTCACGACCGCCGACCGCACCTATTTCCGCATCTTCAAATCGAGCCCCTATTCGCCGGACATGCTGGTCGAGCCGGTCTACAGCCGTGTCACCGGCGTCTGGACCACCGTGGTCGCCCGCAAAGTCACCGGTCCGAACGGCGAGTTCCTCGGCGTGGTCGGCCGCGGCATCGAGCCGGCCAATTTCGAGAAGTTCTTTGCCACCGTAGCCCTCGGCGACGGTGCCGCGATCGCGATGCATCACCGCGACGGCACGCTGATCGCCCGTTACCCGCATGTCGATGAGTTGATCGGAAAGAACTACCGCACGGGACCGGCGAGCCAGCAACGCGTCTTCGAGATGGCGCAGACCACCCAGCGACTGATCAGTCCGCTCGATGGCAAGGCCCGCGTGATCTCGTCGCGTGCGCTGACCAAATTTCCGATCGTGATCGTCGCCGCCACCACGACGGAGGCCGCGCTCGCCGACTGGCGCGAGCAGATCAACATCCTGATCGCGGTCGCCGGTGCCTCGGTGCTGGCGATCGCGCTCCTGCTCTATTTCGTGGTGCGCAAGCTGCTACAGCAGCATCAGGCGCAGCAGCGGCGACTGACCATCGAGAAGCTCCGCCTCGACACCGCCGTCAACAACATGACGCAGGGCCTGCTGCTGTTCGATTCATCGCAGCGTCTGGTGATCTGCAACCAGCGCTATATCGAGATGTACGGACTGTCGGCCGACATCGTCAGGCCCGGCTGCAGCTTCCACGACGTCATCGAGCATCGGCGGCAGACCGGCTCGTTCACCGGCGACGTCGACCGTTACGTCAACCTGGTGCTGCGCGACATCACCACGCGCAACATGATGGTGATCGCAACGCCCGACGGCCGCTCGATCCAGGTCGTCAACGAGCCGCTTGCCGACGGCGGCTGGGTCGCGACCCATGAGGACATCACCGAGCGCCGCCGCGCCGAGGAGCGCATCACCCACCTCGCCCATTACGACGCACTGACCGACCTGCCGAACCGCGCGCTGTTCCACGAACAGATCAAGCGCGAGCTGCGCCATGTCACGCCAGACCGCCAGCTCGCGGTGCTCTATATCGACATCGACGAGTTCAAGGGCGTCAACGACTCGCTCGGCCACATGGTCGGCGACGAGCTCCTGAAATCGGTGGCGCGCAGCCTTAGCGGCATCGTCCAGGAGGGCGATTTCGTCGCTCGCCTCGGCGGCGACGAGTTCGCGATCGTCCAGACCGGCGTGAAGAACACGAGCGAGGTCACCGAGCTCGTCGCGCGCATCTACGCCGCGATCCGCCCGCCCTATCAGTGCCTCGGCCATCAGGTGACGACGGACGCCAGCATCGGCATCGCGCTGGCGCCGCAGGACGGCACCGATCTCGACCAGATCCTGAAGAACGCCGATCTGGCGATGTATTCGGCGAAATCCGCCGGCCGCCGCACCTCGCGCTTCTTCGCAGCCTCGATGGATGCCGAAGCGCGCGCCCGCCGCGTCCTGGAGATGGACTTGCGCCGCGCGATTGCCGACGGCACGGGGCTGGAAGTCTATTACCAGCCTTACCTCGGGCTCAGGACCGGCGCGATCAACGGCTGCGAGGCGCTGGTGCGCTGGCGTCATCCCGAGCGCGGCATGATCTCGCCGGCGGATTTCGTGCCGATTGCGGAAGAAACCGGCCTGATCAATCAGCTCGGCGAATGGGTGCTGACGACCGCCTGCAAGGAGGCCGCGAGCTGGCCGGACAATATCCGCCTCGCGGTCAACGTCTCGCCGGTGCAGTTCAGGAGCGGCACGCTGGCGCTCAAGGTGATCGCAGCGCTCGCTGCCTCCGGCCTGCCGGCGAGCCGCCTCGAGCTCGAGATCACCGAGGCCGTGCTGATCCGCGACGACGAGGCAGCGCTATCGATCCTGCACCAGCTCCGCACCGTCGGCGTGCGGATCGCGCTGGATGATTTCGGCACCGGCTATTCCTCGCTGAGCTATTTGCAGCGTTTTCCCTTCGACAAGATCAAGATCGACCGCTGCTTCGTCACCGACATCGCCGAACCGCAGGGATCAGCGGGCATCGTCCGCGCGGTGGTCGACATCGCGACCGAGCGGCGGATGGCCACAACGGCCGAAGGCGTCGAGACCGTGGAGCAGCAGCAATTGCTGCGCGAGCTCGGCTGCTCGGAAATGCAGGGCTATCTGTTCAGCCCGCCGAAGCCCGCGGCGGAAATCCGCGAGCTGTTGCTGACGCACCGCCGCGGCCCGGCTGCCGCGGCCCCACGCACCCGCAAGCGCAAGCCTGTTGCGGGCACGGCTTGAGCAAGTCGCCGATGCCGATCGCCGGTCCTGACCGACAGGCACAGCAAGTCGCCAGCATGAGCGCGACGGCATTGTGATGATCCCGTTCCAGATGAGGTGTTTCATCACCTCGAATTGACGCAGTCCGCGGGTTTGATACCATAGACGGCACCTCAACGCATTGTATGAGCTACCGGAGTCACATCATGGCGTCGAGCTACAGTTATTCCGTCATCCTTGAGCCTCAGGAAGGCGGCGGTTTTACGGTGCTCGTACCCGCCTTGCCGGAAGTGGTGACCGAGGGAGACGATGAGCGGGAAGCTCTTGCCAATGCCGAGGAAGCCATCCGAGCGGTCCTCGAGTATCGACAAGAGCAGGGCATGACGATTCCGGTCGATGCTCTTCCCGAAATCCGCCGCGTCACGGTCGCCGCCTAGGTATGGGCGGCAACAAGCTGCCCGTCGTCAATGGCAGGCGTGTCATCCAGGCTCTAACGAAAGCTGGATTTGTCGTTAACAGAGTCACCGGCAGCCATCATGTGCTGGTCTATCCTGGAGATCCGACGCGAACCGTCACCGTTCCCGTGCATGCTGGGCGCGATCTCAAGCCTGGTACACTTCGTTCGATCATTCGACAGGCCGGCCTGACCGTGGAGGAGTTCGTCGAACTTCTTTAAGCCTCTGTTCCTCGCTCCATACCGCGCCCTGCTCGGCGGAGCTCAAGGTCAAGCATCTCAGAGATGCAAGGCTATCTGTTCAGCGCACCTAAGCCGGCCGTCGAGAATCCGGCAGTTGCCGACGCAGCGCCCCCGGCCGCGCGACATGTTGGGATGGGTTCGTCGTTGCGCTCATCGGGACTGCGCTTGCTTTCGCCATCCGTAGCGTGTCAGGCCCGGTGGTTTGTAGATCGAGAGCACCACGGGCACGACCAGCACCAGCAGGCCGCCGCCGGCATGGACCGCGAGCTGAACTCCCGCCTCGCGCAGATCGACAGCCGGCAGGATCGTTGCTGTGGCGAGCTCGGCCGCGCGATCGATCAGCGCGAGCTTCAGCAGCAGGATCGTCACTGCGACGACGGTCAGCAGCAGCTTGACCAGCACCCAATAGTGTCGAAACAACCCCCAGGGCGTGGCCAATGACTGGACGAGCCCCGTCAGCAGCGACGCCAACGCCATCGGGACAATGACGAGGCGGGCGATCGGCTGCATCGCGAGATAGACCGCGCGGACCACCTGCAGGTTCTGGCTGGTCACGCCGGTGACCGCGAGGACCAGGAAGGCCGCGATCGCGCCCAGCAGGCCCACCGAACTTGTCACGTGCAAGATCAACGCAAACTTGCGCAGGCGGACCGGCATCGTCATCGGCCGCTCTCGGGCATGGCGTGCGCGGCGTCGTGATCGGGGTGTCCTGCGAATGGCAGGAGGTGATGCGATCGGCTGGCGTGCAGCAACACGACCAGCAGCAGGACCACGATCGCGACGGCAATGCCGGAGACCCGCAACCAGCGCGGCATGCCGGGGTAAGAGCGCGGATCGGACAAGCGGAGCTTCCTCGCATTTTCGAAACGAACGCAATGTGCGATAAAAGACAACCTGTCCGGAATCCGTCAATGAACGATCCGGCGCAGGCGTCCGTTACCGGACACTTTGGCCGACTTGACCGGGAAAAATGCCGCGATGACCAGCAAGCCGATCGACCGTCGCGTCGCGCGCACCAGGGCGATGCTGCAGCAAGCCCATATTTCACTGATCCTGACGAAGGGATACGAGGCGACCACCGTCGATGACATCTGCAGCGCCGCCAATGTCGGGCGCTCGACCTTTTACGCGCATTACGCCGGCAAGGACGATTTGCGCCGCAGCGGCCTCGACCATCTGCGCAAGGCGCTGCTCGATCGGCAGAAGGCTGCGCTGGCGCAACCGGAGAACGGCCGGGATCGACGCCTCGGTTTCAGCCTCGCCATGTTCGAGCATGCCCGCGATCACATCGATCTCTACAAGGCGTTGATCGGTGGCCGCGGTGGCGAGATTGCGCTCGGGACGATCCGCAAGATCCTTGCCGATCTCGTGCGCAACGAGCTCGCGGCGACGACCGACAAGACGGCGCCGGACACGGTGCCGCGCGAGTTTGCCGTCCGGTACGTGGTCGGCGCCCTGATGGCCGTGATGACCTGGTGGCTCGACGGCGGCGCCAAGCTGCCGCCCGACCGCGTCGATGCGATGTTTCGGCAGCTGGCGATCAACGGGATCGTAGGCTTGAATGACGGGAGCAGTTCGCAAACCGCCTGAGCGGAAGCGACATGCGGGGACGAACGTCACTCCCGATATCGCTCCACCGATCGTCGCGACGCGCGCTCAATACGCGCCTTGCAGCGGGGTCCAATTCCACTGCGATGGCGTGCCTTGCACGGCGGCCGGGGCTGGTGCGGAGATGGCTGCGAACGGCGCCGGAGCAATCGTCCCCGGATAAGGCGCTTGCGCCACGCTTTCGTCACGCAAAGCCCGGCTGAGATGAATGGCACACCCACCCATCTTCCCGCCGAGCATGTCGTCTTGCGCCTCGGCGATCTCCCGTTCCGCCATGAACTTGCCGGGACTGTCGGCCATCGTCTCGACGTCACCTTCAGCCTTGGCGAAATTATCGCCACTGCATCCGACGCCGACATTAGCTGCATGATGATGGACGTGCTTCGCCTGTGCGGGCGCAAAGGCAAAGACGGCTGCAGCCACGGCGGCTGCACCGAACGACTTCCTGAGCATTGTCCTGTCCTTTTCTTGTTGTACGGTCCGGCAGCATTGCCGACCCGCTCAACAAAACACCGACCGCGTCCATTCGACGCAGCAAATCGACGTGAACGTCCCGCGATTTCGCGCGATCGAAATGTGATCGGCGCTGCCTGCAATGCTCTCATGTGCCGCACACGAGGCACTTGGAGGGTCTTCCCCCTGACGGATGGAGCGCCTCGTCCGCCGTAGCTCAAAGAGCGAAGGCGGAAGCAGGCGCTCCACCCATCCCAAGACTCCTAACGCGAAATATATCCCGCCGCCTCCGGCTTGAACCGATAGATCAGATACGGCGTCTTGTTCTCGGCTTTCCCGCCGTGGAACATCGCCGCCGCCGACACCTGGGACGCCGAGACATACATGTATCCGTCGGCCGAGGCCGTGATGCCGTCGGGCCAGACCATGTCGCGGTCGCTGAGATAGGTGCGGTACTTGCGGTCCGCTCCGATGATGCCGATCGACTTGGTTTCCACGGCCGTGAGATAGATGTTGCCGGCATAGTCGATCGACAGGCCGCCATTGTTGGGCTTGTCCGAGTAGCGCTCGACCTTGGCGCTCAATTCCTCCGAGCCGAGCTTGTCATTGGCAAGATCGGCCGTCTTGATGCGGTACAGCGACTTGCCGCTGAGCGGCGCGAAATAGACCCACTCGGATCTGACGTCCATGGTGATGCCGTCGCAGCCGACCTTGATGATCCCTGGCTTGCCGTCCTTGCCCGGCACGGTCAGGTCGTTGCCGTCGACGGTGATCGGAACGTTCTCCGGCACGGTCGACTTGTCGCCGTCAAGCACGCGGCGGGCGATGCCGGTGTCCATGTCGATCACGATGATCGCAGCGTGCGATCCATCGCCGCCCGGTCCGATATTCTCGTCGGCGATGTAGAACTTGCGGTTCTTCTGGTCGATCACGAGGTCCTGCGGCTGCGATCCCTTCACGGTGACCGGCTCCGGCATGTAGTAGATGCGTTCGAGCTTGTTGGTGCGGGTATTCCAGCCGACCAGCTTTGGCGTAATGTTCGTCCGGAAGCCCATGTCGATGATCCAGACCACACCGGCTTCGTCGGAACGCAGGCCAAGCACGTTGTCGAGATACTGGTCGGTGCCCTTGCGCGGCGTATTCCATTCGGCGTTCGGGAACGGCTCGAACGTCGTCGGCGAGGTCAGCCGCGCGACGCGAACGTCGGGGCTGTAGAATGGATGGTGGCTGAAGATCAGCTGGTTGTCCGGCGTGAACGCGATATTGCCGACCGACTGCGGCAGTTTCGCAAACACCTCCGCCTTGGGGCCGCCGTTGTCGGCTTGCGCCGACGTCGCCATCACGGCTGCGACCGCAAAGCTCGCAAATCGAATCCCTCGTCCCGCGCTTCTCACGTTGCTCTCTCCTTGTGTTTCCCATTGAAGATCCCATGCGCACTCGGCCGGTCTTTCGCCGGCTGTGGGTGCGAGGGATTTTTTTGCGAGGTCGCATGATCGGCATCACGCATGTCGCGCTCGCCGCTCACATCGACCTTTGCGAGCGCGACGTTGCGCGCTATTTTAAACACTGACAATTACGCACTGTTCTGTCCCCTGGTATCACGGAGTGAACCACCATGACGAAGCTCGGCGCCAAGACCTATGACTGCACGGCCGGCTGTCCCGTGGAGGCGACGCTCGATCTGATCGACGGCAAGTGGAAGGCGGTGATCCTCTATCATCTGCTCGACGACACCGTCCGTTTCAACGAGCTCCGACGCCGCCTCTCACGCATCACCCAGCGCATGCTGACGCGACAACTGCGCGAGCTCGAAGCCGACGGGCTGATCCATCGCGAGATCTACGCGCAGGTGCCGCTGCGCGTGGAGTATTCGCTGACGACGCTCGGGCGATCGCTCGAACCGGTCGTGCGCATGCTCTGGAGTTGGGGCAACGACTATCTTGCAGAGCGCAGGTCGCGTCCGCTTGTGCTCAATGCAAACACGCAACTCGCCCAGACCGCGCTTCCGAAAACTGCGGTGACTGCATAGCGGCTTGTCCGCCGCAGCTCAGAGAGCGAAGGCGGAAGCGACATGCGGGATCGGTCCGTCCCCGGATATTGCGCTCGCTCATCCGGGTTGCATTCGCTGTGCGCAAAAAAAGCAAATGGCCGGGACAAGCCCGGCCATCGCGATACGTAAACCTCAGCAGAGAGCCCGGCGCCGGACCTAGTTCGGAACCGGCCGCTTGGTGGCCGTCTTCGTGTCGGCGGCCTTGGCGTCGGCATTGACGCTGACGCCGCGGAGCTGGTTGTAGGCGGCGATCAGCGCCTTGTCGTTCTTCTCGTCCGGCGGGACGTAGGATTGCGAGCCGACCGGCGAGCCGCTCTGCTCGGGACTTTCTCCGGCCAGGTGTCCGCGCATCGAGATCTCGCCCTTGATCTCTGAGCGGGTCTTGAACTCGTCAGGCACGTCCTGCAGCACCTCGATATCGGGCTTGATACCGAGCGCCTGGATCGAATGGCCCGACGGCGTGTAGTAGCGCGCGGTGGTCAGCGCCAGTGCGCCGTTGCCGCTACCGAGCGGAATGATGGTCTGCACGGAGCCCTTGCCGAACGAGCGGGTGCCGATCAGCGTCGCACGCTTGTGGTCGTGCAGCGCGCCGGCCACGATCTCGGAGGCCGAGGCCGAGCCGCCGTTGATCAGCACCACCAGCGGCTTGCCCTTGGTCATGTCGCCGCCGCGCGCGGTGAAGCGCTGGGTCTCTTCGGGATTGCGGCCGCGGGTCGAGACCACCTCACCCCGCTGCATCAGCGTCGAGGTGACCGACACCGCCTGGTCGAGCAGGCCGCCGGGATTGTTGCGGAGGTCGATGACGTAGCCGGCGAGCTTGTCCTGCGGGATCTGCTTGGAGATTTCGGTGATCGCCTTGCGCAAGCCGTCGGTAGTCTGCTCATTGAACGAGGTAATGCGGATATAGCCGATGTCGTTGCCCTCGGCGTGGAAGCGCACCGGGCGGACGCGGATGATCTCTCTGACGATGGCGACATCGATCGGCTTGTCGGCATCCTTGCGGATGATCTTCAGCTTGATCTTGCTGTCGGGCGCGCCCTTCATCTTGTTGACGGCCTGGTCCAGCGTCATGCCCTGGATCGAGTCGTCGTCGATCGCAGTGATGACGTCGCCGGACATGATGCCCGCGCGTGAGGCCGGCGTATCGTCGATCGGCGCGACGACCTTGACGAGGCCGTCCTCCATCGTGACCTCGATGCCGAGCCCGCCGAACTCGCCTCGCGTCGTCTCCTGCATGTCGGCCCAGCCCTTCGCGTTCATGTAGCGCGAATGCGGATCGAGCGAGGAAATCATGCCGTTGATGGCGCCCTCGACCAGCGCGGAATCCTCGGGCTTTTCGACGTAGTCGGTTTTGACGCGCTCAAACACCTCGCCGAACAGATTGAGCTGCGAATAGGTGTCGGATCGGACGGCGGCCTTGGCGACGGCGACGAGGTTCGCCCCCTGCGGCGCGGTAACGAGGAGAGTGAGACACGCGCCCGCAACCGTACCCAGGAGAAAGCCGACATTCTTCCGCATTATCCGCGTCCTTTTTGCGCTCGGGCCGGCAATGTTCTGAAACACAAATCGGCCACCCACCCCGGTATCGGCAACTCACACTGGCTTTTTGGTCGGATCAAGGCCGACCGCCCCGGACCATTACGGCCCGTCAGGAAAGCCTTTTCGGCCCGGTCGAGCCAATTTTGGAGCCCGTTTTGCGAGGCCGACGGCCGGTTCCGAAGTCCCGCGCCACACCCCTTCGGCCAATTGAGATCATTGAGGATTTTCCGGCCGATGGCGATCAAATCCGCTTGTTTTCCCTCACGACCTGTTCAAGCCGATCACCATGGACGATCAGGCCGACCGCCATGGTCATGATATCGGCCTGCCGGCGGACATATTCCGGAAGCGGCACCCGACAGAAGAACCACGCGAACAACGGCTTGTGATCGGGCCAGTAGCCCCGCACCATTCCCCGCCGCGCACCTTCGGCTGCAATCGCGCGACAACTCCGCTACGCTCAAGCTCCCGCCTCCTGCTCGCGATTCCCCGATGGCATCGTACCGCGCCAGCCCCGGCTTCTTCGAAACCCCTCACGCCGCGGTCTACGCCCTGATGACGGCGACCGTGCTGCTGTCGGGTTTTTGCTTCATCCAGTCCGAAGGTCCGTCGGCATCGTCGGATCTGCTGTTTCGCTACGGCGGCATGTATTCGACGGCGCTGGCGCGGCATGATTATTGGCGGCTCGTCGCCTACGGCTTCCTGCACGTCAATTTCGTGCACCTCACCACCAACATGCTGTGCCTGGTGCTGTGGGGCGCGCATCTGGAGCGGCGCGTCGGCGCGGCCTACTTCCTGTTCATCTATCTCGCCTCGATGATTCTCGGCGCCATCATCGGTGACGCCCTGCATCACAGCCCATATCTGACCGTCGGCGCCTCCGGCGCGACCTCGGGCCTGCTCGGCGCGCTGCTCTGTCTGTACATCCTCGGCAAGCTCGAGGTTCGCGCCGACTTCTTCGTGATCAACATCGGATTGAACGTCGCATTCGCGCTCAGCAACTCCGGCATCAACTGGCAGATCCATCTCGGCGGATTCGCCGTGGGTCTGATCGCCTGCGCCGTGCTCGACCTCATCGAGAAGCTGAACGGCCGCTGGCTGCGCTGCAAATTCCCCGAATTCGTCAAGGTCAACCTGCTGCTGCTCGCGATCGCCGCTGCGCTCGTGATCCTGAGCGGTCTGGCGCGGGCGATCGGTGGCGGCGCATCCGCAGGCGTTGCGGCTATCGCCTTCACCGTCGCGTTTTGCGTCGTCGTCAAGCTGACCGACCTCGTGCTCTCGATCAGGAAAGGCCTCGCCATCACCGTGATCGCGCTTGCGGCGGCGAACGCGGCGGGCCTGCTGCTCGGCGGCTGGCTACTATCCTCCGCTGCCTGCGTGATGCAGCGGTCGACCGGCGCCGCGCCGATCGACGATTTCGTCAGCAGCTTCTGCGCCAGCCCCCTGCTCGTGACAGCGGTGGTCGCGCTCGGCGCGGCTGCGGTCACCCTGCTCGCCTGCTCCAACGACATGCGTCGCGGCCTCGAGGACGTCGGCTTCGTCGCCACCTCGCTGCGCGCTGAACGCAGCCGCCGCCACGGGCTTTAAGCCAAGGAACGGTGCCGTCGCCCGAATGAGCGATTACGCGTCTATGTTCTGGAAGGCGCCACACGCGTCATGCCAGACGGCATGGAAGTACCGTTTCCGGCCGGTGCGCCGTGATCAACGTGCGGGACGTAGCGCATGCGCGCTACAAGATTGGCGGCGACAAGCCGCTCAAGATGCTGACGGCCCATCATCGACAAGGGCAAGCCAATGAGCGAACCGACGCCGTAACGCCTCGCTCCGCGCGTCGCGTCGAAACGATGCGCAGAGCAAACCTCCGAAAGCGATGTCAGCGCGGCGACCGCGGCGCCTTTTCCTTGGACGGCTCGTTGCGCGAACCGAACAGGGCGAGCAGCAATTCGACTTCTTCCTTGGAACCAACCTGAATCATCTTGCGCATGGCTATCTCCTCAATCACCCCCGTTAGACGGGCGAAGATTTGGCTGGGTTCACGCAATCTGGTTTCAGCTCTGTTTCAAACGTGTTTCGTCGCCGGCGGCGCGCCGCGGATGCCCATCGCGCGGCCTATCGACGGAGAGCAGGTATGGAGGTGCGCCGCCATCGCTCAGTTGCGCTTGCGCCAAAGCTGCTACATCTTTTTCCCACCCTTAGGGGAACCCCGATCGTGCGCGCATGTTGTGACCGCGCCGCCTGGATGCTGCACAGGAGATCGGGGCTGCAGGCGACGCCTGTGCGGCCGACGAACAAGCAGGCATCGATTGCAAGGTAGGTTCCGCACCATCTAGACAAAAATGGATTTCGTTATGTTTGAGATCGCATTCGAAATCATGCTGGGCATTATTGTCGTGCTCGCCATTCTCATTCTGGCCCTGCGCCTCGGGCTGAGGTGGGCGTTTCGCAGCACGCTGAAGAAGCGCTGAAGTCTCATCGCACAGATCGATACTGAACCATTCGCTTCGGACGTGACCTCGCGCTTCTGCGTATCCGCATGCCGCATTTTCCCGATCTCTGAAGTTCCATAGGAACCATGTTGGAGCCGACCTGTTGTGCCCGGCACCGCATCTGATGCGGCAACAGGAGGACACTCATGAAGAAAATCGTCATGCTCGCCATGGCAACGGCGCTCGCGGGTCCCATGGCCGCCCACGCGCAGACCACTGTGACCACCGGCGCGGCGACGTCGTCGATCCAGATCGAGCCGCAATACCGCACCAAGATCAAGAGCTACGTCACCGAGCACAAGATCCGCCCGGTCGAGTCACGTGAGAGGATCATCGTCGGCGCCAAGGTCCCGGCCGATGTCGAGCTGCAGGCCGTGCCGTCGGATTGGGGTCCCACCGTCACCAAGTATCGCTATGTGTATTCCGGCGATCGCGTGATGCTGGTTGATCCCGCGTCGCGCACCGTGGTGCACGAGGTCGACTGAGCACGCACGAACGCCTTTCGACAATGCCCGTGATTTTGCTTTGGGCGATTCCTGCCGTCATCGTGGACGTTGGCGCCGGATATCGGTTGGCGCACGTGCACTCAGCTCAACTACGAGCCCGGTCCGAACGGACCGGGCTCTTCGGCAATTGGAGCCTCGCCATGACCGACCATTCAATGTTCGCCGACCCACGGCCACGCGCGGCACTGCCGGCACTCCTCGTGGCGCTCCTCGCCCTCCTCATCGCCTCAGCCGCGCTGTGGATGAGCTACAGCAGCGCGACAAGGCTGGCCGACTCGCAAGACCACGCCGCGGTCGCCGCTGCTCCAGACCCGGCGATCGACCAGATCAAGCAGAGCCTGTCGTCGGTTCAACAGGCGTTGCAGGAAATCCGGTCGGCCCAGGAAAAGCTGACGGCTCAAATCAATGACGTCCAACAGAAGACGTCAGCCCAGCGGGGCGAGCAAAAGCTGCTGTCTGACCAACTCGGTGCGCTCAGCGCGCGGGTCAACTCCCTGGAATCCGCGAAAGCCGAGAGCTCCGCACCGGCCCCGCAACGGACCAAGCGAGGCAACCGGCAGTGATTGAGGATCTCCCCGCAGAGGCGGCTAGCTCACGAGGATCCAGGCCAGGCTGAGCGCGAGGATCGCGACCCAGATCAATGCAAGCGCGACGTGCAGGCCGGTGCTGTTCATGGCCGCCAGCTTGTGCCATGGCGCCGGATCCAGCGCTAACTTAAGTTGGTCTGGCCTGCGAAATTGGCAGATGCCGCCGGGATGACGGCCGCCCTCACGACAGTTGATGGTGACGGATTTCTCCGGGCGCCATGTTCAGGCTCGCAGCGTGCTCGTCGCTCAGCTTCCGCTCGATCAGTGTGGCCGTCCACCCTTCCGGGATCGCGTCAAGCACCCGGTCCACGGCTTCGTCGCGCTCGGTCGCCGCGAGCCAGAGCTGGCGTTCTCCGTCGTCGGTCGTGACGCGCACCACGTGGATGTCATGAGCGCTCTGCATCTCCAACAATTGCGGAAGCGGGCATTAGGTTTCTAACAAGCGGTAAAAACGTGTAGCTCCGACGATGGTGGGCGGAGCTCTCGACCGGGGCGCGGCCAAGCCGCAGGGCATGGCCCTCCTCATCCCGATCTTGCGCGCTCAAGGGGAAGGAGAAGAAATTGCAGCTAACTCGAGTGCCGAGCCGACAGATCTCCTCCGCCCATTTGCGTGCGCGCTTCAGAACGTTGCGCCAGAGATGTAGCTGGAGGCTTGAGCTCACCGTTGATCCACGGATCGGCACTGTCCATCGGATCGCCGCGATCGCATCGCTCGCAAACATAGATCGCACCCAGCAGGCACGGCTCGCGGCGGAGCGGACCTTGGCACTTCGAGCAGGATTTTGACGGAAGAAGCCGCGGCATTCCACACCTCGACTCTGCACCAGCGGAAGATACCGAGCGCAGACGCGCTCGACAACCACGCCAAGATCGTCCAACGCCGCTGCTGCAACTCCGGCGGCGCCAGTAAGTCAGTACGCCCGAACGACCGGAAACGCCGGCACCGACGCGGGTCAACAAAAAGCCCGGCACAGGGGCCGGGCTCGAAGTCCAACAAGCAATTTCACATGTTTGGGCAATGCCCGTTCTTTACGGCTTAGGCACACCCCAGTCAGTTCACTATTGAACATTGTCATGCATCTGCCTTGCGGCAGGGCCACTCCTGCGAGCTCCCACGTAACTGAACCGGCGGACCGAGTGTGCAGTGCGGCAGAGGTTCTGAATCCAGGAAAATTTGGCAATCTTAACATGCGTTATTGCGGCCGCGCCAGCTTGGCGCGCGACTTCCGCATTGCTGCCACGAGAACTTTGCCATGACGACGCTGGATGCGCGCGCCACATCGGCATTCAGCGGCACCGCCCACAGAGGTAATCCAAACTAGTTCGGAGCGATTCAACCGAGCCGCGGTAACGTGACTCACCGTTGGCTTGCTTGTCCTAGGTCGCCAGCGGTTGAAATGGGCGGCCCCAGAAGCCCCCAGCCCCAGCTGGGGCCGCTTCCCCGCGGCTGTCGCGATCTTCCGTAACAGCGAAAACCGAGGCGATTTCGGAACGCTTCACCAATATCTCGTGACAATTGCGGACCGTGGCCCGACTTGCAGCGGCTCCACTCTCACCGCTCGCAGCGCAATCATCGCGCCATGCGCATTGCCCGCCTGAAAACCGCACCACCCTGCCCGATGGCCGCCCGGTCAAGATCACGCTGGGCGAGATGCGCGCGACCGGCGTTCGCGGCCCGATCGCGCTCTGCGTCGATTAAAGGTGCAGCTGCAACATCAGCCTGCCGTCGGACGACGTCGACCGCTGACCCGATCGGGTGTCGGACCTGGGGCCTCGGCTCGTTTGCAAGGCCTGCGGCGCGCGCGGCATAATTCTCAGTGGAGGATCGGAGGCACTAGCCGCCGATAACTTCAGGGTGAAGCAAAAAATCGATGGCGAGCCCTAGCGCCACGGCGAGACCAATCAGTATTGCGACGATCCACGAATGATCCATCCCTCACTGTCCCTTTGAAAAGCAGGCACCCCGGCGGTCCAACATCGCTGGTTCATCGCAATTCCAGTTATCCGATCGCCGGGCAAGGGCATAGGACCCGCGCCGAGGTTCCTGCGTTGGGAGGCACGGCAACCATTCTGGCGATTTCGCTGGGGCCAGGACTTTTTTACTTTCGCGGTCTGTATGGCTGCGATCAGCTGGTGCTGACAGCCACTCCTCTCCCGATTACACCAAGTCCCCGCTGCGCCCGCCTGAATAGATTCAGAGGTCACCACGTTGGCGGTCTCTCTTTGTCTAAAAGAAACGGCCCCGGCTTGGGGTTGGGGGGGCTTGGTGGCCGGGGCCGTCCTTGGATGCCGATGCGGTCGGGGCACCCGATCAGCTAACGATCCGCCAGCTAGCTAGTTTCGCGCGGGCGTCGATTTCCACTTCTTCCCGACAATATCAGAATTCGTCCGAGCGTCAGCATGAGGCGCTCGCGCATGGAATGCCGTCTAACCCCACCGCCTCCTGCCGTCCCGCAAAGGCGATCACGCAGAAGGCGGTTTTTATTCGGCTCAGTGAAGCATCAGAGCCTCTACAGAAATAGTCAGCACGATAAGTCGGCCAAGACCACAATTTGCGCAAATGCGCCAAAGCGGCCCCGCTTTGCATCGCGAAAACGGGGCCGCCTGCTCTCCGGGTCCGGGGCTGGGTAGCTAGGCCCGGTCGGCCAAGGGAGTTTAGCCATGTGCCGCGGAACCGATGACTGCTCTGAAGGAGCACTTCAAAAGAGCCGTTGCCGTAATTCGCTCTCGCGAGTGAGTGGCGCGCGCGGGAACGGCCCCGGCCGGGGGGCGTTTGCCGGGACCGTCTCTTGGACGCGCGGCGTGAACGGCATCCAACCGCCGATCAGCCTTAGAGCGAAAGGGCCGGTGCTTCCGCAACGGCCCTCCGGGTTGAAAAACCTGCGAGATGAAAAGACCCAGCTCCCCGGACTTTCCAGCTTTTCCCGATACCCCCTTCCGATCCATCACCCATGTGAATCCGCGTATACTATTTTCACTTCAAAAGGTCTCACAAGGTGAAGCAGATCATATCGCTCCGCGTTCTTCCGTTTCAGCATCCATTCCACATGGAGGCTCATGCCATGGAAGATCCTCAAGACGGCATGCCCAATTGGCTCACAATCGATCTGCTTATGATCCTTATGTCGCTCGCCGTCATTGTGCTCCTGGCAGTGATCGCCCCCTAGCTGCCGACATCGGGCAGAAAAAAGGCCCGGGCCTAGGCCGGCCGGGGCCGTTGGGAGGCGCGCGGCAATCTAAGATTTGGGGCTGAGGACGCCGCGCCCCAAAACGCTAGCCTAATTCGGTGACGTGCCGACGGCTGGCATGAGCGACAGACAGACCTTGCTCGGCAGTCATTCGCCGCGGTTCAACCGCGCGATCCTCTTGTGGGCGATCCAGAGCTCGAGCATGTCATGTCGCCCCAAATACGTCCTGGCGCGGATCCTGGCTTCTTCCTCGTCGCTGCAATTGAATTCATAGGTCGCGGTCGCAACGCCGGCGGCGTCAACCGCAAACAAGTGATAGAGTTTTAGCCGGTCGGCCATCTTGATCACCGTACAGTCTTCCGAATGCCAACGGCCCCGGCCTTGCGCAACGTGCCAGGGCCGCCGGCCGCCTGCCCAATGGGCTGAGGAGTCCGAATTGAGCCGGTCGGCGCCGAATAGATTCGTGAGAGGGAGTCTTCGTTCCAAACAGAATGCCAAACAGAAGGCTATGGCTGCAGCAGCGAGAGAAGGCGCAGCCGGTCTGCCTGGCGACGACGCTGCTGGTCGCGCATCATTTCGAGCTCGGCGCTGGCCTTGTTGGTATCCTGGCCTTGCCTCTTCAAGTCGACGAGCAGCGTTTCCTGCTCCGCAAGCCGACGCTCGGCTTCAACGACCTCGCGCTCCAGCCGCCTCAACTCATCCTGAAGTGCTTCGTTGTGCATGCTCGACACACAGCCAAGGTAACCTCCTGCGAACGCGCGAGCGCGCCGGTCCGTTCCGATCCGGGCGGGTAGCAACAAGTCGCAATCGATCGAAGGCGGAGCGAAGCAGGGAGAGCCCCCGCGGGAGGAATTGGAAACTTTCACGGGTATGCTGAGTTGCCAGCAAATATGCCTCTCGGAGCATCAGGGATGGCCGATACTGCACCGCTGCGAAGAGCCGTCGATACCGATTGGTCCAGCCGTGTCGCCGATGACTGCGACGGCGCGGCAAATCGGCGTCGTCGCCTTCTCGCGCTGTTCGGCCTGACTGTTTCGCTCACGATCCCAGGTCCGACCGCGCGAGCGGAGACTGTAACGTGGACGACCTTCACGATCCCGCAGACGGCGACCTCGGTCGATTTTCCCTCATCGATCTTTACGGAAGCCGTGGACAGGCCGGAGGGTTATGGGCAGCGCTTTCGGACCGCGGACGGGCGAGCCGATCTGACGATACAGTCCGTCGCCAATGTCTCGCAGGACTCGCCGGCAGCGTATCTTGCGAAGAAGAATCCTCCACCGAATATCCAGTACAAACGTGTGACTCCCCGCTTCTTTGTCGTTTCGAGCTACAAGGGGGACAAGGTCTGGTACGACAGATGCAACTTCTCAAAGGAGTTGATCCACTGCGTCTTGATCAACTATCCGGCGCGAGAAGAGCGAAAATGGGACGGCATTGTCACGCGCATCAGCCTGTCCCTGACCGGCAAGTAGGCTTGCAGAGCACGGTGCAGATGCCCCGTTGGCTCCCTGCCGAGCACACCGGACTGTGACAATTTCGACACGACGGGCAAATCAGTTCGGAATGACGGAATCGTGTCAAGCCCCGAACGCAAAAATATTTCTCTTTATCCGAAGGCCAAATCAGACGTATAATTCCTCCCGTCTCACCCGACACGAGGGGCGTTGCGCAACGTCCGGAACGCGGGTCGGGATGCGGTGGACGCCGAACGTGCGATAGATGTGCGCGCGCAAGGCGTACGGCGAAGTCGTGTGGGCCTGCCGCCCCGATGTTGGTGGTAAGCCCGCGAGAGGTCCAAAGCCGATCGCGGATGATGGTGGCACAAAAGCAGAGTCTCACCAGGGCGAGCACGTATAAGCCGTAAAGCCATCGCGCGGGGAAGGCCGGGATGTCTCAGCCAAACCTGTATGCTCGTGTGCGCAACTTTCTACTCATTGCGCACGAGACCGCGGGTGCGGCGTGCACCCGGTCTTCCCTGCGCCCTCGATCTAGAGAGAGGGCGAAACGAACGGAAAACCTCGGACAAATCATGTCGCGAGAATGCGGAACTGCGAGTTGTCGAGATTGGCGCGTGCCACACATTCGTCGTCCTGGCGAAAGCCCATTACCCCGAATGCGAATTGCTACGCGACGCTGGGGCCACGACCCCTTTCACAACTCGGTGGTAATGGATCCCCTGGCTTCCGCCAGGATGACGATGCTGAGACTGCCCTGCTCCACCCATTGCCGCCTGCCCGCAATTTTCGTAACACCGTGCAGCAATGACCGCGCAAATCTCCCCCGGCTCCATCGACGTGCTGCTGTTCGACATCGGCCGCGTCGTGATCGATATCAGCTTCGACCAGGTGATGGCGACATGGGCGGCGCATGCCGGCTGCGCCGCCACCGACCTGACAACGCGCTTCGTCGTCGACGACAGTTTCAGGCATCACGAGACCGGTCGGATCGACGACGCCACCTTCTTCGACAATCTGCGCGGCTCGCTCGGCATCGGCATCACGGATGCGCAGTTCCTGAGCGGCTGGAATTCGATCTTCACCGGCGAGATGCCCGGCATTGCGCAGATGCTGGCCGCGGCCGGCCAGCGGCTGCCACTGTACGCCTTCTCCAACACCAACCCGGCCCATATCGCGCATTTCTCGAAAGAATATGCCGAGGTCCTGAGCCATTTCCGCGAGATCTTCCTGTCCTCTTCGATCGGCTTGAGAAAACCCGACGCCGAGGCCTATGATCACGTGGTCAAAGCGATCGGCGTGCCGGCGTCGCGGATCCTGTTCTTCGACGACTCGGCCGCCAATATCGAGGGCGCACGGGCGCGTGGCCTTTGTGCCGTCCACGTGACATCGATGGATGACGTGGCACGGGCACTGACTGAGCTAGAGATACTTCCACGCGGAGCGTGATCCGGAAAAGTGGGTACCGGTTTTCCGTTGAGATCATGCTCCCAGAAAAAGCGAGTGCGCCCGTGGCCTTGATGCCGGTTGCCGATGCGTTAGCTGCGATCCTGGCCGGCGCCGAGCCGATGCCTGAAGAAATGGTCGCGCTCGATGCCGCCTATCACCGCACGCTGGCGCGCGACCTCGCCGCCAAGCGCACCCAGCCGCCGCAGGCGATGTCGGCGATGGATGGCTACGCGGTGCGCGCCGCCGACGCCGCCGACCTCTCGGCGCGGCTCAAGGTGATCGGCGAGGTCGCAGCCGGCCGGCCGTTCGAGCGCAAGGTCGGCGCAGGCGAAGCCGTGCGCATCTTCACCGGCGGCGTGATCCCCGATGGTGCGGATGCCGTGATCATCCAGGAAGACACCGCCACCGACGGCGACCACATCACCATCACCGAGGCTGCCGCCAAGGGACGGCACATCCGCCCCGCCGGCGTCGATTTTCGGGAAGGCGACGTGCTGCTCGCCAAAGGCAGCCGCCTCTCCGACCGCGCACTGTCGCTGGCGGCCTCGATGAATTATCCGGAACTGCCGGTGCGGCGCCGGCCCAAGGTCGCCGTGCTCGCGACCGGCGACGAACTGGTGATGCCGGGCTCCGAGCCTAGTCCCGGCCAGATCATCTATTCCAACGGCTATGCGCTGCGCGCTCTGGCGCGGGCCGAAGGCGCCGACACCATCGATCTCGGGGTTGCCGCCGATACCGTCGCGGCCACCACATCAGGCATCCGCCGCGCCTCTGAGTCGGGCGCCGATATCCTGATCACCACCGGCGGCGCCTCGGTCGGCGACCACGATCTGGTCAAGCAGTCGCTGGAAGCCGAGGGCGTCAGGATGGCGTTCTGGCGGATCGCGATGCGGCCGGGCAAGCCGATGATGCACGGCCGGCTCGGCGCCATGCGGGTGATCGGCCTGCCCGGCAATCCCGTGTCGTCATACGTCTGCGCCTACCTGTTTCTGGTGCCGTTGATTCGGGCTTTGAGCGGCCAAAGCGACGTCCATCACGTCAGAAAGAGCGCCCTGCTCGGCCGCGACCTTGGCCCCAACGACCAGCGCGAGGACTATCTGCGCGCCACCATCGAGAAGCGCGACGACGGCCATTTGATCGCAACGCCCGTCGACAAGCAGGACAGCTCGTTGTTGGGAAATCTCGCTGCGGCACGGGCACTTCTCGTGCGTCCGCCGTTTGCGAAGGCCACCGCGCGCGGCTCGGTTTGCGAGATCCTGACGCTCCCGGAATGAGCCGCGCGTCGCGTGTGCCATAGGGAAACCTGATCGCATTCACCTGAAATTAAGTGGTTGCGGAACATGTATCGAACATATAGTGTCCGTTCATGATTTGTTTCGAGCCCTAGTGTCCAAAAGTGGGAGCGCCGCTCCCGAGGTTGAGTCAGTCGAACACTCGGAATGAACGCTCGGACACCGAAGACCGATACCAACCGGGGGAATACTCGCGATGCTTACGCGCAAACAGTACGAGCTTCTGCGTTTCATCAATGAACGGCTGAAAGAGGCCGGCGTGCCGCCCTCCTTCGACGAGATGAAGGACGCGCTCGACCTGCGCTCGAAGTCGGGGATCCACCGTCTGATCACCGCGCTGGAAGAGCGCGGCTTCATCCGCCGCCTGCCCAACCGCGCGCGGGCGATCGAGGTGATCAAGCTGCCGGAATTGTCGGCCGCCGGCGGCAACCGCCGCGGCTTCACGCCGAGCGTCATCGAGGGCACGCTGGGCAAGCGCGCCAGCACGCCGCCGATCGCCGAGGATGACGGCAACCGCCCGGTCGCCGTCCCCGTGATGGGCCGGATTGCCGCCGGTACCCCGATCGAGGCGCTGCAGACCCGCAGCCACACCATCAGCGTGCCGCCCGACATGCTCGGCTCCGGCGAGCATTATGCGCTGGAGGTGCGCGG
Organism: Bradyrhizobium jicamae; assembly: GCF_018130695.1. Classification (GTDB taxonomy): domain Bacteria; phylum Pseudomonadota; class Alphaproteobacteria; order Rhizobiales; family Xanthobacteraceae; genus Bradyrhizobium; species Bradyrhizobium jicamae_B. The sequence goes on along the minus strand of NZ_JAFCJX010000028.1, from coordinate 51,739 downwards.
CGACTCCATGGTCGATGCCGGCATCCTCGACGGCGACATGGCGCTGATCCAGCGCAACGACGTCGCCAACACCGGCGACATCGTGGTGGCCCTGATCGACGAGGAGGAAGCCACCCTGAAGCGCTTCCGCCGCCGCGGCGCCTCGATCGCGCTCGAGCCCGCCAATACCGCCTATGAGGTGCGCATCCTGCCGCCCAACCGCGTCCGCATCCAGGGCAAGCTGATCGGGCTGTACCGCAAATACTGAGCGCGCTGCCGCGACTGCACTTTACTTCAGCACCAACAAGCCCCGGCCCCAAGCTGGGGCTTGTTTGCATTGGCCCGCAGTTTTTGAACCAACACGTCGTTAGCGCGTTTGTGATTTCACAGGCGTCAAGTACCCCACAATTGCCAAGAAGCAGGGTGATGCTTAGATGCTATTGTCCACTCTGGTAGAGGCCTGCGCCTCGGAGAGAGGCACGGGTCGCTATCTCGAACCGAGGAGCCATCCGATGTGTGACTATAGCCTGCATGCGGTGCAATCGCGCCCTGCCGTTGTCGGCGAGACGCTGGTCACCACCACCTTCCGCGGCACCTCGACGCGCGGTTTCGCATCCGAGAGCGATCGCGCTGTCGCAGTCTGCATGCTGCCGGGCACTGAGCTCGCCTTCGCCGAAAACGTCCGCTACGACAGCCGCTGGATCTGGACCAAGACCGTCGGCTATCGCGTCGGCGTGTTCAACGAGGTGCAGCCCGACGTGCCCGACCGCCATCACGACGCCGTCGAATTCCCCGATGGCAGCCACGTGCTGGTGACGCAGCTCTGCGAGGGACAGAAGGTCACCGTGCTGCAACTGCCAGTGCAGGGTCAGCCCGCCGAACAGAAGCCGAAGGCGGTCGAGACCAGGCCATCCGCATTCGCATCGCTGTTTTTGAGTTGAGACCGTCTTGGCTGCGGCAACGATCCCGCAGCGCATGACCAAAGCGATTTCGAACTGGCCCCGGAGCGCGCGTTCCGGGGCAAATGAAGAAATTGCGTCGATCGCGGCCTTGGCGCATCATCGCGTCCGATCGAGGGACATGATGGTCGAAAAGGTCACATGGCAACGCGCCGGACGCGTCACCGAGCCGGGCCGGTACATGTTCCGGTTCGGCTGGCTGACGGTGACGGCCGACGACCTGAAGATCTGGGAGCAATACCCCGACGCCGCCTTCACCCTGGTCAAGCTCCCCGGCGGCGGGCCCGATTCCGACGAGTACCACCTCGGCGCCTTCGATCTCCCGAGCGGCCCTTCTGACACCTAATTAGTCATCCGGTTGCAAGTCGGTCTCCGCCGGCGTCGCATCAACGGCAGGCCGCGCCGCCCCGGGAATCCGCAGCGTGGTCTCAGGCTCGCCATCGCCGGGAACCGCCGGCGACCACGGCCGGTCGATCCCGCCGGGCTTGACGGCGTCGACCACAAAGCCATCCCTGCCCCTCTTGAGCGCCAGCGCGCCCTGCCGGCGCAACCGTGCGGCGTCGATCACGGCGGCCGCACAGCCCTGCGGCACGGGGCGCGCGGTGACGATCAGCGCCGCCCGCTCGCAATCCTCCGCCAGCGCCTCAGGGCGACCCGCCAGGGCGACGAAGCCACCAGAGGTCGTCTGCGTCACGCAGCCCCCGTCATCGCAGGAGACCCCCTCCGCCAGCGAGGCATCGCTTGCGGTGCGCGCATCGGCATCTGCCGCCAGCCACTCCTTCACCAGGAACGCGTCCTTGCCCGTCCGCATCAGATGCAGCCGCCCGTCGGTGCCGCGCACCGCGACGTTGCGGCCGTCGCCGGAGATCAGGATGTCCGGCTGCGGGACACGCGCGGCCCACACGGCGGCGACCACCAGTAGCGCCACGCCGGACCAGCGCAGCGGCGTCCGCAGCAGGCCGAGCAGGATCAGCCCCGCGCTTGCCGCAATCAGCGGGCCGATGCCGAACGCCGTGACCCGGCCGACGGCGCCGGGCAGGCTAGCTACCCATTGCGTGACCGCGATCATCCAGTCGATGCCCCACCCCATCACGGTCCAGCAAATGCCGTCAAAACCGAAGGGCATAAGCGCCAGCCCAAGCAGGCCGGCCGGCATCACGATCGCGGAGACCACCGGCATCGCCGCCAGATTGGCGAGCAGCCCATAGGGCGTGACGCGGTGGAAGTGGAACGCGGCATAGGGCGTGGTCGCAAGCCCCGCCACCAGCGAGGCCAGCACCAGCATGCTGATCTCCCGCCCGCCCCACAGCGCGACGCGCGCGGTCGCGGAGTGATCGGGCGAGGCGAACAGGTTCGGCATTCCGATCTGCACCAGCGCGACGAGCCCGAGCGTCGCCGCGAACGACATCTGGAAACTCGGATGCACCAGTGCCTCCGGCGCGATCGCGAGCACGATCAGCGCGGCCACCGCCAGCGTGCGGAACGTCACCGCGCGGCGATCGACCATGACCGCGATCAGCACCACCGCCGTCATGAAGAACGAGCGCTGGGTCGCGACCTCCGCCCCCGACAGCAGCAGATAGAACGCCGCGGCGACCAGCGCAGCCATCGCCGACCATTTCTTGATCGGATGGCTCACCGTCAGCGCCGGAAACAGCGCCAGCAGCGCGCGGACCGCAAAGAACACGACGCCTGCGACGACCGCCATGTGGTAGCCCGAGATCGACAGCACGTGGCCGAGCCCGGAGATGAACATCGCATCGTTGACCGGCTCGGAGATCGCATCGCGCCGGCCGGTCAAGAGCGCGGTTGCAATCGCACGCTTGTCGCCGTCGAGCGTGGCGCGGATGCGCGCATCGATGGCGTCGCGCAGGCCCTGCATGAACGCGGCGTAACGCAGCGCGAGGCCGCCGCTGGCCGGGGGCTCGCTGACCTTGATCGCGCCCATTACGAAGCCGGAGGCGCCGATGCCCTGGAAGTAGAGATCGCGGCCGAAATCATAGGAGCCCGGCCGCTGCGGCCCGAGCGGCGGCAACAGCCGCGCCTTCAATTCGACAAAGCTGCCGACGTCGGGCGCCGTGCCCTTCTTCACCGACAGCCGCACGCGCACGAGCCTTGTCGCATCGCGCTGGCTCTCCATGCTGACGACACGCAGCACGAACCGATCCGTCTTCTCCCTGATGTCGCGGGTCTCGACGAAACCAGTCAGCGAGGCCGAGAAGATCGGCCGCGCCAGCACGGTGTGCGCAATGCGCGCCGTCTTCCATGTCGCGGTGGCAAAGCCCGCCGCAACCGCGGCCAGCATCACCAGCGCCGGAAACAGCTTCTGCCGCCGGAGCAGCAGCGCAACACCGCACAGCGTGATCGCAACGACGGCCGCGGCCGACAGCACCGGCTCGTGCTCGGCCGCGAAGTACAAGGCAATGCCTGATCCGAACGCCACCGGCACCCACGGCAACAGCCGGCCGGCGCCGGCCTCGGCCTTCGCCCATTGCCGCAACGTCTCGACGAAGGGCGACCAGATGCTGACGGGCGCCGGCACATAGCCGCCGGCAGGCGCAACCGCGCGCGGCGGCCACGTGCCGGCATAGCCGCGTTTGCCGCCCGGCGTCGTGCCCTGCTCTGCCATCCCTCGCCTTGCGATCCCTGTCGAGACCCAAAGCTACCGGAAGGTGTCACGTCCGGGCTAGCGGAACAGAAGCGGAATGCAGCGCTGGCGTCGGCAAACTTCGGCCTGCAGCCAAGCAATCGAGCCGAAAGTCTCATAAGACGCCAGGACCATCGGGATTAGACTGATCCTGCGCCTCCGTTCCCGGACAGTCGGGCGAGAGGCGGTCATAGCTCGCGGTACGGATGACCGCTGGAGCTCTTCTCAGGTGGCTCAGAATTCCCCTGAGACAAGGCGTTGCGGACGCAACTCGCAACTCTCGCCTGTCGCGTCGCGCCCAAGCGCATTCCGCGAGCGAATAGAGCGCTCAAAACGCGCGGATTGACGTTTGATTTGATGGGAGACGCACATGGCAGTTCAAGTACCGAGGGATTTTCGCCGCGTGATTGTCGCAGCATCCGTGGGAAACATCATCGAATGGTATGACTTCTATATCTTTGGCAGCCTGGCCGCAGTTCTGTCGGTCAAGTTCTTCGAGCAATCCCATCCCGTTGCAGCCCTGCTGAGCACGATCGCGCTGTTCACCGCAGGATTCCTGATCCGTCCGCTCGGAGCATTCCTGTTCGGATGGATGGGCGACCGGGTGGGGCGCAAGTATACCTTCCTTATCACGCTCACCGGCATGGGATTGGGAACGGGCGCGATCGGCTTGATCCCGACCTACCAATCGATCGGTCTCACGGCCGCTTTCCTTTTGTTCGGCTTGCGAATGATCCAGGGTCTGTGCCTGGGCGGCGAATATGGCGGCGCCATCACCTATGTCGCCGAACATGTGCCCGACGACCGACGCGGCTACTACACTGGCTGGCTGCAGACCTCGCCGACGCTCGGGATCGTGGTGTCGCTGGCCGTGATCGTCCTGACCCGGACATGGTTCGGCAACAAGGCCTTCGACGAGTGGGCATGGCGCGTTCCATTCCTGCTGTCGTTCCTGCTGGTGGCCATCGCGATCTACATCCGCCTGCAACTGCAGGAGACCCCGATCTTCCAGGAGATCAAGGCGCGCGGCCAGATGACCCGGAATCCCTGGAGGGAGGCCTTCCTCAGCGCCAACATCAAATACATCGGGATCGCCATCATCGTCCTGATCGGACAAGGCGTGGTCTGGTACAGCGGCCAGTTCTGGGCATTGTACTTCCTGCAGCAGGTCTCCAAGGTCGACCCCGTGACGTCAGCCTACATCGTGGGCGCAGCGTTGCTGATCGCCACCCCGAGCCTGATCTTCTTCGGTTGGCTGTCCGATCAGATCGGCCGCAAGCCGGTGATCCTGGGCGGCATGCTGCTAGCCGCGCTCACTTACTACCCGCTGTATCTGTGGCTCGGAACGGTCACGCAGCCCGGCAACATCAACTATCCGATCGCGGTCTTTATCATCTTCATCCTGGTTTGCTATGTCGGGATGGTGTACGGGCCGGTCGGCGCGTTCCTGGCGGAATACTTCCCCGCCAGGATCAGGTACACGTCAGTGTCGGTGCCCTATCACATCGGCAACGGCTGGGGCGGCGGGTTGGTCCCGTTCATCACGTCTGCCGCTTTCGCAGCCACCGGCAGCATCGGCTATGCGCTGATCTATCCGATCGTCGTCCCCGCCGTCTGCTTCGTGCTTGCCGTCTTCCTGATGCCGGAGACGCGCCGGACCAGGATCTGGGAGCAGATCGAGGCGAGAACGGCAGCGTGAGGAAATACGCCGCTGCAGGAGTCACCCGCCTGCTGCCAGTGTCACTGTTCGCCTTCGGCAAGAGCGGACGGCGTTTTTGCAACGTCGTGCCGCTCTGCCTCTTCCTTCGGCCGTGATTTCGTCCGAAGCCCCACGCCAATCCCCCGTCTCCGGCCGCCAGTTGATGGCGGTCAGGTCGATAGTTCGATCGGCTTTGCTTCTCAGCCGGCCCGGTGATGCCAGCGATCATGCCACCAGGTGGCGAAATCACAATCCGTCAGCAGTTCCCAGCCAGCGAGCAGGATCACCACGATGCCGGCCAGCACGCTGCTCGTCGTGACCGATCCAGCTTCATAACCGAACGTCCAGGGCGCCAGTATCAGAGCCAGTCCCATCAGCATCTCGCCCCATTCCTCCAGATAGGATGGAACGATGAATGCCTCGACGGCAAACAGCACGACGCCAAGCCCGAGCGCGATTGAGATCCAGAGCGCTACCCCGGAGAATCCCAGGGCAAACGGCGACACGACCAACCAAACGCCGACCAAGAGGCTGGCAGCGTCCTGCCAGTGTTGAATGCGCATAATGCTCACCTCCCTCTTCCATGGATATGGTGGGCCGCCGATGGAAAAGGCATCCGTCCAGCCTGCGTTGTGTTGCCGCTGCCCCTCGCGATCCGGCAGCCGGCCTCCCTGCCCGGCCATTGCGGAAGCGGCCCAGAACGCCATCGAGCTTGAGACCAAAGGCGAAGCCGAACTGGCCAAAACCTGGCAGCAGACGCCATGAAGCTGATGCACGGGCTGCGCCAGAGCTGAGACCGCAGGCGCGGCGACGCATGCACTCAAGTGCGATCACGTCTTCCTGCTGCGCGGTGAAGTGTCCAGCGTGGAGAGTTTGAATATGGCAGCCATCCGTACTGGAAAACGGGCGAGCGGAGGCGCATACTTCCGAAATGGCGATTGTCAGATGTAACAATTGCGGCGCCGAGTATCATCGCACTGACGAGAAGTTCCTGGTGCCGCATACCGGTCACGCATCCTGTACGATCTGCGGTGACACGCTGGAGTATTGGGTGGAAAACACCCATGTCGCCATTTTCGAGCTGATCACACGTACAGACGGAAGTCCTGATACTCCCCGAACGCCCTAGGGACCCTACCAACTCGCCAGGACGTGGGACGATCCCGTAGCTTCGTGCCGAGATCCTGAAGGGGGTGCGCCATCGAGATCGAGCGCGCACGACATTCGGCGACAGCCAAGGCGATTCATACCTGCGAGCCAGGCCGCGACGGCTCAGCGGCGCATGAGACAGGCCCGAGAGCGGCCCACGGAGCGCGCAGAAAATAAATCCCGCGTCGCAGGAACCATTATCGGCTGCCTCCATTTGCCCGCTGTCCAAGACCAGGAGGTAGACACCATGACGAAAATTCTTCTAGCGACGGTCGCTATCCTCGCATTCTCGGCACCTTCTTTCGCGCAGCAGGACAAAACAACCGGTCAGGCTCCGCCATCAGGTTCCTCGTTCTACCTGGCTCAAGATACCACGACGATGAAATGTCAGATTGTCAGCGCCCAGCCTGCCGCTGGCGGCAACATGAAGGTCATCGGCATGGCGCATCGGACACAGGCAGAAGCACAAACAGCCATGACTGCCGAGAAAACCTGCACCAAGTAATGAAGTGAAGGCGCGACGACAGGCGGGTTTGTTGGTTCGACAAGAACTACCGGCCCGCCCCGTCAATCAACGGCGTCCGCGACGACACGTGATGGCAGGCGATCTTCCAGTCGCCGTCCTCGCGCACGATCACCCAGGTGATCTTCACCGACAGCGACGATGTGCCGCCGTCGAGATCGAACGACGCGATCCCCGCCATGTTGACGAGGTCAAGCGTGACCTGCTCGGCACTGACCTCGCTAAATGCGACACGTTGCGAGGTCCAGCGCGGCAGGCCGTTGAAGTAGCTCTTCACGCCGTCGCGACCGCGATAGAGCGTCGGGTTCGATCCGAAGAAGAAGGCGTGCTTCGAGTAGAGCGATGACAGCACCTCGGCATCGAGCTTGCCGAAGCCTGCGGACCACTTTGCGATCATCCCGGAGGCGATGTCGTCGGCGTTGCTTGGCATCATCCCCTCCAGTTCGTCGCGCTCGCGGACGCTATGCCTTGCCGCCGACTTCCTTCGCAAAGGTGTCGCGCAGGCCTATGGTGCGGTTGAAGACGAACTTGTCCGCGGTCGAATCCTTGTCGCGGACGAAATAGCCCTGGCGCTCGAACTGCATGGCTTCCAGCGAATTGCTCTCGGCGATCGCGGGCTCGACGCGCGCGTCGGTCAGGACCTCGAGCGACTGCGGATTGAGGTCGGGAACGAAATTGCCGGCATTCGGGCTAGGGTTCGAGAACAGCTGGTTGTAGACGCGAATCTCGGCCGGCTTCGACTGCGCCGCCGACAGCCAGTGCATGGTCGCCTTGACCTTGCGGCCGTCGGGCGCGTTGCCGCCCTTGGTCGCGGGATCGTAGGTGCAGCGGAGCTCGACGACCTCGCCCAAGGCGTCCTTCACCACGCTCGTGCACTTGACGAAGTAGGCGTAGCGGAGCCGCACCTCGTTGCCCGGCGAAAGGCGGAAGAACTTCTTCGGCGGGTTCTCCATGAAATCGTCGCGCTCGATGTAGAGCTCGCGGCTGAAGGCGATCTTGCGGGTGCCGGCGTCGGGATTGTCCGGATGGTTGATCGCCTCGAGCTCCTCGACCTGCCCTTCCGGATAGTTCTCGATCACGACCTTGAGCGGCCGCAGCACCGCCATGCGGCGGAGCGCCGTGCGGTTCAGCTCTTCGCGGATGCAGAATTCGAGCATGCCGACGTCGACCACGCTGTTGGCCTTGGCAACACCGATGCGCTTGACGAATTCGCGCACGGCGGCCGGCGGCACGCCGCGCCGCTTGAGGCCCGCGATCGTCGGCATCCGCGGATCGTCCCAGCCGGAGACATGGCCGTCGCGCACCAGATTGGTCAGCACGCGCTTCGACAGCAGCGTGTAGGTCAGGTTGAGCCGGGCGAATTCATACTGCCGCGGCTTCGACGGCACCGGCAGCTTGTCGAGCAGCCACTCGTAGAGCGGCCGGTGATCCTCGAACTCCAGCGTGCAGATCGAATGCGTGATGCCTTCGATCGCGTCCGACTGGCCGTGGGCATAGTCGTAGCTCGGATAGATCGACCAGGCGTCGTCGGTGCGCGGATGATGGGCGTGCAGGATGCGGTACAGGACGGGATCGCGCAGATTGATGTTGCCGGCGGCCATGTCGATCTTGGCGCGCAGCACGCGGGTGCCGTTCGGAAACTCGCCGGCCTTCATGCGGCGGAACAGGTCGAGGTTCTCCTCGACCGAGCGGTCGCGGAACGGCGAGTTCTTGCCGGGCTCGGTCAGCGTGCCGCGCGTCTCGCGGATCTGGTCCTGGGTCTGGTCGTCGACATAGGCGTGGCCGGCCTTGATCAGGCCTTCGGCCCAGTCATACAGCCGCTCGAAATAGTCCGAGGCGTAATAGAGGTCGGTTCCCCAATCGTAGCCGAGCCAGCGCACGTCGGCCTGGATGGAATCGATATATTCCTGCTCTTCCTTGGTCGGGTTGGTGTCGTCGAAGCGCAGATGGCACTTGCCGGCGAACTCCTGGGCGATGCCGAAGTTCAGGGCGATCGACTTGGCATGGCCGATATGCAGGTAGCCGTTCGGCTCCGGCGGGAAGCGCGTCACGATCAGGCTGTGCTTCCTGGAGGAGAGATCAGCCTGGACGATGTCGCGGATGAAGTCGCGCCCTGCCTCTGCCGTCGCCGTGTCGTTCGTCATCAAAGGGTTCCCTGGAAGCTCTGAGCGGACCTTCTGCCAAATTCGCCCGTTTGAGCCAAGCCTGCTTTCTGGGCCGGCAGGCTTTAGTTATGCCCGGTTCCTGCTATAAGCCACGCCCGTTCCCGCATATGTCCAGTCCGATCATGACCGATTCCATCGTCACCCGCTTTGCCCCCTCGCCGACCGGCTTCCTCCATATCGGGGGCGGCCGCACCGCGCTGTTCAACTGGCTTTATGCCAGGAAGCACGGCGGCAAGATGCTGCTGCGGATCGAGGACACCGACCGCGAGCGCTCCACGGAGCCTGCGATCGCCGCCATCCTGGACGGCCTGAAGTGGCTGGAGCTCGATTGGGACGGCGAGGTGATCTACCAGTTCAGTCGCGCCGCCCGCCACCGCGAGGTAGCCGAGAGCCTGCTGGCCTCGGGCCGCGCCTATCACTGCTACGCCACCGCCGAAGAGCTGACCGCGATGCGCGAGAAGGCGCGCGCGGAAGGCCGCACCCGCCTCTATGACGGGATGTGGCGCGACCGTGATCCCGCGACGGCGCCTGATGGCGTCAAGCCGACCATCCGCCTGAAGGCGCCGCAGACCGGCGAGACCGTGATCGAGGACCACGTCCAGGGCCGTGTGGTCTGGCAGAACGAGAACCTCGACGATCTCGTGCTGCTGCGGGGCGACGGCACGCCGACCTACATGCTGGCCGTCGTGGTCGACGACCACGACATGGGCGTCACCCATGTGATCCGCGGCGACGACCATCTGATCAATGCCGCACGCCAGAAGCAGATCTACGATGCGCTGGAATGGACCATCCCCAGCATGTCCCACATCCCGCTGATCCACGGGCCTGACGGCGCCAAGCTGTCGAAGCGCCACGGCGCGCTCGGCGTCGAGGCCTATCGTGCCATGGGCTACCTGCCCGCGGCGCTGCGCAACTATCTGGTCCGGCTCGGCTGGAGCCATGGCGACCAGGAGATCTTCTCGACGGAGGAGATGATCGCCGCATTCGACCTGTCGGCGATCGGCCGCTCCGCGTCGCGGTTCGACTTTGCCAAGCTGGAGAACCTCAACGGCCATTATATCCGCCATAGCGACGATCAATCCCTCGTGACCCAGTTCGAGAATGTGCTGGACTACGTGCCCGACGGCGCGGCGCTGAAAGCCAAGCTCAACGACACCACGCGCGCGCAATTGCTGCGCGCGATGCCGAGCCTGAAGGAGCGCGCCAAGACGCTGATCGAGCTGATCGCGGGCGCCTATTTCATCTTCGCCGACCGTCCGCTCGAGCTCGAGCCGAAGGCCGTAGCCCTGCTGACGCCGGAGACGCGCAAGCTGATCGGGCAGCTGCGGACGGCGCTGGAGGCCGTGACCGACTGGAGCGCGGAGACGACCGAGGCCGCCATGCGGAATTTCGCGGAAGCGAACAATCTGAAGCTCGGCGCGGTCGCCCAGCCGCTGCGGGTGGCGCTCACCGGACGCACGACATCGCCGGGAATTTTCGACGTTCTGGCCGTGCTGGGACGCCAGGAATGCCTCGACCGGCTGGCCGATCAGGCCGCCGGATGAGCCCGGCGGGATCCCGCCCAGGGTCCATCTTGCAGTGCACATTGCAATAAGCTACGCATCATCCGACGCCTTCTAGACAAGCCGTCCCGCCCCGCCATGCGCCGCACATCGGCCGCCGGGCAAGGTCGGTTTTCGCAACGATTTCATCGGGGATTTCACGATGGACGCAAAATCCAGCAAGACTGCCACCCTCACTATCGGCAACAAGAACTACGATTTTCCGATCCTGAGCGGCACGGTCGGGCCTGACGTCATCGACATCGGCAAGCTCTACGGCCAGGCCGGTGTCTTCACCTACGACCCCGGCTTCACCTCGACCGGCAGCTGCCAGTCCAAGATCACCTACATCGACGGCGACGCCGGTGTGCTCGAGTACCGCGGCTATCCGATCGAGCAGCTCGCCGAGAAAGGCGACTTCCTGGAGACCTGCTATCTGCTGCTGTACGGGGAACTGCCGACCCCGGCGCAGAAGAAGGACTTCGACCATCGCGTGATCCACCACACGATGGTGCACGAGCAGATGGCCCGCTTCTTCCAGGGCTTCCGCCGCGACGCCCATCCGATGGCGATCATGGTCGCAGCCGTCGGCGCGCTCGCCGCGTTCTATCACGACTCGACCGACATCAACGATCCGAAGCAGCGCATGATCGCGTCGATGCGGATGATCGCCAAGGTGCCGACGCTGGCGGCGATGGCCTTCAAGTACACCGTCGGCCAGCCCTTCATGTACCCGAAGAACTCGCTCTCCTTTGCCGAGAACTTCCTGCACATGTGCTTCGCGGTGCCCTGCGAGGACTACAAGATCAACCCCGTCCTCGCCGACGCGCTCGACAAGATCTTCATCCTGCACGCCGACCACGAGCAGAACGCCTCGACCTCGACGGTGCGCATCGCCGGTTCCTCCGGCGCCAACCCGTTCGCCTGCATTGCGGCCGGCATCGCCTGCCTGTGGGGCCCGGCGCATGGCGGCGCCAATGAGGCAGCGCTCGCGATGCTCGCCGACATCGGCACGGTCGACAAGATTCCGGACTTCATCGCCAAGGTGAAGGACAAGAACTCGGAAGTCCGCCTGATGGGCTTCGGTCACCGCGTCTACAAGAACTACGATCCGCGCGCCAAGATCATGCAGAAGATGTGTCATGCCGTGCTCAAGGAGACCGGCCATGGCGACGATCCGATGCTGAAGGTCGCGCTCGAGCTCGAGAAGATCGCGCTCAACGATCCCTACTTCATCGACCGCAAGCTGTACCCGAACGTCGACTTCTACTCGGGCATCACGCTGAAGGCGATGGGCTTCCCGACCTCGATGTTCACCGTGCTGTTCGCGGTCGCCCGCACCGTCGGCTGGATCAGCCAGTGGAGCGAGATGATCGAGGATCCGCAGCAGAAGATCGGCCGTCCGCGCCAGCTCTACACCGGCGTCGGCCGCCGCGATTACGTCGAGATCGCGAACCGCAAGTAAAGCACGCGGCACCTGGTGCCCATGAGAAAGCCGGACGCGGTCACCGCGTCCGGCTTTTTCGTTTTGCTTGGCCCTACCGCCTACTTCTTGCGCGACGGACAGATGAAGGGATAGTTGCTGTCGTCGATGATCGGCGCGATGCCGAAGAAGTCGTTCAGCACCGACTCAGCCGTGCAGAACGCGCCCTCCACCCAGGCCTGGTCGTTGGAATAGGTTTCGCCGACGATGAAGATGTCGGCGTCCGCGCCATCGATCAGTTGCGAAGGTTTTCGGATCTTCTGCTGCACGTCGCAGACGTCGTAATGCGCGGCATAGGCGTGGTAGCCGGCGTTGAACGGCGGCAGCGACCAGTCCATGTATTTGGTTTCGAGCGGCTCCGGCACCGCCGTATAATCGGATTGCGGACCAAAATGCACGGCCGCGAGCTGGGCACGCAGCATCTTGACCATGATGTCGGGTGCCTTGCGCGGCCCGTCGAGCGGCTGCATGTCCTCGGAGATCGGGACCTTGCGCCCGGCCTCCGGTCCGAGCTCGAGGTCCTGCCAGAAGCCGGTGTACATCTCGTCGTCATAGCTCGCGAGCAGGCCGAACACCGGCTTGGCATGCTGGTCCCGCGCGTTGTTGCCGAAATAGACGACCTGGCGGATCGGCGTGTCGGTGACGCTCGGGCCGATGGTGTTGCGCTTGGCAGCAGCCAGCAGCTGCTCCTCCTGCTTCACGGTCAACCGCTCCTGGATCGCATGCTCGACCGCGTGGACGAAATCGGACGTCGACGCGTACGGCGTCTCGAGGATCGCCGGACTGTTCTTCATCGCTGCGATGTAGTGGGCCGGAAACTCCTGCTTCGCGAGGCGAGCCAGCACCTGCAGCGTCACCTCATAGGCCAGGATCGGGGCCGGATATTGCAGAGCCGGATTGGTCGTGTCGGTCCACCATTCCTGGTCGAAGAACATGCCGACCTTGTAGGACGGTTGCATGATTGCCGACTCCAGAAAGAACTGGACCTTCTGGTGGTTCAATACGTCGAGGCCCTCATGGTCCTCATAGCGCGTCGCCTGCGCCACCAGGTCGATCGCATAGCGCGGCATCGCGAGCCAGGCGGCGTTCGTGGTCCGGGTCGCCGATTTCTTGTTCGGTGTCTTGCGCGTCGCAATGGCATAGCGGATGCCGTCGCCGGTCTTGAGGATCGAATGCAGCCGCGTGTCGGGGTGATAGTCGAAGCGCACGCCCCTGGCTTTTGCGAGCGCCACGATCGCATCGAACAGCGCGTTGAAGATGCTGGAATAGCCCGTGGTCAGCGTCTTGTATTCGGTGCCCGGCGTAAATTCATTGTTGGATTGCAGCGCGACCGCCGAATTCCAGTTGATGACGTTCGAGGTGTAGCCGTTGCCGTCGGCGACATAGCTGAAACCTTCCGATCCCAACTGGTCGTACATCAGGTTCCAGTAGCCGATGTCCTTGAACAGCTGGCCCTTTTGATACACTGCGGTCTGCGGCAGGTCGGCGACGATGTGGCCGTCCTGGTAGAACTCGCACCAGGCCGCACGGGTCTGCGGCAGATTCTTCGCGGTGCCCGCCAGCAGTTCCACCGTGGTGAAGCCGGTATCGGGTGAATCGTCGGCGCCGTAGTGATCGACCTTGTACGGCGCCGGATTGGCCGAGGTGATGCTGTTCAGATACATGTTCCGTGTACGCAGATAATACAGCGGATTGGGCGAGGTGTTGAACGGCACTGCATATTGGTCGAGGCCCAATTGCTTGATCACGGTCGTGACCACCCGATGCCCGCCGGCAGCGCCGCCGTTGTCGCCGTTCCAGTCGGAATAGCGCATGCCGCCGAGCTCGAGGTAGGAGCTGTCCTTCTGGTCCTTGTAGTGCCAGGTGCAGACCCGCGCGCCGGCGGCACGCGTCCCCGGATACTCCTTGGAGAAATCGTATTTGCCCCAATCGTAGAGCTCGAGCGTATCGCCATGGGCGAGCTGCTTCGCCTTGGCTCCCTCGCCCACTGGCTTGCCATCGAGCAGGCGCCAGGCGGTGTACAGGCCGGACGCGCCGGCGCCGAAGATCGAATAGGTCTTGGCCATGATTGCTACTCCACGCCCAGCCGGAGCATCTGCCGGGGCAAGTCCTTCTCGGGGATGACGACCTCGACCAGCGAAGGCTGGTGGGTCGTCGTCTTGAGCTCATGCAGCACCGCGTTCAGCTCGCTGATCGTCGTCACGCGGTAGCCCTTGGCGCCGAAGGCCTTGGCCAGCGCCAGATAGTCCCATTTCGGCAGGATATCGAACGTATCGAACTTGTGCTCAGGGCCCGGCTCGAACGCGGTGATGTCGACATAGACCTGCTCGATCGCGTAGACCGCGTTGCTCATCACGAAGATCACGGCGTTGAGCTTGTTGCGCGCCAGTGTCGACAGCGACTGACAGACCATCATGAAGCCGCCGTCGCCGGCGATGGTCCAGGCGCGCTTGCCGCTGCCGAACTGCGCGCCGGAAGCTGCACCGGTCTCGAAGCCGATGCACTGCCACGCCGCCGATCCGATGAAACTGCCCTTGGACAGGCCGTAGGCATTGGTCGCCACATACAGCGCCGAACTGACGCCGTAGGTCATCACGATCTGATCCAGCATCTTGTGATCCTGCAGGAACTTCATCGAATGCTGGAAGAAACGGTTGTAGGTGATGATCTCCGGCTTGTCGTTCCACTGCGGATCGGAATTGGAAGCCCACGGCTCCGGATAGGCCGGCTGCGGCGGCGCGACGGCGGACAGCGGATAGCCCTTGGTCGACTTGAAGCGCTTGAGCAAGGCTTCCATGAAATCCTTCATGGTCACGCCGTCGAAGATGAAATAGCCGACGCGGATCTGCGTGGTGGTTGCGAGCACCATGTCGGCGTACTTGTTCTCGATGAACCAGAGATAGTCGTCGGTGATGATGGCGCCGAGCGTCAGGAAGCAGTCCGCCTCGGCAACGAGATCATGCACGCTCTCGATCGAGGCCGCGTCGGAATAGGTGCCGATGAATTTCGGGCCCTTCTCGTCCAGCACCGTCTTGCCGAGCGTCGTGGTGGTGTAGAGGAAGCCGCTGGCGTCGATGATCTCTTGCAGCAGATCGGACAGGCCGTGACGCAGCACCTCGACACCGGCGAAGATCATGGGATTTTTCGCGGTCGTGATCTGGACCCAGGCCGCATCCACCGCGTTCTCCAGCGCCAATGGCTCGCTGGTGAATTTGAGCGGGTGCAGCTTGTCGTGGGACGGCCGCGGACAGGGCTCGCCCCAGACTTCCTTGTAGCACTCGATGTAGACCGGCCGCTTGTAGGTGATCGCCGCAATCAGCAGATTGTCGATCTTCTCGGCCGCGCCGACCGAGGTGGAGAGCGTCTCCGCCGCCACCGTGACCTGCCGGAAGACCTCCTGGTCGGCCCGCAGATTGCCGGTCGAGTGGTGGTACAGCACGTCATACATCTTGCCGATCTGCCGGGCATCCGCACCCGGCGTCGCGCTGATCACCACGATCGGCGAGAATTCGACATAGGCGCCGGCGATCGCGTTGAGCGCGCTGAAGGTGGAGACGCCATACTGCAGCGAGACCGCGGCGAGCCCCCGCGTGCGGCCATAGGCGTCGGCGGCATAGGCGGCGTCCAGCTCGTTGATGGCGCCGATGGCATTGATGCCGGGGAAATGCTCCAGCGCTTGAGTAAAATGCTTCACATAATCACCGGGGATCTGAAAGACCTCGGTGACATCAAGCTGTTTCAATCGGGTGAGAAGATAGTCGGCAACCGTGAATGGCTGGATTGTGGATGGCTGGTTTGTCATTGCGCCCCGCGACGTGCATCGGCATCAACGACTCAACCTTATAAAGTGTCGTGGCAATGTACAATCTATAATTGATGCAACCTCACGGTGTTCACGCCATCTTTACGTGGCAGAGTGACGCGGTCGGCGCGTTGTCGGCTATGCGTCCCGCGACTTCCGCATCGTGGCCAGCACGATCTCCGCGGACCGGCCAGAGGGCGATTGGTTGCCGGTCGACATGACGCCGTCGATTGTCGCGAAGGCCTCAAGCTGACGCCGGCGCAGGTCGGAGGCGCCGAGCAGATCTCGCAAGGCGGCCGCGAGCTTCTCCGGCGTGCAGTCCTCCTGCAAATACTCCGGGATGACGTTGTCGCCGATCACGAGATTGGCGAGGATCACCGAATTGACCTTGATGGCGCGGCGCAGGATCGCCGCTTCGATCGCGCCGGTGCGATAGGCCGTCACCATTGGCACGCCGGCCAATGCCAGTTCCAGCGTCACCGTTCCCGACTTGGCGAGCGCGGCATGCGCGCTGCGGAACGCGGCGCGCTTCTCCTGCTCGCCGATCACGACGCGCGGCTGTACCGGCCAGTCCCTCAGCCCCTCCGCGACCGCGGCTTCGAGATGCGGCATGGTCGGCAGCACGGCCTCGAACGACGTCCCCTCGTCGCGGAGCCTGCCCAGCGTCCCGCCGAACACCGCCATGTGATGGCGGATCTCGCTGCGGCGGCTGCCCGGCAGGACCAGCAGCACCGGCGGAGACGCGTCCCGCCGCGCCTGCTCGGTTGCCGATGGGCGCAGCGAGGCCAATTGCTCGGTCAGGGGATGGCCGACATAGCTGCAGGGCGGACCCTTCAGCCGCTCGTAGGCCTCCGGCTCGAACGGCAGCAGCGCCAGCACGTGATCGACATAGCCGAGCATCGCGCGCGCCCTGCCCGGCCGCCACGCCCACACCGACGGCGAGACGTAGTCGACAACGGGGATATTTGGATCGAGGCTACGGACGCGCCGCGCCACGCGATGGGTGAAGTCGGGGCTGTCGATGATGACGAGGATGTCGGGCCTGGCCGAGATCACGGCGTCCGAGGTCGCGCGGATCAGCCGCAGGATCTTTGGCAATTGCTTGACGACGGCGGCAAGGCCGATGATCGAGAGCTCCTCGATCGGAAACAGCGAGGCCAGCCCTTCCTGCGCCATCGCCCGGCCGCCGACGCCCTCGAAGCGGACGGCATCGCCAAGGCGCTGGCGCAGCACCTTCATCAGATTGGCGCCGAGCCGGTCGCCGGACTCTTCCGTCGCGATCAGAAAGATCTTCCGCCCTGACGTAGCGGTGGGACGCGGCGCCATCACGCCGGCAGCCCCTGGATGAACAGGCCGGCCTTGTCGGCGGCCTCGATCATGGCCTGCGGCTCGGCCGCGATCGTGTTGCCGGCGATCACGGCGATGCCGGCAAGTTCGGCTTTAGCCGCGCCCTCGACGGTGCGCGCGCCGATGGTCGGCAGGTCGAAGCGCAGATCCTGGCCACTCTTGGGCGCCTTCACCAGCACGCCGCGGCCGCCGCTGGCACGAATCCGGCCGTCCGCACGGAGCTTTGCGACGCGGGCGAGCAGTCCGTCGGTGCCCTCAATGTCCTCGACCGCCACGACGTGGCCGTCGATCACGACCGCGGCCTGACCAATGTCGAACGGGCCGAGAGCTGCGAGCACCGCCCGCCCCCGCGCGATGTCGGCAACGGCCGGCCCCTTCGGCACGGCGCGGGTGATTGCGCCTTCCGGCATCAACAGGTCGGGCGCGACGTCCTTGATCCCGACCATGCGAAAGCCCTGCTGCTCGAAGATCTTGCCGATGCCGGACAGCAGATGATCGTCACCGCCGCGAAACGACCGCATGATGCGTCCGAGAACTCTGAGCGTGCCCCAGTCGATGCGGATCTCCGACAGCGCCGGACGCACCAGCGTGCCGATGAAGATCAGGTCGCGGCAGCCCTCCTCGCGAAACAATTGCGTGGCGCGGCCGACCTGGCCGACCGAGATCCAGCGATGGCGAAAGCGTTCGGCGCGCGCGGGATCGCAGGCGCCGCGCAGCGCGAACAGCACCGGCGTAATGCCGCGAGCCGCAAGCGAGTCCGCCACCGCGAACGGCATCGCGCCGCCGCCAGCGATCACGCCGACCGGTGAAACGATTTCGGATGCCGCTGACGTCATGCTGGCGGCCATCGCATCATCAATTGCCGTCGGCGGGAAGGCAGAGCGCGCGGTGCTTGCCGCCATCGATGAAGGCCAGGATCTCGGCGATCGCCGGATCCTCCCCCGCCAACGGCTGCACGGAAGCGAGCCGCTCGGCAAAGATGCCGGGACCATGGAAAAGCTGTTGGTAGAATGATCGCACGGTGGCGAGGCGCTGCTTGGTGAACTGCCGGCGCTTCATGCCGATGATGTTGAGGCCTTCGAGGACGGCATATTGCCCGTTGACGAGACCGAACGGGATGACGTCTCCACGCACGCCGCAGACGCCGCCCACCATGACTTGCGGGCCGATCCGCGTGAACTGGTGCACCGCCGACAGCCCGCCGATGAAGACGAAATCGCCGATCTCGCAGTGGCCGCCGAGCGTCGCCGACGTCGCGAAGATCACATCATTGCCGACCTGGCAGTCGTGGCCGACATGGGCGCAGTTCATGAAGTAACCGCGGTCACCGACCCGTGTCACGCCGCCGCCGGCAACCGTGCCGGCGTTCATGGTGACGGATTCGCGGATCGTGCAGCCCTTGCCGATCTCGAGCCGCGTGAGTTCACCGCGATAGCTCAAGCTCTGCGGCGGCGTGCCGAGCGAGACGAAGGGATAGATGATGCAGCCGTCACCGATCGTGGTCTGCGCGGTGATGTGGACATGCGCGATCAGCTTGCAGTTCTCGCCGATCACGACGTCGGGCCCGATGATGCAGTACGGACCGATCTCGGTGCCCGCGCCGATCACGGCGCCATCGGCAATCCGCGCGGTGGGATCGATCTTGCTCATCTCGGGGACATCCAAAAGTTAACAGCGCGAGAGCGCCAAAGCGTCGCATTTGCCGGTGGTTAGCGTGCCTATGCCCGGCCTGTCCAGTGACGTATCATGACGGCCTGTTGCAAACAGGGGCATCCCAAACAGGGCATCCATGGTCCGGGCCGTCGCGCTGATCTACCAGCTGCTTGCCGCGCCGATCAGTTCGGAGACGATCGAGATCGGCAATGCGAGCGTCGACCTCGCGACCTTCGCGTGCTGCGACATCAACCGCAGCAGCATGGTCCAGCGCGTCTGCTACGACGCCGCCCGGCGCACCTTGCTCGTCGCTGTCAGAGGCGCCTACCAGCACTATTGCAGCGTGCCAAATGAGACCTACGATGCGCTGATGAATGCGCCATCGATGGGCCTGTTCGTCAATCGCACCTTGCGGATCGCGGGCGCCGACGGCCGCTACGCCTGCCCGGCGTAGCGCGCAACAGGCTGCAGTTCAGTCCGTCAGCATGGCGCCGACATCGGCCTCGGCGACGACCTGGCCGTTGACCTTGGCGTCGCCGTGAAACCACCACATCGCCTTGCGACGACCGAGCGAGCGCATGTGATACTCGATGGTGTCGCCGGGCAGCACCGGCTTCCTGAACTTGCATTTGTCGATGGTGAGGAAATACACCGCACGCGGCTTCTCGGTGCCCTCGACCGACTTGATGCCGATCACGCCGGCGGTCTGCGCCATCGCCTCGATCATCATCACGCCGGGGTAGACCGGCCGCTCCGGGAAATGTCCCTGGAACGCCGGCTCGTTGAAGGTGACGTTCTTGATGCCGATGCCGCTGTAATCGGTGCGGATCTTGACGACCCGGTCGATCAGCAGCATCGGAAAACGGTGCGGGAGCGTCTTCAGGATATCGTTGATATCCACGAGCTCGAACCTGACCGCGGCCTCCTCCATCACTCTTCATCCTTCGTATTCGCGGCGTTGTCGCGCACCAGGCGCTCCACCGCGAGAATTTCCCGAAACCACTGCTTGGTCGGCTTCGCAAAGAAACCGCCCCAGCGACCGCCGGGCGGGATGTCGTCCTTGACCCCGCTCATTGCGGTGACCTGCGCGCCGTCGCCGATCTTGAGGTGGTTGTTGATGCCCACCTTGGCGCCCAGCGCGACGCTGTCGCCGATCGTCAGGCTGCCCGCGAGACCGATCTGGGCCGCGAGCAGGCAGTGCCTGCCAATGGTCACATTGTGGCCGATCTGGACCTGATTGTCGATTTTGGTGCCCTCGCCGATCACGGTGTCGCGCAGCGATCCGCGGTCGATGGTGGAACCGGCGCCGACCTCGACATTGTTCTGGATCACGACTCGCCCGGTCTGCGGCACCTTCAGATGGCCCGACGGGCCGAAGAAGATGAAGCCGTAGCCGTCCTGGCCGATATTGCAGCCGGGATGGATCAGCACGTTGTTGCCGATCAGCGCAAACTGGATCGTGGTCTTGGCGCCGACATTGCAGTCGCGGCCGATCTTCACGTCGGCGGCGATCACTGCGCCTGCGCCGATCACCGTGCCGGTACCGATCTCGACCCGCGGCCCGATCACGGCCAGGGGATCGACGACAACTCCGTCCTCGAGCTGGGCGGAGGGATCGATGATGGCGCTCGGCGCAATGGTCTCGGTGCCGAACCAGGTTTGCGGCCGCAGCGCGTCGCCGTGCCATTCCCGGGCGATCTGGACGAAGGCGTGGAACGGCTTGGCAGCCCGCAGCACGGCCACGCCCTTCGGCACCTGGGCCTCGAAGCGCGGGCTGACCAGGCACGCGCCGGCCTTCGTGGCCGCGAGTTGGTCGGCGTATTTGAGGTTGTCGAAGAAGGCCAGATGCATCGGACCGGCCTCGTCGAGCGAGGCCAGTCCCCGGATCCTGTGACCGGCCCGTGACGGGTCGACCAAATTCGCCTTCGTCAACGCGGCGATGTCAGCCAGCGTCGACGAAGGAGGACTCTTGAAGAAGATCGGCTGCGCCATTCCATCCGTCGCAGTCCGGCCGCGCAACCACCTTAGAACGTGGTTCCGCCGCCAAACCTGAATTCCTGCACGCGATCGTACTGGCCCTTGGTCAGCGGCACTGCGTAGTCGAAGCGCAGCGGACCGAACGGCGAGGCCCAGATCAGGCCGACACCGACCGAGCTGCGAATGACCTTGCTGTCGTCATACTGCAGACCAAGGCAAGTTCCCGGGGTGGCCGGGTTGTTGGTCGGCTTGATACAGCCGGGCACGTTGACTTCGCCCGTCTGCGCCCACGAGGTCGGCCCCTTGTAATCGTACAAGCCGCCGGCGTCGGCGTAGATCGCGCCCTTGAGTCCGACTTCCTTCGGCAGGAACCAGAACGGCATCTGCAGTTCCGCCGACACGCCCCAATACTTGGTGCCGCCGAGCGCGTCCTGCGTGCCGTACGGATTGATGTCGCGCGGACCGATGCCGTTCGGCGCGAAGCCGCGGACCAGGTTCGGGCCCATCTGGAAGTGGTCGAGCATGCGCAGCTCGGAGTTGCCGAACTGATTCAGGATACCGGCCTGGCCACGGATGATGCCGACGATGTCCGACACCAGCGGCGTGTAGTACTTCGCATCGATCGCGGTCTTGATGTAGCTGACGTCGCCGCCGACACCCGCGAAGTCCTGCTTGAAGTCGATCAAGAGGCCGTCGGTCGGGTTCTTGTTGTTGTCGAGCGTGTTGTAGTTCAGCGAGTAGCCGAGCGCCGAGGTCAGCGTCCTGCCGCCTGCCAGCTCCTTGCGGACCGGCAGCGAGGCTTCGCCGTCGCTGTAGCACCACAGGCCCTGGCCCGAGGCATCGGTCACGCCTGCAGGAACAACGTTGCCAGGCGTGTTCACCCAGGCCGGCGACGGGTTGAACGCCAGCAGAGAGTTCGAGGTGTTCATGTTACAGTTGGCCAGCGTCGACGGCAGGGTGATTTCCTGCTGATAGATCGAGTAGCGCAGCTGCAGCGAGAGGTCTTCACGCAGTTGGAAGCCGAGCCGCGGGCTGAAGCCCAGCGTCTTGGTGCCGTAGGAGATGTAGCTGTTGGCGAGCTGCTGACGCTGGTAGAAGTCGAGACCGAGCGCGACGCGATAGTCGAGCAGATAGGGTTCGACGAACGACAGCGAATAGCCGCGCGCATACTGGCCGTAGGTGACCGATGCGCGGGCGAACAGGCCGCGGCCGAGGAAGTTGCGTTCGGAGATCGAGACTTCGGCCAGCGCACCGTCGGTGGTCGAGTAACCGCCCGAGATCGAGAAGTCGCCGGTCGACTTCTCCTCGAGATCGACGATCAGGACGACGCGGTCGCTCGACGAGCCGGGCTCGGTGACGATCTTCACGCTCTTGAAGAAGTCGAGGTTCTTCAGGCGGCGCTCGGCGCGGTCGACGAGAGCGCGGTTGTAGGCGTCGCCTTCCGAGATGTCGAACTCGCGGCGGATCACATAGTCGCGGGTGCGGGTGTTGCCGCGGATGTTGATGCGCTCGATATAGGTGCGCGGGCCCTCGTCCACCGCGAAGGTGATCGAGACCGTGTGCGCCTCGAAGTTCCGGTCGCCGCGCGGCCGCACCACCGCGAACGCGTAGCCGCGCCGCGAGGCCTCGATCTGCATTTCCTCGACCGACTTCTCCAGCGCCTCGGCGTTGTAGACATTGCCGACGCGGACACGCGAGTACGAGCTCAGCGCGTTCGGATCGAGGGTCGCGATCGATGAGGAATAGTTGACGGAGGCGACGCGGTACTGCTGGCCTTCCTCGATCTTGAAGGTGACCAGGAAGCCCTTCTTCTCCGGATCATATTCGGTGAGGGCTGCGACCACCTGCACGTCGGCATAGCCGTTCTTGAGGTAGAAGCGGCGGATCAGGTCGCGGTCGGCTTCGACGCGGTCGGGATCGTAGACGTCGTTGCCGCCGAGGAAGCTCAGCAGATTCGATTCGCGGGTCTTGATGACGTCGCGCAGGCGGTAGGACGAATAGGCGACGTTGCCGACGAACTCGATCGAGCGCACGCCGGTCTTCACGCCTTCCGAGATCTCGAACACGAGGTCGACGCGGTTGTTCGGCTGCTCGATGATCTGCGGATTGACGCGCACGTCATAGCGGCCGGAGCGGCGGTAGATTTCGGCGATGCGCTGGGCATCCGACTGCACCATCGGGCGCGAGAAGGTGCCGCGGGGCTTGGACTGGATTTCAGCGGTGAGCTGCTCGTCCTTGACCTTCTTGTTGCCCTCGAAGGCGATGCGGCCGATCACGGGGTTCTCGACCACGACCACGACGATGCGACCGCCGCGCTGGTCGATTCGCACGTCCTGGAACAGGCCGGTCTCGATCAGGGCCTTGAGGCCGTCGTCGATGTTGGCCTGGCTCAGCCGCCCGCCCGGACCGGGCCGGAAATAGGAGCGAATGGTTTCGATCTCGACGCGACGGTTCCCCTCAACCGCGATCGATTCGACGGTCTGGGCGACCGCCGGCACAGACACAAGCGTAGCCGCCAAGGTGGCAGCCACCGGCACGGCGAACATGATCAGGGTCGCGAACAAGCCCCCCCGAACTCGCATTCCAAACATCATGCGCAACGCGCCCTTATCTCTTAGATGTCGGACCGTTCCCCAACGAACCGACAGATTCCCAACCTGCCCAGCTTGTAGCCAATTTCCCCCTAGGGGCAAACGATCTACCGCGCTGCAATTCCAATTTCATCCCAAGACGTTGCCCATCGGCAACGTCACAAAAAAGCCCGCTTCTGGGATGGCGCCTAACGTACGAGGTCGTTGTAGGTCGCGAACACCATCAACATCAGCACCAGACTGAGACCGATTCGGAAACCAACCTCCTGCGTCCGCTCCGAGAGCGGCCGGCCGCGCGCGACTTCCGCCCCGTAGAACAGAAGATGGCCACCATCGAGCAGCGGGATTGGAAACAGGTTCAGAAGCCCGATCGAGACCGACAGTATCGCGCAGAGGTTTACGATGAACTGAAATCCGGCACTTGCGGCCTGCCCGGACAGCTTTGCGATGCCAATGACGCCGCTGACTTCCTTGGCGCTGCCGGTCCCGGTGAAGATCGATCCGAGGAACTTGAAGGTGCCGGAGATGATGTACCAGACCTGCTCGACCCCGATCTTCAGGGCCTCGAAGAACCCGACCGGCGTGCTCACCGCCTCCCCGGTCTGGGGCTTGTGCTCGATGCCGAGCACGCCGACCCGATGACTATTGCCGAACGCGTCCTTCACATCCTTGAGAGCCGGCGTCGCGTTGACCGAAATCGTCGCGCCGTCCCGCTTCACCTGGAACACCAGCGCCGATCCGGCACTTGAAGCAACGATTCGCTGCATATCGCTGAAGGTCTGAATCTCGGTTCCATCAATGGCGGTGATGACGTCACCCACCTTGAAGCCTGCCGCGGAGGCGGCGCTTTCAGCCTGCACGCCATCGACCCGCGCAACCGTGCTCGGCTTGCCGAAATACAGCGCCATGGCTGCGAAGATCAGGGCGCCAAGGATGAAATTTGCGATCGGCCCGGCCGCGACGATCGCCGCCCGCTTGCCGACGCTCTTGTGATGGAAGCTGCTGGCGCGCTCCTCCTGCGTCATCGTCGAGAGGGTCTCGGTGGATGGTGTCGAGGCTTCGGTGTCGTCGCCGAAGAACTTCACGTAGCCGCCGAGCGGAATCGCCGATACCCGCCAGCGGGTGCCGTGGCGGTCATTGAAGCCGGCCAGCTCAGGTCCGAAGCCGAGCGAGAACGTCAACACCTTCACGCCGGCCCAGCGCGCGACCAGGAAGTGACCGAGCTCGTGAAAGAAGACGACGACCGTCAGGACGATCAGGAAGGGGACGACGGTGCCGATGAGCCCATTGCTCAACGTATTGAAACTATGGAGTAAAAATTCGAGCATCAAATTCCCCTCGGCAAGAGCCAATGGCTCCGCCCCCAACCCTCTAGGATGCCTTTAAGGCAATTTGAGGCAATAGGGCGGCAGCTTTATTTCGCGCATTATGGTCAACGGAAATCGCATCGTCCGCCGATTCCAGCGGCGCGAGATTTCCGGCCCGGACCCAGTCGTTCATGGTCGCCTCGACCAGCCGGGCGATGGCACCGAACTTGATCTTGCCGCCGATGAAGGCGGCGACGGCAACCTCATTGGCGGCGTTGTAGACGGTGGTCGCCCCCTGCCCGGTCCGCAGCGCCTCATAGGCCAGCCGCAATCCCGGGAACCGCTGGTAATCCGGCGCCTCGAAAGTGAGCTGGCCGATCTTGGCGAGATCGAGCCGGGCCGACGGGCCGACGATCCGGTCGGGCCAGCCAAGGCAATGCGCGATCGGGATTCGCATGTCGGGCGCGCCAAGCTGCGCCATCACCGAGCGGTCGGAGAATTCGACCATGCCGTGGATGATCGACTGCGGATGCACCAGCACGTCGATCTCGTCCGGCGTCAGCGCGAACAGATAGGACGCCTCGATCACCTCGAGGCCCTTGTTCATCATCGAGGCCGAATCGATCGTGATCTTCTGCCCCATGCTCCAGTTCGGATGCTTCAACGCCTGTTCCAGCGTCGCCTGCTCGATGTCGGCAGGCGCCCAGGTGCGGAACGGACCGCCAGATGCGGTGATGATCACGCGCACCAGCTCCTCGCGATTGCCCGAGGCCAGCGCCTGGAACAGCGCATTGTGCTCGGAATCCGCCGGCAGGATGCAGGCGCCGGCCTTTTGCGCGCGCTGCATGAAGAAATCGCCGGCGCAGACCAGGCACTCCTTGTTGGCGAGCGCGACTGAGGCGCCGCGATCGACCGCCGCGAGCGCGGGCTTCAAACCGGCCGCGCCGCTGACGGCCGCCATCACCCAGTCCGCAGGCCGCGCCGCCGCCTCGATGATCGCGCTCTCGCCGGCGCCGCATTCGATTCGCGTCCCCGCCAGCGCATCTTTCAATTCAGCGAGCCGCGCCGGATCGGCCACCGCCGCAAAGCGCGCGCCGAACTCCTTGGCGAGCTTGGCCAATCCCTCGACATTGCTGTTGGCGGTCAGGGCTTCGACGCGGTAGCGCCCGGGCGCGCCGCGCAGCAGATCCATGGTGCTGTCGCCGATCGAGCCGGTGGCACCGAGGACCGTGACGGCGCGCACGTCTGAGGCGGCGGCCTTGTTGTTACGCAATGGAACTGCGCTCATCTGATCACCAAACCATAAGACCGCGGCCGACGCCATCGGCACCGCCACGGAGAAAACCAACAATCGCCGCCACAACGACGGCTGCGACAAAACCGTCCAGGCGATCCAGCAGGCCGCCATGGCCGGGAATGATCTGGCTCGAATCCTTCACGCCGAACCGGCGCTTGACCGCGGATTCGAAGAGATCGCCGAGCTGCGAAACCACCGACAGTGCAGCGCCGAGCAGCAACAGCGGTCCGGTAGTCCCGATCTCGAAGGCGGCAAAGCCGGCGGCAACAAGCAGACTGGCAATGAAGCCGCCAGCCGCGCCGGCCCAGGTCTTCTTCGGACTGACCCTTTCCCAGAGCTTCGGCCCGCCGATGCTGCGACCCGCGAAGTAGCCGCCGATATCGGTAACCCACACGATGAGCAACACGAACATCAGCGCGGCGAAGCCCTTTACCGGATCGAGGCGCAGCACCACCGATGCGATCTCAGCCCCCGCCGCATAGAGCAATCCTGCAACAGCCCATCCCGCAACAGCCCAGTTGCGCAGTACGCCCGAAGTCAGCGCCACGACAATTACGCCGACGGCGAGGACGCGCATGGCCGCATCAAGGTTGCCGGTCACCAGGTATTGGCCGGAAAGCAGCAGCGCGATCACACCAGGCAGCGCGACACTGAAATCGCGCCCGAGCCCGGTGACGAGAAGCCATTCCACGAACAGCCCAATCGCCACCAGTGTCACCAACAACGTCCAGGCGACACCACCGGCATAGGCCAGTGCGATTGCGACGGGCGCCAGCACCAAGGCTGCGACGACGCGCAGCAACAGGTTGCGGGACGCCGGCTCGCTGGCTGCCGCAGGCGCGGCTTCGCGCTCGGTCACGATCCGGTTTTCGCGACCAGACCGCCGAAACGGCGCTCGCGCCTGGCGTATTCCGCGATCGCGCCCTCCAGCGCCGCCTTGTCGAAGTCAGGCCAATGGATCGGCACGAACACCAATTCGCTATAGGCCGCCTGCCACATCAGGAAGTTCGACAGCCGCTGCTCACCGCTGGTACGGATGATCAGGTCCGGATCGGGAATGTCGGGCGCGTCGAGATATTGCCCGAGCGCGTCGGCGTCGATCGAGCTGGCGTCGCGCTTGCCCTCGGCCACCTCCTGCGCGAGACGTCGCGCTGCAGCCGCGATTTCCGCGCGCGAGCCGTAGTTGAAGGCGACCACCAGCGTCAGCTTGGTGTTGCCGCGCGTCAGCTCTTCGGCCTCATTCAGCAGCGAGCAGATGTCCGGCTCGAGCCCGTCGCGCTCGCCGATCACGCGCACCCTCACCCCGTCGCGATGCAGCGTCGCCAGATCGTTGCGGATGAAGCGGCGCAGCAGGCCGAAGAGATCGCCGATCTCGGTCGCCGGCCGCGACCAGTTTTCCGAGCTGAAAGAAAAGATCGTCAGATACTGGATGCCGAGCTCATGGGAGGCACGCACCACGCGGCGCAGCGCCTCGACGCCGCGGCGATGCCCTTCCGCCCGCGGCAGCCCGCGCGCGGCGGCCCAGCGGCCGTTGCCGTCCATGATAACAGCCACATGCAAGGGAGCACCGGAGCGATCCGGTCCGTCTGATGCTGGGGCGGCGGCTTTCGACATCCTGATATTTCCGACTCAGACCGTCAGGATTTCCTTTTCCTTGGCGGCAAGCAACTGATCGATCTCGGTGACCACGCCGTCGGTCGCCTTCTGCACCTCGTTCGAGAGGCGCTCCTGATCATCCTCGGAGATCTCGTGGTTCTTCTCGAGCTTCTTGATGATGTCGAGCCCGTCGCGGCGGACGTGACGGACCGCGACCTTGGCGGCTTCGGCGTATTTGTGCGCGACCTTAACGAGTTCCTTGCGGCGCTCCTGGTTCAGCTCAGGAATGCGCAGGCGCAGCACCTGCCCTTCGGTCGCCGGCGACAGGCCGAGATTGGAATCGACGATCGCCTTCTCCACCGCCTTGACCATGGACTTGTCCCAGACCTGCACCGAGAGCAGGCGCGGCTCCGGCACGCTGATGGTCGCGACCTGGTTGAGCGGCATATGCGAGCCGTAGGCTTCGACCTGCACCGGCTCCAGCATCGAGGCCGCGGCGCGGCCGGTGCGCAAGCCCCCGAGCTCGTGCTTCAGCGATGCGGTGGCGCCCTGCATGCGGCGCTTCAATTCATTGATGTCAAAACCAGGCGTGGCCATGACGTTCTCCCTTCACAAGAAACCTGTCGGCGACGCGAAGCCTGCGCGGCCAGCGTCAACCGGCGACCACCGTCCCGTGGCCGGTGCCGCGCAAAATCGCCCCGATCGACCCCGGTTCGGCGATCGAGAACACGATGATAGGCAGCGACGTCTCGCGGGCAAGCGCGAAAGCGGTCGCATCCATGACCTTGTAGCCGCCCTCGATCGCCTGCGAATGCGTCAGGCGGTCGAAACGCTTGGCCTTGGGGTCCTTCTTCGGGTCGGCACTGTAGACGCCATCGACGTTGGTGGCCTTCAGCACCACCTGGGCGCCGATTTCGGCGGCGCGCAGCACGGCCGTGGTGTCGGTCGTGAAGTACGGGTTACCGGTTCCGCCACCGAGCAGCACGATCCGGCCCTCGGCCAGATATTTGTGCGTTGCACTGCGGGTGAACAGCTCGGAAATCTCAGGCATCACGAACGCCGACAGCGTCCGCGCCGGGGTTCCCTTGCGCTCGATTGCCGCTTCGAGCGCGAGGCAGTTCATTACGGTGGCGAGCATGCCCATGGTGTCGCCGGTCGGCCGCGACACCCCGCGGGAGGAGACCTCGACGCCGCGGACGATATTGCCGCCGCCGATCACGACGGCGACTTCGACGCCGAGCTGGCGCGCTGCGATCAGATCGTCGGCGACGCGGTCGATGGTCGGCTGATCGATCCCGAACCCATGGCTGCCGGCCAGATATTCGCCGGACAATTTGATCACCACGCGACGATAGACCGGCTCAGCCATGATGCGATCGCTTCCTTGTCCCGCGGCAGGCAAAGCTTCCGGTACTCTGCACCGGAAGCTGATCGTCAGCGATTACTTCTTGCCGCTGGCGGCGGCGACTTCGGCGGCGAAGTCGCTCTCCTGCTTCTCGATTCCTTCACCGAGAGCATAGTTCACAAAGCCGGCAATTTTGATCGGCCCGCCGACCTTACCCTCAGCTTCCTTCACCGCCTGGGCAACGGACTTGCCGCTGTCGTGGATGAAGGCCTGATCCAGCAGGCAGACTTCCTTGTAGTAGGTCTTCAGGCCGGAATCGACGATCTTCTCGATGACGTTCGCGGGCTTGCCCTGCTGGCGGTACTTGTCGGCCAGCACGTCCTTCTCGCGCTTGACGGTCTCCGGATCGAGGCCGGCCGGATCCAGCGCCAGCGGCTTGGCAGCCGCGACGTGCATCGCGAGCTGACGGGCGAGCACGGCGAGCTCGTCGGCCTTGCCGACCGACTCCAGCGCCACGATCACGCCGATCTTGCCGGCGCCTTCGACCACCGCGTTATGGACGTAGCTGCCCACCACGCCCTTGCCGACCTCGAGTGAAGCGGCGCGGCGCAGCGTCATGTTCTCGCCGATAGTGGCGATAGCATCATTGATCGCGGCCTCGACGGTGACGTCGCCGACCTTGACGGCCTTGATCACGTCGACGTCGGCCTTGTTGTGCAGCGCGACCTGGGCGACCATCTTGACCAGCCCCTGGAACTGCTCGTTGCGCGCGACGAAGTCGGTCTCGGAGTTGACCTCGACCAGCACGCCCTTGGTGCCCTGGGTCAGCGCGCCGATCAGGCCCTCGGCCGCGACACGACCGGACTTCTTGGCGGCCTTCGACAGGCCCTTCTTGCGCAGCCAGTCCTGGGCGGCCTGCATGTCACCGTTGTTCTCGGTCAGCGCCGCCTTGCAATCCATCATGCCCGCGCCGGTCGACTCGCGGAGCTCCTTGACCATCGCTGCAGAGATCGTTGCCATCGTTCAATGTCCTTCTTGCCTGAAATGAAACCGCGGCGCCTGATGACGCCGCCGGTTCGCGACAGGGAAATCGTTGTCTTGGAACAGAAGCGGTGGCCGGGAGTTCCCGGCCACACCGCGTAACCGTTATTCCGCTTCGGCGAGCGTCTTGGCCTGGGCCACCCAGGCGTCGGCACGGCTCGGCAGACCGACTTCTTCGCCGATCTTGTGGGCGGTGTCGTGGTCGAGCTCGGCGAGCTGCCAGTAGTGGAAGATGCCGAGGTCGTTCAGCTTCTTCTCGATCGTACCGGACACGCCGGTGAGCTTCTTGAGGTTGTCGGCGGTGCCGCGGGGACCGGCGAGACCCTGGAAGCCGGTGGCGGCTGCCGGGAGCTCTTCCTGCACCGGGGTCGCCGACGCACCGATGTCGATGCCGGAATCGCCCTGGGCGCGCGAAATGCCGTCGATCGCGGCGCGTGCGACGAGGTCGCAATACAGCGAGATGGCGCGGCCGGCGTCGTCATTGCCCGGCACCACATAGGTGATGCCCTTGGGGTCCGAGTTGGTGTCGACGATCGCGGCGACCGGGATGTTGAGCCGCTGGGCTTCCTGGATCGCGATGTCTTCCTTGTTGGTGTCGATCACGAAGATCATGTCGGGAAGACCGCCCATGTCCTTGATGCCGCCGAGCGAGCGATCGAGCTTGTCGCGCTCGCGCTGCAGCGTCAGGCGCTCCTTCTTGGTGTAGGAGTTGGCCTCGCCCGAGGACAGCACCTCGTCGAGGTGACGCAGGCGCTTGATCGAGCCCGAGATCGTCTTCCAGTTGGTCAGCGTACCGCCGAGCCAGCGCGAGTTGACGAAATACTGCGCCGAACGCTTCGCCGCCTCGGCAACGCCGTCCTGCGCCGAGCGCTTGGTACCGACGAACAGGATGCGGCCGCCCTTGGCGACGGTGTCGCTGACGGCCTGCAGCGCGCGGTGCATCATCGGCACGGTCTGCGCGAGGTCGATGATGTGGATGTTGTTGCGGGCGCCGAAGATGTAATCCGCCATCTTCGGGTTCCAGCGGTGGGCCTGGTGGCCAAAGTGAACGCCAGCTTCCAGGAGCTGACGCATATTGAAATCGGGCAGCGACATAGGTTCAATTCTCCGGTTGGTTCCTCCGGAAACGTGTGAGCAAACGAGCCTGATCGGCCCGGTTGCCACCGGACGGCCTTTGAGAGCCATGTTTCCGTGTGAGATGGCGCGCTATATAGCGCGATTTGGGCCAGAAGCAAGGAAATAAGGCCGGTTTTGGGGACGTTTTCAGCCCCAAAACCCCGTCCAGACACTGCTTTTGGGCCCGAGAGCGGCCCTGACCGGCCCTAGGTTGCCAACTTCAGCTCGGTGATCGTCATGCGCGCGGAGTCTTCCTCCAGGGGAAAGAAGTCCAGCGGTCCCTGATTGCCGTTGTTGGAGGTCAGCGCCGCGCCCACCAGCAGGCCGGCGACCCCACCGGCCGCGGCCATCCCGCCGAGAACCTTCGACCGTTCACTCGGCCTGGCGAGATAGAAATAGGTACGCCCGGATTGGACGGAAATGTCCACCTGGCTTGTCCCCGGGAACATCGCCGCAGTCGCCGAGATCTGATGCTGGCCTGCCGGACGATCGAGGAAAACGTAGGTGCCGGTCTTGAGATCGGCCATCGGTCCGCCGTCCAGCTTCACGTCCCAGCCTTGATCGGCGATCCCGGCGTAGCCCTTTTCGCGAAGCACGACGATCCGTGCCTTTCCGGCGCTCGGCGGCCCGATCTTCCGCACGAACTCCGAATAGTCCAATCCATGCCGCTCGGTCTCGCAGCCAGCAAGTAGCAAGGCCACGAGTAACGCACCCACACTTCGCAAGAACATTTATGCCCAGTCCCCTATGCCCAGGAGCGAGCATAGTGAGGAACACGGTGCGGTTGCAATAGGGCTTTGGATGAAACCGCGCGCTACACCGTCTGCACGTCCACGACGCCGGCAACCGCCTTGATCGCGCCGGCGATCTGCGGCGAGACCTTGTAGCGGCCGGGCAGCTTCATCTCGACCTCGGTCTGCAGGTCGAGCATCATCACCAGCGTCACGTCGCCGTCGGAGCCCGCGAGCGGTGCCGGCGCTGGGGCCTGCTTGGCCGCAGGCAGCTTGCTCGCAGGCGCGGGCGCTGCCGCCTCCGGCATGTTCAGCCGGCGCGCGATCGAGTCGAGCGGCTTGGTGTCGCGCACGAAGATGCGCAGGCCCTTCTGCGTCTTCGCCGCGGCGTGGTCGAGCGGCTCGGCATGCAGCACGCGCGCGCGCACGTCCTCGCCCTGCAACTCGGCGCCAAGCTGCAGCAGCACGGCTGCGCCCGGCTCGAGCACATCGCGGTATTGCGCAAGCCCTTCGGAGAACAGCACCGCCTCGAAATGGCCGGTCGGATCGGAGAGCCCCATGATGCCCATCTTGTTGCCGGTCTTGGTGCGCCGCTCCATGCGCGACACCACGGTGGCCGCCACCTTGCCTGCGGTCGCGCCGGTCTTCACCGCGCGCGAGAACTCCGCCCAGGACTGCACGCGCAGCCGCTTCAGGGCGGTCGCGTAATCGTCGAGCGGATGGCCGGACAGGAAGAATCCGATCGCGTCATACTCTCGGCGCAGCCGGTCGGCCGGCAGCCACGGCTCGACCTGCGGCAGCATGATGCTCGGCGCATCCGGCGCGCTGCCGAACATGTCGTTCTGGCCCGAGGTTGCCGCCTCATGGCTGCGCTGCGAGGCGGCCAGGATCGCATCCGCGCCGGCGAACACACGCGCGCGGTTCGGCTCGAGCGTGTCGAAGGCGCCGGCGGCGGCGAGGCTTTCGATGATGCGCTTGTTGATCGCGCGCGGGCTGACGCGCGCAGCGAAATCGGCCAGCGAGGTGAAAGCGCCCTTTTTGTTGCGCTCCTCGATGATCTGCTCGATGGCCTGGATGCCGACGCCCTTCAGCGCGGCGAGCGCGTAATAGATGGTCTTCTCGCCGACCTCGAAGGTCGCACCGGAACGGTTGATGTTGGGCGCCTCGACCTTGATGCCGAGCCGCTGCGCCTCGGAACGGAATTCCGACAGCTTGTCCGTGTTGTTGAGCTCGAGCGTCATCGACGCCGCCAGAAACTCCACGGGATAATGCGCCTTCATGTAGGCGGTGTGGTAGGACACCAGCGCGTAGGCCGCCGCATGGCTCTTGTTGAAGCCGTAGTCGGCGAACTTTGCCAGCAGCTCGAAGATGGTCTCGGCCTGCCCCTTCGGCACGCCGTTCTTCACCGCACCGGCGACGAAGATGTCGCGCTGCTTGTCCATCTCGGCGCGGATCTTCTTGCCCATCGCGCGGCGCAACAGGTCGGCGTCGCCGAGCGAATAGCCCGACATCACCTGCGCGATCTGCATCACCTGTTCCTGATAGATGATGACGCCGAACGTCTCCTTCAGGATCGGCTCCAGCACCGGATGCAGATATTCCGGCTCCTCGTCGCCGTGCTTGCGCGCGCAATAGGTCGGGATGTTGGCCATCGGGCCCGGACGATACAGCGCCACCAGCGCGATGATGTCCTCGAAACGGTCGGGACGCATGTCGACCAGCGCGCGCCGCATGCCCTGGCTTTCCACCTGGAACACGCCGACCACCTCGCCTCGCGCCAGCATCGCATAGCTCGGCGCATCGTCGATCGGCAGCGTCGCCAGATCGACGTCGATGCCGCGCGGCTTCAAGAGCTTCACCGCGACGTCGAGCACGGTCAGCGTCTTCAGGCCGAGAAAGTCGAATTTGACGAGACCCGCCGGCTCGACCCATTTCATGTTGAACTGGGTGACGGGCATGTCGGATTTGGGGTCGCGATAGAGCGGCACCAGCTCGCTGAGCGGACGATCGCCGATCACGATGCCGGCCGCATGCGTCGAGGCGTGGCGGGTCAGGCCTTCCAGGCGCTGCGCGATGTCGAAGGCGCGCGCCACCACCGGATCCTCGTCACGGAACGCCTGCAGCTTCGGCTCGCCCTCGATCGCCTGCGCCAGGGTCACCGGTGCGGCCGGATTCTGCGGCACGAGTTTGGTCAGCTTGTCGACCTGGCCATAGGGCATCTGCAGCACGCGACCGACGTCGCGCAGCACGCCGCGGGCCTGCAGTGTACCAAAGGTGATGATCTGCGCCACCTGATCGCGGCCGTAGCGCTGCTGCACATACTGGATCACCTCGCCGCGGCGGTCCTGGCAGAAGTCGATGTCGAAGTCCGGCATCGAGACACGCTCGGGATTGAGGAAGCGCTCGAACAGCAAGCCGAAGCGGATCGGATCGAGGTCGGTGATGGTCAGCGCCCAGGCCACCAGCGAGCCTGCGCCCGAGCCGCGGCCCGGTCCGACCGGAATGCCCTGCGACTTCGCCCATTTGATGAAGTCGGACACGATCAGGAAGTAGCCCGCGTATTTCATGCGCATGATGACGTCGAGCTCGAACGCCAGGCGCTTGTTGTAGTCCTCTTCCGTCGTCTGCGGCGATAGGCCGTGCACGCGCAGACGGTTGGCGAGCCCCTCCTCCGCCTGGCGCTTCAGCTCGGCGGCCTCGACCGCGGCGGCGTCCGAGCTGCCTGCGGCGCCGACGGTGAAGAACGGCAGGATCGGCTTGCGCGTCCGCGGCCGGAACGAGCAGCGTTCGGCGATCTCGACCGTCGAGGCCAGCGCTTCCGGAATGTCGGCGAACAGCACGGCCATCTCGGCGCGGGTCTTGAAGCGATGATCGGGTGTCAGCTGCGTGCGGTCGGTCTCGGCGATCAGATGGCCTCCGGCGATGCACAGCAGGGCGTCGTGCGACTCATAGTCGTCGTTGCTGGCGAAATACGGCTCGTTGGTCGCAACCAGCGGCAGGCCCTTGGCGTAGGCGATGTCGATCAGGCCGCCTTCGGTGCGGCGTTCCTTGTCGACGCCATGACGCTGCAGCTCGATGTAGAGGCGATCGCCGAACAATTCGGCGAGGCGATCGCAGCGCGTCGCCGCGAGCGCCGCCTGGTCGGCCTGCAGCGCCAGCGCGATCGGCCCGTCCGGCCCGCCGGTCAGCGCGATCAGGTCCTCGGCATCATCCTTCAGCCAGTCGATCTTGATGTGCGGCGTCTGGTTGACCGGCGTCTCCAGGAACGCGCGCGAGTTCAGCCGCATCAGGCTGCGATAGCCGCGCTCCTTCGCCGCCAGCAGCACCATCCGCGCCGGCCCGTTCGCGAGCACGTTGCGCGCGGTCGGATCGACATCACCGAAATCGATCGCGAGCTCGCAGCCGACGATCGGCTGGATGCCGTAGCCCGCCATCTTGTCGGAGAATTCCAGCGCACCGAACATGTTGTCGGTGTCGGTGAGCGCCAGCGCGGGCTGGTGGTCTTTCTTGGCAAGCTCGCCGAGCTTGGCAATCTTGATGGAACCCTTCAGCAGCGAATACGCCGAATGAACGTGAAGATGAACGAAGCCGGCATTCGACATGGCTGATTGGAGGTCACTTGCATCAGGGATGGGTGCGATCGCCAACCCTGACGTTCGAAAAGTCAGGCCCGACTCGCCGCCCAATGGTGGAGCCTCAGGATTGAGGAGTCCACGCGGAACGCGGCGCTGTCAGCAGTCGTCCTGCTTTTCCCCAAGGCTCAGTTCTCAGAGCTGGGGAATCAGCTGAGCCCAGACCGCGATCATTCCAACGAACAGCGTGATCGATGCCAGGGCCGCCGCTTCTTCCACGAAGATCTTCAACATGACCGTCTCCCAAGACTGAATCTCAACCGGAACATATGAAGAACATTGTTCTCTTTTTGTTTCAGGAGTCAAGCGATGGTCGTGGGTCCGTTTGAAAACTGCCCCCGAAAGAACTCCCTTGGTTAATCGTGGCGGGAGCTGGCAGCGACTCGCCAAGCACAACATGTAAGCGGCCTGCCCTTCTCCGACGGCCGGGCAAATAAAAAAGCCCCGGGCAACGCCCGGGGCTTCGAAATCGCCTTGGGAGGCAGACGATCAGTAGCGCGCGACGACCGGGCCGCCGAACTTGTAGTTCAGGCGGACGGTGACGAGATCGACGTCCTGGCCGATGCGATCGCTGGCGACCAGCGCGCCGGCCGGCGAGGTGAAGTTAACGGTGCGATCCTGCATGAACAGGTGATCGTACTCGATCGCGGCCGACCAGTTCGGAGCGAAGGCGTATTCGAGACCGACGCCGACGGTGCCGCCCCAGAGGGTGTCGTCGCCTGCGGTGCCGAAGCGAGCACCAGCCGCGGTGTTGATGTAGTTCTTGTTCGAGGTCACAGCCGCACCGCCCTTGACGTAGAGCAGAGCGTTGTTGAAGGCGTAACCGATCTGACCGGTGAAGAGACCGAACGCGTCGATCTTCGAGGTGTTGACGAAGCCGGGGAACAGCAGGCTGGTGTTGCTGCCCGAGAAGTCAGCCCAGTTGCCCTGCGCTTCGAGACCGAACACCCAGGTGCCGGCCTGCCAGCGATAGCCGATCTGACCACCGACGGTGCCGCCGGTCGCGTCATGGCTGCCTTCCGGACCAACCAGGAACGGTGCGACCGAATCCCAGCTGTTGTGGCTCGAACCCCAACCGCCGTTCACGCCGATGTAGAACCCGCTCCAGTCGTAGATCGCGGCGACCATCGGAGGCGGAGCCTTGGTGTAAGGACGCGCAGCGAGATCAGCGGCGAAAGCCGGCGCCGTTGCGCTGAGCGCAATCAGACTGGCCGACACAAGCAAAACCTTTTTCATTCTTTTTCCCGTTCCAACTTTTACTGGCCCCCAAGGCCGTGACACGGACATAGCAGTCTTCGTCGGAATTGCTGTAGCCTCAGCGCAACAGACGATGCCAAACGACTCTACTGAAAATGTAAGTTAATGTTGCGTTACAAGGGCTTTTTGCATTTCCGCCGCCTCGTCGCCGCAATGTTTTCACAATCGAACTTCGCGCGCACAGTCAGCGGTATTCACTTACACAATTGACGCATGAGACGCGTGTTGACGGGAACCTGCTTGTCCGATTTTGATCATCTCAAAGGAATTCATCGCGACGAAGGAGCGCACATGCGCAAACTGATTCTGGCGGCGGCATCGACAATCGCACTCGCAGCGTTTTGCGTCGCTCCCGCGCATGCCGTGGGCGTGCGCTATCCCTTCTGTCTGCAGGGCGACGCTTATCCGGGACTCAGCAACTGCAGCTACTCCACCTATGAGCAGTGTCTGGCTACCGCGTCGGGCCGCACGCTGAACTGCATCGCCAATCCCTATTACGCCGGCGACTCGAGCCCGCGCTCCTATCTCAACGCACCGCGTCGTCCGCCGCGCGAGCCGACCTTCTTCGACCTGTTCATTCACACGGAATGATCTATTCGTTTGGACGGGAGCCGCAGATGCGCATTTTGCTCATTGGAATGCTGGCCCTGACCGCTTCGGCAACGGCGCACGCACAAACCTTCGATCCGCGCTATCCGGTCTGTCAGCACAATTACCGTTGGGGCGGCGAGGATTACGACTGCAGCTTCACCTCGCTCGCGCAATGCGCGGCATCGGCGTCGGGCCTGTCGGCGATATGCGTCAACAATCCCTACGCGGCGAATGCGTCGGTCGGCCCGGTGCGGCGGCCGGCCAGGCCGCGCCGGTCTTACTGACCGTCAGTCCATCTCGACGACCTGGCCGTTCGCCAGCGACACCCGGCGATCCATGCGCGCCGCCAGCTCCATGTTGTGGGTCGCGATCAGCATCGCAACCCGCGTCGCCTTCACGAGCTGCATCAGCGCATTGAAGACGTGATCGGCCGTGGCCGGATCGAGGTTGCCGGTCGGCTCGTCCGCCAGCAGCGCCCGCGGCGCATTCGCCACCGCACGCGCGATCGCCACGCGCTGCTGCTCGCCGCCGGAGAGTTCGGCCGGACGATGGGTGATGCGGTCGCCGAGACCGAGATAGGCCAGGATCTCGGTCGAGCGCTTGATCGTCTCGGAGCGCTTCAGGCCGCGGATCATCTGCGGCAGCATCACGTTCTCGAGCGCGGAGAATTCCGGCAGCAGGCGGTGCGACTGGTAGACGAAGCCGATGTCAGAGCGGCGAATCTGGGTGCGATCGACGTCCGCGAGCTGCGAGGTCGGCGTGCCCGCGACATAGACCTCGCCGTCGTCAGGGCTTTCCAGGAGCCCGGCGATGTGCAGCAGCGTCGACTTGCCGGAACCCGACGGCGCCACCAGCGCCACCGACTGGCCCGGCCACAGCGCGAGCTTGGCACCGTCCAGGATCGTCAGCGTCGCTTCGCCCTGCCGATATTGCCGTTTGATCTCGTGAAGATAGATGACCGGTGTGTCTTCCGCCCCCTCCGCCATGCGCGCCTCACTCGTACCGAAGCGCGTCGACGGGATCGAGGCGCGCGGCGCGCCACGACGGATACAGCGTCGCCAGGAAAGATAGCGTCAATGCCATGATCACCACTGCCAGCGTCTCGCCGAAATCGATTTCCGCCGGCAGCTTGGACAGGAAATACAGCGTCGGGTCGAACAATTCCGTATTGGTCAGCCAGGACAGGAATTGCCTGATCGATTCGATGTTGAAGCAGATCAGGAGCCCGACCATCAGGCCGACCAGCGTGCCGACCACGCCGATCGAGGCGCCGGTGATCAGGAAGATGCGCATGATCGAGCCTTGCGAGGCGCCCATGGTGCGCAGAATCGCGATGTCCTGCCCCTTGTCCTTCACCAGCATGATCAGGCCGGAGACGATGTTGAGCGCCGCCACCAGCACGATCATGGTGAGGATCAGGAACATCACGTTGCGCTCGACCTGCAGCGCGTTGAAGAAGGTCGAGTTGCGCTGCCGCCAGTCGACCAGGAACACCGGACGTCCGGCCGCCTCCGTCACCAAGGTGCGGAAGGCCACGATCCGATCGGGATTGTTGGTGAACACCTCGATCGAGGAGACGTCGTTGTTGCGGTTGAAATAGGCCTGCGCCTCGGCGAGCGGCATGAACACGAAGGTCGAATCGTATTCGGACATGCCGATCTCGAACACGGCTGATATCTTGTAGGGCTTGATGCGCGGCGTGGTGCCCATCGGCGTCACGGCGCCCTTCGGCGAGACCAGCGTGATGCTGTCGCCGGCATGCAGCGAGAGCTGGTCGGCGAGCCGGCGGCCGATCGCGACCCCCTGGCCCTCGTCAAAGCCCTCGAGCGAGCCCTGCTTGATGTTCTTGGCGATCGAGGTGAGGTTGTTGAGGTCTTCGGCGCGGATGCCGCGGATGAACACGCCGGCGGCGTTGAACGGCGAGGAGCCAAGCCCCTGCCCGTCCACGACCGGCGCCGCAAGCCGGATGCCCGGGACCTGGCTGATGCGATCGGCGACGTCTTTCCAGTCGGTCAGCGGCGATTCCAGCGGCTGCACCAGGATGTGCCCGTTGAGGCCGAGGATCTTGTCGAGCAGCTCCTTGCGGAAGCCGTTCATCACGGCCATCACCACGATCAGCGTGGCGACGCCGAGCATGATGCCGAGGAACGAGAAGCCGGCGATGACCGAAATGAAGCCTTCCTTGCGCCGCGCGCGCAGATAGCGTCCGGACAGCAGCCACTCGAAGGGCGCAAAGGGCGGGGTGCGGACAACTGGCTCGGTCATGGTCTCATCCATCTGTCGATAATCCCATGATTCGGGCCAAATGTGGCCGGAAACCCCCGCCGATATCCGCGTGGTGAATAAACTTTAACCCGCGAGTTTCGCCACAACGTCGGCAGGGCTCAGGTTCTCGCGCGAGCCGTCGCTGCGACGCTTCACCTCGACCTTGC
The DNA here is from genome assembly GCF_018130695.1 of Bradyrhizobium jicamae. Lineage (GTDB taxonomy): Bacteria > Pseudomonadota > Alphaproteobacteria > Rhizobiales > Xanthobacteraceae > Bradyrhizobium > Bradyrhizobium jicamae_B. The sequence goes on along the minus strand of NZ_JAFCJX010000028.1, from coordinate 11,876 downwards.
CTTCGGCAAGCCCCTTCGGGCCGACCAGGATCTGCCAGGGAATACCGATCAGATCGGCGGCGGCGAACTTTGCGCCGGCGCGCTGGTCGGTGTCGTCATAGAGCACGTCGACGCCCTTCGCGGAGAGCTCGGCATAGAGCTTCTCGCAGGCGCCATCGACCGCGGCATCGCCCTGCTTCAGGTTGAGGATCGCGGCGCGGAACGGCGCCACCGCTTCCGGCCATTTGATGCCGGCATCGTCATGGCAAGCCTCGATGATCGCGCCGACCAGACGCGAGACGCCGACGCCGTAGGAGCCGCCATGGATCGGCACGTCGACGCCGTCGGCGCCGGCGACCAGCGCCTTCATGCTGTCGGAATATTTGGTGCCGAAATAGAAGATCTGGCCGACCTCGATGCCGCGGGTGTTGACGCGCTTGTCGGCGGGCACCTCACTCTCGAAGCGCGCAGCGTCGTGCACGTCCTCGGTCGCGGCATAGACCGAGGTCCATTGCTTGATGATCGGGGTCAGATCGCCGTCATAGTCGACGTCCTCGGCCGGCACCGGCAGGTCGAGCACGTCGCGATTGATGAACACGCCGGATTCGCCGGTCTCGGCCAGCACGATGAACTCGTGGCTGAGGTCACCGCCGATCGGGCCGGTCTCGGCGCGCATCGGGATCGCCTTCAGGCCCATCCGCGCGAAGGTGCGCAAATAGGCCACGAACATCTTGTTGTAGGCGCGGCGCGCCGCGGCCTCGTCGATGTCGAAGGAGTACGCATCCTTCATCAGGAATTCGCGGCCGCGCATCACGCCGAACCGCGGGCGCTGCTCGTCACGGAACTTCCACTGGATGTGATAGAGGTTGAGCGGCAGGCTCTTGTAGGACTTCACATAGGCGCGGAATATCTCGGTGATCATTTCCTCGTTGGTCGGCCCGTACAGCAGCTCACGCTTGTGACGGTCGGCGATGCGCAGCATCTCCGGACCATAGGCGTCGTAGCGGCCGCTCTCGCGCCAGAGATCGGCGAGCTGCAAGGTCGGCATCAAGAGCTCCAGCGCGCCGGCGCGATCCTGCTCCTCGCGCACGATCTGCTCGATCTTCTTCAGCACGCGGAAGCCGAGCGGCAGCCAGGCATAGATGCCGGCCGCCTCCTGCCGCATCATGCCCGCGCGCAGCATCAGCCGATGCGAGACGATCTCCGCCTCTTTCGGGTTCTCTTTCAGGATGGGCAGGAAAAACCGCGACAATCGCATGGGCGCTTCTCGGAGAATCAGGGGGTACGAGGAATGAGCTGCAGTGAAACCGGATCGGATGCGAAAATACAAGGCCGCGGCGTCTGAATGACCGGCAAATTCGGCCGAATTTCGGGCATTTGACCGCGCAATCGAAGATCCCGGACTATTGCACGTCGAAATCGTCCTCCAGCGTCACTTTCTGGAAGTCGGTGACGAGCGCGTCGATCTGCATGTGCCAGCGGCCGGCGGCCGGCAGCGCGACATTGCGGACGTGCCAGTAGCCGTCGGACCCGAGCGTGGCGCTGCGTTCCATCGGCTCGATGCCGCGCGCCGGCAGGCTCAGGGTCAGCGTCGCCTCCTTGGCAATCAGGGGGCTGGCGTCGCCGTTCATCAGCTGCAGCGTGAACTCATTCTGTCCGACCTTGCCGGGCCCGATCAGCACCTGGAACATCGCCGCATCGGTGTGGATGTGAACCGCGAGCGGAACATCCGTCGACATCGCAAGCGCCCGCGGCGGCGGCGTGAAGCGCCACAGCGACACCAGGCCGAGGATCGCGATCATCAGCACGAATTCCATCGCGATCGATCGCTGCAATGGCCGCGTCCGGTGGAACACGCGCTCGATCTCGGGCACGAACAGCCAGCGGTTCAGCGCGGCGAACAACAGCAACAGCAAGACGAGTACGAACTTCCAAATGAGGATGTTGCCGTAGCGTGTGTCGATCAGCGCACTGACGCTTTCGAGTTGAATGACGGCGAGCGTCAGGCCGGAGAGCGCGATCAAGGCGACGACAGGCAGCGCAAGCGTCGAAAAGCGTCGGAGCACCCGCAGCTGCGATTCATGGCGCAGCCAGGCCAGCACCGCGAGCGGTGCGAGCGCGCCCATCCAATAGGCCAGGCCAATGCCATGGATGAACAGCGCCGTTCGCGTCAGCCATTGCGGTGAGGCGGTGGCGGCGTGGCCGCTGACCGCGAGCGACAGCCCGACGCAGATCATCGCGACCGCCGTGCGCCGCCATGAGGAAGCGATCGACGGGCTGCGCCAGGCAATCGCCGCGATCACCATGGCGGCGATCGCCAGCAGCATGGCCGGAAACAGGCTGGTGCTGAACGCGGTCGCCCATGCAGCTGAGGTTACGACGCCCCACAGCGGCAGGTTCAGGAGATCGACGCCCTGCAGGCCGAGCGAGGCGATCGCGCTGACGAGGCCGATCGCGAGCGCCCGCATGATCAGCCGTTCGCCCGCGGGCCCATGGCTGATCCAGGCCGCGAAGAACACACCGCCGACGCCGGCGAACAGACCGAAATAGACGCCGAGCCGCGCGAGCCAGATCAACGCATCGAGGATGCCGCCACCGGATGGCACCGCAGCCCCGGTGACCTTGCCCACCGAGAACACCAGCGAGCCCGCGACCGGATGGCCGTCTTGCGAGACGACGCGATAGCTGACGACCTGCGTGCCCTCAGGCAGTTCAGTTGGCAGCGTCACGATCACGGATTGATCAACCGCGTGGATCGAGACGTTGCGCGGCTTGCCCGCGGCATCGAGCAGGCTGACTGCGGTCGGCGCCACCGCCTCATTGAAGCGGAGCACCACCGTCTTCGGCGCTTCCGCCTGCACGCTGCCGTCGGCCGGCTCGGCGCCGATCAGCACCGCATGCGCATGGGCCGAGGTCGCAAGGCACAGCGTCAGCAGCAGCGCAGTCAGGCCCGCGATCAGCCGCATCACGATCTTCTTACGGCTTCGGCATCAGCTTGACGCCGGGCGCCGGCGTCTTGCTGCCGTGATCATGGCCGCCGCCCTGCCCTTCGGCCGGAATATCGATCCAGCGGCTGACGCCCTGCTCGCATTCCTGCACCACCGGAAAATACAGCGTCGTGTTCGGCTTCAGGCCGGGTGTCAGATAAGTGCTGATCACGAACTCATCGTAATTGTGGTCGAGAAGCTTGCCGCCGCTCCACGCCACCTCCTTGACGCCTTCTGTGATCTTGGCGCCGTGATAGTCATACTCGCTGGCGTATTTGCCGGTCACGGTGTCGAGCGTCCAGCCGGCCTTCGGCATCGGTTTCACCGCGATCACGCCTTCCGGAATCTGCACGCGGATTTTTGTCGTCGGCGAGCCGGCGCAGCCATGCGGCACGGCGAACACCGCCTTGTAGGAGGCGCCGACAGTCGCCTGCTTGCCTTCGAGCGTGACATGCGCCAGCGCCGGCGCTGCTGCGAACGTCGCTGCGGCGGCGATGAGGAGGGATGCTCTCATCATCCGCCTCACATCTTCTTCATCATGTGGCCGGAATGATCGTCACCGCCGCCAGGGGCCTGCGCGCCGACGCCCTGCACGTCGAGCGTCACAGACACCTTGCCGGCCTTCTCGAACTGCAGCGTGACCGGCACCTTGTCGCCCTGCTTCAGCGGCGCCTTCAGGTCGAACATCATCAGATGGTAGCCGCCGGGCGCGAGCTTCACCGTCTTGCCGGGCTCGATGGTCAGGCCCTTGTCGATCGGACGCATCTTCATCACGCCATTGTCCATCGCCATCTCGTGGATCTCGACCTTGCCGGCGATGTCGCCGGCACCACCGACCAGCCGATCCGGCGTCGTGCCCTTGTTCTCGATCGTGACATAGCCGCCGCCGATCTTGGCGCCGTTCGGCGTCGCGCGAGTCCAGGCCTGCGTGATCACGAGATCGCCGGCCTTGACGTCCTCGGCACGCGCGGGCGCGGCCAGCACGGTGATGGCGACGGCGGAGAGAGAGAGGATGCGGAAAAGTTCGTTCATCAGTTTTGTCCTTGTCTTTGCTGGTCGCGCATTCTGGCGTCTAGAACGTGTACTTCGCGGCGAGAACGTAGGTTCGGCCGGGGAACGGGTGGAACAGGAAGTATTGCTGGTTGAAGAGATTATCGATGCCGAAATCGAACGCGAAATTCCTGGTCGCGTTGTAATGGATTTTCATGTCCACGACGAAGAAATTGTCGAAGGCGCCGTACACATGCGGGATAATATCTGTGTTATCGAGCGTCGAATATTGCTTGCCGCTGTAGCGCGCCGCGACCGTATAGGCCCAGCTCTCGTTCGGCCGGTAGGTCGCCCCGACCTTGGCGCGCCAGTCGGGGACATAAGGGACACGCTTGCCGACGACGGTCGTCTTTGCATTGGTCAGCGGATTGACGCCGGCCCAGCTCGCGTCAGCCAGGATTTCGGAATCGACATAGGTGACGCTGCCGAACAGTTGCAGGCGCCTCACAAACACGTTGTCCTTCTCGGCTGACAGTTCGACGCCCTGCATACGGATGGCGTCGACATTGCTGATGACGGTGGTCGGCGTCTGCGCTCCCGTCACAGGATTGGTCACGAGATTGGTCTGCGAGATGATCGCGTTGTCGGTGCGCTCCGCGAACAAGGTCAGCCGCACCCGACCATCGGTCCATTTCCGCTCGATGCTCAATTCGCCGGTGAAATCGTGCTCGGGCTTGAGGAAGGGATTTGCGAAGGTCGCAACGCCGCCGACGGTGAGGTTCTGATAGAGCTCGGTCACAGTCGGATAGCGATAGGCTTCGCCGAAGCTCGCAGTGACATTCCACTCCTTGTTCGGATCAAACGACAGCGAGGCCTTCGGCGAGAAGTTCGTCGAGCCCAGGCTCGGCTGGTTGATCGCAGCGACCGACGTGATGGCGCCAGCGCCCGTCGTCGTGGTGGCGAGGTTGAAGCCGTCGAGCGAGCGCCAGTTCTCCAGCCGTCCGCCGAGCGTCAGCTTCAGACCGGGCGCGAATTTCCAGGCATCCTGCAGCCACAGCGCGCCGGTCCGCGTTTCGCCAATGCCGCTTGAATAAAGCGCGCCGGTGCCGGTCGAGGATGTGGCGTTCCACACCGCCGACGCGTAGACGGGATTTTCCAGGCGGTAGCGGTCGCCGTGAATGCCGAAGCTGATCTCGTGTGCCCCATCAGCACCGAACGGTCGCCAGATGCCCTTGGCATCGGCATTCTGCCAGTTGGTGCCGTCCATCCGGGTGATCTTGCCGTTCTGCGAAAAAGCGGTACCTGCAGCCACCGTGAACGGATTGAGCTGGGTGTCCTGCAGGTAATTGTAGCTGGAGACCGAGAGGTCGAAGTCGAACACGCCCTTGGTGTCGCTCTTCAGCGCCACGGCGTTGCTCAGATGGGTCTGATCCCAGATGTACTTGCCATTCGCAAAGCCGGAGATGCCGGCAAATGTCGGCGCGCCGGTCGCGGTCGACCGCAGATAGGTCTGGGGATCGGAGACCTGATGGTTATTCCAGACACCCAGCGAATAGGTTGCCTGCACCAGCGGCGAGACGTCATAGGCGAGACGTAAGTTGGCCGACGTCTGCTGCGAATGCGCAAGCGCACCGGTGCCGACCACATTGGCCGGGACGCCCTGCTTGTTCAGCGCGGGGAATGCGCCGGTGGTGCCGGCCGGAATCGTCGCGTTGGTCGTATAGGTCAGCGGCTGCTGAAAGCTGTCGAGATAATTGGCGCTAACCAGCCATGACAGCTTCCCATCCCGATTGCCCGCCGCCGCACTCGTCTGGCTGGTCACATAGGTGTCCTTGGTGCCGTATTGATTCCACGGCATCACCGAGACCGTCTCTTTCGCGACCGCAAACGGCTTGTCCGGCATCTTCGAGCTGATCAGCAGCACGCCGCCGATCGAGTTGCCGGGATAGGCCGCAGCGAACGGGCCGTTCAGGAAATCGACCCGGCCGATCGCCTCGGGCGAGATCAGATTCCATTTCGGCGAGGCGCCCGAATTGTTGTTGCCGATCAGGGCCGAGATCAGCAGGTCGTCGTAATAGATCAGCGAGCGGGCGCTCGAATTGAGGCCCCAGCTGCGCGTCGCCAGCACCGCCTGGTTGTCGCCGTCATTGCGCTTCCGCACGAACAGGCTCGGCATGTATTTGATCGCATCCTCGGCGTCCTTGAGGTTGACGGTCTCCTCGATCTGTTTCGCCGTGATGCTGGTGGACTTCTGCGGCAGCTGGAACCGCGCCACCGCAGCCGGCGTGCCGAGCGAGGCATGGTCACCATCGGTGGGGATGACGACCCTCGCCCGGTTCTGCTCCGCGGCCACGACCGGCATGGTTCGCCGTCGCGCGGCGGCCGCCTGTTGGGACGGTTTGCGCGCGGCACGATGCGCAGCCGCCTGCGGCGCATCGACGATGACGGGCGGCAGCGCTTCGGTCTTGCCGGTCTGCGCATGGACCGGCTCAGGCACGGCCACCAAGCCCGCCTGAATCGCGATCGCGCTCACGCCGCCGAGGGCATGATATCGAAACATGGGAAACGTCCCTAACACCGGCACGGCAGCCGGTCTTCCAATGGCACAGGCCGGCGCGGGCAAGCCCGCTAACGGCCGCGAGAGGATGGTCAGGAAGCGATCGGAGGGCCGCGCGCCTGCGCGTGGGAGTACGCCGTGGCGCCGGCAAGGTCGGGGGCGAAATCGAGCCAGGCCATTTCGACGGCCTGCCGTTCGACCGCGACCACCGCGATCTCGGGCGTATCGACGGGGGCCCCGGTTTGCAGGACGCTGCAGACGGAGCAGCAGCCCTGATAGGCCGCATGGCCGGTCTGGTCGCCCTGCCCGGTTCCAGCCGCCATGTTGCCGTGGCAGATAACCGCCCCGGCCAGTGGGTCCGACCCGGCAAGGCTCGCCGCCCAGCAGGCGCCGATCGGTGCGAAGATCTGCACCAAGAGCGCAACCAGGAAGATTGGCAAAAAGAGCTTGAGCCGCCGGCGCATCGCAAAACCCGTCCCGAATCCGACCTAATCACCATGGGAGTCCGGAGTCGAGATTGCGTTTCCGCAACTTTGGCCCCGATCGCGGGAATAAATCGGCTGTGGCGAACGGGCGACGCCGGCCCCAACGACGCCGTATTCCCGTACCCTGCCACACGTTTTCCGCGCTTTTCTGCAACCGATAGTGGTGAAATCCCAATCATTTCGCAGGAAGCTCTAAATTTGAACAATCGTTGCCGAAAATGGTGACAAGTCGAAAAAGATGGTCTACCAATTCGGCCTCAGGCCAGCCGCAAGGCGTGTCCTGGTGGTCCAAGTCTCGGGAGGAGCCCGACGCGCACAAGCAGCGTCACCCCATCAACCAAGATCAAATCGCATTTTTGGGGAAAACAGGGTCGACACAATTTTTGGAGCAGGGCTACGAGCCCTGCTCTTTTTTTATGTGGCGATCGTTCTTTGCAATGACTCCATCGTCAAATCCAATCGAGAGAAGTTTCGAGCTCGCAAGCGAACGCTGCGATGACCTGACACCGCTCGTCTATGCGCGTTTGTTTCGCGAGCATCCGGAAGCGCGCGCGATGTTTCGCAGCGAAGGCAGCGCGACGGTGCAGGGATCGATGCTGTCGCTCACGATCGAAGCGCTGCTCGATTTCGCCGGCGCGCGCTCCGGTCACTTTCGTCTGATCGAATGCGAGGTGTCGTCGCACGATGCCTACGGCACGCCGCGCGAATTGTTCGTCGCTTTCTTCGGCGTGATCAGGGATGCCTTGCGCGAATTGCTCGGCAGCGACTGGTCCGACGACATCGATGCTGCGTGGCACAAGCTGCTCCGCGACATCGATTCCGTCGTTTCGCAACACGCGACATAGTTTCGCCGCGCAGCAGCTGCGAAAGCGTAGCGCAAGCATTCCGATTGTGACACACTCCCTTGATCCGCGGCGCGTGCAACTGACGCCGACGGCGAAAAATGAATGAGGGAGCAAACGATGCCAGGGACGGACAATTCCTCGACAACACGGCGTGATCTTCTTCAGGGCGCGGCAGCCGGCGGCGCCGCGGCTGCATTGCTCGGCATGATGGGCATCAACCCCGCGCTCGCAGCCGAAGTCGGACGCTCCGAGAAGCCGCTGAAGGCCGCCTTCTCCAACGCCGGCCTGCAGGCGACGTGGTGCGCGCAGGGCAAGCAGGCCGCGGAATTCTGGGGCAAGCTGTTCAACGTCGAAGTCACCTGGTTCGACGGCCAGCTCGATGCGGTGAAGCAGCGCGCCGCGATCGACAACATGGCCTCGCAGAAATGGGATTTCGTCGCGATCCAGGCCTTCGGCATCGGCACCCTCACCCAGCCCGTGCAGAAGATGATCGACGCCGGCACGCCCGTGATCGACATGGACACGCTGATTGCGCCGCTCGACCAGATCAACGTCCACTCCTTCCTCGCCCCCGACAACGAGTTCATGGGCGCCTCCGTGACGCAGGCGCTGTGCAACGCGATGGGCGGCAAGGGCAAGATCATCATGACGCAAGGCGCCCTCGGCCACACCGGCGCGCAGGGCCGCGCCAAGGGCTTCACCAATGTCGTGAAGCAATTCCCCAACATCGAGGTGCTCGACACCCAGCCGGCCGACTGGGACGTCTCCAAGACCGCGCGCCTCTGGGAGACCTACCTGACCAAGTATCAGCAGATCGACGCCGCGTTCTTCCACAATGACGACATGGCGCTCGCCGCCTACAACATCATGAAGGCGCGCAACCGCACCAACATCCTGATCGGCGGCGTCGACGCCATGCCGCCGGCGATCCAGGCGGTCAGCGAAGGCCGCATGTACGCGACCGTCCGCAATCCGTCCTGCCGCATCCATGGCGGCGCGATCATCGCGGGTGTCGCGGCCGTGGTCGGCGGCGAGAAGAGCGGCCAGGGCATTCCGAAGAGCGTCGTCACCGACGGTCCGGTCGTGACCAAGGCGAATGCGGCGGGAATGCAGTGGATGCAGGATCACTTCCTGATCTGAGCGCAACCGATGTCGCAGGATCGCGCTCCGATCCTCGAGTTGACAGGGATCACGAAGGCCTTCGGCGGTGTCGAAGCCCTTCGTGGGGTCGACTTTGCGCTCTATCCCGGCGAGATTCACGGTCTCGTCGGCGAGAACGGCGCCGGCAAAAGCACGCTGATGAAGATCATCGCCGGCGTGCACCCGGAATTCTCCGGCCGCTTCGCGATCGACGGCAAGGAAACGCGCTTCCGCTCCGCCCGCGATGCGCATGCGGCCGGCATCGCCATGGTGCATCAGGAATTGAGCGTCGCCCCTGATCTCACCGTCGCCGAGAACGTCTTCCTCGGCAACCAGCCGACCAATGCACTGGGCCTCGTGCAGTGGCGGCGGATGGCGCGCGAGGCTGGCGAGCAGCTGTCGCGCTTCGGCATCGACGTCGATCCGATGACGCGGCTCGGCGATCTCCCGATCGGCCTGCAGCAGCTGATCGAGATCGCCCGCGTGCTGTTCTCCGGCGCGCGCATCGTGATTCTGGACGAGCCGACCTCCGCGCTGTCCCCGCCGGAGGTCGAACGGCTCTTCACCACGCTGCGAAAATTGCGTGAGCAAGGCACCAGCATCGTCTTCATCTCGCATTTCATCGAGGACATCCTGCGCGTCTCCGACACCGTGACCGTGTTCCGCAACGGGCGGAAGGTCGCGGAGACGGCGGCTGCCGCGACCACCAAGGGCGCGCTGATCGAGGCCATGATCGGCCGCGGCGGCGAGGCGCTGGAGCACAGCTACACCGAGGATCTGATGCTGCCGCCGGCGAAAGACGGATCGACCGTGCTCAAGGTCGACCAGCTTTCGCTCGGCCGCAGCTTGCGGGATGTTTCCTTCGAAGCCCGCGCCGGCGAGGTGGTCGGCGTCTACGGCTTCATGGGCTGCGGCCAGCTTGAGCTGTCGCGCATCCTGTTCGGCAAGCTGAAGCCCGATGCCGGAACGCTTGCCGTCGGCGGCACGACGCGCGCGTTCCGCAGCACCGCCGCCGCCCGCCGCGCCGGCGTGGCGCTGGTGCCGGAGAGCCGGCGCGCGATGCTGTTCCACCAGGAGCCCGTCTACAAGAACATCTCGATCAGCATCCTCGATCGTATCTCCGCACTGCTGCTCAAGCCGGCGACGGAGCGCGCGATCGCCCAGCGCCAGGTCGAGCAATTGCAGATCCGCCCGCCGGTCGTCGGCCTCGACCTCGGCATGCTCTCGGGCGGCAACCAGCAGAAGGTGGCGCTGGCGAAATGGCTGAGCTGGCCGCCCAAGGTGCTGGTGCTGTGCGAGCCGACCCGCGGCATGGATGTCGGCGCCAAGAACGACGTGATCAACATCGTGCGCGATCTCCGCTCCAAGGGACTGGCGATCATCGTGCTGTCGACCGAGCCGGAAACGGTGCTGTCGCTGGCCGACCGGATCCTGGTCTTGAAGCGCGGCGAGGTCGTGCGCGAATTCAAGGGCGAAGCGGTCAGCAAGGACCGCCTTCTGGAAGCGGCATGATGGAGTGGATTGATGGCAACTGACGGCGCAGCCGCCCGGACGGATCACAAGGCGCCGCGCGGCGTTGGCAGTTTCCTGCGCTCGCAGATGCGCAACATCGCGCCGTTCCTGACGCTGATCTTCCTGAGCCTGTTCTTCGCCGTCGCCAGCCCCTCCTTCGCGACGCTGGACAATCTCGGCAACATCCTGACGCAAGTCTCCGTCACCGGCATCATCGCGGTTGGCCTCACCTTCGTGATCCTCTGCGCCGAGATCGACCTGTCGATCGCCAGCATCGCCAATGTCACGGGCATCGCGGTCGCCTATTTCACGCTGCAGGAATCCTATGTGAACATCGCCAATGTGCCGCTGCCCGGCATCGCGGCGATCCTGCTCGCGATCGCGCTGTGCGCGCTGCTCGGCGCGGTCAACGCGTTCGGCCTGACCGTGATCGGCATCCCCTCCTTCATCATGACGCTCGCGATGATGCAGATCGCGGCCGGCATCTCGGCGCTGCTGGTGCGCGGCCAGATCGCCTACAAGGTGCCACCGCTGATCACGACGCTCGGCTCCGGCTCGATCGGCGGCATTCCCTGGATCGTGATCGTCGCGGCGATCATGCTGCTCGGCGGCCATCTGGTGCTGACCTACACGCGCTTCGGCCGCTACGTCTATATGGTCGGCGGCAACCGCGAGGCCGCGGAGTTCGCCGGCTTGAACGTCAAGCTGATCCTCGGCAGCGTGATGGTGATCTCGGCGGTCTGCTCCGGAATCGGCGGCATGCTCGGGGTGGCGCATTTCGGCAGCGCCCAGCAGAACGAGTTCGACACCTACCTGCTCGACTCCATCGCCGCCGTCGTGGTCGGCGGCACCAGCCTGTTCGGCGGCCGCGGCGGCATCGGCAACACCATCGTCGGCCTGTTCGTGCTCGGCGTGCTTAACAACGGTCTCGACCACGTCAATATCGACAGCTTCCTGAAGATCCTGATCCGCGGCCTGATCCTGCTCGCGGCGCTGGTGATCAACGTCTACGCGCAGCGGCTGCGGGAGCAAACGGCGGAGTGAGTGCGTCTGACTGATGTGGCCCGTGCGATCTTGCCGTAGTGTGGGCAAAGGAGCATAGCGACGTGCCCACCATCCACGACGTGCCCGTGATGGTGGGCACGCTATCGCTTTGCCCACCCTACGGCAGCCGGACATGTGTCCGCATTCTCGCGACATGATTTGCCCGAGGTATTCATCTCGTTCCGCCCTCTCTCGATAGCGAGGGCGCAGGGAAGACCGGGTGCGCGCCGCACCCGCGGTCCCGTGCGCATTGTGCACAGAAGAAGTGCGCGCACGAGCATACAGGTTCGGCGGAGGCATCCGGCCTTCCCTGCGCGATGGCTTTACGGCTTATACG
>NZ_JAFCJX010000027.1 GCF_018130695.1 Bradyrhizobium jicamae | reverse complement strand
AGCCGATCGCGGATGATGGTGGCACAAAAGCAGAGTCTCACCAGGGCGAGCACGTATAAGCCGTAAAGCCATCGCGCAGGGAAGGCCGGCGTGCCTCCGCTGCATTTGTATGCCCGTGTGCACCGCTTTCTACTCATGGCACATGGGACCTCGGGTGCAGCGTGCACCCGGTCTTCCCTGCGCCCTCTTCAAGGAAAGAGGGCGGAACGAACGGAAAAACTCGGGCAGATCATGTCGCGAGAATGCGAAGCTGTATCCTCACATTCGGTGTCATCGCCCGGCCTGTGCGCAATTGCGCACAAGGACCGGGCGACCCAGTACGCCGCGGCTTCTCGGCTCAATCACAAACGTCTCTGGAATACTGGATCACCCGCATGCGCGGGTGATGACACCGAGGGCTTGGCAAAACTCCGGCCGTCCAAGACGACGGAAGCGGGGCCGGCTTCACCTTTGCGGCCAAGGACGATAGTCTGACCGCAAGCAAGAAGAATGCATGGGCGGAAGTATGACCAATCAGACAACATCCTCAAACGCACCAACCCTGCCGCGCCGCAAGCTCGGCCGCACCGGGCTCGACGTCTCGATCCTCGGCTTCGGAACCGCGCCGCTCGGCGATCTCTTCGCCAGGCTCGACGACACGGCCGCGATCTCGGCCGCGGAACGCGCCTTCGCGCTCGGCGTCAACCTGCTCGATACTTCGCCGCTGTACGGCCACGGCCTGTCCGAGCATCGCTGCGGTACCGCGATCCGCCGCGTCCCGCGCCAGGATATCGTGCTCTGCACCAAGGTCGGGCGCTGGATGGATCCGTTCCAGGGCCGCGGCGACGGTTCCAATTTTGTCGGTGGCGCACCGCATCGCGCGGTGGTCGACTATTCCTATGACGGCACGATGCGCTCGGTGGAGCAGTCGCTGCTGCGGCTCGGCACCGACCGGCTGGACCTGCTGCTGATCCACGACGTCGACGTCTGGACCCACGGTGCCGACATGATCGAGCAGCGCTTTCGCGAGGCGATGGAAGGCGCCTATGTCGCGCTCGACAAGCTCCGCAGCGAGCGTGTCGTCGCCGGCATCGGGATCGGCGTCAACGAGGCCGACATGTGCGTGCGCTTCGCGAAGGCCGGGACCTTCGACACCATGCTGCTCGCCGGCCGCTATTCGCTGCTGGAACAGCCGGCACTTGCCGAATTCCTGCCGCTGGCATTGCAGCAGGGCATCGGCGTGATGCTCGGCGGCGTCTTCAATTCCGGCATTCTCGCCACCGGCGCCGTCAGCGGCGCCAAATATAATTACCGCGACGCGCCGCCCGAGGTGATGCAGAAGGTGGCGCGGATCGAGCGCGTCTGCGCGGCCCACCAGGTGCCGTTGCCGACCGCGGCGCTGCATTTCGCGCTGGGCCATCCGGCGGTGGCCAGCGTCGTGCTCGGCGCGCACAATCCGCAGGAGGTCGAACGCAACGTGGCCGCGTTGTCGAGCCAGGTACCGTCAGCGCTGTGGCGCGATCTCAAGGCCGAGCAGCTTCTGGATGCGGCCGCGCCGGTGCCGGCATGATGCGGATTGACGCGCACCATCATCTCTGGACGCTCGCCCGCGGCGATTATGGCTGGCTGACGCCGGCGCTTGAGCCGATCTATCGCGATTTCGACCTCAGCGATCTCGCGCCGCATCTCGCCGCGGCCTCGATCGAGGGCAGCATCCTGGTGCAGGCGGCGCCGACCGAGGCGGAGACGCACTTCCTGCTCGACATCGCCGAGCGCGAAGAGCTGGTGCGCGGCGTGATCGGCTGGATCGATTTCGACGCGGCCGATGCCGCAGCGCGCATCGATGCGCTCGCATCGCGAAAACTGCTGGTCGGCTTGCGGCCGATGGTGCAGGACATTGCCGACGACGACTGGCTGCTGCGGCCGGCCCTGGCGCCGCTGCTGTCCACGATGGTGCGACATAGGCTGGCGTTCGACGCGCTGGTGCTGCCGCGCCATCTGCCGCGACTTCTGCGCGTCGTCGATCGCCATCCCGACCTGCAATTCGTGCTCGATCATTTCGGCAAACCGCATCTCAAGACCGGCGATATCGCCGCCTGGCTTGACGATATCTCCCTGCTCGCCGAACGCCCCAATATCGTCTGCAAGATCTCCGGACTGGTGACCGAAGCTGCGCCGAATTGGCAGATCGACGACCTCCGCAAGGCGGTGGATCATGTCGTCGCCTGCTTCACCCCGCAGCGCATGCTGTGGGGCAGCGACTGGCCGGTGGTCGATCTCGCCGGCGGCTATGTCAAATGGTTTGCGGCGGCCGAAAGCTTGCTGGCAGGCTTATCAACCGATGATCGCGCGGCGATTTTCGGCGGCAATGCGGCGCGCATTTATTTGTCAAGCCGTGGACGTCAAACATCCCGGAGATAGCGCGTTATCGACACCAAATTTGATCCACAGCGCGCCTTGATGAATCAAGCTAGGATGGTCCATAAGCGGCGTCCCGCGGTCGGCCGTTCGGCCGTGTGACCAGTTGCAGAGAGAACAGCGTGGCAAAGATTCATCGGCAGATTGCGCAGGAACTTGGGGTTCGCGACGAGCAGGTCGAGGCGGCGGTGACGCTGCTCGATGGCGGCGCAACCGTGCCGTTCATCGCGCGATACCGTAAGGAATTGACCGGTGCACTCGATGACGCGCAGCTACGCACGCTGGAAGAGCGGCTGACCTATTTGCGCGAGCTCGAGGCCCGCCGCACCGCGATCCTCGATTCGATCCGCGAGCAGGGCAAGCTCGATGCAGCCCTCGAAGCCCAGATCATGGCCGCCGACAGCAAGGGCCGCCTGGAAGACATCTATCTGCCTTACAAGCCGAAGCGCCGCACCAAGGCCGAGATCGCCAAGGAGGCGGGCCTCGAGCCGCTGGCCGAATTGCTGCTGACGCAGCCCGAGCGCGATCCGAAGGTCGCAGCCGAGCCGTTCGTCGATGCCGAGAAGCAGGTCGCCGATGTCGCCGCCGCGCTGGAAGGCGCGCGCGCCATCCTGGTCGAGCGCTTCGCCGAGGATGCCGATCTGATCGGGGCGCTGCGCGAGCAGATGTGGACCAACGGCGTGATCGTCTCCACCGTGCGCCAGGGCAAGAAGACCGAAGGCGAGAAGTTCAAGGACTATTTCGACTACAGCCAGCCGCTGCCCAAGATGCCGTCGCACCGTATTCTCGCGCTGTTCCGCGGCGAGAAGGAAGAGATCCTCGACCTCGCCATCAAGCCGGAGGCGCAGGAGCCGGCGGCCGGCGTCCCCAGCGCCTACGAGATGAAGATCATGATGCGCTTTGGCGTATCCAACCAGGGCCGCCCCGGCGACAAGTGGCTGACGGAGACCGTGCGCTGGGCCTGGCGCACCAAGATCCAGATCCATCTGAATATCGATCTGCGCATGCGTCTGTGGACCGAGGCCGAGACCGAGGCGGTGCGGGTGTTCGCCTCGAACCTGCGCGACTTGCTGCTCGCGGCGCCCGCTGGCGCGCGTGCGACGATGGGCCTCGATCCCGGTTACCGCACCGGCGTCAAGGTCGCGGTGGTCGATGCCACCGGCAAGGTGCTGGCGACGACCGCGATCTTCCCGCATGAGCCGCAGCGGCGCTGGGACGAGGCGCTCGCGATGCTCGGCAAGCTGGCAATCGAGCATCGCGTCGAGCTGATCGCGATCGGCAACGGCACGGCCTCGCGCGAGACCGACAAGCTCGCGACCGAGCTGGTGCAGCGGCTGCCCGACCTGAAGATGACCAAGATCGTGGTGTCGGAGGCCGGTGCGTCGGTCTACTCGGCCTCGGCCTTTGCGTCGGAGGAGCTGCCCGGTCTCGACGTCACCTTGCGCGGTGCCGTGTCGATTGCGCGGCGCCTGCAGGATCCGCTCGCCGAGCTCGTCAAGATCGATCCCAAGGCGATCGGCGTCGGCCAGTACCAGCACGATCTCGGCGAGGCCAAGCTCGCGCGTTCGCTCGATGCCGTGGTGGAAGACTGCGTCAACGGCGTCGGCGTCGATGCCAACACCGCGTCGGTCCCGCTGCTGGCGCGGGTGTCCGGCATCGGACCTGGGCTCGCGCAGAGCATCGTGCAACATCGCGACGCCAACGGCCCGTTCAAGTCGCGCAAGGCGCTGAAGGACGTGCCGCGGCTCGGGCCGAAGGCGTTCGAGCAGTGCGCCGGCTTCCTGCGCATCACCAATGGCGAGGATCCGCTCGATACCTCCGGCGTGCACCCGGAAGCCTATCCCGTGGTGCGGCGGATTCTCGAAGCGACCAAGAGCGACATCAAGGCGCTGATCGGCAATGCCGACGTGGTGCGCCAGCTGAAGCCGCAGAGTTTCGTCGACGATACCTTCGGTCTGCCGACGGTGACCGACATCCTGCGCGAGCTGGAAAAGCCCGGCCGCGACCCGCGTCCGGCGTTCAAGGCAGCGGTGTTCAAGGAGGGCGTCGAGGAGGTCAAGGACCTGAAGAAGGGCATGATCCTCGAGGGCACCGTGACCAACGTCGCGGCGTTCGGCGCCTTCGTCGACATCGGCGTGCACCAGGATGGCCTGGTGCACATCTCCGCGATGTCGAAGAATTTCATCAAGGATCCGCGCGAGGTGGTGAAGCCCGGCGACATCGTCAAGGTGAAGGTGCTCGACGTCGAGGTCGCCCGCAAGCGCATTGCGCTGACGCTGCGGCTCGATGACGAGGTCGGGCCGAAGCGCGAGACTGGCGGTTCCCGCGACAATGTGCGGGGACCGATGACCTCATCGGCGCGGCGCAAGCCGCAGCAGCAGTCGAGCGGCGGCGCGCTCGCGGATGCGATGCGCCGCGCGGCGGAGAAGAACGGGCGCGGCAAGTCGACGTAATCAGCCTAAACTAACTTCCGTGTCAGAATCTGGCGCATTTGTAAGTTGATGTGGGCCGCCGGTTTGCGTCTGCTGATCCTCGTCTTGCCGCGGCGAAGAACCTTCGCCGTGGTTCAACGACGGAGGATCCTTCGATGAAGAACAAGCTCTTCACTGGCCTCATGGCTGCGACGCTCGCCGTGACGGTCGCGCTGGCGCCGGCGGCCTTCGCCAGAGGCGGCTTCGGTGGCGGTGGCGGTGGCGGCGGTGGTGGCCACGGCGGCGGCTTTGGCGGCGGAGGTGGCGGCCATGGCGGCGGCTTTGGCGGCGGAGGCGGCCACGGCGGCGGGTTCGGTGGCGGCGGCATGCGTGGTGGCGGTGGCTTCGGCGGCGGGATGCATGCCGCAGGGGTTGGTGGCGGTATGCGCGGCGGCGGCGCGATGGCGTTTGCGCCGGCGGGCGGCGGCGGGCGTTTTGTCGGCGCCAATGTCGGCGGCGCGCGTTTCGTCGGCGCACCGATGACCCGTGCGGCGTTCGCGCCCGGAGCGCGGTTTGCCGGCACCGGAGTCCACCACGGACGCTTCCACCATCACCGCTTCCACCGGTTCGCCTTCGTCGGCGCGCCCTACCTGTACGGCGACTATGGCTATTACGACGGCTGCGTGCGCCGGACATGGACGCCATACGGATGGCGGTGGATCAATGTGTGCGGGGACTACTATTACTAGCGCCGCTGAACCGCACCGTTGACGCGGTCGCCGCCGGGCATTCCGTCCTGCCCCGGGGTGGGATAGTCTGGTGGCGACCGTCGTGCGGGGGCGTTCGAAAGAGTTTTGGATGATGACCGGAGGTCACCGCCGCATCCTTGTCGTCGAGGACGATCCGGAAACCGCCGGACAGCTTGTCGAGCAGCTCGCGACCAGCGGCTACCAGGTCGATCTGGCGGCGAACGGCCGCGAGGCGCTGAGCCAGGGCGCCGCGCGCGATTATGCGGTCATCACGATCGACCGCATGCTGCCGGATATCGACGGCATCGCCGTGATGCGTCAGATGCGCGACGGCGGGGTCGCCGCGCCGTTCCTGATCATCAGCGCGCTCGGCGAGGTCGACGACCGCGTGCGCGGCTTGCGTGCCGGTGGCGACGACTATCTGGTCAAGCCGTTCTCCTTCGTCGAATTGCTGGCGCGGCTGGAAGCGCTCGGCCGGCGCAGCGACACCGTCGCCAAGGAAACCATCTTGCGGGTCGGCGATCTCGCGATCGACCTGATCTCACGCACCGCCGACCGTCGCGGCCGGAAGATTCCGCTGCTGCCGAAGGAATTCCAGCTGCTCGAATACCTCGCCCGCAACGAAGGCCGCGTCGTGTCGCGCGCGATGCTGCTGCAGCATGTGTGGGACCTGCATTTCGATCCCTCGACCAACATCATCGACGTCTATGTCGGGCGCGTGCGCCGCAAGGTCGACGACCAGCAGGCCTATCCCCTGATCCATACCATTCGCGGCATCGGATACTGCCTCCGTGCTCCTGGCTAAGACCCTTCAATCATCGACGTTCCGGCTGGCGCTGATCGCGATCGCGGCGTTCGGGCTGATCGTCGCCGCGATCATGGCTTACGTCTACTTCGGCACGGTCGCCTATGTGGAGAGCCGCGTCGGCGATGCCGGCGACCACGGCGGTTTTGCCGCCATGATCGAGCTTGCGATGATCGCGGTCGCCGTGCTGCTCGCGGTGCTGGCCGGTCTCGCCGCGGTGCTGGTGACCCGGCGCACGGTCGGCCGGATCGAGGAGATCAACGCCACCAGCCGCGCCATCATGCTCTCCGGTCTCGACCAGCGCATCCCGCTGCGCGGCAGCCATGATGAATGGGATCGCGTTGCCGAGAACCTCAACCAGATGCTCGATCGCATCGAGACCCTGATGGGCGAGGTGAAGCAGGCCAGCGACAACGTCGCGCACGATCTGCGCACGCCGCTGACCCGGATGCGCGGACGGCTGGAGAAGGCCTATCACGCCCCGCGCGACAGCGAGAGCGATGCGTCACTGATCGGGGACACCATTGCCGACCTCGATGCCGTGCTCGGCATGTTCGCCTCCATCACGCGGATCTCCGAGATCGAGACGCACGCCCGCAAGGGCGCGTTTCGCAGCGTCAACCTGGTCGAGATCGCAAGCGAGGTGGTCGAGCTTTACGACGCCGCCGCCGAGCAGGACGCGACCCGTCTCGGCCTCGAGGGCGACGCGGAGGTGCGCCTGACCGGCGATCGCGACCTGTTGTTCGATGCAATCGCCAATCTCGTCGACAATGCCATCAAGCACGGCCGCGCCGGCGGGCGCGTGATCGTGACCTGCAAGAACGGCGAGGCCGGCGCGGTGATCTCGGTGGCCGATGACGGCACTGGCATCCCCGCCGACCAGCACGACCGCGTGTTCAAGCGCTTCTACCGCCTCGAGCAAAGCCGCTACACGCCCGGCAATGGCCTCGGCCTCAGCCTGGTCGCGGCAGTCGCGAGCCTGCACGGCGCGAAGATCGAGCTGCGCGACAACGCGCCCGGGCTGCTGTTCAGGCTCTCATTTCCCGCGGCAAGTGCCTAGCGATGGCACTCAGCTATGCCGCCTTACGATCCTGTCTGGCGATCACCAGCGACGATAACCGTAGCCGCGATAAGCGTACCCGCCATAGTACCGGGGCCCGTAGGCATAGGCCCGGCGAACAACGCGGTACCGGGGACCATAATAGCCCGGATAATATCCGCCGTAGTATGCCGGCGCGTAGCCGCCATAGTATGCCGGCGCATAGCCGCCGTAATATCCGGGGCCATAGCCGCCATAATAGCCGTACGGTCCGCCATAGTAGCCGTAGCCTGGACCATAGGCGTAGGCGCTGGAGGCTATGCCACCAATCACCGCCGCTCCGATCAGTCCGGCCGCGAGTCCAGGACCCCAGCCCCAGCCTCCGCCGCGCCACGCATGCGCAGGCGAGGGCGCCAGGGCAGAGACGCCAAGGGTGACAGCCGTCACCAATGCCAATACTGCTTTCTTCATTTTCGAAGCCTCCGTCTTTTTCGGAACTTCAACCGGCAGTCCGGCCATCATTTCCCACGACTGCCGTTTGCGGGAGTATGGCCGTGAAATTTAATGTTTATGAACGGCCTCGGAAACGGAAATCACGATGCTCCCGAGGTCCGTTTTTGGGGCCAATCGTCGCGGTTTATAAATCGATCACGCCACGGCGCGCAGCATGCGCGACAGCGTCGGTGCGGCCGGTGGCGTCGAGCTTGTCGAGCAGCGAGCCGACGTGGAACTTGACGGTGTGGACGGAGATGCCGAGTTGCCGCGCGATCATCTTATTCGATGCGCCCTCGGCCAGCAGCGCCAGCACGTCCAGCTCGCGCGGCGTCAGGTCGGTCTCGCCGAGCACGCCTGTCGCCTCTCGATCGCGCGAGACGACTGCCACCCCGGCCGGCTCTCCCGGTGCGACGAGACGCAGGCCTGCGACGCCGCCGAGCAGCGTCGCCAGCCGGTCGGCGAGAGCGGGATCGGCGATCTCGAGTGCGATCACGATGTCAGGCGCGGTGTCCCTGCTCACGTCTCCGGCCTCTCGCCGATCGTCACCTTGAAGTTCATCGGTTCGCCACCGCGACGGATCTCGAGGTCGACGACCGTCCCGACGCTTTGCGGCCCAAGCGCGCGTGACAACGCGCGCACACCGGACAGCTTCTCGCCGTTGACGGCAACGATCACGTCGCCCTGCCGGAGTCCGGCGGCTGCCGAGGGGCCGGCCTTGTCGACATTCATCACCATTGCGCCGATCCCGTCGTCGAGGCGGATCGGCTGCAGACCGACGCCGAGATAGCCGCGTGCGATGCGGCCGCGGGACTCGAGCTGCGTTGCGACGCGCGCGATGGTGGCGGTCGGGATCGTCAGCACGCGACGCGGACCGCGCACGGCCATGCCAAAAGCGTCGCCGGCGGCGTTCAGCGCGAGCCCGCCCTGTTGGTGGTGGCGCAGCCGGACGTCGAGCTCGATCCTCGCATCGATGTCGCCACCGCGCAGGCTGCGCCAGGGCGCGCCTGAGTGCGCGACCATGCCGAGCGCCGCGGTCGGTGCGCCGCGGTCGGCGGCGACGATCGCCGACAGCGAACCCAGCGCAGGGACCGTAGCCGACAGCCTGGCCGGTGCGAGATCGCCGCCGAAGCGCAGCAGTGCAATGTCGGTGGTGTGATCGCGTCCGGCGATCGCCGCACCGTGCGTGCTGCCGTCGGGGAGCTGGATCTCGACCTCGCCGTCGTCGGCCAGCGCCTCGTCGGCGGTGACGATGAGGCCCGCTTTCCAGACGAAACCGGTGGCGCGCAGACGGTGCGAGTGCACGGAGACGATCGCCGGCGCGACGCGTGCGACCGTCGCCGAAAGGTCGGATGAAACTGAGGCGAGGGTGGTCGGGTCGGTCATGGGAAACTCCAGCGCTTGCTTGATCCAGGGCTTCCCTCAATCTGGGATATCGCGGTGGGTGCGGAAACTGCCCGGATGGGCAGGGCCCGAACGCCGGACCGACGAATATGTGACTGGGCTCCGGTCCCGGGAATGTGTAGCAATCGGACGGCCATTCAAGGCCACCCAGTCCCGAACGAGCCCTCGGCGATGAATATCGACCTGACCCGCCGCACCTTGCTCCAAGCCGCTGGTGCCACCTCGCTTGCTGCGGCTGCGGCAGGAGCCGCACGCGCCGAGGGCAATACGAGCGGCGGCGGACCGACCTTTGCCAACCTCACGCCGATGCGCGTCGGCATGGTCACGCTGCGCGTCCGCAACCTCGACAAGGTCGCCGACTTCTACCGCGATGTGCTCGGCCTGACCGTGATCGAGCGCTCGGCGGCCGGCGCGCAACTCGGCGCGGGCGGCGTCAAGCTGCTGACGCTCGAAGCCCGCCCGCAGGCTGAGCTTGAATCGCGAAATTCCGCCGGTCTCTATCACACCGCCTTCCTGATGCCGACGCGCAAGGATCTCGCGCGTTGGCTCGTGCATGTCGCTGTTCATCGCGTGCCGTTGTCCGGCTTTGCCGATCACCTTGTCAGCGAGTCGGTCTATCTGGACGATCCCGAAGGCAACGGCATCGAGGTCTATGCCGATCGCGATCCGTCGTTGTGGAAATGGAGCGAGGGCACGGTGGCGATGGCGACCGACGAGCTCAATGTCAACGATCTGCTGACGCTGACCAGCACCAGGACCAGCGACTATGCCAAGGCGCCGGATGGCATGCGGATCGGCCATATGCATCTGCGTGTCGGCGATCTCGCC
This sequence comes from Bradyrhizobium jicamae, assembly GCF_018130695.1. Classification (GTDB taxonomy): domain Bacteria; phylum Pseudomonadota; class Alphaproteobacteria; order Rhizobiales; family Xanthobacteraceae; genus Bradyrhizobium; species Bradyrhizobium jicamae_B. Next base: position 106,151 of record NZ_JAFCJX010000027.1, on the reverse strand, counting down.
AAGGCGGAGGCTTTCTATCAGGGGACCGTCGGCCTCGACCCGACCCGCAAGCGCAACGGCGCGGCGTTCCTGTCGTCCGGGCGCTATCACCATCACCTCGGCATCAATGTCTGGCAGAGCGCCGGTGCTGGCCGCCGCGACGACGCGACGACCGGCCTCGCCTGGTTCTCGCTGGTGACCGAGAAGGCCGACCTGTTCGCCGCGCAGGAAGAGCGGCTGCGCCGCGCGGGCGTCGAGATGAGCGCGATCGCCGGCGGTCTCGAGGCCGCGGACCCCTGGGGCACGCGGGTGCGGCTGCTCAAGATCTGACGGCGACTTAGCTCAGGCGGCGGAACGTCGCCTTCGGCGTTTCGCCAAACTTGGTGCGATAGGCGCTGGCCATCCGGCTGAGATGGGTGAAGCCGAGGTCGAAGGCGATATCGACAATGCGCTCGCTCGGCCGCGCCGTCTTCAGCCGCGCATTGAGCTGCGCCAGGCGGATGTCGAGCAGCACGTCCGAAATGGTCATGCCGAAATGGCGGCGGAAGCCGATCTGCAGCGCGCGGATGCCGCTGCCCGCGACGTCGGCGAGATCGGCCAGATCGAGCGGTTCGGCCGCCTGGGCCTCCAGATACGCGCGCGCCCGCCGCAGCGCCGCCGGCTGCGCTTCGGCGCGGCCGTTGAAGACATCGATCGCCGCGCTCAGGCTGTGATGCTGGCTGTTGAGCAGCGCATTCAGGCAGGACTCGCGCCAATCCGCGGCCGCGATCGCCGGCAGGCTTCGCTTCGGTCCGAGGCTTTCGGCCTGGGTGACCAACTGTTCGACCTGTGCCTGCAGCTTCTCGCCGAACGCGCCGGTCAGGCGCACTTCGGGATCGAACTCGACGGCACGAACCGATCCGCCGGCAAGCGCGGCGGCGCGATGCTCGACCAGCTTGCGGTCGAGCAGCAGGATCAGCTGCGCGCAGTCATCGTGCCAGATCATCTCGGTCGGGATGGTCGGCGACAGCAGCGATGCGATCCGCGTTGGACCCGTCGTGACCTGGCGCGCGGCGGTGCGAACCGTGGCGAAGCCGGTCAGCGGAATCTGCAGCAGGAAGAAGCGATCGAGGCAGCCGGGATCGATCGAGACCGATCCGCCATAGGCGACGTAGTTGACGGAGAAGCCGTCGAAGGCGGCGCAATTGTGCAGGGCGCTGAAGTCGGCCTCCGAGCGGCCGATCGGCTTCAACTCGTGCGGACAGAAGATGCGGCCGATCGCGTCAGCGGCATCGTCGACGCGCGCGGTGGCGACACGGCTGAATTCGCCGAGCCGGGCGCTTCCGAAAACCTCCGCCTTGGTCGCCATCACGCCGGTCGTCCGGAGTTGTTTGAGGCTTAAAACATCAGGAGACTAATCCAATACCGGCCGGGAGGGAACGCGATTTTTGCGTGCAAATTGCCCGAAGCTTGCGCAATCCAGGGCGGCTGTGGACAGCAGAATGGCGTGTCGTGAGGATTTTCGCACCGCAGCATGCGGTTTGGCCGAACGGGATTCGTTTAACGGATAGACAGCACGGTCGACCGGCGACAGGGTCAGGCTCCGCAATGCAATTCCAACTCGGAGGCTGATATGGGCACGCTCGAAAAAGGCATCACGCGATCTGGTACCGGCTATGGCGGCAAGACCTGGAACATCCTGGGTCAGGTCTACTTCCCGAAGGCCGTGACCGACTCGACCTTCGCATTCGAGACCAACAGCGATCCCGGCCAGTTCGTGCCGGTGCACATCCATCCCACTCAGGACGAGTTCATCCTGGTCCAGGAGGGCACGCTCGACCTCAAGCTCGACGGCGTCTGGGTGCAGGCCAAGGCCGGCGATCTCGTGCGCATGCCGCGCGGCATCCCGCATGGCTACTTCAACAAGTCGGACAAGCCGGCGCGGGCGTTGTTCTGGGTCTCGCCGATGCAGAAGCTCGAGGCGCTGTTCGACAAGCTGCACAATCTGCAGGACCCGGCCGAAGTGGTACGGATCTCGGCGGAGCATGAAGTCGACTTCCTGCCGCCCGAAGCTAACGACTAAGCGGCCAGCCTAACCCATCAAATCACGTGCGATTGGAATTGCCGGGGAGCATCTCCGGCAATGACGGGGACGCGCGTGCCGAAATCAACGCATTAGTTCAACGCGGAGCGGTGTCATGGTCAAGCAGAAGCATGTGTGCATCATCGGTGCCGGCGTATCAGGCCTCGCAGCCGGCAAGGCGTTCTCGCAGCGCGGCCACAAGGTCACAATCCTGGAGCGGAGCGGCGATCTCGGCGGCGTCTGGGAGCCGGCGCGCTCCTATCCCGACGTCCAGACCCAGAGCCCGAAGGATCTCTATCGCTACACCGACAAGGCGATGCCGGAGTCCTATCCGGAATGGCCGAAGGGGCCGCAGGTGCATGCCTATCTGCGCGACTACGCCCGCGACCACGGGCTCGAGGGCGCGATGCGCTTCAACACCAGGGTGGTCGGCATGAAGCGTCGCGCCGACGGCAGGCCGGGCTGGACGCTCGAGCTCGCGCGCAACGGTGGCGTCAGCAGTCACGAGGACTTCGATTTCGTCGCTGTCTGCACCGGGCAGTTCAACGATCCGCAGTCGCTCTCACTCGCCGGCGAGGACGGCTTCAAGGCGCAGGGCGGCCGGATCCTGCATTCCTCGCAATATGCCGATCCGAAGCTGGCGAAGGGCCGCAAGGTGGTCGTGCTCGGCGGCTCGAAGTCGGCGACCGACATCGCGGTCAATGCGGTGAACTCAGGCGCCAGCGACGTCACCATCGTCTACCGCGAGCACCTGTGGCGGATTCCCTATTTCATCGGCGGCCTCGTCAACTTCAAGCGCATCCTCTACATCCGTGCCCAGGAGCAGATGTTCGCGAGCTGGGGCATTGGGCCGATGTCGCGCCTCGCGCATGCGATCGCCAAACCGTTCGTGTGGGCGAACTGGCGCGGGCTGGAGGGCATGCTGAAGATGCAGCTCAAGCTCAAGAAGTGCGACATGGTGCCGACGGAGCGGATCGAGGACGGCGTCAATTGCTCGGTTCCGATCGCGACACCCGGCTTCTATCCGATGGTCGCCGACGGCCGCATCAAGGCGATCCAGGGCACGTTCGATCATTACGACGGCAACACCATCGTGATGAGCGGCGGCCAGCGTGTTGCCGCAGATGTTGCCGTGCTCGCGATCGGCTACAAGCTCGGCGTGCCGTTCCTGCCTGAGGAATATCGCAAGAAGCTGGTCGAGGCCGACGGGCAATACCGGCTCTATCGCCTGATCGCCAATCCTGACCTGCCCGACATGGGCTTTGTCGGCTTCAACTCCAGCTTCTGCACGGTGTTGTGCGCCGACATGGCGGCGAACTGGCTGGTGCGCTATGCCGATGGCCAGCTCGCGCATCAGCCGAGCGCGAAGGAGATGAGCGACAACATCGCGATGATGCTGCATTTCAGGCGGGTCGAGCGTCCCGCGGCCGGCGTCTATGGCGGGCTGTGCGTCGCGCCCTATCACTTCAAGCATTTCGACGAGCTGCTCGACGACATCGGTGCGACGTCACGCCGACGCAGTCCGCTGGTCGAGAAATTCACGCCGCCCGATGCCGACGCCTATGCCCGCTTCCTGGCGACGGCACCGGACTACAAGGCGGTGGCGCAGGTCGGTCAGCGCGTCGCTGCAGTCGCCAGCGCGTGATCGATCGCGGCGCGGGCGCCGTGTGCGAAGAGCCTGTCGAGCGCAACCTCGACAGGTGTGACGAAGCGCGGATCGTTCGGCAGGTCGGCGCCGAAGATCTCGCTGACCGATAGCAGCGCCCTGGCGAGTCGCGGCGCCGCCGGGCCTGCTTCGCCGGCAAGCGCGCGCAGCCGCGCGGCGAGGGGATCGCGGACGTCGATCGGCTGGCCCTTTTCGTCGCGGCCGGTGACGTAGCGCATCCAGGCGGCGACGCCGAGCGCGAGGCGGTCGATTGGTGCGCCCTGCGCCAGCCGCTCTCGGATGGTGCCGAGCAGGCGCTGCGGCAATTTTTGCGAGCCGTCCATCGCGATCTGCCAGGTGCGATGGCGCAGCGCCGGATTGCGGAAGCGGGCGAGCAGGGAGGCGCGATAGCCGGCGAGATCGAAGTTTTGCATCGCCGCGAGCGTCGGCGAGACTTCGAGCCGCATCATCTCCTCGATCAGGCGACAGAGGCCGGGCTCGCTCATCGCGTCGGCGACGGTCTCGCGGCCCATGAGATAGCCGAGATAGGCCAGCGTCGAATGCGAGCCATTGAGCAGGCGCAGCTTCATCAGCTCGTAAGGCGCGACGTCGTGGACGAACTGCGTGCCGAATCTGTCCCATGCCGGGCGACCGAGGCCGAAATCATCCTCGATGACCCATTGCGTGAACGGCTCGGTCATCACCGGCCAGGCGTCGTCGAGCCCGAGCGCAGCGGCGACGCTGGCACGATCGGCATCTGTTGTCGCGGGGACGATCCGGTCGACCATCGTCGAAGGAAAACGAACCTCATCGGCAATCCATTTGCCGAGATCGGGATCTCGCAGCTCTGCGAAGCGGATCACGAGGCCGCGCAACGTGTGGCCATTGTCGGGCAGATTGTCACAGGCGAGCACCGTGAACGGTGCGCCGCCGGCGGCACGGCGGCGTTCGAGGCCGCTGACGATGGCGCCGATCGTGGTGTGCGGCCGTTCGAGGTTGAGCAAATCATGACGGATGTCGGCATCGTCCTCGCGCAGCGCGCCGGTGGCGGGATCGTGGCTGTAGCCCTTCTCGGTCACCGTGGTCGAGACGATCCGCACCGCGGGATCGGCGAGGCGGGCGACCAGATCGGCGGGATTTTCGGGGGCGACCATCAATCCGGTCAGCGCACCGATCACTTGGCGGCGTGCGCCGTCGCCATCGGTGACGGATACGCTGTACAGCCCATTCTGCGGCGCCAGCGCGTCGCGCGTGTCCGGCGAGCGCAGCGACACGCCCAAAATGCCCCAGCGGGGGTCGTCGGCCAGCAGGCCATCGGTGTAGACGGCCTGATGCGCGCGATGGAAGGCGCCGATGCCGAGGTGGACGATACCGGTTGTGAGTGCTGCGCGATCATAATTCGGCCTGCCGATCGCGGCCGGCAGTTGCGCGAGCGTGGCGTTGGAGAGGCGGGGCATCAGAAGGTCAACTGCACTTTGCAGCACGCCGCCTGGTCGTGCTCGAAGGTGTGGAAGGCGGTGGCGTAGTCGCTGACATCATAGCGGTGGGTGACCAGCCGTTCCGGATGCAGCTTGCCGGTCGCAAACCAGTCGATCACTTTTGCAAATTTTCCGCAATTGAGCCGCGACGAATGAATGGCGATCTCCTTGCTGGTGATCTTCTGCTGGATGATGGTCGAGGGATCGCCCGAAAAACCCATGATGCCGATCCGCGCCGCAGGGGAGGCGATCTCGATCGCTTCGCCCAGAATGCTTGGATGGCAAGCGGCGTCGATGATCAGCGTCGGCTGCGTGGCGCTGGCGGCGAGTTCGTCCTTCAATGAAAGGCCCGCTGTGTTGATCACGCGGTCCGCGCCGTTGGCGCGCGCGGCTTCCAGGCGCGCATCGATGCGGTCGGTCACGATCAGCTCGCGGACGCCGTAAACGTATTTCAGCACCTGCACGACGGTGAGCCCGATCGGGCCCGCGCCGTAGACCAGTGCGACGTCCGATGGAAATACTTTCGTGTGGTCGGTGATGTTGGCGGCGACCGAGAACGGCTCGACCAGCGGCGCCTGGGTGTCGTCGATGCTGTCAGGCAGCGCATGCGCGTTGGCAACGGGCACGCAGGCGAATTCCGAGAAGCCGCCGTCGCGATGCACGCCGAGCACCTGAAGCTTCGCGCAGACATTGGGACGGCCGACCGAGCAGGGATAGCACTGGCCGCAGCCGATCACGGGATCGACCACGACGCGCGCGCCGATCTTCGCATTGATGCCGTCGCCGAGCGCATCGATCCGTCCGAAGAACTCGTGGCCGATCACGCGCGGATAGCGCGCGAAGGGATTGCTGCCGTGGAAGATGTGGATGTCGGAGCCGCAGATGCCGGCGCGTTCGACGCGAATGCGGACTTCGCCCGTTGCGGGCTCGGGTACGGCACGCGTGTCGATGGCCAGGCTGCCGGGTCGTTCAACGACGAGACTCTTCATCGCGCTCCTCCGCTGTCGATTTGTTTGGCCGCCTGTGAGAGCAGGGCGGCGTTAGATGTATCCTACAAAGTCACAAACTAGGATACAAGAAAAGATCGAGAGATGGCGCCTGAGAGCTTCGAGATTCGATATATCACATTGATTTATCTAGATATAATGCGATTTCTGTTGCCCTCTTGCATTTTCTTCTGGTATCCCGTAAGTTTTCATCAAGGATACAAGAAAGCTCGAAAAGAGCCGTCTGGTGATCAAAAGGGAGGATTTTGCAATGACGATTTCTCGCCGCGCATTCCTGGGCACGACGCTGGCCGCAGGCGCCGCCGCGCTGCCGTTCCAGCGCGCATCGGCGCAATCCGCGAAATACCGCCTGCGCTACGGCACCGCGTTTCCCGCCAGCCATCCCGGCGTGCTGCGGATCATCGAAGCCTCTGAAGCGATCAAGAAACAGACCAACGGCCTGGTTGACCTGCAGGTCTATCCGAACAGCCAGCTCGGCAGCGAACCCGACATGTTCACCCAGACGCGCTCCGGCGCGCTCGACTTCATGTCGACCTCGGGCGTGAACCAGACGGTGGTGCCGGTCGGTGGCATCAACGCGGTCGCCTTCGCCTTCGAGAGCTACGACAAGGTCTGGTCCGCCATGGACGGCGATCTCGGCAATTACGTCCGCGAGCAGTTCGGCAAGGTCGGCCTGCACGTGATGCCGAAGGTGCTCGACAACGGCTATCGCAACATCACCGCCAGCGCCAAGCCGATCGTGACGCCCGACGATCTCAAGGGCTTCAAGATCCGCGTGCCCGGCAATCCACTGTGGGTCACGCTGTTCAAGACGCTTGGCGCTGCGCCAACGCCGATCAATTTCGGCGAGCTCTATGCCGCGCTACAGACCCACGTCGTCGACGGCCAGGAGAATCCGCTGGCGTTGATCCAGAGCGCGAAGCTGTACGAGGTGCAGAAATACGTCTCGCTGTCCGGCCACATCTGGGACGGGCACTACATTTTCGCCAACGCGATCCGCTGGAATTCGCTGCCACAGGACGTGCGCACCACCGTCACCGCGGCGCTCTCCGATGCCGCCACCAAGCAACGGCAGGACATCCAGGAGTTCAACGAGAAGGCGGCCAAGGAGATGCAGGCCGCCGGCGTCACCTTCAACAAGGTCGACACCAAACCGTTCCGCGACGCGCTGCGCGCCGGCGGCTTCTACACCGAGTGGAAGTCCAAGTTCGGTGCGGACGCCTGGGCGCTGCTCGAAAAATCCGTCGGCCAGCTCTAGGCCTTTAAGCATTGCCAACGACTCCGACCGCCGTCCGCGGTCGGAGAAATGCGCAAGTTCACGCGGCCACGGAGTTTTACGCCATGGAAATGACCGCTGAGACAGAGGCGCCCGCGAGCGGCGCATTCGCGCGGTTCGACCGCATGCTCGGCCGCACCGTCGAAGCGGCTGCAGCCGCGATCGTCGTTGCCGAAGTCGTGCTGCTGGGCGCCGCGACCACCGCGCGCTACGTGTTCGGCGCGCCGCTGGTTTGGTCCGACGAACTCGCCACCGTGCTGTTCGTCTGGCTGGCGGTGCTGGGCTCGGTGGTGGCGCTGCGCCGCGGCGAGCATATGCGCCTGACTGCCTTCGTGCGCAATCTCTCCCCCGCAGCGCGCGCGCGGGTCGATGCACTCGGGCTGATGCTGGTCTGCACCGTGCTGGTCGGATTGATCATGCCGACCTGGGAGCATGTCGAAAGTCGCCTGATCAGCAACATGCCGGTGCTGGAGATCAGCGAGGCCTGGCGCGAGGCTGCGATCCTGGTCGGCGTGCTGCTGATGCTGATGACCGCGGTCGACAAGCTGATCCAGCATGCGACGCTGGCGCAAATCTGCGGCTCGCTGGCGCTGGTCGCAGCCGTCGGCGGCGCATTCCACTTCGCGTCCCCGACGCTGGAGGATCTCGGCAATTACAATCTGCTGATCTTCTTCTTCGGCCTCGTCGCACTCTCGATGGTGATCGGCATGCCGATTGCCTTCTCCTTCCTGCTGGCGACAGTCGCCTATCTCAAATTCAGCACCACGATCCCGGTTTCGATCGTGCCTGGCCGCGTCAGCGAAGGCATGTCGCATATGGTGCTGCTGGCGGTGCCGATGTTCGTGCTGCTCGGCGCGCTGATTGAGCTCGCCGGCCTGGCACGTGCGATGATCAACTTCCTGGTGTCGCTGATCGGCCATCTGCGCGGCGGCCTGCAATATGTGCTGCTGGGTGCGATGTATCTCGTCTCCGGCATCTCCGGTGCCAAGGCCGCCGACATGGCGGCGATCGCGCCGGCGCTGTTTCCGGAGATGAAGAAGCGCGGTGCTTCCGAAGGCGACCTGGTCTCGCTGCTCTCGGCCTCCGCCGTGATGTCGGAGACGATTCCGCCGTCGATCGTGCTGATCACGGTCGGCTCGGTCACGGGCGTGTCGATTGCCGCGCTGTTCACCGGCGGCTTGCTGCCGGCAGTCGTCGGCATGATCGCGCTCGCCGTCGTCGTGTTCATGCAGACCCGTAAGGAGGACATGAGCGCGGTCAAGCGGTTCGACGCCAGGACCAAGCTGAAACTCTTCGCCGTCGCGCTGCCCGGGCTCGGCCTGCCGATCGTGATCCGTTCGGCGGTGGTCGAGGGTGTTGCGACCGCGACCGAGGTCGCGACCATCGGCGTCGTCTACACCATCCTGGTCGGCATGTTCTTCTATCGCTGCTTCGACTGGCGCAGGGTCTATCCGATCCTGGTCGAGACGGCCTCGCTGTCCGGCGCCATCCTGCTGGTGGTCGGGGCGGCGACCGGCATGGCCTGGGCGCTGACGCAATCCGGCTTCTCCCAGCAGCTGGTCGATCTCATGGTCGGCGTGCCCGGCGGGAAGTGGGGCTTCCTCGCGATCTCGGCCTTTGCCTTTGTCGTGCTCGGCAGCGTGCTCGAGGGCGTGCCGGCGATCGTGCTGTTCGGCCCCTTGCTGTTCCCGATCGCCAAGGTGATGGGCGTCAACGAGGTGCATTACGCCATCATCGCGGTGTTCTCGATGGGCCTCGGCCTGTTCACGCCGCCGTTCGGCGTCGGCTTCTATCTCGCCTGCGCCATCGGGCGCGTCTCGCCGGATGACGTGATTCGCCACGTCTGGCCGCATCTCGCCGCGCTCGTCGTCGCACTGCTGCTGATCATCTTCATTCCGTGGATATCGATCGGTTTCCTATGATCCGGAACGGCGCACCCGCTACGATACGGCCGGAGGCGGACCGCAGCGGTCCGCCCGGAATGGAGGCTGATACGCCGCGGTCGAGCAATGAAGAGGCGGGACGCTCCGGCCGGCGGCTTGCCGATCAGGTCTATGAGCGGCTGCGCGACGATATCGTCAGCGGTGCGCTGCCGCCGGGCACGCCGATGGCCGAACTCGATCTCTGTGAGCGGCTCGGCGTCAGCCGCACGCCGGTGCGCGAGGCGCTGATCAAGCTCGCCGATGCCGACCTCGTTCGCATCTACCCGCAGAGCGGCAGTTTCGTCGCGCCGATCTCGCGCGAGGCGTTCCGCCATGCCCAGTTCATCCGCGAGCATCTGGAATGTGCGCTGGTTGCGGAAGCCGTGCGCTTCATCGATGCGACCTCGCTGCGCGAGCTCAACGACATCATCGAGCGGCAGGAGAAAGCGGCGACATCCGCCGAGTTCTATGCCACCGACGAAGAATTTCATCACGCCATCGCCAAGATCAGCCAGCACGAGGATGTCTGGCAGGTGATCCGCCAGACCAAGATCCATTTCGACCGCGTCCGTCACCTCACGCTGCAAGAGGACGCCGGGCATATCCCGCTGCTGATCGAGCAGCACCGCGAGATTCTCAATGGCCTCGCCGAATGCAACGAGGCGAGCGCGGTGGCCGCGATGCGCCGGCATCTGCGCGAGGTGTTTCGCCGCGCCGAGGGCATCTTCGCCCGCCAGGAAGAACACGCCGCGCAGATCGCGGTGAAACGCCGGCCGCGCCGCAAGCAATAGACTCTGCTGCTTCGAACTCACGAGAGAAAAACAATGGAACAGACTTGGCGCTGGTTCGGTCCCGATGACGCGGTGCGTCTGCCGCAAATCCGCCAGGCGGGAGCCTCCGGCATCGTCACGGCCCTGCACCACATCCCCTATGGCGTGGTGTGGAGCGTCGACGAGATCAGCAAGCGGCGCGACATGATCGCTGATGATGCTGAGCTCGGCCTGCGCTGGAGCGTGGTCGAGAGCCTGCCGGTGGCGGAGGCGATCAAGCTCGGCGAGGGCGATCTCGCAGCCCTGTTCGACAATTACCGGCAGTCGATCCGCAACCTCGCGGCCTGCGGCGTCACCACGATCTGTTACAATTTCATGGCCGTGCTCGACTGGACCCGCACCGAGCTCGCGTTCCGCCTGCCCGGCGGCGGCACCGCGCTGCGCTTTAACGCCGACGCCTTTGCCGCGTTCGATTGCTACATCCTGGAGCGGCCGGGCGCCGAGGCCGATCATTCCGAGGACGTGCTCCGCCGCGCCAAGGCTTGGGTCGCGCGCGCCTCACAGTCCGACAAGGATCGCCTGCTCGCGACCATCATGGCCGGCCTGCCCGGCGCCTACGATCGCTATGACGTGCCCGGATTGCGCCGCATGCTCGATCGTTACCACGGCATCGATCACGCCGCGCTGCGCGCCAACTATGCGCGCTTCCTGCGCGAGGTGGTGCCGGCGGCGGAGGAAGCCGGCGTCAGCCTGTGCGTCCATCCCGATGACCCGCCGCGCGACCTGTTCGGACTGCCTCGCGTGGTGTCATCTGCGGATGATCTGCAGTTCATCGTCGATGCCTGTCCGTCGGTGGCGAACGGCATCACCTTCTGCACCGGCGCGCTGGGCGCCGGCGCGCAGAACGACGTGCCCGCGATGGCCGCGCGCTTCGCGCCGCATATCCGCTTCGCTCACCTGCGCAACGTCACCAAGAATGCTGACGGCTCCTTCATGGAGGCCGATCATCTCGGCGGCGACGTCGACATGGTCGCGGTCGTCACCACGCTGCTCAAGGAGCAGGCCCGCCGCAAGCAGGCCGGCAAAGCGAACTGGCGGATTCCGTTCCGCCCCGACCACGGCCACGAGCTGTGCGACGACATCGGCCGCGGCACCCATCCAGGCTATCCCCTGATCGGGCGCCTGAAGGGGCTCGCCGAAATCCGCGGCGTGATGACGGCGGTGGCATCCACCGCCGGTCTGCCGATGTGAGCTGGGAAGTCGGGGGGTGCCGCATGGTTCACCTCTCCTTTGGGAGAGGTCGGCGCGCAGCGCCGGGTGAGGGATTCCGGTCCCTCGTTGGAGCCGCGGCCCCTCACCCGATTTGCTGCGCAAATCGACCTCTCCCCGTCGGGGAGAGGTGAAACGAAACCGAGCCCGTCTATCTAAGCTTCGTCGTCTTCTAATCCCGCCCGGCGTCCATGAAAGCCTGCGCCAGCCGCTGCGGATTGGTGAAGCAGAGTTCGTGGCTGCCCGGTATCTGGACCAGGCGGTACAGCCCGAGCTTCTGCGACAGCCGCGGATGCCAGGGCAGGCCGTGCGGGAGCGCCGTGTCCTCGGTGCAGTTGACGTAAGACTTTGCAATCTGCATTTCCGCCGGGTTGGTCTTCAGCACGATCTTGTCCTGAAACGTCTTCAGCGGGTGCGGATTGAGCACGTCGTAGGCGCGCTGCGCGGTCTCGAGATCGCCGTCATTGATGAAGGCCTCGCGCCAGATCGGGAACGGCAGCACCACCGAGCCGTCGCCGCGCTCGGCATGGATCGCGTCGAACAGCCCGACATATTGCGGCGGCACCATGTCGTTGAGGCTCTCGCCATTGTCAGGCACGAACGCATTCCAGTAGACCAGCCGGCGGATGCGCTCGGCGGCGCGGTCGGCGACGCCGGTGATGATCATGCCGCCATAGCTGTGGCCGACCAGCACGACGTCCTTCAGATTTTTCTCGGCGAGATATTCGACGATGGACTGGATCGCTTCATCGAGCCCGGTGTCTTTCTTGTCGCCGGGGCGATTGCCCTTGATGGTCGGCGTATGGACCTCATGGCCTGCCTTGCGGATGACCGCAGCAACCGGCTCAAACTCCGCCCCGGTATGCCAGGCGCCGTGGACGAGAACGTAAGTCGACATATTGTGCCTCCTGAAGGGGTTTGATTAGATCGGCCGCTTGCTCCAGCCGGCAGGGGGAGGTGCGGCGTTCATTGTTCGGCCGGGGATATTGCGGCGGCCGCGCTATCGGCGCTTGGCTGAGGGCGAACCAAACTGGTCTGGGAGTGAACTCATGCAGCAAATCGCTTCCTTGGCTCGCCCGCAGAGCCTCGCTTGGGATACCGAGGATGTACGGCCGGGCGAACAGTTCGCCTATTACCGCGAGGCGATTTGTCAGGCGTTCATGAAGCTGACGCCGGAGCCGCCCGCTGAACCGCGCTTTGCCGCCAGAGTCGAGGCGATACGAATGGGCCAGGGTGCGGTCAACCGCGTGACCTTCCCCGAACACATCGTGCGTCGCTCGGCTGCTGATATCGCGTCGTCGGACGAGAGCTGCTACTACCTCAACCTTGAGTTGGCCGGTCGCTGCCGCCTCGTGCAGTCCGGGCGCGACGTCAGCCTGTCATATGGTCAGGTCGGGATTTGCGACAGCTCAAGGCCGCTCTCGCTGCTCCATGATCGTGGACCGAAGTTTCAGGTGGCTTCCTTCTGGGTGCCCGCGCAGGCGCTACACGACCGGCTGCCGCCGTCATTCGATGTCATGCCGACGCGCGTATCTGACGATCCCGTGGTCGGCCATCTCATTGCCGAGACGGCGCATGCGCTGAATTCGTCGGCGCTGACTGCACCGGAAGAGGAGAACGTGCGCCTGTTCGGCGTGCTGCTCGATCTGGTGGCGCTCAGCCTGTCGCGCGGTAGCCGCGCGCGAACGGCTGAGGTCGCAGGCCTCGTCGATGCGACCTGGCTGGCGTTGCGCCGTGCGGTCCATCGCAGACTGCGTGAGCCGGGCCTCACCGCTGCTGCTGTCGCTAGCTCGGTGCGCATCAGCGAGCGTTACGTCCACAAGCTGTTCGAGCGCGCCGGCACGACATTTGCCTGTTATGTGATGGAGCGCCGCCTCGAGGGCGTGGCGCGCGACTTGCGGGATCCTGCGATGGCGGGACGTGCGATCGGCGACATGGCGTTCGATTGGGGCTTTGCCGACCTCTCGCATTTCGCCCGGCGCTTCAAGCAACGCTTCGGCTGCACGCCGCGGGATTGGCGCCGCGGCGTCTGACACGGCGCGTCACGCCTGGCGCTTGCTCGCGCGGCGTTGCGCCTCGGCTTCGGCGATCTCGGGCTCGAGCGTCCCGAGACTGACATAGATTTCCGCCAGCGTTGTCTTCAGATCGGTGACGCCTTTCGTCGTGAACTCGCGCACCGCGACCGTCTCGAAATGCACGGCAATCGGGATCAGCTCCTCGACCAGGCTCTTGCCCTTGGCGGTGAGGTTGATCGCGACTGTCCGCGCATTGTCCTTGAGCCGCGTGCGCGACACCAGGCCCTTGCGTTTCATGGTCCCGATCAGCCGCGACAGCGTCGACATCTCGATCGAGGTCATGCCTGCGAGATCGCCGAGGCGCTGGTCGCCTTGCTCCCACAGCGCCGCCATGACGCGATACATCGGCAGCGTGACGTCGTAGCCGGCGATCCGCCGCGAGAACAATTCGCCCATCCTCACGCCGACCCGGTTGAGCAGATAGGGGAGGGAATTGGTCAGCTGGTACAAGTGTTTGCAACCTGTCTTTGCGCAACTTTTGCACGCCGACACTAGCCGATTCACATCCGCCGATCCAACGGATATTTGCATTTGCAAATTTCTGTTGACTTTCATTTGCAAATGCAAATATTGTTCGTGAAAGTAAAGATCAACGAGGGAAGGAGATCGCGATGTCGACGACGTCTGAGGATGTGCGGGCTTCCTTCAAGCTCGCGATGCGGCGCTTTCCCGCCGCGGTGTCGGTGATCACCTCCGCCGACCAATCCCGCCGCCATGGCATGACCGCGACCGCGGTCACCTCGCTGTCGCTCGATCCGCCGTCGCTGATCGTCTGCATCAACCGCGCGACGCTGCTGCACGACATCATGTCGGTCGGCCGCCATTTCTGCGTCAACGTGCTGCGCAGCGACCAGGTGGAGCTGTCATCCGCCTTCAGCGGCGCGGTCGCGCCGGAGCTGCGCTTCGATCACGGTCGTTGGCTCACGTCCGAAGACGGCGTGAGCTATCTCGACGACGCCCAGATCAACATCTTCTGCCGCAAGGTCGCGGCCGTCCCCTACGGCACCCACACCATCTTCATCGGCGAGGCCGCGGCCGTGAAGCTTCGCGATCCGATCGCGCCGCTGATCTACCAGGATGCGACCTACTGCGTCTCCGTCGCGCGTGACGGCGCCGCGCAATCCTGCGCCGCCAATCACTGACCGCAACAAACTTGAGAGGAGGAGGACACCATGAGCATCGCCATCCAGCGCAAGGAGCAGGCCTGGCCGTCGCGGCCCGATCTCGCGGCGCTGAAACTTCGTCTCGCCGGCGTTCGGCCGGAGATCGCGACGCGCGCGCACGCCACCGAGCAGAGCCGCCGCGTGCCCGTGGAGAACATCGATGCACTCCGCGCGATCGGTTATTTCGACATCGTCAAGCCGGCGCGGTTCGGCGGCTACGAGCACGATTTCGACGTGCTGGTCGATCTCAACATCGAGCTCGCCAAATCCTGCGCGTCGACTGCGTGGGTCGCAGGCCTGCTCGCCGCGCATCAATGGCTGATCGCGAGCTTCCCCGAGCAGGCGCAGCGCGATGTCTGGGACTTAAATCCGGATGCGGTGGCGTGCGGCTCCTACGCGCCGGCCTGCAAGGCGATCAAAGCGGACGGCGGCTATCGGCTCAGCGGGCGCTGGTCGTTCGCGAGCGGCTGCGACAACGCGCAATGGTCGCTGTGCGCCGCGCTACTGCCGGCCGAGGCTGAAGACGGTCCGCTCACGCCGGCCTTCCTGCTGGTGCCGTCAACTGACTATGTGATCGACGACACCTGGAATGTGGTCGGGCTCGCCGGCACCGGCAGCAAGACGCTGGTGCTGAACGACGTGCTGGTGCCCGCGCATCGCGTGCTGACCTTCGCGGAGACCACCAGCGGCAAGACGCCGGGCGCCGTGCTCCACGCCGACAATCCTGCCTTCTCGGTGCCGATGCTGTGCAACATCCCGTCCTGCCTGGCCTCGACCGCGGTCGGTGCCGCGGCCGGCGCGCTCGACGACTATCTGGCGCGGACCAGCAAGCGGGTTACCCGCGGCGCGGTCGCAGGCCACAACAACCGTATGGCCGAGTTTCCGACCATCCAGCTCAGGGTCGCCGAGGCGGCTGCGTCCGCGGACGCAGCGCGCGAGCTGCTGCTGCGTGACTTGCGCGATCGTACCGCGACCGTGCGCCGTGGCGAGACAGTGTCGATCGAGGATCGCATCGTCAGCCGCCGCGGCCAATCGTTTGCGGTCAGCCTTGCGATCCGCGCGGCGGAAGCGTTGAACGCCTCGACCGGCGGCGCGGGCCTCGATCTGGCCAACCCGGTGCAGCGCGCCTGGCGTGACGCCAATGCGGTCGGCCGTCATATCAGCATGAACTGGGATGCGGTCGGCACCATGTACGGCCAGATGGCGCTCGGGCTGCCGCCGCAGGGCCAATATTGATAGCCTTGAGAGAAAGGTGATTTGCCAACCGCGCATTCGGCAGGCCATGGTCCTGCCGGAACGCTACGCAGGAACCGCCATGCCGCAGCCCTTTATCTACCAGACCAGCCCGATGCGGGTCGTGTTCGGCACCGGCACGATCAAGGGCCTTCCGGACGAGCTGGACAAGCTCGGCATCAAGCGCGCGCTGGTGCTGGCGACGCGGCGGCAGCAGGCGGAGCTCGGCGATATCGCCGCGCTGACCGGCGGCCGCATGGCCGGATTGTTCGACGGCGCGATCGTGCATACGCCGGTTGCGGTGACGGAGCAGGCGATGCAGGTCGTGCGCGACCTGAAGCCCGATGGCGTGGTCGCGATCGGCGCGGGTGCGGCGGTCGGGCTCGGCAAGGCGATCGCATTGCGCACCGACCTGCCGCAACTGGTGATGCCGTCGAGCTACGCGGGCTCCGAGATGACGCCGGTGCTCGGCGAGACCGTCGATGGCGTCAAGACCACGCAGTCGTCGCCCAAAATCCTGCCCGAGACCGTAATTTACGACGTCAACCTCACGCTCTCGATGCCGACAAGGTTCTCGGCGATCTCTGGCCTCAACGCGATCGCGCATGCCGCCGAGGCGCTCTATGCGCGCGACGGCAATCCGATCACCGCGCTGATGGCGGAGGAGGCGATCGCCAAGCTCGCCTCGGCGCTGCCCGAGGTGATGGCGCGTCCGTGCGACGTCGATGTGCGGTCGGACGCGCTGTATGGCGCCTGGCTGTGTGGCGTCTGCCTCGGCACCGTCGGCATGGCGCTGCATCACAAGCTCTGCCACACCGTCGGCGCGCTGTTCGACCTCCCGCATGCCGAGACCCATGCGGTGCTGCTGCCGCACACCATTGCCTACAACACATCAGCCGCGCGCGAGGCGCTCGGCCGTGCGGCGCGCGCGCTCAGGTCGCCCGGCGCGGCCGACGGACTGTTCGAACTGTCCGCGAAGCTCGGCGCGCCGCGCTCGCTCGCCGAGATCGGCATGCCCGAGGACGGCATCGACAAGGCTGCGGCGCTGGCGGTCAAGAACCCCTACTGGAATCCGCGGCCCGTCGAGCAGGATGCGATCCGCGCGCTGCTCACGCGCGCCTGGTCCGGCGCACGGCCGGAGGCCGGGTAGACTCACACCCCGATCGCGTTGCGCGCGACGAGATCGCGATAGAACGCCGCGCTCAGCTTCGGCACGCGTGCCTGCGTTTCGAAGTCGACCCGATAGAGGCCGAAGCGCTTTTCATAGCCGAAGATCCATTCGAAATTGTCCATCAGGCTCCACAGGAAGTAGCCGTGGACCGGCACGCCCTCGGCGGTCGCGCGCTGCAATTGCGCAAGGTAGTTGCGCAGAAAACTGATGCGGTCGAGATCGTAGATCTGGCCGTCGGTGCGGATCTTGTCTTCCGAGGACGTGCCGTTCTCGCTGATATAGATGCTCTTGATGTTCCAGAGCTTTGCGGCGATGCGCGGCGTCCAGTAGATCACCTCGGGCGCGATCCGCAGCCATTCGGAATTCATGTGCGGGAACGACGCCGGCATCGGCAGCGGTTTCCAGCCCGGCTTCTGCTCGGTCGCGACGATATAGAACTGCGGCGCGTAGATGTTCAGTCCGACGAAATCGACCGGCGTCGAGATGATCTTCAGCTCCTCCGCGGTGAATTTCGGCGCATTGGCGCCAGCATATGCGAGGTAGCCCTCGGTGTATTGGCCCTCGAGCACGACGCCGAGGAAGCTCGAATTGAATTCGCGGGTCGCGATCTCGGTAGCGCGGATGTTCTCCGGCGTGTTGATCGCGGGCACGCAGGCGGTGATGTTCTCGGCCGGGCCGACGCGGGTGCCGGGGCGGCCCTTGGCGCGGATCGCCTGCACGGCGAGGCCGTGGGCAAGCGCGACGTGGTGCCGGGCCTGATTGACCTCGCCGATCGGCAGCGTCAGCCCGGGCGCATCGATGCCGAGCTCGTAGCCGAAGGGCAGGAAACGTCCGACCTCGTTGAGGGTGAAGATGTTCTTCACCCGGTCGGTCAGCCGCTCCGCCACATAGCCGGCATACTCGCCGAACGCCTTGGACGTCTCGCTGGATCGCCAGCCGCCGACGCGGTCCTGCAGCGCCTGCGGCAGGTCCCAGTGATAGAGCGTGGCGTAGGGCTCGATGCCGTTGGCGAGGAGCTCATCGACCAGGCGATTGTAAAAATCGAGCCCCTTCGGGTTCGGCGATCCCGTGCCGTCGGGAAACACCCGCGGCCATGCGATCGAGAAGCGATAGGCCTTGACGCCAAGGTCCTTGATGAGGCGGACGTCCTCCTTGTAGCGATGATAGTGATCATTGGCGCGGTCGCCGGTGGTGCCGTCCTCGATCTTGCCCGGCGTATGGCTGAATGTATCCCAGATCGATTTGCCGCGGCCGTCCTCATCGACCGCGCCTTCGATCTGGTAGGACGAGGTCGCGGTGCCCCACAGGAAGCCGTCGGGAAACTGCAGCGTGCCGGGCGACGTGCTGTTTGCCTGCGGCGCGTCTGCTGCACCTGCCGGCGCCGACAGGCCGAGCGCGGAGAGGCCTGCCATCCGCGCGAACTGCCGGCGCGAGAACTTACCGAACATTGCTAACTCCCATGGGGGACACATCGAGCTGATAGGCGGAAATGCGGTCGATCTCGAAGGCGACGGTGACGGGCGATTCCCCGTCGACGAAGCCGACGCCGCCGAAGAACTTCGAGCCCATCGCCAGGTTGACGATCATGTACATGGGATCGTCGAAGCCGATCGGGACCCGGATATCCGACACCGGCTTGCGGTCGATGAAATAGATCAGCCGGTCCGGCTCCCACAGCACTCCGTAATTGTGGAAGTCGGCCTCAGCACCGGGCACGGTGAAATCGAAGCCGCAATGTTCGATGCGGCCGGTCGCCGGGATCCGCCAATGCGTCGTCATCACGAGATCGCCGGGCCGCTGTCCGCGGCCTTCCACCGTGTCGATCTCCGGCGGCCAGCCGCCGTCATCGGCGAGCAGCCAGAACGCCGGCCACACGCCGGTGCCGATCGGGATTTTTGCGCGGATTTCGAAGTAGCCGTATTTCTGCGCGAAGGTGCCCTGGGTGGTCAGGATGCCCGAGGTGTACTCGTTGTTGAACAGCACGGCCTTCAGCTCGGGCGGCGTGCGGCTCGCGGTGATCGACAGCACGCCGTTCTCGACCCGGAACGGGTCAAGCCCGAGCGGCGTGGTGCCGCGGCCGGCATAGCGCGGGTCGACATAGATCTGCTGCTCGCCATTGGCCGAGGTCTTGCGCTTGAAGTCGGAGCCGTCGCCGCCCCAATAGCGCGCCTCCGGCCAGGCCGCGCCGCCGGCGTAATGCGGGACCCAGCGGCCGGTCGAGAGCGGATGCGCATCGAAATCGTCATGGAAGGTCCGGTGCATCGGCAGGAAGGTCAGCTCTGTTGGTCCTAGCGTGTCGACCTGGCGGCACTGGATCATCGCGGGGTCCGTTGTGACAGGCAAAGCGAGCTGCAGCGGCGCGTCATCGGGATCATCGGTTGCAAGGGCCGGCGTCAGGACGGCAACGAGGCCGAGGGTCATCAGGACTCTGGCTGTGAATACGCCGATCATCAGGGGATAGAGACGGCAATGAGAAATGGTTAGCTGAGGTTAACCTTTCATCCCATCGCCGGGCAACCGCCGCATGACCATGCCGGTCTGCGACACAATTCCCGTGACAAATCGCGGAGTTAACGCCCCGCCAACGATCGTTGGTGGAACCCCGGTCTTCAACTGAATCTTAGCGGCTTCGGCCTAGGGTCGGACGATTGCCTGGATGGTGCGTGCTTCGATGAAGTTGCGGCGGCCCTTTTTGACGAAGCTGGCGATGGTCGCGGTGAGCCTTGCCGTGTTCGCGACCGGTGGGCATTTCATTGCGACCGGCGCCATCAACAGGCAGCAGACCAGGCAGCTCGAGGAACTCGCCAACATCGCGCTCCGCCGTTCCGAGGTCGCGGTCGATTTCGGCGTGGCGACCCTCGACGACGTGATGCGGCGCGGCCCGATGAACTGCAACTCGGCGTCGCTGCAGGCGGTCCGCCTTCAGGTCTATCAGCGCTCGGCGGTCAAGGACATCCGGCTCGTCACCCGCGAAGGCTCGGTGATCTGCTCGGCCTATTCCGAGACGCTCGAATTCGACAATGAGTGGGTCAAGCGCACGGACATGCTGCGCACCGGCGATCGCGGTCCGATGCTGTTCCGCGTCGACCAGATCAACGGCGTCGCGCTCGGCGTGCTCAAGGACATCGACGACACAAATTCGCTGGTTGCCATTCTCGGCGTCAGCGCCTCGCTGTTCGACATCCTGCCGGCGGAGTTGCGCGACCATGGCGAGGTGATGGTCCGCCTCGAGCGCGGCGCCGACATCGGCCGCTTCGCGCCGGCCGCGGGCCTCGATGTGCCCGATCTCGTGGCGTTCAGCGCCACGTCGCATCGCTATCCCCTGCATGCGACCGTGCGGGTGGCGCCGCAGGCGCTGCAGTCGTGGAACAGGGATGGCTATTGGCCGGTGATGCTGATCGCGGTTGGCCTTGGCCTCGTGTTCGGCCTGCTGCTGACGCGCACGGTCCGGCAGCTGGAAGGTCCGATCGCCGACATCGATCGCGGGCTCGCGCGCCGCGAGTTCAAGCCCTATTTCCAGCCGACCTTCGATCTGCGCTCCGGCGAGATCAAGGGCTGCGAGGTGCTGGCGCGCTGGGTGCACGCCGACGGCAGCATCACGCCGCCGATGAACTTCATCCCGCTTGCGGAATCCTCGGGGCGGATCGAGGCGATCACCTGGCAAATCCTCGGCGAGGCGCTGAAGGTGCTGCGCCCGCGGATGACTGACGACAAATACTTCAAGATGTCGATCAACATCACCCCGCGGCATCTGGTGAGCGAGGGCTTTGTCGACCGCCTGCGCAGCGAGGTCCGCGACGGCGGCGTGGCCGCGCGGCAGATTGTGCTCGAGGTGACCGAGCGCGAGGCATTCGCGGATCTGGAAAAGGCGGCGACCATCGTCGAGGAATTGCGCGAGTACGGCTTCAGGGTCGCGATGGATGACGTCGGCGTCGGCCACAGCGGCCTGTCGCAGATCAAGCGGCTCGGCGTCAACACGATGAAGATCGACAAGTTCTTTGTCGACACCATCGCCCAGGACGGCCCGGCCGCCACCATTGTGGAAATGCTGGTGCGACTCGCCGCCAAGCTGAAGATGACCGTGATCGCCGAAGGCATCGAGACGGTCGAGCAGCGTCAGGCGCTGCTCGCCTGCGGCGTCGAGGACGGCCAGGGCTATCTGGTGTCGCCGCCGCTGCCCTTTGCCAAGTTCGATGACTTCCTGATCCGCCATGCGGTCAAGCTGGACGCCGAAGCGACCGTGCGCGACGCCTCGCGGGTCGCGTAGTTGTCAGTATCGCTGCGGCGGTTTCTCGCCTAGATTTCGGCTCGCATGGTCCGCACCCGGGCCGTAGACGGCCATCTCAGCAATGTCTCCCGCGAGCCGCAGTTCATGACCCTGTCAACTCATCTCCGTCGTCTCGGAGCGTCGGTCGTCCTGACACTGTTGATGGTGCTCGGCGCGCAGGCTGAGCCGATCTATTCCTTCGACACCACGCCCGGTAAGCTGCCGAAGACCGTGATCCCCGTTCACTATGCGGTCGAGCTCACGCCGGATTTCTCGACGCTTGCGTTGCCCGGCGTCGAAATCGTCGATGTCGAGGTGCGCGAACCGACCGCGCAGGTGACGCTGAACGCGATCAGCACAAGCTTTGCCTCCGCGACCGTCGATGATGGCGCACAGCAGGCGGACGTGACGCTCGATGCTGCCGCGCAGACCGCGACGCTGACATTTCCGAAGCCGCTCGCCGTGGGCCCGCACAAGCTCCGCATCGCCTTCACCGCCCAGATCAACAAGTTCGGCACCGGCCTGTTCATCGTCGACTACCCGACGGAAGCCGGCCTCAAGCGGCTGATCTCGAGCAAGCTCGAGCCTGCCGACGCGCGGCGGATTTTCCCGTGCTTTGACGAGCCGGCGTTCAAGGCAAGCTTCGCGCTAGAGGTCACGATCCCGCGCAACCTGATGGCGGTTGGCAACATGCCCGTCACCACCGAGGAGCCGGTGGCGGACAATCTGAAGAAGGTCACATTCGCGCCGACGCCGAAGATGTCGAGCTATCTGTTCGTGCTCACCATCGGCGAGCTGGAGCGGCAGACCGTGGACGCCGATGGTGTGACCATTGGCGTGGTGACAACGGTTGGCAAGAGCGGGCAGGGCCGCTACGCGCTCGACAGCGCGGCAAGACTGCTGGCCTATTACAACGACTATTTCGGCGTGAAATATCCGCTGCCAAAGCTCGACCTGATCGCGGTGCCCGGTGGCTTCGGCGGCGCGATGGAGAACTGGGGCGGTATCACCTTCTTCGAGAGCCGGCTGCTGTTCGATCCCGCCGTCAACGCCGACTCGGCGCGGCGCGGCATCTTCGGCATCATCGCCCACGAGATGGCGCATATGTGGTTCGGCGATCTCGTCACCATGGGCTGGTGGGACAATCTCTGGCTCAACGAGGGTTTTGCCAGCTGGATGGCGACCAAGGCGTCGGATCAGTTCAATCCGCAATGGCAGGGTTGGCGCAGCGCCTATGGCGGCAAGCAGTTCGCCATGAGCCTGGACGCGCGGCGGACCTCGCATCCGATCCAGCAGCCGGTCGCCGATCACAGCGAGGCGACCATCGCCTTCGACGCCATCACCTACAACAAGGGCCAGGCGTTCATCCGGATGCTCGAGACTTACCTTGGCGAGCAGGCGTTCCGCCACGGCATCCGCAAATACATGGCCGCGCACGCCTACGGCAACAGCACGACCGCCGATCTCTGGCAGGCGCTGGAGGCGGCCGCCGGCAAGCCGATCACCGGCATTGCCGCGTCGTTCACCGAGCAGGAGGGCGTGCCGCTGATCGTCGCCGAGACGAGGTGCAACGGCGACGACCAAATCCTCTCGCTCCGGCAGGATCGTTTCATCATCGCGCCGCGCAATGTCGACGTCTCGGCGTTGCCGGTGCACAAATGGCAGATTCCCGCCGCGGTCGGGCCGGTGGTCGGCAAGCCGCCGGAGGAAATGCTGCTGCAAGGCAGCGCGGAGATTCCAGCGGGAACTTGCGGCGAGGCCTACAAGGTCAATCTCGGCGACATCGGCTATTTTCGCGTGGACTACGGTTCGGGCAGCCGTGCCGCGTTGCTGAAGGCGCTGCCGCAGATGTCGGTCGACGACCGCCTCAACATCGTCAGCGACAGTTGGGCGCTGGTGCAGGCCGGCCGAGACGAGCCGTCATCCTATCTCGCGCTGGTCGATGCGCTCGATATCGGCGATCACCGCGTGGTGTGGGAGCAGGTGATTTCCTCGCTCGCCAATCTCAACCGGCTGGCGCGGGATCGCGCCGAGCGGCCGGCGATCCAGGCCTATGCGCGCGCCAAGCTGCGCCCGCTGCTCGACCGGGTCGGCTGGGACGGCAGCGGCTCCGGCGACGACGACATCACGCTGCTGCGCGCCAGCGTGATCCGCGCGCTCGGCGATTTCGGCGACGAGACCGTGCAGGCCGAGGCGAAACGGCGGTTTGCCGCGTTCCTGCAGGACCCGAAGACGCTGCCGAACGCGCTGCGCGATGCCGTCACCCATATCGTCGGCCTCGATGCCGATCGCGCCACCTATGACACGCTGCTGGCTTTGGCGCGCAAGAGCACGGCGGTCAACGAGCGCGTGCGCTATTATTATGCCGCCGCGGCGGCGCGCGACGCTGACCTCGCGCGCGCGACATTGGCGTTGACGCTGACCGATGAATTGCCCGGCACGCTCGTGCCCGGCATCTTCAGCACGGTCGGATTCTCCGGCGAGCACTTGCAACTGGCCTGGGATTTCGTGCGGAGCCATTTCGACGTGCTGCTCGCCAGGCAGGGGCCCGGCTTCCGCGACCAGTTCGTTCCGAACTTCATGTCCGGCTTTACCGACGAAGCCCATGCGGCCGAACTCGCAAACTTCGCCCCAACGCAGTCGACCAGCGGCGGCCGCCTGATGACGGCGCGTGCGACGGAATCGATCGCGATCGCGGCAGACTTCAGGGCGCGTGCGCTACCCGCGGTCGACGACTGGATCAAGTCGCGCAAGCCGTAAGGCCCGGACAGGGCCTCAGGTCCTCGCGTTGCGGATCATGTTCGTGGCATGAAGGAACGAAATGCCCTTGGCTTGATTGGGAGTAAGCCATCATGGTACCCCAAGGCATCCTCAAGTCGCGCTGATTTCCCAGCATGTTCCGGTTTTGAGAGGTCCAGTGACTGCACAAAATCCTGCCGCCGGCAAACCGGTCGATCCCGCCTCTCTCGCCAACGTGCCGCGCCTGGTCACGGCCTATTTCGCGGGCAAGCCCGACACCGCTGATCCGACCCAGCGCGTCGCCTTCGGCACCTCGGGCCATCGCGGCTCCTCGCTGAAGAATTCCTTCAACGAGGACCACATCCTGTCGACCACGCAGGCGATCTGCGACTATCGCCGCGACGCCGGGCTGACCGGCCCGCTGTTCATCGGCATCGACACCCATGCGCTGGCCGAGCCGGCGCTGGCGAGCGCGGTCGAGGTGTTCGCCGCCAACGGTGTCGAGATCATGATTGACCAGCACGGCGGCTACACGCCGACGCCCGTCATCTCGCACGCGATCCTGAGCTACAACAAGGGACGCAGCTCCGGCCTTGCCGACGGCGTCGTCATCACCCCCTCGCACAATCCGCCCGACGATGGCGGCTACAAATACAACCCCCCGCATGGGGGCCCCGCCGACACCGACGTCACCTCGGTGGTCGAGAAGGCCGCCAACCGCTTCATGGAAGAGGGGATGAAGGCCGTCAAACGGATGCCGTTCGATCGCGCCAGGAAGGCCGCGACGACGCATCTCCATGACTACGTCACGCCCTATGTCGCCGATCTCGGCAACACGGTCGACCTCGCACTGATCAAGTCGGCCGGCGTCAATATCGGCATCGACCCGCTCGGCGGCGCCGCCGTGCATTACTGGCAGCCGATCATCGCGCGCTACGGCATCAAGGCCAGCATCGTCAACACGGCGGTCGATCCGACCTTCCGCTTCATGACCGCGGATTGGGACGGCAAGATCCGGATGGACTGCTCCTCGCCGTTCGCGATGGCGAGCCTGATCCAGATGCGCGACAGATTCGACGTCGCTTTCGCCAATGACACCGACGCCGATCGGCACGGCATCGTCACCCGCTCGAACGGGCTGATGAACCCGAACCACTTCCTGGCCACCGCGATTTTCTATCTGTTCGGGCACCGGCCGCACTGGCGCAAGGACGCTGCGATTGGCAAGACCGTCGTCTCGAGCTCGATCATCGACCGTGTGGCCAGGAAGCTCGGCCGCAAACTGGTGGAGACGCCGGTCGGCTTCAAATGGTTCGTCGAAGGCCTCGGCACCGGCACGTTCGGTTTCGCAGGCGAAGAAAGCGCCGGCGCGTCCTTCCTCAAGCAGGACGGCTCGGTGTGGACGACGGACAAGGACGGCATCATCCTGGGGCTGCTCGCCGCCGAGATCATCGCCAGGACCGGGCGCGATCCGAGCGAGTTGTTCAGCGACCTCACCAAAGAGCTCGGCGTACCCTACTATGAGCGCATCGACGTCGCGGCGACGCCGAAGCAGAAGAACGCGCTGAAGGCGCTCGGCCCCGACCAGCTCAACATGACGCAGCTCGCGGGAGACGCGGTCCGCGCGGTGCGAACCAAGGCGCCGGGCAACGACCAGTCGTTCGGCGGCATCAAGGTCGAGACCGACAATGGCTGGTTCGCGGCGCGTCCCTCGGGCACCGAGGACGTCTACAAGATCTACGCCGAAAGCTTCCGCGGGCCCGATCATCTCAAGCAGATCCAGGGCGACGCGCGGGCCGCGATCGCCAAGGCGTTCTGAGTCCCGGCGACGGTTGACGCGATGCGTGTGCTGCTGACGGGCTCGTCGGGCTGGCTCGGGTGCTTCCTTGCGCCGCGGCTGCGGCAGGCCGGTCATGACGTGACCGGCCTCGACGTGGTCGCAGGCGAGGCGACCGATGTGATCGGCTCGGTGGCCGATCGCGCCACGGTCGACCGGGTGTTCGCCGACCACGGCATCGAGGCCGTGATCCACGCCGGGGCGCTGCACAAGCCGGACATCGAACGGTTTCCCGCGCAGGCCTTTATCGACACGAATGTCACCGGCACGCTCAATCTGCTGCAGGCCGCGGTCGCCGCACACCACGACCGCTTCGTCTTCACCTCGACGACCTCGCTGATGATCTCGCAGGCGATCCGGGACGGCGAAGGCCATGCCGCCGTCTGGCTCGACGAGACCGCAGGGCCGCTCGAGCCGCGCAACATCTATGGCGTGACCAAGCTTGCCGCGGAAGGGCTATGCCGGCTGTACAGCAGGGAGCATGGCCTGAACTGCGCGGTGCTGCGCACCAGCCGCTTCTTTCCCGAAGATGACGATACGATCGATGATGTCGGCGGCGAGAACCTCAAGGCCAATGAGCTGCTCTATCGCCGCCTGACGGTCGAGGATGCAGCGGAAGCGCATCTTGTCGCGTTGGAGAAGGTCCGTGGTTTTGAGGTCTTCATCATCAGCGCGCCGCCGCCATTCTCGCGCGGCGATGTCGAGGCGCTGAAATCCGATGCCGCCGGCGTCGTTGCGCGTGTCTTCCCGGAAGCCGCCGACCTCTACGCGCAACGCGGCTGGCATCTGCCGGCGAGCATCGGCCGGATCTACGATCCGTCCAGGGCGGAGCGGCTGCTCGGCTTCCGCGCCAGGACCGATTTCGCCGCGCTGCTGCAAGCCATGCGTGCAGGGGCGCCGCTTCCCTTCGCCCACGATCCCGACTATGTCTCACCGTCGACGAGGCTGAAGCATGGCTGATTTCCACGGCGTCTTTCCCTATCTGGTGTCTCCGGTCGATCCGGCCGGCCACATCCGCACCGAGGTACTGGGCCGGCTCTGCGACGATCTGATCAAGGCCGGGGTGCACGGGCTGACGCCGCTGGGATCGACCGGCGAGTTCGCCTATCTCAACAATGCGCAGCGCGCGACCGTGGTACAGACCACGATCGAGGCCGCGCAAGGCCGCGTACCCGTGGTCGCCGGCGTCGCCTCGACCTCGACGGCGGATGCGGTCGCACAGGCGAGGGCCTATCAGAAGCGCGGTGCCAACGGCATTCTGGCGATCATGGAGGCCTATTTCCCGGTTGGCGACGCGCAGGTCGAATCCTACTTCCGCGCCATCGCCGATGCCGTCGATATTCCCGTCGTCATCTACACCAATCCGAACTTCCAGCGCTCGGATTTGACGCTCGACGTCATCGCGCGGCTCGCCGAGCATCCGCGCATCGGCTACATCAAGGATGCCTCGACCAATACCGGGCGGCTGCTCTCGATCATCAATCGCTGCGGCGACAGTATCAAGGTGTTCGCGGCGTCCGCGCATATTCCCGCCGCAGTGATGATGATCGGGGGCGTGGGCTGGATGGCCGGACCTGCCTGCATCATCCCGCGCCAGAGCGTCGAGCTCTACAACCTCTGCCGCCGCACCCGCTGGGACGAGGCGATGGTCCTGCAGCGCAAGCTCTGGCGGATCAACGAGGCTTTTGCCCGCTTCAACCTCGCCGCCTGCATCAAGGCGGGCCTGGCCTTCCAGGGCTACGACGTCGGCGATCCCGTGCCGCCGCAGG
This sequence comes from Bradyrhizobium jicamae, assembly GCF_018130695.1. Classification (GTDB taxonomy): domain Bacteria; phylum Pseudomonadota; class Alphaproteobacteria; order Rhizobiales; family Xanthobacteraceae; genus Bradyrhizobium; species Bradyrhizobium jicamae_B. Next base: position 78,489 of record NZ_JAFCJX010000027.1, on the reverse strand, counting down.
CGCCGCTCACGGTCGAGCAGCGCAACGTGATCGAGGCGGCGCTGCGGGACTTGAGCTGAAATCCTGTGGGCAAAGGAGCGCAAGCGACGTGCCCACCATTCCCGACGTGCTCGTCATGGTGGGCACGCTTCCGCCTTCGCTCGTTGAGCCACCGTGGACGGGGTCGCTTTGCCCACCCTACAAGTCTCGGCTGACGGTCACTTCCTGGTAACTGATGCGCATGGCCTCGTCCCCGAGGCCTGTTGTCTCGCGGCGGAAATCCGCTAAAACCCCTGCCAATTCTTTGCAATCTCGAAGGACTTCGGAATGAACATTCTTCCCGGCAATATGCGTTTTGGTGCAGGCCAGCCCGTCAAGCGTCTGGAGGACCAGCGGCTGCTCACCGGGAAGGGGCAGTTTATCGACGACAAGCCGGAGGACGGTGCACTGTGGCTGCACGTGCTGCGCTCGCCGCATGCGCATGCGAAGATCAAATCGATCGATACCAAGGCGGCGCTGGAGATGGCCGGCGTCGAGGCCGTCTATACCGGCGCCGATCTGATCAAGGACGATATCGGCACGTTGCCGACGCTTGCGATCTTCAAGCGGCCGGACGGCAAGCCGATGAGCGTGCCGCCGCGGCGCCTGCTGGCGCATGAGATCGTGCGCTTTGCCGGTGAGGCGGTCGCGGCCGTGGTCGCGACTTCGCGCGTACTGGCGCAGACCGCGGCCGAGGCGATCGCCGTCGATTACGAGGTGCTGCCCTCGGTGGTCGATCCCGTCGAGGCGATCAAAACAGGCGCGCCCGCGGTCTGGGAAGAGGTGCCGGACAACATCGTCGCCGGCATGAGCTATGGCGATGCCGCCAAGGTTGAGGAGGCCTTTGCCAAGGCCGCGCATACAGTTTCGCTCGATCTGGTCAGCCAGCGCCTGGTGCCGTCGGCGATGGAGCCGCGCTCGACCATTGCCGAGATCGAGAAGAAGACCGGGCGCCTGCTGCTGCATGTGCAGTCGCAGACCCCGGGCTCGACCCGCGACCTGCTGGCCGACGCGATCCTGAAGCGGCCGAAGGAGAGCATCCGCGTGCTGGTCGGTGATATCGGCGGCGGCTTCGGCCAGAAGACCAGCCTCTATCCCGAAGACGGCATCGTCGCCTATGCCGCCACCAAGCTGAACAGGAAGATCCGCTGGCGCGGCGACCGCACCGACGATTTCGTCGGCGGCACCCATGGCCGCGACCTCACCTCGACCGGCGAGCTTGCGCTCGATGCCAAGGGCCGCGTGCTGGCCTATCGCGTGCGCTCGATCGGCGGCACCGGCGCCTATTGCAGCGGCACCGCCAACATCATTCCGCTGATCCTGGGTCCCTTCGTGCAGACCGGCGTCTACGATCTGCCGCTGGTGCATTTCGAGGTGAAGTCGGTGATGACCAACACCGCGCCGGTCGGCGCCTATCGCGGCGCGGGCCGGCCCGAGGCTGTCTTCATTGTCGAGCGCCTCTTTGACGCTGCCGCGCGAAAAATCGGGATGGATCCGCGCACGCTGCGCAAGGCGAACTACATCAAGCCGGCGCAACTGCCCTACACCAACGCCGTCGGCCAGGTGTACGACTCCGGTGCCTTCGCGCACATGATGGAGCGGGCCTCCGAGCTTGCCGACTGGAACGGCTTTGCCGCGCGAAAGAAGGCGGCGAAGAAGAAGGGCCTGCTCTACGGCCGCGGCCTGACCAGCTACATCGAATGGACCGGCGGCACCGCCCACACCGAGAAGGTCTCGCTGCACGCGACCGCGGAGGGCCGCATCATCCTGCATTCCGGCACCATGGCGATGGGGCAGGGCCTGCAGACCACCTACAGCCAGATGATCTCGGATACGCTCGGCATCCCTACCGACAAGATCGACGTCGTGCAGGGCGACACGGATCTGGCCACCGGCTTCGGCAGCGTCGGCTCGCGCTCGCTGTTCGTCGGCGGCACGGCCGTTGCGGTGTCCTCGAACGACATGATCAACAAGGCGCGCGAGAAGGCGTCGCAGATGCTGGAGGCTTCGATCGAGGACATCGAGTATCGTGCCGGCGTCCTCACGGTGGTCGGCACCGACAGACGCGTCACGCTGTTCGAGATCGCGCAGAAGGAGAAAGGTGCGCAGCTCAGCGTCGACAGCGAAGGCAAGGTCGACGGGCCGAGCTGGCCGAATGGCACGCATATCTGCGAGGTCGAGATCGATCCCGAGACCGGCATCACAAAGGTGGTGCGCTACACCACGGTCGACGACGTCGGCGTCGCCGTCAATCCGATGCTGGTGACCGGCCAGGTGCATGGTGGCGTCGCCCAGGGCATCGGCCAGGCGTTGTACGAAGGCGTCGCCTACAGCGAGGAAGGGCAGCTCCTGACCGCGAGCTATCAGGACTATTGCATCCCGCGCGCCGACGACATCCCGCCGATCTCGGTGACGCTGGACGATTCCGCGCCGTGCAAGACCAATCCGCTGGGCGCGAAAGGCTGCGGCGAGTCCGGTGCGATCGGTGGCCCGCCCTGCATCGCCAACGGCGTGATGGATGCGCTGAGCGAGCTCGGCATCACCCAGCTGAACACGCCGCTGACGCCGTCGAAGATCTGGCAGGCGATCCGCGACGCGAAGGTGAAGGCGGCTTAAGTAAAGTTACGCCGTCATGGCCGGGCTTGTCCCGGCCATCCACGTCTTTGCTTCCAGACCGGAAGACGTGGATACCCGGGACAAGCCCGGGCATGACGAAAGGGGCGCCCTACAACCCCAACACCATCTTCGCGATGATGTCGCGCTGGATCTCCGACGAGCCGCCGAAGATCGTGTAGGCGCGTCCGTTGAGATATTCCGGCACCACCGGCAGCAGCTCCTCGGGGATCGCGGGCTCGTGGTTGAGCTTGTAGAACGGCCGCGCCGGCTCGACCGCAAGGCCGTCATTGCCGATCACATCGACCCCGAGCTTTGTCACGGCCTGGCGGATCTCGCTGTTGCGCAGCTTGAGGATCGATGACACCGCACCGGGATTTTGTCCGGTCTGCAGCGCTGACAGCACGCGCAGCTCTGTCATCTCCAGCGCGTCGATATCGACCTCGACCTCCGACATCCGCATTGCGATGTCAGGGTCGTCGATCGCGCGTCCCGTCACATCTGATACCGCGAGCTCGGAGATCGTCCGCAATGCCTCGCGCAGTTTTGCCGACGCGATGCCGGCGCCGCGCTCGAACTCCAGCAGATATTTGCCGTAGGTCCAGCCCTTGCCTTCCTCGCCGACGCGGTTGGCGACGGGCACGCGGACGTCGTCGAAGAACACCTGGTTGACCTCGTGGTCGCCGCCGATGGTCAGGATCGGCCGCGTCGTGATGCCTGAAGACTTCATGTCGATCAGGATGAAGCTGATGCCATCCTGCTGCCGCTCGCTCTCGTTGGTGCGCACCAGCGCGAACATGCGGTTGGCGTGATGGGCATGGGTCGTCCAGATTTTCGTGCCGTTGATGATGTAATCGTCACCCTCGCGCACCGCGCGGGTCTTCAGCGATGACAGATCGGAGCCGGAGCCCGGCTCGGAATAGCCCTGGCACCAATAGTCCTCGCCGGAGAGGATGCGCGGCAGATAGAAATTCTTCTGCTCCGCCGTGCCGAAGCCGATGATGACGGGGCCGACCATCTTGACGCCCATCACGTTGACATTGGGCACGCCGGCGCGGGCACATTCGGCCTCGAAGATCCAGCGCTGTGCCGGGGTCCAGTCCGGCCCGCCATGCTCGACCGGCCAGCCCGGCGCGCCCCAACCCTTGGCGTGCAGCTTGCGCTGCCAGGCCATGCCGATGTCGGGATCGGAGAATACCGACGGCGTCAGCGCGGTGGCGCGCTTCAGCTCCGGTGTCAGGTTCGTCGCCAGGAAGTCGCGGACCTCCTGTTCGAAGGCGCGCTCCTCGGCATTGAAGGTGAGATCCATCCTAGCCTCCGCTTAAGCCTGCGTCCGGCCGCTCAGCGCGGCATGGCGGCGATAGTGATGCGCGCTGCCGCCGAACAGCGTGTCGAAGGCGAGCAGGCGCTTGAAATAGAGACCGATGTCGAGCTCTTCGGTGACGCCCATGGCGCCGTGGAGCTGCACCGATTGTTCGGCGACGAAGCGCGCGCATTTGCCGATTTTTGCTTTGGCACCGGACGCCGCGCGGCTGCGCGCCACCGGCTCGGCATTGGCCATCAGCGCCGCCCGCAGCGCCATCGAACGCGCCTCGTCGCATTGCATCGCCATGTCGGCGAGGCGGTGGCGGATCACCTGGTTGGCCGAGAGCGGCCGGCCGAACTGCTTTCGAATCTTGGTGTATTCCAGCGTGGTCTGCAGCAGGGTCTGCATGATACCGACCGCCTCCGCGCCAAGCGCCGCCATCGCGCGGTCGACGACCGCCTCGATCGCGGGCAGTGCGTCGCTGCCGTCGCCGAGCAGCGCGTCGGCAGGCAATTGCACGTTCTTCAGATCGAGGCTGCAGCCGCGGCCGCCGCCGAGCCGCGAATAGTCGCGCAACGAGAGGCCGGCCGTTCCCGCCGGCACCACGAACAGGCAAAGCTTTCCGGATGAGCCATTGGCATTGGCGACGCGGGCCGAGACGATGATCTGGCAGGCTGCGGCGCCGTCGAGCACGGCCGTCTTGGCGCCATTCAATCGCCAGCCATCGCCGGTCTTCGTCGCCATCGTCTCGACCTTGCCAAGATCGAAGCGCGCGGCGCGTTCCGAATGCGCCATCGCGAGATAAAGTCCGCCTTCGGCAATCTCCGGCAGGATCGCCTGCTTCTGCGCCTCGGTCCCGCACTCCGTGACCAGCGCCGCGCCGATCACGACGGTGGAGAGATAGGGCTCGGTCACCAGCCCGCGCCCGAACGCTTCCATCAGGATGCCGACATCGACCGCGCCGCCGCCGAGCCCGCCATAGCTCTCACTGATCGGCAGCGCCAGCCAGCCGAGCTCGGCGAACTGCTTCCAGATCGCGGCCGAGAAGCCGAGCGGCTCGTTCGCCGTTGTCTTGCGGTGGTCGGCGGTAAACGTTTCCGCCACGAAGCGGTCGGCACTTTCGCGCAGCAGGCGCTGCTCGTCGCTGAGATTGAGGTCCATCTGTCCTACTTCACATTGGCTGATTTGCGGACGGAAGGATGCAGACCCGACGGGTCAACGATCATGCCGAATTCCTGCAGATTGTGCGCGTGGCAGAGCTGATGCAGCGCGAAGGCCTGGTCGATCGCGGCAGGCTGGCCCATCACGTCGACGGATCGGTTGACCGCTTCCTTGGTCAGCTTCAGCGCGAAGGCCGGCTTGGCTGCGATCTTGCGCGCCAGCGCCAGCACGAAGGCGGATAGCTCGGCACGCGGCACCACGTGGTTGACCATGCCGAGCCGATGCGCTTCCTCCGCGCTCCAGACGTCGGCGGTGAACAGAAATTCCTTGGCCTTGCGCGGGCCGACTTCCCAGGGATGCACGAACCACTCGACGCCGCAGACGCCCATCGTGACGACGGGGTCGCAGAACTCGGCGTCGGTGCTTGCGACGATGAGGTCGCAGGCCCAGGCCAGCATCAACCCGCCGGCGATGCATTTGCCCTGCACCTCGGCAATGGTCGGTTTTGCCAGATTGCGCCAGCGCCGCGTGATCTGCAGATAGATCTCCTGCTCGCGCGCGAAGCGGCCGTGCGCGTTCGGCTCGGCGAAGCCGCCCCAGTTACCGACCGGCGGAAAGTCGACGCCGGCGCTGTTCTTGCCCGCAGGGCGCAGATCGTGGCCGGCGGAGAAATGCGGATCGCTGCCGGCCAGGATGATGACCTTGATCGCGTCGTCCTGCACCGCCTGGTCGAAGGCGGCGTTGAGGTCGTAGGTCATCTGCAGGTTTTGCGCGTTGCGCGCCTCGGGCCGGTTCATCACGATCCGCGCGATCGCAGGCTCCGGCCGCTCGATGCGGATCGTCTCGAATGTTGTTGTCATGGATCCTCCCCGGGATCGGCTTTGCGACATGATGACTGGGGCGCGGATGGATAGGCAAGGGTAAATTGGCGGAATGCAGGATTACGTTGCGAAAGCGATCTGATAGGTTTGCCAGGAAAATTCCACCGGGAGAACTTTTCATGCGTAAGCTTTGGACCGTGCTGGCGGCGCTGGCGTGCCTGAGCCTGACCAATTGCGGCTACAACGCGATCCAGACCAATGACGAGCAGGTCAAGTCGGGTTGGTCTGAGGTGGTCAATCAATACCAGCGGCGCGCCGATCTCGTGCCGAACCTCGTCAATTCGGTGAAGGGCTTTGCGCAGCAGGAGAAGGACGTGCTGCTCGGGGTCACCAATGCGCGCGCCAAGGTCGGCAGCATCCAGGCGACGCCGGAGGTGCTGAACGACCCGGCGGCGTTCCAGAAATTCACCCAGGCCCAAAGCGAGCTGACCGGCGCGCTGTCGAAGCTCCTGGTCGTCACCGAGAACTATCCGCAGCTCAAATCGGACGCGTTGTTCCGCGATCTGATGTCGCAGCTGGAGGGCACCGAGAACCGCATCACGGTGGCGCGCAACCGCTACATCAAGGCGGTTCAGGAGTACAACGTCGGCATCCGCACCTTCCCGAACAACCTCACCGCGATGATGTTCGGCTACAAGGAGAAGCCGAACTTCTCGGTCGAGAACGAGAAGGAAATCTCGACCGCGCCGAAGGTCGATTTCAATCCGACGCCGGCGCCGTCGAAGTGACCGCAGCCGTCGGTTCGCGATGATCCTCGCGCGCGCGATCCTGTTTGCGCTGCTGCTGGGCTGGGCGGTCCCGGCGCTGGCCGAGGTCGCGGTGCCGCCGCTCAGCGGCCGCGTGGTCGACCAGACCGGGACGCTGTCGGCGGGCGACATCGCCTCGCTGACGCAGACGCTGAAGGATCTGCAGACCCGCAAGGGCAGTCAGGTCGCGGTGCTGATCGTGCCGACCACGGGCGAGGAGACGATCGAGCAGTTCGGTATCCGCGTCGCCGAAGCCTGGAAAATCGGGCGCAAGAAGATCGATGACGGAGCGCTGCTCGTCATCGCCAAGAACGATCGTCATTTGCGGATCGAGGTCGGCTATGGCCTCGAAGGCGCGCTGACCGACGCGACTGCACGGCGGATCATCGACGAGGTGATCACGCCAAAATTCAAGGCCGGCGATTTTGCCGGCGGCGTCTCTGCCGGCGTCAACAGGATGATCGGCGTGATCGACGGCGAAAAGCTGCCGGCGGCGGAGCCCGAGCATTGGCAGGCGCCCGAGCTGTTCGACCTGGCGAATCCGGCCGTGCTGATCGGCATCGTCGTGCTGTCCGGATTCCTGCGCACGATCCTGGGGCGGTTGATCGGTTCGCTCGCGACCGGCGGTCTTGTCGGCGCCTTCGCCTGGATGGCGATCGGATCGATCGCCACGGCTATCGTGGTGGGCGGCATCGCATTCGTCGCGGCGATGATCTTCGGGGCCTTGAACTGGGGCAGCCCCGGGGCCGGCCGGCGCGGCGGCTATTCCGGAGGCTGGTCCAGCGGCGGCTGGAGCAGTGGTTCGAGTTCGAGCGACAGCGGCAGTTTCAGCGGAGGTGGCGGCAGCTTTGGTGGCGGCGGCGCCTCGGGAAGCTGGTAGGGCTTAAGGCTTGCATGACTTGGAGCTGGTAGGACTTGGAGCCGGTAGGGATATGAGCATCAAGCGCATCGGCAGGCATTTGATCGAGCATCGCTGGCGGGTCCGGCGCGAGTTTCCGCCGCGCGTGCTGCACGCGATCGAGCAGGCGATCAGGGCCGGCGAGACGACGCATTCGGGCCAGATCCGTTTCGTCGTCGAAGGCGCGCTCGACGGCGCGCCGCTGTTTCGCAATCAGCCGGCACGCGAACGCGCGATCGACGTGTTTTCGCATCTGCGAATCTGGGACACCGCGCACAACAACGGCGTGCTGATCTATCTCCTGCTTGCCGATCACGACGTCGAGATCGTCGCCGATCGCGGCATCAATGCGAAGGTGGGTGCCGCAGGATGGGAGGCGATCTGCCGCGAGATGGAAACGGATTTCGGCGCAGGCCGCTTCGAGCAGGGGGTCATCAAAGGTATTGAGGCCGTGTCGCGGGAGCTTGCAAGACACTTTCCGCGGACGGTGGGTGGTGCGAATGAGCTGCCGGATGCGCCGGTGATGATGTAGACAACCAACTCTCTACGTCATTGCGAGCGAAGCGAAGCAATCCATCCGTCCACACGCTCGGATGAATGGATTGCTTCGTCGCTTGCGCGCCTCGCAATGACGGAGGGACTATCCCCTACGCCGTCACCGACGGCCGCTCGGCCACCCGCTTGAACCACGCCGCAATATGCGCATTCGACGGATCAAGCGGCTGGCCGACCTTGCCGCCGAAATCGAGGAAGCAGTAGAGCAGGATGTCGGCCAGCGTGAATCGCTTGCCGCAGATGAATTCGCGGCCGTCGGCCATCTGGCCGTCGAGCCATTTGAGGCGGTTGGCCGCCATCGCCTTCAGGCCGGGCGAGGCCTCGGGCACGCAATGGATGCGCTTCTCGAACAGCTTCAGCCCTTCGCTGAAGCGAAAGCCGTTGGCGAGCGGCTCGCAGATGTTGAGATCGATGCGGCGGGTCCACATCCGGCATTCGGCGCGCTCTTCAGCGGTCGATCCGATCACCGCCGGCGCCGGTGTCTTCTCCTCGAGATATTCGCAGATCGGAATGATCTCGGAGACGTAGACGCCGTCGTCGAGCTCGAGCGTCGGCATCTGGCCGTGCGGATTGCGCTTCAGATGCGCGGCCTCGCGGTTCTCGCCGCCGCGCACGTCGACCGTCTGTTTGGGCATCTCGATGCCCTTCTCGGCCATGAACATCCGGACGATGCGTGGGTTCGGTCCGACCGAGTCGTAAAACTTCATAGTCCTCGCTCCTTGCTTTGGGGCATTGTTGTTGGGTGCTGTTGAACAGGCCGCGCGAGCATTTGTCAAATCAGGTGGCGCGCGGCCCTCCTCGTCATTGCGAGGAGCTCGCGACAAAATTGCAAAGCAATTTTGCGCTGAAGCGACGAAGCAATCCATCTCTCCGCGCGCGGTGCCATGGATTGCTTCCGCCTTCGCCAAGGCTTCGGCGGACAAGTCGCTTGGCTCGCAATGACGGAGAAAGCGGGCGCTCAGTCGTCGAGCTTGTTGAGATCGCGCACCGACTGCATGATCGGCTCGAAGTTGGAGCGCGCGTCGAGTGCGTCGAACAGCTGCGCGGTGTCCTCCAGCAGTCCGTGCGAGCGCGCGATCGCGATCCGCACATCGTCCTGCGGCGTGTCGGAGAGCCGGCCGTGGCCGGACAGCAGGATCTTCGAATTCAGCCCCTTCAGCCGCTCCAGCGACTGGATGTAGTCGGCGATCGAGCCGGAGCCGAACACGCCGCCCATCACGCCGCCGGGCATCAAGGTGTCGGCGGCGAACAGCAGGCCCTTGTCCTGATCGAACAGCGTGATGCAGGCCGAGGTATGGCCCGGCGTATACATCACGTTGAGGCGGAAATTGCCGAGGTCGATCAGATTGCCTTCCTCGAGCCAGATGTCGATGTTGATCGGCACGTTCGGCTCGTTGAACATCTTGCGCAGCATCGAGAAATCATCGCGCAGCATGATCTTGTTGGCGGCAAGGCGATGCGCGGCGATGTAGGCCTTGCCGTGGAAATGATAGGCGGCGCCGATATGGTCGAGATGCTCGTGGCTCAGCACCACCATGTCGATCATCTCGGGCGTGACGCCGATATGCTTCAGGCAGGTGAGAAGGTGGGGGTAGTTGGTCGACAGCCCGACGTCGATCATGATGGTCCGCCGGCTGCCGCGTATCAGATAGGCATTGGCGGCGCGGTTCTTGAAGCGGACCTGGTAGACGTCCTCGGTCGCCTGGATCAGCGTTGCGAGCTCGCTGTCGAGCAGGGTCTTGAAGGGGCTCGGACGGCGGTCGCTCATGGGTTCGCGGCGCTCCGGTAGGTGACGGCGTTGGAGGCGCGCAGCCGTTTCGACAGCGCGTCCATGATCATCAGTGCGAACGCCGGCTGCTGGCTGACGAGGTAGACGAAGCGGGCGTGGTTGATCCGCATCACTTTCGTGTGCGGTGCCACCGCGATCGCGGTGGCGGAGCGCGACGAGCCGTCGATCACGGCCATCTCGCCAAAGAACTCGCCCTTGCCGAGGGTGACGATCACGGTCTTGTCAGCGCCGTTCATCTTGGCGATTTCGACCTGGCCGTCGAGCACCACGAAAAGTTCGCGCCCGGTGGAACCTTCCTCAAAAATGACGTCATCGACAGCAAATTCGTTGATGCACTTTTCGATCGTCATGACCATCCCCGCCTTCTGGCTGGATCTTCCGGACATGTTAGTCGGGAAAAGCCTGCAAGCAAGCGGAGCAGTCGGATTGCCGCAAGGCAGCATTCAGCCTGAATCCAGCCCGGAAAAGTTCCTAAAATTTCGGTAAGTCCGCCCAAGTAACGATCCAGGTAACGATTTCGCAAGCAATAAAAGTTACCAAATCCTCAACCCATTCTGGAGACTTTGAACGTGAGTGAGCAGCAGAGCGAGCCGGTCAGTGAAGCGGTTTCCGACACGGCGGCCAGGGCCGAGCCGGTGATGGCCGCAGCCGCGGTCGAGGCTCCCCGTCTCGCGCCCGAGCAGGAAGAGACCTCCCCGAAGGCCGACGCGCCCAGGATTGAGATGCCCAAGGCGGAAATGCCCAAGGTTGAGGCCTTCACGGTCAAGGCGGAAGCGCCGAAGGTCGAGCCGCCCAGGATCGAGATTCCGAAGGTCGAAGTGGCCAAGGTCGAGCCGAAGGACGAGCCCCGTTTCCCGGGCAAGCTGATGATCATGGCGCCGGGCGAGCGGACCTGGGATCACGAGGCAACGGCAGCAAAGCCGGCTGCCGAGGAGACCAAGAAACCGTCCGGTGCACGCCGGTTCGCCGCGATGGCGGCCATGGTAGCGCTGGCCACGGTAGCGGGTGCGATCGGCGGCGCGCTCGCGACTGCAAGCTTTGGCCAGCCCAATGGTGGCGCGGCTGTCGCGGCCACCAAGGATGCCGCGGCCACTAGGGCCGATGCGGTGGAAGCTTCGATCGCCCGGATCGACTCCGAGCTGCTCGCGCTCAAGGCCAGCGTCGAGCACTCGACCAAGATGGGCATGAGCCAGTTCAACAAGACCAGCGACCGTCTCGACAAGGTCGAGAAGGCGCAGGCCGAGCCGCTGGCCAGGATCGCCAAGCTCAGCGAGTCCGTCGACAAGCTCCGCGCCACCCCGCCGGCCGTGCCCGCACCGGTTGCCGCCGCCGCGCCCGCTGCGGCCAGGGACGTCACGGGAACGGTGACGCAGCCTGCGACGACGACTGCCGCAGCCGCTCCGGCGCCGGCAAAGCCCGAGGTCGGCCGTTTGCCGACCGTCGAAGGCTGGGTGCTGCGCGACGTCGCCAACGGCGGCGCACTGATCGAGGGCCGCCAGGGCATCTTCGAGGTCTATGCCGGCGATCCCGTTCCCGGCCTCGGCCGTGTCGACGCCATCCGCAAGCAGGACGGCCGCTGGGTGGTCGTCACCAGCAAGGGCCTGGTCATCGCGCGCTAATCCGCGGGATCCTGACGTCGCGAGGCGCTTCACCACGATGTGAAGCGCCTTTTTTCTTGAATAGGCTTTGCAGGGCGGTGTTAGTGGGGACATGAGCCGCGCGCTGCGATGCCTGTTCGTCTTGTCCGTCCTGCTCTGCGGCGCTTCGCTCGTGCGCGCGGGCGAGGACCGCGCGCTGGAGCGCGGCGCGGCGGTGATCGATCCCGCCGTGCTGCGCGAACTCGATCAGGGCCGCTTCGGTCTCGGGCGCATGCTGTGGCCGGAGCGTTCGGCCGATCTGCCGCTCACCAACAGCCTGCTGTTCCAGTTGCCGTCGATGGCGCCGGTCCGCGCCGCGCTCGATCGCGAATTCGATCGCTATGTCGACAAGCACAGGGCGACCCTGCCGAACGAAAGCATCGGCGTCGGCGACGACTTTGCGTTCCAGCTGTTCGACCGCGCGCTGCTCGACTCCCCCGACGTCCGCTTTGTACTGGCCGGCGTCGTCAACCGCATGGACCGCGCCTATGTCGCGCCGGAGAGCTGCGGCGAGATCCGCCTGATCTATCGGCTGACCCGCATGGATGCGACCATGGTCGGCGAGAACGCGGTGTCGCAGCGCCTGCCGATGACGCTGAACATCGTGCTGAAGGCGAAGGGCGACCACGCTAGGGATCGCAACGGCACTGAGATCACCTGCCGCGAGCTTGCGCGACGGTGGCTTGCGATGGGCTCGCCATTGGCCGGCGAGCGCATGCTGGACGTGTTGTTCGGCAAGGACGGTCCGCTCGACCTGATCAGCTATGAAAACATCGATCGCATCGAGACCAACCTGCAGATCGCACATGCGCCGAAATCAGCGGTGCGCGACTTCCGCACCGACTATCTGCTGAAGGTGTTCGATTTCGTCAGCCAGACGAAGCGCTTCGAGGAAGCGCCGCTGGAAAACCAGATCGATCGCGACCGCCTTCTGGGCGACGAAGCGCTACGTCGCGAGTTCAGGGCGTGGCTCCTCGATCCCAAAAATTTCGCCGCGCTCGATCGTGGGACGATTCTGATCCCGGAGAAATTCCTTGCCAACAGCGCGGTCGCGCCGACGCCGGTGGGATTTGACGCGTCCGACCTGCAGCCGGAATTCGGGCTGGTGCAGGGCGAGGGTGCTTCGGACAAGGCGGTGTTCTCCGAGAACGACGTGGTCGGTGCGTTGAAGAAGGCCACGGCAGACGGCGCAAAACTGCAGAACATCCAGTCGCTCGCCGGCTTCGAGCGACGCCTCAACGACGTCACCTGCGCGGGCTGCCACCAGACCCGCGGCATCGGCGGCTTCCATTTTCCCGGCGTCGACTGGATGGCGGCAAAACCGTCGAACGCCACGGTGGTGCCGGCCTCGCCGCATTTCTTCGGCGACCAGGCGCGCCGCCGCGATATCCTCACCGCGTTCCGCGACGGCAAGTCGCCCGATTTCTCCCGCGGCTTTGCCAACCGCCCGCAGGCGCGCGCCAGTGCCGAGCTTGCCGGGACGGAGTACAGCGACGGCTGGGGCGCGCATTGCTATCAGGCGGATGCCAAGGGTCCCGCCGACAAGAGCTTTCGCGGCTGGACCTGCGCCGCCGGGCTCGCTTGCCAGGTTGCGGGCAAGACCTCCGGCATGGGCATGTGCTTCGTGAAGGGGCGGTAGTTGCACGTTCCCCGGATGCTGCGCAGCGCGCAGCGGTGCGCTGCTGATCCGGGGCCCATGCCGCAACACCGGGGAAGCATGGGTCCCGGCTCTGCGGCGCAGCGTTGCACGCTGCACCGCGTCCGGGACACGAGGAGACACCCAGATTGACAGTGGTCTTACTAATCGTGTTTCATCCCCGAAAAGAACAAGGGATGGACGCATGGACGAGGTCATCATCGTCGGCGCCGGCATCGGCGGATTGACGCTCGGCCTCGCGCTGCATCAGGCCGGAATTCCCTGCCGCATCTTCGAATCCACGTCTAGAATCCGCGCCGTGGGCGTCGGCATCAATCTCTTGCCGCACGCGACCAGGGAACTCGCCGCGCTCGGCCTCGAGGACGCGCTGGCGAGAGTGTCGATCACGACGACGGACGCCACCTTCTTCAACCGCTTCGGACAACTGATCTACCAGGAGCCGCTCGGCCGCCTTGCCGGCTACGATCATCCGCAATTCTCGATCCATCGCGGCGACCTGCAGATGCTGCTGCTCGATGCCTTCTGCGCGCGCGCCGGCGCCGATCGTGTCGTCACCAGCAGCCACTGCGTCGCCGTTGAGCAGGACGCTGCCGGCGTCAGCGTGACGTTTTCGGATGACGGCAGCCATCGTTCCATCGTGCGCGGCCGCATCGCAATCGCCTGCGACGGCATCAATTCGGCGGTGCGCAAGCAGTTCTTTCCGGATGAAGGCGAGCCGCGCTATTCCGGCGTCAACATGTGGCGCGGCGTGACGCGGTGGAAACCCATGTTATCCGGCGCCAGCATGGTGCGCGCCGGTTGGCTGTCGCATGGCAAGATGGTGATCTATCCGATCCGCGCCGCCGGTGCCGACGGGCTGCAACTCGTCAACTGGGTCGCCGAGATCGAGACGCCGAATTATCGCAAGCGCGACTGGAACAGAGCCGGCTCGCTCGACGATTTCCTCTGGGCCTTCGCCGACTGGCATTTCGACTGGCTCGACGTGCCCGCCTTCATCCGCGCTGCCGACAGCGTGCTCGAATTCCCGATGGTCGACCAGGACCCGCTGCCGCGCTGGAGCTTTGGCCGGGTCACGCTGCTCGGCGACGCCGCGCATCCGATGGTGCCGCGGGGCTCGAACGGAGCCGGCCAGGCGATCCTCGATGCGCGCGCGCTGACATCGGCCCTGCAGGCGCATGACGATCCCGTCGCCGCGCTCGCCGCCTATGAACAGCAGCGGCTGGAGGCGACCACGCGCATCGTGCTGACCAACCGCAGCAACCCGCCGGATGCCATCCTGCGCGAGGTGTTCCTGCGCACGCAGGACAGGCCGTTCCGCGCCATCGAGGACGTCATCAGCCGCGAGGAATTGATCGCAATGTCCGAGGGCTACAAGCGGATCGCCGGCTTTGCGAAGGACGCGCTGCGCCGCTAGGCCGCGGCCTTCGCGCTGAACACAGACAAGCGGCCGCAAGAGGCGCATCCGGAGGAGGGACGGTGATGGCGGAGACTGAGACGATCGACGTTGCCGGCTATATCGATCAGCAGCCGGTCGGCGCGTTCCAGATCAAGCTGCTGCTCACCTGCGCGGCGGTGCTGTTCCTCGATGGTTTCGACACCCAGGCGATCGGCTATGTCGCCCCCGCGCTCGCCAGGGAATGGAGCCTGTCGCGTGCTGCGCTCGGACCGGTGTTCAGCGCAGGCCTGTTCGGCCTGATGATCGGCGCGCTGGTGTTCGGCCCGCTGGCCGATCGCGTCGGCCGCAAGGCGATCATCGTCGGCGCGACGCTCGCCTTCGGCCTCGGCTCGCTCGCCACCGCCTTCGTCAACGACGTCAACACGCTGCTCGTCGTTCGCCTGCTCACCGGCCTCGGGCTCGGCGGCGCGATGCCGAATGCGGTGGCGATGACGTCGGAATTTTCTCCGCATCGCCGCCGCGCCACCATGGTGATGGTCATGTTCTGCGGCTTCTCGGTCGGCGCCGCGCTCGGCGGCCTGCTCGCGGCCGCGCTGATCCCGCATTATGGCTGGCGCTCGGTGTTCATCGTCGGCGGCATCGCGCCGCTGCTGCTGACGCCGGTGCTGGCGTGGCGGTTGCCGGAATCCGCGCGCTTCCTTGCGCTGAGCGGCCGTGCGCAGGGCCGCGTCGCCGAGCTGCTCGGCCGGATCAATCTGAAGGCCGCGCCGGTCGCAACCAGCACGCAATTCGTCGTGCACGAGCCCAGGCTCGCGGGCCTGCCGGTCGTGCATCTCTTCAGCGAGGGAAGGACGCTGCCGACGCTGCTGTTGTGGATCGTGTTCTTCATGAGCCTGCTCGACCTCTATTTCCTGGCGAACTGGCTGCCGACCGTGCTCAACGACCTCGGCGCCTCGGTCTCGGCGGCGGCGATGATCGGCGCGATGCTCCAGGTCGGCGGCGTGGTCGGCACGTTCGCGCTGGGAAGCGTGGTCGACCGCTTCTCGTTCCGCGCCTTGGCGCTGGTCTATTTCGTCGCCGTGTTCGCCGTTGGCGCAATCGGCCAGCTTGGCCACTCCGCCGCGCTGGTGACGCTTGCGATCTTCGCCGCCGGCTTCTGCATCGTCGGCGGCCAGATCGCGGCCAATGCGCTGGCGGCGAACTTCTATCCGACCTCGGTGCGCGCCACCGGCGTCGGCTGGGCGCTCGGCATCGGCCGGGTCGGCTCGATCATTGGCCCCCTGATCGGCGGCGCGCTGATGACCGCGAAATGGAGCACGGCGGAGCTGTTCATCACCGCGGCCTCGGCCGCTCTCTGCGCGGCTCTGGCGGCGTTTGCGCTGAGCCGCGTGGTCGGCACGCGCCAGACGTCATCGTTTGATGCTATGGTGCAACCGGCGACCAGGACTTGAACCGCCAGACCGTGAGCGGAGACCGGCCGATGAGCTCTTCCGAACAGGACAAGCAGCGCAATCGCGAGATCGCGGAGAACGAGGCCGAGCGCCAGACCATCGGCGACGCCCGCGTCAGCATCTGGGCGATCGCGGTCACCATCATCATCGGCGTCATCGTCGCCGGCATCGTCTGGGCCTGGATGAGCCGCTGATCCTTTTACGCGTAGTGTTTTAGTCGTGGGCCGGGCAGCAGATCATAGGCCGATTTCCAGCCGGGCAGGGCAGCAATGCGACCAAGCCACGCGCTGATATTCGGATGGCTGGTCGCGAAGTCGTAGCCGGTCTCGTCGCTCGGATAATGCAGATAGGCCATCATCGAGAAATCCGACACCGTTGGCTTGGCACCGATCATGAACACGTTGCGGCCGACATGCTGCTCAAGGATGCCGAGGAAATCGTCGAGCCGCGCGCGAAAATGTTTCAGCACCTTGGGATCGGCTGACGGCGTGAAGGTGCGCAGGAAGCGGTAGGTCGCCATGTAGCCGGAGAGTTTCTGGTTGTCCCAGAACAGCCAGCGCAGCAGCTCGAACTTTTCGGCCTCCGTTTCGCCGCCGAACTTGCCGTATTGCTCGGCCAGTTGCAGCAGGATCGGTGCCGTCTGGGTCCGCCGCTCGCCGTCGACTTCCAGCACCGGGATCTCGCCCATCTCATTCACGGTCGCCCGCCACTCCGCCGTCCGCGTCACGCCGCCACCGAAATCGGTCCACACCGGCTCGAACGTCTCGCCGCACAGCGTCAGCATCAGCGCGAGCTTGTAGCTGTTGCCGGATTCCGGGAAGTAATGGAGGCGATAGGTGGGCATCTTCAAGCTTTCGTTGTCGGCGGGATATTCGCCTCGCCCCGCTTGCGGGGAGAGGCCGGATCGCATCGTAGATGCGATCCGGGTGAGGGGGAGCCTCCGCGAGCCCGTCTGTCACCGACCTCGCGGAGGCTCCCCCTCATCCTGACCTTCTCCCCGCACGCGGGGAGAAGGGAAAGAGATAGCGTCAGTGTGGCGAGGGGGCTAAGCCACCGCGCCGGACGCACGCAGCTTCTTGATCGTGGCCTCGTCATAACCAGCCTGCCGCAAAATCTCGTCGCTGTGCTCACCTACCTCGGGCGGCTTGCGCGGCTGCACCTTCTTGACGCCGTCGATGAAGATCGGGCTGTTCACCGTCAGCATGGTGTCGTTCTCGAAGCGCACCAGCACCTCGTTCTCGATCATCTGCTTGTCGTGGGGGATGTCGTCGAGGATGCCGACGACGCCGAACACCAGGCCGTTGCCGTCGAGGATCTTGCGCCATTCCGCGAGATCCTTGCCGGCGAACACCGCGTCGAAGATCTTGATCAGCTCGATGGAGCGGGAATGGCGTTCGGCCTTGGTGGCGAAGCGGGCATCGGTGACGAGGTCCTCGCGCCCCATGCAGCGCGCCAGCGTCGGCCATTGCCGCTCCTCGTTGAGCAGCGAGAGGATGATCCAGCGGCCGTCCTTGCACTTGTAGTGATTGGTGACCGCATTCAGCGCCTGCTCGCGCGGCTTGCGCTTCTGGAATTTCGCGCCGACCAGCTTGGCCTGCGCCAGCACGCCATTGGCCCAGATGCCGTTCGCCATCAGATTTGTCGCGACATGCGAGCCCTTGCCGGTCTTCTCGCGCTTAAACAGCGCGGTGACGATCGCGCCGTAGAACGCCATCGCGCAGGGATGATCGCCCATGCCGGCGACCGAGCGGGCCGGGGTGATCGCCTCGTCGGCGCGCACGAGATCCATCAGGCCGGAGCGCGCCCAATAGGCATTGCTGTCGAAGCCGGGCTTGTTGGCCTCCTCGCCCTTCTCGCCATAGCCGGTGAAGGAGGCGTAGATCAGCCGATCGTTGAGATGCGCCAAATGATCATATGTGATGCCGAGTTTTTCGCGCACCTGCGGCGGCATGTTGGTGATGAAGACGTCGGATTCGGCGACCAGTCTGTAGAGCACCTCGCGCGCCTCCGGCTTGGTGAGGTCGAGCGCCAGGCTCTTCTTGTTGCGCGCCTCCAGCATCCACGCGAAATTGTGCTCGCTGTGCGGATAGCCCGGCAGGTTCGGCAGGTTCCGGTAGGGATCCCCGGTGCCGGGCGGCTCGATCTTGATGACGTCGGCGCCGAAGTCCGACAGCACCGTCGCAGCCGCGGGCGCCGCGATGAAGCTCGCGCAGTCCAGCACCTTGAGCCCGTCAAAAATGCCTTTTTCCATGATGCCGTGGCTCCCGCGACGCTTGTTGGTGTTTTTCCGGTGGCTGGAATTATCGCTCACGATGATCCCGCGCTATCAGGCATTTGACCCATCTCGGCGCGGCGATGCAACGGCACTTTCTCGCCTAGGGCCATGACTTGTAGGGTGGGCAAAGCGTAGCGTGCCCACCATCGGAGCACGCCGTGAATGGTGGGCACGTCGCTGCGCGCCTTTGCCCACCCTACGCGGTGTGGCTTACTCCATCCCCGCCATCAGCGCCGCATTGCCGCCGGCGGCCGCGGTGTTGATGGTCACCGTCTGCTCGGTCGCGAACCGTGCCAGATAATGCGGGCCGCCGGCCTTCGGGCCGGTGCCGGAGAGACCGCTGCCGCCGAACGGCTGCACGCCGACCACGGCGCCGATCATGTTGCGGTTGACATAGATGTTGCCGACCTGCAGGCGATCGATCACGTCCTCGATCGTGTCGTCGATGCGCGAATGGATGCCGAGCGTCAGTCCAAAGCCGGTTGCTTCGATCGCCGTCAGCACATCGCCGAGCTTGTCGGCGCGATAGCGCACCACGTGCAGGACCGGCCCGAACACCTCTTCGGTGAGCTGGCCAGCATTGGCGAGCTCGAAGATATGCGGCGTGACGAAATTGCCGGCAGGCACGGTGCCGGCAAGATGTACGCGCGCGCCCCGCTTCATCCGTTCGATATGCGCATCCAGCCGCTGCTTGGCCTCGGCATCGATCACCGGGCCGATGTGAACGGAAGCGTCGGCGGGATCGCCGATCTTCAACTCGCGCGCGGCGCCCGCGATCATCTCGATCATGCGGTCGGCGACGTCATCCTGCACGAACAGGAGCCGCAGCGCCGAGCAGCGCTGGCCGGCCGAGCGGAACGCCGAGGTCACGACGTCGTCGGCGACCTGCTCGGGCAGCGCGGTCGCGTCGACGATCATCGCATTGATGCCGCCGGTCTCCGCGATCAGCGGCACGATCGGGCCGTCCTTGGCGGCGAGCGTCCGGTTGATCGCGCGCGCCACCTCGGTCGAGCCGGTGAAGACGACGCCGGCGATGGCGGGATGCGCGACCAGCGCGGCGCCGATCGCGCCGTCGCCCTGGACCAGATGCAGCGCGGAGCTCGCAACGCCGGCTTCGTGCAGCAGGCGGACCGCTTCGGCAGCGATCAGCGGCGTCTGCTCGGCAGGTTTTGCGACCACGGCATTGCCGGCCATCAGCGCCGCCGTGACCTGTCCCAGGAAAATCGCCAGCGGGAAATTCCACGGCGAGATCGCAACGAACACGCCGCGGCCGCGCAGCGCCAGCACGTTGCTCTCGCCGGTCGGGCCGGGCATCGCCTCGCCCTCGCCAAAAACCTTGCGCCCGAGTGCCGCATAGTAACGGCAGAAATCGACGGCTTCTCGGACTTCCGAGAGCGCGTCGTCGATTGTCTTGCCGCCTTCGCTCTGCAGCAGTGCGAGGAAATGCGCGCGGCGCTGCTCCAGCAGATCGGCAGCCTTCTCCAGGATGTCGGCGCGCCGCGCCGCAGGCGTCGCGTTCCACGCCTTAAAACCTTGCCGCGCGGCTGCAATCGCGGCCGTGGCCTGCTCAGCATTCGCCATGCCGACTGATGGCATTGTACGCGCGCGCTCGCCTGCGACTGCCGTCAGAAGCTTGTCCAGCGCCGCGCGCTCGCCGAACTCGATACCCCCAGAGTTCGTGCGCTGCGGCCGGTAGAGATCGGCCGGCAGCGGAATGTCGGCATGGGACGCCTTGTTGGCGGTGCCGATCACATCGGCCGGTCGGCGCAGCAGCGTCGACATTGGCACCGACATGTCCGCCGCCAGTGCGACAAAGGACGAATTGGCGCCGTTCTCGAGCAGCCGCCGCACCAGATAGGCAAGCAGGTCGCGGTGGCTGCCGACCGGGGCATAGGTGCGGTAGGCAATCTCCGGGCGGTCTGCCGCGAGCTGCGCATAAAGCGCCTCGCCCATGCCATGCAGGCGCTGGAACTCGAAGCTCTCAGGCTTGTCGGCGAGTTCGAGGATGGTCGCGACCGTCAACGCGTTGTGGGTGGCGAATTGCGGGAACAGCCGCGGCCGCAACGCCAGCAGTTTTCGCGCGCACGTGATGTAGTTGAGATCGGTCATAGCCTTGCGCGTGAACACGGGATAGCCGGCCAGCCCGCGCTCCTGCGCGCGCTTGATCTCGGTGTCCCAATAGGCGCCCTTGACCAGCCGCACCATCATCCGCCGGTTCAGCGAGCGTGCCAGCGCGTCGACATGGTCGATCACGTCACCGGCACGCTTCTGATAGGCCTGGATCGCAAGCCCAAAGCCGTCCCAGCCGGTGAGCGAGGGATCGGCGAAGGCTGCGGCGATGACGTCGAGCGACAATTCCAGCCGGTCGGCCTCTTCGGCATCGACGGTGAAATTGAGGTCAAAACTCTTGGCGCGGCCGGCGAGATCGATCAGCCGCGGCACCAGCTCGCGCATCACGCGACCATGGCTGACCGCCTCGTAGCGCGGATGCAGCGCCGACAACTTCACGGAGATGCCGGGGCGGTCGGGTAGGGGACGCTTGCCGGCGGCCTTGCCGATCGCGTCGATCGCGCGCGCATACGATTCGAAATAGCGCACGGCATCCTCGGCCGTTCGCGCGCCTTCGCCGAGCATGTCGAAGGAATAGCGCGGCGCACTGTCTGAATGCGCCTGCGCACGATCGAGCGCCGCCTCGATGGTCTCGCCGAGCACGAAATGGCTGCCCATCAGTCGCATCGCCTGTCGCGTCGCCGCGCGCACCGCCGGCGCGCCGAGCCGTTTTGTCAGACGCCCGATTGTGCCCTGCGGCGTCTCGCCGGGCTGGATGACGCGTGCGGACATGCCGAGCGCCCAGGCCGAGGCATTGACCAGGAACGCGCTCGACTTGGTCTCGTGATGGACGAAGTCGCCCTGGCCGAGCTTGTCCTCGATGAACTGATCCGCCGTGCGCGCATCCGGCACGCGCAGCAGCGCTTCCGCCAGCACCATCAGCGCCAGCCCCTCCTTGGTGGAGAGCGCGAACTCCCGCAGCATGTCCTCGACGCCGCCGATCGGATCGTCATTGGCCCTGACCGCCTCGATCAACCGCGTCGCGCTGCGGTCGATCCGCGCTTCCTGCTCGGCGCCCAGATGGCCGTCGCGCAGCAGGCGCGCGGCGATCGCGGAATCGTCAGGCGCATAGGGTGCACTGAAGAGCGGGGGCAGGCGATCGTGATCCGGCATGGCAGGTCCTCTGGGCTGGTCCGGGAACCCATACGCGCACGTATTCCGTTGTTCGATAGACAAGATAGCAGTTTTGCCTTAGAAAATCAGGACAAAATAAAGAATTGCCGGATGTATGACGGGTATCGACAAGATTGACCGCAAAATCCTCTCGATTTTGCAAGGGGATGGCCGGATCGCCAATGTCGAGCTGGCGGAGCGGATCGGGCTGTCGCCGACCTCGGTCGGCGAGCGGCTCAAGCGGCTGCAGCGCGACGGGTTTGTCGAGGGCTATGGCGCCCGGCTCAATCCGCACCGACTCGGGCTCGGGCTGCTGGTGTTTGTCGAGGTGCTCCTGGACAAGACCACGCCCGATGTGTTCGAGCGGTTTGCCCGCGCCGTGCAGACCGCGCCTGAGGTGCTGGAGTGCCACATGGTGGCCGGCGGCTTCGACTATCTCATCAAGGCGCGCGTCGCCAACATGACGGCCTACCGCCGGTTCCTCGGCCAGACCCTGCTGGCGCTGCCGGGCGTGCGCGAGACGCGAACCTACGCCGTGATGGAAGAGGTCAAGCGCGACGCGCCGCTGCCGGTCGGCTGACATCGGCCTGATGTGATCCACAGGCTCGCGGGCGGCGTATTGGCATCATCACCGCGGCGCGGTAATCCTGCCCCCAAGTAGGGCAGGGAACATGAAGGACGCCGAACAGCCGATACGGAGGGGAACGTCGCGACTGCAACTCGCGGCCGCGCTCGCGGTCGCCGTGCTGTCATGGCCCATGTCGGCTCAGGCGGCCGAACTCAGCGCCGGGCAGAGCCAGCTCTACACATCGGTGTCGATCTATCCGCCAACGGCCTCCACCATGACGGTGTGTTACGGCTTCGTCTGCCGGCGCCGCCAAATGCTCGATTTCACGGCCGCCGACAAGGCCGCGCTGACCAAGATCATGACGGCCGGACGCGCCAATGCCGCTGCGGAGCGCGGCGCGATGCAGAAGGCGGTGATCTGGCTCGATCGCCACATGGGGCCGATCCTCGGCACCGACAAGCGCGTCGCCAAGGCCGACTTCCGCTATTTCGACGACAAGCACAACTACGATTGCTGGGATACGACCCGCAACACCACGAGCCTGCTGCTGGTGCTGCAGGAATGGGGTCTGTTCAAATTTCACAATGTCGGCGATCCCCGCTATCGCGGATATTCGCTGGTGCAGACGCCGCACAACACCGCCGTCGTGACCGAGCGCGCCACCAAGGTGGATTGGGCGGTCGATCTCTGGCCGCGCGGTTACCTGCAGCCGCCCGATGTCATGCCCGTCGCACAATGGGTGACGGAAGATTGATCGGCTGAATTGACCGCCGTCCGGTCGGGCAGCGTGGCGTTCCACCCGCATTGATTGTAGGGATAAATCCGATCAATGCCGGGATCAGCGCATGCTTTCTCGTCCAATTCGTTTCGCCTGTTTCCATTCATTGCTGGCGATCACGCTGGTGCTTGCGATGCCTTGGACGCCAGCGCGCGCCGGCGACGTCGAGGATTGCACTGGGCAGGCCATCGACAAGGTCGAAGCGGCCTGCTCATCGATCATCAATGATGCATCCCGCTCGGCTGACGACCGCACCAGGGCCCATGCGGCCCGCGCGCGGCTCTACAACAACAGAGGCAAGCTCGATTTGGCGGCGGCCGACGCCGATGCGGCTTTGCAGATCAACCCGCAATTCGTCCCCGCGCTGCTCAGCCGCGGCTATGCGTTGCAGCGCCAGGGCAAGATTGACAAGGCCCGCGCCGATTTCGACCGCGCGGTCGAGCTCGAGCCGAAGAACGCCGCGGCGTATCTCGGGCGCGGATATTTTCGTGCCGATCAGCGCGCGTGGGCCGACGCGCTGGCCGATTTTGAGCAGGCGATCACGCTGCGGCAGGATTTTGCCCCCGCCTATGTCGGACGCGCGCGCACCCATGTCGAGACCGGACAGCTCGATGCCGCCGTGAGCGACATCAACAGCGCGCTCACGATCAATCCGAACACACCGGGCGCGTTCTACTGGCGCGGCCAGGCTTATCGCCGCAAGGGCGATTCCGACCATGCGATCGAGGATTTCTCCCGCGCCATCGCCCAGGCCCCGCAGGCCGAGCGCGGCGCCTATTACGCGCGCGGCCAGCTGTTCAGCGCGAAAGGCGACTATGCGCGGGCGATCGCCGATTTCGACAAGCTGTTGTCAATCACGCCCGACAACAAGGAAGTGCAGCAGCAGCGCCAGCAGGCGGCCGCGATGCAGGCCGAGCTCGCGAAGGCCGGCAGCGGAACCCCGCCGGCGGCGGTGGCAGCGCCGGCTCCAGCCGCGTCCGCCGCGCCCCCGGCGGCTCCCGCGACGGCCTCGACCAACCAGCAGATCGACCAGGCCAAGCAGCTCATCGCGATAGGCAACTATGCCGGCGCGATCACCAGCCTCAACCAGGTGCTGTCGGGCGACCCCCGCAACGAGGGTGCGCTCCGGCTGCGCGTGCTGTCATATTTGCGGCTCAACCGGCTCAACGAGGCGCGCAACGATCTCAACGATCTGCTCAAGCTCAAGCCCGACGATGCGCAGTTGCTCGCGCTCCGCGCCATCACCGTCTCGGGTCTCCGTCAGTTCGACGCCGCGAATGCCGACATTGACCGCGCGTTGACCCTCGATCCCAAGAATTCGCTCGCCTATCTTGGCCGCGGCATCACCAAGGCCGGCACCGGCAAGGCGCAGGATGCCATCGCTGACTATGACCGTTCGATCGAGCTGAACGGCAAGGAGCCGCTCGCCTACACCGAGCGCGGGCTTGCCTATTTCAGCATGAACCAGTTCGACAAGGCACTGCTGGATTTCGACAAGGCGCTGACGCTGGCACCGGCCGACATCCTCGCCAAATCCTGGCGCGGGCTGGCGCTGATGCTGAAGGGTCGCACCGACGAGGGGCTGGTCGATATCAACGCCGTGCTGGAGAAGAGCCCGACCAATCCAACCGCCCAGCTCGGGCGCGCCTTTGCAATGCTGACGTCCTCGCAGTTCGATCGCGCGGTGGTGGCGTTCGACCAGATCGTGGCGCGATCCCCCGACGATAGCTTTGCCCACGTGCTGCGGGCGCGCGCCTATCTCGGGCTGAAGAAGCCGGATGATGCGATGAAGGACCTCAACTTCGTCCTCAACACCAAGCCGAATTTCCTCGCCGCGCTGGCGCTGCGCGGTATCGTCTGGTCGTCGATGCGCGACTACGGCAAGGCGATCGAGGATCTCGACCGGGCGATCGTGCAGAAGGAGACGGTGGAGAGCCTGTTCGCCCGCGCCAAGGCGCATGAGGCGCTCGGGCATCCCGGCAAGGCGACCGATGATTTCCGCAGGGCCACGCAGCTTCCGCCGACCAGCGTGTTCGATACGCTGGCGCAGACCGAATCCAAGCGGAAGATCCAGGAGTTGTCGAAGAAGGTGCCGTGCGGAGGTGCCGGCCAGGGTACTTGTCTGTAAGAACGCAAATCAGGAAATGAAATAGAGGCGCGCGGGCTCGGTGCCCGCCCCGCCGAACGTCACGTTGTCTGGGATTGATCTGTCGGGCCCCACTCCCGGATCACCTCCGAGAGTGCGCCGTCGCCTAGCGCGTGCGCTAGACCTTCAGGTTCTCAGCCGAAGTCTTGCCGCGATTTGCAATCTCTTCGTATTCGACCGACTGGCCTTCATTCAGCGACTGAAGGCCGGCCTTTTGAACTGCAGAAATATGCACGAATATGTCTTTGCCACCCGATGCGGGCTGGATAAATCCATAACCCTTGGTCGGATTGAACCACTTCACTGTACCTTTGGGCATTCCAGTCGTCTCCGCGGAATCAAATCAAAACAGACCCGCCGGTCCCCGCACAAACCGGCTTGTCCGCGTCGCACAGGATAGCAGTTTGCTAACAGCTGGATAGATGGCGATTTTGGCCCAAAACGCCCGCTTCCCGGCGATTTTGATCGGTTCTGCCTGTTTCCTGGTCATTTGATGCAGTGCGGTAGGGAGGGTTCCCTGAAGATCGAGCTTCGGCGAACGGGTCTGCGAAGTGCGTGTGTGCGAGTGAACCTCTTCGCGTGCCTCGGTGTAGATGCGCTTCGATCGAGGCAGAAACACTTCAGGTCGACGCGTCTTGACGATATTCCATGTATGGAATATATGACTTCATGTCCTGGAGTGTCGAGAACACCGATGAGTTCGGCGTCTGGTGGAACGAACTCACCGATGCACAACAGGAAGACGTCGCGGCAATCGTGACGCTTCTGGAAGAACGCGGGCCAAAGCTGCCGTTTCCCTATTCGTCGGGGATCGCGAATTCCAGGCACGATCACATGCGTGAATTGCGGGTGCAGAGCGGTGGCAGGCCAATCCGCGTGTTCTACGCCTTTGATCCGCGTCGCACCGCGATCCTGCTGATCGGTGGTGACAAGACCGGCGACGATCGCTTCTACGAGCAGATGATCCCGGTCGCAGACAAGCTCTACGACGTCTATATCGAAGAGATCCGGAAGGAAGGCTTGATCCGATGACAGGGCACCGCTCGTTCAAGGAATTGACCAAGGGCTTTTCCAAGGAGCGTACCGCGCGCGTTGCTATGCGTGTCTCTGCGCTGAAGTCCGAAATGGCGCTGCATGAGTTGCGACAGGCGCGGGAACGCTCGCAGGAAGACCTTGCGCGGGAGCTGAAGGTCGGCCAGCCGGCAGTCGCGAAGCTCGAGCGCCGCGCCGATATGTATGTCAGCAATTTGCGCCGCTACATCGAAGCCTTGGGTGGCTCGCTCGAAATCACGGCGCGCTTTCCCGAAGGCGCCGTGAATATCACGAACTTCGCGGAATTGGCCGACACGCAAGGTTCGCGCGACCGCTCCTGACAACACCCTCAATACGTCGCTGCGAGATACTCCACGATCTTGCCGACGTCGGCGTCGTCGATCGGCGCGCCGTAGACCTTGATCATCTTGGTCACCTCGGCTTGCCAAAAATCTTTCTTGAATTTCTCGCCGCGCGGCTGGGTCTTGACGTAGTCGGCGGAATGGCAGGCGGTGCAGTTGTTCTGCACCACCTCGAGATTGGGGCCGGGCTTGAAGGCCGCGGTTTCCTCAGGCGTCGTGTAGTTGATCGGCGCGGCGCCGGACGATGCGATGCCGAGGCCTGCGGCGACGGTGAGCACGGCGAGGAGCTTGCTGGTCATGATGCTTCTCCTCACGCTGCGGTGACGCGCACGGTTTCGACGACGTTGCGCAGATAGCCGGCCGGATTCCACAGGGGATCCATCAGCTGCGCGACGCCGTCATTGCTGGTCGCCCGCACCTTCAGCTCATGCGAGCCGGCCGCGAGCTTCACCGGCAGCGTCCATTCGCGGAAGGCGTATTTGCCGAGGTCCTTGCCGAGCTTCGCCGGTGTCCAGGTCTTGCCGCCGTCGGTGGAGACTGCGACCTCCTTGATGCCCTTGCCGCCATCGAAGGCGATGCCGCGCAGCCTGGTGTTGCCGGCCTTGAGCTTGGTGCCGTCGGCGACGCTGGTGATGAACGAGCGCACCGTGAAGCGGTTGATCGGGATCGTCGCCTTCGGCGCGGTGCCGGGCTCGACCGCGTTGTTTGGCGTGTCCGGAATCCGGTAGGCCGATTTCATCCAGAAGCCGTCGAACACGTTGTCGATCACGGTGATCTCGTTGAGGTGCTTGACCCAGTAGGTGCCGTAATAACCGGGCACCACGAGGCGGAGCGGGAAGCCGTTGAGGAATGGCAGATCGTCGCCGTTCATGCCATAGGCCAGCATCACCTCGCCGTCGCGCGCGTGATCGACGTCGAGCGCCTTGATGAAATCCGGCGTCTTGTCGCTGACCGGGCCGTCCATGCCGTTGAACGTCACCTGCTTGGCGCCGGCCTGCACGCCGGCCATGTCGAGCACGGCCTTCAACGGCACGCCGCGCCAGCGCGCGCAGCCCATCGCGCCATTGCCGAGCTGGCCGCCGGCGACGCGCGGGTTGAAGAAGCCGCGGCTGTTGCCGGAGCATTGATTGACGGCGACGATCTCGGTCGCCTTCATCTTTTTGATGTCCTTCAGCGACAGCTTCAGCGGCTTGTCGACCTTGCCCTTGATCTCCAGCGTGAACTTGTCGGGATCAAGATTGTAGGGGAGGTCGGCGAGATGATAGCGCACGAAGAACGCGTTATTCGGCGTGATCGGGCCGTCATTGAAGATCGCAAACGGCGTCTCCAGCTGCGGCGGCCGGCTGGTCAGGCCGATCATCGGGCGCTTCTGCGGATAGCGCACCAGCGGCCGTTCGCCATTGTCGAAGGGCAGCGTCACCGTGTCGAGCGCGAATGCGCCGCGTGATCCCAGCCCCGTTACCAGCGCGGCCATGCCGGCGCGCGTCAACAAATCTCGTCGATCGAGCATTCCGCTTCCTCCGAAGCCATTCTTGTGCATGAGCAGGTCATCACCAGACTCAACACATTCCGTCGGCGCGTATTCCAGTCGCAAAAGCGGATCCCCGGTTTTGCGGAATCGCGTGCGCAAATGTCGCACCGGCAATTTCGGAGTCAATTGATGCTTTCGCAGCGGGCCATGACGCTGCGTTGCAAAACGCAGAAAACCCCGGCCGCTTTCGCGACCGGGGCTTCTGAGATCAAACCGCGAAGGTCGGATCAGTAGTAGGCGCAGACGTTCACGGTGCGATAGCGATAGCCGTAGGGCGTCATCACCAGGCGCTGGACATAGCAGCCGTTGTCGACGAAGCCGACGCCGATGCCGAAGCCCGGGCCGAAGTGGTGGTGATGATGCCGGCCACCGTGCCATCCACCGCCCCAGCCGAACGGCTTGGCGGAGGCAGCGGTCGGCGCCAGGGCAGCGGCACCGAGAGTAGCAGCGGTAGCGAGAGCGAGAGTCACTTTGCGAAACATGGTCTTCTCCTTCAGGTGCGCGTTGATCTCAGTCGCGGCGCGGGTTGCAGTTGCAGTGTTACCCATCGCCCGTCAGTCGCACCCCGGAGAGCCCGGGTTCGATGCTAAGCCCCTTGAAAAGACGGGATTTTCCTGAACAACCGTTCAGATGTGAGAGAGGTCACAGAGCGCGCCGCGCGCGTTGAACCTTTCAGGCCGCCGCGGCACGCTCGACGCTGACCAGCGATAGCAGCACGCGC
Source organism: Bradyrhizobium jicamae (assembly GCF_018130695.1). GTDB lineage: Bacteria > Pseudomonadota > Alphaproteobacteria > Rhizobiales > Xanthobacteraceae > Bradyrhizobium > Bradyrhizobium jicamae_B. The sequence goes on along the minus strand of NZ_JAFCJX010000027.1, from coordinate 49,746 downwards.
GTATCCGCAACTGTGCGCACCGCCATCGGCTCGTTGCGGCCGCGGATCGCGACTTCCTGCGTCGGCAACACGTCATCGGCAAGGCCCGCGGTCAAGCGAACCTCGTCGGAGATCACGGCCTCGCACGCCAGGCTCTTGGTCATGTCCTGCAGGCGTGCCGCGACGTTGACGGCGTCGCCGAGCGCGGTGAACACCATGTGGTCGCGGTAGCCGATGTCGCCCACGATCACCTCGCCGCCATGGATGCCGATGCCGAAACGGATCGGCTCGCGCAGATCATGGCTGAGGAATTGATTCAGTTCGTCGATGTTCGTGCCGATCAGCGCTGCGGCGTGCAGCGCCTGGCGACAGGCCTCGGGCCTGCTGGTGGTCAAGCCGAACAGCGCCAGCATGCCGTCGCCGACGAACTGGTTGGGACGGCCGCCGCTCTCCAGCACGGCCTGCGATACCGCGCCGAGAAAACGATTGACGATGAACACGGTGTCGAACGGCAGGCGCTTCTCGGCGAGCTGGGTCGAGCCGCGCATGTCGACGAACAGGCTGACGAGATAGCGCTCCTGGCCGATCCGCGTCGGGTTCGAGGCTTGCGCGCTCGCCGACGCCGTGTGCGGCAGGAACAGCTGGAAGAAGGACAGGTCGGCGTTCGGCCGCAGCTGGCAGGCGAGCCGGATCGAGGGATCGTCGCTGCCGACGCGATGCAGCACGAAGGCCTCGCGCTGCGACGGCGCGGGCAGGGCGCTGCAGTCGCCGATGATGCGGATGCGGCAGGTCGAGCAGCGCGCGCGGCCGCCGCAGACCGAGGCATGCGGCACGTTGTTGCGCAGGCTCGCCTCCAGCACGCTCAATCCTTTCGGCACCCGGATGGTGCGGCCGTTGCCGTAGGACAGCGAAACCATGCCGCCGCGCCGCTCCAGCAGCGTGCGAGCGCCGCGCGCCAACAGCACGATGCCGAGCAGGCCGAGATAGCCGATCGTCATCGCGCCGGTGATGCGGTCGAGCACCTCCTGCTGCGCGTTGGTGCCGAGTTGGCGCGCCGTCATGTTGTCGCGCCGCCAATCCGGGTCGCGGTACTCGTCCATCACGGTGCGGCCGCCCTGATAGACGCCGAGCATGGCAAGCGTCGGGATCAGCACCGCCGCCGCCAGCAGCAGTGGCGCAGCCCATTTGAAGAACGCCTTCATGCGCAGCCAGAAATACAGCCCGATGCAGCCATGCACCCAGGCGATCACCAGCACCGCCAGCATGGTCCACAGCCGGACCGGCGAGGCGACGAAGAACAGATAGAATTCCTGCGGGTAAAGTTTCTCGTGGCCATACAGTGCCTGCCCGAGGCGGATGCCGACGATATGGGCGATGATCAGCATGGGGATGCTGAGGCCCAGCACCAGCTGCAGCGGCTCGATGGTCTTCCAGCGGAACTCGCGGCGCTGGTACAGTGCCCAGAGGCCGAGCCCTGTGTGCACCAGGCAGGCGCCGTAGAACACGATCGTGACCGGCAGGAACTGCCAGAATGCGGTGTGGTAATAGACCCCCTTCGCCAGCGCATCCATCGAGATGTTGCCGAGCGCGTGATTGACGAAATGGCTGACCAGATAGGCGAACAGGATCGAGCCGCTGACAAGGCGGACCTGCCGCTGGCCGACGCCGCGGACCATCTCCTGCAAATGCTCGCGTGAGGGAGTGGCCATGTGAGTCATGATCGGCGACAGGTATGCTTCATTCCGGCCATGATTACCAGCCGCCCCGCCACATCCGGGCCGCGGAAATCCACCGCAACGATTTCCGGCAGCGCGGCGCATTGACACGTCCGGGGCAGTCGAGGAAAAGCGCGCCGTGACGACAGCCCCGCCCGATCGCCGCCGCGCGAAACCCGCTCGTAACGCCGCCAACGCCAGGACCAATCCCTGGCGCGGCGTGATCGCCCTGATCGCCGCGCTGACGGTGATGCGGCTGATCTATGCCGGCGTGCTCGATCTGCGCACCGACGAGGCCTATTACTGGACCTGGTCGAAGGAGAGCGTGCTGTCGTTCCTCGACCATCCGCCGATGATCGCCTGGTTCATCCGCTTCGGCACCGCGATTTTCGGCGATACCAATATCGGCGTTCGCCTCGGCGGCATCGTTGCGATGGCGGTGACGCAGCTCTTGCTCGCCGACATCGTCCGCCGCGTCACCCGCAACAATGTCCGCGCCGTGATTGTCGCGGTGCTGATGCCGGAGGCCGCGCTGTATTACGGCCTGCTGATGGCCAAGGTCGCGCCTGATACGGCGCTGATCCCGTTCGCGGTCGCGATGCTGTGGTCGCTGGTGCGGCTCGTACAAAGCGATGACGGCCGCTGGTGGCTCGCTGCCGGTCTCTTTGCCGGCTTGTCGCTGCTGTCGAAATTCACCGCGGTGATGCTGGCGCCGGCGGTGCTGGCCTTTGCGCTGGTGCCGGACTGGCGATGGCGCTGGCTGCGCAGCCCGTATCCCTATCTTGCCGTCGTGATCGCGGCCGCCGTGTTCTCGCCGGTGCTGATCTGGAATGCGCAGCACGACTGGGCCTCGTTCCGCTTCCAGGCGGTGCGCGCGGTCGCCGTGCATGAATTCTCGTTCCGCACCGTCGGCGAGTATATCGGCATGCAGTTCGGCCTTGTCGGCTTCGTGCTGCTGCCGGTGGTGCTGTCGGGTGTGTCGCTGACGGCGTGGCGCGGCTATCGCAAGCGCGAGCCGGTCGCGATCCTGCTGTCGACGGCGGTCATCGTGCCGTTCCTCTACTTCTTCTGGAAGTCGCTCACCTTGCGCGTCGGCGATACCTGGCCGATGTTCCTGTGGCCGGCGGGCTTTGCCGCCGCCGCCATCAACATCACGCGGCTGCCGTTCGAGGGCTGGGCGCCGTGGATGGTGAAGTCGACGATCTTCTGGGCGCGAACGTCCGTCATCGCCGGCATCATCTTTGTTGCCTGCGTGTTTCTCTACTCCGTCGCCTCACCCTGGAATTTCCTTGGCCGCAGCGATCCGATCGGCGGCGAGGCCGGCTTCGATGCCGTCGCCGCGCGTGCGGAAGCACAGTTGAAAGCGACCGGCGCGACCTGGGTCGCGACATCAGACTATCGCACCTATGCCATGATGCGCTGGTTCCTGCGTGACAAGGTTCCAGTGGTCCAGGTCAACGAGCGCGGCCGCTATCAGGGTTTTGCCGATCCTGGCATCGCGCAGATGCGTGACCACGTTGGCCTCTACGTCGCGCGTGAGCCCGACAATCGCCTGCCGCTGTGGAACGAGACGACGGCCGTACGCCAACCGCTGGAGCGTGTCGAACGCAGTTGGCGCGGCACCGTGATGGACATCTACGCGCTGGAGAAGCTGACCGGCTGGACGCCGGAGCTGTCGCCGCCGCCGGGCACGACCTTCTTCCGCTGGCGCGTGCTCGCGATGCTGCTTCGTTCTTCGGTAGCGGAGAGCTGAGCGCTGGAGAGGAAATGTCCCGCGAAGCAATGGCTGACGGCCGAAAGTAAAATTGATCGTCGGATCGCCGTACTATCTTCATTAAGCTGATGCGTCAGATCGCCTCAGTAACCATCCTGAGTACGCAATCCGGCATACTTGATTTTCGTTTGAACCAAGAGCATAGGCGCCGCAGGCAAGCATCTCCTTGCCATCTGCTGTCCGCAAAACGGCGACGTACCGAACTCTCCGTTTCCTCAAGTGGCAGCGTTGGTGCCATCGGCAGGCTCTTTTCAAAAGCTTCCGCCTTTCTGAATGTTAATCACCTCGTGCCGCAGTTTAGACTCAATAAACGGCGGACAGACATAACACCTTTCAACTTTGTGCTTCTGGAACCATGGGAGAAGTGCAAATGGCGGTGACCTTTTCTCGAACGTATTACCCGAGCGGTCAATGGCCGTACACAATCGCCACGGGCGACTTCAATGGTGACGGCAGCCCAGATCTTGCCGTAAATTCGATAAGCAGCCCCGGCGCGTTGCTGATTTTGATAGGAAACGGAGACGGTAGCTTTCAGTCGCCTCTGACGATCTTCGATCAGTTCGCATTGTACGCTGTCGCTGTTGGGGATCTGAATGGGGACGGCAAGCAGGATATCGTCTCTTCGCGGGAAAGCTCGCTTTGGGTCTTTCTCGGAAAAGGCGACGCCAGTTTCCAGTCGCCCGTAAGCTACGCAATAGGAAGTGAGTCTTACGATGACGGAGACACACTAGCCGTGGGAGACGTGAATGGGGATCACAACTTGGATCTCGCCGTCGCCAATTCCGGCAGCGATAATGTCTCAATCTTGCTCGGCAACGGTGATGGCACCTTCCAAGCCCAAATGACCTACGCCACCGGCTCTCAGCCCTTCGCGGTCGCAATTGCTGACTTCAACGGCGATGGAAAGGCGGACCTCACCGTACCCAACTTTGGCAACGGCAACGGCAACACGATCTCAGTACTGCTAGGCAATGGCGACGGCACTTTCCAAGACCAAATGCCATATGCAGCCGGAACCCAGCCAATCGATATTGCGACCGGTGATTTTAACGGAGATGGCAAGACGGACATCGTTGTAGCCGCCGCCGGCGCCCAAGCCGTCTCAATTCTGTTAGGCAACGGCGACGGAACTTTCCAAGCACCAATCGCTTACGCCACCGGGACAGCTCCCTTTTCAGCAGTCGTTGGCGATCTAAATGGCGATGGCCGATTGGATATCGCAACGACCAATTACGTCAGCAATTCAGTGTCCGTCTTGCTGGGCAATGGAGATGGCACCTTTCAAGGACAGACAACGTTCCCGGCTGAAGTTAACCCTTATATGCTCGCCATCGATGATTTCAACGGCGACGACAAACTGGACCTCGCTTTAACGCATGCAAATGGGGGCAGCGTTTCGATCCTGCTCAACACCAGTGCATTTAATCAGGCGCCGACGATCACCTCGAACGGCGGCGGCGACAATGAGGTGGCTGCCTTCTACGCCTTCGACGAAACCGGCGATTCAATTGCGCACGATCAGCAAGGTGAGCACGACGGGACAATTATTGGTGCCACTCAAGTGCCGGGAGTGACGGGAAACGCCCTGCAATTCAATGGATCGTCGGATTATGTCAGCGTGCCCGATTCACCCGATTGGAATTTGGGAAACGGCGACTTCACCATCGAGTTCTGGGCCAATTTCAATTCCGTCCCCAATGGTAGTCAGGGAGACGGCCAAGGGGGTGTCCCCATAGGACAAGATGAAGGTGGTGGATCACAGAATAAATGGTTCTTCGAAGTCTTTTCCGGAGGCATCGGCTTTCACGTCAACACGACCACCGGAGAGCTCTTCTTTATTGCCGTTCCATTTGAGCCCACACCTGGACAGTGGTACGCGTTCGCTCTCACCAAGTCTGGATCGTCCTACCAGTTTTATGTCGACGGACAATTTGTCGGCTCGGCCGACCAGACATTAGCCATCCCGGATGTCGCCGCGCCGGTGACAATCGGCCGGGCCGAGGAAGCATTTTATTTTGATGGCCAGCTTGACGGTGTGGCAATCCATCAGCGCGCGTTGTCGCCAGCCGAAGTCCAACAGGGTTATCAGGATGGCGCAGCGGTTCCAGGTGCAATCTCGATACCCGAAAATACCACCGCCGTAACAACGGTGACGGCAACCGACCCGGATGCTGGCCAAATACTGAGCTACTCGAAAGCTGGCGGCGCTGATGCTGCGCTGTTCACGATCAACCCGACCACAGGCGCGCTGGCCTTCATCACGGCGCCGAACTTCGAGGCTCCAGCCGACGCAGGTGCCAATAACGTCTACGACGTGAGGAGCGGGCGAAGAAGATGGCATTTTCGGGGGGAACGGTGACGACACCCTGCGGGGCTTGGCAGGAAATGATTACCTCAACGGGGGATCGGGGAAAGACACAATGAATGGAGGAGCCGGAGCCGACAGGTTTGTCTTTTCCGCCTTCGCGGACAGCACGATCGCCAAATTTGATGTCGTGCAAGACTTTGTTCATGGCACCGACATGATTGAGATTGCTCTCATCGACGCGAACGCCTCCAAGAAGGGCGACCAAGCATTCGCGTTCGCCGGTCAGAACAGCAGCGTCGTTGCCAACAGCGTGACCTGGTACGAGAGCGGCGGGAACACCTTCGTGCAGGCCGATGTGAACGGCAATACGGGCGCGGACCTTCTGATCCAATTGACCGGTACCAATCTCAATCTCAGCGCCTCGGACTTTCTGCTGTAAAGACAATGGTCCCGGCGAGGTTGTCTCCGGGGCCATCCAAGATTATTAGGCCGGTTACTTCCGCTGCCCCTTCTGATCGTTGACGCCGATGAGGACCGCCCTCTGCCGCGCATCATGACAGCTCCGGCCGGGGGCGTGACATCAGGTATGAGATCGCTCGCACACGTCATCGACTCAGACAGCCGAGCGCGGAAGGACTCACTCCTCTTCGTCCTTCTTCCGCAACAAATCCTTCGCAAGATCAGCCAATGCCGGGCGCGGCAGGGCGTTGAACGGCAACGGCCGCGTCACGTCGATGGCGGCGAGACCGAGTCGTGCCGTCAACAGGCCATTGAGCACGCCTTCACCTAACCGCTGCGAGAGTTTGGCGGCGATGCCGTGGCCGAGCATTTGCTGGATCAGGCTGTCGCTGGCGGCCATGCCGCCGGTGATGGCGAGATGGGCGATGACGTGGCGCATCAGGCGGATCATGCCGAGCGCGCCGGGCCGGCCGCCATAGAGCCGCGCCAACTGCCGGATCATCCGCAAGCTGGCGACGAACACGAACAGCACGTCGATCATCGCGCGCGGGCTCACCGCCGTGACGACGGAGACGCGTTGCGCCGCCGTCGAGACCAGGCGTCGCGCCTCCTCGTCGAGCGGCGCCATCAATTCGCGCTCGGCGAGGCGGATCATGTCGGCGCCGTCGATGATGTCGTCGGTGTGGGTCGCAAGCGCGTTGCGGGCGCGCGCCAGCTGCGGGTTCTGGTGCGCGAGCTTGAGGAGATCGCTCACGATGACGCGGCTCGCGGCGCGGTCGTCGCTGAGCAGCACTTCCGCGGCGCGCAGATGCAGCTTCTCGATGGTCGCCAGCCGCGCCAGGCCGAACAGTTCGCGCGAAATCACCACCATCAGCGCGACGGCCGCGATGATCGCAAACGCAACTCCGAGGAAGCCGAGGCCTTCGTTGCGCGCGAAAAGATCCTCGATCAGGTTGACGACGCCGAGCCCGGTGCCGAGCAGCACGAGGCCCGCGACCGCGCCCCAGAACAGCGTACCCCAACGGAAGCCGCGCCGCGCCGGCAGCAGCGGTGCATCGATCGGCACCGGCAGTTGCGCGGGATCGGCCTCGGGCGTGATCTGCACCGCGCCGCGCAGGGGGCGGCCGGTCTCGTCCGGATCCATCACAATGACGCCGGGATCGTCGAGCTTGAACGTCACCGGCCGCCTTGGTGTCTTGCCTGGCGTCTTGTCGTTCATTGCAGTCGGTCTCCGATCAGGAACTGGAGAGCGCGGTCAAGGCGGATGTGAGGCAGGCTCGGCTCGGCATCGCCGTTCCGCTCCAGCTTTGGCGGACGGAAGCGCAGGAAGCGGTAGTCGGCCGCCTCGGCACCGGCGCTGGAGAGGCCGCGGAAATCGCCCTTGAACAGCGCTTCGGGATCGTCAGGCAGGTCGCCGGGAAAGGTCGCAACCTCGGTCTCACCGTCCAGCGTTTCACCATTGGCGATCTCGCCCGGCGCCGGCGTGCCCAGGATCGACGGCAGCTTGTCGCGCCCGCGCTGGAGCTGCGCCTCGCGCGTGGCGCGCACCGCGGCGAGCGCCACGACGTCGATCGCAGCACCTGCGAATTCGGCGCGATTCGCGGCCTTGGCCACGATCCGCCGCAGCACGGCTTCGAGACGGTCATGGCTCGAATGGTGCAGATGATCGGCCTTGGTCGCCGCGAACAGGATGCGATCGATCCGGGGCCGGAACAGCGTCGACAGCATGGTCGAGCGGCCGATCCGGAAGCAGTCGAGAATGCCGGCGAGCGCGGCTTCCAGATCATGCAGCGCTTCCGGCCCGGCATTGAACGCGGAGAGCGCATCGACCAGCACGACCTGGCGATCCAGCCGCGCAAAATGATCGCGGAAGAACGGGCGGATCACGACGTGCTTGTAGGCCTCATAGCGCCGCCGCATCATCGCCCACAGCGAACCATCCGACGCGCTGCCGTCGACGGGGACATCGAGCGGGGCAAAGGTCAGCGCGGGAGAGCCGGCGAGATTGCCCGGCATCAGGAAGCGGCCGGGCGGCAGCAGGCTCATCGCAAAGCGCTCGTCGCGGCAGGCGCGCAAATAATCGGTGAACAGTCTTGCCGCCTGCAGCGCCGCCTGTTCGTCCGCGTGTCCCTCCGCCTGCAGCGTCGCCAGATGCGCGTGCCAGGGGGCTGCGAGCTTTGCCCGCAAGGCCTCGCGCGACAGCGCCAGGCTCTCGGCCGACCATTGCTCAAAGCTTTTATTCAAAAGCGGCAGGTCGAGCAGCCACTCGCCGGGATAGTCGACGATGTCGAGCGTCAGCTTGCGGTCTGCGCCATTCTGCCGCTGATACTCGATCACGAGACGCAGCTCGGAAATATCTGATGTCGAGTTCGGCCAGCGCCGTTCCTCGATGAGGGTGCGGACATGGCCCTCATAGGCAAAGCGCGGCACCGCATCGTCGGGCTGCGGAGACAGCTGCGCGCGGGCGATCCGCCCGGAGCTATAGGCTTCGAACACCGGGAAACGGCCGCCCCGCGTCAGCCCATGGATCAGGGCGGTGATGAACACGGTCTTGCCGGCGCGTGACAGGCCGGTGACGCCGAGCCGCACCGTCGGGTGGAAGAAGCCCTCGCCATAGTCGCGCAGCGCCCGCGCCGAGAGCCGCGCTTCCTCGACGATATCTGAAAAACTGGGGGGCATGGAAAGGTGAGAAAAACCGGGCGGGAGGGGCCAAATGGGGCGCGTGGTCAACCGTACCGCATGATCCGGAAAAGTGCGAAGCGGTTTTCCGAAAAGATCATGCGCAAACAAAGGGCTAACACGTGATGATTCATCGCGCTTTAGGTGGCGATTGCACGGCCAAAATCAAGCTTCACATTTCCGGCGCCTTTGCAGGCGAGGGGGTTGCCTTACCGCCCCTGCGATACCCATGATGAAGCGAGCCATAGAGGAACAGGTCCGGCATGACGATCTTCCGCTTGAAGCAACTCGCCCAGACCTCGATCCACGCGGCCGGCACCGCGCTGTGGAACTACGACCGCGCCGAGCTGATCGCCGACGGCGTGGTCCACATCGTCGGCATTTGTTTTGGCCTGGTGGCGGCGACCGCGCTGGTGGTGCTGACCGCGGTCTATGCCACCACCTTCGACGTCGTCGTGGTTTCGATCTATGTCGCCGGACTTCTCGCCATGCTGACCTTTTCGGCGACCTATAATCTGTGGCCGGTGTCGCGCGCCAAATGGCTGCTGCGCCGCTACGACCATTCGGCGATCTATCTGTTGATCGCCGCGACCTACACGCCCTTCATCATGCAGGTGAAGGAGAGTTATTTCGCGATCGCGCTGCTGGTCGGGGTCTGGTGCCTGGCGATCGTCGGCATCGTGCTCAAATTCCGCTATCCCGGCCGCTACGACCGCGTCGCGGTCGGGCTTTATCTGGCGATGGGCTGGAGCGGCATGATGCTCTATGATGCCGTAATGAAGACCTTGCCGGCCGTGGCGCTCGGCTTCGTGGTCGCCGGCGGCGTGCTCTACAGCTTCGGCGTGATCTTCCATGCCTGGCAGCGCTTGCGCTTCCAGAACGTGATCTGGCACTGTTTTGTCTTGCTCGGCGCAGCCTGCCATTATACGGCGGTGGTCGACGTCGTCTTGAAGAGCTGACGAACCGAACAAGACAACAACAAGGGAGGATGGCCATGCAGGTCGCGGGTAAGGTCGTTGTGGTCACCGGCGGTGGCAATGGCATCGGCAAGGCGCTGTGCGAGGCGTTCCATGCCTCCGGCGCGGCCAAGGTCGTGGTCGTCGATCTCGATCATGCCCATGCGGAAGCGGTCGCGGCGTCCGTCGGCGGCGCTGCATTCAAGTGCGACGTCGGCCAGGAGAAGAACATCCTGCATGTGATCGAGGCGACCGAGCAGATGTTCGGCCCGATCGGGCTGTTCTGCTCCAATGCCGGCATCGGCGGTGGCTTCGATCCGCTGTCGGTCAATGCCGGCGGCACCTCGGACGAGCCGTGGTCGCGCAGCTGGGCGATCCATGTGATGGCCCATGTCTACGCGGCGCGGCACCTGGTGCCACGGATGAAGGCGCGTGGCGGCGGCTATTTCCTCAACACGATTTCCGCGGCGGGCCTCCTATCGCAGGTCGGCAGCCCCGCTTACTCGACGACGAAGCACGCCGCGGTCGGCTTCGCCGAGAATCTTGCGATCTCGCACCGCGCCGACAACATCAAGGTCTCGATCCTCTGCCCGCAGGGCGTCGACACCAACATGCTGCGCGGCATCCCCAAGGGTCCGCAATCCGGTGACGGCGATCTCACCCCCGAGCAGGTCGCGCAGGACGTGCTGAAAGGCCTGGAGCAGGAGACCTTCCTGATCCTGCCGCACCCGCAGGTGCTCGGCTACATGCGCAAGAAGACCGAGAATTACGACCGCTGGATCGGCGGCATGGCCAAGATCCAGGCCAGGATGCGCGAGACCTACGGCAAGTAGCGGAGCCGGTCCTGACAGCCGGCGGTCGGATAGGGCCTTTTTGCAAAGCGAACATTGTTGTCGCGTCTTCCAATTTTTGGAAATGTATGCCATAGTCGATCATGATCGTCATCGGAACCGATGTCGTTGAGAGGTACTTTGCATCCCGCGCCGGGCATAAGGGGATTAAAGCGGCACGATCGCAGTACGATGCGTGGCTCGACATCGTTGGCAGGGCAGGCTGGCGGAATCCCGAGGATGTGAAAGCGTCATACCCCAAAGCAAGCATACTTAAAGCGGGGCGTGTCGTGTTCAACATCAAAGGCAATGACTATCGGCTCGTCGGCCGATTGCAGTATCAAGCCGGCGTCCTGTCGATCCGCTTTTTCGGAACGCATGCCGAGTATGATGTGGTAGATGCGGAGACCATTTAGATGGATGCGACTTAGATGGATGCGACCCTGGTCCTGATTGACAGCGACAAGGAGCTTGCGCGGGCGCAGGCGCTGGTCGAGCGGCTCTGGGACTCCGATGACCCGGCCGATGTGGCGAGGCTGGAGGCACAGGCGCGGTTGATCCTTGCCTATGAAGAGCAAAAATGGCCGCGGCGGTCACCGAGCATCGCCGATTTGATCCGGCATCTCATGGATCAACACGGTCTCAGCCGTGCCGACATGGTGCCCATCCTTGGCACGCCAAGCCGTGTCAGTGAGGTCCTCAGCGGCAAGAAGGGGCTGAGCATGGCGATGGTGCAGAGGTTGCGGGCCCGCTTCCGCGTGCCGGCCGACCTGCTGATACCGCCGCCGCGGAAGGCCAAGCTGAGTCGTTCGACGAAACGGGCCGCAGCCTGATCTAGCTTTTTTGCGCGTGAGGCAGCGGCATCGCGGAATCCGCCATTGCCTCGATCAGGCTGACGCCCTGGTGCTGCAGGTGCTCGGCTACATGCGCAAGAAGACTGAGAATTACGACCGCTGGATCGGCGGCATGGCCAAGATCCAGGCCAAGATGCGCGAGACCTACGGCAAGTAGCAACAGCAAGCAGAAAATCCCGCGACGACGTCTGAGGGAGGCACGCCCGCTCGCGTGCACATCCCCAAAAGTTGATCGCGATTGTTCATGTCAAAAATACAATCTTAGGTTAAGGTGGATGCCACGGGCAGCGGCAGGCTGCGGCGCACATCAATCAGGACTCATCGCGGAGGGCGGCATGAAGAAGAGCATTGCACAATTCGTGTCAGACGGAATCTCGACGCTCCCCGACCTGCAGGCGGCGCTGCAAACCGCGATGCAGCTGGAGTTCGCCACCATCCCTCCGTATCTCTGCGCGCAATGGTCGATCAACGACGATCCGAGCAATGTGCAGGACCTCATTGAGCAGGTCGTCGTGCAGGAGATGTTTCACTTCGCGCTCGCCGGCAACATGCTGTCGGCTATCGGCGGCACGGTCAGCATCGCCAACGCGAACTTCGTGCCGACCTATCCGACCCACAAATTGCCCGGCGGAATCCCGCAGAAACTGGCCGTTGACCTGCAACCGCTGTCGCCCAACCAGCTCCAGGTCTTCATGCAGATCGAGCTTCCGGAGTTTCCGCCGGTCGCGCTGATGGCGTTGCGCGATGCGCCGGCGACGATCGGCGCATTTTACGACACGATTGCGGCCGGCTTCACGGCGGTCCAGCCGGCGATCAACTTGAACGCCAACTTCGTCAACATGAAGGAGGCCACGCAAATCAAGTCGATCGCGGACGCCCAGGCAGCCATCGCGCTGATCAAGGCCGAAGGCGAGGGAACGCCCGGCGATCCCGATCAGCCGCCTCCCGACAACACCACCGAACTCGCCCATTACTACCAATTCAAGGAGGTCTTTGTCGGCAAGCAGCTCGTTCAGACCAACGGGAAATGGGGCTTTACCGGCGCCGCCATCCAGATGCCGACCGTGTTCAACTTCACCAAATCGACCATCACGCCCGACCCGTCATTGGCTTTCAATCAGGCGATGTCGTCGTTGCTGACGAGCTTGCAGTCATGCTGGACCGATGGCGGCCCGGTGGACATCGGCGCGATGTTCTCGCTGGCCGATCTCGGCAGGGGCCTGATCCAGCAGGGCATTCAGCCCGAATTCCAGTGGGCGGCTTCCGGGAGCTAAACGCAGGAGACGTAAGGGCTACGCCATTTCGGCGTCTGCGCTCCGCATCGCGCCGAGCGCGCGCGCGTAGATCATCAGCCCGTCACGCACGATGGCCCTCTCGGCCTCCGGCAGCCGTGCCAGGGCGCCTGCGACCTGCCGGCGGCCGAAATCATGCAGCGCAGCCAGCGTCCGCCGTCCCTTGGCGGTCAGCGACAATGATTTGAACCGCGCGTCGTCGATGTCGGGTTCTTCCTTCAGCTCGCCGTGCTCGATCAGCTTGCGCACCATACGGCTGACGCTTGATTTCTCCAGATGCAGCAATTCGGCAAGCCGGCCCGAGGTCATCGGCCCGCGTGTGCCGATCTCGAGGATGGTATGGACTGCCGACGGCGGATAGTCGGTGGCGGCCAGCGTCGCGTCCATGAAGCCGAGCTCGCGCACCATCTGCCGCGAGGCGGCACGTATGTCGTCGATGAGGGGCAGGTCAGCGGCAGGCATTCTTGACTCCGGCCATATAGTTGTATCATACAACTATATGCGGCGCAAGTTTCGCGTGGCCTGTTCTGTGGGAGCTGGATGTCGTGGGCGAGGTTCTGCCGGTCAAAAATTCACTCGGCCCGGGCGAGCGGATGCGTGGAAAGGTTTGTCTGGTGACCGGCGGCGGCAGCGGCATCGGCCGAGCCTCGGCGCTGAAAATGGCTGCTGAAGGTGCTGCGGCGGTGCTGATCGCCGGCCGCCGCGAAGCCGAACTTGAGTCCGCGGTGGAGGCCTGCCAGGCGCTGGGCACACAGGCGCTTGCCATCAAGGCCGATGTGACCCGCGAGGAGGATGTGGCCCGTCTGGTGGAAGCGGCTATCGAACGCCATGGCCGGCTCGACGTCGCCTTCAACAACGCCGGTTTCCAGGAGAAGCGCGCGCCGATCGAGCAGCAGGGCAGCGCCGTCTATGACGACGTCTTCGATACCAACGTGCGTTCGATCTTTCTCTGCCTTCGCCATCAGCTTCCGGTGATGTTCGCGCGCGGCGAGGGCAGGATCGTCGTCAATGCCTCGGTGAGCGGTGTGCGCAATCCGAATTCCGGCCTGTCGCTCTATTCGGCCTCGAAGGCGGCGGCGATTTCGCTGATGCGCTCGGCGGCGATGGAGGCGGCCCCGCGCGGTGTCCGGATCAACGCGGTTTCGCCCGGCCGCGTCGTCACCGACATGATGCTCCGCTCCGGTGTCGGCGATGTCTCGAGCGTCGCGGCGGGGCTGCCGCTGCGGCGGATGGGACAGCCGGAAGAGGTCGCGGAAGCCGTCGTCTGGCTGCTCTCGGACGCGTCATCCTATGTCGTCGGCCACGTGCTGACGGCGGACGGAGGCTTTCTGGCGTCCTGAGTCGGTGCTAATCCTTCTTTGCGTAGAGCAGCGGCACGGCGGCATCCACCATCACCTCGATCAGGCTCGCGCCGTTGTGCGACAGCCCGCGCTGGTAGGCGCTGACGAGCTCCGATGACTTGCTCACCCGCACCCCGTCGCAGCCCATGCCTTCGGCGAGTTTGACGAAATCGATGCCGGGCAATTCCAGACCCGGCACGTTGCGCACCTGCATGACCTGGCTGAACGAGCGCATCGCGCCGTAGCCGGAATTGTTCAGCACCACGACGGTCACCGGCAGCTTGCGCTGGACCGCGGTCCACAGCGCCTGGATCGAATACATCGCCGAGCCGTCGCCGATCAGGCAGACCGTGCGTCCCTTGCCGCGGCCGAGCGCCATGCCGACGGCGGCGGGCAGGCTGTAGCCGAGGCCGCCGCTCGACATGGTGTAGAAACTGTCCTGGCCGCGCATCGGCATGACCTTCTGCATCGCAGGCCGGTGCGAGGGCGCCTCCTCCACCAGCACGTCGTCAGGGCCCATCGCGCTGGAGAGTGCATGCAGGACATATTCGACCGGCAGCGGATCGGCAGCAGTGGGCGCCGGCGGCAGCGTGCGGCCGGCGGGCGTGGCGCGCTTCGTCTCCGGCAGCATCTCCAGCAGCATCGTCAGGGCCGGCTTCATGGTGGCGACGATGCTTTGGCCGGAGGGTGTCACCGCAGCCGCCGTCGGATCGTCGGTGATCTGGAAGATCGTGGTTCCGCCGTCGAAGATCGCGGCATGGCCCTCGACATGGAAGGTGAAGACCGGCGCGCCGATCACGACGACGAGGTCGTGATCGCGCAACGCCTCGGAGAGCTGGCCCGGCGAAGCGTGCAGGAAGCCGGCGAATTGCGGATGCCGTTCCGGGAACGAGCAGCGCGCCGAGAACGGGCTGACCCACACCGCAGCCTTTGCCTTCTCCGCAACCTCAACCATCAGATCGACCGCGCGTGCACGATCGACGCCGGGGCCGACGACGAGCGCCGGCCGCTTGCTGTCGGCCAGCGCCTTGACCAGCGCCTTCATCGCAGCCGGATCCGGCCCGAGCTCGCGGCTGACCTGGCGCGCTTCCACCGGTTGCGTCGGGTGGGTCCAGTCGTCGATCGGGATCGAGACGAAGGTCGGCCCGCACGGCGGCTGCATTGCAACGTAATAGGCGCGCGCGATCGCGGCCGGCACGTCCTCCGACCGCGCCGGCTCGACGCTGTATTTCACATAAGGCCGCGGAAACTCGCTTGCGCGCTCGGCATAGAGAAAAGCCTGCAGCGGCAGGATCGAGCGCGCCTGCTGGCCTGCGGTGATCACCAGCGGCGTCTGGTTGCGATCCGCGGTGTAGATGTTGCCGAGCGCATTACCGACGCCGGCGCCCGAATGCAGGTTGACGAAGCCGGCATTGCCGGTGGCCTGCGCGTAACCGTCGGCCATGCCGACCACGGATGCTTCCTGCAGGCCGAGCACATACTCGATGTCGTCGGGCCAGTCGCTGAGGAACGGCAGCTCGGTCGAGCCGGGATTGCCGAACACCTTTTTGATGCCGAAGGCGCGCAGCAGGCCGAAGGTGGCGTCCTTGACGGTGACGGTCTTGTTTTTCGTCGCGGCGGGCTTGCGGGACGACATCGGGCGGCTCCCCTTGATCTCTTCTTGTGTTCCGCCGCTGCGCCGAATGTGAGCGACGATTGATCCGCCTTAGCCGTTCAGCGACGGCAAAAGCAACCCACCTCTCGATGGATTGCCCGGCGAAGTCAAGATGAGGATGCCGCGAAGCAGGTTACCGCGAGGTGCCCTTGACCAGCGGGCATTTGCTTTCGGCAAGCGGCCACACGGTTTCCTCCGGCGGGATCGGGCGCACGATCTCCAGATAGTCCCAGGGATACTTCGACTCCGACGGCTTCTTGACCCGTGCCAGATACATCGTGCGCGTCACGCGGCCGTCCTCGCGCAGTTTTGCGTCCTGCGAGAACACATCGTCGATCGGAAGCTCGCGCATCGCGGCGGCGACCTTGTCGGCGTCGTCGGTGCCGGCTTTCGCGACGGCTTTCAGATAATGCCGCACCGCGCCGTACACGCCGGCCTGCAGCATCGACGGCGGCATGCCGGTTTTCGCCAGAAACTCCTTCGACCAGGCCCGCGTCGCCTCGTTGAGGTCCCAGTACGATGCGGTGGTCAGATAGGTGCCTTGCGCGGCTTCCAGGCCGAGCGTGTGGATGTCCTGCAGGAACAGGATCATCGCCGCGAGGTTTTGGCCGCCCTTGACGATGCCGAACTCGTTGGCCTGCTTCATCGCATTGATGGTGTCGCTGCCGGCATTGGCGATGCCGATCACCTTGGCGCCGGAGGATTGCGCTGACAGCAGGAAAGAGGAGAAGTCCGGCGTGTTGAGGGGATGACGGACGCCGCCCGCCACCTTGCCGCCGGCAGCCGTGATCACGTCACTGGCGTCTTTTTGAAGCTGCTGGCCGAACGCGTAGTCGGCGGCGAGGAAGAACCACGAATTGCCGCCGGCCTTGACGACCGCCGAGGCCGTGCCATGCGAGAGCGCGTAAGTATCGTAGGTCCAGTGCACGCCGTAGGGCGAGCATTGCTCGTTGGTCAGCGCGGTGGTGCCCGCGCCGGAATACAGCACGATGCGCTTCTTCTCGCGGGCGAGGCCCTGGATCGCCAGCGCGACGCCGGAATTCGGCACGTCGACGATCGCATCGACGCCGTC
Organism: Bradyrhizobium jicamae; assembly: GCF_018130695.1. GTDB lineage: Bacteria > Pseudomonadota > Alphaproteobacteria > Rhizobiales > Xanthobacteraceae > Bradyrhizobium > Bradyrhizobium jicamae_B. The sequence continues at coordinate 32,834 of NZ_JAFCJX010000027.1, read as the reverse complement.
GACGTCGAACCATTGCCGCGCGATGCCGGTGCCGATGTCGGGCTTGTGCTGATGATCGGCCGCGATGATCTGCACCGGCTTGCCGAGCACGCTGCCGCCGATCTCGCGAACCGCCATCTCGGCGGCGACCAGCGAGCCCTTGCCGGTGACATCGGCGGTGACGCCGGCCATGTCGGTGAGGACGCCGATCTTGACGACATCGCCGCTGACCTGCGCCTGCGCCGTCATAGGAGCGAGCAGTGCGATCAGGGCTGCGCCGAGCAGGTTCGGTCTCATCTCCATCTCCTCCGGATTGTCTTGCGTTGTCGTGTCAGCAGCCCGCGCTATCGAGCCATTCCAGGATCAGCGCGGCGAGGTCGTCGCTGTTGTCCTCGATCATCATCATGTGGCCGTTGCCGGTGATGCCGCGGTCGGGCAGCCAGACGAAGTCGGCGCCGAACCAGGCCGCGGTCGCAGCGTCGACCTCGCGTGGATGACGGGGATCAAGCTCACCGGTGACGATCAGGATGTCGTGGTCGCACAGCCTGTTGGGATCGTCGACCCTGAGGCCGCGGCCGCCGATATTGAAACGCTCGTTCAGGATGCGCGGGCTCTCGGCGACGATCGACGCGAAATAATGCTTGAACGCAGCTTGCGGGAAGCGCGGTGTATTGGCCCAGGAGGCGGCCGCAAATTCGGCGTTCAGCCAGACCGGCCGATCCTCGGCGGCATGCACGGGCCGGCCGGCGCTGGAATCATCCCGCAGCGCCGCGATCGCCACGGGATCGTCAGGCAAATCCTTCAGCAAATTGGCGGGCGGGCCGGGCGCGATGCCGACGACCGCGCGGATCAGGTTGGGCCGCCGCTCCGTCATCCACCACGCCATCGGTCCGCTCGCGGAATGCACCAGCAGCACGGCGGGGCCGATCTCCTCGAGCAGTGCGAGCAGGGAATTCGCCACGTCTTCAGTGCCCAGCGTCGGAAAATCCGGTCGCTGCGGCGAGCGGCCATGGCCGGGCCAATCCGGTACGAACACATGGCGGCCTGTGCCTGCGAATCGCTGTGCCCAGCCCGGGCGCAAATCAGGGGTTGCCATGTAGCAGGCGCCGGTATGGGCCGCGCCATGCACCATCACGACAGGCGTTTTCGCCGCCGCGCCCGCCGGCGGCCGCACGTGATCGACATAGATCGGATGCGCCTCCGTCCCTGCGTAGAAGCACGACGGCCCCTGCGCGCACAGCAAATCCGTCCGTCGCGCGGACGCGACAGGTCCCGCCTTGTTCACGGCTGGCGATCTCCCAAACTTCTGTTCTGTAACTTCTGTTCTATTCCGGCGCGATGTTAGGATGAGATCGATCCGGAAGGCAATGAGAAAGTCACATATGAGACTATCTAAAAATGGCGCGGCGAAGCCCGATCGAGAAGAGGGCGCCGACCGCGCCAGGGACGTGCTCGGCGGCACCGAGATCAGGATCGCCTACAAGATCGGCTACGTCCTGAATTTCTATCGCGAGCCTTCGTTCCGGAAGATCGAGATGGAGTTCGGCATCACACGGCCCGAAATCGTCACGCTGATCTTCCTGAATTTCCGCGAGGGCGTCACCGCGAGCGACATCTGCGAGTTCTCCGGACACCTCAAGGCCAATATCAGCCGCGGCATCATTGCGCTGGAGAAGAAGAAGCTGCTTCGCCGCGACGTCGATGCGAAGGACAACCGCCGCCAGCTCCTGTACCTGACGCCGGCCGGCCGCGCGCTCTATGCCAAATATATCCCCGCCTTGCGCGAGCGCGAGCGGGCGATGCTGTCATGCCTGAGCGCATCCGAACGCAAGCTGTTCGAAGGGCTGCTCGACAAGCTTGCCGAACACGTGCCGCAATGGTCGGCGCTCGACGAGCTGTGACGGCGGCTCATTTGGGGCGGCAGGAAAACACCGGTTCGAAGCCGCTGCCGCGGGCGCGGACACAGGCGCAGCGGCTGCCGCGAAAATGCGCGGGCACCACCAGCCGGCCGCTGTCGGCGGCTTCCGCAAAGATCTTCATGCGGGTGTCGGCGGCGACGTTCTGATCGACGCAGGTGGACGTCGACAGGCGGGGCTGAAAGATCTGCAGCGGGTTGTGCACGGCATCGCCGCAGAAGATCGCGCGTTCCCCGGCATGATCTACCATCAGTCCCATCTGACCATTGGTGTGCCCGGGCAGCGGAACGAGCCGCAGGCCGGGGCCGAGCTCGAAACCGTCATCGACGAGATCGACGCGGCCGGCCTCGACGATCGGGATCACGCTCTGCTCGAGTGCGCGCGCGTGGATCGGCAGTGCGCTGCCCGCATGATATTGCGTCATCCAGTCGGCGAGCTCGCGGCGGCCGAACAGATACCGCGCGTTGGGAAAGGTCGGCTCCCAGCGATCGTTCTCCCGCCGCGTGTTCCAGCCGACGTGATCGACATGAAGATGGGTGCAGAACACCAGGTCGATCCCGGCGGGGTCGACGCCGGCGCGGCGCAGCCTGTCGAGAAAGCCGCTGTCGCGGCGCTGGTGCCATGACGGGATGTCCGGGATGTTCTTCTGCTCGCCGATGCAACTGTCGATCAGCAGCGTGCGTCCGCCGATCCGCAGCACAAAGCTCTGGATCGCGAATTTGGCGAGGTTGCCGGCGAGGTCGAGATAGTCAGGCTCCAGCACGCCGCGATGCCGTTCGATCAGACCGACATCGCGGTCGGGAAAGTAGCCCGTCAGCGGGAGGGTGAAATCGTCATCGTCGACGATGATGTCGACGGTCGCATCCCCGATCGCAAAGCGCATGACAGCCCCCCGTGGCCCGGTTTCGACCCAGGATAGCATGGCAGGGAGAGGGGATGCCTTAGCGAAAAATCGAAGCGCGTCGCTACTCCGGAACGCGCGCGACGTGATAGCCCCTGGGGAGAACCTGGCCGCCTTCCTCGTCCGCGACGGGAACGTCGGTGACGAGGCCTTCGATCAGCGCAGCCTCCCACACCTCCTTTTCGGTCGGGAACGGCGGTCCGATCTGCGTGGCGCCCTCGAACAATGCGTACATGGGAGGCCTCCTCGTCAAAACCCCGCCAGTCAACGTTGTGACTGACGGGGCTTATGTTGAGCGGATATGTCCTCGGGATTTCTCCTTCGTGGTATCGCTCGCCGGACCAACGTCCGGACCTGTCGCCCGTTCCTAAATGCGGCCGGCGAGGCCGGTTGCCGGCTTGAATATTGTTCCTGTTTCGTTCACAATGCCGCTCTCATGTGAGTCGTGCGCCATGGACGTCGAAACAGATCAGGCCATCATCCGGTTGTGGAACGAGCTCCGCCGTCTTCAGCGGGACGGACGACCGACCGCGGCCGTCCAGCGCAAGATCGAGCAGGCGCTCGCCGAGCGGGACCGGCAGGACCGCGCGGCCTGATCTTGCTCTCGGTACAATTCTCGTCGCGTCTTGCCGCCGCTCGTGCGGCATAATGGGATGTCGTTAACCGAGGCACTCCCATGAGATCCCGCGTCGAAACGCTCACGCCGCCTGATACGCCGACCCCGATTGGCCCCTACAGCCATGTCGCCAAGGTCGGTGAGTTGATCTGGATCGGCGGAACGGCGGGCTTCGATCCGGCCACGGGGCGTCTGGTCGGCGACGACGTCGCGACGCAGACGAGGCGCATTCTCCAATCCTTCGCGGTGATGCTGGAGGCCGCGGGCTCCGATCTCGGCCATGTCACGCACGTCAACGTCTTCCTGCTCGAGATGTCCGACTTCGAAGCGATGAATGCGGCCTATGTCGATGGCATGGGCGACCACCGGCCGGCACGCACGGTGGTGTCGGTCAAGGAGCTGCCGAAGCCCGGCGTGCTGCTGACGATGAATCTCACCGCGGTGACGCGGGCGCGGTGATCAAATCTCCACCGGCGCTCAATCCCGCTTGGGCGCCGTCCATGCGTGTGGTGAGCTACGACGTCGTCGTGGGCATGATGTAGGGAATGCTTCGCACCAGCACGGCCAGCACGGTCGCGTTGCACAGCATGCCGCCCCAATGCAGCCGTCGCAGCCGGCGCACCGCATTGGCATCGCCGGCGTCCCGTGCGATCAACTGCGCATCCATCTGCTCGAGGAACCAGCCGCGCCCCCAGACCGCGAACGCCGCGACCAGGCCGATGCCGACGGCGAACGTCCACCGGCCGGCCAGCGCATAGGCGAGCGTCCCGATCATGCCTAGAATGCCCACCATCAGGAAATGCGCGTTGAACAGGCCGCGCAACAGCTGGGTGACTTCCGGGACATCCAGTTTCACCAGCAGGAAGGCGGGGGAGGACAACAGGAAAAAGCCCATCGGAAACAGCACGATGATGGTGGCGGCGATGGCGATGGAGTCGAACAACATGCGATCACCCTCTTGAGCGAAGCAGGGGCTTGTGGGCTGCAGTCTACAACAGTTCCGCCCGAATCGCACAATTCGCTGTGTTCACTTTTGAACATTTCCTCGAAACCCCAGGCCGGCCAAGGCGTTGAGTCCGATCGAGCTCGGGGTGCAATGCCGTGACAGATTCCGTTCGGATCCTCATCGCGGAGGATGACTACCCATTGCAGGGCGTGCTTGAGGAGGCCTTGCTGGAGGCTGGCTTCAAGCCGGAAATCCTGTCGTCGGCCGAACAGGCGGCGACGCTGCTGTCCAGCCACATCTTCGATTTCCGCGCGCTGGTCACTGACGTCAATCTCGACCGGATGAGCGGCTGGGACCTTGCCCGCCGCGCGCGCGAAGCAGACCCGGCCTTTCCGGTCATCTACATGACGGGCGCGGCGGCCGATGAATGGGCCGCGCAAGGCGTCCCCGGCAGCATCCTTTTGCAGAAGCCGTTCGTGCCCGCGCAGCTCGTCACTGCTTTGTCCCAGCTTCTGAACACGACGTCGCCACCCGCTCCGCAAGCCTGAGTGCATGCGTGACGCAGCAACTGCGTTGCAGCCCAAGAACGGGAAAAACCGGCAAACGTTCCCGGTTCTCGGAACGTCGTACGCGCAGGCTTGTTCTTGTTGCACGCAATCGCGCGAAAGGAGCAGCGATGTCGCTGAACAGGGCGAGACAAGTCTGCGTGCTTCTCACCGCGCTTCTGGTGGTCGGCCCCGCGTTCGGTGTCGAGCTGAACGCGACGGCCATCGAGTCCGCCGAGCCGTCGAAGAAGGCGTTGTCGAACGAGAAGCCGACGCCGGCGGGCGTGCGGCTGCAGGTGCTGCTCGACCGCGCGCATTTTTCGCCCGGCGAGATCGATGGCAGGTTCGGCGAGAATGCGAAGAAGGCGCTACGCGCCTTCACCGACGCCAGGCAATTGCCGAGCTCCGACACGGTGACCGACGACGTTTGGCAGGCGCTGCGCGCGGATGATCGGCCGGTGACGACGAACTACACCATTACCGAGCAGGATGCCGCCGGTCCGTTCCTGCGCAAGCTGCCCGCAAAGATGGACGACATGAAGGACATTCCGAAGCTCGGCTACACCAGCCTGCGCGAAGGGCTGGCGGAGAAATTCCACATGAGCGAGCAGTTGCTCGCCGCGCTCAATCCCGGACGACCGTTCGACCGTGCGGGTGAAATCATCGTCGTCGTTGACACGGCGGCAGCAGCGACCGAGGCGCCGGCCAAAGCCGACCGGGTCGAAGTCGACAAGAGCCGGCAGACGGTCAAATTGTTCGACAAGTCGAACGCGCTGATTGGATTCTATCCTGCGACCGTCGGCAGCGAAGAGAAGCCGTCGCCGTCGGGGACGCTGAAGGTGATCGAGGTCAGCCGCAATCCCTACTACCGTTACAATCCGGCCTATCGCTTCAAGGGCGTGCGCTCGCGAAAACCCTTCACCATCAAGCCGGGTCCCAACAATCCCGTCGGCACGGTGTGGATCAACCTGTCCGCAGACGGCTACGGCATTCACGGCACGCCGTCGCCCGGCAAGGTCTCGAAGGCGGAGTCGCACGGCTGCGTCCGGCTCACCAACTGGGACGCCGAGCGCGTCGCGGCCAGGGTTGCGAAGGGGACGTCGGTCGCGTTCGTGGAGGGCGGGCGATGACGGCGATGATAGCGGCCGCAAATGTTCCTCGCGCTGATCTGAAAATGCCGTGAGCTGGACAGGAACGGCGACGCCGGCCGATTCGTTTTAATTATGATGAACAAGCTCTATCCGCTGCTGCTGGAGCATCGACTGCCTCTCTGGGTCCGACACTGCATCGCCATGTCGATCATGCTGGTCTGCGCGGTCATGCAGATCGCGCTGCAGATGTTGACGGGATATCCCGGCTATTTCCTGCTGCTGCCCGGCGTTTTCCTGTCAGGCCTGATCTTCGATCGCGGCACCGGCATCGTCTCCGCCGCGATCGCCGTCGCAGTGGGAGCCTATCTCAGCTACCGGGCCGACGTCGGCGTGGAATACTTCTCTTCGAACGGTCTTTTCCTGGTCACGGCCGCAGGCACCGCCGTCGTGGCGGAGTTTCTCCGGCTGGAGATGAAGCGGGTGATGCAGGCCGACAAGACCAAGGCGTTGCTGCTGCAGGAGATGGCGCATCGCACCAAGAACAATCTCGCCGTGCTCAGCGCGATGATCCGTCTGCAGGCCAGGAATGCGGAGCCGGCGGTGGCCGCAGCTTTGCAGGATACCGCGCGGCGGATCCAGGTCACCGCCGAAGTCTACGATCATCTTTCGGTCAAGGAAGATTCCCGGCTGGTCGACATGCGATACTTCCTGGCTGACGTCGTCGACAAGATCTTCCAGTCGCTCGCACCGTCCGGCCCGGTCGCCTTCGATGTTGCCAGCGACAATGTCGTGCTGCCGAACAACCAGGCGCTCGCGATCGGCATCATCGTCAATGAGCTCGTCACCAACACGCTGAAATACGCGTTTCCCGATGGCCGGCCCGGGCATGTTGCGGTCCGTCTCAGCGCGGCCGAGGAGATCGAGGTGAAGGTGTCGGACAATGGCGTTGGCAGACACAGCGAAACCGATGGCTCCGGGCTCGGCTCGCGCATCATCATGCTGCTGACCCAGCAACTCGGCGGCACGCTCGTCTACGAGGAACTGCAGCCGGGCGTATGCGCGCGCGTGCGAGCACCTCGCGTTGCCGTTTCTTCTGGCTGACGCTCGGCCGAACGGGACGAAGTTGATCTTGCGGCCATGAATTCGATGCGCGTGATCCACCTCAGTATTTTTGCACGATCGGTCGACAGGCGATCCACAGCGCGACCGACGCCAGACCCATTCCACCCAGGATCAGGAAGGCCGGCTGGAAGCCGACCCATTGCGCAATCCAGCCGCCGAGCGCCGGGCTGAGCGAGGCGCCGATGCCCTGCACGGTGATGACGGCGCCTTGCCCCAGATTGACCCGGCCGGTGCCGCTGAGCGAACGCGCCACCATGCCGGGGACGGCGACGCTCTGCAGGCCGGCGCCGATGCCGTCGAGAATTTGCACCGGCAGCAGTCCCCACCAGCCCGACAGGAAGAAGGCGAGCACGCCGCGTATCGGCAGGGCGAGAAAGGATGCCAGCAGGACGGGCCAGTAGTTGCGCGCTTCAGCTGCGCGCATGCCCACGATCGATGTGACGATCATGACGGCCTGTGCCACCACGATCGTGGTGGCGACGAATCCCGGCCCATTGATTTGCGCGTCGGCAACGGCCGCAAGTCCATACAGCGGCATGATCGCCGCGTTGCCGAGATGAAACGCGGCGAGCGCGAGCGCAAGCACGAGAATCGGCTTGTGCCGAGCCAGCACAGTGAAGCCGCTCGGCTCGCTGTCCGGATCCTCTTCCTTGCCGCGCGCGGCGCGATGATCGATGTTCTGCGCCGGGATCATCAGCACGCAGGTGATGGTGACGAGGCCGAACAGCGCGGCAAGCAGGAAGACGGCGAAGTAGCCATATTGCCAGCCGAGATAGCCGGACGCCGCGGCGCCGACCATGTTGCCGGCGTGATTGAAGGCCTGGTTGCGGCCGTTCTGCCGGTTGAAGCCGCGCTGCTTCACCATACCGAGCGTGATGCCGGTGACCGCGGGAACGATCGCCGCGCCTGCGATCGATGTGGCGATCTGGGACAGCGCGACCGCCCAGAAATTCTGCGACACCAGGATGATGGCCGAGGCCACGACGACAGCGATGCCGGGGAGGATCACCCAGGCGCGCTTGCTGTTCGTGGTGTCGATCAACCCGCCGATCGGTGTCTGGATCGCCATGCCCGCGACGTTGCCGAGTGTCATCGCGGTGCCGATCAGCCCGCTGGTCCAGCCATGGGCCTGGAGAAACACCCCGACGAACGGCCCGATCCCGGACTGCATGTCCGCCATGAAGAAATTCACAGCCAGCAGCGGCCACAGCCGTGCCGATTTGGCGGATCGTCCTTCGTCGTGAGCCATGTCTGATGAATGCTGCGTGTCCGGCGAGCAACGCGCGAGTGGGGCGCTGCGTTCCTGCGGCATTGCCACGCGGCGGCATCGTGCCGCCGCTCGACAGACGCTATCGGACGCCGTAACGCGCGAACTCGTCGCCGATCCCTGCCTGCATGGTCTGCGCCGCAGCGATGTCGCGTTTGCTGCCGGCTTCGTCGCCCAGTCTGCGCCTGGCGAGCCCGCGTCCATAGAGCGCGCTCGCCAGCTTCGGATCGAGACGCAGCGCCGAGCCATAATCATCGACAGCCTTGCTGAAGTTGCCGAGCTTCAGCTGAATCAGCCCGCGCGAGTCGTACGCCGCGGCGCTTTTCGAACCGGACGCAAGCGCCTTGTTGCAGTCCTCCATGGCAGCCTGCAGCGGGCCGGTGATGGCGCGCGTCCAGCAACGTCCGTTCCACGGCGCTTCCAGGGTGGGGTTGAGACGAATGGCTTCGTCATAATCCCGCGTGGCGCGATCATAGGCCTGCATTTTCAGGTAGGCCTCACCCCGATTGGCGAACGCCTCGCCGTAATTCGCCTTGAGCTTGATCGCTTCATCGAACGCCTCGATCGCCTTGTCGTATTCGCCCTTCCTCAGGTAAGCCACGCCGCGGTTGTTGAGGGGCTTTGCGTAGCTGTGATCGAGCTTGATCGACTCGTCGAAATCCTCGATGGCGCGGTCGTAGTCTCCCCTTGCGGCATAGGCATTGCCGCGATTGTTGTAGGCGATGGTCAATGCATTCGTGGAGCGCTGCCCGGCGCGGATGATCGCCGTGCAGCCATCAATGCGGGCGTCGAGCGAGATCCGGCTCGAGCCGTTGCACAGCTCGATGTTCTTGAGATAGTCGTCCCTGCCCGGAGCCTGCGCGGCTGCCGATGACTCGAGCGACAGCATGACCAGGACGGCCGCCGCGCCCTCGATGATGCCGCCTGCTGCACGACGTCCCATGACAGGCTCCCTGATCGCGGAAGATCAGACGATGACAGGCGGCGCAACGCCACGTTGATGAACTAGCAGCCGCGACAGATCCTGGGATTGAACTTGGGTTGCTCGGGCTGCGGGGCGGCGGCCGGGACGCGCCTTCTGACCGTCCTGGGCGTGCTCTCTTCGATCAGCGTGGAAAACCGCACATTGCCGTCATCGCCGATCTCGATGCGTGGCGTGGTGCCTCGAATGCCCATGGTGGCGACGGGCGTATCGACCTTCATGTCGCCGGTCTTCGCGACCTGGCCGGCAACGAAGGTGGCCGTTCCCCTGGTCAAATTGTAGAAGCTCGCGTTGGACTTGCCGTTCGGTTGGTAGACGAACTCGTCCAGCGCCATGCGTGCGTTGCTCGACAGCGTGAACGAACTGCCGTCGGCAAAGTTGATGCCGAGCCGGCCATCGGCACCGGTCAGGGCCACATCGCCGAGATAGACGAGGTCGCCGACCTTGGCCTGAACGGGCTGACCCGCGACATTGGCCTGAACGACCGTCGCGCCCGTGTGTTGAATCATGACCGAGCCTGTGGCGGCGACGACCTTCCCGATCGGTTTCGCCAGCTCCTGTACGGCCGGCTGGGCCGAATTGGTCTGGGCTCGAGCGGGGCCCGGCACGGACCCGGCGAGCGCCAGAACCAGGCTCGTCATCAAGACCGCAATCCTATGTGTACACATGATCTCCCCCCTTTGAGAAGATCCGGTTCGCGCAACAGCCGATAGGCGCGCGAGCCATCGGCCACGCGCGGCAGGACATCTAGTACCGGCCGGCTGCTGCCGGCCAGCTATCCAAAAGGGGTACCTCTTCATGGCGCCCGCCCCGTGAGCCAGCTTACTGTGCCATCACCCAAAACGCCGTACTCTGGCTTGAGAAATAACGACAATGTTTCGGACAAGGGCCGTGCTTCGCGGCGGTGCAATCCGTCGACGCTGCGTTGAACGCGTCCTTCCTCAGCCGATGAAGTTTTTGATCAGGACGTCTTGCGGTTGCCGACGGCTGCCAGCGGAAATGTTCTTACCTCGTGGTGGTGCGGCAAGCCAGAGCAGGACAATTGCGGCAACCACGCTGGGGCTGAATTCCTCAGCAGGCGAGGGCAAGGCCGATGTTTGTTTCGTCCCGCACCGAGGAACCGGCCATTGTGGCCGCGCCTCGAGAGATCATCGCCCATGTTCAAACAGCGATCGGCTGTGCGACGCTGACGCGCGCCTGCGGCATTGCCGTTGACGTCATGGCTGGCGACCCGGTCTGCCGGGGCGACGCGATCGAGACCGCAGCAGGTGCGCGTATCGGAATTCGCTTCATCGATGGCACGGTGTTCAACCTGTCCGCCGGCACGCGCGTGGTGCTCGACGAATTCATCTGTGATCCCGGCGGTCTCCCGCAATCGGCCGGGCTCGCGGTGACCCGAGGCAGCTTCGCCTTCATGCCGGGCGAGGCGGCAAGGACCGGCGCGTTGCGGATCGATACGCCCGTCGGCAGCATTCGCGGACGGGCCGCCGGTGGATTCGGAATGCTGTCGCTCACAGCGCTGACTTTCGCCTTGCTGAATGAGGCGCAAGCCGCGGATCCCAACGTCACATTGCTGGATGACGACAGCATCACCTACAAGGATTTCGAGCACGGCAGCTTCGAGCTGGTTACCAAGGAGCTGAACCCGCGGCACATCATCGTCGACGATCCCGGCCAGACGATCGTCCTGACCAGGAAGGGCTCCTCGGTCAGCGTTGATCAGTTCACGAACTCGGCGGCGCGAATGGCGGAGCTGCATGCGGCGCAGCGGGATCTGCTTGCCAATCTCGAAAATGAGATGAACAACGGATCGAGCACGCCTCCGTCAGTCGGTGCGCCGGCGCCGCAGCGGATCAATTTTATCGAGAGTGACCAGATCGAGCAGCAGTCGCTCCCGGCGATCGTGTTCCCTACATTTGACTTCATTCCCATCAAGCTGCCGCCGTCGCTGTTCGCTCCGGCCGGGCCGACCGAAATCGACACGGTGGTGTTCGACGCCTTCACCGCGACATCGGGAACGTTCCACGCCACCAGCACCAATGCCGGCACGCTGGTCTTCGGCATCAGCGGAGGCACCGGTGGGACCACCGTGCTGGACGGGGTGACCTATGATGTGTCGGAGGGCAGCCCCTATGGCACGCTTTACCTCAACAGTGCGAGCGGCGCTTACACCTTCGTCCCGGACAGCGATGCGATCAACGCGCTGAAGTCGCCGACATCAGACAGCTTCGTCATCACGGTCTCGGACGGCACGCTCTCGACCAGCCAGACCTTCACGATCGCCATCAACGGCGTCAACGACGCGGCCCATATTTCCGGAACCGCGACCGGCTCCGCGACCGAGGCCAGCGATGCCGCCCATGCCGCGGTTGGCGCCACGGCATCAGGCAGACTCACCGACACCGACGTCGACGACCCGGCCAACACCTTCACGCTGGTCAGCTCGAAGGCAAGCGCCGGCGGCTACGGCACCTTTGCCGTGACGGCGGATGGCGTGTGGACCTACACGCTCGACAACACCAACCGCGCGGTGCAGGCGCTCAATGCCGGCGACACGCTGACCGACACCTTCACGGTGACCACCATCGATGGCACGCCGCAGCTGGTGACGATCACCATCCACGGCGCCAACGACGCGGCGATCGTTTCCGGCACCACGGCCGGCGCCGTGACCGAGGCGGGCGGCGTCGCCAATGGCTTGCCCGGCACGCCGACGGTATCCGGCACGTTGACCGACACCGACCTCGACAATGCCGCCAACAGCTTCACGGCCGTGAACACGCCGACGGCGAGCGCGGGCGGCTACGGCAGTTTCACGATGACGGCCGCGGGCGTGTGGATCTACACGCTCGACAACACCAACAGCGCGGTGCAGGCGCTGAATGCCGGCGGCACGCTGACCGACAGCTTCACGGTGACCACGATCGACAGCACGCCGCAGCTGGTGACGGTCACCATCCACGGCAGCAACGATGCGGCGATCATTTCAGGCAGCACGGCCGGCGCCGTGCTCGAGGCCGGCGGCGTCGCCAACGCCGTGCAGGGCACGCCGATCGTATCGGGCACGCTGACCGACACCGACGTCGACAATGCAGCGAACAGCTTCGCGGCGGTGACCACCCCGACGGTGAGCGCGGCCGGCTACGGCACGTTCACCATCTCGGCAGGCGGGGTGTGGACCTATGCGTTGGACAACTCCGACAGCGCCGTGCAGGCCCTCAATGTCGGCGACACCCTGATCGACAGCTTCACGGTGACCACGATCGACGGAACGGCGCAGGTGGTGACGATCACCATCAACGGCAGCAACGACGCCGCGATCATTTCCGGCGTCGCGACCGGCTCGGTGACCGAAGCCGGCGGCATCTCGCGCGGCATCCCGGTCGCGACAGGCACGCTCACCGACACCGACCTCGACAACACCGCCAACAGTTTTGCGGCGGTCGGCACCGCAACGCGCAGCGACGGCGGCTACGGCACCTTCACGATGACGGCCGCCGGCATCTGGACGTTCACGCTCGACAACGCCAACCCGGTGGTGGATGCGCTCAACGTCGGCGACACGCTGACCGACACTTTCACGGTGCATACGGCAGACGGCACGGCGCAGGTGGTGACGATCGCCATCCACGGCGCCAGTGACGCCGACCCCAACGATTTCGACAATCTCGCCACAGGGAGCGTCGTGGTGGTCGATCCGCCGCTCGTCCACGGCACGCCCGGACACGACAGTATCGCGGGCGGCGGTAGCGTCACCCAGATCATCTATGGCGGAGCCGGCGACGACACCATCAACGGAACCGGCGTCGACGACGTCCTTTATGGCGGCTCGGGCAACGACACCATCAAGGGCAATGGCGGGAACGACGCGATCTACGGAGGCTCGGGAAGCGATACGATCAGCGGCAGCAACGGCGACGATACGATCATCGGCGGCTTTGGTGCCGATCTTCTCACCGGCAGCAATGGCAACGACACCTTCGTCTATCTGTCCGCGGTGGATTCCCATGCGGGTCAATTCGACACCATCACCGATTTCGGCCTGGGCTCCGACCGGATCGATCTGACGGCGCTCGGCGCGCTTGCCTTCATGGCGTTGAGCTCCACCAACACGACCGTGCCGCCGCATACCATTGCCTGGCGCTATGACGGCGCGAGCAATGAAACCATCGTGTACGTCAATCCGACCGACCAGGCGCTGAACGTCGGCGATTCAAACCTGGTGGAAATCCACCTGCAGGGGATCGTGAGTGTCCAGGCCTCGGATTTCGTCACCGATCAGTCCGCGGCGCCGATCGTGGCGGCCGCCGATCCACTCGATCTCGCCTTGGCCGCAACGGCAGAGAATCTCGTGGCGCTGGCCACGACGACCACCACCGATGCTTCGTCCGATTCAACCGGCGGCACGCTGGCCGCCGACGGGATCTGGAGCGCAGAAACGACCGGCACGCAGTTCAGCTTCGATGCCGCGCAAGAAAGCCTGGGCGCGACCGGATTGACCAGTTCCGGTAGCTCGACGCAAGCGACCGAACTCTTCGACGCGGAAGCGTTGACTGCTCCGGAAAGCGCACCGACGGTGGTGCCGCACGGCGTTCACACCGTGACGCACGACAACTTCACATTCGATCAGGCGACAGACAGCAGCACGCTGAAGACGACCGGCGATGTGGCCGCAGTGCCGCCGAGTGGGCTGACCGCCACTACGATCGTCATCGTCCCGATCTCAACCGTCGAGTCCGAGAACCATGGCGCAACTCCGGAGCATGGCGGCGGGAACGGCCATTCCCACACTCAGGCCGAGACGGAGTCGGTCGCCGCGCTCGACCAGAAAGACCAGCCGTCGAACCATCAACAGCAGGATCATTCAGGGCCGAAGGGGCACGCGGAATCGCCGCAATCGAATCCGGCAAATGCCGGCGCAGTCGAGACCGCCGATACGCATGACAATAGCCCACATGACAATGGCGCACATGGCAATGGCGCTGGCAACGGCGCAAAGGCGACCGATACGGCCGATCTCGGCGACACCTTCCACTTCAAGGACAACATGCCAAATCCCAAACATTCAGACCCCGTCGATGTCGCGGATATCACCCCGGCACCGGCCGATCATCACGACGATGGTGTTGCGCACCAGGATACGACGGTCGCGGAGACGCCGACCGATGATTTGTCTCTGCACAGCCATCACGCGGCGGGTCATGGGCACGTGAACCATGCGACGCACGATCTGATTGTTTGAAAGGATTGCAGCCAGTACCATGCGTCGCCCCGTAATCTGCTTCATCAACGGCACGATGTTCGATCTGTCCGGCGGCTCCCGCATGGTTCTCGACAGATTCGGTTGTGGCCGCGACGGCGCCGCGCGGTCCGCCGCATTCGCTGCAACCCGAGGACACTTCGCCCTCATGCCGGGCGAAACGATGAAGACCGGCGCGTTGCGGATCGATGCGCCGGTCGGCGGCCTTCGCGGCCGTGCAAAAGCGAGCGGGTTCGGCATGCTGTCGCTCACGGCGCTGACCTTCGTCTTGCTGAAGGAGGCGCAGGCCGCAGATCCCAACGCCAGCCTGCTGGACGACGACAGCATCGCCTACAAGGATTTCGCGCACGGCAGCTTTGAACTGACGACCAAGGAGCTGATCCCGCGGCACATCATCGTCGACGATCCCGGTGAGACGATCGTGCTGACGAAGAAAGGCTCCTCGGTCAGTGTCAATCAGTTCGCTAACTCGGCGGAGCGGATGCAGGAGTTGCATGCGGCGCGACAGGATCTGGTTGCCAATCTCGAAAAGGAGATGAACTCAAACGGATCGAGCACGCCTCCGACGGTGGATTCGCTGGCGCCGCAGCCGATCAATTTCATCGAGAGTGCCGACCAGGTCGAGCCAGGGTCGCTCCCAACGCTACCCTTGATCATACCTAATCAGATCATTCCCATCCGTGCGCCGCCGACGCTGTTCACCCCGGCCGGACCGACCGAGAACGATACCGTGGTGTTCGACGCCTTCACCGCGACATCCGGAACGTTCCATGCCAGCAGCACCAACGGCGACACGCTGATCTTCGGCATCAGCGGCGGCACCGGGGGCGTCACGGTGCTGGGCGGAGTGACCTATGATGTGTCGGAGGGCAGCCCCTATGGCACGCTTTACCTCAACAGCGCGACCGGCCATTACACCTTCGTGCCGAACAGCGACGCGATCAATGCGCTGAAGACGCCGACATCAGACAGTTTCGTCATCACGGTCTCGGACGGCGCGCTCTCGGCCAGCCAGACCTTCACGATCACCATCAACGGCGTCAACGACGCGGCCCATATTTTGGGAATCGCGACCGGCGCCGCGAGCGAGGCCGGCGGCGTGGCCAATGCAATATTGGGCACGGTGGCATCGGGCAAGCTGACCGATGCCGACGTCGACGACACGCCCGACACCTTTACGGTGGTCAGCTCGAAGGCCAGCGCAGGCGGCTACGGCAGCTTCTCCATGACCGCGAACGGCACGTGGACCTACAAGGTCAATGATGCCAACAGCGCGGTGCAGAAGCTCAATGTCGGCGACACCCTGACCGACAGCTTTACGGTGACCACCATCGACGGCACGCCGCAGAAGGTGACGGTCACCATCCATGGCGAGAACGACGCCGCCGTCATCTCGGGCAAGATCACCGGCACGGCGGTCGAGGCTGGCGGGGTCGCCAATGCCGCGGCCGGCACGACCGCGTCGGGCACGCTGACCGACACCGACGTCGACAACGCCTCCGGTTTCACAGCCGTGAGCTCGCCTGCGACGAGCGCGGGCGGCTATGGCAGCTTCACGATGACGGCGGACGGGGCCTGGGCGTACAAGGTCGACGATGCCAACAGCGCGGTGCAGAAGCTCAATGTCGGCGACACCCTGACCGACAGCTTTATGGTGACCACCATCGACGGCACGGCGCAGGAGGTGTCGGTCACCATCCATGGCGCCAATGATGCCGCCGTCATTTCCGGCGTCACGACGGGATGTGTGATCGAGGCCGGCGGCACCGATAATGGCAGGCTGGGCAAGCCGACCGCGTCGGGCATGCTGACCGACAGCGACGTCGACAATGCCCCGAATACGTTCACGGAGGTCTCTTCGCCGACGAAGAGCGATGGCGGCTACGGCTGCTTCACGATGACGGCGTGCGGCGAGTGGACCTACACGCTCGACAACAGCAACGGCGCGGTGCAGGCGTTGAACGCCTGCGATACGCTGACCGATCACTTCACGGTGACCACCATCGATGGCACGGCGCAGGAGGTGACCGTTACCATCCATGGCAGCAACGACGCCGCCGTCATTTCCGGCGCCACGACCGGATCGGTGACCGAAGCCGGCGGGACTGGGCACGGCCAGCCGATCGCCTGCGGCACGCTCACCGACACCGATGTCGACAATGCGTCGAATAGCTTTACGGCGGTGAGTTGTCCGACCTGGAGCGACGGCGGCTACGGCACCTTCACCATGACGACGGCCGGCGAGTGGACTTACAAGCTCGACAACGCCAACTGCACCGTGCAGGCGCTGAATCCTTGCGACACGTTGACCGATTGCTTCACGGTAACCACCATCGACGGCACCAAACAGGCGGTGACGATCACCATCCACGGCGCCAGCGACGCGGACCCCAATGATTTCGACGTGCTGGCCACGGGGAGCCATGTCGTTTGCGATCCGCCTTACGTGCATGGCACGCCAAAAGACGACTGCATCGCCGGAGGCGCTGACGGACGGATCGTCTATGCCGGCGCCGGGAACGACACGGTCAGCGGCAGCTGGCAGGCGGATTTCATCTATGCAGGCTCTGGCAATGACACGGTCAAGGGCAATGGCGGCGATGACACGATCTACGGCGGCTCGGGAAACGATGCGATCAAGGGCGGTGACGGCTGCGACACCATCGTCGGCGGGTTTGGCGCGGACTGGCTGACCGGCGGCAATGGCAACGACCACTTCGTCTTTTTGTCCGCCGCGGATTCAAATGCCAAGCAGTTCGACACGATCACCGATTTTCAATCGGGCAGCGACAAGATCGACTTGTCGGCGCTCGGTTCGTTCGTCTTCGCAGACCTCACGCCCGCAAGCACCAATGTTCCGGCGCATGCCGTTGGCTGGATCAGTGACAGCGCAACCGGTTCGACCATCGTCTATGCCAATCCGACCGATCAGGCCCTGAAGATCGACGATGACTTCCCCGTGGTCGTCCACTTGCACGGAGGGCACACCCCTCACATGTCGGATCTCATCGTGTGACGAAATCGCCGTGGTGTTGGTCGGAGTAAGCCGAGATTCGACCCACGCCTACCAGCTCGCCACAGCTTTCATCGTCGGCTGGCCCTCGGCATTCGCGGTCCACAGCTCGAGCCCGCCGTCCTTGTCGTTCGCATTGACCGAGAATTCGCTACCCTCGAACAGCGGCTGCACGCCGCGATAGCTGAATGTCTTCGGCGCCTTGCCGCCGCGCAGTTTGGCGGCGAGCTCGACGATCAGCGCGGCCTGCAGGGGCCCATGGAAGATCAGGCCGGGATAGCCCTCGACGCCGGTGACGTAGTCGCGGTCGTAATGGATGCGGTGACCGTTGAAGGTCAGTGCCGAGTAGCGGAACAGCAGCACGGCATCGGAGACATGCCTCTCGCGATGCTGCGCGGCCGGCGGCGGAGGTGGGGCCTTTGTCGGGGCTGCGGACGATTTGGTCATCTCGCGATAGACGATGTCCTGGCGTTCACGAATGGCCACGCCGCGCGACGTCGTGACCTCGTGATTGACGGCGACGAAGCACAGGGTGCCGGTCGAGCCCGACTTGATGGTGACGTCCGAGATTGTCGAGGTCCGCTTCGGCTCGTCGCCGACGCGCAAGGCATCGATGAATGCGATCTCGCCGCCGGCCCACATCCGGCGCGGCAGCGGCACCGGCGGCAGGAAGCCGCCGCGGGTCGGGTGGCCGTCGGGGCCGAGCTGCGACATCGGAAACACCGGCTGGCCCAGGCACCAATGCACGGTCCACGGCGCGGCGTCGCCCTTGGCCGGCTCGCCGATCTCCTGGAACAACGTCGAACGCAGGCCCTTCACCAGCTGCGCGGTGACGACGTCGGTCGCCTCCGTACTGCGGCCGATCCATTGGCGGAGATGATCGAGGTCGAGCGCGTCGGTCATTTGTTAACTCTTCTTTTGCGGAAGCGTCTTGTGCTCGCCGATCCCTGGCACCGCGCCGTACTGCCGTTCTGCGCCGACGAAGATCGCGGCCGGCGCGGCGTAGGAGACGCGGCCCTTCGGCGTGTCGACCTCGATGCGGCGCAGATGCGGGTGCACGGCGAGGTCGGCCATGGTGTTGACCTCGGCAAAGGCGATGTCGGCGGCGTCGAGTTTTGCCAGCAGCTCGTCGCGGCTGAGCTTGCCAAAACTTTCGCCGACGGTCGCATCCGTCAGCGCGCGGTTGCGCACGCGCTCGACCATGTTGGCGAAGCGGGGATCATTGGGCAGGTCGGGCTGGCCGAGCACCTCGGCGCAGAGCTTCTTCCACTCGCGCTCGCTCTGGATCGAGATCAGGATGCCCTTGCCATCCCTGGAATTGAACACGCCGTAGGGCGCGATCGAGGGATGGGCAAGCGCCATGCGCTTCGGCGGATTGCCGGCTTCCGAATTGATCAGCGGCACCGCCATCCAGTCCGCCATCACGTCGAACATGGAGATGCGGATGTCGGCGCCATCGCCCGTGCGTCCCCGTCCGATCAGCGCTTCGAGGATCGCGGCGTGCGCGGTGGCCCCCGTTGCGATGTCGACGACGGAGATGCCGACCCGCGACGGGCCGTCCGGCCCGCCGGTGATCGAGGCCAGGCCGCTCTCGGCCTGGATCAGCAGATCATACGCCTTGCGGTCGGCATAGGGGCCGGTGTCGCCATAGCCGGTGATCGTGCACATGATCAGCTTGGGATAATCCTTGCGCAGCCGCTCGCGCGAGAAGCCGAGCCTGTCCATCGAGCCGGGCTTCAGGTTCTGCAGCAGCACGTCGGCGCTCGCGATCAGCTCTTCCAGCGTCGCGCGGCCCTCCCTGGTGGCGAGGTCGATGACGACGGAATCCTTGCCGCGGTTGAGCCAGACGAAGTAGCTGCTCTGGCCCTTCGCCGCCGCGTCATAGCCGCGGGCGAAATCGCCCTCGGGCCGCTCCACCTTGATGACATGCGCGCCGGCATCGGCGAGGCGCGACGAGCAGAACGGGGCGGCAACCGCCTGTTCGACGGCGATGACGGTCAATCCTTCGAGCGGAAGCATGCTGACTTACTCAGTAGGAGCGGGGCATGCCGAGCACATGCTCGGCGACGTAGGAGAGGATCAGATTGGTCGAGATCGGCGCCACCTGGTAGAGCCGCGTCTCGCGGAATTTTCGTTCGACGTCGTATTCCTCGGCGAAGCCGAAACCGCCATGGGTCTGCACGCAGGCATTCGCCGCGTCCCAGGAGGCATCGGCCGCCAGCATCTTGGCCATGTTGGCCTCGGCGCCGCAGTCGAGGCCGGCTTCATATTTGCGGGTGGCTTCCTTCACCATCAGCTCGGCCGCGCGCATCTGCGCGTAGGCCTTGGCGATCGGGAACTGGATGCCCTGGTTCTGGCCGATCGGTCGGCCGAACACGCTGCGCTCCTTGGCATAGTTCGTGGCCTTCGCGATGAACCATTTGGCGTCGCCGATGCATTCCGCCGCAATCAGGATGCGCTCGGCATTCATGCCCGAGAGGATGTAGCGAAAACCCTTGCCTTCCTCGCCGATCAGATTCTCGGCCGGCACCTTCATGTCGCTGAAGAACACTTCGGTGGTGGCGTGGTTCATCATGGTCCGGATGGGCCGGATCTCGAGACCCTTGCCCTTGACCTCGCGCATGTCGACGATGAACACCGAAAGGCCATCGGTGCGCTTCTTCGCCTTCTCCTTCGGCGTGGTGCGCGCGAGCAGGACCATCAGGTCGGAATGCTCGGCGCGGCTGGTCCAGATCTTCTGGCCGTTGACGACGTAGTGATCGCCCTCGCGCTTGGCAAAAGTCTTCAGCGACGACGTATCGGTGCCGCTGGTCGGCTCGGTGACGCCGAACGCCTGCAGCCGCAGCTCACCGGTCGCGACCTTCGGCAGATATTTTGCCTTCTGCGCGTCGTTGCCGTGCCGTAGCACGGTGCCCATCGTGTACATCTGCGCATGGCAGCCGCCGCCATTGCAGCCGGCGCGCTGGATCTCCTCCAGGATCGCCGCCGCGGCCGACAGCTTCAGGCCGGCGCCGCCATATTCCTCGGGGATCAGCACCGAGAGATAGCCGGCTTCCGTCAGCGCATCGACGAACGCCTTCGGATACGCCATCTCGCGATCGAGCTTGCGCCAGTATTCGCCGGGAAACTGGGCGCAGAGCTTTGCGACGGCGTCGCGGATGTCGGAATGGTCGTCGTGCTGGATGTCGTGTGCGGTCATTGTTGTGTCTTGCCGAGTTGCGCCCAAAGCGCGATGAGCGTCATCGCACTTCGGCTCTTGATTTGAGCATGATCTCTTCGGAAAACCGCTTCGCACTTTTCCGGATCATGCTCTGAGCACTGACGTGCCCGCTGTTGTGGGGCCCCGGTAAACTCCCTATGCTTGTTTGTTATAGCGTATGAACCTGCCTTCCAGGATTGGCAAGTATGGATTTCCGGCAGCTTAGGACCTTTGCGTGCGTCGCGGAACTCGGCAGCCTGAGCAAGGCCTCCGATACCTTGCGCGTGGCGCAGCCGGCGCTGAGCCGGCAGATCAAGCTGCTCGAGCACGAGCTGCGCACCGACCTGTTCACGCGCAACGGCCGCGGCATGGTGCTGACCGATGCGGGCCGGCTGCTGCTGGCGCGCACCGCCGGTATCGTGCGGCAGATCGACCAGATCCGCGACGACATCCAGTCGGCCGGCGGCGCGCCGTCGGGCCGCGTCGTGCTCGGCATGGTGCCGACGGTCAGCTGCGTGCTGTCGGCGCGGCTGGCGCGGCGCACGATGGAGGAGTTTCCCGGCATCGCGCTCTGCATCGTCGAAAGCTACAGCGGTCACCTGATCGAATGGCTGCATCGCGGCGAGATGGATCTCGCCGTGATCTATGGTCCGTCGGTCGACCTGCATCTGGCGGTGCAGCCGCTCGGCCGCGACAACATCGTCGCCGTCGGCCCGCGCGGCTGCGGATTGAAGCAGAAGAAGCAGGTCGAGATCGGCTGGCTGCTGCGCCAGCGCCTGGTGCTGCCCTCGCATTCGCACGGGCTGCGCGCCATGATCGAGCACGCCGCGGCCAAGAAGAAAGTCAATCTCGACGTCAAGCTGGAGGCGGATTCGTTTCGCGTGCTGACCAGCCTCGTCGAGGCGGGGCTCGGCATCACCATGCTGCCGCCGTCCTCGGTCCGCGCCGAGGTCGCCGAGGGCCGGCTGGAGACCGCGCCGATTGCCAAGCCCGCGCCGCGGCGCGAGTTGACGCTCGCTGCTCCCGTCGAGCATCCCGGCTCGAATGCGATCACCTTGATCGCAAAATTGCTGCGCGAGGAAACCGCCGCCTGCCGCGCCGAGGGGCTCTGGGATATCCAGCTCGCCTGAGCACAGCGTTCCCATCACGTCACCGCAAAGCCGAGATGCGCGCGGAAGCGGTTCTTGAGATACGTGCCGTCGCGCGGAGGCAGCGCACGCTCGACCTCGCCGGAGGAGATGCGGATGCGCGCCAGCCGCGGCCCGCCGCGCAGGTCCTTCAGCGCCGCGCCGAACGCGTCGATGCCCTTCATGTCGGCGATCTCGGTGACATCGGTGATCCCCGCACCTTGCGCGATCACCTCAAGCTTCGCACCGAGGCCGGAATGGCTCATCTGCATCCCGGTCTCACCGAAATGGCCGTTGTCGAGCACCGCAATCGAAAGATTGCCGGGCTTCTTCACCGCGACCGTCAGCAGGCTGCCGATCCCCATCAGTTGCTCGCCGTCGCCGGTGATGACGAGCACCGGACGCTGCGGCTGCGCCAGCGCCAGCCCGAGGCCGACCATCGCCGCACCGCCCATCGCGCCCCAGAGGTAGAAATTGCCGGCATGATCGCCGGCGTCGAACAGGTCGTAGGACGACGAGCCGAGGCCGGAGACGACGAGCAAATCGCCGCGGTCGGCGAGCAGGGCCTTCACGGCGGCGCGGCGGTCGAGGGAGCCGAATTCCTGTGCCATCACTTCGTCTCCGTCCACTTCTTGCGACCGATCATCTTCTGCGAGATCAGCACCGCGACCTGCTGGTCGCCGTCATAGGCCAGCGAGGCCGCGGCCGAGATCACTTCTTCCGCATCATCCGGGTTCTCCAGCCGCAGCACGGTGACGCCCATGATCTCCATCGCCTGCTGGGTCGCCTTGCCCATCGGAATCTGCCATGGATTGAACTCGGCCCATTCGCCGCGCATCGTCACCAGCGTCAGGAACGGAAAGCGGCAGCTCGCCATCAGCGACAGCATGTTGATGCAATTGCCGACGCCGCTCGACTGCATCAGCAGCACCGCGCGGTCGCCGCCAAGCCAGGCACCGGCGGACAGCGCCACGCCTTCTTCTTCCGTGGTGAGCACCGTGGTCTTGATCGCTGCATCGGCGTGCGACAGCTTGATCAGCCTGGAATGTCCGGCATCGGGAACGTAGGACACCTGTGCGACGCCAAAATCCTTCAGCGTGCGGTAGATCGCAACCGCCCAGTCGGCGCTGGTCGCGTTGTCCTGGTGAACGGCAATCTGGTCCATAGTGGCCTCGGGCAGGGGACGCGTGGTGCGCCCGCGATGACCCGAGGCTTAGCGCGTGAGAGGCTACTCCTCTCTTCGCATCTGGTTCTCGCGGCTATGCCGGGATTGTATAGGCGGCCGCGGGGCCTCAGCCCGGGATCCGCACCGGCAGATCCTCGATCCCCCGCACGAAGCTGGAATAGACCCGCTTCGGCTCGCCGACCACCTCGATGCGGTCGAAGCGTTTCAGCATCTCCTGCCAGACGATCTTGAGCTGCAACTCGGCGAGCCGCATGCCGACGCAGCGGTGGATGCCGAAGCCGAAGGAGAGGTGGATGCGCGGCCGGGCGCGGTCGATGATGAACTCGTTGGGCCGCTCGATGACTTCCTCGTCGCGGTTGCCCGAGACGTACCACATCACGACGCGGTCGCCCTTCTTGATCGTCTTGCCGCCGATCTCGGTGTCCTGCAGTGCGGTGCGCCGCATATGCGCCAGCGGCGTCTGCCAGCGGATCACCTCGGGCACCATGGTGTCGATCAATTCAGGGTTCTCTTTCAGCTTCCTGAACTGCTCGGGATGCTCGTGCAGCGCCAGCACCGAGCCGCTCATGGTGTTGCGCGTGGTGTCGTTGCCGCCGACGATCAGCAGGATGATGTTGCCCATCAAATTATCAGGGTCCATGTGCCGCGTGGCGTCGTTATGCGCCATCATCGACAGCAGATCGTTCTGCGGCGGGGCGTTGACGCGCTCGTTCCACAGCTTGGAGAAATAGGCGTAGCACTCGTCCATTTCCTGCCGCCGCTGCTCCGGCGATTCCACGACGCCGCTCTTCGGCAGCGCGGTCGAGACGTCGGACCAGCGCGTCAGCTTGCGCCGCTCCTCCCAGGGGAAATCGAACAATGTCGCCAGCATCTGCGTGGTCAGCTCGATCGAGACGCGGTCGACGAAGTTGAAGGTCTCGTTGCGCGGCAGGTTGTCGAGCACCGAGGCCGAGCGCTGCCGGATCAGTTTGGCCAGCTCGTCCAGATGATCAGGCGTGAACATCGGCGAGACGGTCTTGCGCTGATGGGCGTGCTTCGGCTGGTCCATCGCGATGAAGGAGGGATAGTCGTAGCCGGGCGGCACGTCTCGGATCGAGATGCCGCCGAGCGTGGAGTCGGAGGAGAAGATGCCGTGGCTGGTGTCGACATGCATGATGTCGTTGTACTTGGTCACCGACCAGTAGGGCTCGATCGGCGCATTGGTGCAGTAATGCACCGGCGCTTCCCTGCGCAGCCGCTCGAACACCGGCCACAGCGTGTCGTTCTGGAACAGCTTTGGCGCGCCCGGATGCAGATCGGCGAGCGGCGTGGCATAGGCTTCCTCGCGGGCGAGGCGCTGCATCTCGGCCTTGTCGGCGCTGACTGCGGCGTGGACGTTCATCGTAATCTCTCCCGGATAGCTCAGGCCGCGATGCGGACCGGCAGCGTCTCGTAGCCCTTGACGAAACTGGAATAGACCCGTTGCGGTTCCCCGACCATCTCGATCCGGTCGAACCGCTTCAGGATCTCCTCCCAGATGATCTTCAGCTGCAATTCGGCAAGGCGCAGGCCGACGCAGCGGTGGATGCCGAAGCCGAACGAGATGTGGTTGCGGGGGCGAGCGCGGTCGATGATGAACTCGTAGGGCTTCTCGATCACGTCCTCGTCGCGATTGCCCGAGACGTACCACATCACGACCTTGTCGCCCTTCTTGAACTGGCGTCCGCGGAACTCATAGTCCTGCAGCGCGGTGCGCCGCATATGGGCCAGCGGCGTCTGCCAGCGGATCACCTCGGGCACGAACGAATCGATCAGCGCCGGATTCTCCTTCAGCTTGCGATACTGCTCCGGATTCTTGTGCAGCGCATAGATCGAGCCGGACAGCGTGTTGCGCGTGGTGTCGTTGCCGCCGACGATCAGGAGGATCAGATTGCCGAGGAAGTTCTTCGGGTCCATGTCGCGCGTGGCCTCGCTATGGGCCATCATCGACAGCAAATCGCTCTTCGGCGGCTGGTTGATCCGCTCCTTCCACAGCCGCGCAAAGTACGTCGCGCATTCCAGCAGCTCCGCCTGGCGTTCCTCTTCCGTCGCAACCAGCCCGCCGGGGCCGGGAATCGTGGTCGCGACGTCGGACCAGCGCGTCAGCTTGCGCCGCTCCTCCCAGGGGAAGTCGAACAGCACCGCGAGCATCTGCGTGGTCAGCTCGATCGAGACCTTGTCGACCCAGTCGAAGACGTCGCCGCGCGGCAGATTGTCGAGGCAGCCCTCGGAGCGCTTGCGGATGTTGATCGCGAGCTCATCGAGATGCGTCGGCGTGAACATCGGCGCCACCGTCTTGCGCTGCGCCGAGTGCCGCGGCTGGTCCATGGCGATGAAACTCTCGCGGCGCAGATCCGGGTCGACGTCGCGGATCGTGATGCCGCCGAGCGAGGCGGCCGAGGAGAACACCGCATGATTGGTCTCGACGTCCATGATGTCGTTGTACTTGGTCACCGACCAGTACGGCCCGAACATCGAGTCCTTGCAGTAATGCACCGGGTCTTCCTTGCGCAGCCGGTCGAAATACGGCCAGAAGGCATCGGTCTTGAACAGTTCAGGATGGCCGGGATCGAGCTCTGACAGCGGCGTCGCATAGGCGCGCTCGCGCGCGGCCTCAGGCGTGACGTCTTTGACGGACTCGACGGTCCCATGCATGAGCTTCTCCCGTGACTGATCCCGCGCGGGGCATGGCCGGCGGGTCGATGTTTTAGCGAATTACATTCCACTTCTGCGGTTCGCGCAAGGCCCGTCAGCGCCGCCTTTGGCCGCATCGTGGGGGTCGTGGTGGGTCAATCCGTTTGAAACACCGTTTAAATCCGCATCCTCCCGCAAGGCCCCGTTAATGCAAACCGATCGCAACTCGCCTTTAGGATGCGTCGCGCTCTCGACTCCGCTATGAAACCTGGATCACACT
Organism: Bradyrhizobium jicamae; assembly: GCF_018130695.1. Taxonomy (GTDB): domain Bacteria; phylum Pseudomonadota; class Alphaproteobacteria; order Rhizobiales; family Xanthobacteraceae; genus Bradyrhizobium; species Bradyrhizobium jicamae_B. The sequence goes on along the minus strand of NZ_JAFCJX010000027.1, from coordinate 6,752 downwards.
CGACGCGACAAATCTGTGCTTTGTCTGCGCAGAATTGTCGCCGCCCTTGGAGCCTTTTCCGTGAATGATCTGAGTTGGACCCCGCCGGGACCGCCGCCGCCGATGCCGGTTCCGCCGCCGATGCCGGTGGCGTTTTCGGGCGGCCGCAGGGAGTTCTTCCACCTGGTCTCGCGCGGTGCCGGCCTCGAGCTGATCACGCTCGGCTTCTACCGCTTCTGGCTCGCCACCGACATGCGCCGCCATCTATGGTCCAACACCCATGTCGATGGCGATGGCGCCGAATATACCGGCCGCGGCAAGGAACTCCTGATCGGCTTCCTGGTCGCGCTCGCGATCCTGGTGCCGGTGTATCTGGCCTATTTCCTGGTCGGCCTCGAAGCCGAGCGGGCGCAGGCCTTCGCCTCGATTCCGCTGTTCCTCTTCTTCTATCTGTTCGGCCAGTTCGCGATCTACCGCGCGCGGCGCTATCGGCTGACCCGCACGGTGTGGCGCGGCGTCCGCTTTTGGATGAGCGGCTCGGGCTGGATCTACGCGCTGCAGGCCTCGCTCTGGGGCCTGCTCGTCCTCGCCACGCTCGGCCTTGCACTGCCCTGGCGCGAGGCCGCGCTCGAGCGCTACAAGATGCGCCACTCCTATTACGGCGACCTGCAGGGACGCTTCGAAGGCCGTGGCTGGGATTTCTTCAAGCGGGGCTGGTGGCTGTGGCTGCTGACGCCGTTCGCGCTCTACATGGCGATCTTCCTGCCCTTCGTCTACGGCGCGTTCAAGGCGATCGAGTGGCGCTGGTGGTTGTCCGGCATCCGCTTCGGCGACGTGCGGCTGGAATCGACGCTGCGCAAGAGCGAGCTGATCGGGCTCTACTGGAAGGTCATCGGCTGGGTCGTCGTGCTCGGAATCGTTTTCGCGATCTATCTCGGGCTGTGCGCGGTGCTGGTCTCCAGCATGACCGCAACCCCGATCGACGAGTTCTTCCAGTCCCAGGAAATCGTCAAGAGCATTCCGATGCTGGTGCTTCTCGGTCTCGGCTACCTCGCCTTCGCGCTGGCGATGAACGTGGTGATGCGCGTCTATCTGATGCGCGACCTCTGGATCCGCGTGCTATCCTCGACCATCGTGCACAACATCGGCGCCGCCGCCAATGTCAGCGCGCGGGGCGAACTCGCCAATGCGCTCGGCGAGGGCTTTGCCGACGGTCTCGACGTAGCGGGATTCTGACGCATGACGATGGACGACGAAGCCAGCAGTCCCGCGCCGTCAGCGCCGGGGCGGACCGCGGCCTATTTCGACGGCACCTCGAACAAGCGCCGCACCGTCACGCTGCGGCTCGATTATGCGCTCGTTATCATGGAGGACGGCGCGCGGATTGCGAGCTGGACCTATGACGACATTCGTCGCGCCGACAGTCCGACCGGCCTGTTGCGGCTGAGCTGCATCACCGGGCAGGGGCTGGCGCGGCTGGAGATCCGCGATGCGGCGCTGGCCGCTGAGGTCACCGCGCGCTGCCCGCGCCTCGACGAGAACCTGCCGAGCCGCCGCGGCATCGCTGCGATCGTCGGCTGGTCGCTCGCCGCCGCAACCTCGATCGTGCTGGTGGTGCTGTTCGGCGTGCCGCTGGCCGCCGAGCGGCTGACGCCGCTGGTGCCCGACAGTTTCGAGCGGCGGCTCGGCGAGGTCGGCGACAAGCAGGTCTCGGCGGTGTTCTCGCCCACCCAGTGCACCAATGCCGCCGGCCAGGCCGCTTTCGAGAAACTGGTCGGCAAGCTGCGCGAGAGCGCCGGCCTCGACACGTCGGTGCAGTCGAAAGTCGTGACCACCAGTCCGAAGATCGCCAACGCCTTCGCGCTGCCGGGCGGGCGGGTCTATCTGTTCAATGAATTGCTGGCGAAGGCCGAGAATGCCGACGAGGTCGCGGGCGTTTTGGCGCATGAGCTCGGCCACGTCCGCCATCGCGACAGCATGCGCGAGCTGATCCACAATGGCGGCTCGTCGTTCCTGATCGGGCTGTTGTTCGGCGACGTCACCGGCTCCGGCGCGCTGCTGTTCACCTCGCGCACGCTGGTGCAGTCGTCCTACTCGCGCGATGCCGAGAGCAATGCCGACAGTTTTGCGATCGAGACCATGCACCGGCTCGGCCGCCCGGCCAAGCCGATGGGCGAATTGATGCTCCGCATCACCGGCAAGGAAGGCAAGGGCATCACGCTGCTCTCCAGCCATCCGCTGACCGAGGACCGCCTCGCGCGCATGGACAAGGCCGACAGCGGCCTGAAGCAGGGCCCGCCGCTGCTGTCGGGCGCTGAATGGCAGGCGCTGAAGGGGATTTGTGGCTCGACGAAGACGTGAGGAAAAAATCGCGATGAAGAGATGGATCTTGTCGGCGTGCATCTTGGCGCTGACGGCAGCTCCCGCTGCCGCGGTCGACATCCGACTCGATTCCTATCGCAATCCCAAGAGCGAGAATTTTCGCATCTTCAATCACATGTACCTCGACGGCGCCAGGGGCGGCCTGATGGCCTACAACGCATGGCTCAAGCGACACGGCCAACCGTCATTCTGCATGCCCGACGATCTCGCTTTGACGACGGAGCAAACCGAAGAGATCATGCTCAAATCGGCCGAGAAGCGCGCCGCGAAAGGCGATTGGCTGGTGTCGTCGCTGCTGCTGTGGGGCCTGCAGGATACCTATCCCTGCGACAAGCCGGCGGCGACGAAGTAAGTCAACGCGTACGAGCTGTGCCTCCGCCGGGAACGTGGAGGAGGCACGTCAGCGTGGGCGGAGATTGGCGCTCGCGATCATTCGGCCAAAAATCCAGAGCATCACGCCGAGGAGCACACCGGCAAACAGCGCAAAGAAAGGACGATACGTCAGGCCTTCCAGGTAGCGTCGGAACTCGATCACCTGCACACCGCCGATGCTGCCGAACCAGATCAGTCGGGAGCACCATTTCCACAGGATCGAATCGTCGGTCTGCGACTCTTTCCATGCGCGTCCGAAGAAGAAGAGAGAAACCGCGAGGAAGAAAAGACCCAGCCAGATCATGTCGCATCCGTTCGAACCATGGAATGGATTAGGTCAAGACAGTTTCACATTTGGCCGCTGATGGATCGCAAATTGAGTCAATTTTCCGCGCATATGGAATGCGCGCAGCGAGGTACTCACCTTCGTGGATTGTTCCGCTAAACGCTCTTCGCCACCTTGCGCGAGCGCGTCGTGCCCGCGCCGACAATCGCGGTGGTCGGCGCGGGACGCACGCCCCACACCGCCTGCATCTCGGCAATGGCGTGCGCGATGGTCGGCTCATTGCGCCGTGTGGTCAGGCAGGCAAAGGAGAGGTCGCAGGTCAGCTTGACCTTGTCTGATATCACGAACGTCCGTGGTTGCTTCAGCCGCGGCTCCAGCACGATGTCGCGGGCGAGGCTGAGGCAGACGCCTGACTCGACGAAGTCGATCATCGCCTCTTCCTGGTCGGTGTAGGCGACGCGCTTGGGCAGCGCGCCGAGCGGCCGGAAGATGTCGTCGAGCAGCCGCCGGTGCGCCGAATGCGCCGGCGTCGCGAGCCAGGGCAGGTGCATCAGCTCGGCCCAGTCCTTGCCCATCACCTGGTCGCGCCATTCGACCGGCGCGATGACGCGGTAGTCATAGGCGAGCAGCGGCGCCAGCTGGTACTTGCCGCCCTCGATGGTACGCTCAGTGTAAGTGTGCCGGAGCAGCGAGTCCGGCGGCGTGGCGTCGACATAGAAGCCGACGTCGAGCTCGCCCTTGCCGATCTGCGACAAAACGTCGTCGCTCATGCCGTGGCGCAGGAACACCTCGGTGCGCTGGGCCGAGGCGGCGAGGCTGCGCACGAACGGGCCGAGGCGGGTGAATTCGGGGTCGAGGATGGTGCCGACCCGCAAGACGCCGCGCTGGGATTCCTTCAGCGTCTCGGCCATGGTGCGGAATTCTGTGGATGCCAGCACCGCCTTGTGCGCCAGCGGCAGCAGCGCGGCGCCGGCCTCGGTCAAGGTGAAGCCGCCGGGGGTGCGGTTGAACAGCTGCAGGCCGGTGCTTTCTTCGAGGCCTTTCAGTTGCAGGCTGACCGCCGGTTGGGTCAGGTTCAGCACCGATGCGGCGCGCGATACGGTGCCTTCGCGGGCGACCGTCATGAAGCAGCGCAGGGCCTGGGTACGTGGGAGTTCATTCATTTGGAACGCTTATATCACATTTCCAAGAACTCATTAGACAGGAAATGCTCCTGTAAGTCACAGTTTTTTGCCCGATACACTTGGCGTTGTCCCACGCCGACAACCCGACCGAAAATCCGTCCGGTTTTTCCGGAACCTAGGGAGAGTCTTTCGAAGATGGTGCCGCGCCCGACGCCCGGACGCCGTAGGGGATTCGCTGCGGTCGGCGCCTTGGCCCTATTTGCCGCGCTGATAGCGACCGCTGCCGCGCCGGCACGCGGAGCTGGCCCGGCCGATGCCTATCCGGAGCGGCCGGTTCAACTCGTGGTGCCCGCCGGCCCGGGCAGCAGCACCGACACCATCATGCGCGCGCTGGCCCAGTCGGCCGCGCCCTTGCTTGGCCAGCCCCTGGTGATCCTCAACAAGCCCGGTGCCAGCGGCACCATCGGCGTCAGCTTCGTGACGCGCTCCGAGCCGGACGGCTACACGATCGGCGGCGTGCCGAGCGGGGCGATCACGATGGCGCCGCATGTTGCCGCCCAGAGCTTTGCGGCGAGCGACTATCGGATCGTCGCGATGATCACCCGCGCCGCCGGCGTGCTCTGCGTGCGCCCTGACTTCCCGGCGAAGACCGCCACCGAATTCCTCACCGAGCTGCGCAACAATCCGGACAAATACACCTACGGCTCCGACGGCGTCGGCGCCTTCGTGCAATTCTCCACCGCGCGGATATTCCAGCCCGCCGGCATCCGCCAGCGCATCATTCCGTTTTCGGGCGCCGACCAGACCGTGACGGCCTTCCTGGCAGGGACCATCGACATCTATGGCGGCGCGATCGCCACCATCGCGCAGTTCGCAGGCGAAGGGAAAGCCAAGTGCCTGCTGCTGACCACGGCGCAGCGCTCGAAGACGCTGCCCGAGGTGGAGAGCCTCGACGACATCAGGATGGGAGCGGCGCAGACGCTGCTGTGGCGCGCCGTGATCGCGCCGCGCGACATTCCGCAGGATCGCTTCGACAAACTCCGCGAAGCGCTGCTGCGTGCGGCCGCGACGGAGGAGTTCAAGACGCTGGCCGGCAAGCGCGGCGAGGAGGTCTGGGTCATCAGCGCCGAAGATGCCGCGAAACATGCGACAGGTGAATTCACCGAGATGGAGCAGCTGGCAAAGCTGCTCCAGCTGAAGCCGAACTGACGGAGGCGAGGCGATGCCGACCGTCAAGGCGATCGACGGCGCGACACTGCACTACGCGGTGCACGACTACACCGACCGCTGGCGCAAGGCCGAGACCATCATGCTGATCCACGGCTTTGCCCGTTCCGGCGCGTTCTGGTTCAACATGATCCCGTATCTGTCGCGGTTCTATCGCGTGATCTGCCCGGACCTGCGCGGGCTCGGCCAATCCGTGCCGCTGGCCAATCCGGCGCAGGCGATCTCGCGCGAGGCTTATTTGAGCGATATCGCCGCAATCGCCGATCACGCCGGCGCCGACACCTTCCATCTCGTCGGCGAAGCGATCGGCGGCGCCATCACGCTGATATCGGCCGCCGAGCAGGCTAGCCGCGTGCGCACGCTGTCGGTGCTGGCGCCGGCGGTGTGGGCCAATGACTGGATCCGCAAGGCCTATGCGGTCGGCTATCCCACCTGGGCGGAGGCGATCCGCGCGCTCGGCGTCGAGGGCTGGGTGCGCAAGTCGAACGCGCTGGCGCGGTTTCCCGCAGGCTTCGATCCGGCTTTCATGGAGTGGTACGCGAAAGAAGTCGGCAAGGCTGATGTCGAAATCGTCGTCGCCATGGTCGAATTCGCAGGCCGCGTCGATGCCAGGCCGTACCTCCGCCGGATCACCGCGCCCGTGCTGGCGCTCTATCCGACCGGCAGCAACATTTCCTCATCGGACCAGGAAGCCGCGCTGCGCGAGCTGGTCGCCTCGATCCGCATCGAACATCTCAACTCGGCGTCCGCAATGCTCGGCATGCAGCAGCCGGCCGCCTGCGCCAACCAGATCCTGAATTTCTGCGCCGTCCATGACGGCATCGTCTGTCGTGAATGAACTGCCAAGACTGAACTGCCGTGAATGTATTGCAATGAATGAGCTGTCGTTTTCCTCCTGACCGGGATGCCACGCTTCCATGACGAAATCCTTCGACCCGTCGATCCCGTTTCCCGGCGCCGACGAAGCCCGCACCCGCCGGCAGCTCCGCTTGATCAGGGCGCTGTTCCGGATCGACGACCCCGAACTCGAGCAGGCACTCGCGGTAGTCGTGGAGCGGCTGGCGGCCGCCGCGGAGCAGGAGAGGGTGGCGGCAGCGCCGCCGAAGGAGATGCCCCGCATCGAGCCGTCGCAGGAGTGAGGGGCGTATCCCGTCCTTCGCATCCGAGCTACGGACCGGCACGCTCCCGCTGATATTAAACCGCTGATTTGCCCGACGGCGCAAGCCCGCGGCGCAAAAATATTTTACTTTACACGAACTTCCGATTATGCTAACAATGGCATGTCTCACCCGACACGAGGGGCGCTCGCGAACGCCACGAACGTGGGTGACGATGCGGTGGCCGCTGAGCGTGCGACAGGCGTGTGTGCGCAAGGCGGACGG
>NZ_JAFCJX010000026.1 GCF_018130695.1 Bradyrhizobium jicamae | reverse complement strand
CGCGAGAGGTCCAAAGCCGATCGTGGATGATGGTGGCACAAAAGCAGAGTCTCACCAGGGCGAGCACGTATAAGCCGTAAGGCCATCGCGCAGGGAAGGCCGGATGCCTCCGCCGAACCTGTATGCTCGTGCGCGCACTTTCTTTAGTGCACATGGCGCATGAGACCGCGGGTGCGGCGTGCACCCGGTCTTCCCTGCGCCCTCGCTATCGAGCGAGGGCGGAACGAGATGGAAAACTCGGACAAATCATGTCGCGAGAACGCGAATGCATGCTTGATTGTAGCTTGTCCCCAGAGATGCCCTTGCATCGTCCCGGGTCACACCGCCCGCCCAACGACGATCCGGCTGCCGCCTGCCGGCCAGCGCCATCCCGCCAGCGTCATCCACACTTCCGCGCGCAGGATCGCGGTCAGCACGCGGTTGACGATGGGACTTGGCGCGAACTCATAGGCATCCACGTCGGCCGCCTTGCCCTTCTGGATCAGTCGGCTGATCGCCATCAGCGGCAGCAGCCAGGCCGTGAACGACGACGAGAACAGGATTTCGTATCCGCTGCGGCGAATCTTATCCTCAAGTTCCCCGCGCCGGTAACGGCGCTGGTGGTGAGCAAAATCGTCAGCGGGACTCCACAGCCAGGGATGCTGCGGCACCGCGATGATGATCCCGCCGCCGGGCTCGGTCGCGGCACGCATGCCGCGCAGCACCGCCTCGTCGTCAGCAATGTGCTCGATCACATCGAACGCGCCGGTGAGATCGAAGAGGTTGGCGGCCGGAATCTGACGCGCGTCCATCTGAACGAACTCAACGCCGGACGGGAGACGCCTGCGCGCGAAGTTGAGCCCCGAAGGATGCAATTCGGAGCCGACCAGACGCTCCCAATGTCGCGACGCCGCCAGTTCGCGCAGCACAGTGCCCGTGCCACAGCCGATTTCGACCAGCTTGCGGGCCTTGGGAAAGTACTTCCGCGTCAGGCCAACGATGAGTTCGCTGCGGGCAACGAACCAGAAATGACCGTCCTCGACCCTGGACAACGCTGCGAAACCCTTTGGGTCGACACCGCTGACGGTATCGGCCAGCTCCGGCGCAAACATTGCGATGCCGTCGCGCTCTGCAGTTGCATGCCCGCACGTCGGGCAACGCCAGTCGAGCGGCCACACCGGTTCAAGCCCGGCCACCGGCTCGACCGTATCGCACGCAAGGCAACGTCGTCCCGCCATGGCTCCGAGGTTCACGCTTGGCACACGCCCCCCCATCCACAGCCTTGTCGGTCCACAATTATCGGTGATTTCAGCATGAGGACGGTTATAAACTCTTGCGCGGAGGCTGGCCAGCAACCGGCTAGAGGCTCCTTGGCGCTGCAGTCCTGTCGGCCCTAGACGACTTTATTTGATCGAGGCGCGAGACCCGTTACGTGCGAATTTGCATCATCCAGTCCTGCTACATTCCCTGGAAGGGCTTCTTCGACCTGATCGGCCGCTGCGACGCGTATGTCGTGTTCGATAGTGCGCAATATGTGAAACGCCACTGGCATAACCGCAACCGCATCAAGACCGCCAACGGGCCGATCTGGCTCACCATCCCCGTGGTGGTGAAGGGCCGATTCGAACAGCCGATCAACGAGGTCGAGATCGAGAAGCCCTGGGCCGAAAAACACTGGCACGCGATCGAACTGGCCTACAGGCGAGCGTCTTTCTTCGATTCGATCGGGCCGATCGTGCGCGGCTGGTACGAGGCTGCCGAACGCGAGCGACGGCTGACGGACGTCAACATGATCTTCCTGCGCGGTATCGCGGAGTTGCTCGGCCTGAAAACGGTCATGACCATGGATACCGCCTATCCCGCCGAGGGCGTCAAGACCGAGCGGCTGCTCGCCATCGCGCGGGCGGCAGGCGCGACGCGCTATCTCAGCGGCCCATCGGCCCGCGCCTATTTCGACGAGACGCTGTTCAGCGCGGCCGGCGTCGCGGCGGAATGGATGAACTATGACGGCTATCCCGAATATCGGCAGCTGCACGGCCCGTTCGAGCACGCGGTCACCACGCTCGACCTGCTGTTCAATGTCGGCCCGGAAGCGCCGCATTATCTGCAGCGTCAAGGCTAGCAATGGTCGGGCGACTGCCTGCTCGTCCCGGACTTGCAAGCGCAAAAAGGCCCCGGACGACGAGGTCGTCCGGGGCTTTTGCAGAGATGGTGTCAGTGCATGGCGATCGGCGACAGCGTACCGTCGCTGGTGTTGCCGTCGAGTTGGTTGGTCGTGTAGGAGTTCACGGTGCCGGACACGCCGGTCGTGTTGCCGGTGATCTGGCTGCTGCCGACGCGAACATTGGTGGTGCCGCCGGCGTTCTGCAGGCCGGTGCCGTTGTTGGACACGGTCGCGCGCATCACCATCACCCGGGAGGTGTTGGCTCCGCCCGCGGTACCGATGATCCCGGCAAGCGTGCTGCTGCTGGCCGTGCTGTTGTCGATCGAGAGGTTGACGCTACCGGCCGACGCGTCGGCGGCGATGCCGAAGGTGTTGCGATCAGCAATGACCCGGTCAAGCGCGGCCTTGGTCGAACCGCCCGCCCCCGGGGCCAAACGGATGCCTGCACCGGTCGAGCCGTTGCCGTTGCTGAACAGGGTCGTGCGCGTGACCTCGACGCCGGTCGCGGTTGCGGCCTGGACGAGGATGCCGGAGCCCGTGAATCTGCGGATCACGCAATCCTCGACGTGCAGGAAGCCGCCGGTGTTGAACAGGATGCCGTTGATGCCGGTGCCGAGGCCTTCGATGTCGAGCCCCTTGAGGAACAGATAGTCGGTCGCGGCGCCCGAGAAGATGATGCCGTTGGTGCCGGACACCAGCACGCCCGCGGTTCCCGCCTCGCAGGAGATCGTCATCGACTTGGTGACGGTCACGGCGCCGAAGCCGCCCGGATCCAGGCAGTTGATCTCGCCGCCCGCCGCAGTCTTCGAGATCGCGCCGGCGAAGGTCTTGCAAGGCGCCGTACGGCTGCAGGGATTGGCGTCATCGCCAACACCGGACACCCAGGTGCGGGTCGCCTGGGCGTTGGCGGGGGCCGACGCCAGGAGCGGCAGGAACAGTCCGAGGACCAATGTGGCTAAGGCAAAACGACGCATAATGCATCTCCTTCAATACGGTGAGATTTTTTCGGTGAAACGTACTTTCCGCGGGCCTACGCAAAACGCGCCCACGGGGATCGACTTCAAACAAGTATGGAAGACCGGGTCGGAGCCTCCCTCTCGGACCCAGCTGCAGTTTTTGCAGATGTTTGTGTCAGGCCATGCATGCCTTTGCGACAGCCGCTCGGAAAAATCAATGGAAGAGCCCACACCATCCCACGCCCGCATGTTCTGCCCGCACACCGGAACCTGCTTCGATTGGTCTGTGCAACCTAAGGGAGGTTCAACGGTGGCATCCCTTTTTCCATCACGGTAGGTGCCGACGTGCGATGAAAATCATCATTCGTCAGCGCGTATCGGGTGCCGTCGGGCTCCGTGCGATCGATTTCGGAGCCAAATCCCCGGGGATTCTCGCGCATTGCGACGCAATAGACCGATCGGCTACACTTGGTCCGGGCCTGCGCGGATCGGCGTCGGCCCAGGCGCGCGTGACACGTTCGTCGCAGGCTGTCTGCAAATCGTCCGATCGCAGCCACCAACCGGATTTTTTGTGCACGACTTCGTTTGTCCCATCGACCGCCTTCCGCTGACGCCGACCGGCGACCACGCGGCATTGCGCAGCGCCGCGGGTCGGCTCTATCCGATCCACGACGGGATTCCGGATTTCGTCGAGGACGCCACGCAGGACGCCCGGCCGGCCGGCAACCAGGACTTCTACCGCACCCGCGCCAGCGAATATGACCGCGGCAATGACGTCATGTTCAAGATGCTGCTCGCCGAGCAGCAACCTGTACGCGAGAGCCTGATCGATGCGCTCGGCGTGCGCGCGGGCATGCGCGTGCTTGAGATCGGCTGCGGGACCTGCCGCGATACGGTGCATCTGCTGCGGCGGAATCTCACCGTCTATGCCGGCGACCTGGCGCCCGAAATGCTCGCGATCGGACGGCAGCGGCTGGTCGACGCCGGCGCCGATGTCAATCAGGTCCACCTGTTTCGCGGCGACGTGATGCGGCTGCCGTTCCCCGACGGATTTTTCGACGCGGCCTTCCATTTCGGCGGGCTCAACCTGTTTCCCGACATCGCCGCAGCACTTGCCGAGATGGCCCGAGTCGTGAAGCCGGGGGGCCGCGTCGTCGCCGGCGACGAGGGCGTCGGATCATGGCTGGCGCAGACGCAATTCGCCAAGATCCTGAAGAACTCGAATCCACTGTTCGAGCATACTGCGCCGCTCGACAGGATTCCGCTGAACGCGCGCGACGTGACATGCCGCTGGATCCTGAGCGGCTCGTTCTATTTGATCTCGTTCGAGGTAGGCGACGGCGAGCCGGAACTCGATTTGGACGTGGAATTCCCGGGTTGGCGCGGCGGTTCGCATCGCACCCGCTATTTCGGCAGGCTCGAAGGGGTCTCTCCGGAGTTGCGCCATACGGTCGTCCAGCGGGCCGCCGCCGAGGGATTATCGATTACCGCGTGGCTGGAGAGAGCCTTGCGCAAGGCCACAGAGCAGAATTAGCCTCAGTGAGAATGAACGTCCCCCGCTACTTCCCACCATCCGCCGCCTCACCTATGGTCATTGCAGGAGCCTCGTGGTGAAGAAGCAGATCGTAATATTTGGCACCGGCGAAATCGCCGAGCTTGCCAGCTTTTACTTCGAACATGATTCCAACTTCGAAGTCGCGGGCTTTGCAGTCGACGAAGCATTTCGCACGGCGGATCGATTTCGAGGCCGTCCGCTGGTCCCATTCGAACGAGTGGCCGAGGAATTCCCACCGACGAACTTCGATTTTTTCGTCTCGGTGGGTTATGCCAAAATCAATGCGCTTCGTGTCGCCAAGGTCGAGGCGGCGCGCGCCATGGGCTACCGGCTCGTGTCTTATCTCAGCAGCAAGGCAACCGTGTTTCCGGGCTTCGAGCTGAAGGACAACTGCTTCATCCTCGAGGACAACACCATTCAGCCGTTCTGCCGTATCGGGACCAATGTCACGCTCTGGAGCGGCAATCACATCGGACATCATTCCATCGTGGAGGACGATGTTTTTATCGCCTCTCATGTCGTGATCTCCGGCGGCGCGCAGATCGGTCAAGGCAGCTTCCTGGGCGTAAACGTGACGATCAGAGACCGGGTGAAGATCGGAAGGAACTGCGTCATCGGCGCCGGCGCCCTTGTCCTCGAGGATCAACCGGACTTTTCGGTGATCGCTCCTCGCGGCACCGAGCGATCGAGCGTGCCGAGCAACCGGTTGCGTCGGATCTGACCAGCACCTACCGCAGGACGGCGAGACCAAAGCCGGACCTGCCGTATTCGTTGCCGTTGTACAGCATGAAGCGGCTTCCCTTGTGATCAAATACATAGGGATAGGCGAGACTGTCGCAGTCCCATCCGCTGCGCGACACCGCGAGGCCAACCTCACCATCCATCCTCGTCCAACCGACACCGTCGTCTGATTCCGCGTAGCCGATACGGTAATTGTCGCCGCGATGGCTGAACCACATGCGGTAGCGATCGGCATCACGGATCACGGACGGGCGCGCGATCGCGAACTCGCCGGGGTTTGCAAAATCAATGGCCACAATGCCATCGCGACGCCAGGTCAGCCCGTCGGCCGATTCGGCATATTTGAGATGGTACCGATGAACCGGTCGGGGCTCTCGCGGCTCCCACCCCACGCACGACAAATACCAGCAGCGGTAAAGGTCGCCCTCACGCAGGATGCAGGCCGCACCGACGAAATGCGGCTCGCTCATGCTGCGATCCAGTACCGGCCCGCGATAGCGGCGGACGATATGTCCGTCCCTCACCAGCGCAACCCCGAGCGCATTACGAAATGGAACTGTCACTCCGAGGTTCCAACCGGCATAGTAGAAGTACTTGCCAAGCGCGCCTGCGTCGGTGATCCATGACAGCATCGCTCCGCTGTCATCGAAGCCGCCGAGCTCTCCAATGTCGAGGAGCGGCTCAACGTTCACGTCCATCGCCTGAAGTGGACGATTGAGATCGATCACCAGGTTGAATGTCCTCGAACGGTTGTTCTCGTCGCGCGAACTGAAATAGATCTTGTACAAATCTCCTCCGATCGCTTCGGCGATCGGAAGCGTCGCGTGACTTCTCATGAGCGGATGTCGGCCGTCGGGGCAAAAGATCAGACCGATTTTTTCCCAAGATTGCATGAAGTATCAAATCTGGTTGGTGACGAGCATAACGATCATTGCACGTTGCTCCGGTTGGAGTCGATCCACGCCTCCCCGGCCGGACCGTCAACAATCTTGGCCGCACTGGTTGGGACGGTTCCAGAGCGATGCACCTGGCGGACCAAGGCATAGGGCCGCCGCTTCGTCTCCATGAGGATGTCCGCGACATAGATGCCGATGATACCAAGCGTCAATGTGGATAGTCCGCCGAAAAACCAGATCGATATGATCAACGACGTAAAGCCGTCCACGCCGATTCCTGAATGGAAATATCGGATCAAGTAGTAGAGAATCGCGAACAGCGACAGGACGAAAATCCCGATGCCACCGTAGAGCACGACATATAGCAACCTGATCGACGTGGTCGTCAGGTGTTTGACCGCCATCGCGAGCCGCATGCCCAACGAATAGGTCGTCGGTGAAGTCGACAGCTTTCGTACCGGAAGACCAACCTGCCGGAATCCCGCGAGTTGAAACAGGTTGCCGATCAGAAACTCGCGCTCCTGATGTTGGAGCAATGCACGCACGTAATCGCGGGTCATAAGCCGCGCGATCACGACATTGCGCGGAATTGGCTGGTCGCTCATGGCATTGACGAGCCAGAAGAAGGCTTCACCGGTGGCCCGCTCGAACCAATGACCTCGGCGCACCTGCTGAACGCCGTAGACCACGTCGCAGTCACCCTGCGCGAGGCGCTCGTGGAAGCGGCCAAGCAACTCCGGCTCTTCCTCCAGATCGCTGTCAATCAGAAACACCAGATCGCCGGTCGCATGCGCGAGGCCGGTCATCAGCGCGCGGTGATGGCCGAAATTCCGTGCCAGATCGACGACCACCAGGCGCGGATCCGCGCGATGCAGGTCGAGCGCAAGGGCAAGGCTCTCGTCCGGCGACCCATCGTTCACCATGATCAGCTCGATGTCGTGGCTGATCGATTCGGCCGTGAGTAACGCCCGACGACAGAATTCATTGATGGTCGGCGCAGATCGATAGAGAGTCGTCACAATGGACAATCTCACCAGAAGCCCCTCAGATTCGTGAAAGATCGGGCCCGCGTTCAACGCAAAGTCCCGAGGCGGCACGCCGAAAAAAATCCCGGCTTTTGCCGTGCCTCATCACGCCAGGGCGCGAATGGGCACGATCACACGATCGCCCATCAGAGTTTAGGTGATCTCGCCGTGACGAATCAAGCTCGGGCCGATGGCTCCGCGCTTGCGCTGAAGCAGGCGAATTCGCGGAAAGCCGCCCCCGGGGAGGCTGCCTCAAGACACGAGATGCCAGCCGCCAGCAGCGTTGATGGTACCAATCTGCTGATTGAGCGCAATCTGGGTTCCGTTCATTTCCCAGGCTGTGAGAGCATGCGTCGTTGAATTTTCGAACAGGATGTCCGACTTGTGATCGCCGTTGATATCTTCCAGCTTCATGTAGCCATCACCTGCGGCTGCAATCCCGACCTGCGGATTCGCCACGACTTGCGTGCCGTTCATTTGCCAAACCGCGACACCGTTGGTGGTGCTGTTGAGGAAAAGAAGGTCGGACTTCCCGTCCCCATTGAAGTCACCGACATCCGCAAAATTCCAACCACCGGAGGCATTCATCGTACCAACCTGCGGACTTGCGGTAACCTGACTGCCGTTCATCAACCAGACCGCGACGCCGTGGGTGGAGCTATTGAGGAACAGCAGATCCGAATCGCCATCGCCGTTGAAATCGCCAACCGCCTCAAACTGCCAACCAGCAGAGGCGTTGATCGTACCGACGGTGCTGACTGAAGGCGACTGCGTTCCGTTCATCTGCCAGATCGAAACGGCATGCGTGGTATCGTTGATCATCAACAGGTCAGTCTTGCCATCGCCGTTGAAATCCCCGCTCGCAGCATAGTGGAAGCCTGACGCCATGGTTCCCACTTGCGGGCTCGCAACGACCTGGGTGCCGTTCATCTGCCAGACGGCGACCCCTCCGGTACCATCATTGAGGAAGAGCAAATCCGTCTTGCCGTCGCCGTTATAATCTCCGGTATCTTCAAGGTGCCAACCGCCGGCGGCGTTGATGGTGCCGATCGTCACATTGGAGGTCACCTGTCCGCCGTTCATTTGCCAGACTGCGACGTCGTGCGTGGTATCATTGAGCATCAGAAGATCGGTCTTGCCGTCACCATTGAAATCCCCGGTGTTGGCGAAGTGAAAACCTGATGCCAAGGTTCCGACCTGGTCGCTGAAGATAACCTGCGCCCCGTTCATCTGCCACTCGGCGACACCATTCGTCGTGCTGTTGACGAACAGCAGGTCGGTGTCGCCATCGCCGTTGAAGTCGGGCGCGTGGGTGACAATGCTGTCGTTCACAAGGCTGGCCTGACTGGCGATCCCGACGAGATCGGATGCGCTGACGACAATGTTGCCGGTCAGGTCGATGATGAAATCGGCGACCTTGTCTCCGTTGACGTCCCCTTGCAGCATCGTGATGCCGGTGGAGCTGTTGTAGCCGTAGTCGAGCTCGCCTGCCGTGCCGTCAAAGCCGGCCGCGCCGATGAACTTGAACGAATCAATAGCGGCCGTCGAGCTGATCGCGTCGAAGGCGCTGAGGTCGATCTTGTCGACACCGGAGGTGAAGTCGGTGATCTTGTCGTGCTGGCCGCTCACCGCCGAACTGTTGCCGGTCGCGAACACGAAGGTGTCGGCACCGCCGCCGCCGGTCATGGTGTCGACGCCGGTGCCGCCGATCAGGCGGTCGGCACCGGCACCGCCGGTCAACGTATCATTGCCGGCGCCGCCGCTCAGCGTGCAGCCGGAATCATTGGCGATCAACGTGTCGTTGCCGCTGCCGCCGATCGCATTCTCGATCGTGGTGTTGAGGGCGATGCCGATATTGTGGACGAGGCCGCCGACCGAGGAGAAGGCGCCGGCGTGCAGATCGATGGTCTGCGCGGCCGAATAGCCGGAGCAGTCGAGCGTGTCGGTGCCGCCGCTGTCGTAGATCGTCAGCGCGGGCGCCTTGGTGTAATTGCCGAAGTTGAAGACCGCGCCGGCGTTGCTGTTGAAGCCGTAGACGGTGTTGCCGGTGCGCGTCGTCGTGGATGCACCATAGATCAGGCCCACCGCATAGATATCGGCCATCTGCGGCGTGACGACGTAGCGATACGAGCTTCCGGAGTAATTATCCTGCGCGAAGTACGACATGATCGAGTATTGCCAGGTGTCGTCTGCGTAGATCGCGTTGCTCGAATAGGTCGCGCTGCCGTTGTAGGGACCCTGGTGGCCGAGGCCGAGCGCGTGGCCGATTTCGTGGATGTAGGTCTGGTAGCCGTAGCTGTCGATGCCGGTCTTGCCGTCGTAGGCGCCGCCGTCATTGGTGATCCAGTCGGAGCTTATGTCGACGGTCGCCGACGTCATGATGCCGCCATAGGTCCAATTGGCGTTGGTCACCGCCGTCATCGTGCCGGTATCGATGAAGGTGATGTTGGCGCTGCCCGAGGTCTGGACGAAGGTGACGTTGGCGACCTCATGCCAGGCCTGCAGCGCCGACAGCGCGAGCGCCTGCTCGGCCGCGTTCAGCCCGTTGATGTTGAACGTGATGGTGTTGGAGCCCCAGTGATGGGCGCTGGTGTTGTTGTAGGCCCAGAAGCCATTGACCAGGTAATCGGCAAGCTGGGGAATCGTCCCGACCGGTTTGGCGCTGCTGGCGCTGGTGGCAGCCGAACTGCTCGCGGACGTGCTTCCGGCGAGCGGAAAGGCATCGCCGTCATCGCTGATGATTTTGACCGCGCCGCCTGCGGACATCGTGCGAAGCGTCGCATCGCTCCAATTGTCGGCCGCAGACAGGCTTGCAAAATCGTCGGACGGAAAATTGCTCTTTCGCATCGAGCTGACCACACCTGCAGGTTCGCGTTGTGTCGAAATCGCCGGAACGCGGGTCTAGGAAAAATAGCCCATGGCGAACACCCCTCACATCTTGTCGGGAGCTGATTGGCAAACCATTAAGGCCGAACATGGAATCGCCCGCCACTGCCCGAGGAAAAAATTTGGTCTACCCCCTTTGCAAAGCCCGTAGATTTGCGGGCTATGCGGCATCGTCGCAGATGCGGCGGGCCGGGTCGGGACGGTCGACCCACCGTCATGTCTGGTGAGCCCAGCCGAAGGTTGGAATGGCCGGCCAAATTGTCTAAGCCAGACAAGGCGATCCCGAAGCGGCCCTAATCAAGAGGTGTTTTCAATGCCCTTTCCCCGCGCGTCCCAAGCCCTGTCCCGGTTCACCGTGCTCGACCTGACCCGCGTCCGCTCCGGACCGACCTGCGTCAGGCAGCTGGCTGACTGGGGGGCCAACGTCATCAAGATCGACGCGCTCCTGGAGGATGGCGGCGGCGAGCAGCCGGGCGGCCCGCGCGGCGGCTCCGACTTCCAGAATTTGCACCGCAACAAGCGGGCGATAACCCTCAATCTGAAGGACCCCAAGGGGCTCGAGGTGTTCAAGCGGCTGGCCGAGCAGGCCGACGTGATCGTCGAGAATTTTCGTCCGGACGTGAAGGGCAAGCTCGGCATCGACTATGAGAGCATTCGCCAGATCAACCCGCGTATCGTCTATGGCAGCATCTCAGGCTTCGGCCAGGACGGCCCCTATCACAAGCGACCCGGCTTCGATCAGATTGCGCAGGGCATGGGCGGGTTGATGTCGGTGACCGGCGCACCCGGCCAGGGTCCGATGCGGGTCGGGATTCCCGTGGCCGACCTGACGGCGGGGCTGTTCTGCGCGATCGGCATCCTGACCGCGCTGCTGGAGCGCGACGTGTCCGGCCAGGGTCAATGGGTGCAGACCTCGCTGCTGCAGGCCCAGATCTTCATGCTCGACTTCCAGGCCTCGCGCTGGCTGATGGAAAAGGAAGTCGCCAAACAGGCGGGCAACAACCACCCGACCTCGATCCCGACCGGTGTGTTCAAGACCTCGGACGGCTATATCAACATCGCCACCACGGGCGGGCGGATCTGGGAACGCTGCGCGCAGGCGATCGGCGCGCCCGAGCTGGTTTCCGATCCCGACTACGCGACCGCGCCGGCGCGCTCCAAGAACCGCGATGCGCTGAACGCGAAGATCAATGTGCTGACCGAGAAAAAGTCGACCGAGACCTGGGTGCGCGAGCTCAACGCCGCCGGCGTGCCCTGCGGGCCGATCTACTCGATCGACCAGATGTTCGACGACGCCCAGGTCAAGCACCTCGGCATCGCCCAGCACGTGCCCAATGACGAGAACCGCCACATCCAGCTGGTCGGCCAGCCCGTGACGCTGTCGCGGACGCCGAGCAGCATGGCGGCGCGCCCGCCGGAGTTCGGCGAGCAGACCGAGGAGGTGCTGGCCGAGTTCGGTTTCGACAAGGACGAGATCGCAGCCCTCAGGGAGCGCAAGGTGGTGTGAGGCTTTAGGCCTTCGCCGGGCGCAGCAGACGCGAAACGCCGGCGAAGGCGCGGTCGATCAGCGGCCAGAACAGCAGGATGATCGCAAGCGTCGTGATCGAGCCGACGAGACCGTTCGACCAGAACACCTTCATGTCGCCGCCGGAGCCGATCATCGACAGGCGGAAGGCATCCTCGGCGCGGTTGCCAAGCACGAGCGCCAGCGTGAACGGCGCGAGCGGAATGCCGATCTTCTTGAAGACATAGCCGACAACGCCGAAGCCCAGCATTAGCCAGATATCGAACATCGCGTTCTGGATCGCATAGGCGCCGATCGCGCAGGACACCACGATCATCGGCGCCACCGCCGCGAAGGGAACGCGCAGGATCGAGGCGAAGATCGGCACGGTGGTGAGCACCAGCACGAGGCCCACGACATTGCCGAGATACATCGAGGCGATCAAGCCCCAGACGAAGTCCTTGTGCTCGACGAACAGCAGCGGCCCCGGATTGAGGCCCCAGACCATCAGGCCGCCGAGCAGGATCGCCGCGGTGCCGGAGCCGGGAATGCCGAGTGCGAGCATCGGGAGCAGCGCCGAGGTGCCAGAGGCGTGCGCCGCGGTTTCGGGGGCGAACACGCCCTCGATACGGCCCTTGCCAAAGCTTGCCTGGTCCTTCGAGAAGCGCTTGGCGAGATTGTAGCCCATGAAGGAGGCCGCGATCGCGCCGCCCGGCGTGATGCCGAGCCAGCAGCCGATGAAGGACGAGCGCACCAGCGTCACCCAGTATTTCGGCAGGTCCTTCCACACCGACAGAACGACGCGGAGCGAGATGCCGGCGGCGTGACCGCGCAAGGCAAGGCGCTCTTCCATCGTCAGCAGAATCTCGCTGATCCCGAACAGGCCGATCACGGCGACCAGGAAGTTGATGCCACGCAACAGATCGGCCGAGCCAAAAGTCATGCGGAGCTGGCCCGACACCGTGTCCATGCCGACGCCGGCGAGCGACAGGCCGAGCGACATCGAGATGACCGTCTTGTGCTTGGCATCGCGGCCGAGGCCGACGAAGGAGCAGAAGGTCAGGAGATAGACAGCGAAAAACTCGGGCGGACCGAACTTCAGCGCGAACGACGAGATCATCGGTGCAAGGAAGGTGATCAGCAGAACCGCGACCAGCGAGCCGATGAACGATGACGTGAAAGCGGCGGTCAGCGCTTCGGCCGCCTTGCCCTGCTGCGCCATCGGGTAGCCGTCAAAGGTGGTCGCGACCGACCAGGCCTCGCCGGGAATGTTGAACAGGATCGAGGTGATGGCACCGCCGAACAGCGCGCCCCAGTAGATGCAGGACAGCATCACGATCGCCGAGGTCGGATCCATCGTGAAGGTCAGCGGCAGCAGGATCGCCACGCCATTCGGACCGCCAAGGCCGGGCAGCACACCGACGAAGATGCCGAGCACGAGCCCGACCATCATCAAGAGCAGTGTCTTCCACGTCAGCAGGACGGCAAAGCCATGTAGCAAGAGACCTAAGGCTTCCATGTCGTGAGGTTCCGCCGATCTGCTAGCGGCCGAGAGCCGCCTCGAGCGGCCCCTTCGGCATGATGACGTCGAAGGCGATGTCGAAGGTCACGAACATCACGGCGGTGAACACAAAGGCGGTCAGCAGCGATTTCCACAGCGCGATCTTGCCGACCAGGCGCATGAAGCCGGCGATCAGGAGGAAGCTCGCGACGTAGAGGCCCAGATATTGCGTGGCGAGGCAGAACAGGAAGGTTGGCACGAATACCGCCATCACGCGGCGAAGCTGCGCCCGCGTCACGAAGGACTCGACCGCTTCCTTGCGCGAGACCATGGCGGCAACGATGCCGTAGAGGCTGGCGGCGCCGAGGATCACCGACAGGTAGAACGGGAAGTAGCCGGGCTCCGGACCGGTCGAATCCCAGGCCGCGCCGGTGCGCCAATTGTCCCACCCGAGCACGGCCGCGAGTACGAGCAGCAGCAGCGACACCACGACGTCGACGACGCCGGTGCTGACGACCGCAGGTGAATCGGTTTCCGGCGCGGTCGGATCGTCGACGACGATTTCGATATCGGTATTCGACATTGTGAGATGGTCTTGATGGCGGGATGACGAGGTGGCTTAGCGTGCGGACGCAAGCCCCGTCAATGCAGCCTTCAGCGTAGGCTCGCCCGCTCCGGAAACGCTCCCGCAAGCGCGGCGCGCTCCGCCTTGAGCACGCCGCGTTCGGTGATCAGGCCGGTCACCAGCCGCGCCGGTGTGACGTCGAAGCCGAAATTGGCGATTGGCGATCCCTCAGGAACCACGCGCACGGTCTCGATACGCCCGTCAGCGGTGCGCCCGGTAAGGTGCGTAACTTCGCTCGCCGCGCGCTGCTCGATCGGAATCTGCCTGATGCCGTCGTCGATACGAAAGTCGATGGTTGGCGAGGGCAGCGCAACATAGAACGGCACGCCATTGTCGTGCGCGGCGAGCGCCTTCAGATAGGTACCGATCTTGTTGCAGACATCGCCATTCGCAGCGACGCGGTCGGTCCCGACGATGGCAAGATCAACCATCCGATGCTGCATCAGATGGCCGCCGGTGTTGTCGGGAATCACCGTGTGCGGCACGCCGTGATGGCCGAGTTCCCAGGCGGTGAGCGAGGCGCCCTGATTGCGCGGACGCGTTTCATCTACCCAAACGTGAACCTTCACGCCGCGATCATGGGCCTGGTAGATCGGCGAGGTCGCGGTGCCCCAATCGACGGTTGCAAGCCAGCCGGCGTTGCAATGGGTGAGGACATTGACGGTTTCGCCCGGCTTCTTGGTCGCCGCGATCTGTTCGATCAGCGCGAGACCATGGCGACCGATGTCTGCATTGATCTCGACGTCCTCATCAGCGATCTCGCAGGCGCGGGCATAGGCGGCTTCCGTGCGGCTTGAGGCCGACAGCGGCCGCAGCGCGCGCTGCATCTCGTCCAGCGCCCATTTCAGGTTGATTGCCGTCGGCCGCGTCGCGATCAGCATTTCATAGGCGCGATCGAGTGCGGCGTCGGAGGCATCGGCGCGCATCGCGAGCGCCATGCCGTAGGCCGCGGTGGCGCCGATCAGCGGCGCGCCGCGTACCAGCATCGAGCGGATGGCGTCGCCCGCCTCGTCCGCAGTTGTGAGCTTTGCGACGATGAACTCATGCGGCAACCGACGCTGGTCGATTGCACCGACGGTCCAGCCGTCGGGCTCGAGCCAGATGCTGCGGAAATGGCGACCGTCGACTTTCATGCTTTCAACACCCGTCCCGCCACCGCAGAGAGTTTTGTCAGCAGCGCCGGATCGCGCGCCTCGGGCGCCGTGATCAGCGCGGTGTCCAGCGCACGATCGGAGCCGATCGGACATGGCTCGTGCTCACGCGGAAAATCGCGCGCCAGCCGCGCCACCAGTGCCTTGGCCTTCTCGGCGTTCGAGTTCAGCACGCGGATGATGTCCTGCACCGTGACGGCATCATGATCGGGATGCCAGCAATCGAAATCGGTGACCATCGCCACGCTGGCGTAACAGATCTCGGCCTCACGCGCGAGCTTCGCTTCCGGCATATTGGTCATGCCGATGACCGCATAGCCCTGCGCCTTGTAGGTCAGGCTTTCAGCCAGCGAAGAGAATTGCGGCCCTTCCATGCACAGATAGGTGCCGCTGCGCGCGAACGCGATACCCTCGGCTTCGGCGGCGGCCGCCAGGTGAAAGCGCAGCCGCGGCGACACCGGATGCGCCATCGAGACATGCGCAACACAGCCCTTGCCGAAGAACGAGCTCTCCCGCCTGTGGGTGCGGTCAACAAACTGATCGACCAGCACGAAGGTGCCTGGCGGCAGATCTTCCCTGAACGAGCCGCAGGCCGAGAGCGCGACGAGGTCGGTGACCCCTGCCCGCTTCAGCACGTCAATGTTGGCGCGGTAGTTGATGTCGGAGGGTGACAGCGCATGGCCCTTGCCATGCCGCGGCAGGAACACGATCGGCAGGCCTGCGATCTCGCCGCGGCGCAGTGGCGCCGATGGTTCGCCCCACGGACTCTCGATCACCTGCTCGCGGACGTTTTCAAGCCCCGGCAGGTCGTAGATGCCGGATCCGCCGATGATGCCGAGCACGGCGCTGGTCATGGTCTCTCCTCAAGTCCCTTGGCGGCTTACCGAACCGACTTGAATGTTCGACAGCACCGCAGCGCAATATTCAACCTTCGTTTGCGGCCTGCAAGCCGTTTCGGCGGGATAAAAAAATCGCCCCGCATGACCGAGCGAGGTCACACGGGGCGATTGTGGAAGGCCGGCTATTTCGCGACGAAGCCCGCCTCGTTCATCAGCGTGGCGTTGAGCTTGTCGTCATCCTCGAGGAACTGGATCATGTCCTTGCCGGTGAGGAAGATCGGCTTCAGCGCCTGCTTCTCCATGTAGTCCTTGTACTCCGCCGTCTGCGTCACCTTCTGGAACAGGTCGGCGTAAAACGCCTGCTGCTCCGCCGTCACCTTGCCGGGCAGGAACATCGCACGCAGCATCAGATACTGCATGTCGAGGCCCTCTTCCTTGCAGGTCGGGATGTCGTTCCAGGACTGCGTCTCCGTCACCTTGGTCTTGTAGGCGATGCGCTCCTTGTCGAACACGCAGAGCGCACGCACCTGACCGGCACGCCACACCTCGAGATTCTCGCTCGGGTTATTGACGTTGGATTCGGTGTGACCGCCGACCAATTGCGTCGCCGCCTCGCCGCCGGATTTGTACGGCAGATAGGAGAATTTCGCGCCGGTCTTCTGCTCCATGAAGACGGTCAGCACGTGATCCTCGCGCTTGGAGCCGGTGCCGCCCATCTTGAACGGCGCGCTGGCGGCCTTCGCCGCGGCGATGAAATCCTTTACGCTCTTGGGACCGGAGGCGTTGTCCCACAGCACGAACTGGTCGAGCGCGATCACCGACACCGGCGTGAGATCACGCCAGTTGAAGGGAATCTTGGCCGACAGCGGCAGCATGTAGATCAGGGAATAGGCGATCAGCACCTTGTTGGGATCGCCCTCGCTGGACTTCATGTACATCAACGCTTCGGCGCCGGACGCACCGCCCTTCAGCGACACCACCATCGGCTGCTTCATCAGATTGTTCTTCTGGATCGCAGCCTGCATCATCCGCGCCATCTGGTCGGAGGCGCCGCCCGCGCCGGCTGCGACCACGATTTCGACCGGCTTGGTCGGCTCCCAGGCCGCAAACGCTGGCGCGTTGATCAGCAGGGCCGCGACGGTGGCCGTGGCTCTTAAAATCTGTCCCACGAGTTTCTTCCCTATCTCTTTGTTCGGCTTGGAAAATCCGCAAAAGCCCTGGACGGCCGTCATTGTGCGGATAATGCGAGCGAGTTCAAGCCGACAACCACGCCGGGCGCTATGACTTTGGAATAAGGGCAAAAAAAACGCAGGCTCCGAAGAGCCCGCGTCAATCTGTCCAGCGGCGTCAGTCACACGATTAGGAGGTCGTGCGGGTTGAGCATCACGCCGGCCTGCACGGTGGCGATCGCCACTGCGGACGCCTGTGTGCCGTCGGCGCTGAAGTAGAGCGTCTGGTTCGCGGTATCGAAATGGAACTCGGCGCCGAAGCCCGAGAACTGATCGTCACCGGAGGTCTCGAAGATCGGGGTCACATCCATCCCGGCGGCGAGACCGCCGCCAAAGCCGTTGGCGGAGATGGCGATGTGATCCTGCGCCGTGATGTTGTTGAAGTCGGTGATGTTGCCGACGCCATCAGTCGTATGCAGGAACGCGAAGGTGTCGTTGCCGCTGCCACCGGTCATGGCGTGGCTGCCGGAATTCCCGATCAGGATATCGTTGCCGGCGCCGCCATCGAGTGTCTCTGTACCGTTGGTGGCGATCAGGATATCGTCGCCGCTGGTGGCGATGAGGGCCGTTGCCGACGCGGCATTGTTGACGATCGTGGCCGTCGCCGAGTTGCCGCTGGGCGCGACGCCGTCGGACGAGGTGTAATTGAAAGCCCCTCCGGCTGTCGCATCATCGGTAAAGGACACATCGGAGCCGACGACGGTCGTGCTGCCGCCCGTGCCCGCGCTGACACTGTTGACGAACAAATGATCCGTCGTATCCGGATCAGTGTCGTTCGCTGCCAGCGCCCAGGTCGGGATATCGACGCTGCCGCCGGCACCGGCATCGGTGATCACGGTTTCGCTGACCGCGGTCGGCGCGTCGTTGGTGCCGTTGATGGTGACGGTGACGTCCTGCGTCACCAATGCACCGTGGCTGTCGGTGATCGTGACGAGATAGTCCTGGGTCAGGGTCTGCCCCTGCCCAAGGAACTGGATATCCGCGTTGTTGACCGTGAAGTTCCATGCAACCGATCCGCTGCCCGAAGACTCGGTGACGGGATCAAGCGAGAACGTGCCGACATAGCCGCTGCCGATCGGAATGAAGGTCGCCGCGTGGGTATCGGTCGTCTCGGCATCGGAGAACGAGATCAATCCGGACGTCGATTCGGTGGGCGGTCCCGATGCCGGGCTGACGACGACGGAATCCAGGATCATGCCATCGGCGTCGTCGGCATAGCTGAACTGCAGGGACGTGCTGGACGCCGCGCCGGTGACTTCGAATGCGTAATGATTGACGCCGAGCGGGACGTTGCTCAGCGACATCAAGGTAACGCCGTCCCACGTCACAGTGAACGGCGTATTGAAGCCTTCGGGATCACCAATGACATCGAAGCTGACAAAGTAGGTCTGACCGGCCGTCGTCGCGACATCCTGCGACAGCGTCCCGAGCGAGCTGGTCGGGGCGAGTTGCACGGAGTAATGCCCGAACGAGCCCCCCAGCTCGAGCTGCTGAACCTCGATGTTACCACTGGCGGTCCAACCGCCGAGATTGCCGGTCTCGAAGTCGCCATTGACGATCGAAGGCGGACCCGCGTCCTCCGTCACTGCACCGCTGACATTGGCCGCAGTGATGATCGGATTGTCGTCGGTGGCCGCGACGTTGAACGTCAATGTCGTGGTGGCCTGGCCTCCGTGGCCGTCGTCGACGGTAAAGGTGAACTGGTCTGAGACGTTGTCCCCAATCTGCAGGCCGTCGACCGACGCGTTGGCGTAGTAGGAATAGGAGCCGCTGGAATCGAGGATCAATGTACCGTAAGTGCCGGCGACCGCGATGCCGACATTGGTGACACTGCCGTTCACCTCGGTGATGCTGCGCGGTGTGCTCAGGTCGATCGGATGCGAGACGTCGGAGATCGTTCCGGACGCGAGTACGGCGCCGGTGTCGTTGAATGGGCTTTCCGGCGCATCAACCGCGACCGGTGTGACCAGCAGCGGATCGGCCGCGCCGTTGATCGTGACCGTCACCGTCTGCGTCGAGCTGGTCGCACCGTCAGCGACGGTCACGTCATAGGTCACCGTCAAGGTTTCGCCGGCGCTCAGGAAGTCGAGGTTCGCATCGGGGATGCTGAAGGTCCAGTCGATACCGCCGGTTCCGGAGCCCGTTGAATCATGCAGCACGGTCGACAATGCACTCTGCAGACCGGACAGGGTACCGTCAGGAACGAAACTCGGATTAGCCGACCACACCGCGGAATCCAGGCTGACGCTGACCGAGTGTGTGTCGGCCAGATCGACGTCGGTGAAGTTCAATGTCCCGGTCGGTACCGGGCTCGTGGTGTCCGGCGCGCTTGAATTCGTCACCCCCGCCTGCTCGGCGAGCGATGCAGATTCCGGCGCGCTGGTCATCGTGACGGCGTCGTTGGCGCCGGTGATGACGACCGAAACGGTCTGCGTGGAACTGGTCGCGCCATCGCTGACCTTGACGTTGTAGTTGACGGTCAGCGTCTCGCCTTGCGCGAGATAGTCGAGATCCTTGTCGGGAATCGCAAAATTCCAATCGACGCTGCCGTTCCCGGTGCCGGTCGAGTCGTTCAGCGTCGTGGTCAGGGCGGCGGCCAGATCGGTCTGCGTCGCGGCGGGAATCGGCGCGCCGGACGTCGAGTCGAGCGTCACCGCCACCGTGTGGGTGTCCGACGTGTCGGGATCGGTGAAAGCCAGCGTGCCGGCCGGCGTCGTCGGTGTGGTGTCCGGGGTCGAGGACCCCGTGGTGTCGGCAAGCTCGGACACCGTGGTCGATTCAGCGCCGCTGGTGATGACGACGGGATGGTTGGTGCCGAGGATCGTGACGGTGACGTCCTGCGTATCGGTACCGCCGGATGGATCCTGGACCGTGACGTGATAGACCAGTGTAAGGGTCTCGCCGCCCATCAGGAAATTGGTATCCGCGTTCGGCAGCGCGAAATCCCACGTCACATCACCGAGCACATGACCTGTGGAGTCCGGCGACAATGAGGTCCCGAATGCGGCCAGCAGATCGGCATCGCTGAGTGGAATCGAACCACCGCCCGAGCGCGTGGCCGTGACCGTGGCTGAGACGGTGTGCGTATCGGACAGGTCGACATCGGCAAACGCGAGATCGCCGTGCGCGGTCAGATCGCCGGACGGACTGACGTTCTGGTCCTCGACCAGATGGGCGGTTTCCGGGCACGACAGGAACACCGGCTTGTCGTTGGTTCCGATCACGGTGACGGTCACGGTCTGGGTCGAGACGCCGCCGGCGTGATCGTCGAGTTGCACCGTGTAGGTGATGTCGAGATGCTCGCCAGCCGCCAGATAGTCGAAGGCGAGATCCGGCGCCCCGAACGTGGTGTTGATGGTACCGGCGCTGGATCCGGAATTCTTGATGACATTGTCGACCTGGTAGAACGACATCAGTTCGGCAGTGCCGAGCGGCCCCGGCAACAGCCCGTCCGTATCACCGGACGCGCTCGCCGCGATCACGGTCGCGGTATGTCCGGTGTTGGTCAGGTCATCGTCGGTGAAGTTCAGCGCGACATGAACGGTATCCGGCGTGAGCGACAGCGTCTGGTCGGCCTGCTCGGTCACGGTCGCGACCGTCGTCATGTTGATGACCGGCTTGTCGTCGGTGCCGGTGACGGTGATCTTGACGGTCTGGATCGCCGTGCCGCCGTGATTGTCGGAGACCTGGATGTCGTAGGTCAGAACCAGCGTCTGGTTCTTGGACAGGAAATCGAAATCGTCATCGGCCTCGCTGAAGATCCAGCTCAAATTGCCCGAACCGTTGCTGTCGCTGGTGATCTGCGACGTCATCGCGGTCTGGAAATCGGCCAGCGACGCAGCCGGAATGATCGAGCCGCTCGACAAGGTCGCGGAGTGCAGGGTCACCGTCGTCGTGTGCGTATCGCTGCGATCCGAATCCCTGAAGCTCATCGTGCCGGTCAGTTGATGCAGCGCGGTGGAATCGGTGGTGTTGGTGAATTCGGTGAAGCTGCCGGACGCGGACGAAGACGTGAAAACCGGAGTATGATTGGTCATGGGGAGCCCCTGCGTGCGTTGCCACATGCGCCGTCGCGCCGAGAATCGACGGCGTGAAGATCAATTTTCGAGGATCAGACTTGACGTATCAGACTTGAAGTATCGGACGTCGTCGCAAACCGCGTTCGGCGTGAGATGAGGTGTGATTGGCAATAGGTGCCGGCGCGGTCGCGTGTCGAAACTAACGGTGTCGCTTTTCAGTTTGATGACTTGTGGTTGCGGCCGCAGCCCGAGGGAATACAAAAACGCTGAATAATCGACTGAAACAGGAAAACGGCGACAACAACCTCAGCGATCTTAAGCCCCGTCTTGCAAGCGCGTCAACATAAACGCACCGGCAAGTTGAACCTGAGACGATCTGCACGAACTAACGTCGAGGACAATCAGGTCAAGTGCGCCGATTGATGTGAAATTGTGGTGCGCCTGTGTACGCCCGCGTGATCGCGATCCCGCGGGAAGGATTGTTATTTGCCCTTCCAGTTGGGCGTGCGCTTGTTGAGGAATGCGTCCATGCCCTCGCGGAAATCCTCGCTCATGTAGGCACGCAAGATCAGGTCCTCGCCCTCGTCGCGCGACAGGGTGCGGCGGATGCGGCGCACCGCCTCCTTGGTCACCTCGAGCGTGATCGGGGCATGGCTTGCGACGAGCTTTGCGGTCTCGTCGGCGCGGCGCTGCAGCGTCTCGACGTCGGGTACGATTTCATTGAGCAGGCCGAGTGCCAGCGCTTCCGGGGCCTCCACCAGGCGCGCCTTGAAGATCAGATCCTTGGTGCGCGCCGGACCGACCAGCGAGACCAGGCGCGAGATGTTGGACATCGACAGGCAATTGCCGAGCGTGCGCGCGATCGGAAAACCCATCCGCGTCGACTCGGTGCCGATGCGGATGTCGCAGCACGCCGCGATACCGGCGCCGCCGCCCGTGCAGGCGCCCGCGATCGCCGCGATCACGGGCACGCGGCACTGCTCCAGCGCGCCGAGCACGCGATCGATCCGCGCCTCGTATTCGAGCGCATCCTGCGCGGTCTTGAAGGCGCGGAATTGCGAGATGTCGGTGCCGGACGCAAACGCCTTGTCGCCGGCCCCGGTCAGGATCAGCGCCTTGATCGAGCGATCCTTGTTGATGTCGTCGCAGATCGCAGCCATCTGCTCATACATCGCAAAGGTCAGCGCGTTGCGCGCCTGCGGACGGTTGAAGATGATCCGCCCGATCCCGTCGTTGACAGAATAGATCAGATCTTCAGTCGGAGTGACGGGCGCGTTCATGTCTCGCTCTTTCTCTTCGTTGACGGATCGGCTCAGGCGACGGCCTTCGACATCTGCGCGCCGTCGTGTCCTTTGAGGACCTCCATCGCCGCCAGGACGCCGCCGTCGCGATGCGGCACCTTGGCGAGGCCAAGGCCCATCTCGACGCCCGCCAACGTCCCCATCAGCATCAGGTCGTTGAAGTGGCCGATATGACCGATGCGGAACACCTTGCCCTTCACCTTGTTGAGGCCGGTGCCGAGCGACATGTCGAACTTCTCCAGCACGATCTTGCGGAAATTGTCGGCGTCATGCCCCTCGGGCATGCGCACCGCGGTCAGTGCCGGCGAATGCGCACCCTGCTCCTGGCACTGCGTCTCCAGGCCCCAGACCTTGATCGCAGCGCGCGTGGCCTCGCTGTGGCGCTTGTGGCGGGCGAAGACGTTCTCGAGGCCCTCTTCCTCGAGCATCTTCACCGCCTCGCGCAGGCCGAACAGCAGGTTGGTCGCGGGCGTATAGGGCCAGGTGCCGGCCTTGTTGATGTTGATGACGTCCTGCCAGTCCCAATAGGAGCGCATTGCCGGATTGGCCTTCGCAACGGCGAGCGCCTTTTCCGAGACGGCATTGAAGCCGAGACCCGGCGGCAGCATCAGGCCTTTCTGCGAGCCGGCGATCGAGACGTCGATGCCCCAGGCGTCGTGCTCATATTCCAGCGAACCGAGACCGGAGATGGTGTCGACCATCAGCAGCGCCGGATGCTTTGTCGTGTCGAGGATCTTGCGCACGTCGCGCGGATAGGTGACGCAGGCGGTCGAGGTCTCGTTATGGACCATGCAGACGGCCTTGATCTTGTGCGCCTTGTCAGCCGCGAGCTTGGCCTCGATCTGCTCGAGATCGGCGCCATGACGCCAGTCACCCGGGATGAAGTCGACGTCGAGTTTGAACTTGGTGGCGATGCCGTGCCACAGCACCGCGAACTGGCCGGTCTCGCACATCAGCACCTTGTCGCCCGGCTGCAGCGCGTTGACGATCGCAGCTTCCCAGGCGCCGGTTCCGGACGACGGATAGATGATCACCGGCTGCTTGGTGCGAAACACGCGCTGCATTGCGGAAAGAACGGCAAAGCCTATTTCGGCAAACTCCGGACCGCGATGGTCCATGGTCGGCATATCCATGGCCCGCAGCACCCGGTCCGGCACGTTGGTCGGTCCCGGAATCTGCAGAAAATGCCTTCCAGTATGCACGGTCATGGGCGTCCTTCCCGATCTTGCCTTGGTCTTGAAGTGAGCCGCCCGCATATCACTATTCGGCGGGTTTGTCCCCCGCCGCGCGGGGGTCGTCAATGCATTAGAAGCAGGGCTTCGCTTGCCAATCCCGACCCCGGCGGGCAAGACAGCGGGATAACCGACGAGACCGATCCCATGGCGGCAGAGCAAGCCGAAAAATCTCAACATTCGGCTGAAATCAGTGCCCTTGCCGCGCGGCTGTCCCGGGAGATTACCGGCGACGTCTTCTTCGACGCCTTCAACCGCGGCCGCTACGCCACCGACGCCTCGTTCTACCAGATCATGCCGGCCGGCGTGGTGGTGCCCCGGACCATCGACGAGGCGCTGCGGGCGCTGGCCATTGCCCGGGACGACGGCCGGATCGTCACCCCCCGCGGCGGCGGCACCTCGCAATGCGGCCAGACCATCAATGACGGCCTCGTCATCGACTTCTCCAAGCACCTCAACCGGCTGGTCTCGCTCGACGTCGCGAACCGCATTTGCGTGGTCGAGCCGGGTATCGTGCTCGACGATCTCAATCGCCAGCTTAAAAAGCACGGGCTGTGGTTCCCGGTCGACGTCTCCACGGCGTCGCGCGCGACGATCGGCGGCATGGCCGGCAACAATTCTTGCGGCGGCCGATCGCTGCGCTACGGCACCATGCGCGACAACACGCTGTCGATGGAGGCAACCCTCGTCGACGGCACGCGGATGCGTTTCGGCGAGGTGCCGCGCGACCTCGCGCAGGTCAACGCGCCGGAGGGCGGGCTAAAACTGCTCCGCGACATGCTTGACCTCGGCGAGCGCGAGGCGGCCGAGATCGCGGACAAATTCCCGAAGGTGCAGCGGCGGGTCGGCGGTTACAATCTCGATGCGCTGGTGCCGCGCAATGCGCCGAACAACATGGCGCACCTCCTGGTCGGCTCGGAGGGCACGCTTGCCTTCACCACGCAAGTCGAGCTCAAGCTGTGGCCCGTGATCCGCAACAAGGTGCTCGGCGTCTGCCATTTCGGCAGTTTCTACGAGGCGATGGACGCGGCCCAGCATCTCGTGAAACTGCGGCCGATCGCAGTCGAGCTGGTCGACCGCACCATGATCGCGCTCGGGCGCGACATTGCGATGTTCAGGCCCGTGATCGAAGCGACCGTGCGCGGCGATCCGGATGCGCTGCTGATCGTCGAATTCGCGGAAGAGGATCAGGCCGACAATCTGCAGAAGCTGAAGCAGCTCTCCGAATTGATGGCCGACCTCGGATTCGGCTGGAATCATCCGCAGCGCAAATGGGGCGGCGTGGTCGATGTCGTCGAACCCGCGATGCAGGCGGCGATTGCCGATTTCCGCACCTCCGGCCTCAACGTGATGATGTCGATGAAGCAGGAGGGCAAGCCGGTCTCCTTCGTCGAGGATTGCGCGGTGCCGCTGCCGCATCTCGCCGATTACACCCAGCGGCTGAATGAGGTGTTTGCCAAGCACGGCACCCGCGGCACGATGTATGCGCATGCCTCCGAAGGCTGCCTGCACGTGCGCCCGGTGCTCAATTTGAAACTCGAGAAGGACGTCAAGGCGATGCGCGCGATCGCCGAGGAGGCCTTCGCGCTGGTCCGCGAATACAAAGGCTCGCATTCCGGCGAACATGGCGACGGCCTGGTGCGCTCGGAATTCCACGAAACGATGTTCGGCTCGCGCCTCGTCGCCGATTTCCGCGAGGTCAAGCAGCGCTTCGACCCCGGCAACACGCTCAATCCCGGCAAGATCGTCGATCCCCCGAAGATGGACGACCGATCGCTGTTCCGCTTTGCACCGGACTATCGCGTCGGCGAGATGAAGACCGTGCTCGACTGGTCATCCTATCCGGGTGCCGGCGGCGGCTTCCAGGGCGCGGTCGAGATGTGCAACAACAACGGCGCCTGCCGCAAGCTCGAGGGCGGCGTGATGTGCCCGTCCTACCGCGCGACGCGCAACGAGAAGGACGTCACGCGCGGCCGCGCCAACACGCTGCGGCTAGCGATCTCCGGTCAGTTGGGTCCAGATGCGCTCTCCTCCGACGAGATGATGGAGACGCTGAAACTCTGCGTCTCCTGCAAGGCCTGCCGCCACGAATGCCCGACCGGCGTCGACATGGCCAAGATGAAGATCGAGGTACTGGCCGCGCGCGCTGCCGGACACGGCTTGTCGTGGCGCGACCGCATGGTCGGCTATCTGCCGCGCTATGCCGGCCTTGCGTCGCGCTTTGCGCCGCTTGCCAATTTGCGCAACAGCAGCGGATTGCTTCGTGCGCTGTTTGAGAAGTTTGCGGGCATCAGCGCCAAGCGCGCCCTGCCCGCGTTCCGGAGCGACATATTCGCTCCCGACGCCGAAACGTTTGGCCCGGCCGAGGGGCGCGAGGTCGTGCTGTTCGCCGACACTTTCAACCGCCACTACGAGCGCGAGAACCTCGACGCGGCGCTCGAGGTGCTCATTGCCGGCGGTTACCGCGTGTATCTGCCGAAACCTGCCGATCATGCCCGGCCGCTATGCTGCGGCCGAACCTTCTTGTCCGCAGGTCTGGTCGATGAGGCCCGCGCCGAACTCGATCGACTGGTCGCGACCTACGCGCCGTTTGCCGCGCGCGGCGTGCCGATCGTCGGGCTCGAGCCGAGCTGCCTGCTGACCTTGCGGGACGAATTGCTGTCGCTCCGCTCCGACGACACTGCGCGCACGCTCAGCGCCCACGCCCTGTTATTTGAGGAGTTCCTGGTGCGCGAGGCCGAAGCCGGCCGGCTCAGCCTGCCGCTCGGCGCGATCACCGCAAAAGCGCTGGTGCACGGCCATTGTCACCAAAAGTCCTTCGGCGCATTCAAGCCGGTGGAGAAGGTCTTGCGGCTGATCCCGGATCTCGCCGTCGAGACCGTGGAGTCGAGTTGCTGCGGCATGGCCGGTGCCTTCGGCTACGGCGCGGAGACCTATGCCGCCTCGATCGAGATGGCCGAATTGTCGTTGCTGCCGGCGGTCCGGCGTGCTGACGCCGCCACGTTGATCGTCGCCGACGGCACCTCCTGCCGCCACCAGATCAAGGACGGAAGCGGACGTGATCCACTTCATGTTTCTCGCGTCTTGGCGATGAGCCTCAATTGTGCGACACCGCATTCCGACAAGTCATTGCCCGCAAAGGAATAGAACCCATGTCCCAGCTCACCCTCGACGTCGCCCGCAAGATCCTGGACGCCGCGCTGGCCAAGGGCGTCGAGAAGAAGCTGAAGCCGCTGGTTATCACCATTCTCGACGCTCGCGGCGCCGTGAAGGTCACCGCGGCGCAGGACGGCACCAGCCTGATGCGGGCCGAGATCGCGCATGGCAAGGCCTATGGCGCGCTTGCGATGGGCATGGGCTCGCGCGCCCTGTTCCAGCGCGCACAGGAGCAGGCCTATTTCGTCGACGCCGTGAACACGCTGGCGCAAGGCCGCCTGGTGCCGGTGCCGGGCGGCGTGCTGATCCTCGACGGCAGCACCTTGCTGGGCGCCGTCGGTGTCAGCGGCGACACCTCCGACAATGACGAGATCTGCGCCGTCGCCGGCATCGAAGCCGCCGGCCTGAAGGCCAACGCCGGCTAGAGGCGGCGCTCAGGCAGGCGCCCACGGATCGTGACGGCATGAGCGACGACCTCAAGCAGGAGTTGCTGCGGCGGCTCGATGCGATCGAGAAGCGTATCGACGCGCTCGAAAGCGGGCAGCACACGCTCAAGCAGGCCTATGCGCGATCGCGCGCCCATCTGCGGCGCTTGTGGCTGCGTCCGCCGATGTGGACGTTCGAGCAGCACGCACCGTATCCGCTCCAGCTCGGTCGGCTGCCTTCGCCACCGCCGCTGCCGCAACGGCCACCGCGGATCGCCATCGTCACGCCCAGCTTCAATCACGCCCGCTTCCTGCGCGCCACCGTCGACAGCGTGCTGGCGCAGGACTATCCAAATCTGTTCTATCATGTCCAGGATGGCGGATCGACCGACGACACCGCCAACATCCTGGAGAGTTATGGCGACAGGATTTCCTGGCGCAGTGTACGCGACGAAGGTCAGGCCGACGCAATCAATCGAGGATTTGCCGACGCCGATTGCGACGTGATGGCTTACCTCAACAGCGACGATACGCTCCTGCCAGGCACGCTCGCGATCGTCGCCAACCACTTCGCGGAGCGGAACGACGTCGATATCCTCTACGGCCATCGCATCTTCATCGACTATGCCGGCTCTGAGGTCGGCCGCGCCGTGCTGCCTGCGCATAACAGCCAGGCCTTGAAGTTCGCCGGCTACGTGCCGCAGGAGACCATGTTCTGGCGGCGGCGCGTGTGGGACAAGATCGGGCCTTTGAACACCGATTTCCATTACGCGCTGGATTGGGATTTCATGCTGCGCGCAGAAGCCGCCGGCTTCAAGATGGTGCACATCCGCCGCTTCCTCGCCTGCTTCCGCGTCCACGACGACCAGAAAACCAGCAAGGATTACGAACGCGGCCGCGCCGAGATGCAGGCGCTGCGGCTGAGATCACTCGGGCAGATCCCGGGCCAGCGCCAGATATTTCGCGCGATGGCGCCGTATTTGATCCGCCAGTTCATCATGCACTGGAGCTACCGGCTCGGCCTGATTCGGCAGTAATTAGTGCGGCTGCACGCCAGCGACGAATTGCTGATACCGCTCGATCACCTGATCGATCGGCCCGAACTCCTTCACCGAGCCACGGTCGAGCCACAGTCCGACGTTGCACCAGCGGCGGCAGAGCTCGAGATTGTGTGACGCCAGCACCATCACGCGCGCCCGCTCGACGAAGCTCTGGATGCGAACCTCCGCCTTGCTCATGAAATGAGCATCTCCGGCCAGGATCCATTCATCCATGAGAAGAATATCGGGCTCGAAGCAGGTCGCCACCGCAAAGCTCAAGCGCAGGATCATGCCCGCCGAATAGGTGCGCACGGGCATGTCGAGATAGTCGCCGAGCTCGGTGAACTCGACGATATCGGCCATACGCTGCTCGATCTCCGCCGGCGACAGGCCGAGCAGCAGCGCGCGCAAGTGGATGTTGTCGAGACCGCTGAGGTCGCCGTCGATGCCGAGCGTGATGTCGAACATCGGCGAAATCCGGCCGCGCGTGATCAGGCGCCCTTGCAGCGGCTCATAGATGCCGGCGATCGCGCGCAGCAAGGTCGTCTTGCCGGCACCGTTGGTGCCGATCAACGCCAGACGGTCGCCGGCCTTGAGCGAGAACGAGACGTCACGCAGCGCCTCGATCACCATATGATCGTTGGCATCACGTCCGATCTTGCCGGCAGAGCCGTGAAACAGCACGCGTTTCTTGAGCGATCGCGCACCGGCCTGGTAGACCGGGAAAGTGATGCGCACCTGCTCCAGGCTCACGATTTCGCTGCTGTCGACCGCGGCGCCCATCGTCAGATCCAGTAGGCAATGCGCGCACGGAAGCGCAGGAAGACGGTTGCCGTGACCAGCATGTTGAGCACGGTCATCGCCAGCATCACCATGATCGTGTCCGTCGACGGCGCCATGCCCAGCAGCGGCGCGCGAACGATCTCGATCAGATGAAAGAACGGATTGCCTGCCGCCAGCATGTGGCGCGAGCCGAGCAGATCCGGCATCCAGATGATCGGCGTGACCAGGAACAGGACTTGGGTCAGGCTGGCGATGATGCGCGGAATGTCCCGAAAGCGCGCCGACGCCATGCCGATGGCAAGGCTTGCGAATGTGCAGTTGATCGAAAGCAGCACGAATCCGGGAATCGCCCACGCCAGGGCAAGTCCGGGCCAAATCTGGAAGTAGAGCAGCAGCACGAGGTAGATCGGAATATCGTGCAGAAACAGCATGATCTTGCTGAACACGAAGCGGAAGACGTAGAGCGTATAGGGCAAGCGGACCTGCTTGATATAGCTCTCCGAGCCCGAGAACAGGCCGCCGGCCTCGAGCAGGATCGCACTGATGAAGCTCCAGACGATCAGTCCTGCACAAACGAATGGCATCAGCTGCCGCACCGGCAGCTTGAATATTTCCGAATAGACCAACCCGAGCGCGATCACCGTGACCGCGACGTTCACGGTCGACCAGAACGGCCCCAGCGTGGAGCGCCTGTAGCGATAGAGGATGTCGTTCCAGCCGAGTCGGGTCCAGAGTGGCCAAAGCCGCAGGGCAGCCGCAAAGTCCGCAACGGCGAGACCGAGCTGGCTAACGCGCTCTTGTCGCTCGAGCAACGCGATGCCCCCAAAAATGATACATAGCTCCATCCTAAAGCGATCGGCACCGAGGCCCTGGTGAAACAGGACACAAACCAAACTGCATCCTGGCTATCGTTCGTCCTCGCGGCTCGGCACGACCCGGCAGTGCGCATTCTCAATGTCGACCTGCTGGCCGTCCTTATAGCAATATTCCTGCCGTGGTCGACGACCGGCGTGCTTATTTTTGCAGTGCTTTGGGCCATCGCGCTGATGTGGACGTTCGATCCAGGCGCATTTCTGCGCTCACTGAGAAATCCCGTCAGCACCACGCCGCTGATCCTGCTCGTGCTGGCGTTTGCAGGGGCCCTCTGGTCCGAGGCGCCATGGGACGCGCGGTACCAGGCCGTCGGCCAGGCCCTGAAGCTCACGTTCCTGCCTCTGCTGCTCTATCATTTCTCGCGCACAACGCGTGGCAGCTGGGTGCTGATCGCGTTCGTGGCGTCGTCGACGCTGCTGATGCTGGCATCCTGGATCGTAGGATTCGCGCCGGCATTGACGCTCAAATGGTACATGGAGCCCGGCGTCGTCGTGAAGAATCACATCGACCAGAGTCACGTCTTTGCGCTTGGCGTGCTCGGACTGGCCTGGCCGATCACGGTCCTGCTGCAGCGACGAAAATACCTGGAAACAGGCCTGCTCATCATCGTCGCGCTTGGGTTCATCGCCAACCTGGCGTTCGTGAATCTCTCACGAACGGTGCTGGTGACGCTGCCCGTGATCGTGGCGATGATCGTTTTGCATCGGATGTCATGGCGCGCTGTGCTTGTTGCACTCGGGGTGCTCGCCTTGCTTGGAGGTTTGAGCTGGACCATCTCGCCCGCGCTGCGCGCCAAAACCGCCAGCCTGCTTCCACCCTACCGGCTTTACGAACCCGAGAACACGCCGACCTCGATCGAGATCCGCTCTGAATATTGGCGCAAATCGTTGGCCTTCATTCGCGAGGCGCCACTGATCGGGCACGGTACCGGTTCGATCGAGAAACTGTTCGAGCGCGCTGCGGTCAATCAAACCGGCGTCGCGGCCGAAGTCACCGGCAATCCGCACAATCAGACACTCTATGCCGGTATCCAATGGGGACTGGTCGGCATGCTCGCGCTTTATGCGATGTGGCTATCGCATCTGCTGCTGTTTCGCGGCGGTGGATGGGCGAGCTGGGCGGGCTTCCTGATCGTGGTTCAGAATATCGTCAGCTCGCTGTTCAACTCCCATCTCGCCGATTTCCAGGAGGGATGGATTTACGTACTTGGCGTCGGCGTGACCGGCGGGATGGTGCTTCGCGCGAAATCGCGGAGCGCCCCGTCACCGTCCCGGCCATGACGGCTTGCGCTTCTCGCCGAACGCCTTGAGGCCTTCCTTGGCATCTTCAGTCATCGCGAGAAGTGCGATCTGACTCTCGGTGTAGGCGATACTCTCGTCGAACGACATCGAGGCGATCGCGCGCATCGCGTATTTGCCGCGGCGGATCGCGGTCGGCGACTTGTCGACGATGCGGCTGATCAGCCATTCCACCTTGGCATCGAGCTCGGACGTGGGCACGACGTAGTTCAGGAGACCAGCTGCCTGCGCGGTGTTCGCATCAAAGGGCTCACCGGTCAGCGCCCATTCGTTGACGAGCCGCGGCGGCGCGATCGACTGCAACAGGCTCATCACCTGCATCGGGAACACACCGACCTTCACCTCGGGCAGGCCGAAGATCACGTGATCGGCGGCAATCGCCATGTCGGTCATGCAGAGCAATCCCATGCCGCCGGCCATGCAGACGCCGCCGACGCGGGCGATCGCCGGCTTGGTCGCGTTCTGCGACAGCCGCAGCAGGTCGGCATAATCGACATTGGGGCGGGAGTAATCCATCGAGAAGGCCGCGCCGCTGTTCTGCAGATCGGCGCCGGCGCAGAACGCCTTGTCGCCCGCGCCGGTCAGCACGATGACGCGGACGTCCTTGTCGTCATGGGCGTCGCGATAGCCTTTCGTGAGGCCCGCGATGACGTCGGCGTTCAGCGCGTTGCGCTTGTCCGGCCGGTTGATGGTGATCCAGAACGCCTGCCCGCGCTTTTCGAGAATGACGCTGCTGTTGTCGGTCATGTTTGCTGCCTGTCCGCTGTTGTCAGCGCACATTTGCGGCAGGATCGGCGCCGACTGCAAGTGGATTTAGACGGCCGGCGCGGCCTTCCTGATCCAGACCTTGTTGTCGTGGAATGCGACGCCGCCAATCGGGGCGACCACGTCGGCCCCCGTCAGCATGTTGATGCCACGGCCGCCGAGATGCGCCTTGTTCGGGTGGACGGATTCCGCGATCACGACGCCTCGACACAAGCCGTCGAACAGCTTTGCGGTCAACGTCGTTTCGCCGCGCATGTTGCCGAGCGTCACCGCGTCGCCATCGGCGACGCCGAGCGCGGCCGCGTCCTCCGGGTGGATCATCACCGTTGGCACGCCTTCGCGCGCCTGCGATCCCGGCGTCTCGTTGAAGGTCGTGTTGAGATAGCTGCGCGACGGAGAGGTCGCTAGGCGGAACGGGTGCTGTGCGTCGGCTTCCTCGATGATCGCCCAATGATCCGGCAACGCCGGCAACTGCTCCCATGGACCGAGGCCGGGATTGCCGTAGGGCGGCTTGGTCCAGTCGGCTTTGAAGTGGAACTTCTTGTCGGGATGCGCGAAGCCATCGAGATAATGGGAGGTGCGGAAATCCGGCTGCAGGTCGCGCCAGAGATCGGCCTCCAGCCCCGCGATGTCGCCGTGACCGCTTTTCTTCAGCGTCACGTCGATCAACTCGCGCGGCGTCATCTCGAAGCCGGGATGTTCGGCATTGAGGCGACGACCGAGGCCCTGCAGCACCTGATGGTTGCTGCGGCATTCACCGGGCGGATCGATCAGCTTTGGCCCAACCGAGATATGCTGGTGCCCGCCGCCGTAATAGAGGTCGTCGTGTTCCATGAACATCGTGGCAGGCAGCACGATATCGGCCATCTGCGCCGTCTCGGTCATGAACTGCTCGTGGACCGCAACGAACAGATCTTCACGGGCAAAGCCCTGGCGCACCAATGCCTGCTCCGGCGCGACCGTCATCGGATTGGTGTTCTGGATCAGCATCGCCTTGACCGGCGGACCATTCTTGAGCGACTCGACATCACCGGTGAGGATGCGCCCGATCTTGGACTGATCGAGCCAGCGGGTCGTCTTGTCGATCGCGTCGTGGCCTTCGATGACGGACTCGTCGAACTTCCAGAGTGCGGCATTGTTGAAGAAGGCGCCGCCGCCTTCATACTGCCAGGCGCCGGTCACCGCAGGGATGCACAACGCAGCGTGCATCTGCGCGGCGCCATTGCGGCTGCGGGTGAAGCCATAGCCGAGGCGGAAGAACGAGCGTTTGGTCTCACCGACCAGTCGCGCAAACGCCTCGATCTCCTCCACCGGCACGCCTGATATCTTCGACGCCCATTCGGGCGTGCGGGTCTTCAGATGCGCCTCAAGCTCGTCCGGACAGTCGGTGTACTTGTCCATATAGGCGCGATCGGCAAAACCGTCGCGGAATAGCACGTGCATCACGCCGCATGCGAACGCTGCGTCAGTGCCGGGGCGCAGGATGATCTTGATGTCAGCCTGCTTCATCGTGTCGTTGTTGTAGATGTCGATCGCGGCGATCCTGGCGTTGCGCTCCTTGCGGGCGCGCATCGCATGCGTCATCACGTTGACCTGGGTATTGACAGGATTGGTGCCCCAGATCACCACGAGATCGGAGACGCCCATCTCACGCGGATCGACGCCGGCGATCTTGCCGGTGCCGATCGCGAAGCCGACGCGCGCGATGTTGGCGCAGATCGTCTGGTAGAAGCGGGAGTATTTCTTGACATGCGACAGACGGTTGATGCCGTCGCGCATCACGATCCCCATCGTGCCGGCGTAGTAATAGGGCCAGACCGACTGCGCGCCGAACTCGCGCTCGGCCGCATCGAATCGCGCTGCGATCTCGTCGAGCGCCTCATCCCAGGAGATCCGCGCATACTGTCCCGAGCCCTTCGGGCCGGTGCGGCGCATCGGATAGAGCAGCCGGTCGGGATGGTGGATGCGCTCCGAATAGCGCGCCACCTTGGCGCAAACCACGCCGGCCGTATAGGTCTGCTTCTTGGAGCCGCGGACCCGGCCGATCGAGCGGCCCTCGATCACCTCGACATCCAGCGCACAGGCCGAAGGGCAATCATGCGGACAGGTGGAATGGCGGATGTCGATCTTGGCGTGCTGGTTCATGACGAAATTGGTAACATCAATTGACCTTTTCGCCGAGGGTATTATCCGGCCACAGCCCCCAAAAACCGGGCACAAGCCATGCGTCGGAGCATGATCCGGAAAGTGTGAAGCGGTTTTCCGAAAAGATCATGCTCTCACATAAGCGGCTAAAGCGCGAAGGGCTTTAGCCGCCCAAATAGGCACCGCCATTGGCGTGAATCGCCTGGCCGTTGATGTATCGCGCGGCCGGACTGCAAAGGAAGCGTACGGTGGCGGCTACGTCCTCCGGCCTGCCTCGTTCGCCTGATATCGTCTGGTGCGTCAGATGATGCGCCGGTTCCGGCTTGTCCTTTGGGCGCGGCGTCCCGATCAGGCCGGGAACGACACAGTTCACGGTGATCCCGTCGTCAGCGAGATCATGGGCGAGCGCGCGGGTGAAGCCGATGATGCCGGCCTTGGCCGTCACCACATGGGTGCGGTTTTTCGCACCTGTATGCGCGCTGAGTCCGCCGATGTTGACGATCGTCCCTGCCCCGCTCTGCCGCAGCGCCGGAAGGCAGGCTTTGACGCAATGGAAAGTGCCATCGAGCGTGACATCGAGGATCTCGCGCCACGCCGCATAGTCCATCTCGGCAAAGGCGGCTTCGCGCCGAAGCGCCGCATTGTTGATGAGGAAATCGATACGGCCGAAGGCTTTCATGGCCTGGCCTGCCATCGCCTGCACGGCCGCGGCATCGGCAACATTGCCGAGATGAGCAGCCGCCTTGCCGCCGGCGGCCTCGATCTCGCGCACGACGCTTTCGACTTCGGCGCGATTGCTCCGTGCATTGACCAGCACCGACGCGCCGCCATCTGCCAAGGTGAGCGCGATCGCTCGACCGATATTGCGGCCGGCACCGGTGACGATCGCAACTTTGCCTGCGAGCTCTTTGGTCATCAGACCCTATCCACGTAACGGTGAGAGATCGATGCGACCATCATAAAATCCAGCCAGCAGCTTCAGGGCGGCATCGGCTTGCGGCTTGCTCCAGCCGCCGTGCGATACGTTGAGCATGAACTTGTCGATCACATCTTGCCGCGTCAATGGCTCCAGCGCGCCACCGCGCATATGAGGCTGCCGTTCCTCGACGACCCGGCCATCCTTCAGCGTCGCCCGGATGTGGCCCGTGTAGTTGTTTGGATAGGGATTGCCGGGATCGATCACGAATTTCACCTTCGCGGCGAGCGCCAGCACCCGCGGATCCCGGGTCGCCTGCTCGGTGAAGGCGCCGAGCCCGACGCCGCCATGAACAAAGCCGGCGGCGAGGAGATAGGGAGTAGCGAATTTGGCGGCATAACCGTTGGGCGGACGCTGCTTGTCGGCAAGCGGCTCCCACAGCCGATGTACCGTCCCCTCGGCCACCTCGCAGACGATCTCGGCGACATCTTCGGACGTAATGCCGCGTGCGCGGAGCCGGCGCGCGCAGTCGATATAAGGCTG
The DNA here is from genome assembly GCF_018130695.1 of Bradyrhizobium jicamae. Classification (GTDB taxonomy): domain Bacteria; phylum Pseudomonadota; class Alphaproteobacteria; order Rhizobiales; family Xanthobacteraceae; genus Bradyrhizobium; species Bradyrhizobium jicamae_B. The sequence goes on along the minus strand of NZ_JAFCJX010000026.1, from coordinate 83,404 downwards.
CGCCATCGTTCCGCAGGGATAGGGCTTGAAGGCCAGCGTATCCGTCACCCATCGCGTGCCGAAATCGCCGGTCAACGCCTCGTAGTCGCCCTTGGTCGTGTGCGCGAAGCCGTGGAACAGGCCGTGCACGCCTTCAAACACGGTCCGCGGACCGACAAAGCCGCCGCGCGCAAGCAGCGCGGCGCGAATGCCGGATTGCGCGGCCCAGCCTGCATGCATCCGCTTGGTCCAGGCGCCCTCGGCGAGATATTCGATGATCCCGCCAGCCATGCTGCCGGCGACGCCGAGCGCGTCGACGATCTGTCGTACGTTGAGCCCGAGCGCCACGCCGACACCGGCGGCGGCGCCCATTGCGCCAAATATTGCGGTCGGATGAAATCCCGCCTTGTGCACCGCCTTCGGCACCACCAGGCTGAGCCGGCACAGTACCTCGGTGCCAACAGCAATCCCGATCAGCGCCATGCGGCCGTCCGGATTGTGCCGCTCGCAAGCTGCGAGCACCGCAGGTACGACCACCGCGCCGGCATGCACCGGACCGCCTTCAAAGGTGTCGTCGAAATCCTCGCCATGCGCGGCCGTGCCGTTGACGAACGCCGCACCCGCGGCGGTCAGCGTTCGGCCGTGGCCGATCACCGTGCATGGACCATCATCGTCCGAGCCCGCAAGGGCACTGCCGACATAATCCTCGTTGCGCGCGGTGACGCAGAGGCCGACGACATCGATCAGCAGATCCTCGCATTTGCGCGTGGTCGCGGCAGGGAGAGCGCCCGGCTTCAGCGCCGCGATCCTCTCCGCCAGCGTTTCGGCGACGGAGATTTTTGGCAGTTCGGAGCCCATGCCGGTCAGACGCGGAAGATGCGCGTATAACGCGACTTGATCTGCTCGCCCTCGCGTTCCACGGCGGCGGCATCATCCTTCATGGTCTTGATGTCCTTCAGCGGTTTGCGACCGGCCTTCTCCGCGGTCTGCGAATGCACCGAGCGCAGCCCGCCGACATCGATGATCAGCTGCTGCGCCTCTCGGCTCAGCGCAAACGACTGGAACAGCTTTGCGGCATTGGGATGCGGGCAGTCCTTGAAGATGCCGTTTGGTCCGATGATCAAGGGCGAGCCTTCGGTGGCATAGACCGGCTCGACCGGACGGCCCGCTTCTTTCATCTGGAAGATGTTGTACTCATTGCCGTCGGCCATCACGGCGCGCTCGCCGAGGTCGAGTTTCTTCGGCGGATCGGCCGACGACTGTACCTGCATGATGTTCTGCTTGGCGAGCTTCTCGAAGAAGCTCCAGCCGAGATCGCGCTGCATCTGGTAGGTCGCGGTCATGATGGTGCCGCTATAGCCAGGATGCGCCTTGACGATCTTGCCCTTCCATTTCGGATCGAGCAAATCGGCAAAGCTCTTCGGCGCCTCCTCCGCTTTCACCAAGCTCGTGTTATAGGCGATGATCGAGAGCCAGACGCGGAAGCTCGCGAACTGGCCATCTGGATCGCGATGCTCGTCGGGATAGAATTTTGCGACCTCTTCGGGAACATACGGCGCCAGGATGCCGTCGCGCTTCCAGACGATGAAATGCGCGGCGTCGGACGAATTGACGACGTCGACCGCATGAATGTTGCTGGAGTACTCCTGGCCGATGCGCTGGAACACGCGCTCGGCACCGGTGCGCTCTACCCGCACCGCAATGCCCGGATATTTCGCTTCAAAGGCTTTTGCCAGCTTTTCGGCAACCGGCAGGTCGGTCGAGGTGTAGTAGATGACCTGGCCTTCCTTCCTGGCGGCCTCGATCAGCGCCGGGGTAACAGCTTCAGCCGGCGGTGCCGCGGCCATCACCCGCGTCGAAAACGCAACGCTGGCCAGCGCAGCGCCGGTGCCCCTCAGGACATCACGGCGCGAAATCCCGAGACGCTTCCTTATGAGTCGTTTCCTCATGTCATCCCCGCTCGTGAATGGCGAAGTTTAAGTACACCGTTCCCTATCTTTTATTCCTATGCGGGAGACGGAGTCTGTCGTCGACAGGTGGTTTACGTTGCCGCTAGACTTGCAATCAAGAAAGAAGACTAAAGTCGAGGGAGAATTTGATGGCGAGCCCAGGATTTGTGCTGGCATTGGTCGCGGCTCTGCTGGCAGTAGCGGTCTCAGGCTTGCCGGCCGCTGCGCAGGATTATCCGAACCGGCCCGTCAAGATCATTGTTCCCTTCGGGCCCGGCGGCCCCGCCGACGTCACTGCACGCCAGATCGGCAGTATCCTGCAGGAGAGCTTCGGTCAGCCCTTCGTGATCGAAAACCGCACCGGCGCTGGCGGTGTGATCGGCACGCTCGAGGTCGCGAAGGCGCCGGCCGACGGCTACACGCTTCTCATGATGTCGAATACCCAGACCGCGAATGAATCGCTGGTGCCGCAGCGCAAATACGAGTTGATGCGTGATCTGGCACCGATCGCGCCGGTGAACTACTCCGATCTCGTCATCGTGGTGCATCCGGCCGTGCCCGCCAAGACGCTGCAGGAATTCATCGCACTTGCGAAGTCGCAGCCGGGAAAGCTGAATTATGCCTCCTCGGGTCAGGGCACGCCCTACCACATGGCCGGCGAGCTGTTCAAAACCATGGCCGGCATCGACCTTGTGCATGTGCCCTACCGCAACAGCGGCGAGGCGCGCAGCGGCGTCATCGGCGGCCAGGTGCAGATGATGATCGACGCGGTGCCGGCGATGGCGCCGAACATCGGAGAGAATCAGGTCCGTGCGCTCGCGACCACCGGCACGGCGCGTTCGACCGTGCTGAAGAATGTCCCGACCGTGATCGAGGCCGGCGTTCCCGGCTACGAGGCGACGATCTGGCTCGGCCTGATGGCGCCGGCGGGAACGCCAAAGCCGGTAATCGACAAACTCAACGCGGCGGTGAACGCCGCAATCAAGCGGCCTGATATCGTCAAACTCTGGACCGACCAGGGCGCGGTGCCGATGGCGATGTCGCCGGAGGAATTCGACAAATTCCTGCGCGGCGATATTGTGAAATGGGCCGAGGTGGTCAAGAAGTTCGACAAGACCCAATAAGAGGCTGCAAATGCCTAGCGTTCGATTCCGCCTCAATGGCGTCGAGAGAGATGTCGACACCGATCCCGACCGGATGTTGCTGGATGTGCTGCGCGGATCGCTTGCGGTGACCGGACCGCATTTCGGGTGCGGTGCCGGCGAATGCGGTGCCTGCAACGTCATGGTCGACGGTCGCGCCGTGAGCTCATGCGATATGCCACTGTGGTCGGTTGCCGGCAAGGAGGTCATGACGCTGGAGGGACTTGGCAGCGCCGAGCATCCGCATCCGCTGCAGCGCGCCTTCATCGCCGAGCAGGCGCTGCAATGCGGCTATTGCGTCTCAGGCATCCTGATCAGCGCAGCGGCGTTGCTGAAGCAAAACCCTTCACCGTCGAAAGACGACGTGAAGCGCGCGCTCGACGGCAATCTCTGCCGCTGCGGCGCGCACAACAGGATGGTGCGCGCCGTGCTGCGCGCAGCTGCGGAGATGGCGGCCAGATGAACGCCCCTCCGAAATTGCCCGTGAGCCTCGCGGCCAATCCATTGCTGTCCTCGTGGCTGACATTCTCGCGCGACGGGCATGTGCTGGTGTCGCCGGGAAAGGTCGAGATCGGCCAGGGCATCGTGACGGCACTGGCGCAGATCGCGGCTGACGAACTCGACGTCGACATCGCGCGCGTCCGCATGGTGCGTGCCTCGACGGCGATGAGCCCGAACGAGGGCGTCACCTCCGGAAGCCTTTCGATACAGCAATCGGGCCGCGCTCTGCGCCACGCCTGTGCCGAAATTCGCCGGATCTTCCTTGTCGCGGCGTCCGACCGGCTCGGTGTCGCTGCCGATACGCTTTCGGTCGAAGACGGTACGATCTCGGGGCCCGGCAATGTCAGGACCAGCTATTGGGAACTGGCTGAAGATGTCGATCTCAAACGCGAGGCGACGGCCGGTGCAAGCGCAAAGGCGATCGCGCAGCGTTCGCTGGCGGGGCATTCCGTCGAGCGGCTGGACATTCCCGACAAGGTGTTCGGCCGACCGCCCTTCATCCAGGATCAGGTCTTGCCGAACATGTTGTACGGCCGCGTGCTAAGGCCGGACAACGCGCGGGCGAGCCTGATCGCACTGAAGGACGAAACGACCCGCACCACGGCCGGCCTCGTCGCAATCGTGCGTGACGGACGCTTTTGCGGTGTTGTCAGCGAGACCGAGAACGGCGCGGAGATCGCCCTGCAGGCGCTGGGTAAAGCTGCGGTGTGGTCGGAAGGCGATGCGCTGCCGGATGAGAACGATCTGGCGTCGTTCCTGAAGGCCGAGCCGTCGGAGCTGACCGTGATCGATACGCGGCCTGCGCCGACACCTGCGACCAAGGCCCGCACGATCCGGCGCCAATACACCCGCCCCTACATCGCACATGCATCGATCGCGCCGTCCTGCGCAATCGCACAATGGACCGGGGACAAGGTGCACGTCTGGACCCACAGCCAGGGCGTCTATCTCCTGCGCGCCGATCTCGCGCTCGTTCTCAACTTGCCGGTCGAGAACATCACCGTCGAGCACATGGAAGGCGCCGGCTGCTATGGCCACAACGCTGCTGACGATGTCGCGCTCGACGCCGTCTTGCTCGCCCGGACCGCCGGCGGTCGCCCCGTGCGGGTGCAATGGTCGCGGCAGGATGAGATGTCGCAAGCGCCGTTCGGCGCGGCGATGGCGATCGAGATCGAGGCCGATCTCGATCCGGCCGGCGAGATCGTCGATTGGCGGCACGCGGTCTGGAGCAACGGCCACGCCGCCCGTCCCGGACGTGCCACACAGCCTGCCCTGCTCGCGGGCTTCGAACTGGAGAAGCCGTTTCCGCGGATGATCTCGAGCAATCCGCCGCAGGCCAATGGCGGCGGCGCGGATCGGAACGCGATCCCGCTCTACAATTTCCCGGCCTGGACGATCGAAAGCCACCGGCTGCTCACGATGCCGATCCGCACCTCCGCGCTGCGGACGCTGGGCGCGCAGGGCAATGTCTTCGCGATCGAATGCTTTCTGGACGAGATCGCCTCCGAACGCGCTGAGGACCCGGTCGCCTTCCGCCTTCGCTATCTGCGCGACGAGCGCGCCAGGGATGTCATCCGTGCCGCCGCAAAGCGGGCGAACTGGAAGCCGGAGCGCACGCCCGGAATCGGCCACGGCATCGGCTTCGCGCGCTACAAGAACACCGGCGCCTATTGTGCTGTCGTGGCCGAGATCGAGGGCGATGAGGATATCCGCGTCAGAAAGCTAACGCTCGCAGTCGATGTCGGCGAGGCCATCAATCCGGACGGCGTGATCAACCAGATCGAGGGCGGCGCGATCCAGGCCACGAGCTGGGTGCTGAAGGAGCGCGTCCGCTTCGACCAGCAGCGGATCACCAGCACGAGTTGGTCGGATTATCCGATCCTGCGCTTCACTGAGGTCCCGGACGTCGAGGTCGAATTGATCCAGCGTTCGGAGCTCGATCCCGTCGGCGCCGGCGAAGCCGCGCACGGGCCAGTCACCGCAGCGATTGCCAATGCGGTGTTCGACTGCCTCGGCGTGCGCATCCGCAACCTCCCGATCAACCGCGATAGCCTGATCGCGGCGATGGAATAGAGCCAATGACGACGTTGAAGATTTTGAGCGGTGGCGCGGCGCAAGGATTGGTCGGAAGCCTAGCGCAAGCTTTTAAGGCCGAGACCGGCGTCGACATAACCGGTGATTTCGGCGCAGTCGGCGCCATGGCCGACAAGCTGCGCGCGGGCGCGCCGACAGATATCATCATCCTGACGGCCGCATTGGTTGCGAAATTGGCCGATGAAGGATTGGTGAGCCGGACTTCGATCAAGGATGTGGGACGCGTGGAGACGGCCCTCGCCGTCCGCGTCCGTGACCCGCGGGCCGAGGCCCCCGACGCTGATGCGTTGCGTCAAGCGTTCTTGAACGCGGATGAGATCTTCGTGCCTGACACCAAGGCGTCAACCGCGGGAATTCACGTCGCGAAGGTTCTGGACCAGCTCGGCATCACGAATGACGTCGAGGGTCGCCTCAGAATCTTTCCGAACGGCGCCACCGCGATGCGGCATCTGGCCGAATCCGGATCGCGGCGTCCCATCGGCTGCACGCAGGCGACCGAAATCATCAGCACAGAGGGCGTCAAGCTGTCCGGCTCGCTGCCGCCGGGCTGCGAGCTCGCGACGATGTACACGGCTGCGGTGACGACGCATGCCACTGCAGCCCAGCCGGCGCAGCGACTCATCGAGATGCTGACCGCTGCGACCGCGCAGGACCTGCGCAGCCGCTCGGGCTTCGTCGGCTAACGCGCCAGCTGCGTCAGGCCGGTCGGCGGACCGTCGACCGCAGTCCAGCCGCCATCGACGAACAGCGTGCTGCCGCTGACATAGCTCGCAGCGTCCGACGCCAGGTAAGCCACCGCGGTCGCGACCTCGTCGGCGCTGCTCCAGCGGTTGAATACGGTGTGGCCGGCATAGAGGTTGTAGATGTCCGGCCGCTGCTTGAACGGTCCCGTCAGCGCCGTCTCGGCAATGCTCGGTGCGATCGCATTGACGCGGACGCCGGAACGACCGACCTCCGACGCAAAGCCCTTCACCAAAAGCCCTATCGCGGCCTTGGTCGAGCCATAGACGCCCAGCCCCGGCTCGATGGTCACCGCACGCACCGACGAGCACGCGATCAGACTGCCGCCTTGCTGCTTGACCATGATCCTTCCAAAGGACTGGAAGAACCAAACCGTACCCTTGATGTTGAGATTGATGACGCGGTCGAGATCCTCCTCGGTGTAGTCGAGGATGGTCTTGCGGATGTTGAGGCCGGGCGTCGTGACCGCGATGTCGAGCCGCGGAAACTGCTGCATCGCCTTCGCGGCCAGCGCCTCGACACTGCCGCGATCGGCCGCATCGCAGGCGGCAGCAGCAGCGCTGCCGCCGTTCGTGCGGATCGCCGCCGCGGTTACTTCCGCATCCTCCTGCGCCCGATCTGCGCACAGCACCTCAGCGCCCAGCGAGGCCAGCGCCTCGGCCGAGGATTTACCAATGCCAGACCCGGCGCCCAGCACGACGGCCGTCTTGCCGGTGAGATCGAACAGCTTGCGATAATCAGTCACGTCAAAACTCCCACTCCCGAGAATCCGGGGACAGCACCAATCCCGGATTTGCCTTCTGATTCCAATTCATATACTAATATATCAATTTTGGGAGCAGGAATGCCCGCGGGCGCGCCAAAAAAGCCAGAGATGACGTCCCGTCGCGGCGGCCCGCGCCGGGTTGGCCGGCCGCGCGCGGCCACGGCATCAGCGCGCATCTACCAGGAGCTTCGCGCGGAACTGGTCTCGCTGCAGCGCCGCCCCGGCGCGGCGATCTCGGAGGCCGAAATCGCCCTGTCCTATGGGGTGAGCCGCACGCCGGTGCGCGAAGCCATCCTGAAACTGTCGGACGAAGGCCTGCTCGAGATTTTCCCGCAATCGGGCATCTTCGTCTCGCGGATTCCGATGGCGGCGCTGCCCGAAGCCATCATCGTGCGCCGATCGCTCGAGGAAACCACGACGCGGATGGCGACCGAGCGCGCAAGTCCCAGCCAGATCCTCAGCCTGCAGGCGATCCTGCAGGCCCAGCGCGAAGCCGACGCCGCCGACAATCGCTCAGCATTCCACCAGGCCGACGAAGCCTTCCACGCCGCAATCGCGGAGATCGCCGGATACCCCGGCATCTGGCGGCTGATCCTGCAGGTCAAGGTCCATGTCGATCGTTTTCGGCTGCTGACGTTGCCGGTGCGGGGACGAATGGCCGAGGTGATCGCCGAGCACGAGCGCGTCATGGTCGCGATCGAGGCGCGCGACCCCGTCGCCGCCGGCGCTGCGATGGCCAAGCATATCGAACGCCTGCTCGCCGACATCTCCTCGACGCAAAGCAGCAATCCGGAGTTCTTCGACCAACCCAACTAGCCATACGACCACGGACCGGACACCGGCCGTGCATTCACGGAGGGAAACGACATGACGGCATCTTATTCAGGCATCGGCCGCCGAGACTTCATCAAGCTGGGCGCAGGGCTCGGAGCCGCGATGGCGACCACAGCACCGATGTCCTCTGCATTGGCCCAGACGAAGATGGTGCTGAAGGCATCGGACGTTCATCCCTTGGGCTATCCGACGGTCGAAGCCGTGATGCGGATGGGCAAGAAGCTGGAGACCGCCACGAACGGCCGGCTGACGATCCAGATGTTCCCTTCCATGCAGCTCGGCGGCGAGAAGGAGATGATCGAGCAGGCGCAGCTCGGCGCGCTGCAGATTGCCCGCATTTCGGTGGGCGCCGTCGGCCCCGTCGTGGATGATGTCAACGTCTTCAACATGCCGTTCGTGTTCCGCGACTCCAAGCACATGGAGAAGGTCATCGACGGCGAGATCGGTGACGAACTGCTGGCGAAGATCACCGCCAACGAGAAGACCGGACTGGTCGCGCTGTGCTGGATGAACGCCGGATCGCGCAACATCTACAACAGCAAGCGGCCGATCAAATCCATCGCCGACCTCAAGGGCCTCAAGATCCGAATGATCGGCAATCCGCTGTTTGTCGACACCATGAATGCGCTGGGGGGCAATGGCATCGCGCTCGGCTTCGATCAGGTTTTCAGCGCGATGCAGACCGGCGTGATCGACGGCGCCGAAAACAATGCCCCCTCATTCGTGGCGCAGAACCACTACCAGGTCGCCAAGTATTTCACGATGACCGAGCACCTGATCATTCCCGAGCTTTTGGTCTTTTCGAAGATTTCCTGGCAAAAGCTGTCACCGGACGATCAAGCGCTGATCAAGAAGCTTTCAAAGGAAGCGCAGCAGGAGCAACGTGCGCTCTGGTACGAGGCCGAGAACGCCGCGCTCGAAAAGATGAAATCGATCGGCACCGAGATCGTCACTGAGATCGACAAGAAGCCGTTCCAGGACGCGGTGAAGCCGGTTTGGGACAAATACGGCGCCAAATACGCGGCGATGGTCAAGCGCATCGAGGCCGTAAACTAGCGCCCAGCGATTGAAGGGGCCGGACGATTCCGGTCCGGCCCCTTCCCGCGCCTCCGAAGCGATTCAAAGCGCCGTCATTCTCGAGGTTGAGATGTCCAATTCTGCAGCCGGCATTTTTCGGCGTGTGAACGACGCGGTCTACTGGACCGGTGCCGTGATCGGGTGCGCGGCACTCGTGCTGGTCTCGGCAGTCATTCCGTGGGCGGTCTACACCCGGTACATCCTGAACAGCGCCGCATCATGGCCCGAGCCGATGGCCGTGCTGCTGACTGTCGGCATCACCTTCATCGGTTCGGCCAACTGCTACCGTCAGCGCATCCACATGAACATGACGGTGGGAACCGATTTGCTTCCTCCGCTGTTGCGGCGCGCCTGTCTCTTCCTGAGCGAAGTGCTGATGGGCGTGATCGCAATCTTCATGGTGGTGTGGGGACTGAGACTCGTTGATACCACCTGGGGCAATTCGGTTGACGAATTCCCGTGGCTGTCGGTCGGTATCACCTACCTGCCCATCGTGGTGAGCGGCGCCATGATGTTCCTTTTTGTCGTCGAACGCCTGACCATCGGGCCGCCGCCGCGCGACGGCAGCGACGCTCACGTACCGGTCGAGTAATCCCATGGATATCGCAGTCCTGCTTCTCAGCATGTGCTTCTTCTTCGCGATCGGCATGCCGATCGCCTATGCGCTGGCACTGTCATCACTGGTCGGCGCGCTCTGGATCGACCTGCCGGTTGGCGCGGTGATGCAGCAATTCGCCAGCGGCGTCGGCAAGGTCTCGATGCTGACGATTCCCTTCTTCGTGCTGGCGGGCGCGATCATGGCCGAGGGCGGTATGGCCCGAAGACTGGTCGACTTCGCCGCCGTCGTCGTCGGATTCACGCGGATGCGAGGCGGCCTCTCGCAGGTCAACATCCTTGCCACCACCATCATGAGCGGCATCTCGGGATCGTCGGTTGCCGATACGTCGGCGATCGGCTCGGTGATGATCCCGCAAATGGCCGACAAGGGCTATCCACGGGTATTCGCAACCAACGTGACGATCAGCGCCTCACTGCAGGCGATCATCATCCCCCCAAGCCACAACTCCGTGATCTACTCGCTGGCGACGGGCGGCGTGGTCTCGATCACCAGCCTGTTCCTGGCCGGCGTGCTCCCCGGGCTGCTGCTCGGCTTCTCGCTGATGGTGCTGTGCCTGTTCTACGCCTATCGGGACAAGCATCCCAAAGGAGAGCCGGTGCCGATCCGCCAGGCTGTCAGGATGCTGGGCGAAGCCGTGTGGGGAATCGTGACACTGGTGATCGTGCTGGGCGGCATCCTGACCGGCGTGTTCACGCCGATCGAGGCCGGCGCTGTCGCCTGCGTCTGGGCCTTCTTCGTCACGATGTTCGTCTACCGCGACTACAAATGGTCCGAACTGCCGATCCTGGTCTACAAGACCCTGCAGACCGTGGCGATGGTGCTGACGCTGGTCGCGACCGCGTCGTGCTTCGGCTATGTCGCTGCGCTGATGCAGATGCCGGCCAAGATGACCGAGTTCTTCGTTGCCATATCGAGCAACAAATACGTGCTGCTGATGTGGCTGAACATCATGCTGCTGATCCTCGGAACCGCGCTCGATCTCGCGCCGCTGCTCCTGATCTGCACCCCCATCCTGCTACCGGTGGTGAAGAGCTTCGGCATCGATCCCGTGCATTTCGGCATCGTGATGCTGCTCAACCTCGGTATCGGCCTGCTGACCCCGCCGGTGGGAACAACCCTGTTCGTTGGTTGCGCCATCGGCAAGGTTTCGGTCGATGAAGTGATGCGCGGCATCTGGCCATTCTACTACGTGATGTTTACGGTACTGATGATCGTAACCTACGTGCCGTGGCTGTCGCTGGCGTTGCCGAGATTGTTCGGATTTTAGTGCAGTGCGCAGTTCGCGGCGGGGAGACTCTCGTGAAGATCGTCGACCTCAGCCGCGAACTCTATCATCGGACCCCGAGCTATCCGGGCCATCCGCCGATCATCCACGGGATGTGGAAGAACCACACTGAAGCGCTTGCGGAGTCCGGCAACGTCTACGGGCTCGCATCGATGTTCATCTCGATGGCCGATCACGGCGGCACCCATATCGATGCGCCCCGGCATTTCGGTCCGAGTGGTATCTCCATCGATCAGTACCCGCTGGAGAAGTGCATCGTCCCCGGCATCTGCCTCGACCTGCGCCACATCGCGCCGCGCGCGGAGATCACGCCGGCCGACCTTGAAGCCGCGGTGAAGCAGGCGGGCGTCGGCGTTCCCCGCGGTGGCACGGTCCTGCTCTGCACCGGCCATCATGAGCGCACGTTTCCGCGCAAGGCCTATTCAACCGACAATGCTGGCGTGAACGTTGCCGCCACCGAGTGGCTTGCCAAACGGGGGATCGTCCATTTCGGCATCGACTCGATGCGGCCGGGACCGGACAGCGACGTCAATCTCCTGGTGCACAAGGCCTGCCTCGACCTCGACATCACGCACATCGAAAGCCTGTGCAATCTCGAAGCGCTGCTTGGTCAGGGCCAGTTCACCTTCATCGGCCTGCCGATGAAGTGGCGCGATGGGACGGCCTCACCGATCCGGGCGGTGGCCGTGTTCGGCATATGATCAAATCGCGGGACAGCGGGAGACTCTTGATGACTGGCCGCAAATTTCCTTCCCGCCGCACCTTCCTGCAGGCCGGAGGCACGTTGATCGGCACGATGGCGACAACGGGTCTTGCAACTCGCGCACAAGCCGCAGGTTATCCGGATCGCCCGATCAAGGTGATCGTGCCCTTTGCACCGGGGGGCCCGACCGACATCATGGCGCGCATCCTCGGTACACATCTCGGCGAAGCGCTCGGCGGCACCATCGTGGTCGAGAACCGTCCCGGTGGCGGCGGCAATATCGGGATCGGCATCGCAGCGCATGCCGAACCGGACGGCTACACATTGCTGGTCACGTCAAGCGCCTATGTCGTGAACCCCGGCCTCTACGCCAAGATTCCTTATGATCCCTACAAGGGTTTTGCGCCAATCGCCGAGCTTGGCACCTCGCCGAACGTGATCCTCGTCAATCCGAAGCTTGGTGTGAACTCGATCGCGGACCTGATCGCGCGCACCAAGGCCAATCCGAACGAGCTGAACTATGCGAGTCCGGGTCTCGGAACGACGCCGCATCTGTCCGGCGAGCTATTCAAGATCGTGGGCCAGGTCGAGATCACGCACGTGCCCTTCTCAGGTGCCGGCCCCGCGATCCAGGCCATCCTGAGCGGCACCACCCAGGTCGCCTTTGCGGCGCTGCCGCCGGCGCATCCGCACATCGAGTCTGGTGCCTTGAAGGCGCTAGCCGTCACCGGACCCCATCGCTGGTTCGACCTGCCCGAGGTCCCAACAATGGTCGAGCTCGGTTACAAGGATTTCGTCTCCGACACCTTCCAGGGTTTTCTCGCGCCCGCGAACACACCGTCTCCCGTCGTCGAGCTGCTCAGCGCAAAATCGCTCGCGATCTTGAAGACGCCGAAGATAGCCGAGCAACTCCGCAATGACGGCTTCGAGGTTCTCGCCAACGGGCCCGACGGCATGCGGAGGCGGATCGACGAGGAAGTGCCGAAATGGCGTGACGTGATCACCAAGGCGGGCATCAAGCCGGTCTGATGCGATCAGGATTGCGCGACGGACATGGCTGACGGTCTTGCTGGCCTGCTTCCGCATCCGTAGGGTGTCGCCCCAATAAAACAAAATCAGGGAGGCGATCGTCATGCAGACACGGCGGAATTTCCTGAAATCGGGCGCGGCCGCCGCAGCGAGCGGCATCGTCTTCTGCGGTTGCGGCTCGATCCACCACGCGAGCGCGCAACAGCCGCGCCAGACGCTTCCGGTCAGCGTCAGCGGCAAACGCATCAAGACGATCGACATCCACTCGCACTGCCAATTCCGCGAAGCCGGAGCCCTGCTTGGCGCCGATGCCGCCCGACTACAGCTGCCGCCGGTGAACGGCGCATCCGAAGCCTTCATTGAAATCGACAAACGTCTTGCGGTCATGGATTCACAGGCGATCGACATGGAGGTGCTGTCGATCAATCCGTTCTGGTACGACCGCGAGCGCGACCTCGCCGGGCAGATCGTCAAGATCCAGAACGAAAAGCTCGCCGAGCTCTGCGCCTCGAAGCCGGACCGGTTTGCCGCCTTCGCATCGCTGACCTTGCAGGCGCCGGATCTGGCGGTCCAGGAGCTTGAGACCGCCGTCAGGAAGCAAGGGTTAAAGGGCGCTGCGATCGGAGGCGTCGTCAATGGTGTCGAATTCTCCGACCCCAAATTCCATCCCGTCTGGGCCAAGGCCGAAGAGCTTGGCGTGCCGCTGTTCATTCATCCGCAGGGCATCCCCGAGCTGAACAAGCGCCTCTCCGGCAATGGCTGGCTCGGCAACACGATCGCCAACCCGCTGGAGACCACGATCGCCCTGTCACATCTGATCTTCGAGGGGACGCTGGATCGTTTTCCCGGACTGAAGGTGATCGCGGCCCATGGCGGCGGCTACCTCGCATCCTATGCCGATCGCTCCGACCATGCCTGCCTGGTCGGCCCCAAGGGATGCAATCCCGATATCAAGCTGAAGAAGGCACCGACCGAATATCTCAAGCAGATCTACTTCGACTCTCTGATCTTCACCCCGGAAGCGATTCGTCATCTGGTCGCCCAGGTCGGTGCGAGCCAGATCGTACTGGGCAGCGACTATCCCTATCCCTGGCAAATGCAGCCGGTCGACCACATCTTCGCCTGCACAACGCTCAGCGACGACGAGAAAGTCAATATCCTCGGGCGCACCGCGGCAAAGCTGATTGGCGTGACGGCGTGATCGCTGCGTTGGCGTGACTCGCAATCGCGCGTAACGCCAACTTTCTCGTCGATCAGTGGGTGCGCACTGTCCGCATCGCGTTGCTCGGCTGCGCGAACTGCGTCGGCGCAACCTCGGGCACGAAATCCGTCCCGACGAATTCCGCCTGAGCGGCATCCGAGATCCACTTGATGGCGGCGGGGCGACTGACCAGCAGTCCAATCAGCGCAATGATGACGAGCATGGGCAGCGCGATCAGCTTGATGCTGAAGCTCTGATAGTTGCTCTGCTCGTCCTGCGGTTCCTTGTCGAAAGAGCCGTGCATGGATTCCTCCACATTGCGGATGTGCTCCCCGATGCGTCACTTATCGCAGCGCACGACGAGCCCATGTGAAGGATTTCACAGGCTTAATATCGATCACTTGGTTGTGAGGTTCGAGCCCGGCAAATCCGGCCCGCGATCATTCGCTGTCGTCGTGCGAGCCGGCGTCGACCAGTTCCTGCAACGCTTCGGGCTTCAACACGACAATGGCGCCGTGCTCGAGCCGCACCCAGCCGCGCGTCGCCCATGCGCGGAGCTGCTTGTTGATGCTCTCGCGGGTCATGCCGACCATTTCGCTGATCTCCTGCTGGGTGATCGCGATGGTCCGCCCCTGCGGCGAAGCCTTGTGCTTCTCACTGAGGCGCAGCAGCGCGCTGGCAAGCCGTCCCGGCAGGTTCTGCAGGATGACCTGCTCGACCTGATCACTGGTCCGGCGCAGCCGCGCGCACAGCAGCTCGATGAGCTTCATCGCGACCGTTGGCTGGCTCCGCACGAAAGGAATGAATTCGCGCCGGTCGATGATGAAGAGCTCGCAATTGGTATTGGCGATCGCATCGGTCGACCGCGGCTGCCCGTCAAGCAAGGCGATTTCGCCGAAGATCTCGCCGGCCTCAATCAGGTTGAGAATCGCATTGCGTCCATCGGGGGAGGAAATGCTGATCTTGATCGTGCCCGAGATCACCGCGATCAGGTTGGTCCCCGGGTCGCCTTTGGAGAACAGAGTCGTGCCCCGCTTCAGCGTGACGTGCTTGGCGTAGCGGCACAGCTGATCGAATGCATCCGGTTCCAGATCGGCAAAATAGGGATGCTTGCGCAGCACCGAGAGCTTGCTGCCCGAAAACGTCGGCGCTCCGGCAGTTCTTTCGATCGGCGCACCGGTCATCGTCATCCAGTCAAACTATGTTGCGTACCATGGGCGCGTCGCATGCACGGCGCCTGCAAAGCCATCAATCTATGAAGCTGCCCCGACTATAGCCCCGCCAAGGCGCTGCAGCAATAAAGCGCGCCGAGGCTGCCGCCAAGACCGATACACACAATTTCAAATAAATATGGCTTAGTTAGGAAACTTTCGATTGAGAACATGGCGCAATTCCGCCGGAAGCCCGCGCACCCGTGGCAATTTTGTCAGACGGAAAGTAGCTGTTGGCGTTGGCTCATCATCCCAAGCCGGCGAACTTTCTCCCGCCACTCACTCGCTCGCAATCCCCATTTCCTTGATGAGGCGCGCATATTTCGCGAGTTGCTCCCGCGTGAGCGTCCGCAGCTCGTCGGACGAACTGGCGCGCACCGCAAATCCGAGCTCGTCGAGCTTACGGCGCACCTCGGCATCACCGACGGCCTTGACCACCTCAGCATTGAGCCTTGCGACGATTTCTCGCGGCGTCCCTGTCGGCGCGACGATGGCAAACCAGGAGTTGAACAGGAAGCCCGGCAACCCGGATTCGGATACTGTCGGCACATCAGGAAATTGCGCCAGGCGACGCTCGGTGGTGACGCCGATCAGCCGAAGCTGACCGCCGCGGACCAGTGCGGCGACCGTCCCCAATCCCTGGAAGCCGACCGGAACCTGTCCCGCCGCCACGTCGGTCGCGGCCTGCGTCGCGCCCTTGTAAGGCACGTGCGTCAGCGTGATACCGGCCGCCGATGCGAACATCGCCATCGCCAGATGTTGCGGGCTGCCGGGACCGCCCGACGCGTAGTCGATCTTCCCCGGTGCTGCCTTGGCCGCAGCGATCAGATCGGCCGCGGACTTGAAGCTGGTCGTGGTGCTGGCGATCAAGCCCCACTCGACGGTTGCAACCAGCGAAACCGGCTCAAAATCCTTCAGCGTATCCCAGCGCATCTTGGACTGTAGATTGGGCACCATGGTCATGATGCTGTCGTTGAAGCCGCCGATCGTATAGCCGTCCGGCTCGGCGCGCGCGACCTGTTCGGCCCCGATCAACCCGGATGCGCCGGGCTGATTCAAGATCACGAATTGCTGGCCCATATTGTCGGCCATCTTTTGGGTGACGATGCGCGCCGCCACGTCCACTGCGCTTGCTGCCGCGAGCGGAACGATCATCTTGATCGGGCGATCGGGATAGGAGTTTTGCGCCGCAGCTTGTGAAACGGCGAGCAACGCGAGCGCTGGAACGAGCAACCGTAGCGGGCGCATCTTTCCCTCCCCCAAAGCCGGCTCTTGGTTCTGTTCTGCCGGTTGCGGAAAGTTTGCGCTGGATTGTCGGACTTGGCAACGCGGCTCGCGTCAGAGCAGTTTGCCGTCCGAGCCAAAGAAGGGATGGGGTCCGTCGAATTCACCGATAGGGACCTGATGAGTGACCAGGTGCCCGCCCCCATCGTCCGGAAACCAGGTATGAAGGTGAAATGCCGGCGGCTCGACCTTGAATGACGGGACCCGCAGCTTGCCAAGATCAAGATCGACCGCGTGGTTGGGTGCCGGGCAGATCGTGGTGGGAACACCGGCAAACACGGTCAGCATCGCGCGATGGACGTGACCGCAGCCGATCAGCCGGATACGCGAATGGCACCTGACGATCTCCGCCAGTGCATCGGCGTTGAAGAGATCCTGCGCGTCCATGTGCCAGATCCCGCCCTTGAAAGGCGGATGGTGGAGGAACAGCAACGCCGGCCGCCCCGAGGAAGCAGCCAGCGTCTTGTCGAGCCAGTGCAACGTCGATGCTTCGAGCGTGCCGTGCGGCTTCCCGGGGACGCTGGAATCGAGCAGCAGCAGATCGAGGCCGCCAACCTCGATCTTTTGATCGAGCGGGCCGGAGGCCTGGCTATAGGAAAAGCTCGGAAACGCCGCCCGCATCAAGTCGCGCGAATCGTGGTTGCCAGGAACACCCGCGAATGGAAGCTTCAGCGGTGCGAGCAGGCTCTTAAGGTAGACGTATTCTTCCGCGCTCGGTGTATCGACAAGGTCGCCGGAGATCACCACAAAGTCGGGCGCGGGCTGCAGCGCATTCAGCGCCGCGACGCATCGCTCGAGCGCCTTGGCCGTGTCGACACGACCATAAGCGAGCGTACCTGGCGGCTTGATGTGCAGGTCGGAGATCTGCGCGATCAGAACGGGCTTCGTCGACATCGGATTTCTCAGCTTTCAAGCGGCAGCAGACGCACGGCCTCCGGCGCAATCGACAGTCCGACCCGATCGCCGGCCTTCACCCGGATTGCATTGGACGCATCCACATTAAGCGGCCTGCTTGAAGCGCCGCTTACCACCAATCGCTGCCGGTCGCCAGTGAAGCTGACGCTGTCGACGAGCCCGGAAAGCGATCCTTGCCCTGCGTCGACCACCTGGATTGTCTCGGGACGGATCATGGCAATGGTGGCCGGCATCGTCACGTCGTCGCCAATTCGCAACTGACCGCCTGGCATGACCAGCGAACCATTCTGCAGCGGCGCTTCGATGATGTTCGCGGCCCCGATGAATTCTGCGACGAACCGATTTTGCGGGGTGAAGTAAACCTCGCGCGGTGTCCCGATCTGGGCAATCGCCCCTTTCCTCATGACCACGATGCGGTCGCCGAGTTCCATCGCTTCGGCTTGATCATGCGTTACGTAGATCGTCGTGATGCCAAGCGCACGCAGCAAGCGGTTGAGCTCACCCCGCAGCCGGTCGCGCAAGGCCGCATCGAGCGCGGTCAGAGGTTCGTCGAGCAGCAGGATGCCGGGACGGATGGCAACCGCCCGCGCCAAAGCCACGCGCTGGCGCTGACCGCCGGATAACTGCTCGATCCGGCGATTTTCCAAGCCGGTGATGTTGGTGAGCGCCACAAGCTCGGCGACGCACGCAGCCCGTTCAGCCTTCGGCACGCCGCGGATCTTCAGCCCATAGCCGATGTTGTCGGCCACCGTCATGTTGGGAAACAGCGCGTAGGACTGGAACACCATTCCGACATTGCGACGCTCGATCGGCACCGACGTCATGTCCTTGCCGTCGAACAGCACCTTGCCACCGGCATCGGGCAATTCGAGACCGGCGATGATCCGCAGCATCGTCGTCTTGCCGCAGCCGGACGGCCCAAGCAGCACCAGCGTCTCGCCACGCGCGATGTCGAGCGTGGCGGGATCGAGCGCGCGGGTACCGTCGGCAAATGTCTTGCCGCACGCCTTGATCCGGACGGCCGCGCCGTGTCCCACCGCACTCATCGCCTCTGCTCCTTGTCGGCCAGCAACTGCATCGCGACCAGGAGCGGAATGATCATCACGAAGAAGATCAGAGTATAGGCGGACGCCACTTCGAGGCGCATCGAGGCATAGCTGTCAGCGAGCCCGATCGGCAGCGTTTTGGTGAGCGGCGTGTGCAGCATCCAGGTCAGATTGAATTCGCCGAGCGACAGCGTGACGACCATGAGGGCGCCGGCGAGGATTCCCGGAACGGCATTCGGCACGATGACGTCAAGGAAACGCCGCCATGGCGTCGCACCGAGCGACGCTGCACCTTCGTCGAGCGTCTTGATATCGACGGTCGCGAAGACAGCCATAACCGATCGCACCATGAACGGCATGGTGAAGATCACGTGGCCAACCAGAATGAAGAGCCAGGAGCGACGGAAATCTCCAAAGCCGCCATAGGCCAGCAGCAGCGCGAGTGCTATCGCGAGACCCGGAATGGCCAATGGTAGCGTGATGATCTCCTCCACCACGCGAGCGAGCCGCCCGCCCCTGACATGGAGCGCGTAGGCGGCCGGAACGCCGGCAATCAGCGTGACCGCAAGCGTCGCGAAGGCAATCAAAAATGACAACAGGATGGTGCCGGCATAGAGCTCCCAGACCTGCGCCACCCATTGCAGGGTCACACCGGACTGGATCCCGCGAAAATAGTTCACGGTGACGCCGGCAGAGATCGACAGGATCGCCGGCACGACGAGGAATGCGGCGACGAGCAGCGTGAAGATGAACTGACTGGCGAAGATCAGGCGATCGCGCATGTGCTCACCCGGCGGCCGCGACCGCGCCGCCGCTGAACGAGCGGGCCAGCGCCAGGATCAACCAGGTGATCAAGCCGAGTCCCACCGACAGTGCCGCCGACGTCGCGAAGTTCGCGGCCAACGTGAACTCGGTGTAGATCAGCATTGGCAGCACATCGATGTTCGTCGCCAGCGTGAATGCGGTTCCGAACGCGCCCATGGCCGTCGCAAACGCGATCGCTCCCGACGCGACGAAGGCCGGTGCCAGGGCCGGCAGCACGACGTCGCGCTGCACCGCCCACGGGCTGGCGCCGAGCGAGCGCGCAGCCTCCTCCAGGCCCACGTCGAGCTTCTGCACCGCCGCCATGATGGTGAGGATCACACGCGGGATCGAGAAATAGAGATAGCCGAGGAATAGACCGTAGATCGAATAGGCGAACACGATCTTCTCGCCGAATACGCGGTTAGAGACGTCTCCGATCAGGCCTTGCCGGCCGGCCAGGAGAATGATCATGAAGCCGACGACGACGCCCGGAAAGGCCAAGGGAAACGTCAGCATCGCGATCAGGACCGAGCGGCCCGGGAAACGATGTCGCTGCAGGAACATTCCGGCGATCGTTGCCACGATCAGCGTGACGATCGTGGTCGCGGCGGCCAGCAGCACCGTGTTGATCAGGGTCGCTCGATAACGCGGCTCGGCCAGGATCGCGAGATAGCCAGCGATCCCCTGCGGGCCCTCGGCGCCGACAATCACCAGCCTTGCCATCGGCAGCAGGAAAAACGCCATCGTCACCACCGCGAGCGGCAGCAGGCAGAGCCAGAGAAAGGTTCTATGCGACATTGTGAGAATGGTGCCCCGAAGGGCACGATATTGCCTCAGCGGACCTCTGCGAGATAGCGGTCCACAAAGCCTTTTTGCACGTTTTCCATCTCGCCCCAGTCTACGCTCTTGGCGCGGGCATAGTCGCTGTCGGGCAGGAATTTGCTCTTCACGGCGGCCGGCAGCTCGATTGGGCGGGCGGGCCGAAGGTAGGCATTGGTCCAGATCGCCTGGCCCTTGTCGGACAGCAGATAGTCCATCACCTTCTTGGCCTTGTCCTTGTCAGGCGCGTTCTTCACGAGGCCGACGACATAGGGGAACACGACCGAGCCCTCGCAGGGAATCACAAACTCGAAGTTGCCCTTCTCGGAGTATTTCGCGCGATAGGCATTGAAATCGTAGTCGAACAGGATCGGCATCTCACCTGACACCACCCGCGCATAGGACGTCTGCTTGGGAACGATCGGATCGTTTTTGCGCAGGTCCTTGAAGAAGGCGATCGCGGGATCGAAGTTCGACGAGGAGCCGCCGAGCGCCAGATTGACCGCGACGGCGCCGACATAGCCGACGGCGGCTGATGACGGATCGAGGTAGCCAACCATTCCCTTGTAGTCGGGCTTCAGCAGGTCCTTCCAGCAGGCCGGCACCGGCTTGCCCCCGAGTGCGTCCTTGTTGACGAACAGGCCAAGCGTGCCGGAGTGGATCGTGGTCCAGTAGCCGCCCGGGTCCTTCAGGCCGGAAGGGACCTGATCCCAATGGGCGGGCTTGTAGGGCTCGAGCGCATCCTGCGCCTTGGCCTTCATGCCGAAGGTGACCCCGAAATAACCGATGTCGCCGACCGGATTGCTCTTTTCGGCGAGGATCTGCGCCAGAGCCTGACCGGAATTCTTGTTGTCGTGCGGAATGTCGTAGTTCAGGTCAGCCTTGATCGCCTTGAGCATCGAAGCCCAATCGGCCCATTCCGGCGGACAGTTGTAGCAGATGACGTCGGCCGCCCGAGCGGATTGCGACGGCGCGATCAACGCAAGCGCCAGCAAGGCAAGGACAAGGCGGACGATCTTCATGGCTGGCTCCAGTTTGGGCGGGAAAGCGCTGAAAAGGATTTCAACATCAACCGGGGGACCAAGTATAGATCGCGCATGACGGTTTTGCGACACGCGTGCTGCTATGCAGCAAAGCGATACTCGCGATCGACAGAGGTTTTGCGCTAGGCTGCAAAAAACAGGAAACGCCCATGTACAATCCCGCCGGCGTCACGACCTCACCCGATCTGCCGATCCCCGACCAGATGAAGGCTTGGGTCCTGGGCGATCCCGAGCAGTTGTTCTTGCGCGAGAAGCCGACGCCTATACCCGGACGAGCCGAAGTCCTGGTCCGCATCGATGCAGTCGCGATCTGCGCAACCGACCTCGAGATCATCCATTCGGGTTCGCCCGCGAGCATCCTCGGCGGCCTGCCCTTCAAGAAGAATTTTACGCCCGGCCACGAATACATGGGCACGGTCGCGGCGCTCGGGCCCGATGTCGACGAATTCAGGATCGGCGAACGGATCAGCGTCGAAATCCACGCCGGCTGCGGTCAGTGCAAGCGCTGCCGGCAGGGCATGTACACCTCGTGCCTCAACTACGGCAAACCCGAGAAGGGCCATCGCGCCAACGGCTTTACGACCGACGGTGGCTTTGCCGAATACGCCGTCAACCACATCAACACGCTCGCGCGTGTGCCCGACACCATGAGCGACGCTGAAGCGACGCTGGTCGTGACCGCCGGCACGTCGATGTATGGGCTGACAGAATTGGGGGGATTGGTCGTCGGCGAGAGCGTCGTCGTGATCGGGCCAGGCCCGATCGGACTGCTCGCAGTGGCGGTCGCCAAGGCGCTCGGTGCGAGCCCGGTGATCTTGACGGGCACACGTAATCGCCGTCTCGCGATCGGCCAGGAACTTGGCGCAGATCGCGTCATCAACATCAATGATGAGGACCCGGTCCAGGTCGTCAAACACCTGACGGGAGGAATTGGCGCGGATTACGTTGTCGAGTGCGCCGGGACCGAAGCAACGCTGAACCAGGCTATCCATATGACCAATCGCGGCGGCAAGATTTGCCTCGCTGCTTTTCCTCACGAACTGGCGAAACTCGATATCGCGCATCTCGTAAAGAACAACATCTATGCCTACGGCATTCGCGGCGAGGGCCGCAGCGCCACCCGCCGTGCGATGGCACTGATGGCGGAAAAACGCTTCAACGCGACCAAAATTCACACCCACACGTTCCCGCTGGCCGATTTGCCGACGGCGTTGCGCTATGCGCGCGAGCGGATCGAGGATGCGATCAAGGTGGTTGTCACGACCCGGGAGGCCGCCGACGTCTCACGCGCAGCTGAATAGCCTGACACATGCCTGATCTCTTCACGCGGTACCGCCGAGATAGAGCCGCTTGACGATGTCGTTGCCTTTCAACTCGTCCACAGACGCGGCTGCGACGACGATTTCGCCGTGGACGATGATGTAGCCACGGTTTGCGATCCGGATTGTCTGGTTGAAGTTCTGCTCTGCCATCAGCACGGTCAAGCCGAGGTTCCGGTTGAGTTCGCCGATCTTGGCAATGGTCTGCGAGACCAGCAGCGGCGACAGGCCCACCGATGGCTCGTCAACCAAAAGCAACCGCGGTGACGACATCAGCGCACGCGCGATCGCCAGCATCTGCTGCTGTCCGCCCGACATGGTTCCAGCGAGTTGGCCTTGCCGCTCCTTCAAGACCGGAAACGTCTCGAAGGCGACCGCCAGGTTACGGTCGATATTGCGTCGGGCCACCTTGCGGAAGGCGCCGAGCATCAGGTTTTCCAGCACGGTCAGCCTGGGAAACAACCGTCGCCCCTCGGGCACCATCGCCACACCGAGATCGACGATCTCCTCGGCCGGCATGCCGGCGAGCTCGTGCGCCGTTCCATCGATCGTTAGCGATAAGCTGCCGCTCTGCGGCTTGACCAGGCCGGCGATGCACTTCATCAGGGTGCTCTTGCCGTTGCCATTGGTGCCCAGCAGCGCAACGGTCTCCCCGGCATCCACGCGCATCGAGACGCCGCGCAACGCCTTCACGGCGCCGTAGCCCGCATCAAGACCGTTGATGGCAAGGCTAAGTGCCAAGATAGGCCTCCTGCACACGCTGATTGGCCATGACTTCGGAAGGCGTGCCCATCGCGATGATCTTGCCGGCGTCGAGACACATCACGCGGTCCGAGAACCGCATCACCGCCTGCATGATGTGCTCGATCATGATGATGGTGATGTCGTGGCTGGCCAGACTCATCAGGAGATCGAGCACCTCGTCGACCTCGGAGCTGGACAGCCCAGCCATGGCTTCGTCCGAGATCAGCAGCTTCGGGTGCGTCGCCATGGCGCGGGCCAGTTCCATCTTGCGCAGCTCGACCTGGCTCAGCTGTGTGGCCGCAGCATTGGCCTTCGACGCGAGGCCCATTTGAGTCAGGATCCCCATCATGGTGTCCCGCCGCTGCGCCACGGACACATGTTCATGAGCTGCAAAGTCGAGTGCGACCATCAGATTTTCGGCGACCGTCATGCTTCGGAACGGTCGCGGGATCTGGAAACTGCGCGCGATGCCACGGCGCGTGCGCATATGCGGCTGCAGCGAGGTGATGTCCTCATCGCGGAACAGCACAGTGCCGGGCTCCGTCCGGAATGCACCGGAAATGCAATTGATCAGCGTGGTCTTGCCCGAACCGTTCGGACCGATGAGGCCGAAACGCTCTCCAGGACGAATGTCGACGCTGACATTGTCGACCGCTGTGAATCCGCCGAAACGCTTGGTCAGCGAGACGATCCGCAGCAGAGGTGCTGGGGCTTCGGGAGCCATCGTCATTCCCTGCCCTCGTTAGACCTGTGAAAGATCCGCCGCGCGAGACCGATGATGCCTTCGGGCGCCCCTACCACGAACAACACGAGCATGACGCCGAGCACCAGCACGTTCACTTCCGACGAGATCGTGACGGTCAGCAATTGCTGCGTCGTGCTCAGCACAATCGCGCCGATGACCGGGCCGATCCAATGGGCGGTCCCGCCGATCAGTGACATCGCCAGCGTCGATACGGAGTAATTGAGATTGAATGCCGACGACGGGTCCGCATATTGCAGGTACATCGCCCCCGGGGCACCGACCGCACACAGCAATGCCCCCGAGATGACGCATGCGAGCAGCTTCAGCCGCAGCGTCGGGACGCCCGAGCACTCCGCGGCCAGTTCGTCGTCCTTGAGCGCCTGCAGGCCGCGGCCGATCCACGAATTCTGGATGTAGCGCGAGATCGCGACCGCCAGCACCACCAGCACGGCCTGAATAAAGAACAGCAGCTGGACATAATTGTCGAACGGCGCAGTGACGGGCGGCCGCTGGATCTGAATGCCGGCTGCGCCACCGACATATCGCCAGTTCGTGACGACCGTCTCGATAATGATCGTCAGCGCAATCGTCGCGATCGAGAAGAAGATGCCCTGCATCCGCAAGGTCAGCAGTCCCAGCGCGAATCCCATCAGCGCCCCAATCGCCGCTGCCGTCAGGATCTGGACCGGAAGCGGCGCACCAAACGCCTTGACCAGGAACACCGAGGCATAGACGCCGACGCCATAGAACGCGCTGGTGCCGAAATTCACATAGCCTGCGTATCCGCCAAGAATACTCCATGCGACCGCAAGCGCGATGAACTGCAGGATGACGTAGCCGGCGAAGAATGGATACTGGTTGCCAATGACCTTCGTCATGACGAAGGCGACGGCAAGAAAGGCGGCCGCTCCGATCCAGAATGCCGCACCGCTGCGCTTCATGATCGTCTGCCGAACAAGCCCTGCGGCCGCACGGCAAGCACGCCGAGCAGCATCGCAAAGGAAATCGCGGGCGCCCAGGACGCGCCGACCATGGTCGTGACGATCGTCTCGGCGACACCGAGAATGATGGCTGCGACAAGCGTGCCGCTCATGCTGCCGAGCCCGGCCATGACAACGACGCAGAATGTCCGTCCGATATAGGCGCGATCAAGTGTGGGATCGACGGGTGCGACGATGATGAGCAGGGCGCCGGCGATACCGAGCACGGCGGTGGCAATGCCGAACGCCCATTGCTTCACCCTGATGGGATTTGCCCCCATCAGCCGCAGCGCTTCCTGGTCCTGCGCAACGGCACGGATCGCACGTCCCATGAACGTCCGCGACAGGTACAATGTCAACACGATGGTCAATGCCGCGGCGACCGCGAAGGCGACCAGCATTCGGTAAGGAATCCGCGTATCGGCGATGCGCCACGACTTGCCGATATAATCGGCAGTGACCGCGCGCTGATCGACGCCGAACTGGATAATGATCAGAACTTCGATGATGAAGGCGACGCCGAAGAAAAACGCAATACCGCGGACGCCGGCGTCGCTGCCGCGCTTTTCGAACGTCTCGTAGTACAGACGATATGCGATCAGGCCAAACACGAAGAACAGCGGCGTAATCAGGAGGCCTGCGATCAGCGGATCGATTCCATATTGCTCGTTGATGATGAACACCCCATACGACGCCAGCACCAGAAAGGCCGGGTGCGCAACGTGCGGGACGTCAAGCAAGCCGAACGAGACGGACAATCCGAGGCTCACTGCGCCGTAGAAGCAGCCGAGCAGCACCCCGGTCACCACCGCATCCAGCAGCAAGTCCATTGAAAACAATTGAGGCCCCCTTGAGCCGGCTTGAGCCGCTTCCCCGATCAGCGCATCGTCAGGCACCCAACTCCTGCCCGAGACCACTCGCCGTGGTCCCGAGCCATCGCACCGCCTTCTGCCTACGTCCTGGCAGCCTCAAACGGAGCGACCAGTTCGCCTGACTTCAGATTATCCGGGAACAGGATCACCTGCTTGCCCGAACTTCGGAACTGCTCGATGTTCTTGTCCGTGACGCCGCGGAACTGAGCCTGCAGCACTGCGGTTTCCTTGCGCTCGCCATCCGGCGAAAACGCGATCGGACCGACAATGGTCTGGTGCGTATTCTCGCGCAGATATTTTGCAAGGCCTTTTTGATCGAGCGAGTTGGTCGCCTTGATGGCCTGCTCGACGAGTTGGCCGCTGGCATAGCCGAATGGCGCAAGATAGTAGCCGAGCGGATCGACTTTGGCCTCAACGGCCCGCTTCGTGTACTTCTCGAAGAACGCCTTCGTTCCGTCGAAGTACATGCTCTTTTCCGGCAGCCACGAATTGTAGTTGACGACGCCGTTGAGCAGCGAACCCATACTCTCCATGACGGAGCCAAACTGCAGGCCCACCATGCCGCCGCCGAACAGCTTGACGCTGCCGCCGATGCCGATCTCATTCACGGCGCGCAGGATGCCGGCTGAATCCGGCGGATACGACGCGACATAGACGATATCCGGCTTGGTGGCCTTGAGCCCGCGAATGATGCTGGAGAACTCGACGGTGTTGGGTGGATAGGATTGGTCGAACACGACCGGCAGGCTGCGCTTTCCGGCAACCTCCCTTGCCGTCTTCGCCAGGTTCTGGGCGAATTCCTGGTCAGCCGACAGAAGCGCCATGGATTTGCCGCCGGCCTTCTGGCCGATGTCGAGGAACGATGCCGCCCAGCTGTCCGCCGGTCCCCACGGCGCGTTGTTGAACCACATGTCGTGGCCCACCTTGCTGTTGACCTGGAACGAGAAGTTGCCGATCAACAGCAGGCCGCGCTGCTTGACCAGCGGCATGATCGGCGCAGTGGGAACGGTCGCATAGGGCGCAAACAGCAGATCGACCTTGTCGACATCGATCAGCTTCGAATAGATCGCCGGCGTCTCCGAGGCGCTCGACTTGTCGTCATAGACGACGAGTTCGACCTTGCGGCCGAGCAGACCGCCCTTGGCGTTGACGTCGTCCCGCCAGATCTCAATGCCAAGCAACGAAGGCTTGCCGCCGCCCGCAAGACCGCCGGTTTGCGGCATGCTCATGCCGATCCTGATCGGGGCGCCTTGCGCCTGCAGCAGATTGATCCCGAGTGGCGAAGCGGCGAGTGCTGCGCCGGCGCTCGCTGTCGTCAGCAGCCGGCGGCGCGATATCGATCCGGCCTCAGTCACCTTCTTCGTCATGGCTGTTCCTCCCCTAGGACTTTTTGTTTGGCGTTATTTTGTTTGCTTTCGCCGGTGGCGTCTCCGTTTCAGATCCGCCCCAAGGCCGTCAGGATAACCTGCGGCGTCAGCGGAATCTCGGTAATTGTTGTACCAAATGGTCTAAGTGCGTCGTTGACCGCGTTGGCGACCGCGGCCGCGGCTCCGGCCGTGCCGGCTTCGCCAGCCCCCTTGGCTCCCAGCTCCGATTCCAGCATCGGCGAAATCACGTGGCCGACATCGATATCGGGCATCTCGCCGGACATCGGCACCAGGTAGTCGGCCATGTTGGCGTTGGTGAGTTGGCCGCGCTCATCATAGATGCACTTCTCGAACAGCGCCGCGCCCAGCCCCTGCACCACTCCGCCCCGAATCTGCTCGTCGACCAGCTGCGGGTTGATGATGGTGCCGCAATCCTCGACCACCCAATGCCTAAGCAGCTTGACGAAGCCGGTGTCGGTGTCAACCTCCAGCCATGAGGCCTGAATGCCATTCGTGAAAGCGAATGGATACTCACGCGCGACGAAATGCCGTGTCGCCATCAGCTCGGGCTGGATGCCGGGCGGCAATGTGTCCGGCCGGAAATACACAATGCGCGCCAGTTCGTTCAATTCAATCCGCGGCGCACCGTCGCTGACATTGACGACGTTGTTGTCGACGATATCGAGCTCAGCCGGCGCCGACTGCAGGATGGCGGCGGCCACATCCAGAATGTTCTTGCGGAGAACCTTTGCGGCCTGCAGCGCGGCCTCCCCCCCGATGCCCGCGCCGCGGGACGCCCATGTGCCGCCGCCATAGGGCGTGTTGTCGGTGTCGCCCAGGATCACCCGCACACGCTCCATCGAGACCCCGAGGACGCTGCCGACGATCTGGGCGGTGAGAGATTCGGACCCCTGCCCCTGTTCGGTGATGCTGGTCTGGCAGATCACAGAACCCTGAGCGTCCAGCCGCACTGCAACCCCGTCCTGAGAGGAGATTTTGGCGCCACCAACTCCATAGAAGGCGGCGCTCGGGTTGGTTACCTCGATGAAACTGGCAATGCCGATGCCCCGGTGGACGTTGCGGGTTCGTAGCCGGGCCTGTTCGGCACGGAGCCCATCGTAGTCCATCATCGCAAGCAGCTTTGACAGCGAGGCATGATGCGACAATTGCTCGAATCTGAGCCCGGTTGGAGAGGCGCAGGGATAGGCGTTATCGGCAATCAGATTCCGCCGCCGGATCTCGATTGGATCCATCCCGATCTTCGCGGCAGCGAGATCAACCAGCCCCTCTGTCACCGAACATGCAATGGGATGACCGACAGCGCGGTACTGGCACATCACGTTCTTGTTCTGGAACACGACCCTGGCGCGCGCGCGGTAGTCGGTCGTGACGTAGGGCCCGCCGACAAGGTTGACGACTTGATTGGCCTCGATCGCGCTGGTGCGCGGATACATTGAATAGGGACCGATGCCGGTGAGATCGTCAATCTCAAAGGCGGTGATGGCCCCGTCCAGCTTGATGCCGATCTTGCCCTTGCAGCGGTGGTCACGGGCGTGAATATCGGTGTTGAAGCTCTCGATACGGTCGGCCACGAACTTGATCGGGCGACGCAACAACTTCGACAGCGCATACGTCGCCATTTCGTCGGCATAGATGTGCACCTTGATCCCGAAGGAACCACCGACGTCCTTGCAGACGACCCGAACTTGCGCCTCCTTCAGCCCAAGATGCAGTGCAGCAATGTTCTGCACCATGTGCGGCGCTTGCGTGCCCTGGTAGATCGTGAGCCGGGCCTCGGCGACATTCCAGTCGGCTACGACGGCTCGAGGCTCCAGCGTCACGCCGGTGTGACGACCGAACACGAATTCCGTTTCGACGACAGCATCCGCCTCCGCGAAGGCCCGGTCCACATCGCCCGCATTATGGATGCGTTCAAAGGCCAGATTGTCCCCGAGCGAAGGGTGAATGACCGGCATCCCGGGATCGAGCGCCGTCGACATATCCGTGACCGCGTCGAGGTCCTCGTAGTCGACTTGAATATGCTCCGCGGCATCCTCGGCGCCAGCGCGGCTCGTCGCAACGACCGCCGCGACCGCCTCGCCCTGCCAACACACCCGGTCGACCGCGATCGCATGTTGCGGCGCCGACTTCAGGCCCTTCAGGTGCGAGAGCACGCCGACCCAGGGAGTCATCACGGCCGCAAGCTCGCGGCCCGTTACGACAGCGATCACGCCCGGCATCCGCCTCGCTGCGGCAGCGTCAATCCGGACGATTTTTGCATGCGCGTGAGGAGATCGCAGAAACACGGCATGCGCCATCCGCGGCAGTTCCATGTCGCTGACATAGGAACCGCGTCCCTGCAGCAGCCGGTCGAGATTGGGGCGCGGCACGGTCTTGCCAATGTAGGAATTCGGGCGATCGAGCACCGAGAGCGCGTCTGGATTTGCGCTGACGCTGGTCATGCCGAGCGCTCCGAACGCGCTTTCGCCGTAGACTCCACGGCGTCAACGATGGCCTGATAACCGGTGCACCGGCAGTAGTTGCCGGAAAGGTGCTCACGGATCGCGTCGCGATCAGGATGTGGCGAATGCGTCAGCAAATCTTGCGCCGTAATCAGCATCCCGGGCGTGCAATAGCCGCATTGCAGCGCATTCCGCGCACGAAAGGCGGCCTGGAGATCGGCGATCTCTCCGCTGTCTGAAATTCCCTCGATGGTCTCGACCGAAGCCCCCTGTGCTTGCACAGCCAACATCAGACAACTGCGCACGATCTCGCCATCGACGCGGACGGTGCACGCGCCACAAACACCATGCTCGCAGCCGACATGCGTTCCCGTGAGCTTCAGATGCTCTCGAAGAAAATCCGCAAGATTGAGACGCGGCAGGACATGGGCGTCGACGCGCTCTCCGTTCACACCCAGCGAGAGCGCGATCGGACCGGTCATTCGCCTGCCCCGTTCCTCAAATTCAGCCGACCGAGAAGGCTCGCGACGCCGCGCATCAACAAGACCCGCGCAAGATGCCGCCGCATGGCGGGAGAGGCCTGTTGATCCTCCTGAGGTTCGAGCTGCAGGGCAAGCGCATCTGCTGCTTCGGACAGCAGGTCGGCAGTGACGGTCACATTGATTAATCTGGTGGCACATTCAGCGAGCAGAGGCCGATCTCCGACGGCGAAGAACGCCAGCTGCAAATCTGCGAATACGTCATTGCGGACGACAGCTTGTGCCGCCAATCCTGCAATCGCATAATCGCCTTGCCGTCGCGCCAGCTCCTCGAAGAAGTGCGAGGAGCCCTCTGGCGCTATCGGGATTTCAACCGACACGAGCAACTCGTCCGGCGCCAGCACGGTTTCGTAGATTCCCTTGAAGAAGTCCTGGGCTGCGACCCTGCGTTCGCCGCGACTTCCGCGCACGACAATTGTCGCGCCAAGCGCGAGCATGCAGGCTGGCAATTCCGAGGCGGGATCAGCATGAGCGAGGCTACCGCCGATGGTACCGCGATTGCGAATGGCGGGATGAGCGACGTGGGCAATCGCTTCGGACAGCAGCGGAGCATGCTTGGCGATATCGGCCGATCGCTCCAGGTCGACATGACGTGTCAATCCGCCGACAACAAGGAGTTTGCCCTCGACGCTGATACCACGGAGTTCGGAAAGCGCGCCGATATCGACGATCAGTTCGGGCGTGACAAGCCGAAGATTCATCGCCGGCATCAGACTCTGCCCGCCCGACAGCACCTTGGCCCTGTCGCCGTGTGCGGCGAGCAGCTCCAGCGCATTCGCCACGCTGGTCGCACGGGCATAGGCGAAAGCCGCGGCTTTCATGGAGAGCGAGACCTCCCGGGTCGGATGTCGTATTTTTCAGGATTAGACGGCGGTCCTTTTTAAAGGTCAAGCTTGTTTATCGAGTGATTATTTCGTCAATTGGGCTTGTCAACGCGGCGCGAACCACGCACGTTCCCGCCAACAAGAGGCCTGCCGACCGGGAGCAGCGAGGCCATGAAGCTAGGGTTCTTTACGATGCCCATCCATCCCATCGGGAAGGATTGGCGGCAATCACTCCGCGAGGATCGGGAAGCCTTCCTGCTCGCGGACGAACTGGGCTTCACCGAGGCCTATGTCGGCGAGCACGTCACCGACCGCGCCGAGAACATCACGTCCTGCATCGCTTTCATTGCCTGGCTCGCCGCCGCGACCAAACAGCTCAGACTGGGCACCGGCACGATCAACATGCCGAACACGCATCCTGCGGCCGTCGCCGCTTCGGTTGCGATGCTCGATCACATGCTGGACGGACGCTTCATTCTCGGCATCAGCCCCGGCGGCTTGCTCTCCGATGCGGAAGTGTTCGGCAATCTCGACGCCGATCGCAATGCGATGTTCCTCGAGGCGATCAACCAGGTGCTTGCGATCTGGGCGAGCGGACCACCCTACGATCTGCAGGGCAAGTACTGGAACATCTCGGTCAGCAGGACGCTGATCGAGGACATCGGCCAGGGGTTCATCGCGCAGCCGCTGCAGAAGCCGCACCCGCCTATCGTCGTGACGGCCGTCGCCCCCTTTTCAAAAGGCGTCACGGAAGCTGCCGCGCGCGGCTGGGATCCGATCTCCGCCAACTTCCTGATGCCAGCCTGGGTAAAGAGCCATTGGCCCAAATATGTTGAGGGTTGCGAACGGGCCAGCCGCGCCGTCGAAACAGCCAATTGGCGTGTCGCGAAGAGCGTCTTTGTCGCAAAAGACGCGGCCACCGCCAAAGCCTATGCGACCGATCCGAATGGTCCTTACGTTTACTACTATCATCAGCTGTTCACGAAGCTGAAACGCAGTGGGCGTCTCGAATTGTTCAAGACCCGGCGTGACCAGCCTGATGACGACGTCACCCTGGAATCAGTCTGCGACAGATTGATCATTCATGGGACGCCGGACAGTGTGGCCGACCAACTGCTCGCCTTTCAGGATGAGGTTGGCACCTTCGGCACACTGCTCTATGCCGGCAAGGACTGGAAGGATCGCGAACTCGGCCGTCAGTCAATGATCCTCATGGCCGAGCAGGTTCTACCACGCGTCAACACCAACGCACCCCGATAGGTAGCTCTTGGAAGGACCCTTGCTGTGGCTCTCAGCGACCGCATTGCCTATCAAGCCCAGGTCGATCGGCCGAAGCTGACATTGCCAGACGGCAAGAAGCTTGCCGTCTGGGTCATCCTGAACGTCGAGGAATGGCTGATCGAGAATGCAATGCCGCGGACGGTATTGAGTCCACCGATGGGCCAACCGTTGCTGCCCGACATCCCGAACTGGTCATGGCACGAGTACGGGATGCGCGCCGGCTTCTGGCGGCAGTTCAAGGCGCTCACTGACCGCAAGATTCCGGTCACGCTCGCCATCAATGCAAATGTCTGCAACAGCTATCCGCGCGTGGCCTCTGCAGCGCTCGAGGCCGGCTTCGAGTTCATGGGCCACGGTTTCCTTCAAGGCCCGATGCACAAGGTGGAGAACCAGGCCGATGCGATCAAGCGGTCGGTGGATACGATCGCGCGATTCGCGGGCAAGCCGCCGCGATCCTGGGAGAGTCCGGGACTGACCGAGACCGAGGACACGCTCGACCTGCTCCGCTTCAACGGGATTGAAT
The DNA here is from genome assembly GCF_018130695.1 of Bradyrhizobium jicamae. Taxonomy (GTDB): domain Bacteria; phylum Pseudomonadota; class Alphaproteobacteria; order Rhizobiales; family Xanthobacteraceae; genus Bradyrhizobium; species Bradyrhizobium jicamae_B. The sequence goes on along the minus strand of NZ_JAFCJX010000026.1, from coordinate 50,706 downwards.
ACGTCGCCGATTGGGTAATCGACGACCTCCCGCAGGACATCGCGACGCCGCACGGCACCATCACGACCATCCCCTATTCCGTCGAGACCAATGACATCGTGATCCACGCCTTGCAGCATCTGCCGTCCGAGCAATTCCTGAAGCGCTGCACGGATCAATTCGATCGGCTTTATCTCGAAGGCGCATCCAACGCGCGGATCATGGCAATCTCGGTCCATCCCTACATCACGGGCGTCCCGCACCGGATCAAATATCTAGAGGCCCTGCTCGACTACGTCATAGGCCATGACGGCGTGGCACTGATGACCGCAAGCGAGATCGGAGACTGGTATCGCGCAGAAATGGCCAGACTTTAGCCGGGCCTAACCGACCACTTTGACTGGAGGCCGACGGCGATCAGCCGAGGCCTCCGCCATGCGCTCGAATCCGGCGAGAAAAATGTCCAGGGCATCGCTGATCATCTGCGACTTGTCCTCGAACACCGGCGCGTCATAAATGTACTTGCGTACGCCGTAGTAAAAGATTCCGCCGTGGAACACCCACGCCAGTTCGAGTTCGGCGGCAGTCGGCTTGCTTTGCACCGCAAGACCAGCCTCGTGACGACATTCCCGGATGATCCGCGCCAGGATCTTGTCCCTGACCATGCCGACATACCAGCGATTCATGTCGAGGCCCTTGAGGCCCGAATAGAGATAGATGCGCAGCCACCGGCGTGTGAAAATCGTATTCGTATAGGTCTCGTAGAAGGTCTGCAGCCGAACCCGTAGCGGTCGCGAACGGTCGGACAGCTCTTTGTCCCAACCGGTCTTGAGCGGCTCGAGATAGACCGTCCGATAGACTTCTCGGATCAGATCGTCCTTGCTCGGAAAATAGCGATAGAGCAACGGCTGAGTCACGCCGAGCTTTCGCGCCAGCGCACGCGTACCGCCACCAAACCCTTCCTCCGAGAAGAACTCCGTCGCCTTGGCTATGATCTCAGTGCGGCGGTCATCGGGCGACAAGCGCCTTTGCTTGACGCGCTCGCGCTTGATTGGTGGTTTTCGGCTCATGGTGCCTTGCTGCCGTCGCCGGCGAGAAATCGGCCAAAGCCACCCCGAGCGAAGAGAAGCGGCTCTTTTCCATTGTAGACATAGGCTTCCACGGCGCCCAGAAAGATCACGTGATCACCACCGTAGTAGCGATTGGCGGCGCGGCACTGAAAGCTGGCGACAACGTCGGCAAGGACGGGAGCATTGCCCAACCCTGGCGTCCAGGCGACGCCCGCAAACTTGTCGCTTGCGGACTTGGCAAACTGCGACGCCAGCGCCTGTTGCGAGGCACCGAGAACATTGACCGCAAAATGGCTTGCGTTCTGAAAGATCGGCAGGCCCTGAGAGAACATGCCGAGGCTCCACAGCACCAGCGGCGGGTTGAGCGACACGGACGCAAACGAATTGCAGGTGACGCCATACGGCTTTCCCTCCGCAGACATGGCCGTCACAATGGTGACCCCGGTCGCAAACGTCCCGAGCGCGTTGCGGAAGTCTCGCGGATCAATTGCCGAATTGCCGCTTGCGAGCTCGTTTGCGGGATCGGCGGGGTGCTTGGGCGCGTCAGACATGCATCCCGCCTCAAAGCGTCAGATTTTCGGACGGCAGCCCCAGAGCGACCCGTCCATAGTTGGTACCCGCAGCATCGAAGTTGAAGGCGAGGTGCGAGTTCACCGCATGCGCGTCCCTGAACTGGCGCTGCAGAGTGCCAGAGGTAAACAAGCTGCGCGCGCCGCTTGCCGTAAACAGCAGCGACACCGCATCGGTGCAAAGATTGACCGCGAAAGCACCGTCACGCCGCAGTCTGGTCTTGGCCGAAATATCGGGGACATCACCGCGTCGGACGTCCGCTAGCGCGTTGATGCAGTTCGCGCGCATGATCAGCCGTGCCGCATCCACCTTGGCCGACGCCTCGGCGATCTTGATCTGGGTGGTTTGCAGGTCACCCAGTTTCGCCCTGTTATAGGTCGAAGCTCGGTGCCGCGAGATTTCCACGTAGTCATCCAGGCATGCCTGCGCGTTGCCAAGCGCGACCCCCGACAGGACATAAGGAAACAGGGAGAATACGGGAAGCGCATATAGCGCGTTCGCATTGACCGCACTCCCCGGCGTCGGACCACCGGTCAGATCGCTCACGGCGACGGTCATCTCATCGGCGACGAACACCTCGCTGACTTCGACGTCGTTCGATCCAGTGCCGCGCAGCCCGGTCGCATTCCAGGTATCATTGATGATGTAGTCGCGCCTGTTCAACAGGAAGAGGCGATATTCGATGCCATCCGCCTCGTCGTCCGATGCGACGATGCTGGCAAGCATGTTCCACTCGCAGGACTCGACGCCAGACGAAAACGGCCAATGGCCGTTGAGGATATAGCCCCCGTCAGCTTTTGTGGCCCGTCCAGCTGGAAAGATAAAGGAGGACGCGATCAACGCATCGCGGTCGCGGCTCCAAACCGCGTCCTGCGCCTGCGGCCTGAACATGCCGAGCATCCAGTGATGGCTCGCCAGATTGGCGAAATTCCAAGCCACCGACGCGTCGCCCTGTCCCAAGGCATCCGCACAATCGACCAGGGCAACGTAATCCAGTTCAGCTCCGCCCACGCGCCTCGGCTGGACGATACGGAACAAGCCGGCCTCATGCAGGGCTCGCTCGGTCTCCGGTGGCAACCGGCGGAGTTCTTCGGTCCGTGCCGCCCGGTCGCGCAATTCCGGCACTAGGGCCTTGGCGCGCGCAACGAAACCGGAATAGCTGGCGTTGGCGCCACGATCAATCGGCGTTCCCAGATCCGGATTGCGGCTATCCCCGGCCATCGGCATTCCCTCGTTCGGCCTGCACTCGTCAAACCAAGATAGACCCCCAGTCTATCGCTTGGCCAAGCGGGATCAAGGCACCCGAAACACATGCCGTCCACACAAATGCGTCCAACCCCGGCAAAAACGAAAAAGAGCCCGGCGGCCGTCGGCCGCCGGGCTCTGGATGCATCACGGAGTAACGACGGTGTGTCCGCCTCATTGAAGCTCTTTGCGCCAATACAGCGTTGCAGGCCAGCCCCAGCGAAACGTTGGCTCGTACATCCGATAACCCGCCCGGATGAAGTTGTTGGCCGAGAATACGTTATCGGTCGTGTCGGACACGACGGTATCCCACCCGTTCCGACGCGCCCGTCCCTCGATCGCGCGCATCAGACGCAATTGAAGACCGTTTCCGACGTGAGGCGCAATCACGCCGACCCGACAAAGATAGCCTGCATGTGCAACGTAAGTCGAGGGAATGACACCTGCGAAGGCTACCGGCTCCTCACCCCGAAAGGCCAGCCACCAATGCCCATCGTCGAAGTCCGGGAGCCGGGCAGCACCGAAGAACGTCGACTGATGCAACTCACGGAGGTGGTCAGTCGTCTCGTCGTCACTGCAGTCAACTTCACGAATCCGATACATCACCTACATACTCCGATGTGCTTTCGACGCGAGGCAGTTCGACGAGAGCGCCGTCATTTTCCAAGCGCGACCTTGACACCCAGCCAAACAGCCCCAACGAAACCGGTGGCGATCACGGTGATGACGGCTTTGAATGTATAGCTCTGCGCCTGCTCAACGCTCTTGCGCCAACGACGCAGGTGCTGGAAATCGGCGCGCAGCTCACGTTTGTCTTCGTCCTCGACACCAAACGAGTTCAGGATAGTCGCGACGGTCTTCAGGACGACTGTGTCGATCTCATCGCGATGAAGTCGCTCTTGTTCGGCCAGCGTTTCGACGACGATGGCCTTGATGTCCGCCTCGTGCATCACGGTCACCGCTTGATAATTCGCGCCACATTCTCAAACCCGCGCTTCGCAAAATAGAATGCAATCACGAGGTTCGACGTGGTAGAAGCAAATCCGGCGAGCGGGTCGGTCACGCCCAGCCCCAAGACTTTGTCCCATACCAGCAACTTGCCGAAGTAGACCGCGACGGCATAGCCGATCAGCTTGTCGGGCTCGTACCAGTGCCCAATCTCGGCGGTCCTGTATTGCAGGATAGAGTTGGCTTCGGCCGATTGCGCAGCAATCTCGGTCGCGGCAAGGTCTGCGGCGATCTTGCTCTCCACATTGCCGGCCTGCAGTTTGGCGTTGTACGCCTCGATCAGCCCCTTGATCACCGGGCCGCCCAGGAATGAGAGAATTGTCATCCACATCTCAGGCCGCCTTCCGTATCGATCGCACTCGAGCGATGATTGTCACAATGGAAACGACCAGCAGAATGCGTCCGACTGTCCTGGCGTCGCCAATGGCGGCCGCAAGCTGGTCCTTGAAAGTGGCATCGCCGAGGACGTCGGCGATCGCGTCGATGCCCTGCATCACGACCCCAACGAACGCCAGGCAGTAGCCCCAGGCGACCGTGAGCGAATTCAGGCAACACGCCTTGATGCGCATCCACATGGCTCAAGACCGGATCTTGGCTTCCAGCGCCGCGGCCTTCGCGCGCAGATTGGTGACTTCGGCGGCGGCGCCGTTGGCCCAGACCTTGATGGTCGGCCATGAGTAGATCGCGCCGGCGTAGCCCACGGCGAAAACGACGATGTCAAAAAGGGTCCACATTGTTACTTCCTCCTGAAAATGATTGAAAGAATTCGCGCGACGAACGCGCCGATCGAGCCTGGAGACGGATGCATAATCGTCGCCGACTCGCGGCCCGGCAGCGGCTTCACTGCATCGACGGACTTGGGCGCTCCAGACACCGCGCCAGAGAAGGCGATCGTTGGATCCAGCGCCATCATCGCCTTCAGCAGGCCGGCACATCCCAGTTGCCGGTCGACGACATCAGGGTCATAGACACCGTCCCGCACGTACTTGCCGGATTGATACTGATCGGTGCCCGACCAAACATAAGGCGAGGGCCTGCCACGCGCGGCATAGCCGAGCCCATTATATTGCTCGAGCATCGCGAGCGTTCCGCCGACGCTCCAGTCCTTGTTGCGCGCAGCAAAAGGCGCACAGTTCACCAAGGCATCGTAAGCGCCATCCTCCCAGGTCTTGAATGGCCCCCTGCCCTTCGGAATATGGACGGAAACGCTATTCAGCGGATCGCCCTGCCCGAGCTGGGTGCTCCAGTTCTGCGACGCTTCCCGCTCGTGGGCGACAGCGATGAAGAACCAGGGCACTCTGGTCTTGACCGCCACAACCTGATACCGCACCCTGGCCTGAGGGGCGACGAGCCGCTGGGCTACGCTGTTAAAGCTCCGCGTGACCTTCATATCCAGCCAGCGCTTCGCATTCGCTGCCCGGAGGGCTACGAGGTCTGTCATGGGTTGCTCTATCTTGGGTTGGGGTGGTAGAAATCCGCAATGCGCTATTGGCTAGTTGCGATTGCGACCGTTTCTTGGCTGCTTATCTGGTGGTTCGTTCCACCGCCAGAAGGCGGGAAGTGCCTTTCCTATCTCGAAGGGAAGTGCATCAAGATTTCGTTCGTTAAATGATGCGGATAATGTAATTGCAGATGATCGTCGGCTGCACGTTATTGTGCGCGTTTCCGCTACCAGCGCTCGCGTTAGTAATTGTGATTCCGGTCGTATTAGATCCAACACTTCCACCAGGCTGCATGACGAGCGCGGCGCCTGATGAGGTTACGTTGATGTTGGCGCCCCCGATGTTGCCGGAGTGATTGTGGCCGGGATCAGTCAGCGAGTTATTGTGCGTGTGAGCTGCAAGTTGCGCAGTTGTCAGCGTGTGGTTCTCAAGGCCGCCGGTTGCGCCTATCACCGTGGAATTCCCGCCAAAGTAGGAGGAGGTCAACCGGGTAGCCGATCCCTCTTTCATCGCTGAGACGCGGCCAGTCTTGTCCGGAAGGTTAAACGTCGTGGTGCCGTCGCCACTACCGTAAGCCGTACCCATGATCGCGAATAACGCCGAATAGACGGTACGACTGATCGCCTGTCCCGTGGGAAAAGCGAACGAGCTGTTCGGCGTCGTCGTCCCCCAATAGTCCATCCCGCCGCCGATCGGGACATTGTACGGATTGCCGAAGAAGTTGAAGAAATAAAAGCAGTCATCGCCAAGATTGTAGACGACCGTGTACGGAACGCCCGAAAGAATTGTTCCTGCTGGCGTCTCGACATTCGGGGCAAGACGCAGTGGCTTTGCTCCCAATCCATCAATTGAGAGGGTCGAAGCCCCAGTGTTGGTATTATTCGAGCGAAATGAAATGAGCTGGTTGGCGAGGTGCCCGAGAGTGTCGAACTGCTGATAGGTCGACACCGACAGGGCGTTGCCTATATTCGAAGTGAGCGGACCGCCAATGTCGTCGCGATGCTTTGCGAGCGCCGCCATCATCGCGCGTGCGGAGTCGTTGACGCTCGACGGCGCCTGGCCTTCCTGCCAATTGATCGAACTGTCGGCTGTCGCGTCGGCTGCGGCAACCTGCGACCATTTATAGAACGTCATGCGCTCTCCCCATCAATGAAAACCGGCGACCACCGCGTGATCGCCTTTGAGTTTGATGTCACGGATTTTCCGGGAAACGCTATTCGGCGCGTCCCAGTTGAAGATATTGCGAGCAGGGACAGGCCGGCGCCCGTGCCGTCAGGAGGTTGCGGATCACGCCGATCGGAACGCCGGGGCTATCGCGCGCGACGGCTTGGGCGCGTGCGTCAATGATCGCCTCGACTTCCGCCTGGATCTCCTTGATCCGAACCTCGAGTGGCGGTGTGCGCATCTGTTTCATCAGTGTTGATCTCCGGTTTCGTTTTGCTTTGCGCCTTCTGATGGGCCAGCAGGCTCCGTCGCGCGGCGGCGGCCTCGTTCTGTGCGCGCCGGAGCGCCTTCTCGCGACGCATGTCGTGCGCTGCCACGAAGGCCTGCATATCGTATGGCAGCAATCTGAAGCGCCGCTTCTGATCGTCCGGCCAGGACCGCGGCGGATCGATTCCGGCAATGTCGCTGATGGCGCTATTGATCGCCGCGCCGAGCGTCGGATCGGCAAGCCCGACCGAGCTATGCAGCCGCGAAATCTCCTGAACCGCCGGCCAAAGCCGCGCGATGCCGATGGGCGCGCCATCAGCAACAAATCGCGCAACGGTGGCAGGCGCGGCCGGGAACGGCGAGAGCGCCCTCAACTCGCACCAGCGCACGAACATCGGCGCAGCCGCGCGGCGCGCTTGCGCCAGCGCCGCCAGCACCGGATTGCCGGGACCAGCCACGCGTGTCAGCGCCGCGCCTTGCGCAGGGCGTGATGGACATCGGCCATCTTGCGACGCAGCGTCACCAGCTTCACGTGACGCCGCAGATTGTGCGAACCGGAGTCGATGTCGCCTCGCAGCTCGTCATCCAGCTGCTCCAATGCGGCAGCACGCTTGTTCAGTCCGTAGAGCGCAAAGTTATCGGCGATCCGGTCAGCTGACATCGGTTCGCCATACACTTTCTTGGCTACCGCGTCAGCACGCTCGATAAAGCTACGATCGTCTTGCATTTCATCTCTCCAGGAAAATGCACGTGTCAACTTCGGCTTGATCTTCGCGCATTGTAGAGCGCGACGGCATCCTTGATGTTGCCCGAGCTCGATAGCCGGGCATTTAGAGCCTTCATGTCAGCGCTTGCCCGCTCCGCCCGGCTCGAAGCCGCACCAGGGCGTTGCACGGGAGGTATCGGTCTGCTGGTCGCAGCATCTTTCGCCTTCATCATCAACCGATATTTGCCGGCGTCGTACATCATGCGCTGGAAGATCGCATTGCGCATCAATGGCTCGCTGTTGAAGAGACGCCTCAGCTCGGCAGGCTCGACGCCGCTGGCTTTCGCCGAGGAAATAATTTCCTGCATCACGGCGTGTTGGGTCTCGGGCGACTCTCCCTTCAGCATGCCGTCGAACCGCGTGTCCTCCGCCTTCGCAAAGGCCAGGAAGTTCTGGTGGGCGATCTCGGTCCGCCGGGCGTCCTCTTGCCGTTGTCGGGCGCTGAGTTGCTCCGTCGCCGCGACGGCAGCCTGGACTCGGGCAAATTTATCCGGCTCCTGCCGCGACATTTGCTCAAGGACGCCGGGAAGGCTCTCAGGCGGGACGGCTGCGAGTTCGGGAAACTGGCTGATGAAGCTGGCCTGCGCGACCTGGCTTGCCGCCGAGAGTGCGTCGGCATAATCCTGTCTTACCTCGTGAATCGCGGCGATCTCTTCCTCAATGGCTCGCCGCACCTGCGGATGCTGCAGCGCTCTTGCCAATTCCGGATCGAGCTCGTCACCAAAACCTGGAGAATTTTGCTCGCCGGTCTGCGGATCGGACTCGCCACGCGCAGATCCTGATCGGTCGACCTTCGTCTCCGGCAATTCGAAACCATAGAACTCGGCCGCGTCAGGATTGTTCGCCAAGGCCTCGGCGCGCAGATCATCAACCCGCGCCGCGAGGTCCTGCGCGTCTTCGCTCTCTGTTATGAATTGTTCGGCAGCGACTGCAGCTGCATAGTCGCGGCTGGCACGCTCGAGCGTCACCGCCTCGTTCGAAGCGGCCGGTCTGCCTTCTGCATCTCTGTATCGCCTGACAGCGACCTCATCCTCCGGTGTTGCAATGCGGCTCGCGGCCTCCCGCAATGAACCACTGTCACCGCCGATCGCGTCCCCTTCCTCGCGCTGCTTTGGATCGGGCATGGATTTGTAGCCGGCACTTGCGAGATCAAACGCCGCGCCAGTGAGATCAGATTCATCGGCCATGTCGGAACCTCCGTCGCGGGTCTGCAGGCTGTGGTAAGATCCGGGTGCTCGGAATCAACGGCTGCGCCGGCGATAACGTTTCAGGACCGTCATCCGCCGCTTTGGCGCCGGGATCGACCACACGCCGGCCTGAATTGAAGCCGGCAATGCCGTTGGCGAGACCAGCGAAGGGATTTCCGACCGGCGTATGCGCCCAACTCTGAAATCCGGCGCTCAGTCGCGTTGCGAAATCGGGAGCAAGAGCCGGCTGCTCGGCACGACCGAAGCGGGGCATCAGATAGTCACCGATGGGCATGGGCGCGATCTGACCGTAGTCAGGTGTCAGGAGTGGCGACTGAACCGGCTTCTGGGGAGCCGGGCCGGTCGGACCGCCGGAAACTGCAACAGCTGCCGGTGTATTCGGCGACACGGGTGGGGACGGAAAGCCGTCTCCCGGCAAGAACTGATTGAACGGCTGCATCGCCTCCAGCCGCCCCAGCAATCCACCGCCAACTGCGAACTGCGCCGGATCAAAATCAAAGGAATTATCAAACAATCCCATTAGCCGACCTCGCCGATCTTTCGCGATGCTTCGGTCGCGGCGCGATAGTCGACCGCCTTGTAGCCGTTGATCTCGATCACGGCATGCGGCGCGCTTCGCTCGACATCCTGAGCCATCAGTCCGATGTGGTAGGCGGGCGCGCCCTTGTAGCGATAGCCATAGACCGGCGTGCCGTCGAACAGCTGGCCGACCGGCGCGACGTCTTCCTTCAGTCGCATGTCAGACGGCGTGAATTTGAGGATGCTGCCGATGCCGCCCGCGAGCTTCGCGAACTGGTCGGCCCCCGACATCTCTTGCGTGGTATTTGACGTGCCATTCGACTGTTGGCCAAGTTGGCCGATCGGAACGCCGATTTGCGCGAGCAGGCTGAGCGCCTGCACCGGAATGCCGCGGCGCTGGGCCTCTTCCGCCAGCGTGGCATTAGCACCGTAATTTTGCGCATCGAGGGCGGATTGCGCTGCGGTCACGCCCTGCCCCTGATTGGCGAGATAGTTCTGCTGCATGCCGGACAAAGTGTTCGCCGTCGTATTGCCCCCATTGTAGAGGGCATTCGCGGCATTGATCTGGTTATTGACGTCCTGGTTGTATTGCGCGGCAATGACCGGCGCCTCCGCCGCGGCGACCCCACGGCCATAGGCCATCTGATTGGCGCCGCTGAGATCGCGTCCCGCGGCCGCAAATTGCGAGTTGACGCTGTTGCCAACGTCAGCCTGGATCTGCGCCAGCTGCGCGGCGAGCGCTGGATTGTTGCCGATCATGCTTCCATTCGCATAGGGCGTGATCTGGGACCGCAACGTCGTCAGATTGTCCCGGACGTTGCCGGCCTGCGCATTGGCACCGCCGCCGCCAAACAGCGACTGCGCGTAGCCGCCGATCTGCCCGGCATAGGGATTTCCGAGCGCCGCATTGCTCTGCAGCGTGTTGAGCGCGCCGGTTTCTGCGGACGTCAGACCGGTGTTACCAAGGCCCGTGTTGAGCTGGCTGAGGATACCTTGCAGCATCGGCTGAGCAGCCGTCCACGGCGTCGTTTGCGATTGCTGCGTCTGGGTCGATGAAGATTGTCCACCCATCATTCTATTCCTTTCGATGATGTCATTTTGGTCAGTGAATCAGGCAGTCATACGCCAGCGCGCGCCGGCGCGCGGTTGGACCAAAGTCGTCGTCGAATACTAACGCTGGCCTGGTAGAGACTGCATCGATGGTGCAGTCGATGCCGCCGAGGGATTCAGCTCATCTTTGCGGGCGTCTGCTTCCGTTACCGACATCAATTCCTTGTCCATGATAACGTGCTTTTGGCGATAACCCTCAAGCACACGCAGCCAGCCCTTCCGGCCATAGATGCGGACACGCGTGCAGCCTTCGTCGCTGGCATAGGCCTCGATCCCATCGATCAGCGGCAGCCAGCACTTCATGTCTCGGCCACCGCAGGCGGTGATGATGCAAACGCGCCCGGCTTCGGTGTTGATTAAGACCGTCGCCGCCGCGGACTTGATGGCGGAGCTGTCCCATGCGAGCCAAAGCAGACTGCGGCCGGAGAGGACATCTGCCTCTATGTCCCCGAATGCGCTCAACTCAGTTCGACAACATGCCGATCTCAAGAGCGCCGAGACAAGAGGCCATACTTCGCGGACTCGCTCAGGGTCGACACAGACGAGCATTAATGCCGCCTGGGGAGACATAACCAACGTCCCAAGGATTGTACGCGGGCTGGGCTCGTCAACGCCCCAATATCCTTCGGATCATTTCGTTGTTGCGCTGCGCCCTCTCTTCCGGACTCAGTGGAACCGAGAATTTCCCACCACAATCTTTTGTGACAAAGTTGCCAGCACAATTCTTGACATCAAAAGGCTTGTCGGGAAACCAGCTATACCGAGAAGGAATCCTTTGTGCTTCCCCGCTTCTGTTTGCCGTTTCGCATTTTTCCATAGCGTCGGCCCATTCTTTCTTGCACTCCTTACTATCTCTATTGCCGCCACCTTCCGATGTTTGAGGAACAGTTTCTTCCTCTTCTCGTAACTCGATCGGCGTGCCGTCCGGCACTAACGGCGGGGAACCAACCTTGGGTCCTCGCTTCGCATCGGTGACATCAACGCGGTCGAGCGTCCGACGATTTGGATCGACCGGCGGCGCAGTCCTATTCGGCCAGTCCAAGCCGTATCGCCGCAGACTCTCGGCAAGCAATAGCGCAAATATTCCACCGTCGGGCTCATTCGGTCGAGGCGGTGGACCCGGCTCGGGACTCCCCTCTCCACTCGGCAATCTTCCCGAGTCTGATTCTTGTTGTGGCTGGTAAGGACTGACAGTTGGCTCGGGTCTTTCGAATAGAGGCCGCAACAACCTCCACAGCGCGCGCGCTTCAGGAGAAGCCACGTGATTCGGCGACGATGGGTCGGCTTCTCCGTATGGCGGAGGCGGTGGGGGAAGAGGCGACTTTCCAAATGTAGGCCCAAACCTAAAACCAGGCATTCCATGAAACTCCATAATCATTGTACGAATTCTGAAAAAGTGAGCGCTCGGACTCTGCCTGCGCTCCGATCAACTAACCCAACACCGCCCACAAAAACGTCCGCCCCGTCGTCGCCGAATTCGCGTGCGTGATCGTGAACGACCCGTTCGCCACCGTGCTCACATAGAGCGTGCCGTTGCCGAGATCGGTCGCGGCGTTTACGGAGGCTGGCGTCAGGATCGGTGTCGATCCGGATGTGCAGTTCGGCGTTGAGACGATGGTGGTTGTTGCGCCCGTTGCCAGCGTTACGGTGCCAACTGCGTTCGAACGGCCGGCAGCAAGGTTCTGGATCGCGAGCACGATCTTCTTCAGATCTGTCTCGGTAATGCCCGGAACGTATGCAGTCATAGCGGGCTGCTCGGCACGACGTCGGGCACGACGCCCGCGCAGAATGTCCACGACGTCGCTGCGGGGATGCGGACCTTGAAGCGCGAATAGCGCGTGTCCTGCATCAGGTCGCAACGGCCCGTCCTGGCGTTGACGAGCACCTCGGTGCCCGCCGATGGCACTGCCGACGGCGTGTCGCGGGACGAGACCGAGCCGTAGAGCGTGGCCGCATCGGTGACCGGACGAAAGCCACGGATCGTGATGCGGTTCTCATCGGTGCCCTGTTCCGCGCTCTCGATCGTCGCTTCCAGATTCTGGCCGCGGAAGAAACCGAGCACATGCGAGCTGCTGAATTGCGCGATCTCCGGCTGCACCGCAGTGGCATAAGCGTCCAGGCTGAGCGTCAGCGCGTCCAGGGACGACGAAATGGCGTCGAGGTTCTCCAGCGTCAGGCCGGTCTGCGACACGCCCAGCAGATACTCTCCGCTGGTCGCGATCGGAAAGAATCGATCGAGCAGGAAATCGTAGCCAAGCAGCTTGTCGTAGGATGTGCCGACGGCGCCGGAGACGGACTTGTAGGCCCAATAGACGCGTGTGCTGCGTGGATCAGCAGCGCCCATGAAGAGCTGGAGATTGCCCTTGTCGAGGTCGGCCAGGAACGTGCGGTCGACCTTCTCGCGACCGATCTGTTCAGGCACGCCGCCGGGCTCGATCTTGTGAAAGCCCTGTCCGGCATAGAAGAAAATCTTTTCACCGGCTCGGATGATTGAGTATGGAGCATAGAGCCCCTTGTCCTGCGTGATGCGTTCGATCTGGAAGATGATTGGCGAACCGGGCACATAGGACATCCGCCTGATGGCCTGATCCTGAAAGATGATGCCGTATTCGCCGCCCGCCACTCCGCGGACAATGCCGCCATCCGGAAAGTCCTGAAAGTCAGACGAATTGACACCACTTGTCCATGTCGTCGTGGCGTTCAAGCCGCACCATTGGATCCGGTATTGATTTGATAAGAGGCCCGACAACACAAGGAAACGGCCAACCACCGATATGTAAGCCGCTTGAGGTGGCGAGCCGGCACAATCAGCAAAGGCACCAGATGAGGACAGGTCGTAAACCTGCAAGACGGTATTTGCCTGTGTCGCGAAGACCAGATTGCCAAATTGTGCAAACTGCCAATTGGCGGCCTGCCCCGCAAAAGTAGGAGCTGTATACGTTCCGCCGCCCTTGGAAACGTCTGTCCAACTGAAATCGGTATTGTTGAGCCGATAGAGCTTTGTTGCCGTGCCGGCGAAGGTGATGACCGTGCCGTCAGACTTCAGCGCATAGAACGCGCCCCGGCAGGCGGACGGCAAGGGCGAAGTATAAACCGACAGACTTGGAAACGGACCGTAGCCATCGCCACGCGGGATCACGTTGAGGATGTTGCGCGTCGCCTGGCCTTCATAGTCGCTGACATCGGGGCGATAATCGCCGGTGGCAAGAAGCGGCATCGTTTGATTAATCCGGATTGAGGGAGTGCAGCGATGTGAAGCGAGGCATCTCGGAAGACCGGGATGTCTCCGTTTGCTTACTCAGCCGACCAGGTCTCGGCTTCCTTGACTGCCGGCGCCCAGGACGTGGCCGATGAGGCGTCAGCAATCCAGCTTTCGGCCTGCGCCGCACGCGCTGACCAGATCTCATCCGCAACGGCGGCCGTGCTCCACTCATCCGCGTCGAACGGACGCGGAAACCACGCCTCAAAGTCGCGCGTGTAGGTGGACGGATACCCGGTGACGAGATAGGCGCCGCGGCCTGCCGACAAGAAGGCGCCGAGCGGCGCATTCCTGCCTGTCGTCAAATAGGATCCCGACGCGGAGGGTTGACGTATGGCAAACCTCGAGGCAGATCCCGCAACGACGTAACTGCCGAGACCCGCCGGGCACGTGCACCGGACCGTGATCGCGCTTCCAGCCACGGCATAAGATTGAACGACTCCGGTCAGCGCGACCTTTGGCGCTACGCTGGCGCCCGTCAGCGTAAAGGCGACCGTGTTGGATGGCTGGATCGTCTTGTACAGCGCGGACTGACCTGAAAGGCTGTAAGTCGCGGGCGACGCCAGCAGGACATTGGCCTGCAGCGCCGGCAGTTGAGCCAGCGCCAATCGGCCGACTGCATCAAAGCCGAGTAACGACATGTCAGGGCAGGATAGTTAGAGCAGCGGCGATTTTTGCAGCGCGATCAGCACCAAGCACGGCAACCAAGGCTTGCCAACCCTGCTGAAACCTCGCGCCAGCAACGAGCATAGGGTCGCGCTGTGCCGTCAGCGACTGCCACAACAGCCACAGGGATGCGTTGCTGGCAATCGCCGCCTGAATGCGTGTTGCATCGTCCGGCGTGAACTGCGCCATGAGGTCTTGCGACGACACGGTCTGCTCGGCGCCAGCCAGCGTCTGGGTGTCGACGGCCTCGATCTCGGCTTGCGATGGTTGCGCGACGTCCGCCCGGTTCCAGACGGCAATGAAGGGCCCTCTTCCGTCGTTGCGATCGGCGAGCTCAAAATCGGCGTGCACCTCCAGCCCGGGTCTCAGGCTCAGCACCGCCGAAAGAATCTGCGAAGGATTGTATGCCATCAGCGCGCCCGCCTCCATTTCACGTAGCCAAAGCTGGTGTAGACGGTGCCGGAGGAGATCGTCACCGCGCCGTGCATGTAGAACGTCGTTGACGCCGACAGCGACACGCGCACCGGTCCAATCTGTTGCCGCAGGGAGTAGTCAAAGTCTGCCGGCATGCGCGTGTGGTTGACGCCCCCCGGAAACGTACCGTTGTTGCTGACGGTCGGCGTCGATTGGCTCGAGATAATTGTGTTCCAGTCCGATGTTTGAGTAGCGCCCGAGCCGGAGAAATCATTCCAACCCGTCACCTCAAAGTCGCCGGCAGGCAGTGTGAAGCTCAGAACGTTCTGTGCAACGCCGGACGAATAGTTGCTGGCCGTCGACGCGCTGGTATGGCCCTCTTCTCCGAGCTCGCCCGAATTCGCCGTGCCGCTGCTCGCTTCTGCCGGCAGATGTCCATCGGACATGCCGATGTTCGTTCGAGCCTGCGTTTTTTGCGCCGTCGTAAAGCTGTTCGCTTCGCTGATGGCGAGCAAATCCTCTTTCAAGGCGACCACGGCGACCTGCGGGACCGTGCTGAAGTTGATCTTCGCCGTGGTACCGGCTGAATTGAACAGCACCGTGATGCGCGTCAGGATTCCAGACGAGCTGTTCCAGGAGCCTTCGCCGATCTCCCATTGCGTGAGATCCGCGCTCTCGGCGCGGTATTTGTAGACCTGACCATTGGCCGCGCCCGCGCCGGCCGGACTGAGATAACCACCGACTGCGGATGAATAGGTCCAGTCGCCGGTCCCACCCGCCGTGGGAAGAAACCGGCACGCATCGAGAAATGCTGCCATGTCAGGTAATCGTCAAGATGCCGGCGACCTGGTCGAGATCGACGGTGAACGTGTTGCCGTTCGTGAGCGTCAGCGTGGTGCCGTAGTCCCACCATCCGATCAATGGCTTGGTCGACGACGTCGAATTGTAGAGCACCGCATACTGAAACGGGCCGATCGATCCGCCGGACGCCGTCCAGGACGGATCGGTACCGCCGATGAACTTGAACGTACCCGAGGTCTGCGAGCCGGTGATCGTTCCGATCGAGGCGCCGCCGGCGGTGTAGCCGTTGGCGGTCGAGAGGTCGGCAGGCGTGTTGTAGACGGTGTTGGATGTCACCGGCGCGGTATTGGTGAGATAGACCTTGTACACCTGCGCGGTGCCGGTCTTCATGTCATGCAGCGCGTTCGCGACGTCCTGCACGAAGCAAAAGAACTTGTTGAATGCAGCCATTGGCTCGCTCTCCCTTTAGACAACCTGTCCCGACACGTGGATCGTCATCGGCCCCGCGTTGAAGGTCGATGTCAGGCCGAGATTGTTGAGATCGTTCAGCGCCGTCGAGAAACCCAGGCCCCAGGTCTGGATGCGGCTGTCGTCCTTCAGATATGGAGCCGATTCCAGCAACGCGCCGTAGAGATAGAGGTCAGGCGCGAGCGAGAGCAGCCAGTTCGGGTCATTGCTCGCGAGCGGCGGGATATTCCTGCGATAGACCATCTCGATCGTGTAGGCATCGTCGGGTGTCGGTGCGAGCTCGATCTCGTCGCCAAACACGGTGAAGTAGCGCGGTTGCCCCGCAACGTCAGATATCCCGAAGCGGTATTCGTCAAGCTGGGTGCCGGACCTGAACTCGAGGCACGGCTTTCCCGCTTCACTCGACAGCCGTACCCGGCGCATCGACTGGAAGTCGCCAGGCAACGATATGAACTCCGGCTCGTCCGAGGCGAGATTGACCAGTGCAGTCGCGCGCTGCTCCATCTGGCGGACGAACAGCTGGCGATTGAACTTCGCCTCGGCGAGCTGAATGAAAGTCGGAATCCGCGCGATCAGGGTCGTGTCCTGATCGCGGGCGAGATATTCGGTGACGGCCGCCTGCAGCGACGCATAGTCCACGATTCCTGTCATGACGCCTCCGCTGTCCATCCGGCCTGCAATTTCGGCCGATCGGTCCGCAAATAGGCCCATTCCGGATCATCCAGCTTGCGCTGGACCACGAGGTCGAATTCCGGCGAGAACATCCGCAGCGTCGTGTTGCCGCGGGCATGCTCCTCGTTGAGCCACCGGACGTAGATGACGTTGGGGATGCGCGCGACGTGACGCCCCCAATCGCTGTGCTGCTCGTCGCGGCGCGCTTCGCGATTCCAGCGCAGGATCGGCTCGACGTCCTGAACGTGCTCGATCGAGAGATCCTGTCCGTTGCTGTCGAAGTGCGGCCGCATCAAAACGCCGTCCATCACGACATCTCCGTGATCCAGAGCGTGCCCGCGGTCGCGGTGACCAGGCCGTTGGTCGCGGCCTTGAGGGCGGCGATGCGCTGTCCCGGCGAGACGATGACGTATTCGATGGCGTTCGCCGGCAGGAAATTGTCAGCAACGGTTGCCGTCTGGACGCCGTCGCCGATCCGGTAGCAGCAGGCCGAATTCGCGACCAGCCGCACCTGGTAGGTCTCGACGCCGAACGGATTGGTGGCGCCGACACTCGAGTCATACGCGATCGTCTGGGTCACGCCGGTGCGCGAGGCTTGATGCTTGGGAAAGAACGACATCAGGCTGCCCTCACCGAGATCGAGAAGTGCATCGGGATCGAGGCGCCGGAGGCGCCCGACGGCGTGAGCACGATCACGTCATCCTCGTTGAGATAGGTCGGCGACGCCGGCGTCGACGAAAACAGCTGCCCCGCGGCCGAACCGGCCTGGGTGACGGCGAAGGTCGTCAGCGTGGTGGCGTTGGCGGCGACGGTGATCGTGCCGTCGGCGGTGGTGATGGCGCCGCCCAGGATCCCCGTTGCCTTCAGCAACCGGCAACGGAAGGGAACGCGAATATAGGCGGCGACGGGCGTGGTGCCGCAGGACGGCGTATAGGCCGTCAGATCTGACGTGTTGATGGTACGGTTGCCGGGAACTGGCATGTTTCGCTCTCCAAAGAAAAAGGGCGGCCAGAGGCCGCCCCGGTTGAACCTGGCGATGACGAAAGATCAGGACGTCGTGTTGTCGAACACGCCGCCGGATGCTTTCTCGTTGCGCGCCACCAGCGAGTATTCCGCGAGCACCTGGCGGCGATCGGAATCGCCGGTCTTCGCCAGCGGGATCGAGACCATGTTGCGGCCGTTGAGATAGGCGACCGCCCACTTGTCCATCTCGAGCACGAGCACGTCGCGCGGGCGCTGGAAGCGGTTCGCGACCACCTTGAGCTTGCCGAAATCCGATTCGTAGGCGTCGACGGAGGCCACGATCTTCTTGGACTTCGCCTCTTCGATTGCGGTGGACCGGCCGGTGAAGGTCGAGAACACCTGCTTGTTGAAGGCGCCGGTCATGATCGTGCCGGGCTTGCCGCCGTTGGTCCAGATCGACGACAGCACGGTCTTCAGCCGCACTTCGGTGAAGGCGATCTGGGTGCCGTCCGTACGGGTACCCGTCCCGTCGGCCGCCGCGGGATCCGCAGCGCCACCCGCCGTTCCCTTCGACGTATTGCTGAAGATCCAGGATAGCACCGACGCCGTCTTGCGCGGGGTGCCGACGGCGCCGGCCGCCTTGGTCTGGTTGGTGCCGACCACGATCGTCTCGATGTCACGCTTGAGCTCGAGGCCGCGCAACATTTCCTGGTAGGCGAGCTCGTTGTCGCGACCGGCATGATCGACGGCCTGCTGGGTGCCCGACACCTGCGCCATCTTGTAGGAGATCTGGCAGAGGTTGCCGAGACGAACGGTCGGCACCAGCGCGTTGGCGGTGGGATCGTCGCCTTCGAGCTTGGCGTTGGTGTTGTCGGCGGCCGCTAGCGCCTGGGTCTGCCATTCATGGTTGACGGCCGACGCTTTCTCCTTGTCGACGCCGCTCATGAACGGGGTATCGGTCGGATCGATGCGATAGATCATGTCGCTGAGATCTTCGCGGTTGCCGATCGCGGCATAGGTGGTCACGGTGTTGGTAGGGAGAGCCATAGGTTGGTCCTTGCGTTGTCCGCGGCAGCACAACGCGGTGCGCCGCAAACGTGCGGCAGCCTGATTATGATGATGCGGACGAGATGATCTCTGGTGGATGAGCGCTCGGGAGGCACGATGGCGCGGAAGCACGGTTCCGGTTCGCCCTGCCCTCGTCTCCGCCGTGGCGCCTGCGCATCACGCAGGGTCGGCGCAATCAAAAGCCCGCGACCGTTGCCGGCGCGGGCTCAGAACTTTCGATGGTGATAGTATGCCACTGATTTGCCCGACGTGTCAAGTCGGATGATGGCGTTTTATCGATTAATACGAATTTCTTCTATTTCTGATAGCTGGTCGAAATGCGAACTAGTCTCCGCACCGGCGGCCTGCCGCCGAAGCGATTGGCGAAGGAACTTTCGTCGTCATCGGGAAAATTGGGCAACGCCGACGCCGGCCCGCTGTCCGCCTGCGCCCTTTTCGCCTCGAGATAGTCCTGAAGCAGGCTCGGCAATCCCCGAGGTGCGGCCTGAGCTGGTGCGGTGACCGAATTATCCACTGAAGTCGGGGTCCATTTTCCGAAGCGATCATCGAACGAAATACCGGTGTCGGGTGTAGAGAGGCCGAATTGATGAAGCGGAGAAGCAGCAATCAAGGGGCCACGACGGCTACCGAACGCCAGGGCATCGTTCGTATCGGTGGGACCAAACATTGCGCGACCGGCCTGTAAGGTCTCGTTCGGATAGTGGATTGCCGTATCGAATTTGTCGGGATTTGCCGTGTGGTCCCGATCGACGTTAAAGCCAATTTCTCCTTTGCCGTAGGAACCAATTTCTCCCTTGCCGTCAGGCTTCGACTTTCCGCTGGTGATGATGGAATAGTGCAGATGGTTTCCGGTCGAGTACGTGCCGGTGCTTCCGACGTGACCAATGACATCCCCCGGCCAAACTCTATCTCCGATTTGTGCAAGCGGAGCACCATCCTGCATGTGGGCATAAAGACTGTAGCCATTGGTCGTCCTGACGACGACAGTATTGCCGTATCCCTCATTCAAGCCGGAATAAACTACCTCGCCAGGGGTCAAGGCCGGAATGGGCGTTCCTGCAGGTGCGCGGTAGTCGACCCCGGCATGAAACCTTTGCTCGCCGGTCACGGGATGCGTACGCCAACCATATTCGGAGTTACGTTGAAACGGACGAGGAGGCCTCGGAGGAATATAAGGGCGGTAGGATTCGTTCATTTAAATGCCTTTGATATGTCTACTAGGATCCCTTGTGCACAGTTGCGTGACTGCAAGCCGGTCCCACAGCCAGGCTGGTGTTCGTCTCTCCAGTGAAGAATGGCCCAATTGCCGGAAGGCGAAATACTCAATTCGAATCCCCAATGCTCCCTGGTCGTTGTGTAAACTTGGCGTACCAACGAGGTAGAAGCAGGATTTCTGATCACCGCGGCATACCTTGGATAAAAGATGATTGAATCATCATCTGGCACGATCGTCTTGCCGAGAGGCTCGACCGTTCCCACGATCCCCTGTCCACTGACAGAAACGGATTCGACGCGTGAATGGACACGATCACATTTCCACGGCACCGCATGGCAACGAAAGATCATTCCCTGACGTTGTTGTTCGGGCCCCATATGAAGGATGACCGACTCCTGACGATCGTCGAACCAGGCATCATGTAGAACTTCCGCCTTAGGTCGCGCCCCTGAACTGATCTTTGCGCCGCTTCCATCAAGAATCTCGAGAGATGAAGGATATCCGACGAGAATTCGCGAACCATCCCCGCTCCAGCCGATCCACTGCACATGTTCGCCCGTTGCCTTCAACTTTTCCTGTCCCACAAGTATCACCTTCAACCGATCGGCTTCGGTCATGAACTTTAGCGGAACGGTTGTCGCAACACTCCGAAAATCCGGTGACAGTGACAATACAGTTCTCTGAGGCTCTTGCGCTTCGAATGACGCAAGCAATCGGCTGTCTCCACTCTGGATATCGATCCGGGTCATATTTCCCATACTGAGATAGACGAACTGCTGGCCGTCGCTGCGACATTGCCATGTCCACTCGGATGAAACGGAGATCGTCGCAGCCTTGACCCCCGCTCTGGCGTCGTAGGCCTCGAGATGGCCGTCCACGTCCAGGAGAAACCGATCGTTTTGGCCGCACCAGCCCTTGAAGGCTCCCCTAGGTAGCGATGAGTGAGGCAGACCTTCCAGGGTCGAGAGGCCCCTGGACCGGGACTGTTGGACGTTCACCTGCGCATGCGTTCGGTCTGGTGACATCGCTAGCGCGAGCAAAATCACACAGAAGAGCCGACAAAGAGCACGGAGCATTTCACCAGACAATCCCGGCATCAGCGTAAGCCCTTCAAACGACCTGCGAGACCACGAGCAGCCGCGACAAGCAGGATCGCCGGCAAATTGCTCGCCGTCAAAATCATGCTAAGGATCACGTTGTCGTAGAAGTTACCCGTGGCCGACACGAGGACCGTGAAGCTCACGACGAACAAGACGTTGGTAAAGATCAGCACGAGCGCAGGTCTGAACGCGTGGCGACGTTCCGGATCGGCTGATCCAAGCCAGGCTACGAACCTCTCACCAAAGAAGAGGCAAAGAAAATAAAGACCAGAGATCGATACCGCGATCAAGACAAAGGGGATAGCAGGTCCGATCCCGCCCGTGAGGATGACGCCAAGCGAGATGAGAACGGCCGAGAAATACAACAGCGCGGCCTTGATAACGACATCCAACGCAAAGCCGACCCACCATTGCCGTGCGGAGAAATTCATCGTGAAGCGCGCCTCAGCAGGAAGATTGGAACGCCTCGGCACGCGCTGGACGCCGACAAGATTTTACCAACGACACAACCTCTTGGCGCATCCACCCATCTTGAACAAAACAAGAACATTGTCAAGCCCCTTACATCCCATCCAAGAGAATACGAAATCCTCTAACGTGGTCCATGCAGGAGCAAGGTCATTCGCTCTCCCGGAGGTTGCGGCGCACTACAAAATTCCAAACCGTTTCTTCCGTTCAGCCGTCTGCGCCAGCTCTTTCAGTTCGGCCTGCGCCAGCTTGCCGTTGGTGACCGCCGCGGTGAGGTGATCGCGCACTTTGCCGACGATGTTGATCGCGAGAAACAGCTTCTCGCGGGCAGACACATCGTCGATCGTGGTGGATCTCCACGCAGTCGTGTAGGTGTCCTCGAGCGTCTCGAATGCTTCGATCAGCAAATCGTCGGCGAGTAGGCACTCGGCCCTGGTCGCGCGGCCAACCGCCTGGTCCAGTCTCGATTCATCGGCAATTGTCATTGTGAGGCTCTGCAGTGAAGGGATCGTGATTGGGAGGTTCAATACTCAAGGCTAAATACCGGGCCAGCCCAACGGATCGCGCGAGCGCCTGACGGCAGCTTTCGGCGCACGCGCCAAGCGCGACTCCAGGTCCATTGCGGGCGTTTTCGCCGCGCGCCCTCCGCCTCTGGCACCCGGTATCATTCCGATCGCCGCTATCACGGCTCCGGACAAGTCGCCACGTTGCTTCGCATCGATGAAGTCAGCAATTGCGCCGGACTGCCCGGTCTGCGGATTGACTGCCGTCGGACCGCTGAAGCAGCGATCCGGGTCCTCGTGCCCCATGATCCGCGTCAGCGCCGTCGAAAGCACCACCCGTAGAGTCAACTCGATTCATCTGTCATCGTCGGAATCCCCGTTCGTTGCGCCGATGCCAACAGGTGCCGCGACGCTGTTGAACTGAATGGTTCTGTTCAGGCGCGGATTATCGTTGACGAACTTCCGGATGACGGCAGCGGTCTTGGGAGCGATCGTCTTGAGGTAATTGGGATCAGTCATGTAGGCGCGGATTGCTTCTGCCACGTATTCGCGCTCAACATCGTCACCCTTATAGCCACTCTCCTTGGGCGACCAAGGCCGGGTTCGGCCCGTACCGTTGTAGGCGACTGCATCCGTTCCGGCTGCGTTTCGCGTGGGATTGTTGAGACTGTTATAGACGTCGCGGAGCTCTCTGCTCAGACCCTTGGTCCGGATCGTCCCGGCGATTTTGTCAATCGCGTGACCGAACTCGTGAAATACTACTCTGTCTTTTGCGACGGGTTCCAGATCTCTGAGAATATCGATCCGACGCTCCGGCCCGTCCGGTCCGCGTGCGTCTCGGTAAGCCCCGACTGTATTTCGAGGAAGTGCGCGCGCCGGCACCTGCGAAGGTGGTCCGCCAAGGATTTCCGTTGCTGCGGCGTCAAGTTGCGCTGGCGTGAGGGCTTCATCCCCTCCGCCCAGCGTTCTTCGGCCGACAACGATTCCCGCCTTAATATCTCTTCCTTCGATATCTTTGGTGAGCTTTCCTGCGACATCGGACGAGGCTCCGGAGGGATAGTCCGCCTCGAATGGACGAGGCGATTTTGTCGGCGGACTATAGATCGAAGCCGATCGCGATGCCAGAGCATCCGAACTACCCAGCAAAGGCCTCGCTTCTGTTAGAACGGTGCCAGCACGAGGCGCTCCAACACGCCCCACCATCATCATCGCCGTCTCCGCAGCAATCGGGACAAGTGGATCTACCCATACGTCGGAATCGCTGATCGTGCTGGGACCTGGTCCATATGTGTGCGCAAACGATTCTCTCGAAGCGTCCATCGCGCGCTGCGGGAGCGTGGCAACTTGCTTCATCATTCCGAAGGCAATTTTACTGGCGATGTCAGCTGCCTTGTTACCGATCGCGGTTCCGGCCGAAAATTGCCCACCGTTGCCAATGGCCGGCGCGCCGACATCGGGTAGATCAACGCCGGTAGCAGCCGGTTGAGGCTGGTCATTCGGCAGCATCCCGGCCGGGTGATTAGTTCCGTCCGCAATGAATGGATCGTGATCGACCGGGACCAACGAAACGTCGGCGAAATCCGGTTCGTGGTCGACGGGCACCAAAGAATAATCAGACATGATGTACAACCATCAGGAATTTGCCCGGCCGCTTCGGATCCGGAACATAATGGTGGCCGTCCCTGGCCTTGCGTGAGCCTGGTACGAGGGCTCGCACCGATTTTTGCGCTTCTGTCGCAGCCTTCAGATGCGCATCGAACACCTTGATCTGCGCGTCGAGCTCGGCCTTGATCTTGGCCAGCTCGATCTCCGCCTCGGCCTTGAGCTTCTGATGGATCGCATCCGCCTGCGCCTTCTGTTGCTCGACCTGCGCGCGATGCGCGACGGCAAGCTGATCCGCCTGCGCCTTTGCCTGTAACGCCAACAGCCGCGGATCGGGCGGCGGCGATGGCGACATCGGCGACGGATGCAGAAGTTGGCCGGTCTGCGGATCGACGGCCGTCGGGTCGTTGAAGAAGCGATCCGGGTTCTTGTGCCCCATGATGCGCGTCAGCTCGACCGCGGTATTGTAGAGCTCGCGGTCGCCGACCATGTTGACCCTGCCGCCGATGACCAATTCCTTCTGCACGTTGGCGAGCGCCATCACCTGCGCGAATTGCTGCGCCTTGCCGCCCGTGCCGAGGCCGACATTGATGGTCATGTCATCGCGCGTCTTCCAGTCGCGCGGGTCGACATTGACCCAGGCGTTGCGCAGACGGACGGTCTGTTGCTGCTGGCCGTGCTTGCGGATCGTACCGTGCAGCCGCGCGAAGATATCGCGCACGCCCTCCGCCATCACGCGCGGCCATCAGCTTGATCCGCCTCTGCGAGGCCGAGAACACCTGCGCCACTGCGGTTGGCGCGGCGTCGATCACGTTATCGCCGCTTGCGCCGGCGAACGGACAACAGCTCAGTGGAACACCGAACAGCATTCTCGATCAAATCTTCGTCTTTCCTCAAGCGCCTCGCCCGAAAGAATTCTGCGTATCTCGTCCTTGTCGGAAGGACTAATATCGTCCCGCGCTTCGATTTCCGTCAGAAGCAATCGCACGCCCGCGTCCTGGTAGTGCTCATAAACCGTGTCTACTGACAAGCGCGGGTACAAGCCTCTCTTTAGTTCTTCGGGAGATATCAGACCATTGTCGCGCAGTTTAACCAAATCTCGAACGAAGGCCACGTACTGATCAACCGAGAGCTTATACATCGCTAGAAGAGACACGCGTCTCTGGTTTTCCGTATACTTTTTTTCAGAGAGGAATCGTACGCAAAGCGCGGGGTTCTCGACACTCGCGTCAGCAATCCTCTCGAAGCTCTCCATGCCGATATAGCCATAGGCGGATACTGGTGAAATCGCATAGTAACTTCGTTCGAAGGCAATCACGTTGTCTGCATAAGATTGGAAGGCCGCGTCAGACAGACCGCCAGCATCCTTGGATGGCTCAGCCGCAACGGCTCCCACACAGGAACAAAAAAAGCATCCGAAGTATAGCAAAAGCCATATGAAAGAGCGCCGCATGCTAGGGCTCGTAACGACGATAAACCAGAAGGCCGCCGGGGCGAGCGTTGGGATTAGGATAAATTCCTCCCATCATTTTTGATGCAACGCTCTCGACCTTTTCGCTCTCTCCAACACCGATGAAGTTGGCATTCGGCCCCACTATCATGACGTGTCCTGTCGCTCCGTTCGGCCATTGTATTCGCTGTCCGACCACATCTCCCGGCTGTGGTGATTCTCCCGAACTCAACACTCTCCACCCCGGAATCGCAAATGAGGAATCAGCCCAATTCGCGGCTGTAGGCGGATAGGGATTCCAAAAATGCCCATTCGGCAGACCGGGGCTTGCTCCTGCGTCCTTCAGAACCTCATACACGAACAGATTGCATTTGTCTTTTCCTACTCCAAAATTTCCCTTTGCGGCGTAAAAGTCCCACGCGCCTGAGCCAACATGACCGCGTGCGAGATCGACTATTCTCTGACGTACGTCACCTGGGCCGCGGTCTCGGCTTGAGCCGACCTTGACGAGGTCCTCCTGATCGGCGCCCGTATTCGGTCCGCTGGGGCCGCCGCCGGTCGGCGCCCCATCGACGCCTGGCTGGTTCCCTCCCGTCGCAAGCTGTTGCGGCTCTGGCTGCGTTGATTGAGTCTGTGCCTGAGGCTGTTGAAACTGCGCTTGTTGAACCTGCGGCTGGATCTGCGGAGGTTGAATCGGTATCTGCGCCAATTGCGTGGGCGCCTGCTGGATCGCGCCGCCATCGCTGAATGGGTCGTGCTCGACCGGAACGAGCGACACGTTTTCAAAGTCCGGCTGATGATCGACGGGCACCAGAGAATAATCAGACATGATGCACAACCATCAGGAACTTGCCCGGCCGCTGCGGGTCCGGAACATA
Source organism: Bradyrhizobium jicamae (assembly GCF_018130695.1). Lineage (GTDB taxonomy): Bacteria > Pseudomonadota > Alphaproteobacteria > Rhizobiales > Xanthobacteraceae > Bradyrhizobium > Bradyrhizobium jicamae_B. The sequence continues at coordinate 24,830 of NZ_JAFCJX010000026.1, read as the reverse complement.
ATGGTGGCCGTCCCTCGCCTTGCGCGAGCCTGGTACGAGGGCTCGCACTGATTTCTGCGCTTCTGTCGCAGCCTTCAGATGCGCATCGAACACCTTGATCTGCGCGTCGAGCTCGGCTTTGATCTTCGCCAGCTCGATCTCGGCTTCGGCTTTGAGCTTCTGATGGATCGCATCAGCTTGGGCCTTCTGCTGCTCGACCTGCGCACGATGCGCGACGGCGAGCTGATCCGCCTGGGCCTTTGCCTGCAGCGCCTGCAGTCGCGGATCCGGCGGTGGCTGCGGCGGTGCCGGCGGCGGATGCAGAAGCTGGCCGGTCTGCGGGTTGACGGCCGTCGGATTGTTGAAGAAGCGATCAGGGTTCTTGTGCCCCATGATGCGCGTCAGCTCGACCGCCGTATTGTAGAGTTCGCGGTCGCCGACCATGTTGACCTTGCCGCCGGTGACCAATTCCTTCTGCACGTTGGCAAGCGCCATCACCTGCGCAAATTGCTGCGCCTTGCCGCCGGTGCCGAGTCCGACATTGATGGTCATGTCATCGCGCGTCTTCCAATTCCGCGGGTCGACATTGACCCAGGCGTTGCGCAGCCGCACGGTCTGTTGCTGCTGGCCGTGCTTGCGGATCGTACCGTGCAACAGCGCGAAGATATCGCGCACGCCTTCGGCCATCACGCGCGCGATCAGCTTGATCCGCATCTGCGAGGCGGAGAACACCTGCGCCACCGCGGTCGCCGACTGGTTCTGCAGCGCGTTGGCGTCGATCCCCTGCGACTGGCGGCCGAGGCCGGTGCGACTCTCGAGCTCGGCGTCGAGATACTGCATCATCGGATAGATCGAGGTCGTGATGTCCGGCACCGTCTGCCAGTTCAGGCCGCCCGGCGTCTTGGTGCGCACCACGCCGCCCGGCCGGGACACAAGGAGATCGTCGAGCGTGTTCGGACCGGCATTGGCCTCGGCGACCTCGACGCGCGGATTGTTGTGCAGGTAGAGATTGTCCAGCGCACCGCGCTTCAGCGCCGTCTTCTCGCGCTGCAGCGGCATGACGAGCTCGGCGATCGAGCGGCCGAAGAAGCGGTGCGTCATCGGCACCGGCGTCGTTGCCGCAAAGGGAATGGCATCGAACGGCGCTATGCAGTCTTTGCCATCCTTGCGCAGGATCTCGGCCTGGTCGCCGCCGGTGATCACCTGGTAGAGGCACGGCCTTCCATTGCCCTCATAATCCATCCGCACATAATGCTCGGTGATCCGCACCAATCGCGCCGCCGCGTTCGCGTCGCCCGCGGTGAAGCCAAAATGCTCGTCGGCCGTATCGCGCGCCAGCGTCTCGACATTGGCATGACCGGTATAGTCGTTGAGCGCCTTGATCTGTGCGGCATCAAAACCTTCGGCGATCAGCTGCGCCTCGGTCTTCGTCACCACCTCATGGAAGCAATAATTGCAGTCGCGGATGCTGCGCGCGCCGCGCTCGATCCCGAATTCCTCGGGCGGCACGCCCATCACCCTCGCCTGCGCGAGCTTGCGCGTGGTGACGATGGTGACGTCATGTGTAATGGGTTGGGCGAGCGGCTTCGCCACCGGCCCCGGAAGCAGGGATACAGCCATGTTCAATATTCTCACGTGGAAAGATGCGTCATGTCGTGCGACTTGCCGCGGCGCAAAACGCAACGGATTTCACTGGTTGTGTAAGTAATCCAGCATTAGGCCATAAAGGCCGCCGGGTCCTTGTGACGGCCCAGCCGCTCGAGGTCATTCCCTGTCTTCGGAAGACTACGTTGGCCCCTGCCCCCGGCATGCCATAGCTGCGCATCAGCGTAAGATGTGGGGCATCTGGCGAGCCGGGGCTCCAATAATAGGTGCCGCCGATTCTTCCCCAGGGGGCGGGTATCGAGAGCGACACTCCGTCCGGCCACCGGACCTTTCTTTCTTCTCCTGCCATCTCAAACTCCCAAGTTGAAACCTTTGGTGGCGCTCACTATCCTCAAGATCAGACGGATGGATCGGCGCGTGGCGCCATGTTGTGATGATCCATTGCGATATCGATAATCACCGGAGCAACCGGAGGATGATGACCAACGTACTTTGCGGTGCCATCGTGGTCTGGATTTGTGGCCTGTATTTTCTCGCCTCGTTGAATGCACGCGACGCGGAGGCCGTGTTCGAAAACATTGCCCCAGGCGAACGGCACGAGGCAGTTCAGCCGTCCCCCTCGCGCGTAGTGCGTGAAGGTTCTTTCTGGCTGATCGACGCTTTATTTATCGGTCCTGGCTTGGCTGTCGCCGTACGTTTGCTCGGACGCATTTTCAATCTAGATGGCTACGACGCCGGCTGTGCAACAAAGATCGACGCAGCGCGCCTGACCGATGCGGGTCGCGCACATCTCAAGCGAGCAATTCGAAACGAACGGATCATGTATGCCTGGATGGCCGCGGGCAGCGTGCTGCTGGTGTATGCGGTCTACTATTTCAAGAACCAATGATCGATTGGAGCGCAGTTGATACCCCATGCGATACGAGCCACAGGATATCACGGCGACGGCCTCCGAAGCGATGAGGAAGCTGACACGACCTACCTGCCGCTGGGGATTCCCGCAGCCGCAGCGGTATCGCGGATGAACGGTTTCTTCCAGGGTTGCGAATAGTCATCGGACATCTCGTAGGGTCCAAACCCATACGTCACGCCGACACCGGACGTCCCGAAGCCGACACCGCTGGCACCTCCGCTTGTCCCGACATTGGCACGAACCCGTCCGCGTCCGACGCTGCCCGATGCCGACGTTCCCGTCAGCAATCCTTCAAGATCCGGCGTATCCCGGCAGACAACCCCCAGCCAGGCGTGCCTGCATAGGCCTGCGGATACAGCCTGCCGTGGCTGTCGATGTAACCGCCGATCCCGCCGCCCCACGGCCAGCCAAACGTCCCTCCGCCACAAGTCCCAGCCGTCATCCGTCTTCCTACTGTGCCCGGCCGTCCGCCTGCGCATAGTTCGCATGATAAGGTTTTCCAGGATTTGAAAGTCTGATAGGCGGACCAGAGAAAGCCAATCAGCACGACGCAACCGAACACAACATTGCCTGCCGCGAAGAAGCCGAGCGAACCGCTCAAGGCAGCCGCGCAGCCGCCGTACAAGACCTTCATGTACGTCGCTTGCAGCGTTAACGGTGTCGATCGCGCGAACGCATAGACATGAAGCGCATATCGCGACATCAGTTCGTCCTGGAACTGAGTCGGGACGAGTCGAGGAGCTCACGGCGAAGAACTTCACTCCTGATGCCGGACCATAATGCGGCAATCGCAGCGATGACAAAGAAAACGGCAGCCATGGTAGTTCCTCGAGAAATTCAGTGACGGCCGCCAACTATGCACCAACCTCCATGCATTCCGCCACGGGGGTCTTCCGGGCAGGTTTGGATCTTCAACTCGTCGCTTCCGTCCCACCGACCTGATCGGCGGCACCATGTACGGTATGTTCGACGATCTTCATTGCACCATTCGACTCCATCACGGCCTGGGCCAACAGCGCGAACTGGTCATCCGTGAGATCGTAGTAGGTCTCGCGACTCTCCTCCTCGCGCTCCTCCCACCACACCTTGGCGATGCCGACCTTCGACAGCAGCGCATCCTTGATGAAGGAATAGAGAATCATGAAGCCGGGGTTCTGCTGCATGAAGACGTGATTGACATAGTCCGTCTCCTGCTGCGCGGCCGCCTCGTCCTCCGGTCCGACCGGCTCGAAGCGCACGACCTCGTCGGAGCCGGCGAAGATATCCATCAGCGAGGGCATCAACCCTTCGATCGTGTCGGCGACATCGGTCGAGACGGCGCGCGAGCGGCCATCCTGCGCCGGCATGTCCTTGCGCATGTCACCTAGATAATAGTCCATCGCATCGGCGCGATCCTCGGCCAAACGCGCAGCCGTGATCGCGGCCAGCGCGTTGGCCTTTTCGGAGGCGAGCATTGCCTTGAGATCGGAGGTGGACATTTTTGTCATGGTAAAAGCCCTAGGTCTGAACGCAGACGTGCGATTGCTATTCCACGAACGCAATCTGCGTGGCGAAAGTGCAATGGAAACATTCGGATCTCTGACAACTACACGGCCACGTTCGGATCGCAGCAAAGCCGCCGATCGAGCCAGAGGTGAAGAAACTAACGAGCGCGGCCGCGACCGAGCAAGCGCATGAGCCAATCTGCGTCATCCGCATCGCGCTGATCGGAGCTTTCGGATCGTTCCCAGATCGGCAGCCGAAAAAGATGATCCGGCATCGGTTCCCCGCTGACGAGCCCGATCGGTTGAGCCGGCCGTGGCGGCGCGGGCCGGCTCGGATTCTGTGAGGTGGTGAACGCCGAAGCCGCTACGAGTCGACCCGGCAAGCCACCCCAGGGCGTCTGGTCAATCTGACCAACGAGCGACGCTGCTGGTGTGCCGATGCCCGCTCTGGACGCTTGCGGCCTACCGGGACAATCCGGGTAAGATAACGGAAATCCTGTGTCGCAGGAGGCATCGAACCATCCCCCTGTTCAGCGCTGGATTGAGACCCGTCAAATTCTGGCGGGGACGCTGCCAAGGCCTGCGCTTGCGGAAGAGATGTCTCATTGGAGACGTACTTGTCCCCGTTCCGGGCACACTGCTCCCTCGTTCCGTTGATTGCCGCATCAACTTGCTTCGCAATCTCAACTGGATCTCGTCAGGGCTGTTGCGAGGGCTCCCTCCATGGCCCTGCGGAGCACGTCGCGATCGATCGTGCCGACATCCCTCGTGTTGAAAAAATCGAAACGGGCATTTGCAAATCTCTTATTCTTATAGAATTCCGGTTTCGCGGGATTGTAGTACACCGTCGCGATCGCGATTCACGCTGACCAGTCCCAGTCACCGTGTTTCCTTTGTCGTCGGTGGCTTCAAAGGGCTCGTCAATAACCATGAGAAATACCTTTCAGCTTAGAGCTGACGTCGATCGATCAGACTCGATTGCGTAATGTCTAGCTAGAGCATGATCCGGAAAAGTGTGACGCGGTTTTCCGATAAGATCATGCTCAAAGAAAGAGCTAAAGCGCGATGACGATTCAACCTAATCTCATCGCGCTTTAGCGTTGGACTTCGCAACGTCGCGGCAGCAGGACGTACAGTCCGTTCTTGCCTTCCGGCGTGCTGCGCACAAAGGCTGCGACGATCGGATCTCCAATCAGCTCCGGCACCTGCCGACAAAAATCCTGATCGCTTGCCGTGTCAGACTTGAGCACGGCCAGGCTCAACCAGACCTCTCCGTACCAGTCGTAGACTTCGCAGGACACGTGAGAGATCGCGCTGCCGCCGGGATTCAAGCCGTGACGCGGCTCCTCGTCGTTCCCGATGCAGCCAAGGCGCTGTGCTGCCTGCCGATCGACCGAGCTCGGATCATTTTCAGCGAGCTTCACCATGATGAGCCCGGGTACTCCGATCGCGTCGCCTTCGAAAGACAGAACGCCGCCAGGAACTCGCGGCGAGTCCAATGAAGCGACAGGCCGAATGACCATCGGGTCGGGGACCGGCAGGCCGACCGCCTCGAGAAGGGCACGATTGCCATTGAAGCTGATCAGCCTCTTTTCACGACTACGGCGCAGCCATCGTGCGAAGTCGTCAAACTCGAGCGCTGCGAAATCCCGTGCACCTACCGAATGAAGCTGAAAAAGCGGGGATCCTTTTTGGTAGATTTCCAGGAGAGCCAGTTGCTGAGCGTAAGCAAGCGAAGAGAATCCCATGCGATTCCCATAGGCGTTCTCGATGTGGGCCGCGCGGAAGTCGAACTCATTCATCGGCTGTCGCAACAGATAGGCGACCACACCGCGAAGACATGCGATGCGCCGCGCCAGATCGGGGTGGCTTACCCCGATTGCGAAACGACCGAACGGGTCGCTGTATTGCACCTTAAATCCACACGGCCTGATTTCGGGAAGCTGGCTCGCATCTTCACTCAACAGCCTGGCGAGCGCGTCCTGATTCAGATGCTGCTCGCGGAACGACAACCCCTCGAGCATGCCAATGCGATAACCGATCCAGCTCTGCTCGCTTGCCGGTGACGACGGCCACCGCTCAAGACCAATGCGAAACGTGTCCTGCACCTGCCGCGGACGCTGCTCGAGTTGCAACGCAGCTGGGCTCGCGATCGTAACGGCCAGGAGAATGGTAACAGCGACAATCCCGACGATTGCCAGCGTCTTTCGAGTTTCTCGACAGCGCGCTACCAATGACATTCAACCGCCCTGACCAAACGAGTTGAGAGAAAGTTCTCTAGAACATAACAAGAACATTGTCAATCGCAACGATGAGTCTGTATGGTCCACCGTCCAGTGAAACGGGGCAGATGCTGGTGCGAAGGATGACGATCGAATCACAGGAGGCACCGCCGCGACAGCTCCCGCAAAGCTCAATCTTCCGCCGCGTGGCGTTCTGGATCGCCGTCGTATGGTTCTGTAGCTTTCATGTCTTGTGGGTATTAATCATCGTTCTTACGACTGATTTCGATGCGGACGCCGGTCCCTCCCTCTCAGCACTTCTCTTTCTTGTTTTCGGAGGGCTGGCGTGGCTCGTGGCCGCGTACTGGATCTACGATGAGCTTTTCAGGATGGCTGAAGCACGCTGGCCGGCAGCCAAAGGCATCAGGGCAGTCCTGAGTTCTCTCCTAAAGTCATTCCTGCACCACCATTGAGTTGGCGCACGCAGCTCGATTTAAGTGACGCGCGGTCGGAAAATCGATCGCACTTGTACAGACTGCTGTTTCAACGACCGAAGTACTTTTTCGCAGCAAGCACGGTCGGGAGTACGCGCCGCGCCACGGCATAGCCTTTCTGCAGCGCCTTTCCCGCCCAGCCGTCCGGATCGGCTTCCTCGAGGCCTTGCACGACAACTCCGGGAGCGACCGCATGCTTGGCGATCGTCGCCGGCAATTCGCGGAGGGCCGCAGCCGCAGCAGGCCCGCCGCGAGCCGCCGCCAGCCCCGCCCCACCAAGGAGAGCCGGCACGAACTCGCCAATCGTCTCGGCGAAGCGTCCAGTCCTCGTCTTCGGTTGATAGAACTCCCCCGTGACGTTCCCTTCGATTCCTTGCTGAATGGCGTCCGGGACCGCGTACGGCCTGATCCAGTCCGGCCTGTCGGGGGCGAATTGCCCAACTCCGATCGTGCGTCCAACAGCATTTGCAGCCAGGTTGTTCGGCAGATATCCAAATCCCGTCAGAATCTCGCCGGGCAGACCCAGCGTGTTGATGACACCATGGGCAACGCCAATGCCCGCCGACCTCGCGATATCGACCGAGTCTGGCGGCTCTGCGGCCGCTCGGGCCGCGCTTCGAACTCCGCGCGCCAGTCGCGCGGCCGCAACCTCTCTTGCCTGCTGCGCCTGATCGGCCTCGAGCTGTTGGGTTGATCGTGAGGGTGATGTGGGCAACCCAGAAGAGTCAGATGCCACCGGCGGATCATTGCTCGAAAGTCGAGCAAAATACCTGAAATCCGGATCTCGCGGCAGAGAAGCTGCTCGTCCGCCAGGGCTCTGCGCTGAGCCGAAATCGCCTCCCTGCTGCTGCAAGTCCTGCTCTTGAATGGCTCGCTTCAGCATGGCGAGCAGGCCGCCGCCCGTCGCGTAGGTTTCGGGATCGAATTGATACCCGCTGCGAAAATTGATCGTACCCATCACCGCAATTCCTTGTCCATGATTCGCGCTTGCTTCTAACCGTCGAACGGGCGCTACCCGCTGCGGCCGACCGTTCGCGTGTCGGCAACACCACGGGTTCGGCGCAGCCTCGAGGCCGGGTCCTGCAGCCCTGTCGGAACCGGAACAAGCCAGTCGCATCGATCGACCCGACTCGGCTAGGCTAAGCTCCGATCCACCATCCTGATCTGGGAGTGCGCGCGTGGCCGACCCTGCCGATATCGACCGACCCGACAAGGGGACGGTGCCAGCCTTCGACAACAGCAACGACGTCCCGACGATCTATTTCGATATCGCACCGGCCTACGGCGTCATGAGCGGGATCGTGCAGATCGAGCTGGGCGCGCGCATCCTGATCCCGCATGGCGACGACTCCGTGGATGTCCGCTTCGTCTCGTGCGGCCGCCTCCGGTGCAGCGCGACCGCGGCCGTGCATCTGCGCAACGCGATCGATGCATCGCTGAAGATGCTGGAGCAACCGAATCCCAATCCGGTCGGCGGCTCGAAGCTGAACTGAGGGGCACGGTTGTTTGCCGACTGGCCGCTGGAGCTTTGAGTTTCTTTTCGGGCCGGGCCGACTGCACGATTACCCACTATCGCCCCGTCCTATCCCAATCGACGCGCTTGCGCTTCCCTGCGGTCCATTCTTCGCTGCCGGTCGCGGCCTCCTTGTTCGGAAAGTCCCAGATCGGCGGAGGAAAAGGCCAGTCAGGCATCGGCTCACCGGTGACGATTCCGAGGGGCCGATTGGCTCCCGACGGCGGCCTGGGCTGATATGGGCCGCGTGGTGCGGTGCCGCTGGACGAAGATGTCCAATCCCCAAAGCGTTCGTCGAACGAGGATGGACGACGGGACGGAATCTCGTTGGGCATAACCACCGGTCTTGTCCCCTGATCGGCGAGAAAGGTCGCGGTCGGTGGCGTCACACGCACTAAACGACGGACATTCTTGCGATCGTCAGGGGATGCGTCCCCCCTGGGGATGCAGCAATGGCATTCCCCGCGTATCCGCCGACGCCCCGCAGATATCGCTGCTGCTGATCAAGATAAGCCGGTGGCGCCGGGTTGGGATCGATCGGACCTTGTTCATCCCAGAAGTCGCTCGGACTGATTCCGTTTCCCGCGGGATCCTTCAATTGATAGTGGACGTGATGATCGCCACTCTCCACATTGGCAGCTTTAACTCCGGTATTGCCCATGGTCCCGATGATCTGTCCGGCGGCGACTGGGTCACCCACCGCGACGTGCCGACTGTGTGTGTGCAGAACTTCGTGGAGGAAACCGTTTTGTCCCGGATCGCTATTCGGCCAGCCGTGCCGGTGCCCGCGTTCTCGACAATGCCGTCGATCGGCGCACGCACTGCCTGATGACTTAGATTGAACGGCGACGTCCGCCCGCCAAAGTAGTTGAAATCTACCCCCTTATGAGGATTTGACGACCCCGCCGGTCTGTTCGTGTCGCCATATGGACTGGTGATATGCGGCTGAACTCTTCCGATGGGAGTCAGCATACGCAACATGATATCGTTCCACGACATGATGGGCTTCCTACGTATTGGGACGATTTAGGAGCCGCGAGGTCGTGGCATTTCGCGCAAGCCCCGCCGCAGTTGCTCGAGAGTTGGTTTTCCGGCCGCCGAACGCGAGCAGAGAAAGCCATCAGAGTGTCTCTTGCTCAACCTGGAGCTGCTTCGATATTATCGTCGAAGAATATCCAGTCGAACTGGCGCGTCATGGTTCAACATCGATCCAAGAGAACATCCTTGAGCCGTACAGAACGAACGCTTGCCCGGACGACCGCTGGCGTCCTCTTCCTGTTGACCGGCGCCTCGGCGTGGCCGGCGGAAGATGGCAAGCCCGCTGCCGAGAAGTGGCGCCCGACGGACGGTCTCTATGGAGATCCGAAGACCGCCTCGGAGGAGCAATGCCCAGAGGCAGGGATCTTGACGATCGAACTCGCCGAGAAATCTGTCAGCGGGTACGAGTGGGGCTGCAAGATCAATAGAATTACGGACGTCACGCCGACGGCCATCAAGCTCGAGATGACCTGCAGTGATTACAATCTTGCCGAAACGCTCTATCCGAAAGATCCAAAGGCCGAAGAACGGACCTTCAAGGAGACCATGATACTGAGCAAAAGGAGCGATCAGTCGATATCAGTCAGAAAGACCGTCAACGGAAAATTCAAGGGGGCAGCTTGGCGGGCGGATTTCTGTCCGGTCGAGCTTCAGCGCACCTATGCCGAAAACAAGGTCACCGCCAAGCGAGAGGCTGCTGAGAAGGATTACATGCGCAACCCTTGGCGGCCGAAGCCGGGCGTCTATGCAGCGCAGGGCGCTACATTCAGCGAACGCTGCGCAAACGCGGGCGACGCCGTTATCGACCTCGATGAACGATCGGTGACCATCGGCGCTGACAAGTGCAGCGTGACCTCCATTCGCGACAATCTCGACAACATTCAAGTCTTCGTCACCTGCAACACGCCGCCAAGTCCGGCAACCGTGATCCTGAAGAGGGGCGACGACAGGACCGTTCTGTTACAAAAAATGCAGAATGGGGAGACGAAGGATGCCGGCGGACCACTTGCCTATTGTCCGGACACAGCACAGCGCGCGTATCTTGTATCCAGGAAGGGCAGATAGCGATTGCAGTCATCGGCGCTCGATCACGTGGGACGATAGTTCGCTCGAATCCTATGTCGAGCGACGCGCCAACACCGCCGCGAGCAAGCCCGGCAAGCCGCCGATAGCCTTCTGATCATCTGGGTCATCCGAACGGACAAAGGGCACGGCTGGCGCGCCAGCATCGAACACCGCCGCTTGCGGATTGCCGGCATCAACGCGGGCGAGGTAACGAAATTCCTTATTTGTCTGCGGCGCAGAAGCCCACGACGAATTGCCAGGAGCTGCGGATCGCTTTTCCGGCAAGGGAGCCACTGGACGAGCGTTCAGAGGATGCGAGTCAGCAGCATTCGTCGGATTGGGGCTCGCCCACGATGGAGAGGCAGGAAAGTCCGACGGAGGCACGTTTGCGAAGAGCCGCTGCGCGGCATTCGTCAGGCCAACATATGGAATTGAACCCGTGGCATCATTTGGTTGAGATGCCAACGGGACAGGACCGCTTCCGGTGCCGGGAGCTGGCGCGAAGTTTCGAAAGTAATGGTCTGTGGTCAGCCGCTGAGCTTGCTGGGCGACATCGGGAAATGGAACGGGCTGCGTCACGACGGGACCGGTTGGTGATGACATCATCGGGGAGTTTGGGAGCGTCGCCTCAGGCGGCGGATCCCACTTTCCGATTCCGCTCCGAAACAGCGTGCGGCTATCCTCCATATTGGTCCAATTGTTTTGAGTGCCTCCGTCCCTTCGCATGACATGAAGCAACGGATATTCGACACCATCGGCCGACAGGATAGCGGACTTCGTAAGATCGAAGCGCGAGCCGTCGCGCAGAGTAACGACACCCGAATCAGGTGACAGTGTCATATCTCCAACCCGAAAGGTTGCGTTGCGTGAATAGGGAGCATAAGCATCGGGTTGGAAGGCTCCGGCCTTGAACGCAGCCTTTACGGCATCTCCCAATTCGTCGACTGTCATCCCGGTGATCCGCGCAAGCGCGCCGATCTTGGCTCCGACCTCATTGTTCCAGGCGTCCTGCCTAGATTCCTGCTCGTTATCAGGCTTATAGTCTTCGAGCGCATCGCCCCAGCGCTTCACATTGTCGTAGCCATGATGATACGCAAGAAGGGCGGCTGTACCACCATGTCGCCAAGCATCGATATGATCGCCGTGACCGCTCAGATTCGCTGTTCCAGGCTGCACGTCGTTCAACCAAGAGAGCACTTGGCCAAGGATCGCATCCGTCGTCGCCCGTCGCCCCTGGATAAGCCCGATGTAGTCAGTCATTCTTGGTCTTCCGTTTCATGATCAGATTGCGCGGATGATCCGCGCAACCGTCAGCAACAGGTGACTTCATTCCGTCGATCCAATAGTCGAACTCCCGGTCGTCAAACCAAAAGCATTGGTAGACGATGCCGCTGGTGTATTTGATCAGGATTTTGCTCGAATCGCCGGTATGACGGAGATCGGTGCGCAGCAAATTTAGCACCGGGAAGCTCATTCCCGTCCAATTGCAGATCCTCACATTTTGAAGCTGCACAGCCTCGTGCTGCACACCACAAAACGCGCCACCCGGCTCGTCGAAGTAACGGCTGTACAATATTCCAGCGCCCGCGAGACAGAGCACAAGAAGTGAGAGGACGACGGACAGTCGTAGCAGCAATTTGGACACTGGCTAAAGCGACCTTCCTTGGACGGGCTTGGCGCTGCTCAACTGCTTTCTCGAATATCTCGGAAACGCGCAGCAAGACACCCCTGAGTTGCACTGAAGCGCAAGGCCAATTGCTAGAACAAAATAGGAACAGCGTCAATTAGTTCAAGCGTCCTTGCTCGCTCGAATCCTATGCGGAGCGACGCGCCAACACCGCGGCGAGCAAACCCGGCAATCCGCCCACGGCCTCTTGATCGTTGAAGTCATCCGAACGGACGAAGGGCAAGGCCGGCGCGCCGGCGTCGAACACCGCCGCTTGCGGATTGCCGGCATCAACTCGGGCGAGGTAACGAAATTCCTTATTTGGCTGCGGCGAAGAAGCCCGCGACGAATTGTCTGGAACTGCCGATCGCTTTTCCAGCAACGGAGCCCCTGGACGAGCGTTGGGAGGCCGCGGGTCAGCAGCGTTCGTCCGACTAGGGCTCGCCCACGATGGAAAGGCAGGAAAGTCCGACGGTGGCACGTTTGCAAAAAGCCGCTGCGCGGAGTTTGCCGAGTCTAGATACGGGATGGGGCCGGAGGTTGCGCTCCGAGGGGACTCGAATCGGGCGAGGCCGACTGGCGTGTCGCCCCCTCTGTCAGACTCTGAAGTGTAACTCCCGAATTACCGATCGGTGGCGAGCCGCTCAGCGAGCTGAGGGATGCCCGGAAATGGAATGGGTGGTGCCGAACCGTTCTTCGAACCGGATGTCGGGATCGCTTCCCAGCGGCTTGCAAAGTCGGCCGGCGCGTCCGCCAGCGCCTTGGTGATTGCACCTTGATTTGCGAGGTATGTCGCACCGGCGCCGTCTACGCCAATCTGCGGAACATAGGGGACGCCGTTCTGTGCAGCAATCTCCTGTCGCGCCTTCACCCGCTCTGGAGTCGGGCCTTGCTTGTAATACTGAACAAGCAATGCTCGTTGGAGTTCCGGAGTCAAGCCATGCCAGGAGTTGATCCCGGTCTTGAGGTCTCCGTTGATGCTCATATTGGATTGATAAGCTTCAAGCCCCTGCCGCAAATATGCGGCCATCGCTGATGCCATGAGGGCTTTGTCACTGCCCTTATGCAAAGCGACACCCGCGGAATACAGATTCTTCACGTAGGGCTTGAAAGCGGGATCATCTGGATTCTTTAGAATTTCCTGAATGGCATTGTGGAACTTCATGCCAGCCGGGCCATAGTCGACAAGCAGAGGATGTGTACTTTTCTTGAGCACATCCGATCCAACCGTTATCGCATTTGGGTCGCTGTTATATCGACCAAGAATGAAATCCGACGCTCCCTGTTCCGGATTAGACGGGTTCGTTGCCCGACCTACCGCGTACGCCGCAGCAAGAAATCCATCCGCATTGAAAGATGAGAGGCGCGCCTTCATCTCATTCCATGAGCTTGCGGTCTGGTCGAATTGCTCCTGAGCCAAACTTCCGGCAATCGCTTCAGCTGGTACCCCGTACCTCGCTGCCGCTGCAGCGATCTCGGGCGCCATCGATTGAACCAGAGCCAGAGTTTTCTTGCTGTATGACGGAACAGGAGCCATGGTTGATCTCTTCGTTGAGGTACGAGTTTCAGATCGATTGGTGATTTACGAGAGAGACCAGACGAGAGCGCGAATTCCCACCCAATCGAAAATGACGCATACCAAAACCACTGTGCTCCACAAGCCAACGCGGGTCACCCGAGTGATGCCCGTGAGTATCGCGATCAAGACAATATTGAGTGGCGAAAACATCAATATCGAAAAGGGATAGAACGGACACAAGATTGCGCCCGCGATCTCGATCAGCCACGTCGAAAGACCGAAAACGATGCCGAGGAACAAGATGAATCTATAGGTCGCAGGGCGAAGATGAATAAAGTATGTTGGAAGCACGCATCCAACGGAGACAACTGTTGAGAGATCATTGATCTCAACCAGTGCATAGGGAAATCGGCAAGCGTCCATGAATGAGATCCGCGAGGTGTATGCGTGGAATGCAGCTTCTCGTGGTAGTGCCAAGTATGTCCGTTTCCGTCAATGCATCGTGGCGCTCTATCCCGGCATGAACAGCAATAGCAGCGGCAGTTTCTTGCCGCCCTAGTATTTGTTGCGCAGAGGCTCAGGATATTTTGTGCAGGAGAAACCGGCTTCTTGAACTGGGGGATTTGTCGATCACGTGGGTGTCGTGGCTATTAGCACCGCGACTTTCAGGGCCAGAACGTCCTCACACCCACCCTTGCTCCCGATATTGGATCACGCGATTGAAGCTCGCCGCCCTCCCCGGCGCTTCGTGGCAGATCGCCATCAGCCCAAGCGCGTCGGCAGCGTGGCTCGACCAATCATGCTCGGGGCCCAATCCTACATTGCGCGCCTCGTCCCTGCGCTCGTGATAGAAGCCGAGCGCATCGCGGCCGGCTTCGGTGGTCGCTTCGTTCCACCAGATTTGCGGACCGAGCCGGCGCAGCGCCTCGATGCGCATCATGGCGGCACCCAGACCCTGGTTCTTCACCGGCGGCTCGACGGTGAAGCCGGCCTCGCGCAGATGATCCTCGTAGCGCTTGCCGGTGACGTTGTTGGTGGCGACGCCGTCGTGCGGCAGATACAGGATCGCGTTCTGGTAGCCGTATGAGCGCAGCCAGTTGACGTGGAACGCCAGCACCTGGCCGACGCTCTCATAATAGTCCAGCACCCTGACCTCGTTGCCGGCCCATTGCACGATCCAGATCGTGAAGGCGTCGGCCGTTGCACCTGCGCCGCCGATGTCGATGAAGGCGCGCAGCGGCAGCAGCGGGTCGGCCGCGACCTTGCCGACGCGCCCGTCCTTGCGCGCCTGCGCGAGCAGGTCGGCGAAATAGGCGCCCTCGAAGGCTCTCACATAGTCTCCTTCCCAGATGTGCTCATAGCGATCCGGATAGAGCGCGAGATCAACCTGGCGCTCCTCCGCCAGCACCGCGGGAAACCACGGATTGTCGCGCCAGTTGGCGTTGACGACGATGGCCCCCGGCGGCTTGCGCGCGCGCAGAAAGTCGTCGATCGCATCCGACTTGCGACGCGGATTCCACGACGCCCAGAGCTCGGAATTTCGGGCGCGGATCGTCGGGCGCAACAGCGAGAGGCTGTGCGAACTCAGGCTGTGCGCCTCGTCGATCCAGGCGATGCGGAAGCCTTCCAGCGACTTGATCGAGTCGGCGGTATGATCCCGCATACCGCGGAAAATGATGAGGCCATCACCGGGCGTTGCGATCCTGTCGGAGTAGAGCTTGAAGCCTGCTCCGACGCCGAGCGAGGCGATCTTGCTTTCGATGAGCCGCTTGGAGGATTGCGCCAGCGTGCGTTGCGCCTCGCGGACACAGACCGCAAGCATGCCGCGCTCAGCCTGGCACATCTCGACCAGGAGTTCGCCAAAGAAGTGCGACTTGCCGGATCCTCTGCCCCCGAATGCGCCCTTGTAGCGCGCGGGCTGCAGCAGCGGCTCGAACACTTTTGCGGTTGGAATTTTCAGGATCGACAAGGCTGTTCTCGAAGAAACGAGTTGGCTGCCCGCTTGTCCGCACAAGGCGGCCGTTGCATCAAGGCAATATAGTTGAGACGACGTAGCGGCGCTAACTCGCCCTTCGATGATGCGGCGACTCGTTCACTTTTGGGGTATGAGAGGTCGATCCAGTCGGTCTTCGAAGCCATGGCTTTTCTTTCGCGCTAGACTTTCGCGAGCGACTTCGGCCTTGAGGCGCTCTCTCAGAATATCGAAGCCGATGCCTTTGTCTTTCAAGGACTCCGTCAGTTGTTCTGGCGTGACATTCAATCGCGTGCACAAATCTGCGAAGGCCTTGTCGACTTCGGTCTCCGCCTGCAAACCAGCGCCCTCAGCTTCGTGACTTTTGGCCATATCCATGGACAATTGACGGATCACCTCTTCCTGACTGGCCTGCTTTTGCGTGATCAGGAAATCAAGCTTGGTACGCTGCTCGACGTCGTCGTTTGTAATAAAGTCGCCATAGGTTGTGACGGCGAGTATAGTCTGACCGGGTGATGGCAAACTCTTGCCGCGTGCAGGCAGGACGACCAGCGTTGCTAGATATACGGCGGCAAGAAGACACCAAGGCATGCTTGAATATTTCCTCAAGCGGAGCCAGCTCGCAGCTTTTAACTCCCAAATTCTCAGCCAGCATACTCGCTCAAGAAAGCGTGGTGGCCGCCGAGTATCGGGCAGCAGGCAAAGGGGGAGAGATACGATGTCGGAATGCTTGCCCCATCGCGCACGTGCCATCTAGGAGCCCTTATATCCCTGGAGAAGCACGTTGCGTTGGTGGAGATACATTTCTCCGCCGCGAGAAATTGCCTACTCTGCACGGTTCGTAACACAGGAGCATTGCGATGCCCGCAACAGCGTTCGCGACTTGGGAGCACGTGCATTCCACCCACCATCTTTGATAGATTAGAACAAAACAAGCACAACATCAAATGACGCTTCGCCCGTGTGGCTCCGCGATCAACTCACAACGAACAGCTATCGGAGAGACTCGCTCTGGTCTTGTCTGATCTCACTCCCCTCGCTGTCCGAATTCTCCGGCTCGACGATCACGCGCTCAATCCGATGGATCAGCTCCAGCGCGCCGTCACCGTTCTCGATCGCCTGCGGTACCTTGCCCCAGCCGCGATCGAGAATGGCGTTGGCGGCGGAGACGCGCGCGGCCGGCGTCGCTTCCTTGGATCGCATGATCCCGGCCAATACGTTGATCGCCGTCCTGGTATGGCCCCGCGCCAGAGAACGAATTTGGGTGATCGACTTCGCCAATCTACTTCTCCTGCCAGTCGGACGGCAGATATTCGCTCGGCGCGGTATCGAGCGGATCCGGCCGCGCGTCATCCGGGAGCGCCGAGCGGAACGCGATGGTCGGAAAATCCGTGTCATCACGTCGACGGCGCGGCTGCGAGATGAATTGAATGGTCTCTGCGCTCAATTGAACGTCTCCCACAATACGATGGCAAGGAGACCTGCGAGCGCGAGCGATATCAGATACGCGGTCATCGAAGCCTCGCCGTTTGGTGTTGATGTGCAAATCGCAGCCTCACGCTGCGCGAATTAAATGTGCGGCAGATCGCCGACGACGCGATCTTTGGGGCGCGAACCTTATCCCTGATGCCGGGGCCGCGTGCGGCGCCGGGCTTTCGCCCGCGCCACGGGACCGGCACGTTCGCGCGTACCGGCCAAAGGATGATGGATCGACATGGTTCGGACGACGGCACGCCTCGACGCCCGGGCGGTGGGCGGAGGTGCGGCGTCGTGGAGGCGGCCGCCGTCCGATCGGGTGAGGTGCAAACAAAAAACCCGCCGCGGATGGCTCCGCTGCGGGCTTCATGAATTTCGCGATGATGATGTTATAGCCCTGATTTGCCCGACGGGTCAACAGTTATTTCTGTAAAAACGATCTGGCCGTTCGTCCACGCGGGCAAGCGAGCGTACCTGGTTTGATCGGCAAGCAGCGGCTAATAGCCGTTCGTGCGCATGTAGTCCTCGATCATGCCGAGCAATCCACCGACCGGCGGCTGATCGCGATTGGATGGATCGCCCCCTTGGAGCGAAGCGAACAGACCTGGCAGGCCGATGGAAGCACGTTGCGTGGGTGGAGGCGCATCTTTCCGCCGCGAGGACGAGGCCCATTGATCCAAGGCACGATTGCGGTCGGGCGCAAGCAGCGCCTCGAGTGGAAATCGCACAGGAGGAAACGATGGCGCACGATCGGTGATCGCCGGCGCCGCTGCAGCCTCACCCGACTGGCCTGGATCAATTGACGGACTGCTCGGAAGCCGGACGAGCATGCGAACCGGCGCCTGCGCAGGATTCGAAGACGGTGCCAGTGCAACACTGGTCTTCCAGTCGCCGATCCCGTTGCCGTCTCCGATCGGATCGATGCCCGACACGGCAGGCGACGTCGCCTCCGGCGCCACGCGTGGTGCACCGAACGATGAGGTGATCAGAGCCGGCGCGTTCGACCCGAATACCGCCGACGCGACGTCGGACCCGCCGAGAGCATCGGAGCGAAACAGTTTTGGCAACGCGAACGGACTGAAATTCCGGGGCTCCTCAGGAGCGAAATGTAGCGGCGGCAGAGTCGGATCAGCAACTGGCGCGGGACTCGGAGGGGCCGGTGAACGCGAGCGAACAGGAGGCACCAATGGCGCTGGACCATTCGGCCCACCGACCGACGTCGGGCCTCCTGCGCCGGGAATACCCGTATCGGGCAAGGGCCGAGGCGCAACTACCGGCTTGGGATTGTCGGGCGACAGTGCGCTGCCAGGAAGCGACGGTCGCACCTGTGGAGATCGAGGCTGCGATGTCTGACCAGATTGAAGAGCCGGCTTTGGCTCTCCGTTTTGGTACGGGAAGACCGGCTTGTTGATGTCAAACGTGTCCGGATCTGCCTTGTATGTGATGTCGCTGGAATAGATTCCGAACTTCTCGTTCGGATCTGCATTCAAGCGCGCCCTGCCGGAAATGATCTCACGATGCAGATGCGGACCGGTTGTCAAACCTCCCAGCCCCTTAACATATTCTTTGGGCCGATGAATGCACCCGGTATCGGCTGATCCGCCGTGATCCGTGTGCCCGGAGCCGGTAACGATCCGGACCCAGATGGCCATAGAGCTGATAAAATACTGTACCATCCGGTGCTCTCGATTTCACGACAACGGACATGCCGTATCCATCGATGTTACCGCTTCTGAATATTTCTCCACTGTGCTGGGCATAGACCGGTGTTCCGGGCTTAGCCGGATTGTCGCTTCCGCCGTGATAACCTCCTTTGGTGTTCGCGCGCGGCGTCAACCAATTTCCTCCGGTTGGTCCGTAGCCAGGATACTTGTATTCGGGCATTTTTCGATCTCTTCGATTATTAACGCTGCTTGGATTGGACTTCCGAGGCCGGCGGCCCAGCACAATCAGACTTGATATCCGAAACGGCTGGCTGCTACTCTGAGTTGCTCTAGCTGAAGCATTGGCTTCAGTTGTCATATTCCGGCTGCGTCCGGACGCCAGGCCATTGCGTCGCCCTATGCACCTGCAACGCGCTTCAATTCAAAGTCTTTGGGGGGTGACAAAGTTGAGATCAGTTTTGGCCATTCGCGCGTTGGTTTCGCCGACGACCGCAATTCTCCTTGGCGCTCTGTTCTCGTCGATAGGAGGACGTACCGTCTTCGCGGAAACCGTCTCGAGCACAACATGTCCACCGGGTTTCAGTTGTGTTAAGCCTTATCCGCAGGACGGTGCCTGTCAGCATCCCGCGATCGTTCTCGACGAAAAGGCGAAAACGGGAAGCTATGCGAGCGACCCCTACTCGCGCGCATCCGAAAAGGCCTGCATTGCGAAGACCAAGTCATTGACGGCTCGTCGAGGCGGCGAACTTCGTCTTAAATTGGCTAACGGCGCAATGAAACTCTACAAAGATAATCAGACCAAGGCAGCATGCGCTGGAGCGTCCTACGAGAGCTGCAAGAGCTACATGCTCTATGACTATTTCCCCGAACATGGGTTACTGCTTGTGCACGTGATGTATTACGAAAGTGACGAATGGCTGCTGGTCCGACAGCAAGACGGCCGGCAGGAGCAGATCGTCGCGCCACCGCGCTACTCACCAGACAGGAAATGGCTCGCGTCGGTCTTCTGGACCGATGGCCCCAGTGACGGAAACAACGGAATCGACATCCTGCCAGCGAGCGGCGAGTCGATTGAGCAAGCCTTTCACTACAGGTCTGAGGGCTATGAGCTTTGGGAGTATGTCGGTTGGGAAAGCGACGATCGTCTATCGGTGAAGGTGACTTGGCGTGTCGGCTCTGATCCCGAGCTTGCCACCTGGCCTGCTGAAGTTGTGCGCGTGAATGGGAAATGGCAACTGCACAGATGGCCTCCGAACTCGTCGCGGCCTTGAACATCGATCCGATCGGTCAAACGCTGCCATCCTGCCGAGCACGGACGATATCAAACAGGCCGACATCGGCGCCTCGCCGGTCCATCTCTTTGGGGCGCGAACCTTATCCCGGACACCGGGGCCGCGCGCGGCGCCCGCGCCGATGGACCGGCACGTTCGCGCGTGCCGGACAATGGGTGATGGATAAATATGGTTCGGACGACGGCGCGCCCCGGACGCCCTGGGGCGGCGGGAGGTGCGGCATCGCAGAAGCGGCCGCCGTCCGATCGGGTAAACTGCAAACAAAAAGCCCGCGGCGGATGGCTCCGCTGCGGGCTTGATGGATTTCGCGATGATCATGTTATAGCGCTGATTTGCCCGACGGGTCAAGAGATATTTCTGAAAAATCGATAACGACTTTCAGGGACGCGCAACCTAGCCTGAAGCACATACGCTCGACGACAATCACTCCACGCGATTCTCCCGCAGAAGTGGTCGTATCCAGCGCGAGAACCACTCCTCGGCATCGCTCTGCGGATCGCCTGGATGCTCGCCACCCCAGATCGGCGGCGGGATGGAATAGGTTGGTTCGCCGGCGAATGGGCTCACCGGCCTGCTCGCTTGAGAAAGCCGTGGCCCACCAGGCGTCGCGCTCCAATCGCCAAAGCGGTCGTTGAACTCGGAGGAAGACAAGTAAGGAATTGGCGATGTTCCGGACACGAACGCGTTGGCCGACGCCGGCGGGTTCTCGCGCACGAGACGGCGAACATCTTCACGAGCAACACTTGGCGCCGATCGCCTGTCAGGCTCGTCGACCTCGGCTGGCACGCGATCAGGCATCGTACGCGCGGAGGTCTCGGGCCAGTTGCCAAAGCGGTCGGCGAAGGTCGAGGCACGATCCGCTCTTTGCTCAAACGGATCGTTTCCGATCGGCATTGGCGCCGGCGGATATCCCAGAATTGAGCCGCCACCGACTTTCGTGTCGGAAGCGAACGCACGCGGATCGATCCCGCCGTTGTGAGGAGAGCCAGAAACGACGGTCCTGCCAGGAATTCCGGTATCGCTTGCACCTCTGGCCGCAGAGGCTGGAACGGCGCTAGCACTCACCATGCCGCCGATCACCCTTAGCAATAGAGGTGAGAGTGCGGGAGCGACTGCCGCAAGAGCGGCGAGTCCCGCTGCGGGGTAAAAACCAGCTGGCGGTGTGCCGGTTGAGGGAGCCTCAGGTTCGAGTATCGGTGAGCGCTCGGAAAATGGGAGAGGCGCCCCGGTGGCCGGATCGAATTTGAGGACCAGCGGGTCCTGCCGCGTTGCCGTGCTCGGGGGTAGTCGACCAAGCTGTGCCAAAGCTGGGTCGGGCACCGGAAATCCGCGCGGTCCCTCAGCCCAATGTGGATCACTTTGAGTGTATCCCTCTCGGTAATTCAAGTTGTCGAGTGACGGTGCACGAAGACCCGGCGACGAGGGAAAGTCCGCTGGGTTGATCGGCGTCCGCCCTGGCGTTGTAAAGAGGTCGCCAGCGGGATCAGCCGCTATAAACTTGGCGGCCCAGCTTGTTCCACCCAAGTCCCTGTTGCCGGATGTGATATTCTCACCGGGCCTTTTTGCAATCTCCTCGTCCAGCAACCTTTCCCTGTCGGCATTTCCGAGAATGGCAGAAAATTTGATCAGATGACCCTGTCCGGAATCAAGCCATCTCTGTTTGCGTTCTCTGATGGCCTTCAACTGGTCCTTACGAGCTCCAACATAAGACTCGTAATTATCTATGACTTGTTCGATGCCTTGATCCACAACCAGACGAGACCTTCCATCTGATTCATTCGTGTGGAGATCGCCATTATCGAAACCGATGCGCATCGCATCAACTAGAGTCTCTATTTTCGTGGCTCGGACGATCGGGTCGGGATCTTTTGCAATTTGGTTCAGCACTCGACGAATGGCACCGTAGTATGTCGACACGTGGCCGCCAGGATGAGCCGATATGCGCATACCTTCAGCCAAGCGAACATCCTTAGGTAGAAAGATTCGATTTTGCGCAGAGTTGATTTCAAATGTCTCTTTGTCGATACCCCGAAACGCACGATGGCTCTTGAAACGCTTCGAAATGATGTGGTGATCGGCAAGTATCGCCATTGTGTATCCAATATTTTACTTCCCGACGAGGCAGAATTCGGCCGCGCGGGGTCTATCGAGCGAAATAGCTCAGACATGGGAGAAGGCCTCCCCTTCGATTGGACTTGAGGCGGCGCGGCAGACGTACCGATCAGTGCCTTCGAAGGGAGAGATCTAAGAGATCGAGAAAACGGAAAATATCTCGCGATCTATGTAGATCGCGCAGGAGCTGTTGCTAAAAAATGCAGAATGTGACGTGGCAACGCCAATGTCACAGCCGCGCTTGTGTGGCCAGCTTACGTAACAACAGGATGGTGCGGCCGGACAGACACAACTACGAGCATACTTGACGTTATGGCAATCGCCATCGGCTGCATCAGTACGCCGACTTCAGAACGTCCCGAAACAATATCCCCTTGAGGCCCGCGCGCTTGCAGGCATCCTTCATGTCCTGATTGCATATGACACAATATTCGTAGTAGGCCATGCGAAACGCGCGCGCATCTCCAACCCGTTCTTCGTCAAAGACCAGCTGGGTTCTCATGGAGAAATTGTAAAACTTCTTGCCGAAATCTCGATGGCTAGGATCGTCGCCGATACCGATCTTCACAAAGCGCGAGTGCACCTCGTCCAATGCATCGAGAACGCGGACAACCTCGCAGAGCCAGTAGCGCGGCCCCTCCCAAACCCCTCGCGGCACCCGCACCGCACAGGGCAAAAATACAAATCCTCCCGGATCGACCGCCTCGAATACGACCTTTGCTCGGTCGGAAACTAGCCAAAATGCACCGTCTTCCTCTAGATCCTGAGGAAGCGCCCCCGCTGATTTATCGAATACATAGCATGGCTGCTCGGCTATTTCGGAGAGGCGATCCACCTCATATTTGATCACGCTCTCGTCTTGCAAATAGAAGCCCGGCGCCGCTTCTCTGCGGTAATTTGAGCTTATCTCGTAAAACCTACGCTTGTGTGCTTTGGTACGGTTTGCAATCGAATTCGACGCTCTGTCCGCCATTGTAGTCAGCTCTTCTTAACTTACGCTCGTTGGTCAGATCGTAGCGGCATTCGATTCATGCGTGAATCAATATCTTTCGGCGGCCCCCCTGCTGCCGCAACTAGAAGTCGGCAGCGTCGTCGAATGTGATACCCTTCAGGCCCGCGTCCTTGCACGCGTCCTTCAGTTCCTGATCGCAAACTATGTTGGACAATGAAAAGCTAAGTCGGAAGATGTGGGCCGAAGCTACGACATCCTCTCTGATAACCAGCGATGCGCCACCGACAAAACTGTACCATTTGTGTCCTTGTGAATCGCCCTTGATGGTCAGGCGCGACTTCTCTTCGTCAACAGCTTCCAGAAGCCGGAGGACATCGCAGAGCCAGTATGTGGGCGCCGGCCCGCCGTGCTTGCAACTCGAATGACATTTGACGAATGCGACGCCGTCTGGATCCAGCCGCGCAAGCACCGTCTTGATCCGGTCGGACACAAGCCAGTAGTCGTGGAATTGTTCGACGTCGCGGGGATCTCGTCCCGTTCTCTTGTCGAACACGAGATATGGCATCTCAGGAACGTTCGGAAACCCTCGTTGTCCTGGCGTAGGTGCCAGTATGCGCGGTCCCATCAACAGGGCTGGAAGGTTTTCCATTTCCCAGCCGCCCTTGCCGAGACGAACATTGGGACCGACGATATAGAACTTTCGCGCCCTTGCTTTCCGAGGACGCTTCTCATTGGAAAGTGCGATCATGGACTGGCCTGCGCTTTGGGACGCCCAGTTGATAGCACATCCATTCAGGAGGTCTCGCCAGCGGCATGCGCCGCCCCCTGAGATTAGTCCGTCGCGCAGAAGAGGACAGGCATTCCACCAAACCGCTCGGACTTCCTGTGGCGCGCTGTAAATCGCTCGCGCTCGTCGCCGCCGAATGTGTCGCCGTCCTTGACCACGTTGCCGTGCTCCACGAGATAGGCGGCGAGGCCCGTCACCTTGTCGATCAACTCCGACAGTGGAAGCCTGGCAGTCTCGAATTCGATCTCGCGTCCGGCAAATGCATCGAGCCCCATCGTGACGGCACCGATGCCTCGATCCGAACGAAACGGCAGGATGTCGACCCACAGCGTGAAGGGATAGTCGGGAAACGGCGCGAACGACTGCGTGGACATATCGAGCCACAGCTTTGCAGGACGCGCGACCTTACCAGCCCATACGACGCCGCAGCATCCCGGAATCGTCGCAATCAATGCGCCGACGACGGCGGTATTGAGACGCGCGGTGACCAACGGCGGCCGATCCTTCCCGAGCACCGAAACGATCAGATGACCGCGAGATCGCGCCGCAATCGTCTTGCCCTCCGGCCAGATCGATGCGGTTCGTGCCCACAAGCCGGGATCATCGGGCATCGGGGCCGGCATCGACATCACTGCGACAAGTTCACCGCCGCACTGAATGAGCGGCGAGCTTCGTGGATCGCCGCTCATCTCCACCGGCAATCCTGGATATCGGGTGCGAAGAGCTTTGGCGATCACCGACATGTCTGGTGTCGCCGGATTTTCCAGCAAGACAATTGCGAGCAAGGAGTTGCTCATCAAGATCACATCCTCAATTCACATCGTCAGAGCATTTAGAACAAAAGAGGAACAATGTCAACGCGTGCCGCGACCGCTGTTTCCCGCTTCGGTTGAACGGACGGTCCTGCACCGACCGCCCGCTTCCAAAGACAAGGTTCGGACGACGGCGCGCCCCGGACGCCCTGGGGCGGCGGGAGGTGCGGCATCGCAGAAGCGGCCGCCGTCCGATCGGGTAAACTGCAAACAAAAAGCCCGCGGCGGATGGCTCCGCTGCGGGCTTGATGGATTTCGCGATGAT
>NZ_JAFCJX010000025.1 GCF_018130695.1 Bradyrhizobium jicamae | reverse complement strand
GCTCTCTCCCGCGAATCATCACTCAACTCACGGAATCAGCGATCAAATTCCTCCGCAAGATGTGTGAATTGGACAGCCGTTCTTTACGGGGCCGCGACGAGCAAAGCTCGCGCTGAGAGGGTTGGGGTGAGGGGCTGCATCCGCAAAATCGCCCGCAGACAGTACGCGGAGACTCCCCCTCACCCGATCGCATCTGCGATGCGATCGACCTCTCCCCGCAAGCGGGGCGAGGTGAAGCGGCGTCAGCTCGAGATCCGCGCGTCAGCCACCGCCTTCTGGAACAGCGCGTTCATCGCGGCCGAGATGCCCTGGGTCGGGCTGACCTCGAAATACAGGCCCGGCGAGGCGCAGCTCTGCATGTTCTGCGCGATCTCGCTGTTCGGCGACGGGCCGAACGGTCCCTTGTTGAAGGGATCGATGTAGCTCATGTACCAGGAGTTGGTCGGCAGCTGCAGATAGGTGGTGTAGAGCACCGCGATCTTGATGCCGCGCGTCTTGATGGCGGTGCACAGCGTCGGATCGATCGGCGACTGGCAGCGGCCACCGCTGACCGTTTTCTTCAGGCAGGCCGGGTTGTATTCATCCGCGACGCCGTCGGAGACGAAGAACAGATATTTGAGCGGCGCCGACGACGTGCCCGCCCCCGGCGCGCTGATCTGGAGGTTCATCGCCGGAAGTGACGTCGTGAACGGCGTATCCTTGTCGGCGGTATAGGCATCGTTGTTGCCGTAGACGCCCATCAGGTCGATGTTGCCGGCCGCGCTCTTGGCGCTGCTCAGGCTCGACGACAGCGAGAACAGCGCGCGCAGGCCGATGGTCTTCGACGAGGCGCCGAAATCGTAGATCGCCATCCGGAACTGGTTGGAATAGGTCGCGGTGGCCGCCGCCGTATCCATCAGCTGCTGGGTCGCACTGCGCAGCACGTCGATCCGGGTGGTGACGCCGAGCGTCTTGGCGAGATTGTAGTAGTTGTTGGGATCGTTGTAGTCGTGACAGGCGAAGGCGCATTTGTCCGACGTGTTGTTGACCATGGTGGTCACGTCGGTCGGCGTCGCCGCCACGCCCATCGACGGCGAATTGTCGAGCAGCAGATAGAAGTCGATATAGAGCGGCAGATTGGCGGTCGAGGTCGACGATCCCCCGACCGACATCGTCTTGCGGCCGATCACGCCGAGGAACATGGTCGGCACGTTGGCCGTGAAGCTCACCGTCGAGGTGATGACGTTGCCGGTCTTGGTCACGGTTGGTGAGAGGTTGGTGAGCGTGTAGCCGTTCTGATTGAAGACGTTGCCGTTGAAGATCTTGGTCGCGTCTGCAACGCCGACGGCGATCGAGCCGTCCGAGGTCATCGAGCCGGCGGCGATGAAGGCCGGCGAGGCCTTGGCGAGCGAGCCGACGCTGGCGGCGTCGGCCGCCGATATCAGCTTGCTGCGGATCTGGTTGGCGCGGGAATAATCGACCGCACAGCCGACCGCGGTGACGATCGGCAGGGCGGCGAGCGCGAAGATGATGGCGATATTGCCGGAGCGGTCGCGGCGAAAGCGGCTGAGGGCCTGAAACAAGGTGCGCATGGGTTCTGTCGGCAATCTCGATGGATTTGCCCACCGTGACGGTAACCGATTAAAGGGAGCTTATCCCGATTACAGAAAACATGAATTGAAACAAAACCCTTTGGCGCCGCACCAATTGCTGGTTAATGACTTCTTTACTTGGACACCGGGAAATTGC
This sequence comes from Bradyrhizobium jicamae, assembly GCF_018130695.1. Classification (GTDB taxonomy): domain Bacteria; phylum Pseudomonadota; class Alphaproteobacteria; order Rhizobiales; family Xanthobacteraceae; genus Bradyrhizobium; species Bradyrhizobium jicamae_B. Next base: position 120,715 of record NZ_JAFCJX010000025.1, on the reverse strand, counting down.
GGATCGCAGGGCACTCCTGACATGGCTGACATCAAACTGACCCTCGTCGTCGCCTGCGCGCTGGTCGACGCCGACAAGCGCGTGCTGCTGGCGCAGCGCCCCGAGGGCAAGGCGCTCGCCGGCCTCTGGGAATTCCCCGGCGGCAAGATCGAGCCCGGCGAGCGGCCGGAGCAGACGCTGATCCGCGAACTGCATGAGGAGATCGGCATCACCGTGGCCGAGCCGTGCCTCGCGCCGCTGACCTTCGCCAGCCACGCCTACGAGACCTTCCATCTCTTGATGCCGCTCTACATCTGCCGGCGCTGGGAAGGCACCGTGGTGGCGCGCGAAGGCCAGAACCTCGCCTGGGTCCGCGCCAACAAGTTGCGCGACTATCCGATGCCGCCGGCGGACATCCCGCTGCTGCCGCATCTGATCGATTTGTTGCTGTAGCCGGTAACGCGCAGATCGTTACCTGGTGATATGCGCCGTCGTCAGTGCGTGATTGAACATGGCGTTCAGCGCCGCCGTGATGTCACTGGGCGTATTCGCGGTATAGAAGAAGCCGGGCGAGGCGCATTTCTGCAGGCTGGCCGGAATATACGGGACATTCCAGTTGGCGTAGTCGTCCTCGTCGCCGGCAAAAGACGCGTTCACCGGATTGATCGGCTGATAGGGAATATACAGCACCGACACGATGATGCCGCGACTCTTGAGGGCCTCGCAGGAGGGCACCGTCGACAAGCTGCCCTGCAGATCAACCGTGGTGGCATGGTTGCTGCCGGACCAGCCGCCGTTGGGAACACCTTTCACCTGCGGATCCTGTGCGCCGTCGGTGACGAGGAAGACATAAGGTATCGTACTGATCGACGAACTGCCGTCGCCGACGGACGCGATCAGGGTGTTCACGCCGGTCAGCGCCGTATCGATATGTGTGCCGCCGGAGCCGAGATTCGAATCCATGTTGGTATCGAGCAGCGAAGCCAGGTTCGCAGCGGCATAGTTGATGGTCGAGGAATTGGTCGAGGAGCCATTGATACTCGAGGTCAGCGGATAATAGGTCCCATAAAGATACCGGATGAAGGGGTAGAGACCGATCCGGAACTGGTTGGTGACCTTCATGCTGCTGTTGGCCGTGATGAACAACTGGTTCACGGCGTAGCCGACTGCATCGAGCCGCAACTGGATACAGGAATCCGTGCCAGCACTGGGACAGTTGGCAACCGTCGCCAGATTCGTATACAGCGAATTCGGTAGGCCCGATACGATCGAGGACGGTAGCTTCTTGCCCGAGGGATAGGTCGAATTCACCGTGGTATTGGACAGCAGGCCCGCATATCCGCTTTGGCTGACGCGCGAGATTGCATAGCCGAGACAGTAATTGTTGGTCGGATAGGCCTGCGTCCCGCTGTCGGTGCAGGCGCTGTTCTGCGGCGAAAAATGGCAGGCGAGCGTGCAACCCGTCGGGTACTGCCGGTAATTGTCAGGGTTGATGTTCTGCATCCGCACCGCCTCCGACGTCGTCGATGGCAGGCCCATCGATCCCGACACGTCGAGCGTGAGATAGAAGTCGAGGTAGGGCGGCAGCGACGCCGAGGCGCTCGAGCTGCCCGAAACCGTGAGCTTCTGAAAGTTGATAACTTTCAGGAACGTGGTGGGAACGTCGGCCGTGAACGTCAGCTTGGAAGCCAGTTGAATCCCGGTCTTCGTCACCGTGCTCGTGCGCGAAATATTGCTCACGCCGGTGACCTGGTTCATGTTGCCGTCAAAGACATGGTTGGCGTCGATCACGCCGGCGGAGACCGAGCCATTTCCCGTCATGGCCGAGGCGGCGACGAAGCCAGGCGATTTCTGTGAGATCGCGGCGACCGCGGCACCGTCCGCCGCCGACTGCAGCTTGGCCTTGATGCGGGCCGCCATCGAATAGTCGACGGCGCAACCTACCGCCGAAATCAGCGGAACGCATGCAAGGGCGAAAATGACTGCGATGTTGCCAGAGCGGTTGCAGCGGAAACGGCGAATGGCCCGAAACAAGCTACTCATTGGTTCTGCCGTCGATCTCGTTGGGTTGCCCCATCGTGGCGGTAACAAATTAAGCAGAACTTATCTCGATCACAGAAGACACAAACAGAAACAAGACTCCTGGTCAGCAGCCGCTAACGTTCGACATCCGGGTCATGATGCCCACGGGCGGCGATGCCATCGGCCGCCATTCCGCTGCTGCCGTACTGTTGCTATGGCTTGCGCCCCTTCACCGCCGCCTCCAGGCTCGCCTTCGCCGAGCCCGGCTGCAGCGGCTTCTGCTGGCTCTCATGCGGGGCCCAGCCGGACAGAAAGACGATGTCGAAGGTGGCGCGGATGCGACCATCTGCATCGGCGAAACGCTCGGCGTAGATCTCGGCCATGCGCAGCATCGTGGCGCGGCGGGTCGGGGTGCGGCGGCGCTCGAACATGATGTTGGTCGCGCCCATCCGCCTGAGATCGGCCATCAGCGCGAATACGCTGGCATAGCGCACCACGACGCGGTCGACATCGGTGACCGGCAGCGCAAAGCCCGCGCGCTGCAACAGCGCCCCGACGTCGCGCAGATCGGCGAACGGGATCACGCGCGGCGACACCCCGCCCTCGCATTCGGCTTCCGCCGCGGCAAAGCTCTGGCGAAGTTCGGTCAACGTATCGCCGCCGAGCATCGCCGCCAGCAACAGCCCGTCGGGTTTGAGCGCGCGGCGGATCTGCGCCAGCACGCCAGGCAGGTCGTTAACGAACTGCAGAGCGAGCGCGGAGACCACGAGATCGCGCGATTCAGGTGCAAGCCGCAGCGACTCGGTGTCGCCAAGATCGACCCGTTCGATCGACGCGACGCGTCCGCGCAGCGCCGCTTCCACGGCGGCCTCGGGCGTGCCGACATCGGCCGCCGCGGAGAATTGCCGCGCCACCGCCGCCAGCCGATCCAGCGTGTCCTCGACCGCGCGCTCGAGCAGGAACGTCACCGCTCCATCGCGCCGCGCACGCGCCTGATGCGCACGCAAGAGCGCGCGGTCGAATAAATGTGGTGCAGTCTGCGGGGGCGAGGCCATGGGCGCTGGTTACGCCGCGCGACCGACGCTGGCAAGGCGCTACGCCGGACCGGTTTTCGGAAACAAGGGCCGGAAGAACGACCGTTCATAACGTTTGAAGCAGTGCGTTTCTTTGGCGAAGTCGATCGCCTTCTGAACGTCCGGATCGGCGGCCGAATCCTTGCGATATTGTTCGTAGGCCGCAAAGCTCGGAAAACTGAACATCGCCAGCGCAACGTCGCTCTCGCCCTCGGACGGCAGGAAGTAGCCGTGATGAATCCCGCCGAAACGCGGCACCAGCTCGATCCACATCGCAGCGTAGGTTTCGAACTCGGCGAGCTTGCCCAGCGGGACCTCATAACGCAGGTAGCAGGTAATCATCCTGTGGCGCTCCAGCGACGGTTGAACGGGCTTCTCGCTATATCCGAGACGATCGACTCGCGCCACACGATGCCTTCGCCAGAACAACAATCTGACGCTTGAGCCATCTCCGCCCCGGCGCTAGCCTCGCCCCATGGACGCCGAGGCCTCGCCACCACGCTCCCTTGCCAGCCACCTGCGCGGCGCGTTGAGTGCCTGCCGCAGCGCCTTCGCGCATCTTCCTCGCCTCGCGCTCGACATTGCGCTGCCGACAATGTGCGTGGCCTGCCGCGAGCCGGTGGATGGCGAGGGCGTGTGCGCGGAATGCTGGGCCAAATTGTCGTTCATCGCGCCGCCGTTCTGCCCGCGGCTCGGCATTCCCTTTGTCTACGATCCCGGGCCCGAGCTGTTGTCGATGGAGGCGATCGCCAATCCGCCGGCCTATCAGCGCGCTCGCGCCGCGGTGCGCTATGACGATGTCGCACGCACGCTGGTGCATGCCCTGAAATACCAGGACCGCACGGATCTGGCGCCGACCATGGGCCGCTGGATGGCGCGGGCGGGGCAGGAACTGCTCGACGGCGCCGATCTGCTGGTGCCGGTTCCCCTGCATTGGCGGCGCGGCTGGAGCCGGCGCTACAACCAATCCGGTGCGCTGGCGGGCGTGATTTCGCGCCAAAGCGGCGTTCCCGTGGCCTCGGAAGCCCTGCTGCGGGTCCGCGCCACCGAACAGCAGATCGGCCTGTCGCGGGCGCAGCGCGCCAGCAACGTCCAGGGCGCTTTCAAGGTCGCGGACGACCGCAAGGCCGATATTCAGGGCCGTCGCGTCATTCTGGTCGACGATGTCCTGACCTCCGGCGCCACCACGGATGCCTGCGCGCGTGCATTGCTGCGGGCCAGGGCTGCGCAGGTCGACGTGCTGGTGTTCGCCCGGGTTGTCGATACCCACCGCGCGACCATATAATCAGTCAAATCAGGAGCTAACCGAGCGCGCCATGACCGCTGCCAATACGACCGCTGCCATTGAAATCTACACCCGCCCCGGATGCGGCTACTGCACCGCGGCCAAGTCGCTGTTGACGCGCAAGAACGCCGCGTTCACCGAACTCAGCGTCGCCAGCGACCCGACCTACCGCGACCAGATGTATCAGCGCGCCGGCGCCGGCTCGACCTTCCCGCAGATCTTCATCGGGCAGACCCATGTCGGCGGCTGCGACGAGCTCTATGCGCTCGACCGCGAAGGCAAGCTCGACAGCCTGCTCGCAACCGGAGGCGGCGCCTGATGAGCGGAGACACCACTTTCACCGCCGCCATGGTGCAGATGCGCACCGGGCTGTTGCCCGAGCCGAGCCTGGAACAGGGCATCAGGCTGATCCGCGAGGCGGCGGCACAAGGCGCCGATTACGTGCTCACCCCCGAGGTGAGCAACATGATGCAGCTGAACCGCAAGGCGCTGTTCGAGCATCTGGCCAGCGAAGAGGACGACAAATCGCTGAAGGCCTACCGCGCGCTGGCGGCGGAACTGAAGATCCATCTCCACATCGGCTCGCTGGCGCTGCGCTTTTCGCCGGAGAAGGCGGTGAACCGCTCGTTTCTTATTGCCCCCGATGGCAACCTCCTGGCGAGCTACGACAAGATCCACATGTTCGACATCGATCTGCCCGGCGGCGAAAGCTACCGCGAATCGGCGAACTACCAGCCCGGCGAGACCGCCGTGATCTCCGACCTGCCTTGGGGCCGGATCGGGCTGACGATCTGCTATGACGTGCGCTTCCCGGCGCTCTATCGCGCGCTCGCCGAAGCCGGCGCGTCCTTCCTCACCGTCCCCTCGGCCTTCACCCGCAAGACCGGCGAAGCGCATTGGCACACGCTGCTGCGCTCGCGCGCGATCGAGACCGGCTGCTTTGTGTTCGCCGCAGCGCAGGCCGGCCTGCACGAGAACAAGCGCGAGACCTTCGGCCATTCGCTGATCATCTCGCCCTGGGGCGACATCCTCGCCGAGGGCGGCGTCGAGCCGGGCGTGTTCCTGGCCGAGATCGACACCGCCAAGGTCGAGACCGCGCGGAAAACCATTCCATCCCTGCAGCACGGCCGCCGCTTCGGCATCGCCGATCCCAAGGCGGGACCTGAGCATCTGCATCTCGTGCGGGGCTCGGCATGATCCGCTACACGCTCCGCTGCGAACAAGGCCATGAGTTCGAGAGCTGGTTCCAGAGCTCGTCGGCCTATGAAACGCAGGAGCGCCGTCACCTGATCAATTGCCCGTCCTGCGGCTCGGCCAAGGTCGAGCGCGCGATCATGGCGCCACGGATCATCGGCAAGAAGGGCCGCGGCCGCGCGCCAGAGCCGCCGGCAGCGGCGGCGGCGACGCCCGCGCCTACTGAGGTTGCCAACGAATCGACCGCGCTGATGATGGCGCCGGAGCGCGAGCTGCGCGCCAAGCTGAAAGAGCTGCGCGACCACATCGTCAAGACCGCCGACAATGTCGGCGACCGCTTCCCCAACGAAGCCCGCAAGATGCATTACGGCGACATCGAGCATCGCCCGATCTACGGCGAGGCCTCGCCGGAAGAGGCCCGCGCGCTGATCGAGGAAGGCGTCGAGGTCTCACCGCTGCCGACGCTGCCGGAAGACAGGAATTGACCGCGTCCTGGCAGCTCTGGGCGTTCTTTTCCGCCGTCTTCGCTGCTCTCACCGCGATCTTCGCCAAGGTCGGCGTCGAGGGCCTCAACTCCGATCTCGCAACCCTGATCCGCACTGTGATCGTTCTGGTCACGCTGTCGGCGATCCTGTTCGCGACCGGACAAATCACGCAGGCAGGACCGATCTCGGGCAAGAGCTGGCTGTTCCTGCTGCTGTCCGGGCTCGGCACCGGCGCATCCTGGATCTGTTATTTCCGCGCGCTCAAGCTCGGGCCGGCGACGCTGGTCGCGCCGATCGACAAGCTGAGCGTCGTGCTGGTGGCGCTGTTCGGCGTCGTCTTCCTCGGCGAGCGGCCCTCGCTCTATGGCTGGATCGGGATCGCGCTGATCTCGGCCGGCGCCGTGCTCATTGCCGCGAAGGGGTAGCGTTTTCAGGCGAAGTGGGAACCGGTTCGCGTCAAGAAAACGCGTCAAACAAAAGAGATCAGGCGGCGACGAGCAGCGCGACACCGATCACGATCAGGATGATGCCGGTGAGCTCGCGGCTCGAGAACGGCTGCTTGAGCGAGAAATAGGCCACGCCCTGCGCGAACAGCACCTCGACCAGGGCCAGCGTGCGCACATTGGCGGCGGCCGTCAGCGCAAACGCCAGGAACCAGAACTGCGACGAGAACGCGCCCATGAAGCCGGCGAACATCGAGGGCCGCCACAGCTTGAGGATTTTCCAGAGCACCTCGGGCGCGCGCAGCAGCAGATAAACCGACAGGATCAGCGTCTGCACGAACAGGCCGAACACCAGCGTGTAGGAGGCCGCCGTCACGAACGACACGCCCGGCACCGTGATGATGGCGCCGCGGAATCCGATCGCAGAGAGCGCGAACACCGCGGCGGCGCCGAGGCCGAGCACGGTCGGCCGCAGGTCGGCATAGCCCTTGGTGCTGCCGCCGGGCCTGAGCGCGGTGATGACAACGCCAACAGTCGCGATCAGGATCGCGACCACTTTCATCGTGGTCAGATGATCGCCGAGGAAAATAAAGCCGAAGATCGCGGTCTGGATCGCCTCGGTCTTCATGTAGGCCGTGGTCACCACGAAGGAGTGGTCGTTCATCGCCAGCAGCATCAGCCCGGTGCCGACGATCTGGCTGAGCGCGCCGAGGATCAGCCAGGGCCAGAACGACGCCGTCGGCCACGGCACGTGATCGCCGGTCGCGATCACGGCGACGGCAAAGAACACCACCGAGAACGGCAGGCCGAACAGGAAGCGGATATTGGTCGCGCCCCAGGTCCCGAGCGGGCCGGTCAAATGCCGCTGCATCGCATTGCGCGCGACCTGGCCGGACGCGGCAATGATGGTGAAGGGAATCCAGAGCGAGGCGATCGTAAACATGTGGAATAAGGAATAGGTGCGGGCGGGACTGCGCCCGCACCGTGCCGGTAACATCAGGTGCGGTCAACTGACGCAGCGCATGACTGCCCTGCGAACAGACCGAAGCACATCACGTCATCGCGGCTCGTCGACACGCCCGCATAGCGCGCGGCTATCGCGACGACAGCCAAACGATATTTCAGTCCGCATGCCGGCGCGCGCATGGTTGTACCACCGGCGCCATTGGTCGCGCCATGCAACAGACGGAGAACCCACATGCCCGCACTCAAGTCGCTTATCGCAATCGCTGCGATCGCATCCGTTGCCACAGCGTCGGTCGCTCAGGCCGGCAGCAGATCGAGCCGCAAGGCGGTCAAGCCGGCGCCGATCGTCCTGAACGAAAACGTCCTCAACAGCAACGCTGCCTATGTGCCGAAGACCCCCGCCTGGTCCTATCAGGGGACGCGTGGCCTGTCGTCACCGGCCGGACGATCCTGAGCCACGACTCTCTGGCGGCGGATGGTACGTGTCGGCCCATCCGCCCCACGCGGCGGCATCATGCCTTGTCGATATGCTTCGCGATCACCGGGAAATAATTGTCCTTCGAGCCCGCATCGATCGCCTCCTGCAGGATGGTGCCGACCAGCTCGGCGCCGCGGATTTTGATGCCGGCGTCAGCGGCGAGCTCCAGCGCGTAGGACAGATCCTTCAGCGCATAGTCGGTCGAGAACGCCCGCTCCGGAAACACGCCCGGCACGATCGCCTTCAGGCCGTGATTGCGCAGCGCAAAGCTGTCGGCGGAGCCTTTCGACAGGGTTTCCAGCAGCAGCTTTGGATCGACGCCGTTACGCTTCGCCACCGCGACCGCCTCGGCCAGCGCGTTGACGGTCTCGAACAGCACCATGTTGTTCAGGATTTTCGTCACCTGCCCCGCGCCGACATCACCGCAATGGGTGACATCTGACGCAAAGCAGCGGATCAGCGGCTCGATTGTGGCATAGAGCGCAGCCGTCGTGCCAACCATGACGCTGAGCGTACCGTCCTGCGCCGCCTGCCGCGTGCGCGCGATCGGCGCGTCGATCCATGAAGCGCCCTTGGTCCGCAGTTGTTTTGCGAAGTCGCGCGTCTGACTGACGGAGGAGGTGCCGAGATCGATCACGATCTGGCCGCTTCTGATGTTGCGCAGGATACCGTCGCCCTCGAACACCGCGCGCACGTGCTTTGCGCTGGGCAGGCAGAGGAACACGACATCGCATACCCTGATGAGGGTCGCAACCGAGCCTGCAACATACGCTCCTTCTTCGTGCAGCCGCTGCAACGGCTCGGCGGCGAGATCGAAGGCCAGCACGCGCTTGCCGCTCTTCTTGACGAGGTTGCGGCAGATCGGCTCGCCCATCACGCCGAGGCCGATGAAGCCGAGAGCTTTGGTGTCGGACATGGAGATTCTTCTTTTGACGCGTTTTCTTCACGCGAACCGGAGGCCACTTCGCTCGAAAACGCTATGCTACTTCGCAAACGACCGCGACGGCGCCAGATGCAGCGCGAACGCATCGACCTTGTCGCTGGCGCGCGGATAGATCTCGCTCACGATCGGATCATGGCCGGGGATGAAGCGGTCGGGATGGCCGGCGAGACGCTCGACGGTCTCCCAGCCGCTCGCCATGTCGCCGACATTGTAGACGATCGGGAACGGGCTGCGCTTCTGCAGGTTCGCGTAGTAATGCGCAGCGTCGGAGGCGAGCACCACGGGACCGCGCGCAGTCTCGACCCGCACCACCTGCAGGCCATCGGAATGGCCGCCGACGCGATGCACGGTGATGCCAGGCGCGACCTCGCCGTCGCCGGAATAGAACGTGACCCGCTCGCCATAGACATGGCGCACCATCGTCGTGACGTGCTCGACCGAGAACGGATGGCGCAGCATGCCGTTGCACATACAGCGGCCGGTCGCGTAGCTCATCTCGCGTTCCTGCAGATGAAAGCGCGCGTTCGGAAAACGATCGAGATTACCGGCGTGGTCGTAATGCAGATGAGTGACGATGACGTCCTTGATCGACGCCGCGCCGACGCCGAACTTCTCCAGCGCGTCGACCGGATTGAGCGTCAGCTTGCGGGCGCGCAGCTTCGCTTCCTCGGCGTTGAAGCCGGTGTCGACCAGGATATCGCGTCCCTGGCCACGAACCAGCCAGACGAAATAGTCGAGATCCTGCGCGGTCGAATCATGCGGATCGGGGACGAGGAAATTCATGTGGGGGGTGCGGGGCGACATCGTCGCGTAGCGCAGCGCGTAGATCTCGTAGGCGTTTCCCATCGGTATCGCTCTTGTTGCTGTTGGACCGGTGCCCGCACTCTATGTGAGAGCAGTCACATTACAAGCCCGCGGGAACCTGCAACCATCAGCTGCACGTCCTTGACCGCGAGCCTCACCATCCCATCGGTTATTCCGCAGCGGCGAAACCATTCGTCGCGCTCAATTGTCGCAATTAATGACGACATCGCAAGCGGTTGACGGGGTCTGACGGCGGTTTGATAATGGGTTTTCCGTAGAGTAAGGTCGCCGCGGCGCAAGCTCGAGATCGGCGCCATTTCAGCTGGAATGTTGCGATCTGGATTGCTGCGATCATGAAAATCCGCCTTGCCCTGCTTGCCTCGTTGATTTTTGCGATCGTCTCGAACGCTCCAGCCCATGCCGCCGGCGAGCGCTTTGCGCTGGTGATCGGCAATGCCAAATATCCCGATGCCGACGCGCCGCTGAAGGAGCCGATCAACGACGCCCGCCAGGTCGCCGACGAGCTGAAGCGCGACGGCTTCAATGTCGAGGTCGGCGAGAACCTGACCGGCGACGGCATGCGCCGCGCCTTCGAGAAGCTCTACGGCAAGATCAAGCAGGGCTCGGTCGCGCTGATCTTCTTCTCCGGCTACGGCATCCAGTCCAACCGTCAGAGCTACATGATCCCGGTCGACGCCCAGATCTGGGCCGAGCCCGACGTCCGCCGCGACGGGATCAGCCTCGAGACCGTGCTGGGCGAGATCAACAGCCGCGGCGCCGGCGTGAAGATCGCCTTGATCGACGCCTCCAGGCGCAATCCGTTCGAACGCCGCTTCCGCAGCTTCTCGGCGGGGCTCGCGCCGGTCATCGCCCCGAACGGCACGCTGGTGATGTATTCCGCCGCGCTGTCCTCGGTCATTTCAGACAATGGCAGCGACCGCAGCCTGTTCGTGCAGGAACTGCTCAAGGAAATCCGCACTCCCGACCTGATGGCTGAGGAGACGCTGAACCGCACCCGCGTCGGCGTCACCCGCGCCTCGCGCCAGGAGCAGGTGCCGTGGATCTCGTCCTCGCTGGCCGAGGATTTCTCCTTCATCCCGGGCGGCGCGGCGCGGCCGTCGGGCGCAACCCCGCCAGGACCGTCACAGACCCAGGCGAACCTCGCCCCAACTCCTGCGCCCCCTGCCCCGCCGGCACCGCCAGCCCCACCGCCGGTGCAGTCCACGGCGCCGACGCCCACACCGACGCCAACCGCGGCGCCGACGCCGGCCAAGACCACCGCTGCGCCTCCGGCACCGCCGCCCGCGCCCCCGACGCCGCAGCCCTCCTCCAAGCCCGCCGATATCGCACTGCCGCCGCCCCCGCCGCCGGTTCCGCCCGTGCTGCAGCCCTCCCCGGCGCCGACCAAGGAAGCACTGGCGCTGGCCGACGATCCGACCATCAAGGGCCTGACGGGCAAGCTGGAGTTGAACCCCGACGATGCGGCAGCGCTGTACCGCCGCGGCCAGGTCTACGCCAGCAAGGGCGCCTATGACCTCGCGATCAAGGATTTCTCCAATTCGCTGAGGCTGAACCCGAAGGACGTCGAGGCCTACAACAATCGCTGCTGGGCCCGCACCGTGATCGGCGACCTGCAGGCGGCGTTGAAGGATTGCAACGAGGCGCTGCGGCTGCGCCCGAATTTCGTCGATGCTCTCGACAGCCGCGGCCTGATGAACCTGAAGAGCGGCCAGAACAAAAATGCCATCGCCGATTTCGATGCGGCGCTGAAGATCAACCCGCGATTGACCTCCTCGCTCTACGGACGCGGCCTCGCCAAGAAGCGCAACGGCTCGACTGCCGAGGGCGACCTCGACATCGCCAACGCCAAGGCGATGGATCCGAACATCGTCAAGGAATTTGCCGAATACGGCGTGCAGTGATTTTTTGCTGACCGTGCGGGGGTTCCTCGAACCGGCCGCGGGATTGCGAGACTAATCAGAGGGTACAAGCCGGCGGGCGCCGGCAATTGATTTCAGCAGTGATTTGGAACCCGCGCCGAGCGCGCGGCAGGAGGGACGGAAAATGTTCAAGCCCAATTGCCTCAAGTCCAATGGCTTCAAGTCCAATGGCTTCAAGTCCAACAAATTCACCGTCATCGTTTCGATCATGACCGTGGGCGCCGCGCTGTCGCTCGGCACAATCGCTGCCCGTGCCGGCGACGCGACCGAAGACCAGATTCTGAAAGCGCTGACGCCGGAGAAGAAGCCGCTGACCCGCGGCCTTTCGGTCGGTCCGCAGACCTCGCCCGGCCTCAACGCCGACCAGGCCAAGTTCGTCCAGAGCGTCCGCGGCCGCGCCACCCGCTCGCTGTCGACGGCCGAGCGCGAGGAGATCGCGACCATCGTCCAGGACAAGCCGAAGATCGATCTCGAGATCAACTTCGACTACAACTCCGCCGACATCAGCGCCAAGTCGATCCCCTCGGTGCAGGCGCTCGGCCGCGTGCTGGTCAATCCGGAGCTCAAGGGCTCGACCTTCGTGGTCGCCGGCCACACCGACGCTGCCGGCGGCGAGGAGTACAATCAGGGCCTCTCCGAGCGCCGCGCCGACGCGATCAAGCGCTATCTGGTCGACAAATATGGCATCAACGGCTCCGATCTCGTCACCGTCGGCTATGGCAAGAGCAAGCTGAAGGACCCGAGCCAGCCGATGTCGGAAGCCAACCGCCGCGTGCAGGTGGTCAATATGGAGAACAAGACCACTGCGTCGAAGTAATGCGCCTCGAAGTAAGTAATCCGGCGTGGCGTGGCGGAATTATTTGAGGTTAAAATGCGTCTCGCACCCCAGCGGGACGCATTTGTTTTGGGCTCCACGGCAAGTGACCTGCTTCACAGGACATCCGGGCATGATCCGAAACAACATGACCTCGCCTTCGCAGCGATGATGCTCGTCACCGGGCGCCCTGTTTCGACACGCCGCCGTCATGCGCCAAGTTAATACGTGGAAAGTCTGGATCGACCGGCGATGAACCTGTCCCAATATCTCAAGCCTGCGCTCGGCACCGTGTTCTTTGTCGCGCTCGGCGTCGCCTATTACTGGTTCGAGCACCGCTCGCATCCGGAGCCGAAGGAGACGCCCGGCCAGGCGCTGGTGATCGTCACCAAATCGACCAATGCCTGCTTCTCCGACATGGTCCGCGTCACCGGCTTCATCGTGCCGCGCCGCGAGGCGCAGGTCGGCGTCGACCAGGAGGGCTCCAGGGTCACCGAGGTGCTGGTGCGCGAGGGCGACACGGTGAAGGAGGACCAGGAGCTCGCGCGCATCACCCCGCCGCCGCAGATGCAGCAGCAGGCGGCGCAGGGCAACACGCGCCCGCCGGCCTTCGTGGCGCTGAAGGCGCCGGCCGCCGGTCTCGTCACCGAGGTCCGCACCGTCGCCGGCGCGCCGGCCTCGCCGCAGGGCGGCCCGATGTTCCGCATCGCCATCAACAACGATATCGAGCTCGAGGCCGAAGTGCCGAGCTTCCAGCTGTTGAAGCTCAATCCCGGCGCCACCGTGCGCATCAGCCGCGACGATGCGCCCGACATGGTCGGCAAGGTGCGCCAGATCTCGCCGCAGATCGACCGCACCACCCAGCTCGGCCGCGTGCGGATCTCGCTCAACAACAATCCGTCTCTGAAGGTCGGCATGTTCGCGCGCGCCAATATCGACGCCAAGCGCAGCTGCGGCGTCGCGGTGCCGCGCACCGCGATCGACCGACTCACGCTGCAGGTGGTGAAGGGCAACACGATCGAGACGCGCAGGGTGCGCGTCGGCCTGACCTCCGACACCTCGACCGAAATCCTTGAAGGCCTCGACGTCGGCGAAATCGTCGTGGCCGACGCTGGCACCTCGCTGCATGACGGCGACCAGATCAAGACCATGTTCGCCGACGAACTCGATCGCACGCGGACACGCTAATGGCTTTGAATATCTCGGCATGGTCGATCCGGAACCCGCTTCCCTCGATCGTCTTCTCGATCATCCTGCTCGTGCTGGGCTGGGTCTCCTTCGGCAAGCTCGCGATCACGCGGCTGCCGAGCGCCGACATTCCGGTGATCTCGGTCGCGGTCTCGCAATTCGGCGCCGCGCCGTCGGAGCTTGAATCGCAGGTCACCAAAACGATCGAAGACGGCGTCTCCGGCGTCGAGGGCGTGCGGCACATCTCCTCTTCGATCACCGACGGCCTGTCGGTGACCACGATCCAGTTCGCGCTGGAGACCAACACCGACCGCGCGCTGAACGACGTCAAGGACGCGGTCACCCGGGTCCGCGCCAACCTGCCGCAGAACGTCACCGAGCCCCTGATCCAGCGCGTCGACGTGATCGGCCTGCCGATCGTGACCTATGCGGCGATCTCGCCCGGCAAGACGCCGGAACAGCTCTCCTACTTCGTCGACGACGTGGTCAAGCGCGCGCTGCAGGGCGTGCGCGGCGTCGCCCAAGTCGAGCGTATCGGCGGTGTCGAGCGCGAAATCCTGGTCTCGCTCGATCCCGACAAGCTGCAGGCCGCGGGACTGACGGCCGTCAATGTCAGCCAGATCCTGCGCGGCACCAATGTCGACCTCGCCGGCGGCCGCGCCGAGATCGGCAAGAACGACCAGACGATCCGTACGCTGGCCGGCGCCAAGACCTTGAACGAGCTCGCCGGCACCATGATCCCGCTGTTCGGCGGCGGCGAGGTCCGGCTCGACGATCTCGGCACCGTCACCGACACCATCGCCGACCGCCGCACCTTCGCCCGCTTCAACGGCGAGCCGGTGGTGGCGCTCGGCATCAAGCGCTCCAAGGGCGCCAGCGATGTGAAGGTGGCCGAGGCCGTGGAGAAGCGCATCGAGGCGCTGAAAGCCGCCTATCCCGATGTCGACCTCAAGCTGATCGATACCTCCGTCGAATTCACCAAGGGCAATTATCTGGCGGCGATCTCGACCCTGTTCGAGGGCGCGATCCTCGCCGTCATCATCGTGCTGCTGTTCCTGCGCGATCTCAGGGCCACCATCATCGCCGCCGTCTCGCTGCCGCTGTCGATCTTCCCGGCGTTCTGGGCGATGGACCTCCTGGGCTTCTCGCTCAACCTGGTCTCCTTCCTCGCCATCACGCTGTCGACCGGCATTCTCGTCGACGACGCCATCGTCGAGATCGAGAACATCGTGCGCCATATGCGGATGGGCAAAACGCCTTATCGTGCGGCGCTCGAAGCCGCCGACGAGATCGGCCTCGCCGTGATCGCGATCTCGCTGACCATCATCGCGATCTTCGCGCCGGCGAGCTTCATGTCCGGCATCGCCGGGCAGTTCTTCAAGCAGTTCGGCATCACCGTCTCGGTGCAGGTGTTCTTCTCGCTGCTCGCCGCGCGCTTCGTCACGCCGGTGCTCGCGGCCTATTTCCTCAAGGATCATCCGCATGACGATCCGCCGCCCGGCCGGATCCTGCGCGGCTATCACAGCCTGGTGGCCTGGTCGGTGAAGCATTACTTCATCACCGTGCTGATCGGCTTTGCGGTGTTCGCCGCCTCGATCTGGAGCATCACGCTGCTGCCGCAGGGCTTCCTGCCCGCGCAGGACACCGCCCGCTCGCTGCTCGCGATGGAGCTGCCGCCGGGCTCGCAGCTCGCCTATACGGAGAAGGTGACGGAGGAGATCGTCGCCCGCCTGCGCAAGCGGCCGGAGGTCCGAAGCGTATTCGTCGACGGCGGCCGCGTGCCGCCGGGCACGCAGGAGGTGCGCCGCGCCGCGCTGATCATCAACTACACGCCGAAGAAGGAGCGCGACAGCGCGCATACCCAGCGCCTGCTCGAGCTCGATATCGGGCGCGAGCTGGAGAACGTCCCCGACATCCGCTTCTGGTTCCTGGACGAGAACGGCCTGCGTGCGATCTCGCTGGTCGTGACCGGGACCGACAGCAACATCGTCAACAATGTCGCCAGCGAGCTCGCGACCCAGATGAAGCGGATTCCGATCGTCGCCAATGTGATCTCGGAGACCTCGCTTGATCGACCCGAGCTGCGCATCCGTCCCCGCGCGGAACTCGCGGCGCGGCTCGGCGTCTCCACCGAGAGCCTGTCGCAGACCATCCGCGTCGCCACCATCGGCGATGTCGGCCCGGCGCTGGCCAAGTTCGATGCCGGCGACCGCCAGGTGCCGATCCGCGTCCAGCTCGAGGACAATGCGCGCAGCGATCTGCAGATGCTGCAGCAATTGCGCGTACCGCTCGGTCAGCGCGGCGAGCGCGGCGGCGTGCCGCTGTCTGTGGTCGCCGACATCCAGCTCGACCAGGGCCCGACCAGCATCAACCGCTACGACCGCGAGCGGCAGGCCACCGTCGCCGCCGACCTCGTCGGCAACGCCGCGCTCGGTGACGCCACCAAGCTGATCTACGACCTGCCGGTCATGAAGAGCCTGCCGAAGGGCGTGAAGGTCAGCCCGTCCGGCGACGCTGAAAGCCTCAACGAATTGTCGGAAGGCTTTGCCACCGCGATCACCGCGGGCCTGATGATGGTCTATGCGGTGCTGGTGCTGCTGTTCGGCACCTTCCTGCAGCCGATCACCATCCTGTTCTCGCTGCCGCTCTCGATCGGCGGCGCGATCGCCGCGCTGCTGCTCACCGGCAAGCAGCTCACCACGCCGGTGTGGATCGGCATCCTGATGCTGATGGGCATCGTGACCAAGAACGCCATCATGCTGGTGGAGTTCGCGGTGGAGGCGATCCGCGAGGGCAAGGCGCGAGAGGAGGCGATGATCGACGCCGGCATGAAGCGCGCCCGCCCGATCGTGATGACCACGATCGCGATGGCCGCCGGCATGATGCCGTCGGCGCTGGCCTTCGGCGCCGGCGGCGAATTCCGCTCGCCGATGGCGCTCGCGGTGATCGGCGGCCTGATCTTCTCCACCATCCTGTCGCTGGTGTTCGTGCCGGCGATGTTCATGGTGATGGACGATATCGGCGCTCTGATCTGGCGCTTTGGCAAGCGGCTGGTGGTGTCGCACGCGGACCATGAGCTCGAGCCGAAGGACGATCACGCGGCGGGCCCGCCCGCAGTCCCCCCTGGCAGGGTGTCGCCGGCGGCGGAGTGATCTGCGACGTTACACCGCCGAAAGTTGCTTGTATTAAGTTCTTCTCCAAGTGGTAGCATCCCTCGCTGGGGACTCTGAGGGGAGGGTTATCATGGCCGACAAGGAAGCAGTGCGTCGATTGATCGAGCTGGCCTATGCCGCGCGAGCCGCCGGCAATGTCGATGGCATCATGGACGCATTTCATAGCGAGGCGAAGTTCGAGCTGACCGGCGACGCCAAGCTCGTCGAGGTCGCGGGCGCGTGTTGCGGTCACACAGACATCAGGAAGACGATAACTGATCTGTGCGGAGCGTTCGATTTCCTCAACCGCGAATATATCAGCTTCCTGGTGGACGGTGATCGCGCGGCCGTGCATTCGCGCGTCACGATGCGCTTCGTTCCCAAGAACCTCACCTTCACCACCGAGCTGGTCGATCTGTTCAAGGTTCAGGATGGGAAGGTCGTCGAACTTGTGGAATTTGTCGATACGGCGCTGATCAAGCACCTGACGTCCGCGTAGGCCTGGAATCAAAACCCCTGCAGCACCGGGAGGGGCAGCAGGGGTTTGCGGGTGGATGGCGTGAGGCCAGCAAGGCTGGGTGTCACCCCAAGGACCCGCACGCGCGATCAAAGCGATGCGGTGCGGTTCCGGCAAGCAAGTCTTTTGAGCAAAATGTATATGAATGTATACGAATGTATACGCGGGCGATCGCGCGAGAATTTTCTTCTTCTCGCGCGAGCTTTCGCGACGCAGTCTTAATCGTTGCGCGCGACCGCGGTCAGCTTGTTCATGTTCTGCAGCAGGATGCGGCCACGCTGCAGATCGAGGATGCCGTCCTTGCGCCAGGCCTGCAGCTGGCGGTTGACGCTCTCGCGCGCGGCGCCGACGAAGACGCCGAGCTGCTCCTGCGAGATGTGCACCTCGGACCCGAAATCCTCGGCGAGGGCACACAACCGCCGCGCCAGCCGAACGGGCAACGGCTGCAGCACCGATTCCTCCATCCGCTCGCTCTGCCAGCGGATGCGCTGGCACAGCAATTCGATCAGCTTGACCGCGACCTTGGGCTCGCGTTCGAGGAAGCCGAGGAAATCCTCGCGGCGGAGCACGAACAATTCGCTGGTCTCGCCCGCGGTCGCATCCGCGGTGCGCTCCTGGCCGTCGAGCACTGCGACCTCGCCGAACAGATCGCCGGCGCCCATGAAATTGAGCGTCAGCCGGCTGCCGTCGGAGGCCCCGGTCTCGATCCGGACCTGGCCGCGGCGGACCCCGAACAGGGCATTGCCGGGATCGCCCTTCTGGAACAGAACCTCACCGGAGGCGAGTTGCTGGGTGTGGCAGAGGCCCGCCAGGCGTTGCAACTCGTCCGCGCCGAGATCCGCGAACATCGGGTTCATCTTCAAAATGACCGCAAATTCGGCCTGTTTGCTCATTGTATTCGCCTTCCAAATTCATCCGAACGTGTCCCGCACCGCCGGTTAGCAAAAATCACCCCCAATGAAGTGTGTCATAAGTCACATAAAATTCCCACCGCCGCGGTTTATTTTTAGCCTCCATTGGAGCGAAGTCCGGTTTGCGGGATAATCTCGCAAAGGCGGCGATGCGCGCTTGCGGCATGGCTGCTGACCGGTCCGGAAAGTCGACATGAGAGCCCTGAAATTCCTCGGCGCCGCGCTGGCTGCCGTGATCGTCATCATCGCGCTGATCGCGGTGGTCGGCATTCCCTCGAGCTTCCTGACGTCCACCATCAAGGAGCGGGTCGAGCGCGAGACCGGCTATCGGCTGGCGATCAATGGCGGCGCCAAGGTGTCGCTGTGGCCGTCGGTCAATGTGACGCTGACCGACATCGCGCTCGGGGATCCGCGGGAACGCGAGATCAACAACCGCCTCACTGCGAGCAGCGTTGAGGCCGACATGACCTTGGCGAGCCTGTGGTCGGGCAAGCCCGAGATCAGCGAGCTCGTGATCGTGCGGCCGGTGCTGAACGTGCCGCTGCAGCGCGAGCGGACGCGCGACAATAATCCGCCGGCCAAGGCCAACGCTGGCGGCAGCGATACGATCAGGATCGAGCATATCAGCGTCACCGGCGGCACCATCGTGTTCGCCAATCTGCGCGACCGCATCGAGAGCCGGATCGAGACGCTGAACGCCGACGCGACGATCGGTGACGACCGCAAGATCGTGATCACGGGCAATGCGCGGGCCGGCGACAGGCCGCTGAAATTCGACATCAAGGCGACCGCGCCGCAGCCACCGCTGGAGCGGCAGAACATCCCGGCCGAATTCAACATCGATGCGCCTGGCCTGCTGCCGGCCGTGCTGACCGCGAAGGCCGAGGTGCGGCTGAACGGGACGGTGGCGATGTTCAACAACGTCTCCGGCACGCTCGGCGACGGCGGCTTCAACGGCTGGGCCTCGGTCGATTTCGCCAGCAATAAGCCGCTGGTGAAGCTCGACCTCGATTTCCAGCGGCTGTCGTTTGCGACGCCCGGGCAGTCCAACGTTTCGGCACAAGGCTGGAGCAACGCCACGATCGATCTCACCGGGCTGAACTATGTCGACACGCAGGCCCGCATCTCGGCTGCCGAGCTCGTGATCGGCGACGGCCGCTTCGCGCCGGCTGCGATCGATGCCTCCGTCAACAGCGGTGTGCTGAAGGCGAAGCTCGGTGATCTCGGCGCGTATGGCGGCACCGCCAACGGCGATCTCACCGTCGATGCCTCCACGGCCAATCCGACCTATGCGCTGCGGCTCGACATGGCCGGTGTTCGCGCGCTGCCGGTGCTGAAGTCGCTGGCCGAGTTCGACAAGCTCGACGGCAAGATGCAGGCGAAGATCAACGTGCGCTCGCAAGGGACGAGCGAGCGGGCGATCGTCGCGGGTCTCAACGGCACCGCATTCGTGGTGCTGCAGGATGGCGCGATCCGCGGGCTCAATGTCGCGCAGATGATCCGCAACCTCACCGCCAGCACGCTCAATGGCTGGCAGGAGGGCGAGGCGCTGGCGACCGACCTCTCGCAGCTGTCGGCGTCGTTCAAGCTCGACAAGGGCCAGGCCGTCACCACCGATCTCAATCTGATTGGGCCGCTGGTGAAGATGACCGGTGTCGGCACCGTCGACATCAACACGCGGCAGATCGGTTTTCGCGTCGAGCCGCAGCTCGTGATGACCACCGAGGGCCAGGGCCGCGCCGGCAACCCTGTCGGCTTCGGCATCCCCGTGATGATCGAGGGTCCCTGGGTGGGGCCGCGGATCTATCCGGACATGCAGGGCATGCTGGATAATCCGGAGGCTGGCTATGCCAGGCTGAAGCAGATGGGCCAGGGGCTGTTCGGGCCGAATGGTGCCGGCCTGAGCGGGCTTGGCAATCTCATCAATGGGCTGCAGGGCGGTGCGGCGGCGCCGCAGGCGGGGGCCAATCCGCAAGGGGGCCCGCAGGGCAATGACCCGAATAATCCGCTTGGCGGCGAGCTTGGCGCGACCATCGGGAACCTGATCCAGCAAGGGTTGAGCACGCTCAACCAGCCGCAGGGCCAACCCCAAGGACAGCCGCAGCAGGGACAGCGTCCGAACGTCGCACCGCGGGCGGGGCAGCGGAGCCTCGTGCCGGCGGCGCCATCCGCCGAGCCGCCCGCGGCGGAGGCGGCGCCAGAGCCCCCGCCGGCCCAGTCGGCCGAGCAGGCCGACAATCCCGCGATGAACGAGGTGCTGCGGCAGCTGTTCAATCGCTGAGAATCCCGGCTCTCGCCGATATTCCCGCCCAAGCCCGCGAAATCATGGGCTAACCATGCGGCGGCCGGGACCGCTTCGAACCGCCGATCCGTGCTAGAACACCCACATCCAGATACTGCGGCGCACCCGGAGATCGACGACGGGCGGACGAGGGCCTGATGGACGCGGTCAAGGCGAGAGGTTGGTTCATGCGCGGCGGCCTGTTCGCCAAATATGTGCTGGCGCTGGTCGGCCTCGTCGTGTTCGTGCTGGCGGTGAACGGCGCGATCGAGACCTGGATCAGCTATCGCGGCATCAAGTCCACGCTCAACGACGCGATGGGCGAGCGCGCCGATGCCACCGCCACCCGCATCGAACAGTCGGTCGCCGATCTCGAGCGGCAGATCTCCTGGGTGACGCGGGCCTCCTCCAACACGCTGGACTGGCGCCGCAACGACTACACCCAGCTGCTCGGCCAGGTGCATGCGGTGAGCCAGCTCACCTTCATTGACGGTGCGGGCCGCGAGCAGCTCCGGCTGTCGCGCCAGACCATGACCACCAACTCCAACGCCGACCTGTCGCGCGACCTGCGCTTCACCGAGACGGTGGCGCGCGGCACCGCCTATGGCCAGGCGTTCTTCCGCGACGACCAGCCCTTCATGTCGATCGGCGAGCAGCATTCCGGCAATGTCGGCGTCACCATCGCCGAGGTCGACCTGCGCTTCCTCGAAGATTTTCTGGGCGATTCCCAGGTCGGCCGCCTCGCCTCCGCTTACGTGGTCGACCCCAGAGGCCGCGTGCTCGCGACGTCGTCGAAGGGCCCCGACATCGGCAAGGACGTTTCCAAGCTGCCGCAGGTCGCGAGCCTGCTCGCCGCCAACAGCACAGCCCTTCCCTCCGGCAAGGACAGCGACGGCAACGACGTGATCACGACGTCGAGCCCGCTGCCGAAGCTCGGCTGGTTCGTGATCTTCGAGCAGCCGACGGCGCAGGCGCTGTCGCCGATCCGCGACCAGCTGGTGCGCATTGCGCTCTTGATCGCGCTCGGCCTCGTGGTCGCGATCATCGCCGGCACCGTGCTCGCGCGCCGCATGCTGGTGCCGATCACCGCGCTCTCCTCCGGCGCCCGCCGGCTCGGCGGCGGCGATTTCTCCCATCGCATCGAGGTGAAGACCGCGGACGAGCTGGAGGAGCTCGCCAGTCAGTTCAACTCGATGGCCGGCCAGCTCGCCGAGACTTACTCCGGCCTCGAGGCCAAGGTGAAGGAGCGGACGCGGGACCTGGCGCAATCGATCAACGAGCTGAAGGTGCTGGAGGAGGTCGGCCGCGCGGTCGCCTCCTCGCTCGATCTCAACGCGGTGCTGCCGACGGTGGCCGCCCGCGCGCTCGAGATCACCCATGCCGATGCGGTGCTGATCTATGGCTATGACGCGGC
Source organism: Bradyrhizobium jicamae (assembly GCF_018130695.1). GTDB lineage: Bacteria > Pseudomonadota > Alphaproteobacteria > Rhizobiales > Xanthobacteraceae > Bradyrhizobium > Bradyrhizobium jicamae_B. The sequence goes on along the minus strand of NZ_JAFCJX010000025.1, from coordinate 98,826 downwards.
GTACCGCACCTTCACGCTGCAGGAATCGATCGGCATCGACAAGGAGGCCGAAGGCCATCACCGCGCGATCGGCGAGGACGGCAGCCCGTTGGGTGCGGCCGCCGCGCAGGGCGAGCCGCTGGCGTTTCCCGATCTCGCTGATAGCGCCGATCATCCCTTGCGCGATGTCGCCGTCGGCGCCGGCTTCCATTCGGTGCTGGTGGTACCGCTGGTCGATCAGCAGGGCGTGCTCGGCGCGCTGGTGGTGCTGCGCAAGGTGGCCGGCGATTTCCCGCAAAGCCTGATCGGCCTGATGAAGACCTTCGCCCACCAGGCGGTGCTGGCGATGCGCAATGCGCGGCTGTTCAGCGAGGTCGATCACAAGAGCCACGCGCTGGAGCAGGCCAACGACACCGTGCGCGCTCAGGCCGACAAGCTGCGCGAGCAGACCGAGGAGCTCAAGGACTGGAACAAGTCGCTGGAGGAGCGCGTCGAAACGCAACTGGGCGAGATCGAGCGCATCCGAAGGTTGGAGCGTTTCCTGGCGCCGCAGGTGGCGCAGCTGATCGCGGCAAGCGACAATCCGGAGGGCTTGCTGACCAGCCATCGCCGCGAGGTGACTGTCGTGTTCTGCGACCTGCGCGGCTTCACCGCGTTCACCGAAGCGACCGAGCCGGAAGAGGCGATGAACGTGCTGCGCGAATATCACGCAGCCCTCGGCAAGCTGATCTTCAAATATGAGGGCACGCTCGACAAATATGCCGGCGACGGCGTGATGATCCTGTTCAACGCGCCGATCCAGCTCGAGGACCACGTGCTGCGCGCGGTGAAGATGGCGATCGAGATGCGCGACACGGTCGGCCCCCTGACCGAGAAGTGGCGCAACCGCGGGCACAGCCTGGGCTTCGGCATCGGCATCGCGCTCGGCTATGCGACGCTCGGCCAGGTCGGCTTCGAGCAGCGGCTGGAATACGCCGCGATCGGCAGCGTCACCAACCTCGCCTCCCGCCTCTGCGGCGAAGCCAAACCCAACCAGATCGTGGTGAGCCGCCGCGTGTTCGGCGAGGTCGAAGCCTGCGTCGAGGGACGCGCGATCGACGATCTCGTGGTGAAGGGCTTCAATCACCCGATATTGGCGGCGGAGATTTTGCGCCTCAAGACCGAGCCGAATGCTGCGGCGACGGCGGCGGAGTAGCAACCGCGAAGCGCCTCAAAAGTCACCTCGCCCCGCCTGCGGGGAGAGGTCGGATCGCATCGTGAGATGCGATCCGGGTGAGGGGATTCTCCGCACACTCACATTCATCGCATTCGCGGATGCAGCCCCTCACCCCAACCCTCTCCCCGCAAGAGCGGGGCGAGGGGGAGCAGTTCCGCCGCGGCACGATCTCATTCCGCCTATCGGAACCCACCCCGTCCATCACCTTGAATTCCCGCGAAAAGTGTGTATATTCCTCCCATTCGATTAGCCGTTGCGCCTTGTTGAATGGTCCACGCGGCCCTTTTCCAAAGAACATCGTCAGTTGAATTTTGACGCGGATCCCAGCGCGAATTGACGCGCGTCCGCCTTGGAGAAGAGAAATGCCGACAGGTACTGTGAAGTGGTTCAACGGCCAGAAGGGCTTTGGTTTCATTCAGCCGGACGATGGCAGCAAGGATGTGTTCGTGCACATCAGCGCTGTCGAGCGCGCCGGTCTGGGCGGCCTCAACGAAGGCCAGAAGCTCTCGTTCGAGCTGAAGACCGACAAGATGCGTGGCAAGACGAGCGCGGAAAACCTCCAGCTCGGTTGAGCTAGCTCGCGACAAACGCTTTGCGTTTGCGCGGGGAATGACGACGCAGGCCCGCTCGATCGATGGATTGGGCGGGCTTTTGGCGTTCTTGCAGGCTTGCGTGATACAGGCCTGAGGTTCTGCAAACTTCGGCTTTTGCAGGCCCGGATTATCCGCTGACGAAAATTTTCACCGACAGGGATTTGCAATGGCCAGGAAATTTCCCGAACTGACGCCCGAGCGCCTCGCCAGGACCGACCGCCAACGCCTCGCGGCGGAAGAAGGCGCGCGCGCCATGGCCGATGTCGAGCGCGACGCGGTCGCCGTTCGCAAGAACATGGAACGGCTGCGGAGCTTGCGCGAAGCGCGTGATGCCGACGCCGCAGCCGAGGCCGCCGCGAACCCACCGCCGGCAAAGCCCGCGCCGAAGAAGCGCGTCAAGCGCATCGTGCGCTGACGTTAGGCGCTCCCCTCGTCGTCCTGGCCTTGTGCGCAATTGCGCACAGGAGCCAGGACCCATTACCACCGAACTGAGTTGCTGAGAGAAAGCCGCCTCCGCGCGTGCCCCTTCCGCGGGCCGCGGCGTATGGGTCCTGACTTTCGTCAGGACGACACCGAATGCGTGTCACCGAGTCAACGGAAATTCGCCAAAGGCGAATTATTCCATACTCTGTCAAACCGGAAGGAAATCGGACGGAGTTACAACCACTTCTCGGCCACGAGCCGATCGTGGGCTGCCTTGATATGTGACGGAGGCATGATCTGCTTCTTTCGCGCATTCCAGCTGTGAACACCTGCGACGACATCCTCGAACGTTGCCTTGGGTTCCTTGGCGGCAACCCAATGGACCGTAGCGAGCAACTCCATGCCGTAGGGAGTTTCGAACCCTTCGATCAGCCGGCCAATTCGTTGCACGCGTTCGCCGGTTTCCTTATCCGCACTGGCGTCGAGGAGGGCATTGGCCTCATCGAGCGCGGATGCCACTACGACGATCTCAGATGGCTTGCTGCCATCGCCGACGCCGGTGATGAATGCACCGTCCATTTTAACCAGGATATGTCGAAGCGCCGGCGCGTAAGGTCCGAACTTGTGTTGCTGGAACCTGAGCGAACCAAGATTCTGCCCGGCAGTCGCCAGGAAGTAAGCGAGCTTTTGAACCTCGATCTGAGTCAGCGGATACATCAGCTCGCGATAGATCGACAGCAATTTCACGACGGCTGCTCGTCCAGGCGTCATTCTTGGCTTTTCAGCCTCAGCGGCCAGCTCGCGAATGCCTTCGTCCATTGCTGGAGCAAACAATTTCACCGTGACATCGGGCAGCTCTTCGAAGGCAGCCACGATCTTGGGCCTAACTTCGGACCAGCTCAGCCCACCGTTTCCACAACCAAGCGGAGGGATCGCGATCGAACTGATTTTGAGCGCCTTCACTTGAGCGACCAGATCAACCAGACCACACTCGATGTCAGACATGCGCGACGGCTGGCGCCAATGTCGCTTCGTGGGAAAATTGATGATGTACTTCGGTTCGATGAGTCCGCCGTTGTCGAATACGAACATCTTGCAAGGCACGACCTCCTTGCGTTTGCAGGCAGCCTCGTAGGCTTCGTAGTTTGCCGGCCATTTGCGACGAAACTGAAGGGCGATGCCCTTACCCATGACGCCAACCGTATTCACGGTATTGACGATCGCGTCGACGCGCTGCTCCAGCAGGTCGCCCCTGGCGATCTCGATGGCCATGTTTGCTCCGCTCAGTAGTACCAGCCGGGAACGATCCTAATATCGGGGGTCCAGCCCGTATTTGCCAGGGCCCGCCGTACGCGCTCCGCCATCTGTTCCGTTCGTACAGCGATTTGGCCAAGGACAGCAAGCGGCACCGAGTTATGCACCAGAAATTCAGCCTGACGCGTTTCCATCCGGAGGGCGTATCGAGCTTTGGAATGCACACTGTTCCAGTACTTGCAGTACCCTCCCAGCCGAGGGGCCTCGAAGAACAGCTCCCAGTCGATCCGGTCTAGGTCCGCCGGGATGCTAAAGAATTCTGCGAATGCCTTGACCGCGTGGTAATTGGTAAACACGGATGCGAGGCCGGCGGCGCTTATCGCCTCCACCGTTGTGGTGAGATGAACGATGTCGTCCTGCCGATAGGTGCAGCCGTCGACGTTTCCAGCATCGATGGTCCTCAGCATCGGCGACCTCGGCCCAAAGTAGAAGGGCACGTAGTCATGCAGATTGCCGCCGGGCGCAATCGGGACTGCCTTTACGGAGCGGTACCCCTGGACGGTCTGGAACGCAATATTCGCGAAACCGACGCCCCGAGTGGCAACCTCTCTCTTCGACAGCAAACCGACCTTCGAAATCGAAACGAGATTGTCGATAGCCGTGATGTGGAAAATCTGTGTCGGCGTCGGACGCGGCATGTGAGGGGCTCGGCAAGATAACTCTTATACGGAATGCCGCTCTTTGGTTGCAATCCGAGAGTGCGACCGCTGTCCCCCTACCCCAGCCCCGCCCGCCGAAACGCCTCCACATAATGCTCCCTTTCCGCTTCCAGCCGGAACGGCATGTCGCTCGCCAGCCAAGTCAGCGAGAATGTTCGGCTGGGCCATCCAGAGAGCGGCAATCCGCGTTAGGACCAATTCGTGGTACAAGGTTTGATGTTGTTCTAGGCCGTTCACCGGGACCGAGCCAAGCCAGCCTATGCCGAACCTTTCGAACCCCAATCCCGTTCGTCCCGGTGCTGAACAGCGACTGCGCAACTTGCAGCATCGTTTTCGTGCAGCATCGGCGCGCCGTGATCGTACTCCTACGCTGCGGTGGGCTATGATGGCATTGATCGCAATCGTTGCCATTTTGGTTGCCTATCCGGCTATTTGGCTCCTTGTTTCGAGTTCTTGGCCGATCGCGACAACGCTCAGACATATTGCGTCCGCCCCCAACTGTGAATTTGCCCGCTTGGTCGGCCTGGCACCCGCGAGACGGGGGGAGCCCGGCTATTGGAAACACCACGACCGTGATGGGGATGGCGTTGCATGCGAACCATGGCCGCCATGGCGGGGAAGTGCTTCGCCGCCAACAATAGCGGTGGCCACTCGGATTGATGGGGAGATCACCACCCGCGCCGCATCTAGCAGTGCGACCGCAGCCCCCTACCCCAACCCCGCCCGCCGAAACGCCTCCACATAATGCGCCCGCTCCGCCTCCAGCCGGAACGGCATGTCGGTCGCGAGCCAGGCGAGCGAGATGTTCGGCTGGGCCATGCGCAGCGCCTCCAGCGCTGACGTGGCGAGCGCGGTGTCGCCGGCCATCGCGGCGGATGCGGTCAGCACGCGGTGGGCGCCGACGAAATCGGGGCGCAGGCGCAGGCTTTCGCGGGCGAGGCGGATGGCCTCCGCGTAGTTGCGGCCGATGAACTGGCAGTAGGCGGCGACGCCGTTGTAGATCGCGGCGAAGGGATCGCGCGGGGAGAGGCGCAGCGCCTCGCGCGCGGCGGCGTCGCCGTCCTCCCAGCGGCCGCAATAGGACAGCGCCACGCCATAGACGCCGCGCGCCGGCGAGAAGCTCGGGTTCAGCCGCAGCGCCAGCTCGAACTCCGCCAATGAGTCGTCGAAGCGGCGCTCGAACAGATAGACGCTGCCGAGCGCGTAATGCGCCCAGGGGTCCTCGCTGTCGGCATGGATCGCCGACAGCGCGGCGCGCTCGGCGATCGGCAGCACGGTCGCCATGTCGGCCCAGCCCATATGGGCGGAGAACATGTGGGTGGCCGCCAGCAGGCCGTGCGCTAGGCCATATTGCGGATCGAACTCGATCGCCTTCTCCAGCAGCGCCTCCGCCACCAGGTGATCCTGCCGCGTCACCCGCCAGTAATGCGACAGCGCGCGCATCACGAGCTCCCAGGCGTCCATGTTGTCGGGCGCCTTGCGCGACGCGCGCAAATTCTCCGCGGCATAGAGCTGCGGCGCGACGGCGGCGACCACGGCGCGGGTGATCTCGTCCTGCACGGCGAAGACGTCGGCGAGATCGCGGTCGTAGCGCTCGGCCCAGAGATGACTGCCGGTGGCGACATCGTTGAGCTGCGCGGTGATGCGGACATGCCCGGCATCGCGGCGCACGCTGCCCTCGACGACATAGGCGACGCCGAGCTCGGCGCCGATCTCCTTCAGATGCACGGCGCGGTTCTTGTAGACGAACGCGGAGTTGCGCGCGATCACGTCGAACCAGCGCAGCTTCGACAGCGCCAGGATGATGTCCTCGGTGATGCCATCGGAGAAATACTCCTGCTCGCGGTCGCCGCTCCTGTTGGTGAAGGGCAGCACGGCGAGCGCGATGCGGTCGAGCGGCGGATGCCAGTTCGGGTCGATTTGTGCTTGCGGCTGTGGCGCTGATGGCGCGGGGCTGTCCGCTTCGAGCTCGCCGACAAATCGAAAGCCCTTGCGGGCGATGGTGCGGATCACGGCCTGCCTGTCGCCGGTGTCGCCGACCGCCTTGCGCGCGGCGTTGATGCGGCTGGTCAGCGTCGACTCCGAGACGATGCGGCCGCCCCAGACGGCGTCGATCAGGTCGTCCTTGCTGACGACGCGGTCGCGGTGGGTGAGGAGATGCACCAGCACGTCGAACACCTGCGGCTCGGTCGCGACCGGCTCTCCGCCGCGGCGGAGCTCGCGCAGGTCGGTGTCGAGGACGTGGTTGGAGAAGGTGAATCTCACGGGGTCACTGATACTCCATTTCACGATCGGCTGGCGCCGCAGGCTCGCTTCGCCTCTCCCGCTTGCGGGGGAGGTCGACGCGCGCAACGCGCGCGGCGGGTGGGGGCTTTCTCCACATAATGAGTGTCGCAAGCGGTGACACCCCCACCCCAACCCTCCCCCGCATCCGCCTTCGCCCGAAGGCGGGCTTCGGCGGACAAGAGCGGGAGAGGGGGCGCAGTTTCTGCGCGGCGGTATCCAAACCTTATCCTACGGAACCGTCTCAGCCAAAAATCAGGCCGGCCTCAAGACAAAATCGCTCTCCCCTCCAAGTCTTTGGCTCGGCCTGGCGCCATAGGTTCAGCGTGGCGGACATCGTGTCGCGCCCGAATTCCAGGAGAAGACATATGGCCAGCACAGCGACCGCACTCGAGACCACCACCCAGGCACCGGCGCCCGATCTCGCCGCGCTGAAGGCAAAGCAGCAGGCGGCGTGGTCGTCGGGCAATTATGCCATCGTCGGCGCCACCTTGCAGATCGTCGGCGAACAGCTCTGCGAGAGCCTGGATGTGCGGGCCGGCTCGCGTGTGCTCGACGTCGCCGCCGGCAACGGCATGGCCTCGCTCGCCGCCGCGCGGCGCTGGTGCGAGGTGACCTCGACCGACTATGTGCCCGCGCTCTTGGAGCGCGGCCGCGCGCGGGCCGAGGCCGAGGGCTGGACTATGAATTTCAAGGAAGCCGATGCGGAGAACCTGCCATTCCCTGACAATTCCTTCGACGTGGTGCTGTCGACCTTCGGCGTGATGTTCACGCCGAACCAGGAGCGCGCGGCGAGCGAGTTGCTGCGCGTGTGCAAGCCGAAAGGAAAAATCGGTCTCGCGAACTGGACGCCCGACGGCTACATCGGGCAGGTCTTCAAGACCCTCGGCAAATATCTGCCGCCGCCGGCGGGCGCGAAATCGCCGGCGATGTGGGGTACGCGGACGCGGCTCGGCGACTTGTTTGCCGGCGCCGACATCAAGACGGAGCCGAAGCATTTCCATTTCCGCTACCGCTCGATCGAACATTCGCTGGAGATCTTCAAGACCTATTACGGCCCGATGCTGAAGGCGTTCGCCGCGCTGGAGCCGGCGAAGCAGACCGAGCTGCACAACGACCTCTACGCGCTCGCGGTGCGGATGAATCGCGCCGAGGATGGCACGATGGTGGTGCCATCAGAATATCTCGAGGTGGTGATTACAAAGCGGTGATGCGGGCACACTGTTGATTTCCCCTCTCCCCGTTCTTCACGGGGAGAGGGTCAGGGTGAGGGGCTTCTCTCCGCGTACACGATGAAAGTTGGACTCGCGGAGACTCCCCCTCACCCGCCGCGCAAGAGCGCGTCGACCTCTCCCCGCAAGCGGGGCGAGGTGACTTTTGAGGCCTTCGGGCGCTCGCGGCCACACTGGCTCCGGTTGGCTGCATCTGCTAATCAATGCCGATATTATTTTGGGAATGCACCGCCGATGATTTTGCGTCTCGCCGCATCCGCACTGCTGGCCTCAGCGCTCGTTCTCGCGATTCAGCCTGCCCACGCCGCAGGCGAGGCGGACGCGCCGCCGAAGGGCGCGGCGGTCACCGTGCTGAAGGCGTCGAAATTCTGCTTCCCCAACAATGTCGAGGTCTCCGGCATCGTGCTGCCGCGCGAGGAGCAGTCGGTGCGGCCGGAGCGGTTCGGGCTGAAGGTCGCCGAGGTGATGGTCGATGCCGGCGACACCGTGACCGCGGGCCAGCAGCTGGCGCGGCTGACCGACGGCGCCAATTCGATCAATGTCACGGCGCCCGTCGCCGGCGTGATCTCGGCGGCGAACGCCACCGTCGGCGCGCTGGCCTCGGGCAAGGGCGAGGCGCTGTTCTCGATCATCGCCAAGAGCGAATACGATCTGGTCGGCATGGTGCCGACGCGGGATCTGGCCAAGCTGCAGGCCAACCAGACCGCACGGATCAAGATCTCCGGCGCCGGCGAGGTCGACGGCCGCGTGCGCCGGATCGCGCCGACGGTCGAGCCGAACAGCCAGCTCGGCCAGGTGTTTCTGGGCCTCGCGGTGAACCGGCGGCTGCTGGTGAATTCCAGCGGCCGGGCCGTGATCAAGACCGGGCAGAGCTGCGGCGTCGCGGTGCCGCTGACCGCGATCCTCTACTCCACCGCCGGCACCGTCGTGCAGGTGGTCCGCCGCGACCGCGTCGAGACGCGGCGCGTGGAAACCGGGCTGATGTCGGCGGGGCAGGTCGAGATCCGCGACGGCATCCAGGAAGGCGACATCGTGGTCGCGCGCGCCGGTGCCCTGCTGCGCGAAGGCGATCCGGTGCGGCCGGTGACGGCTGACGCGGGCGGGAAGTAACAATTGATTGGCGGCAACGGTGGTGCACCTCTCCCATGCACAAGTCGGGCTTGCCCGATTTGTGCAGATTCATGATGCGCAACCGGGGTAGACCCCGGTTGCGTGGGAGAGGTCGGATTTTGCGCGTCAGCGGAAAATCCGGGTGAGGGGTATCTCTCCACACGGCTAGATCTCGCAAGCGGAGACATACCCCTCACCCGGATTGCATCTGACGATGCAATCCGGCCTCTCCCACAAGGGGAGAGGCGATGCGGGGTCCTAACCGGCTACATAGGTAACAGAATAGACCGGCGACATAGGTAACAGGTCAACTGATCGGCAGGGAGGAGCTTGCCGATGGGGTGGATGGAGACCTGTGCTGTGGATGAGCGGATGCGGTTTGTGGTTGCGGCGCAAAAGCACGAGGAGTCGTTTGCGGCAGTGTGCCGGCGGTTCGGAGTGAGCCGTCGGGTGGGCTACAAATGGCTTGCACGGTTCGAGGAAGAAGGCGCAGCCGGGCTGTTCGATCGTCTGCGAGCCCCGTTGCATCATCCGCAAAGCATTTCCGAGAAGATCGCTGAGCGCTGCCTTGAGGTTCGTCGGGCGCATCCGACCTGGGGACCGATCAAGGTCCTTGCCTATCTCGAACGGAAGTCACCTCGGACGGCGTGGCCCGCGGCAAGCACGATCGGCGAGCTGTTCGATCGTGAGGGGCTGACGGTGAAGCGCAAGCTGCGCCGGCGCAGCCCGCCCTCGAGCGCGCCCTTTGCCAGCTGCGAGGCGCCCAACGACACCTGGTGCATCGACTTCAAGGGCTGGTTCCTGACCGGAGACGGTGAGCGCTGCGAGCCGCTGACGATCACCGATGCCTACATTCGCTATCTGCTGCGCTGCCAGGCTCTGGCGCGCACCGACACGGATCATGTCTGGCCGGTGCTGGACGCGGCGTTCCGCGAGTTTGGGCTGCCGCGCTCCATGCGCTCGGACAACGGCTCGCCGTTTGCCTCGCGCGGCGCCGGAGGATTGTCGCGGCTGTCGGTCAAGCTGATCAAGGCCGGCGTGACACCGGAGCGCATCGCACCAGGCAAACCCCAGCAGAACGGCCGCCATTAGCGCATGCACCTGACTCTGCTACAAGACGTTGCCGATCCGCCGGCTCCCACCATGCGCGAGCAGCTCAAGCGCCTGCGCAGCTTCCAGCGCCTCTACAACGAGGAGCGTCCGCATCAATCGCTCGACAACGCCACGCCAGCCGACTGTTACCAGGCCTCCTCGCGCCGCTTCGATGGCGTCTTGCGCAAGCCGGAATACGCCGATGACCGGGACGTTCGCTCGGTCCGGCAAAACGGAGAGATCAAGTGGCTGGGCAACACGATCTACATCAGCGAAGCGCTGATCGGTGAGCCCGTCGGCTTGGCCGAGGATCAGGACGGCTGGACCGTCAGCTATGGCCCGATCGTGCTCGGCACAATTGCTCAGCGCGACGACCAGCTCCGTAGACCGAAACGAAAAGCAAAAGGCTGTGGACTTGAGGACAACGCTGCGCGTTGCCCTCAGGGTCCACAGCCTCAACAACAACAGACCTGAACGAAACGAGAATTGTGTTACCTATGTCGTCGGTCTGAACTGTTACCCATGTCGCCGGTTGCTCAGCGGAGCAAGCGGTTAAACGAGAGAAATTACCCGCCGACCTTGATGTCTTCGAGCAGGGACGACGACACCGCCGGCACCTGGTCGCCTTCGGACGCGCGCGAGATGGCGACACGGGTCTTGTTGAAGGCGCTTTCGATGCCGGCCTGGGCGGTCAGATTGTTGAGCAGCTCGGAGACCAGCACGCTGTTGTTGCCCTTGGAATCGTCAGCGACCTTGCCCGGCGTGGCCGAGGTCAGCACCAGGGTGTTTTCCGGCGGGCTGATCGGGGCGAGGCCGTGGGAGAACGAGCGGAAACGGCGCTCATAGGGATTGCGGCGCGAGGCATCGAGCACGACCAGCTTGGCCTTGGCGCCCTGCTCCTTCATCGTGTCGAGCACGGACTCGACGCTGATGCCGAAACGCTTGACGTCAGCTTCCTTCCAGATCGCGGCGTCGACCGGGATCATGTAGCTCTCGCGGCCGACCTGCACGCCATAGCCGCCGAAGAACAGCATCACGACGCTGTCGGGCTTGATCCTCGCCTTCAGCCGCTCGACGGCGCGGGCCATGTCGTCGCGGGTGGCGTCCTCGACGACGTCGACGTCAAAGCCGTTGCGGCGCAGCGTGGCGGAGAGATTGCGGGCATCGTTGATCGGTTGGGCCAGCGGCGCGGCAGCGTCCGGATAATGGCCATTGCCGATGATCAGGGCCAGGCGCGAGGAGGCGCGCGCGATCGCGCCGGTCTGCTCGGAGGTGGTCGGCTCGGACAGGGCCCGGGCGGCATCGAGCGAGCGCTTGTTGAGTGCGGCATGGGCGCCGATCACCAGCGACACCGTGCCGATCAGGGCCACGGCGACGCCGATCGTGCGGCGGGACACGCGAAGCTTGGTAAAATCCATAGCGTTTCAATTCCCAATCGTTGACCAGGCCGCGCCTGTTAGTCGCGGTAATGCCGTTCAGGTTTTATGGGGTTGCGCAGTCTGTGCCGCCCGATTGCGCGCAATTTGCGGCACTGCAACAAACAAACCCTTAACCCGGCGGGCCCCCCGGGGCAACCCGGGAGGGCGCATAGCTCTGGCCATCGCCTACCCTTGACAGGTTTGGCGATCTGTTATGTGACCTCAATCACATTTGTATTTCCTGTGGATTTATGTAGCTTTCCAAGGGCTTGCAGGTTGGGGGCAAGGACCCGAGCAACCCGACGGCGACGTTCGGCGTTAACCGGTTCCTTGGGAAAGAGTTTCATGGGTTTTCACGAGATGGCCGGGGCGGTGTGCCGGGCGCTGACGGTCAAGAAGGACGGCCCGTCGCTCTATGACGTCTGCGATCCCCTGCTGCTGACATATGCCGGCGGCGATCCGCATCTCGGGCAATTCTATCGCACCGCGCTCGGCAATCCGGCGCTGCGTCCCCTGCTCCGCCGCACCGGGCTACCCGCGCTGAAGGACGAAGCCAGGCTCGCGCGCTTGCGCGAGGCCCTGACCCGGGCGCGCGACGAGGAGACGCCGGACTGGGCCGCGGTCGGCGCCCCCATCGCCGAGCTGATGGCCGACATCAACGTCCGTCACCCCGCGCCGCCGCCGGCCGCAGTGCCCGCCCGTCCGCCGGCGATGGCGGAGATCGACCGGGTGATCCGCCGCTGCGGCGCGCATCTGATCGGCTCATTCGGCAAGAACGGCTTCATCCCGACCTATGCCGCCTTCAACCTGCTCGGCGACGCCGACATGGGCGGGCGCGAGATGCTGATGGCGCTGACGGGCCTCAACTCGCGCGGCTACAAGAACTCGACCTTGCTGTTCAGCCTCGCCCGCATCTTCATCGCCCATTCGCCGGCGCGCGCGCTGATCAACCCGCCCTGGACGGGGATCGCCGAGCCCATGTGGGAGCCGATGCAGATCCGCCACCGCTCGGCCTATTACGACGCCTTCTTCACCGAGGCATTGCTGAGCTACGTCGAGACCGGGCTCGCCTCGGCCGACGAGGCCGGCGCCGCGCGCGGCGCGATCTCTGACATGGTCGACTTCTGCCTGAAGACCAGCGCGGAAGACGTGCCCTCGCATGACGGCAGCAATGTCAGGGTCATCACGGCGCTGGCGCCCGGCAAGCATCCGCGCTTCTCGCGGTTCTTTGCCCAGATCAAGCAGGACCTCGGCTTCGGCATCTATGTGCCGGATTGCGACACCACGGCGTGCTCGTTCTCGGCCGCAACACAGGCCGGCTCCAACGATCCGATCCTCGATCAGCCGCTGCTCGATTTCTATCGCGGCTACCAGGTGCGCGCGGGCGCCAACGAGCCGCGCGTCACCGTGCCGCTGAACGACAACATCGATTACGAGGGCGGCGTCGTCACCTGGATCGACAATCTCAACGGCGATCGGCCCTATGGCAACGACCTCGATCCGACCTTGAACCTCGACATCCTCGAGGTCTCGTTCCGCAATTTGTCGCGCTGGAAGATCATCGAGACGCCGCAGCGGCTGGAGACGGTGCATCGGATCATCGGCTTCCAGAAGAATCTGGTCGAGAGCGGCGCGTTCAGGAATCCGCGCTCGCACATCTATTATCTGCCGGAGCTCTACTCGGCCTATTTCGGCCGCTGCTACGCCGCCTTCATCGCGCTGCCGCTCGCGGCCCAGCGCATCATCGATCCAGAAAATGTCTTCGCGCTGATCCGCGCCCGCGTGCTCGGCTATGTCGAGGGCGAGCTGATCGCCCATGAGATGAACCCGTTCGATGCCGCGCTGGCGCTGATGGCGCTGGCTCACCTCGGCGCCGAGACCGCGACGTTTACGCCGGCGCTGCACTGCATCGTGCAAGGCCTCGGCGAAGGCGGACGGCACGGGCCGTACAAGGCCTATGAATGGAACAAGATGAAGACCCCGACGCGGATCCTGGTCGGCGGACCGGAAGTGACGTCGGCGTTCGTGCTGATGGGCCTGGCGCTGGCGAAGCGGAGGATGGCGACCTTGTAGGATGGGTGGAGCGAAGAGACTGGGCATGCCCAGTCTCGAAGCGATACCCATCACCTTCGTGCCATGTGGCGCGATGATGGGTATCGCGCCCGCCGGCGCTCTGCGAGCTCCGGCGGGCGCTCCACCCATCCTACAGCAACAAACCGGGGGATGACGCGAAGTTGAAACCCGCCGCGACGCCACGCCACTGGCACCGCGGCCGAATTGCCCGCAAAATCCGCAGGGATTGACGCTTGAACGCTCACTGGCCGGGACCGCCGATGCTGAAAACGCTGTTCGCCGCTGCCCTCCTCGTCTCGCTGCCGACGCTGGCGCATGCGGCCGATATATCAGGCGTGCCGCGCATCCGCGACGGCGACCAGATCCAGATCGGCAGCACGCGCATCCGCCTCGGCGGCATCGATGCGCCCTCGACCGACCAGCTCTGCCTCAACACCAAGGGCGAGCGCTGGACCTGCGGCGTCGCCGCGCGCGACGAGCTGATCAAGCATGTCGGCAGCAAAAGCTGGACCTGCCACACCCGCTCGGTCGACCGCCGCGGCCGCACCATCGCGCGCTGCGAGGTCGACGGCGAGGACATCCAGAAATGGCTGGTCACCAACGGCTGGGCGCTGGCCTTCACCCGCATCTCGCATGATTACGAGGCGGACGAGAAGGTCGCGCGCGAGGCCAAGGCGGGGATGTGGCAGGGCGCCTTCATCGCGCCATGGGATTGGCGCGTGCGCAACAAGAAGACCGCCGTGCTCGGCGCCACCAAGCCGCCGGAGAACGCCAAGGCAATCCTGCTGGCGTCGGCATCTGGCGCGGTTGCCCCCTCGCCCGACTGCACCATCAAGGGCAACGTCAATAGCTCCGGCGAGTGCATCTTTCACCAGCCGACCAGCCGCTGGTATGCGAAGATCGAGATGAAGATCAGCAAAGGCACGCGCTGGTTCTGCTCGGTAGAAGAAGCCGAAGCCGCCGGCTGCCGCGAGACGCGGCGCTGATTGCTTTCGCTGCGGAGGGACCTGATCCCCACCCGGTTTGCGCTTGCCGCGCAAACCGACCTCCCCTTTTCAAGGGGAGGTGCAGCAACGTGAGTCTGGCACCGGCCGAGGGCTCCCTCACCCTGAAAGGGGGAGGGTGGGGTGGGGGTCAAGCCGCTTGCGACACTCTTTTTGTGAGAAGAACAGCCTCACCCGCAAGCGGGAGAGGTGAAGAGCTACGGCAGTGACCGACCTTCCATCCAACCCGCCCACCCCGCGCCGGCGCGACCGCATCCGGCGCATCGAGCTGTCGCTGGCGCTCATCCTGATGATCTATCTGCTCGCGGCGTATCTGGCGCTGCCGGCGTTCTGGAAGCATTACGAGCACCAGAAGGGGCTTGCCGATCTGCCGATGGTGACGCGCACCGCGCAGGGCATTCCGGGCGATCCCATGAATGTCGGCCTGATCGGCGACAAGAAGGATTTGGTCTGCGCGATGCACGAGGCCGGCTGGTATCCGGCCGATCCAATCACGCTGAAATCGTCGATCGAGATCGTGGGCAGCGTGCTGCTCGATCGTCCCTACAAGGACGCGCCGGTCAGCAATCTCTTCTATCTCGACCGCCGCGAGGATCTCGCCTTCGAGAAGCCGGTCGGCTCCAGTGCCGATCGCCGCAACCATGTGCGGTTCTGGAAGGTGCTCGAGCAAGGCGAGGAGAAGCGCCCGGTGTGGCTCGGCGCGGCGACGCTCGATCGCGGCGTCGGCGTCAGTCACTACACCGGCGCGGTGACGCATCACATCAGCGCCGATCTCGATGCCGAGCGCGCAACGCTCGCCGGCGATCTCGAGGCGGCCAGGATGGTGACCGCAAAATATCAGGTGGCCGGGATCGGGCCGACCTTCACGGGACGCAATGGCGGCGGCGATCTCTATTACACCGACGGCGAAATCTGGGTGCTGCGTCTGGTCGAAGCCTGCAAGAAGAACGATGCGCCGGTCGAGGCGATCCCGAGCCCGGCCATGACGGAGTTCAAGGATCAGGTCTGGCGTTCGGTGGTCGAGGCGATCGGAAAGTGAGACCTTGTCTTGACGCGTCTTCTTAACGCGAACCGGAACCCACTTCGCTCGAAAACGCTCTGATCGATCAACCCCATGGCATGGGCGCTCCCAGCTTTTTGAGACCCTGAATTGCTTTGCTGCGCTCGCAATGACGGCGCCGATGCCCTATTGTGACACCACCCCTCGATTTGTGGATTCACCGACAAGGACTGACGACAATGACCGTTCGCGCGGGCCGGGAATTTCTGGCCATCCCGGGACCCACCACGATGCCCGATTCTGTGCTGCAGGCCATGCACCGTCCGGCGATCGACATCTACTCCGCCGAGATGGCTGGGTTGACCGAGAGCCTGATCAGAGACCTCTCGAAATTGTTCGCGACCAAGGGCAAGTCCTACATCTACATCGCCAACGGCCACGGCGCCTGGGAAGCCGTGCTGAGCAACGTGCTGTCGCGCGGCGACAAGCTGCTGGTGCTCGAAAGCGGCCGCTTCGCGATCGGCTGGGGCCATGCGGCATCCCTGATGGGCGCCGAGGTCGAGGTGCTCAGGGGCGACTGGCGCCGCGCGGTGCGGCCGCACGAGGTCGAAGAGCGCCTGCGCCGTGACAAGGAGCACAAGATCAAGGCTGTCATCGTCGCGCAGATCGACACCGCCTCGGGCGTGCAGAACGACATCGAGGCGATCGGCAAGGCGATCAGGGCGAGCGGCCATCCGGCGCTGTACATGGTCGACACCGTGGCATCGCTCGGCTGCGTGCCGTTCGAGATGGACAAATGGGGCATCGACGTCGCGATGTCCGGCTCGCAGAAGGGCCTGATGACACCACCCGGCCTCGGTTTCGTCGCAGCGAACGATCGCGCGCAGGAAGCGCACAAGAAGGCGAACATGGCGACGCCCTATTGGAGCTGGAGCGAGCGCGAAGGCACCGAGAATTATCGCAAATACGCCGGCACCGCGCCGGTGCATCTGCTGTTCGCGCTGCGCGAGGCGATCAACCTGATCCATGCCGAGGGCCTGGAGAATGCGTTCGAGCGGCATCGCCTGCTTGGCGAAGCCGTGCGCCGCGCGGTCGCGGTATGGGGCGAAGGCCAGGTGCTCGGTTTCAACATCGACGAGCCGTCGGAACGCTCCAACACCGTGACCACGGTGACGGTGAAGGGCGCCGATCCCGCCGCGATCCGGCGCTACGCCAAGGACAAATGCGGCGTCGTGCTCGGCACCGGCATCGGCGATCTGGAGGGCCAGGCGTTTCGCATTGCGCATATGGGCCACGTCAACGCGCCGATGGTGCTCGGCACGCTCGGCGTCGTCGAGGTCGCACTCAACGCGCTGAAGATTCCGCACGGCAAGGGCGGGACCGACGCCGCGGTGCAGTGGCTCGGCGAGAGTGTGAGCGCGTAAGCAATAAGTCGTAGGGCGGATTAGCGCAGCGTAATCCGCCATCGCGCCGCGGATAGGGAAGCGGCGGGTTACGCTTCGCTAACCCGCCCTACAAATTCGCAATGACGAATGCGCATTGGTGTTCGCCATTATGAGGACAGCGCGCACACTTTCCGTTCCCATCGTTTTCAGCTTTACTGCCCGCGAAGCCGGGCGGAGATCCCTGCGACAATGTGAGATGGAGGGGTCGCTTGGCGTCGGTGGAGTTGCGCGGACTGATCAAGCGATTTGGCTCGTTTGTTGCGGTCGATGATGTCTCGCTCACGATCGATCATGGACAATTGGTCTGCCTGCTCGGCCCGTCCGGCTGCGGCAAGACCACGACCTTGCGGCTGATCGCGGGCTTCCTCGAACCATCTGATGGCGAGATCCGCGTCGGCGAGCGCATCGTCTCGTCGAAAGCGAAGACGCTGCCGCCCGAGCAGCGCAACATGTCGATGATCTTCCAGAGCTACGCGCTGTGGCCGCACATGACGGTGGCCGAGAACATCGTCTACGGCCTGCGCTTGCGCAAGCTGGACCGCGACACCATTGCGAAGAAGCTCGCGGCGATCCTGGCGACCACGAAACTCGAGGCGCTGGCGCAGCGCTATCCCGGCGAACTCTCCGGCGGCCAGCAGCAGCGCGTGGCACTGGCGCGCGCGCTGATCGTTGGCCCCGAGACGCTGCTGCTGGACGAGCCCCTGTCCAATCTCGACGCCAATTTGCGCGAGGAGATGCGGTTCGAGATCCGCCGTTTGCACGACGAATATCGCTACACCACGGTCTACGTCACCCATGATCAGGCCGAGGCGATGACGACAGCCGACCTGATCGCCGTGATGAACGCCGGCAAGATCGATCAGCTCGGCTCGCCCGAAGACATTTACGCGCGGCCGGAGTCCGAGTTCGTCGCGCGCTTCATCGGCGCCGCCAATGTCATCAAGGGCACAGCGCGCGACGAGAACCACGTCTCATTCGCCGGCGCGACGTTGCAGGTGGTCGGCGCGAAGCTCGTAGCCGGCGCCACCGCGCCGGTCGCGATCCGCCAGCATGAGATTCATCTCACGACGCAGGCGCCGGCCAATCCGCAGAACGCGATCAGAGCGACGGTGACGCGCCAGGTCTATCTCGGCATCGGCCGCGACTACATGGTGGAGACGGCTGACGGCACCTCGCTGCGCGTGACCACCCCGACAGAGACGGCGGTCGACAAGGGCAGCGAGGTTTGGCTGACCCTACCGCCCGAGCGCTGCCGCGCGCTCAGCCGATAACACCAAGAAAAGCGAAGACGTGATGCGGCGAAGACTTTCCAGACGCAGTGTCCTGACAGGCTCGGCCGCGCTGGCTGCGTCGACCGTATTCGCCTCGCCGATCCGCGCCGCAGCGCCCGAGCCGGTCGCGATCACGCCTGCGCTGATCGATGCCGCGAAGAAGGAAGGCAAGCTCGTCTTCTATTCGTCGATGGATCTCCCGGTCGGCGAAAAGCTCGGCAAGGCGTTCGAGGCGGCCTATCCCGGCATCACCATCCAGATCGAGCGCTCCGGCTCGGAGCGGCTGTTCCAGCGCGTCGCGCAGGAGTTCGACTCGAAAATCTACGCCGCCGACGTCGTCAACAGCGCCGACGCCTCGCACTTCATCCCCTGGAAGACAAACGGCTGGATGATGCCGTTCGTGCCGGAGGATGTCGCGAAGCATTTTCCGGAAAGCTATCGCGATCCCGACGGCATGTCCGCGACATCTCGTCTGTGGCTGTCGTCGATCGCCTACAACACCAATCTGGTGAAGCCGGAGGATGCGCCGAAGAGCTTTGCCGACCTGCTTGATCCCAAATGGGCGGGCAAGATGGTGAAGGGCCATCCGGCCTATAGCGGCACCATCATGACCACCACGTTCCAGCTCGTGCGCGAGCTCGGCTGGCCGTATCTGGAAAAGCTGGCGAAGCAGCGCGTGATGCAGGTGCAGTCCTCGACCGATCCGCCGAAGAAGCTGTCGCTCGGCGAGCGCGCGGTGATGGCCGATGGCAATGAGTATGGCATCGTGCTGCTGAAGGAAGCCGGACAGCCGGTCGAGCCGGTGTACCCTGCCGAGGGCACGCCGTCGATCTCGGGTCCAACAGGCATCTTCGCCAGCGCGCCGCATCCGAACGCAGCCAAGCTGTTCCAGGCCTGGTTCCACACCCGCGAGACCCAGCAGTTCTTCGTCGACTTCACCGCGCAATATTCCGTGCATGCGCAGGTGCAGTCGAAGCCGGGGCGGCACAAGCTCGGCGACATCAAGCTGATGAAGGAGGATCCGGCCGGCGTGGAAGCGATGACGGAAGACATCAAGACGCGCTATGCGCGGTTGTTCAAAGTCTAAAACCCTCATGGTGAGGAGCCGCGCAGCGGCGTCTCGAACCATGCGGCCCGACTGTGGCCTCGTCCTTCGAGACGCGCGTTCCGCGCTCCTCAGGATGAGGGGATAGAATGGATTCGTGCATGAGCGCAAAACGTCGACACGACCTCCCTTCGCCTCTCCCCGCCTGCGGGGAGAGGCCGGAACGCATCGCCAGATGCGTTCCGGGTGAGGGGGACTCTCCGCGCACCGTGCTCGTTGAAGCAGCCCCTCACCCTAACCCTCTCCCCGTGAAGAACGGGGAGAGGGGAAAGATAGAGCAGCGCTCCGGGTCAACATGACAGCAGTCACCACAACCACCACCACCTCCGCCCCGAAATCCCGCATCGACTGGACACGCCCTGTGCTGTGGCTGTTCGCCGCCGTCCTGATCCTGCTCATCCTGCTGCCGCTCTCCTGGCTCGCGGTGTTCGCCTTCACCGACAAAGCGCGGCATCCGACGCTGCAGAATTTCGTCACGCTGTTCACCAACCCCGATTTCCTCGACCCGCTGGGGACGACCGCGATCATCGCGACCACATCCGCGCTGATCTGCTGCATCGTCGCCGCGCCCATCAGCTGGCTGGTGTCGCGCACCGACATGCCCGGCCGGCACATCATCCGCGCGCTGGTGACGGCATCGTTCGTGACGCCGCCGTTCCTCGGCGCGGTCGCGTGGGAGCTGCTGGCGGCGCCGAATTCGGGATTGCTCAACCAGCTCTATCGCGTGTTCGCCGGCAGCGATGCCGATGCGCTGTTCGACATCTATTCGATGACCGGGATCATCTTCGTGATCTCCTGCTACACGTTTCCGTTCGTGTTCGTGCTGGTGGCGAATGCGCTCGACACCATGCCGGGTGAGCTGGAGGATGCCTCCGCAATCCTCGGCGCCAAGGCGTGGACCACCGCGCGGCGCGTGACGATTCCCTTAGCGCTGCCGGCGCTGGTGGCGGGCGCATTGATCGCCTTCCTGCAGGCGATGACGCTGTTCGGCTCGCCGGCGATCCTGGCGCTGCCGGCCGGCTTCCATACCATGACGACCAAGATCTGGAGCCTGTTCCAGTATCCGCCGAAGCTCGAGCAGGCCGCGGCCGCCGCGGTGCCGCTGCTGCTATTGACCATCCTGCTGCTGCAGGGCCAGAAGTTCCTGCTCGGGCGGCGCGGCTATTCGGTGATCGGCGGCAAATATGGCGCGCCGCGCCGGGTCGAATTGAAGGGATGGCGCTGGGCCGCACTCGGCTTCTGCCTGCTGGTGCTGCTCAACCCGGTGTTCTTGCCCTATTCGGCGCTGCTCAACGCCGCGTTCTCGCCGAATGCGACGACGCTGGTGACGCCGTCGACCTTCACCTTGCACAACATCGTCTTCGTGTTCACCGAGCTGTCATCGACGCAGCTGGCGCTGAAGAACACGGTGATCCTGGGCGCATCGACCGCGACGATCGGCACGATCCTCGCACTCGTCATCGCCTATGTGACGACGCGGCGCGTCATCGCGGGCCACCGCGTGCTGGGCTTCCTCGCCACCGCGCCAGTCGCCGTCCCCGGCATCGTGCTCGGCGTCGGCCTGTTCCTGAGTTACACGCGCCCTCCGTTTGTGCTGTACGGCACGCTATGGATTCTGCTGATCGCGTTCCTCACCATCAACCTGCCGTCGGCCTATCAGCAATTGCAGGCGGCGTTCGCGACCGTTCATCCGGAGTTGGAAGAAGCGAGCCGCATCCTCGGCGCGAGTCGGCTGCAGGCGCTGTGGCAGATCACGGCGCCGCTGCTGCGCACCGGTGTGATCGCGACCTGGTGCTTCATCTTCATCGGCGTGATGCGCGAATTGTCGGCGGCGATCGTTTTGTTTACGTCGCAGACCAAGGTGCTGTCGGTGCTGATCTACGACCTCAACGAAAGCGGCGACCTCGCCGCGATCGCCGTGCTCGGCATTGCGATGCTGGTGATCACCTTCGGCGTGGTGCTGGCGGTGAACCAGATTCCGATGTTCGGCGGCAGCGGGGCCACGAAGGTGCGGAACGGGTAGACACTCGTGCCCCGGACGCACTGCAGCGCGCAGCGGTGCAGTGCTGAGCCGGGGCCCATGGCAGCTGGGTCCCGGCTCTGCGCAGCAGCGTTACACGCTGCAGCGCGTCCGGGACACGAGAGTCTCGCATCTGGCAATCACCCCATTGATCCCGATATAAGGCGATACCCTGCCTATGAGGATCGTGTGACCAAATCCAGCAAAACCATCGCCCCGACCGCGCCGCGCCGGCCGCATTCCTTCACCACGCATGGCATCACGGTGACCGACGACTATGCCTGGATCAAGGATCCGCGCTGGCAGGAGGTGCTGAAGGACCCGTCGATCCTCGATCCCGATATCCGCACGTACCTTGAAGCGGAGAACGACTACACCGAGAGCCTGCTCGGCCACACCGGCAGCTTGCAGAAGCAGCTCGTCAAGGAGATGCGCGGGCGGATCAAGGAAGATGATTCCAGCGTGCCGTCGCCGGATGGCCCGTTCGCCTATTTCCGCAAATTCCGCGAAGGCGGGCAGCATGAGATGTTCGGCCGCACGCCGCGCGACGGCGGCGAGGCGCATGTCGTGCTCGACGGTGACGCGCTGGCCAAGGACCACACATATTTCAAGTTCGGCGGCAGCCGGCATTCGCCCGATCACAGCCTGCAGGCCTGGACCGCCGACACCAAGGGCTCGGAATATTTTTCGATCCGCGTGCGCCGCTGGGCCGATGGCGCCGACCTCGACGATCTCGTCGAGGAGACCGATGGCGGCGTGGTCTGGGCTGCGGACTCCCAAAGCTTCTTCTACGTCAAGCTCGACGACAATCATCGGCCGATGCAAGTGTGGCGGCACAAGCTCGGCACAAAGCAGGACGACGACATCCTGATCTATGAGGAACCGGACTCCGGCTGGTTCACCCATCTGCATGAGAGCGCGAGCGGCCGCTTCTGCGTCATCGCGGGCGGCGATCACGAAACCTCGGAGCAGCGGCTGATCGATCTCGCGCAACCGGACACGCCGCCGCGCATGGTCGCGGCGCGCGAGGACGGCGTGCAGTACTCGATCGCCGATCGCGGCGAAGAGCTCTTCATCCTGACCAATGCCGACGATGCCATCGACTTCAAGGTGGTGAAGGCGCCACTGGCCGCGCCCGAGCGCGCCAACTGGCGCGACCTGATCCCGTATCGTGCGGGCATCTATGTGCTCGATGTCGAGCTGTTCGCCGGCCACATGGTGCGGCTGGAGCGCGCCAATGCACTGCCGGCGATCATCATCCGCGATCTCGCCTCGGGCGAGGAGCATGCGATCGCCTTCGACGAGGCCGCCTATTCGCTGGATACGATGGGCTCCTACGAATTCGAGACCACCAACCTGCGCTTCTCCTATTCGTCGATGACGACGCCGTCGGAAGTCTATGACTACGACATGGCGAAGCGGACGCGCCTGTTGCGCAAGCGGCAGGAGATTCCGTCCGGCCACGATCCGGCCGACTACGTCACGACGCGCATCATGGCCAGATCGCATGACGGCGCCGAGGTGCCGGTGTCGATCCTGCATCGCAAGGATCTCGTCCGCGACGGCAAGGCACCGTTGCTGCTCTATGGCTACGGCTCCTACGGCATGGCGATGCCGGCCTCGTTCGCGGCCAACCGCCTGTCGCTGGTCGACCGCGGCTTCGTCTATGCGATCGCGCATATCCGCGGCGGCGCCGACAAGGGCTGGGGCTGGTATCTCGACGGCAAGCGCGAGAAGAAGACCAACTCGTTCGATGATTTTGCCACAGCAGGCCGCGCGCTGTGTGAGGCGAAATACTCGCGTGCCAAGCGCATCGTCGGCCATGGCGGCTCGGCGGGCGGCATGCTGATGGGCGCGGTCGCCAACCGCGCCGGCGAGCTGTTCGCCGGCATCGTCGCCGAAGTGCCGTTCGTCGACGTGCTCAACACCATGCTCGACGACACCCTGCCGCTGACGCCGCCGGAATGGCCGGAATGGGGCAACCCGATCGAGAGCGCGGAGGATTTCCGCACCATCCTGTCCTACTCGCCCTACGACAATCTCGCGGCGAAGGATTATCCCGCGATCCTGGCGATGGGCGGGCTGACCGATCCGCGCGTCACCTATTGGGAGCCGGCGAAATGGATCGCACGGCTGCGCGCCACCATGACCGGCGGCGGGCCGGTGCTGCTCCGCACCAACATGGGCGCCGGCCACGGCGGCGCCTCGGGGCGATTCAACCGGCTGGACGAAGTCGCGATCGTCTATGCGTTCGCGCTGTGGGCGGTGGGGATGGCGGAGAAGGTGGAGGTCTAACGCCCCCTCGCCCCGCTCTTGCGGGGAGAGGGTTGGGGTGAGGGGCTGCATCCGCAAAAATTGTGAGAGGCGGAGTCGCGGAGGCTCCCCCTCACCCGGATCGCATCTACGATGCGATCCGGCCTCTCCCCGCAGGCGGGGAGAGGCGAAGAAGGACTTATCGGCACACCTCGACGTTGCCGTTGCCGAAGCTGTCGGCCGGGCCGCCGCCGCCTTTGTATTCGATGTGGCAACCGCGGGAGACGGCGCGGCAGCCGCGGCTGTCGCAGACCGTGCTACCTCCACCACCGCCGCCGCCTGCACCGGCGCTCAACTGCGACCGGGCGCGCTCACGTGCCCGCGGCGGCGCCGCCGACGGTGGCAGATCGGCTTCAATCTCGGCCGGACGGACGCGACGATCGCGGCGCGAGGCGCGATCATCACGGTCGTCGCGCTTGGCGACCGGCTTCTTCTCGCGGCGCTTCTCGCACTCATTGTCGTCGTTGAGGAACGAGCCCTCGGCGCAGGTGATCCGCGTGCAGCGATCGCCGTCGGCCTTGTAGCCGCGCTCGCAGACCAGCGGACACACCCGCGCCTGCTTCAGCTTGATGACATCGAGCGTGTCGACGCTTGCGATTTTGACGTCGAGCTTGGTGCCGGCATAGCGGTTGAACTGCGTCAGCGAGCGCTGCGCGGCCGCGTTCCAGTCGCCGTCGACATTGCCCGTGAAGCAGCCGACGCGGCGCAGCTCGGTCTGTACCGACTTCGTCACATCAGCCTGCGGCGAGCCGTCGGTCAGCGCGGCGAGATCAACCTTCTTGTCGGCGGGCGGCGGCGCGGCTGGCGGCGGCACGGCGGCTGCCTGGTTGGCGGCGGCCTTGTCGGCTGCAGCCTTGTCCGCGGCGGTGCGATCGGCCAGCGCCTTCTCGGCGACGACGCGCTTCTGCTCGGCGGCGGTGGCCTGCTCCTGCGCGGCCTGCTTGGCCTTTTCGGCCGCGATCCGGGCCTGCTCGGCGGCCTTGGCGTCAGCCTCGGCCTTGGCCTGCTGCGTCCTCTGCGCGCCTTCGGCGGCGAGCCGCACGCGCTCGCGCTCGGCGAGCTGCGCCTTTTCGGTGGCCGCGACGCGGGCATCCTCGGCGGCGAGCTTGTCGAGCTGCAGCTTGGCGAGGTTGGCGTAATAGCCGTCGGGGTATTGCGCGAGGAAGGCGTTCAGCGCGCTCTTGTTGCCGATCTGCAGCGCGAGCTCATAGTCGCGGCGCACCTCGGCCTGAGGATTGGGCACGGGGGCTGCGGGCGCCGCCGCCACCGGTGCGGCGGGCTTGGCGGGCGCCGGAACCAGCGGCACGTCCTCGCCGCCGAGCGAGCCGTAAACGAAAGGCTCCTGCCGGTTGTTGGTGGTCTTGAGCACGTCGTCGCGGACATAGCCGAAGGCGCGGCGCACATCGAGGCCGGGCGTCGTCAGATGCCGCGACAGCGCCATCGTGAACGGGCTGTTCTTGCCGTCGCCGTCGGCCGCGGTCGATCCGGCTTTCGCCGAATAGGCGATCAGCACGTTCGGGCTGGTCGGCTCGACCTTGGCAAGGCCCTGCCCGATCGCACGCGTCGCGACCGTGCGCTTCATGGTCTTCGCAAAGGGGTTGTCGCGGCAGGCGTCGAGGATGACGAGCCGCAGCTTCTTGGCGGGCTCGATCGCGACCAGCACGCGGTCGAGCGACAGCGCCTCGTCGAACACGTCGGTGTCGCGCTCCAGCCGCGCGTCGACCGGGATCAGATAGTTCGCGCCGTCGACCTCGATGCCATGGCCGGCGTAATAGACCACGGCGATGTCGGCATCGCGGGCGCGGTCGGCAAAATCGCGCAGCGCGCGGCGAGTCTCGGCGGCCGGCATGTCGCGGCGGAAGTCCACGATGTCGAAGCCGGCATTCTTCAGCGTCTGGGCGATGACGGAGCCGTCGTTCACGGGGTTCGTCAGCGGGGTGACGTTCTGGTAGGCGGCGTTGCTCAGCACCAGCGCCACGCGCTTCTCGGCGAAGGCAGGCCCGCAGGCAAGCAGCAGCAGGGCGGCTGCGGCCAGGACCAATCGGTTCAATGCAAAGGATGTCGTCATGGTCATGCTTCCGGAACTAAAGGACTTTTCTACCACACCGGACTGACTACCAGAAGCGAGCGCGCGGCTTTGTGAGGTGCCTCACGATCGGTCCACGGCCTTGAACCAGACCGCCCTCTCGTTAGTCCAAGGAGCAGGCCTTTGGTTCGCATCCTGCGGGCCGGAGGTGTCGTGATTTGGCGCGGAGGCGGCAATGCGGGAGTTCAAGGCGGCAGTTCCATCGGCCAGGGCAGCGGGATGGGGCCGCATCACGCGCCGGATCGCGGCCGTGGCCCTGCTCGCCACGACCTTAGCCGGCTGCGAGATGGTCGAGGTCATGATCGACGGCTTCAAGCACTGCAAGGCGGTGGCCAACGAGCTTGCCGGCACGGTCGGTGTGAAGCCCGACGTCGGCTTCAACTGGACCAATGGCCGGCTCAAGAACGTCAGCGTCACTTTCCCAAAGATGGTCGGGGACAAGCCGCTGCGCGAGGTGGCCGAACTGACGCGGGCGGCGGTCGCCCGGGAATTCAAGGAGCGCGCGGACAATATCGAGCTGGCCTTCTCGCTCGGACCGAACGAGGCCACCCCGACGCGGACGGTCTCGTCTGCCATCACGAACTAGCCGGGCCGCCGTCTATTCCTCAAGTCTTGGTCATTCAAGTCTTGGTCACGTGGCCCTGATATTGCGGCAGGCCGTCGGTGATCTCATGCCACGGCGCCTTGGAGCCGGCGAAGATGTGCGCGGTCGGGCGGATCGTGGGCGCATCGACCAGCGTGCCCATCGTGACATGGACGAAAACACCGTCGCGCACCAGTGAATAGAGCAGCGAGCCGCAGTGCCGGCAATGCGCGTTGTGATTGGTCTCGCCGCCGTAGATCAGGAGATCGTCGGCGCCGGCGACAACGCGAAGCTTTTCCCGCTCGATGCCGGCGAACGGCTTGAACGCCGAGCCCGTGGTGCGGCGGCAATCCGGGCAGTGGCAGTTCAGCGCGTAGCGGAACGCGTCCGCCACCTCATAGCGCACGGCGCGGCAGTAGCATTCTCCAACCAGGATGCGAGCATTCGCTTCCGTTGATCCGGTCACGGCCAATCCCTCACGCAGATGTCAAGATAACCCATAGCGCAATCGCGCGCGTCATGGCTAAACTCGGTCAGATCAATTTCGCCTGCCGGGAGGAATTCATGAGTGCGAGCCGATCCAGCGTCGAAGCCGTGGTGCAGACCTATTTCGACGCCCTCTATGAGGGTAATGCCGACAAGCTCGCCGAGGCGTTCCATCCCTCCGCCGATTTGCGCTGGGTGGAAAAAGGCGAGCTGAAGATCCTGACCGTGCCGGACTGGCTCGCCTGGGTGCGCAAGCGGCCGTCGGCGAAAGCCGAAGGCAAGCCGCGCGAGGATTTCATCGTCACCATCGACCGCTCCGATGAGAAAACCGCCTTCATCAAGGTGCGTTGCCAGCTGCCGCCGCGCTACTTCACCGACTATCTGGTGGCGATGAAGCTCGCCGATGGCTGGCAGATCGTGTCGAAATCCTATCGCTACGATCTGCGCGACTGACGCGCGCGCCGCCTCAATTCCATCGCAACGCGTTGCTCTAACGCGCCCATGATGATGGATCGACGCACCCTGCTGGCCGGCCTCGGCTGGCTCACCGCGGGGCCGGTGCTCGCGCAAGGCGCACCGCCGCCGCTCGCGACTTACGAAAGCAAGACCGGCGGCAAGATCGGCGTTTACGCCGAGAATATTGCGACCGGCAGCAAGCTCGGCTGGCGCGCCGACGAGCGCTTCGTGATGTGCAGTACCTTCAAGGCCTCGCTCGCGGCCTGCGTGCTGTCGCGAGTCGATCGCGGGCAGGACCGGCTCGACGAGAGGATCTCCTACACCAAGGCCGACCTGCTCGACTACGCGCCGGTGGCGAAGGAGAACCTGTCGTCCGGCGCGATGTCGATCTCAGACCTCTGCAAGGGCGCGGTCGAGCTCAGCGACAACACCTGCGCCAATCTGCTGCTGGCGCGGATCGGCGGGCCGGAAGCGCTGACCGCATTCTGGCGCGCGCTCGGCGACACCACCTCGAGGCTCGATCACAACGAGCCCGAGCTCAACCGCTCGCCGCCGGGCGATCCCCATGACACGACCACACCATCGGCGATGGCCGGCAATCTGCGCCGCCTGATCGTCGGTGAAGCGCTCTCGGCGGACTCGCGCGCGCGGCTCACCGACTGGATGGTGAATTGCAAGACCGGCGCCAATCGCCTGCGCGGCGGCCTGCCGAAGGACTGGACGATCGGCGACAAGACCGGCAACAACGGCAAGGACGCCTCCGGCGACATCGCCGTGGTCTGGCCGAAGCCGGACCAGGCCGTGCTGATCGCGGCCTATACGCAAGGCGGCAATCCGACGTCAGCCGATCTGCAGACGGTGTTCGCGGCGATCGGCGAAATGGTGGCGCAAAAGTTGGGCTGATCAGCGTACGCGCTGGCCCTGTTGACCTGCGCCGGCTTCCGGGCGAAGTGAACCGCACCATGGAAGCCAAATTTCAGATCTTTCTCTTCCTGCTCGGGGTGCTGGCGGGCGCCGCCCTGCTGGCCCGGCGCATCAATGTCGCACCGGCGATCCTGCTGCTGCTGGTCGGCGTCGTGCTGGCCTTCGTGCCGGGCATGCCGGCGCTGGAATTGCCGCCGGAGCTGGTGCTGCTGGTGGTGCTGCCGCCGCTGATCTATTCGGCGAGCGTCGCGATGAGCTGGCGCGAGTTCAAAGCCAATTTGCGGCCGATCATCCTGCTCTCGGTCGGCTGCGTGATCTTCACCGCCGCGATGGTCGCGGCCGCGACGCATTACCTGATCGGCCTGCCCTGGAGCATCGGCTTCCTGCTCGGCGCCATCGTCGCTCCCCCCGACGTGGTGGCGCCGCTTGCGATCGCGCGCAAGCTCGGCATGCCCCGCCGCATCCTCGTCGTGCTCGAGGGCGAAGGGCTCGCCAATGACGCCACCGCGCTGATCCTCTACCGCTTCGCGCTGGCCGCGATCACGACCGGGCTGTTCTCGCTGCCGAAGGCGACCGGCACCTTCCTCGTCATCGTCGCCGGCGAACTGGCGTTCGGCACGGCGATCGGCTGGCTCAGCCTGCGCGCCCGCCGCCGCGCCCGCGACCCGCAGGTCGAGATCACGCTGTCGCTGATCACGCCCTATCTCGCCTACTGGATTCCCGAGCATTTCGGCGGCAGCGGCGTGATCGCGACCGTCGCCTGCGGGCTCTACATGAGCTGGAACGGCCCGCTGCTGATCTCGGCGGCGACGCGCCTGCAGGGCATCTTCTTCTGGGACCTCGTGATCTTCCTGATCGAAGGCCTGCTGTTCCTGCTGACCGGCTTCCAGATGCGCCTGCTGTTCGAGAAATCGAAGGCGTTTTTTCTGTATGACATCCTGACCGTGACAGCGCTGGTCGCCGTGATGGTCATTGTTGCGCGCTTCCTCTGGGTGTTCGCGGGCACCTATCTTCCGCGTGCGATCAACAAACAACTGCGCGAACGCGATCCGCTGCCGTCATGGCGCGCGGTGTTCGTGGTCGCCTTCACCGGCGTGCGCGGCGCCGTCTCGCTCGCGGCTGCGCTGGCGTTGCCGCTGACGCTGCCGAGCGGCGATCCCTTTCCCTATCGCGACCTGATCCTGTTCGTCGCCTTCGGCGTCATCCTGGTGACGCTGGTCGGGCTCGGCCTCACCCTGCCGCCGGTGGTGCGCTGGCTCGGCATCGCCAAAGACGGCCGCAGCGAGCACATCGCGGAACATGAATCGGAGATCGCGGCGCGGCGCGAGGCACTGGCGGCGGCGCTGCGATCGCTCGATGCCATCACCGACGATCGCGAGCTATCGGATGAGGTGGTGAAGCTGTTGCGCTCGCGACACGAAATCCGCATCAACCAGCTGCCCGACTCGCTCGACCCCGACAAGCACGACGCCTCCGCCGCCGGCACTGCGCTGACGCGCGAGCTGATCACCGCGGAGCGGCAGTTCATCCACGCCCTGCTGCGCGACGGCAAGATCACCGACGAGACGCGGCGACGGATCGAGCGCGACCTGGATCTGGAGGAGGCGAGCCTGGCAAATCGCGAGTATCGGAAGATGCCGCTGTGATTCCGTCGTCCTGGCGAAAGCCAGGGACCCATTACCCCCAAATGTGCGTTTGGCGAAGGCTGGGGCGACAGCGCGCTCCAATAATTTGCAATGGTGGTAATGGGTCCTGGCTTTCGCCAGGACGACGGTTGTTATGCGGCTACTGCTCGTTCTTACTCCGCCGCAGCATTCTGCCCGGGACCACCGACAAATCCCGCGGGATCGCCGAAGCGCTCGATCATCACTGCGGTCAGATCCTTCGTTTTGCTGGTCACGCAAGCCCCCGAGCGCACCGTGTACCGATCCTGCCGCTTCACATGCGGCGGGGCCTCGCCCTGCTGCAGGGCGCGTGCGGCTTCCAGCATCAGCTTGCGGAAATGCATGATGCCGAGATCGGTCGGGCCGAGATGCTCGCGGGTGCGGTCGGCGATCGGGCCCTGGCTGTCCTGCACGGCGGCGTCCTGCTCGGAGACGCCCTTGATGCCGGTGTAGCTCTTGGTCTTCTGCAGCTGGCGATCGATCAGATAGTCGTTGCCCTTGTTGCGCAGCGGCACATAGTTCTCGTCGACCACGGCCATCACGCCGTTGCCATTGTCGTAGCCGATGCGCTCGGCCTCGGTCAGCGGGCGATGCGGATTCCAGGCGTAGGTGTAGATCCAGCAATTGGTGTCTGACACGGGCACGAAGGTCTGGCCGAACATGTTCTCGCCGGGCATCGAGCTCGGCGCATAGGCATGGAACGGCATCAGGAACTGGGCGATGCGCCAATAGATGTTGTCGCTGCCGGTGAGCCGGCCGCCCGCGACCGTTAGCCCCGCGTCATGCGGATTGATCTTGATCACCGGCCGCGGGTCTTCCGCGATCCAGCGCATGTGCTCGGTCGCAACCCGCGACAGCGGATTCACGAAATGCTTCTTGATGTCGAGTATCTCGTTCTCCTCCTTTTCGAAGGAGAGATGCGCGAAGGTGAAATGCGCGGTGTCGATCGAGCCTTCGACCGCCTGCACCCAGTTGCAGTCCTGCCATTTCTTGGTGACGTAGCGATGCGAGGCCGGCAGCAGCGCCATCTCCAGCGCGGGCAATTCCGGCATCGCTTCGGCCGGGCCCATATAGGCCCAGATCATCTCGCCCCATTCGCGGACCGGATAGGACTTGATGCGGATCTTGTCCTTGGCGTTGAGGTCCGGATAGGAGGTCGGCATGTCGACGCAGGCGCCTGACGTGTCGAACTTCCAGCCGTGATAGACGCAGCGGATGCCGCATTCCTCGTTGCGGCCGAGCCAGAGATTGGCGCCGCGATGCGGGCAATACTGATCGATGACGCCGACCACGCCGCGCGTATCGCGGAAGGCCAATAGCTCCTCGCCGAGCACGACGATCTTTTTCGGGGTGCCGTCCGGCTCGGGCAGTTCCCTGGAGAGCAGCACCGGAATCCAGAACCGGCGCAGCAGTTCGCCCATTCCCGTCCCCGCCCCCGATTCGGTGAGGAACTTGTTGTCTTCGGCGCGGAGCATGGGCGTACCTCCGGATTGATTATTGATTTTGCAGGAGCTTGTCGTAGGCCCTCCAGGGCGTCAACGCGCCCCGTCCAGGAACTCCGCAATTCACGTCCTTTACCGTATCTGCACCTAAGCGTGCATATATAAGGACGATTTTACCTTTAAAAACAAAGAGATACGGCTGCTGAATGTTGCCGGCTGTGACCCGTCAGACACAGAGTTTTTGGGCGGCTGATGCTACGTATTTAAGGGCACAAAAAATTTCGATTTGCGAACTGCACTTGGAGGGACACATGAAGAAGCTTCTACTCACAGTGGCTGCGGCCTTTCTGACCTTCTCGGGCTCGGCTTCGGCGGCCGACCTTGCGGCCCGCCCCTACACCAAGGCTCCGCCTCCGATGGTCGCCGCGATCTACGACTGGAGCGGGTTCTATATCGGCGTGAACGGCGGTTGGGGTTCGAGCCACAACAGCTGGGATTCGGTCGCGCCGTTCCTGGTTGGTCCGGAAGGCAGCCATGACGCGACCGGCGGCACCGTCGGTGGTCAGATCGGCTATCGCTGGCAGGCCGGCACCTGGGTGTTCGGTCTCGAAGCGCAGGGCAACTGGGCTGACTTCAACGGCAGCAACACCAGCCTGCTGTTCCCGGGCTTCGTCAACACTTCGAAGATCGATGCGTTCGGTCTCTTCACCGGCCAGATCGGTTACGCCGCCAACAACGTTCTGTTCTACGTCAAGGGCGGTGCGGCTGTGACCTCGAACCAGAACTACATCAACTCCCTGGCCGGTGTGCGCTTCGCCACCGCGGGCGATGACACCCTCTGGGGCGGCACCATCGGCGCCGGTCTCGAATACGCCTTCGCTCCGAACTGGTCGGCCGGGATCGAGTACAATCACCTGTTCATGCAGGATCGCACCGTCAACTTCACCACGGCCGGCGTGATTCTTGCCACGGACCGCATTGGCCAGGACGTCGATCTCGTCACCGTCCGCCTGAACTACAAGTTCGGCGGCCCGGTCGTCGCGCGCTACTGATCGTTGCCTCCCAAAGGCGACTTCAAAGCCCCGGGCCTCTGCCCGGGGCTTTTCATTTGCCCGAACATGCAAAAGAGACCCCTGAATTCAGAGAGATAAGCCCCCCTCTCCTCGGCGATACGGCGCTGAATGTTGTCGACTGTGACTGCGCAAGCACAGAGTTTTCTACCTTTGGATGGGACGTGATCGCGAACACAGAACCAAATGCCATCCAGCGCTCTACTGACGCTCCGGACGACGCCAATCGACACGTCGCCGCAAACAGGAGCAGTTGGAATGGAAATGGATATGAAGATGGATGAGCTGAACATGAAGCCGCATGAGCTGTCGCTCGACGAGCTCGACAATACCTCGGGCGGCTTCATCTGGATCGCGGCCGTCGTGGGTGGCTTCGCCGCCGGCACCGCCCTCCGCATGGGCTTCGACTGGGCGGTCAAGAAGCTCTTCTGATTGCGACGAGCGCCTTGCGGAAGACCGGAAGGCGCTCTTTTTTTCTCAGCCTGCGCGAGGCAGCTTCACACCGGCCGCTCACCCTTCACCGTCACCCGCGTGCCGGAGCGGGTGTGCGGCCAGTAATCCCACATCGCGCGATGCTGGGCGCAGCGGTTGTCCCAGAACGCGATCGCGTTCTCGGTCCAGCGGAAGCGGCACTGGAACAGCGGGTTTTCGGCATGCTGGTAGAGATAGGCCAGCATGGCATCGCTCTCGTCGCGGGGGATGCCGACGATGAAGCGCGTAAAGCCGCGGTTGACATAGAGCGCCTTCTTGCCCGTCACCGGATGGGTGCGGATGATCGGGTGCTCGGCGCGCGGATAGGTCTGCCTGTCGGCGACGCCGTAATTGGCGTAGAGCCCGCGATAGGTCTGCTCGCCGTCATGCAGCGCAGTCAGCCCGTCGAGATAGGACTTCATCCGGTCGGACAGCGCCTCATAGGCCGCGTACATGTTGGCGAACAGCGTGTCGCCGCCGCGCGGCGGGCACTGCTTGATGTAAAGAATCGAGCCCATCGGCGGCTCCTGATCGCAGGACACGTCGGTGTGCCAGCCCTCGCCATTGGCGCGCGGCGAATCCTTGTCGGCATGGATTTTCATCAGCGCCGGATCACCCTCGTTGGGCGCGGCCGGATGCACATGCAGCTCGCCGAACTTGCGCCCGAAGGCGAGGTGTTGCTGCGGGGAGATGTGCTGGTCGCGGAAGAAGATGACGAGGTTTTCGGCGAGCGCGCGATGGATCTCGTCCATCTGCCGGTTGGAGCGCGCGTCACCATCGACGAGCTTCGCGATGTCGACGCCGGAGATTTCCGCCCCGATGATCGGGGTCAGCTTCTCGACGGCGATGGTTTCGTAGGGTTCGGATTCATCGGCGACGTGGCGATAGCGCGGGCCCTGCTTGCCGGACAGTGAGCTCATGAGGCATCTCCCGATCGTTCTTGGTTGGGAGACATCGTAGCAATGGTGGGCGCGTTAGCCAACGGATCGCGCGTCCGTTGATAAACTCCGCGCAACCCGCCGCTTCGCACCCAAAAAATAAGGCGGATTACGCTTGCGCTAATCCGCCCTACGATTCCTGCAATGCAGACGCGATTTACTCCGCGCCGGCCGTCTCCGGCAGCTTGGCGCCGTTGCCGTAGCGCTGGTCGATGTAGTCGATCACGAGCGCCTTGAAGTCGGCGGCGATACCGGGGCCGCGCAGGGTGCGGAACTTCTTGCCGTCGACGAAGACGGGCGCGGCCGGTGCTTCGCCGGTGCCCGGCAAGGAGATGCCGATATTGGCGTGCTTGGATTCGCCGGGGCCGTTGACGATGCAGCCCATCACGGCGACGTTGAGCTGCTCGACGCCCGGATACCTGGTCTTCCAGGCCGGCATCTCGTCGCGGATGAAATCCTGGATCGAGCGCGCCAGCTCCTGGAACGTGGTCGAGGTGGTGCGGCCGCAGCCCGGGCAGGCCGCAACCAGCGGCACGAAGGTGCGGAAACCCATGGTCTGCAGCAGTTCCTGCGCGACCTGCACTTCCAGCGTCCGATCGCCGCCGGGCTCCGGCGTCAGCGAGATGCGGATGGTGTCGCCGATGCCCTGCTGCAGGAGGATGCCGAGCGCGGCCGACGAGGCGACGATGCCCTTCGAGCCCATGCCGGCTTCCGTCAAGCCGAGATGGATCGCGTAATCCGAGCGGCGCGCCAGTTCCTGATAGACCGCAATCAGATCCTGCACGGCGGAGACCTTCGCCGACAGGATCATCTTGTTCTTGGGCATGCCGAGCTCTTCGGCGCGGGCGGCCGAGAGCAGCGCCGACTGCACCATGGCTTCACGCGTCACGGCGCGGGCATCGCGCGGATTCGGCGAGGCCGTGTTCTCGTCCATCAGCTTGGTGAGCAGCTCCTGGTCGAGCGAGCCCCAGTTGGCGCCGATGCGGACGGCCTTGTTGTTCTTGTTGGCGATCTCGATGATGTCGGCGAACTGGGTGTCGCGCTTGTTCTTGAAGCCGACATTGCCAGGATTGATGCGGTACTTGTCGAGCGCTTCCGCACAGGCCGGGTACTCGGCGAGCAGCTTGTGGCCGATATAGTGGAAGTCCCCGATCAGAGGCGTCGTGATGCCGCGCTTGCGCAGGCCGTCACGGATGTGAGGCACGGCGGCCGCGGCCTCCTCGCGATCGACAGTGATGCGGACCATCTCGGAGCCGGCGCGGCTGAGCGCTGCGACCTGGGCGATGGTGCCGTCGACATCGGCGGTGTCGGTGTTGGTCATCGACTGCACGACGATCGGCGCGCCGCCGCCGACGGCGACGTTGCCGACCATGACCTGCGTGGTGTGGTGCCGGGCTGACGGGCCGGCGACGTCGTCTTGCGGCAAAATCTCGGGCTTGTTCATGGCGTCTCGAATATCAGGTTTTGGTGACATTCACCAAGGGGGTGAGGACGGGCGCGGCCGCGCCCGGGAATTGTCTGCTTTTCGTTGCGAATTCAACAGCTTATGACGCCGATTGGGGCCGAAAGCAAGCCATGCAGCGGCGTTCTGCATGGCGGGTATATTGGACTGAATCCGGGTGATTCAAAGGGCAAAGTCGCGTCTTTTCATGTGATCCGGGGCACCTTAGCATCCTGTTAAAATAGTGTCGGGAGGTGATCCATGGCTGGCCATAACGAGCTCATCACCACGGCGGAACTCGCCGATATCCTCAACCAGGCCGACCTCCGCCTGTTCGACTGCACGACCTATCTGGAGCCGGCCCCCGAGGGCAGCAGTGTCCCCTATATTGTCGTTTCCGGACGTCAGACGTTCGAAGCCGGGCACATTCCCGGCGCGAATTTCATGGATCTGCAGGGCGAGTTCTCGGATGCCCGCACCGAGTTGCGCTTCATGATGCCACAGGTGGCGCAGCTCGAGGCCGCCTTCGGCCGCCACGGCATCTCGGCGAACAGCCGCATCGTGCTCTATTCGATCGGCACCGCGATGTGGGCGACCCGGTTCTGGTGGATGCTGCGCTCGCTCGGCGCGACGAATGTTGCCGTGCTCGACGGCGGCATCGACAAATGGACCGCCGAGGGTCGCGACATCGAAACGGGTCTCGCCGGCGGCTACCCGCACGCAACCTTCCACGCACGACCGAGGGAAGGCCTGTTCGTCGGCAAGCACGACGTGCTGGCGGCAACGGCCGAGCGCGACACCGTCATCGTCAACGCGCTCGGCCCGCAATTCTACAAGGGCCTGGAGCCGAGCCGCTACGGCCGGCCCGGCCGCATCCCCGGCAGCGTCAACGTGCCGGCGGCAACGCTGATCGATCCGAAGAGCAAGACCTTCGTCTCGCTCGCTGACGCCGAAGCGAAATTCGCGGCGCAAGGCATCGACCGGAGCAAGCGCGTGATCGCCTATTGCGGCGGCGGCATCTCGGCGACGATCGACCTGTTCCAGCTGCACCGGCTCGGCTTCGACAACCTCACGCTCTATGATGCGTCGATGGGCGAATGGGCGAAGGATGAAAAGCTGCCGATCGAGGTTGGGTAGGGTGGATTAGCCGCAGGCGTAATCCACCGGCCGGTCTCGCGGCACAGGATGGCGGATTACGCTTCGCTAATCCGCCCTACGCATCCCGTCCTTCACGCCGGCACATTCGGATCCGGCGTGACCTTCGGATCCGGCTTGTTGACCAGATACAGCCCCACGATCACCAGCAGCGCGGCGACGCCGAACACCGGCGTCAGCGTGTCGTGCATGATGAAATACGCCGCGACCACGCCGAACAGCGGGGTGATGAAGGTGAAGGCGGAGAGCCTGCTCGCCGAATATCGCTTCACCATCGCAAACCAGATCACGAAGGTGCAGCCGACCACCCAGACCGCCTGATAGGCGAGCAGCGAGATCGACAGCGCGCTCGGCATATGCGTGATGGTCTCGCCGAACAGCCATGACGCTGCCCCGAGGATCGGGATCGAGATCGCGACCTGGTAGCCGAGCGCTTTCTCCGGCGCGGCGTTGCGCAGTTTGGTGCCCTTGGCGACCAGCGTGGTCGCGGCCCACAGCGCGCCGCCGCCGACCACCATGAGATCGCCGAGCAGCACTTTCGCGTCGACATTGGGCTGCGGCACGCCGATCGCGAGCGCCACGCCGGCAAAGCTCAGCGCAAGCCCGCCCCATTGCACCGAACTCAGGCGCTCACCGAGGAACTGGTGCGAACCGAGCGCGACGAAGAACGGCGCGGTGTAGAGGAACACCGCCGCGCGCGAGGCCGAGGTGAAGACGAGGCCGGAGAAGATCAGCACGAACTCGACGCCGAACATCAGGCCGGCGATGATGCCGGGACCGAGCGATCCGTCGCGCGCAAGAAACTTCACGCCGCGCATCCAGCCGACGATCAGCATCACCGGCAGCGCGCCGGCGGAGCGGATCAGCGCCTGCAGCATCGGCGGCACGTCGGGCAGCGCGAGCTTCACTGCGATCTGGTTGAAACCCCAGCTCAGGCACAGCATCAGCATCAGCGCGATGGCGCCCGGCGGCAGCCCATGCCCCGCGGTGACGGGTCGGGCAGCGTTGGCGGTGATCGTTTGCGTGGTCATCGATCCTCGTGGCCGGCTTGGCGCCGTGTTGTTGTTATTTCTGACAATGGGCGCAGGTGCCGGCGATCTCGACGACGGAGAGCTTTGGCGCAAAGCCGGTGGCGCGCGCGGCGGCCTTCAGGCTCTGCGCCACGGGAGCTGCCGGAATTTCGCCGACCGCGCCGCAGCGGTCGCAGATCAGGAACGCGACCATCGAGGTCTCGTCATGATCATGTGCGCAGGCGAGAAACGCGTTGCGGCTCTCGATGCGATGCACGAGGCCGTTCTCCATCAGGAAATCCAGCGCGCGATACACCGTGATCGGCGCCGGCCGCGGCATCGCTTTCGCGAGCTCGTCGATTACCTCATAGGCGCCGAGCGGCCGGTGGCTCGACAGCAACGCCTGCAGCACGTGGCGCCGGATCGGCGTGAACTTCTGCGCGCGCCGGCTACAGACCTGCTCGGCATGCGACATCGCCTCCGCGGTGCAGCGACCGTGGTCATGATCGGGGGCCGGGAATGTCGGCTTGGCGAGGCTCATCGGGGCGGTTTGTAGCATTTTGGCGCCCATTCCCAAAGCCCGCGCGCCAGCGGCGCCCAGCCATGCCCCGAGCGCGGGGCTGGCTCCCGTTAACCCCGCATGCAGAAATCATGAGCAAGCTTATTATATTGGGAGCTTATGGAGGCAGGCGGCATGCGGGGTTCCGTGGAAACCAATTTCCTGTTCACGCTCGGCGAGGTGTTCCGGCTGATCCGGGTCTACGCCGACAAGGAGGCCGCGCGTTACGGCATTACCCGCGCGCAATGGGCGGTGCTGGCCAAGGTGGAACGCGAGGAAGGCCTGAAGCAGACGGAACTCGCCGAGCAGATGGAGATGCAGCCGATCACGCTGACGCGGCTGATCGACAAGCTGTGCGATGCCGGCCTGATCGAGCGCCGCGGCGACGAGAACGACCGCCGCGTCAACCGACTCTATCTGAAGAAGGCCGCGCGCCCGCTGCTCGGCAAGCTCGCAGGACTCCGCGCCGAACTCACCGCGACCGCGCTCGAGGGCATCAATCCCGCCGACGCGCATCGCCTGCTCGGCCAGCTCGAAGACATCAAGGAAAACGTTCGCAATGCCATCCAGTCCCCGGCCGGCGAAGCCTCCCGAAAGGAGCAGCGCTATGGCTGATCCCGTCCTCAAATTTCCGCCCGAGCAGAAAGACAAGGCTCCGTCTGCGCCGCCGCAGAAGCTCGCCGCCGAGCCGCGCCGCCGCCTGCTCGCGGGACTGCGCCGCTATCGCCGCTTCCTGCTGCTGGTCGTGCTGCCGTCGGTCGCAGCGGTCGCCGGCATCGTGTTCTATCTCAATGGCGGCCGCTACGTGACCACCGACGATGCCTATGTCGGCGCGCAGAAGGTGCTGATCACGCCCGACATCTCCGGCAAGATCACCAAGGTGGTGGTGAAGGAGGGACAGGCGGTCAAGGAAGGCGACGTGCTGTTCGAGATCGACCCCGAGCCGTTCCAGCTCGCGGTCGACCAGGCCCAGGCCAATCTCGCGCAGGCCAAGACGACCTATGACAACCTCGTCGCCAACATCAAGATCTACGGCCAGATGCTCGACCTCGCCCAGCAGGGCGTCGACCTGAAGCAGCGCGACGTCGAGCGCAAGACCGCGCTGGTCAACCAGAAAGTCGGCTCGCAGCTTGACCTCGATAATTCCGCGACCAGCCTCGTCACCGCCGGCGCGCAGGCGCAGTTCGTCAAGCAGCAACTCTCCAACGCCAAGGCGCAGCTGCTCGGCGATCCCAATCTGCCGCTGGAGAAGTTTCCGCCCTACGCCCAGGCCAAGGCCGCGCTCGGCATCGCCCAGCGCAATCTCGACCACACCGTGCTGCGCGCGCCGATGGCGGGCATCGCCACGCAAGTCGACCAGATTCAGCTCGGCCGCTTCGTCGCCGCCGGCACGCCGGTATTCTCGGTGATCGACATCGCCAATCCCTGGGTCGACGCCAACCCGAAGGAAAGCGACTTCACCTATGTCGCGGTCGGCCAGCCCGTTGATCTCGAGGTCGACGCGTTTCCGAACCATGTCTTCAAGGGCACGGTCGGCTCGCTGTCGCCCGGTACCGGCGCGCAGTTCGCGATCCTGCCGCCGCAGAATGCCACCGGCAATTTCGTCAAGATCGTGCAGCGCGTGCCGATCCGGATCTATTTCGACAAGAACGACAAATACGTTCAGAAGCTGAAGGCCGGCATGAGCGTCTACGTCACCGTCGACACCAACCATCGCCGCACGCTGGCCGGCCTGTTCGGGCTGGCGCCTGCGCCGGCGCACCAGGACTGACGCGATGAGCGCGCCGTCACCGTCAGCCGTTCCCGGCCTGCGCCGGAACATGGTGACGATCTGCGCCATGACGGCGACGATCATGCAGGCGCTCGACACCACGATCGCCAACGTCGCGCTGCCCTACATGCAGGGCACGCTGTCGGCCTCGCAGGACCAGATCAACTGGGTGCTGACCTCCTACATCGTCGCCGCCGCGATCATGACGGCGCCGGTCGGCTGGATCGCCAACCGCTACGGCCGCAAGCGCATCTTCATCATCTGCTCCGCCGGTTTCACCATGGCGTCCGTGATGTGCGGCCTTGCGCAGGACATCAGCCAGATGGTGCTGTTCCGCCTGCTGCAGGGCGTGTTCGGCGCGGCGCTGGTGCCGCTGTCGCAGGCGGTGATGCTCGACTCCTACGCGCTGCATGAGCGCGCCAAGGCAATGGCGATCTGGGGCATGGGCGTGATGATGGGCCCGATCATGGGGCCGTCGCTCGGTGCCTGGCTGACCGAGACCTATTCCTGGCACTGGGTGTTCTTCGTCAACCTGCCGTTCGGCGCCATCACCGTGCTCGGCCTGATCATCTTCATGGACGAGACCAAGAAGAACCTCGAACTGCGCTTCGACTGGTTCGGCTTCACGGCGCTGGCGGTTGCGATCGGCTCGCTACAGCTCGCGCTCGACCGCGGCGAGCAGCTCGGCTGGCTGGAATCCAACGAGATCATCGCCGAGTTCATCGTCTCCGCGGTCGGCTTCTATTATTTCTTCGCCCATTCGCTGACGACGTCGCGACCGTTCATCCAGTTCGCGCTGTTCAAGGATCGGAACTTCGTCGGCGGCATCGTCTTCATGACCGTGATGGGGCTGGTGCTGTTCTCGACCATGGCGTTGTCCTCGCCCTACCTGCAGAACGTGATCAACTATCCCATCATCACCGCCGGCCTGCTGCTGGCGAGCCGCGGCTGCGGCACCTTCGTCGCGATGATGCTGGTCGGCCGCATGATGCGCTATTTCGAGGCGCGCACGCTGATCATCGCCGGCCTCAGCTTGACCGCCGCCTCGCTGTTCCAGATGACTGGCTGGACCGACATGACCCAGGCGCCGGAGATCGTGACCGTCAGCATCATCCAGGGCTTTGGCTTCGGCCTCGTCTTCGTGCCGCTATCGACGGTCGCGTTCCTGACGCTGCCGAACCATCTGCGCACCGACGGCACCTCGATGCTGACCCTGGTCCGCAACGTCGCGAGCTCGGTCGGCATCTCCATCGTGATTGCACAGCTGACGGAAGGCTCGCGGCGGGTCTACGCCAAGCTGTCCGAGCACATCAACCCGTTCAATCACGCGCTGCAGATGCCTGACGTTGCGGCGATGATCAACCTCAACACCGACGCCGGCCGTGCCATGGCCGACCGGATGGTCGCCGCGCAATCGCAGATCATCGCCTTCTCGCACGACTACCAGCTGGTGATGCTGTTCGTGCTGGTCACCATCCCGCTCGCGATCATGATCGGCTCGACCAAGGCCACGCTGCGCGCGCAGTCCGCCACGCCGTCGGATCATGCCGCGGTGATGGAGTAATTTTCGCGAGCACTTGCGGCACTCACAGCCGTCGTCCTGGCGAAAGCCAGGACGACGTGGATAGATTTTGCCGCGCATCAAGCGCCCTACTTGCACCCAAAGCTCGCCGCCTGCGTCACCGGGCCGTGGCCGTCCCATGTCGTCCGCTTCGGATAGACGCAGATGGGATAGCTGACGCTGCCGTCGCGCGACGTCAGCATGATCTCGCCGGGCGCAATGCCCTTCTCCACCCAGTCGGTCAGCGCCGAGAAGAACTGGTCCTTGTCGCGGGTCGGCGTCTGGTTGGCATTGCCCGGCAGCTTCGGCAGCGGTACGGCGTCGTCCTTGCCGGTGACGGTGTAGGGGC
Organism: Bradyrhizobium jicamae; assembly: GCF_018130695.1. Classification (GTDB taxonomy): domain Bacteria; phylum Pseudomonadota; class Alphaproteobacteria; order Rhizobiales; family Xanthobacteraceae; genus Bradyrhizobium; species Bradyrhizobium jicamae_B. The sequence goes on along the minus strand of NZ_JAFCJX010000025.1, from coordinate 57,310 downwards.
GGCCTTGCGAGGAATGCGCGACGCCGGGCACGAGATACATCCGCATGAACTTGCCGACCTCGGCATCGCCGCCCATCGCGGCCAGCACGCGCTCGTGATAGTTGACATTGCCGGCGGGCGGGATCGCATCGTCGGCAAGCCCGCTCCACACGATCACCTTGCGGCCGAGATCGCGCAGCTTGGTCAGGTCGGCCTTGTCGGTGATGAGGTTGCTGAACAGCGTCGGCTGCAGCTCCACGTTCTTGTCGACGCCGGCGGCGAAGCCAGCGTAATCGAGCTCAAGCCAGCGGTTGCGCGTGGCGGTCGAGCTATTGGTGATCGGAATACCCGAGGTCGCATCAGGACCCGCGGCGTAGCTGACGTCCTGCAGTCCCAGCGCGAAATTGTCGGTCGAGGCGCTCTTGATCTGCATCGAGATCGAGGTGCCCCTGGTGAAGGTCCACCACAGCTGCTTCGCGCCCAACGCCTTGCCGCCGCGAGCCTCCGCCGTCTGCGCCGGATCGACGCTGCCGTCGCGGCTCGCGCCGTACCAGATCTTGTTCAGCGCACCCGCTTCCTTCGCACTCATGCAGACCGCCTTGTCGGCATTGCTGCCGGTCACACCGTCGCCCGCCTCGCCGGCGCAGAGCAGCGCCGCATCGCGTGCGGGATTGTAGTCGCAGCTGAAGGGATCGAGCAGGAAGCCGAGGCCGGCCTTGTCGCACGCCGCGACCGCGCGCTTGTTGGCGGCCTCGACCTTGGCGGCGAAAGCAGCGGCCTCCGGCTTGTTGATCGCGGTGAAGCCGAGCTCGGTCTTCATCACGATCTGCGGATAGAGCGAGGTGGTGCCGAACTTCGCGATGTTCGGCGCCGGCTGCGCGATCATGTAGCCGTCATAGAGCTCGGGATAGTCCTGCAGGATCTTCAGGCCCTGGCGGCCGCCCTGCGAGTGGCCGTCGTAATAGACGAATTGCGGCGCCTTGCCGTAGTAGAGGTTGACCAGCGCCCTGGTCTTGACCGCCTGCTCGACCATCGCGCGCACCGCAAAGTCGCGCATGCCTTCGGCGTTGACCTTGCCATCGGACAGGAAGGCGAACGAGCCGTCCTGATACCAGGGCTGGCCGGCATCAGTCGTGCCCGAGGCATAACCGATATTGGCGTTGACGATCGCCGGCACCTTGCTGCCGATCTTGTCGGCATAACGGTGCCCGCCGCCGACCCAACCGCCGCCACCATAGTTGCGGATACGCTCGTTCCAGTTCGCCGTCGTCGGCAGCCAGACCTCGATGCCGATGCCTTCCGAATATGAGCGCGCGGTCTTGTCCTTCTCGGCGGTGACGCCGGGGCCGACCAGCAGCTTCACCAGGCAGAGGTCAGCCGCAGCCGTGATTGGCTTCGGCGCGTCGGGCGCGAGCAATTCATCGCCCTTCTTGACCTGACGGACGGCGATGACGGTCGTGACCTCGTCCGGATGGAAGGCGGCCTTGATGCCGTCGTCGCAGGCCATCGGTTCGGCGGACGCCGACGTGACCTGACAAGACGCGGCCAGCAGCAGCAACGCCCAAAGATTCTTTCGCGCGATCGGCATCATTCTCTCCCTTATCTTGTTGTTTGTAATCGGTCTCGCTGTCACCTCATCCCATCAGGGAAAGTGGTTGCAGTGCTGATCTCGTGCGGCAAGCTCTGCTGTACCTTCTCCCCTTGTGGGAGAAGGTGGCGCGCAGCGCCGGATGAGGGGTATCTCTCCGCGAGCTCAGACGGAGAGAGTATTACGCGTGGAGAGATACCCCTCACCCGACTCGCATCTGACGATGCGAGCCGACCTCTCCCACAAGGGGAGAGGTGAACCACCGATGCCGCTCGACCTCGTGTCATGTGCGCGTCAATCCATCCGCGGCATCGTCAGCGGCCGCGACTCGCGGGTCTGTGCCGCGAGACGGACCGCGGCGTTGGCGGCGCCAAAGCCGTGATAGTTGCGGCGCTCGACGATCTCGAAGAAGAAGCGGTCGTCGACGGCGTGGGTGTAGACCTGGAAGAATTCGCCGTCGCCTTCGCGGTCATACAGGATCTGGTTGTCGCGCAGCGCCTGCATGGTCGCGGCATCGAGGCCATACTTGGCTTCGATGTCGTCATAGTAATTGTCGGGGATCTTCAGGAAGTCCGCGCCGCGGGCGCGCATCGCCGCCACGGCGGCGAAGATATCGCCGCAGGAGAAGGCGACGTGCTGAACGCCTGAGCCGAAGAATTCGTTGATGAAGCGCGCCGACAGCGTGCGCGTCGCCGAGGACCCGTTCAGCACCATGCGCAGGCTCTGGCTCGGATTGATCAGCGCCTGGCTCTGCACGAGGCCGACGGGATCGGCGATCTCCATCTGCGGCAGCCGCTCGAGATCGAGGATGCCGGTATAGAACAGCAGCCACGACAGCATCTCGTCGTAGGGCATCGACTGCGAGATGTGGTCGACCACATCGAGCTGGTCGGCCGCAGCATCGCTGTGCAGCGGTTCGAAATCGAGATCCCAGTTCTTGCCGGCATCCTCCAGGAAATACAGCAGGCTGCCGCCGACGCCGCGGATCGCGGGGATTTCCAATTCCCCCGGCCCGACCGGCGTATAGAAGGTGCGCGCCTTCAGCGCCTCGGCGCGCGCCATGGTCTTGGCGGCATTGTCGACATCGAGCGCGATGGCGCAGACGCCGGCGCCATGGGTGAGATAATGCGAATGGGCAAAGCCGTCGGGCTCGGAATTGATCACGAGATCGATCTGGCCCTGCGACCAGCGCTCGACATCCTTGCTGCGATGCGCGCCGGTCTTGCGGAAACCGAGCTGGCCGAGCAGCGTCGCGAGCGACGTCGCCTTGGCATCGCTGACCGCGAATTCGATGAAGCCGACACCACGGCTCTGCGCCCTCGGTTGCAGCGGCGTCCCGGATGCCGGCGCAGCGTCATCGAGCAGGATCAGCGAGCGCAGGCCGTCGGTCGCGGTGCGCACCGCCGAGCCGGCGCGGAACTGATCGTTGAAGATCTCGTGCGACAGCGGGCCGGAATAGCCGGTGGCACGGACCGCGGCGAGGAAATCGCCGACCGGCAGATCGCCCTGGCCGGGGAAGCAGCGGAAGTGCCGGCTCCAGGACAGCACGTCGAGGCCGAGCTTCGGCGCGTCAGCCAGCTGCACGAGAAATATCTTGTCGGCCGGGATCGAGCGGATCGCGCCGACCGGCAGTGCCGGCGCCAACGTGTGAAAACTGTCGAGGATGACGCCGATCGATTTGTGATCGGCGCGGCGCACGATCTCCCAGGCGTCGCGATAGTCGTTGACGTGACGGCCCCAGGCCAGCGCCTCGTAGCCGACACGCAAACCGCGCGAGGCGGCGAGATCCCCGAGCTCATGGAAATCGGCGGCCGCGCGATCGATGCCGCCGAGTGACGCCGGCGAAACGTTGCTGCAGACCAGCATCAGATCGGTCTGCAGCTCGGCCATCAGGTCGAACTTGCGCTCGGCGCGGGCGAAGTTGCGCGCACGCTGCGGCTCGGGCATGCCCTCGAAATCGCGGAACGGCTGGAACGCGCAGATCTTCAGATTGAGGTCGCGGCACATCTGGCCGACGTCGCGCGGGCTGCCGTTGAACGTCAGCAGGTCGTTCTCGAAGATCTCGACCTCCTGGAAGCCGGCGGCGGCGATCGCGCGCAGCTTTTCGTCGAGCGAGCCGGAGAGACAGACGGTGGCGATCGAGAGCGTGTTCATGTTGTGCTCCACAAATTTGGTGGTATGCGCGTCAGGCCGCGCTGTCCTCCATGGCGCCGCCCAGGAACAACTGGCCGATGCGCGGATCGTTCAGCACCTTTTCGGCGCGATCGACCAGCCGTGTGCGGCCAAGCTCCAGCACGATGCCGTAGTCGGAAATCTCCAGCGCCGAACGCGCGTTCTGCTCGATCATCAGGATCGAGACGCCGCGGTTGCGCAATTCTTTCAGGATGTCGAAGGTCTGCTGCACCATCAGCGGCGACAGCCCGATCGAGGGCTCGTCGATCAGCACGAGCTGCGGATCGAGCAGCAGGCCGCGGACGATCTCGAGCTGCTTCTGCTCGCCGCCCGACAATGTCGAGGCCTGCTGATTGGCTTTCCTGCGCAGCACCGGGAATTTGTCGAGCGCAGCTTCGATCCGCGCGGGCAGATCGGGGATATTTTCGGCAACCACGGCGCCGAGCTGGATGTTGTGACGCACCGTCAACTCGGGGAAGATGTTGCGGCCCTGCGGCACGTAGCAGATGCCGGCGCGCAATAGCTCGCGCTGGCTCAAGCCCGTGACGTCGCGGCCCTTGAAGGTGACCTTGCCTTCGCGCAGCTTGAGCAGGCCGAAGATCGCCTTGAACACCGTCGACTTGCCGGCGCCATTCGGGCCGATCACGGTGGTGATCGATCCGGCCGGCACCTGGAACGTGGTGCCGTTCAGGATCGTCATCTTGCCGTAGCCACCGACCAGGTTTTGAACGTCCAGGATGATTTCGCTCATCGCCGGCTCCTCAGTGACCCAAATAAGCTTCGATGACGGCGGGATTGGCGCGGACTTCGTTCGGTTTGCCCATCGCCAGCACCTTGCCTTCCGCCATCACCATGACGCGCGTGCACAGCGACATCACGAATTCCATGTTGTGCTCGATCACGACGAAGGTGGCCCGCTTCTCGCGGTTGATCGCCGCCAGCCGCTCCTTGAGATCGCCGAGCATGGTGAGGTTGACGCCGCCTGCAGGCTCGTCCAGCAGCACCAGCCGCGGCCCACCCATGAAGGCCATCGCGACGTCGAGCAGCTTCTGCTGGCCGTAGGACAGACCGCCAGCCTGCTCGGTGGCGAGATGGTCGAGCTTGAAGAAGCCGATCATCTGGTCCGCCGCGCCGGAAAGCCCCGCGTCGGACGGACCGAACAGGCGCGAGGCCATGTTGCCCTGATGCTCCTGCCCGGCGAGGATCAGATTCTCGCGCACCGACAGTTTTGGGAACACCTGCAAGAGCTGGAAGGTGCGGCTGACGCCGAGCTTGTTCAGCTCGGACGGACGCAGGCCGGTGACGACCTTACCGTCGACCTTGACCTCGCCGCCGCTTGGCGTGAGTTGGCCGAGGATGCAGTTGAACAAGGTCGACTTGCCGCAGCCGTTGGGGCCGATCAGGCCGAGGATCTCGCCCTCGTGGACGTCGAAGCTGACGCCGTCGACGGCGGTGATGCCGCCAAAGCTCTTCTTGATGCCGCTGACTTCGAGGACGGCGCTCATGCTGCCGTCTCCAGCTTGGGCTTTGCCACTTCGCGCAGCGCGGACGCCGCCTTGGTGCGTCGCTCGGTGAGATAGCGATCAAGGATGCCGAGGATACCGGTCGGCGAGTAGATCAACAGCAGGATCACGGCGAGCGCATAGAGCATCAGATAATAGCCCTGCGTGAAGCGCAGCCACTCCGGCAGCAGCACCGCGATCATAGCGCCGAGGAACGGGCCGAAGTAGAAGCCGGAGCCGCCGACGATCACCATCATCAGGAGATCCAGCGAGAGCGAGAGGTTGAACGGGACGGGATCGATATATTGCGTCAGCGGCGCATAGAGCGTGCCGGCGACGCCGCCGAGCGCCGAGCCGATCGCAAACGCCATCAGCGTGTAACGCCGCGTGTCGATACCGAGCGACAGCGCGCGGATCGGGTTCTCGCGCAAAGCCACGAAGGCGCGCCCCCAGGGCGAGCGGATCAGCCACCACACCGCCAGCGATACGATGCCGAGCGAGCCGAGGCAGACATAGTAGAACGGCAGCGGCTTGTTGGTGGCGAAGCCGAAGAGGTGGGGCCGCGGGATGTTGGAGATGCCGTAGATGCCTTTGGTCAGCCAGTCCTCGTTGCGGAACACCAGGAAGGCCAGCGTCGAGAAGGCGAGCGTCACGAAGGCGAGATAATGATGCTGCACACGCAGCGCCGGATAGCCGAGCAGCCAGCCGATCGCAAAGCACAGCACGATAGACACGCCGAGCGCGCCAATCAGCGGCAGGCCCTGCGTCGTCATGATGGCGGCGGTGTAGGCGCCGATGCCGACGAACGCGCCCTGCGCCAGCGAGACCTGGCCGGCATAGCCGAGCGTGAGGTTGAGCCCCATCGCGGCGATGGTCATCACGGCCCATTGGCTCAGGATGAACAGACCGTAGCGGTTGAAATTCATGGGTACGAAGATCAGCGCCGCGATGACGGCGAGACCGAACGCGATGCGCAGATATTTTTTGGTCGCCGCGCTCATACCGTGCGCTCCTCGGGCCGGCCGAGCAGGCCCTGCGGGCGGAACAGGATGATCACGATCAGCAGCAGCATCGGCACCGCCGCGCGGTACTGCGTCGAGACATAGGCGGCGGCGAGATTGTCGACCACGCCGATCAGAAGACCGCCGGCGATCGCGCCGCGCACCTGGTTGAAGCCGCCGACGATCGCGGCGATGAAGGCCGCCTGCCCCAGCACTTCACCGGAGGAGAACTTTGCCAGATAAATCGGCGTGATCAGCAGCGAGGCCAGCGCGACCAGGAACGCGTTGATCAGGAAGGTCAGCAGGATCATGCGCTCGACGGGCACGCCGATGATGCGCGCGACCGTCGGGTTCTGCGCCGCGGCCTGCATCTGGTGGCCGAGCGAGGTGCGGTTCAACAGCAGCGTCAGCGCGACGACCGCTGATATCGCCAGCGCCAGCACGCCAAGGCTCTGCAGCGAGACCAGGCGGCCGAACACCGAGATGTCACCGGCCGGCACGATCGAGGGGAACGGCGAAGCTTCGGCCGAGAAGAACTGCTTCACCGCTTCCTTGATGCCGATCGCCAGCGCCATGGTGGCGATCGCCAGCGGCAGCACACCGTGGCGCAGCATCGGATCGACCAGCAGCATCTTGAAGCCGAGGCCGAGCAGCAGCATCGAGAGCAGGATGCCGAAGATGATCGCAAGCCAGAACGGCACGCCGGCATGCATCGCCGCCAGCATCAGGAACGCCGGCAGCATGACGAACTCGCCCTGCGCGAAGTTGATGGTTTGCGACGTCTGCCAGAGCAGCGTGAAGCCGACGGCGACGATCGCATAGATCGCCCCGGTCGCCAGCCCCGCCACCAACAGGTCGAGCAGATTGGACATGGTTTCCCTCAGCCACACGCGGAGACGGTCTCCGCTAAACTCGCTACGTCCGTTCAGTCGCCGCACGGTACGCTCCACCTCTCCCGCTTGCGGGGGAGGTCGCATCGCATCGAAGATGCGATGCGGGTGGGGGCTCTTTCCACAATATGACTCGTGGAGAGAGCCCCCACCCCAGCCCTCCCCCGCAAGCGGGAGAGGGAGTAGAGCGCCGATGCGGCGTAACCTCATTCCATCAGTTCAGCTTCGGCAGCACCTGCTTGATGACCTGCTTGCCGTCGACGATCTCGACCAGGAAACCCTGGCGGTCGATATCGCCCTTCTCGTCGAAGGTCACGTCCATCAGGATACCCGGCTCCTGCGCAGCCTTGATGGTGAGGCCGTGCAGTGCGTTGGCAACGCCCTTCGGATCGACCTTGCCCATCTTCTCGGTCGCGGCCTTGACCATGTAGATCGCGAGGTAGCCCTTGATGCCGTTATGGTCGGGCACGTAATTGTACTTCTTGACGAACTTCTCGCGGAAGGCCTTGACCAGATCGACCGGCGCATCGGTGGTGAGGCCGACATGGCCGCGCGCGCCGTTGGCGGCGTCGCCGGCGAGCTCGACCACCTTCTGGCCGACCAGCGTGGTCTCGCCGATCAGGGGCGCGGTGACGCCTTGGCGCTTCAGCTCCTTCAGCATGCGCGCGCTCTCTTCCTCGTTGACGTAAACGAAGACAGCATCGGGCGCGGCCGCCTTGATCTTGCTGACGTCGGCGGCGAAATCAGCCTGGCCCGCCTCGGTCGAGAGGTCGGCGGCGACCTTGATGTTGTACTTGGCGAATTCCTTGGTGATGACGTCGCGGCCGCCCTTGCCGAAATCATTGTTGACCCAGACGATCGCGACCGACTTCGCCTTCAGCTCGTCGTTGATGTATTTGGCGACCTTCGGCATCGATGATTGCTGGCCGAACGAGGTGCGGAACAGATATTTGTTGCCGCCTTGCGTGAGCTCGGCGGCTTCGCCACCCATGATCTGGGTGATCTCGGCTTCGGCCGCCAGCGGCGCGGTGACCTTGACCGAGCCGGAATAGCCGGGCCCGAGCAGGACATAGGGCTCGCCGTCGAGCGCCTTCTGCACCTGGGCGCGGGCGATGCCGGGATTGGACTGCGAATCGGCGTGGCTGACTTCGAGCTTGCGGCCGAGCACGCCGCCCTTGGCGTTGACCTCTTCGACCGCGAGGTCGATGCCGTTCTTCCAGTTGTTGCCGACGGTGGCGCCGCCACCGGACAGTTCCGCAACATCGGCGATCTTGATCGGCGCGCCCTGCGCGAAAGCAGCTCCGCCCGACAGGGCCGCGAGCATCAAACCAGCGATAATTTTCGACTTCACGTCCGTCCCTCCATTGTCTTCCACAGGCCGTTTAGCCGGCCTCATATTGTTGATTGCGCAGCTGCAACTGCCCCTCAACGATACCGCGTCGTCCACCTAACACAATTATCCAATTGTGTAGCAAACATAACATGATGTTATTTTTTGCCGGATCTGCCATTCGCCTTGGCCCCGGGCCTGGCTGGGGCGGGCTTGGCCGGAGCTGATTTGGCCGGGGCGGCCTTGCCGGGCTCGACCGCCCGCATCTCCGAGCGCAGGCAGTCGATGAAATGCTCGATATGCAGCGACAGCGGTGCGCCGCGCTTCACCGCGACATAGGTGTCGAACTGGGTCGGCTCGACGATCCTGAGCAGCTCGATGCCGGGATAGCCGCCATGGGCGACGGTGAACTGGTCGATCACGGCGATGCCGAGCCCGGCCTTGACCAGCGCGCACACCGTGGTGCCGAAGCGGGCGCGGATCGTGATGTCGTAGTCGAGCTGATGGCGGGCGAAGATCTCGGTCATGATCCGCCCATAGGGATCGTTCGGATCGATGCCGATCAGCGGATATTTGATGATCTCGGCGGCCGAGACCTGCTTGCGCTTGGCCAGCTCATGGCCGGGCGGCACGATGCAGTACAATTCACCCGAGGCCAGCGGCAGGAAATCCAGGCCGGGATGATCGAGGCGATAACTCATCGCCACGCACTCGCCGCGGCCGAGCAGCAGATAATCGACGGCCTCCTCGAGCTTGAGGATGTTCACGTCGATCCGCAGTTCCGGATAGCGCTTGCGGACGCGGGCGATCGCGCGCGGCACCATCACCTGGGAAATCGACGGCACCGAGCCGACGCGCAACTCCGACAGCGCACCGCGGCCGATCTTGGAGATGATCTCGGTGAGATCATCGACCTTCTCGTAGACGCTGTTGATCTGCTCGAAGATGTTGTGGGCTTCGGCAGTCGGGAAATAGCGGCCGTTCTGGCGCTGGAAGAAGCGGATGCCGAGCGACTTCTCGGTGTATTTGACCAGACGGCTGATGCCGGGCGCGGAGACGTTGAGCAGCCGCGCCGCACCGCCGATCGTGCCCGTCACCATCACGGCCCGGATCACCTCGACCTGGCGAAGCGTCATCATCTGCTTGAATGTCTCCCGGCCCGGATGGCCCGGCCGGGAAACTAGCGCAGATCAGGCGGCGAACAACACCGTTTCCTTGTCGCCCTGCAGATCGACGCAAGGGGTTGTGGACAGTGCTGCCGACGGATGCAGCCCGGGCCTCCTCCTCAAGAGGATGGCGGGAAGTCGTAGGAAATCCGCCCCGCAGGGAGATAGAACAGCGCGATCACGGCACCACCCTTCACCTCCGGATAGTGCCTGCTGCCCGGATCGGGCGCTGTCCATCCCGGTCCCTGCCAGCCCTGCAATCCCATCAGCTCGGCGCCCTCGTCCAGCGGCACGACCAGGTTCAATTCGCCATAGGGATGGCCGTGATACTGGCCACGCAGGACATCATCATGGCCATCATGATCATGGTCGTCCGCATCGTTGAAGCGGCGACCATCCTTGCTGTTCATGTAGACGGCCGTGATGCTGAAGTGGAAGGTCTCCGCCGACGGTTCGTGAATCCGGCTGCGCCGGTAGTGCGGCCCGTCGATCTCCTGATTGGCGGCCCAGCCTTCCGCGACACCTGCCTTGATGAGGCGGGCAAGATCCTTGTAGAGCGCGCTGTCGGCACCATAGGTCTTGTTGAGCCACGCCTCCATCTCGGCGCCCGGAGTCATGTCCCTGACTTCACGCAGGAAGGGAATGCTGCGCGCGATCAGCTCTTCGCGATGTCCCATGTTGGTCTCCTCATATCTTGATGTGGGTCAGTCGAATCCGGTGAATGACGCGAAGTCCGCGACATCAGCGCGCGGCATCAGCCGTGGCGATTGTCTCGCCTCGTCGCGCGCCCAGCCGATCGAGACGCCGCAAACCACCATTTGCTCTGCGGGGATCGGCAGCATCTCGCGCAGCAGAAGGTGATATTTGGCGAATGTCTCTTGCGGGCAACTGTCGAGACCACGCGCCCGCGCGGCCAGCAGCACGGTCTGGATGAACATCCCGAGATCGAGCCAGTTTCCGACTGCGAGCCGGCGGTCGATGGTCACGATCAATCCGACCGGCGCACCAAAGAAGGTGTAGTTCTTGGCGGTCTGGTTCGCGCGCGCCTCAGCGTCGGACCGCGCAATTCCGAGCGAGCTATAGTAAAGATGGCCAAACTGCCCGCGGCGCGACAGACAAGGTTCCGGCAGCTCCGCCGGATAGTAGGTGTATTCCGCGACGTGCTGATCGCGGGCTTCGTGATGCGCCTTCACCAGCGCATTGGAGATTCTTTCCTTCTGCGCTCCCGCGACGACATGGACCTGCCAGGGCTGAATGTTGGCACCGCTCGGCGCGAACCTAGCGACATCGAGGATGTCCTCGACCATGCGCCTGCTCACCGGGCGATCGGTAAAGTTGCGGCAGGCGAAGCGGCTCAGGATGATCTGGTCGAAGGAAGCGCCGGCATCACGGCCCTCGGATCGCATCACTGGGTTTTCAAGAACGGACATCCGCCTTCCTCCATTGGCCGGAACGCTTCGTCACCGGGGATCGTCGCCAGCAGCGTGTAGTCGTCGAACCGGTATTTCGAGTCTTGCGGCGACTTGACGCGGAACAGGTACATGTCGCGCACCAGCCGGCCGTCCGCCCTGATCTTGCCGTTCGTCGTCATGAAGTCGTTGACCGGCAGCTCGCGCATCTGCTTCGCCACGACCGGGCCATCCAGCGTGCCGGCCTTTTCCACCGCCTTGAGGTAGTGCGCGACGGCGCCGTATGTCCCTGCATGGATCATGGTCGGGACCTTCTGATGTCGTGCGATGAACCGCTTCGACCAGTCGCGGGTCTGGTCGTTCAAGTCCCAATAGAACGCCGAGCTGAGCAGCAGACCTTGCGCGCTCTGCAAGCCCAGGCTCTCGATGTCGGCGATGAAGACGATCAGCCCGGCGAGCTTCTGCTTGCCTATGACGCCGAACTCGCTGGCCTGCTTCACTGCATTGATGAAGTCGCCGCCGGCATTGGCGAGCGCGATCACGTCGGCGTTCGACGCCTGGGCCTGAAGCAGGAACGAGGAGAAGTCGGGCGTATTGACCGGATGCTTCACCGCGCCGACGACCTTGCCACCGGTCGCGGCAATGACTGCGCGGCTGTCGGCTTCGAGCTGCGCGCCCAGCGCATAGTCGGCCGACAGGAAGAACCAGGACTTCGCTCCGAGCCTCGAGATCGCCTTGGTCGTTCCTTGCGAGAGCGCATAGGTGTCGTACGTCCAGTGAATTCCGGTCGGCGAGCACTGGTCCCCGGTGAGACGCGACGTTGCCGCGCCGGTCGCCAGCAGGATCTTCTTGCGCTCCCGGGTGATGCCCTGAACGGCAAGCGCCACCGCCGAATTCGGAACGTCGAGAATCGCCTCGACGCCGTCCTGATCGATCCAGCGCCGCGCGATGGTGCTGCCGATATCGGCCTTGTTCTGGTGGTCGCCCGCGATCACCTCGATCTTGCGGCCCAGCACTGATCCGCCGAAGTCCTCGACCGCCATCTGCGCGGCAATCACCGACCCCGGCCCGCCATTGTCGGCATAGAGCGAGGACATGTCGGTGAGGACGCCGAGCCGTATGGGACCGGTCTGCGCGCCTGCCGAAGCCGTCGACAGCAGTGCAACAACCAGCATGCCAGCGAACGATGTATGCCACGAACGCATTTTGATTTCCCTCCGCCTGCCGCTCGTCGAGATTTAAGGCTGCGGAAGGGGAAACGCGGAAGTGAAATGATTTCAGCATCCAAATGCACGGCGTGCAGATGGCGGCTATCGGGGGGCGGTTGCGCGGAATTGCGGCATGACGTTTAGTGCTGCCAGAGAGATTGTCGCGTGCCGGATACCGGCACGTCACCCGCGGGAGAGCCCTGAGCATGACGGTCTCCTTCAAGACCCTGGATCTAAATCTGCTGCGGGTGTTCGACGCCGTGATGGAGGAGCGCAGCGTGCTGCGTGCAAGCCAGAAGGTGTCGCTCAGCCAGTCCGCGGTGAGCCACTCGCTGGCCCGGCTGCGCGAGATGCTGGAAGACGAGCTGTTCGTCCGCACGACGGCCGGCATGCAACCGACCGCGCGCGCATTGGGGATGGCACCGCTGGTGCGCGAGGCGCTGAAATCGCTCGAGATCGCGGTCGAGCTGCCAAAGTTCGAGCCGGACAAGTCGACCAAGCTGTTCACGCTGGCCGCCAACGACTTCACCACGATGATGATCGCATCCCCGCTGCTGCAGATCCTCGGACGGGAGGCGCCGCACGTCGACCTCGTGATCAAGCCGGTGACGCGGATCGATCTCGCCGAGCAGATCGACCTCGGCCGCATCGACGCTGCGATCGGCATCTTCGCGACGCCGCCCGAAAGGTTTCGCTCGAGCTTCCTGTTCGAATATGACGACGTGCTGATCACGGGTGCGAAGCGGAAGCTCGGCAAGCTCGACATTGCCGGCTTCGCCCGGCTTCCGATCGTCGTCGTCTCGTTCGGCGGCGAGCAGGAAGGTGCCGTCGGCGGCTTCCTGTCCGAACGCGGCCTTGCCCGGCGATCGGAAATGTTCGATCGGCCCGCCCTGGAGAAGGCGCTGGCGGAAAGCGAGAGCCCGCCGCGCATCGCGGTGTCCGTCCCGCATTTCCTGGCGCTGCCCGCGCTGTTGGAAGACACCGAGCTCGCGGCGATCGTACCGCGTCCGCTCGCCCATTCGTTCGCGCGCACCCATGCGATTGCGACGCATGAATTGCCCTATCCGACCAGCCCGATCGAGGTCCGCGTGCTCTGGCATGAGCGCCACGAGGGCGATCCCGCGCAGGAATGGCTGCACGAGGTGGTGCGGCGGTCGGCGGAGGACGTCAGGTCCGGCGCGAAACAGAGCGCCGGCAATGCGCCTCCGCCCGGCAAGCGTGAACGTCAGGTCGCGGCAAAGAACGCCTGAGCTGCGCCGGCGTCAGACGTCGAAGAACACCGTTTCCTTGTCACCCTGCAGGTGGACGTCGAAGGTATAGACGCCATTGCCGGTGCGCTTGGCGATCAGGGTGGCGCGGCGGTCGGCCGGCACAAGGGCCAGCACGGGATCAGCCGCGTTGGCCGTCTCGTCCTCGAAATAGATCCTTGTGTAGAGGTGCAGCAGCATGCCGCGGGCGAACACCGCGAGCACGATGTGCGGCGCCTGCGGCTTGCCGTCGGGATCCGCCACCACGCCGGGCTTGATGGTATCGAAGGCAAAGCAGCCCCTGCCATCGGTGCCGACGCGGCCGAATCCCTTGAACGAATTGTTGGGCTGCGCGCGCTTGTCCTGCGGATCGGAGAAACGGCCCTGCGCGTCGGCCTGCCAGATCTCCAGCATGCAGTCGACGATCGGCGCGCCGTCGCCGTCGTACACGACACCCGCGACGCGGATGCGATCGCCCGAGGTGTCGGGCGTCACCAGATTGCCGGTGAAGGCGTCGTTCCACTCATACTTGCCGTTCGGCGTCAGGCCGTAGGCGAAATACGGACCGACCGTCTGCGACGGGGTCACTCCATCAGGACGCGGGTTCGACACTTACTTGATCTCCATCGGCGTGGCGTTGCGCCCGCGCAGCACAATGTTGAAGCGATAGCACAGCGCCCAGTCGGGCTTGGTGTTGTCGAGATCGAACGAGGAGATCATCCGCGCCCGCGCCTTCTCGTCGGTCACCGAGTTGAAGATCGGATCGAACGGGAACAGCGGATCGCCGGGGAAATACATCTGCGTCACCAGCCGCGACACGAAGGAATGGCCGAACACCGAGAAGTGGATATGCGCCGGCCGCCAGGCGTTGTGGTGATTGCCCCAGGGATAGGCGCCGGGCTTGATGGTGATGAACTTGTAATAGCCGCCGGCATCGCTCTGCGCGCGGCCGGCGCCGGTGAAGTTCGGATCGAGCGGCGCGGGATGCTGGTCGACGACATGGACATAGCGGCCGCAGGCATTGGCCTGCCACAGCTCGACCAGCACGTTCGGCACGCCGCGGCCGTCCTCGTCGAGCACATGGCCGTGCACGATGATGCGCTCGCCGATCGGCTCGCCCTTGCCCTGGATGGTGAGATCATGATCGTGCTCGCGCACGGTCTCGTGGCCGTAGACCGGACCGGTGAGCTCGGACAGCGTGTGCCGCATCGGGATCAGCGGCTTGGTCGGCGAGCGCTTCACGGTGGAGCGATAGGCCGGCGACAGCCGCGCCGGATGCGCCGCGAGCGACTGCAGCGGATAGACCAGAGTCATGACGAATCCCCCTCCCGGGCCGGTTTGCCGGCGAGCCCGCGACGATCATTATAGGATATAATCAATCTGGGGAAGTCCTGTTTATGCCCTCCCCAAATCCTTGTTTCAATTCAGCTTTTCAATCGCGACCGCGACGCCCTGACCGACGCCGACGCACATGGTTGCCAAGGCAAGCTTCCCGCCCCGCTTCTCCATGCCGTGGACGGCGGTCAGCACCAGCCGCGCGCCGCTCATGCCGAGGGGATGGCCGAGCGCGATCGCACCGCCATGCGGATTGACGAAATCGGCATCGTCCTTGACGCCGAGCTGACGCAGGCAAGCAATGCCCTGCGAGGCGAAGGCTTCATTGAGCTCGATCAAATCGAAGTCCGAGATCTTCTTGGCCAGCCGCTCCATCAGCTTGCGCGTCGCCGGCACCGGGCCGATGCCCATGATGCGCGGCGGCACCGCGGCCGACGCAAGGCCGAGGATTTTCGCGCGCGGGGTCAGGCCGTGCTTCTTCACCGCCGCTTCGGAGGCAAGGATCATCGCGGCCGCGCCGTCATTGACGCCCGACGCATTGCCGGCGGTCACGGTGCCGGGATTGCGCACGATCGGCTTCAACTTGGCGAGACCTTCGAGCGTGGTTTCCGGTCGTGGATGCTCATCCTTGTCGACCGTGATCGGACCGGCCTTGCCGCCGGGCACCTGCACCGGCACGATCTCTTCCGCGAAATAGCCGGCGGCGATCGCCGCGCCCGCGCGCTGCTGCGAGCGGATCGCCATCGCGTCCTGGTCGGCGCGCGAGACCTGGAATTCCTCGGCAACGTTCTCGCCGGTCTCCGGCATCGCATCGACGCCATACTGCGCTTTCATCAGCGGATTGATGAAGCGCCAGCCGATCGTGGTGTCATAGATGTCGGCCGAGCGGGCGAATGCCTCCGGCGCCTTGCCCATCACAAAGGGCGCCCGCGTCATCGATTCGACGCCGCCCGCGATCGCGAACTCGATCTCGCCCGCGCGGATGGCGCGGCCGGCGGCGCCGACCGCATCGAGGCCGGAGGCGCAGAGCCGGTTCAGGGTCTGGCCGGGAACCGAATCGGGCATGCCCGCCAGCAGCAGCGCCATGCGCGCGACGTTGCGGTTGTCCTCGCCGGCCTGGTTGGCGCAGCCGAAAAACACTTCATCGACCTGCGACCAGTCGAGGCCGGGGTGCTTGGCCATCAGCGCCTTGATCGGAGCTGCGGCGAGATCGTCGGCGCGTACCTTGGCGAGCGAGCCGCCAAAACGGCCGATCGGGGTCCGGACGGCATCGCAAATATAGACATCACGCATTGAATCTCTCCCTGAATGCCGTGGTTTAGGCGCTGGATCGCTTGGAACTTGAGCGGAGTTTTAGGAGCGTGCCTGTCGGAGGTCAATTGACCGGAACGCGCGTCAAGCGCGCGTTAGCGTGAGGTCTTGTCGTATCTTGAGACGGTGGAGAGGGTGGAAAACCCCACCGCCGGAGGTAGGACCGCGCGGCGAAATTTTGTAGTTTCCGCCCCCTCATGACCATTCAGCAGTCCATCCCCGTTCCCCCCGAAGCCTCGTCCGCTGAAGCGCCGTCGCGCGTCACGCCGATGATGGAACAGTACCTTGAAATAAAGTCCGCGCATCCGGGCTTGCTGCTGTTCTACCGAATGGGCGATTTCTACGAGCTGTTCTTCGAGGATGCCGAGATTGCCTCGAAGGCGCTCGGCATCGTGCTTACCAAGCGCGGCAAGCATCAGGGCATGGACATCCCGATGTGCGGCGTGCCGGTCGAGCGCTCGGAAGACTATCTGCATCGCCTGATCGGCGCCGGCCACAGAGTCGCCGTGTGCGAGCAGACCGAAAATCCTGCGGAAGCCAAGGCGCGCGGCAACAAGAGCGTGGTCCGCCGCGGCGTGGTGCGGCTGGTGACGCCGGGCACGTTGACCGAAGACACGCTGCTGGATGCCCGCACCAACAATTATTTGCTCGCGATCGCGCGCGCCCGTGGCTCGGCGGGCGCAGATCGATTGGGGCTTGCCTGGATCGACATCTCGACTTCCGAATTCATGGTGACGGAGTGCGCGACTGCGGAGATCGCGGCGACATTGGCACGCATCAATCCGAACGAGGTGATCGTCACCGACGCGCTTTATAGCGACAACGAGCTCGCGCCGACCTTGCGCGAGCTGCCGGCGGTGACGCCGCTGACCCGCGACGTCTTCGACTCCGCCACCGCCGAACGAAGGCTCTGCGACTATTTCGCGGTCGCGACCATGGACGGCCTCTCCGCGATGTCGCGGCTGGAAGCGACCGCGGCTGCCGCTGCCGTCACCTATATCGACCGCACCCAGGTCGGAAAGCGCCCGCCGCTGTCGCCGCCGGCGCGCGAGGCCGCCGGCACCACGATGGCGATCGACCCGGCCACCCGCGCCAATCTCGAGCTGACGCGCACGCTTGGCGGCGAACGCCGCGGCTCACTGCTCGATGCGATCGACTGCACGGTCACCGCGGCAGGTTCGCGCCTGCTCGCACAGCGGCTCGCCGCACCGCTGACCGATGCGGCCGCGATCGCACGGCGGCTCGATGCGATCGCAGCGTTCGTCGCCGACAGCGCGGCACGCGAGGACATCCGCACCGTGCTGAAGGTCGCGCCCGACATGTCGCGCGCGCTGGCGCGGCTGTCGGTTGGTCGCGGCGGTCCCCGCGATCTCGCGGGCCTGCGCGACGGCATCCTCGCCGCCGATCAGGCACTCGATCTGCTGGCGCAGCTCGACAATCCGCCGACCGAAGTCGCCGCCGTGATGGCGGCACTGCGCCGACCCTCGCGCGATCTCGCGCAGGAATTTTCCTGCGCGCTGTCCGAGCAACTGCCGCTGATCAAGCGCGACGGCGGCTTCGTGCGCGAAGGTTATGAAGCAGCCCTCGACGAGAGCCGCAACTTGCGCGACGCCTCGCGCCTCGTGGTCGCGGCGATGCAGGCGCGCTACGCCGAGGACACCGGCATCAAGGGCCTGAAGATCCGGCACAACAATGTGCTCGGCTATTTCGTCGAGGTGACCGCGCAGCACGGCGACAAGCTGATGACCGCGCCGCTGAACGCGACCTTCATCCATCGCCAGACGCTGGCGGGACAGGTTCGCTTCACGACATCCGAGCTCGGCGAGATCGAGGCCAAGATTGCCAATGCGGGCGACCGCGCGCTCAATCTCGAGCTCGAGATCTTCGATCGCCTCAGCGCGATGGCGCTTGCGGCCGCGGATGATCTGCGTAACGCCGCGCATGCCTTTGCGATGCTCGACGTCGCGACCGCGCTGGCCAAACTCGCGGTCGACGACAACTACGTGCGGCCCGAGGTCGATGGCTCGCTCAGCTTTGCGATCGAAGGCGGGCGGCATCCCGTGGTGGAGCAGGCGCTGAAGCGTGACGGTCAGCCGTTCATTGCGAACGCATGCGATCTGTCGCCGGCGCCGGCGCAGAAGTCCGGCCAGCTCTGGCTGATCACCGGCCCCAACATGGCCGGTAAATCGACCTTCCTGCGCCAGAACGCGCTGATCGCGCTGCTGGCACAGATCGGAAGCTACGTTCCGGCCTCGCGGGCGCGGCTCGGCATCGTCGACCGTCTGTTCTCGCGCGTCGGTGCGGCCGACGATCTGGCGCGGGGACGCTCGACCTTCATGGTCGAGATGGTCGAGACCGCCGTGATCCTGAATCAGGCGAGCGAGCGTTCGCTGGTGATCCTCGACGAGATTGGCCGTGGCACCGCAACCTTCGACGGCCTCTCGATCGCCTGGGCCGCGATCGAGCATCTGCATGAGAGCAACCGCTGCCGCACGCTGTTCGCGACGCATTATCACGAGCTGACCGCGCTCTCGGCCAAGCTGCCGCGGATGTTCAACGCGACCGTTCGCGTGAAGGAATGGCAGGGCGACGTCGTGTTCCTGCACGAGGTGTTGCCAGGCTCGGCCGACCGTTCCTACGGCATCCAGGTCGCCAAGCTCGCCGGCCTGCCGCCAGCGGTGATTGCGCGCGCCAAGTCGGTGCTGGCGAAACTCGAAGCCCAGGACCGCGGCCAGACCGCGCGCGCCCTGGTCGACGATCTGCCGCTGTTCGCGGTGCCCTCGCGCGCGGCGGCGGAAGCCGCGCCGCCGACGGAGGCCGAGCTATTAATCGAGGCAGTGAAGGCGCTGCACCCCGACGAGATGTCGCCGCGCGAGGCGCTGGACGCGCTGTATGCGTTGCGGGCGAAACTGCCGAAGTAGCCTGGCGCGGCTTCCAACAACCGGAGAATGCTGCCAAGCTGGGGTATGTCATCGCCTGCTCGGCCCATCCTCTCGCCATCGCTTTCGGCCATGCTTGCCACACGGCCAGCAACCAATCGTGAATTGGACGACATCCTTACCGAACTCGCAGCGCTGCCGACGCATCTCATCGTCCGTGCGAGCCGGGACATCGCGACGACAGCTCGACTCGGCTGGTGGCAGCCGGAAAAGCAACCGCGACAAATCATCCCGGCGCGCCGGACAAACCTGTTTTTCCAACGGATCACCGACCGGCTCTGGCCGAAAGCGCCGCCTGCTCCCTTTCCATCTGACCGGGAATTGCTCGCCACAAATGCGGACTTCGCGTGGCTATTCCTGTTCCACCCCAGCGGCTATCTCCGGGAAGCGGCGCTCTGCCGCATCGCCACGCCGCCGACCTCGCCATTCTTCCTAGCGGCTCTTGCGTTGAGGCTTAATGACTGGGTTGGACCGGTTCGCCAGGCCGCGGCACGGTGCGTCAAGCATCTTGCACCTGATGTCGCAGCAGACGTTGCAGCGGATGCAGCCGCGTATCTGCTCGGACGTCGCTTCGCCTGGGAGCGTTGGAGCGATGAGGCACACATGCTCGATCTTGTCTTCGCGCGCGCAGACGTTCTTGCGGCTTTGGCGAAGCGATTACAGGACACCCCCACCGGTCCGATGGGCGATTGCCTTCGCAACGCGTTGCGCTTTCCCGACTCCGATCAGCATCTGTCGAAGTTGGCAGCAACCGCCATTCAACCATCCGTCCGCGCGATCGCGTACAAATGCCTGATCTCCCGGAAAGCCGCGTGGCACGCCGGCTTCGAGTGGGCGTGGATCGACAAGGTCTACGGCCTGCGACGGCGCGTTCCCAAGCTCGAGACCCGCGACATCCAGACCGATGGTCCCGTCGTCGATTTCATCGTCGCCGGCATTCGCGACAGGTCGGCCTTCGTTCGGAAGACGGTCGCAGATGCCATGATCGGCGTGCGGTCTCAAATTGAGGATGAGGGACACTTGGTGGCTCAACTGGCGGCGGACCCAAACCCGGCCGTGCGGTCGCGTGGCGACTTTATGGTGAGGCACCAGGGAGAGAGGTCACCGTCTTCTTGAAGGCGATGGTGCCGGCGGTGCCGTAGGGTGGGCAAAGCGAAGCGTGCCCACCATTCCCGCCAGTGCTCTTGATGGTGGGCACGGCGCAAGCGCGCCTTTGCCCACCCTACGCAGCTACTGCCGAAGTAATCGCTCTCTCCCCGTCATTGCGAGCGAAGCGAAGCAATCCATTGCTCCACATGTGCGGAGAGATGGATTGCTTCGTCGCTTTGCTCCTCGCAATGACGATGGTCAGGTTCGCGCGCTCTTCCGCCGTCCATTCCACCACAGCATCAAATTCCACGCGATACACGTCGCGAGCGCGCAGCTGAGCCCGATCGCCGAGCCGAATTGCGCGACCGCGAGGTGCAACACCGCGACGCCAAGGCCGAAGCCCAGCAGGCCCCAGGCGCTGTTGGCGAGCACGGCCGCGGTGGCGGGGCCGCCGATGCGGGGATGCAGGATCAGCATCATCGAGGAGAACACGATCGGAAACAGCGCCATCACGCCGGTCACGCGCGGGCCGACCCAACTCGACGCCGTCACCACGGTCCCGACCAGGCTCGCAACCAGCGCCGCGCGCAGCGGGATGTCGTACCAGCGCCGCGCGATCAGCGGCATCTTCGCGACGTGGCGATACGGCTTGAGCAGGGGAATGCAGATCGCAAAGGTGACGGCATTGACGATCAGCCCGGCGGCAAACGACCAGGCGAACTGGCGCATGATGGTGGCGAGCACCAGCCAAAGCGCGATGGCGCTGCCGGCACTGATCCACATGCTGAAGCGCTGCGCCAGCACGGTATAGGCGAGACCCATGCAGACGGTGGCGGCATTGACCGGCAGGCTCGCCAGCGCGCCCTCGGCAATGAAGGCCGGGTCATGGTCGAGTGCGAGGAAGACATAGGCCGGCCCGGCCGAGATCGGCAGTGTGGCGACCAGCGCACCGATCACCGGCCCCGAGCGCTCGGTGATGATGGACGCGCTGACCACGAACGCCGCCGCGACGGCCATGCGCAGCACGAGGATCAGGAGAAAGTAGAGGTCGGGGGACATGGATTGTCGTCCCGGCGAAGGCCGGGACCCATAACCACGACAGTGCGTGGGGAGCAAAAGTCGGTGGGCAACGAGGCTTGAAGCGAAAGAGCACGGCGTATGGGTCCCGGCCTTCGCCGGGACGACAACTAAATCCGCTTCATCGTCACCGAGACCTTCGGACCGTTCTTGATGGTCTGATAGACCACGCAATAACGCTCGGTGAGTTTCAGCAGGAGATCGAGCTTTTCCTGCGGCGCGTCGGTGCCGACTTCGAAGCGTAACCTGATCTCGGCGAAGCCGACCGGGGTCTCCTTGTCGACGCCGAGCGTGCCGCGGAAATCGAGATCGCCCTCGGCGATCACGACGCCGCTCGTCAGGGGCACCTCGACGGCGGTGGCGACCGATTTCAGGGTGACGCCGGCGCAGGCGACCAGCGCTTCCAGCAGCATGTCGCCGGAGCAGAGCTCAAGCCCGGAGCCGCCAGTTGCGGGATGCAGGCCTGCAACCGCGAGCGCGCGGCCGGTCTCGACCTTGCAGGCAATCCCTTCGTTCTCGATCGAGCCCTTGGCCTTCAGCGTGATCACGGCGGCCGACGGATCGGCCTTGTAACGCTCCTTGATCGGGGCCTGCATTGCGCGGAGTTCGGCGGCGTCCATGGTCTGTCTCCCGGCGTTCTTCTTGCCAACCGGGTGTAAGGCCTTATGGCGCCGATGTCACCACCACATGGCCTCTCCAGCGCTTGATTTGTCCGCGATCGCCCGCACCGAACGGTCCAGCGAGCGGTCGAGTGCGGTCAGCACCCGCCGCTTGAAATTGTCGAACAGCTCCGACTTGCGGTCGCGCGGCCGCGCGAGGTTGATCTTGATCTCCTCGAACAGCCGGCCCGGCCGCGGCCGCATCACCAGCACGCGGTCGGCGAGTACCACTGCCTCGTCGACATCATGAGTGACCAGGATCAGGGTCGGACGCTGGTCGGCCCAGAGAGCGAGCAGATGGTCCTGCAGATCGCGCCGCGTGAAGGCGTCGAGTGCGGAGAATGGTTCATCCAGCAGCAGCACTTCCGGCTGCGGCACCAGCGCGCGCGCAATCGCGACCCGCTGCGCCTGCCCGCCAGACAATTCGCGCGGCCAGGCGGCGGCCTTGTCGGTGAGGCCAACGCGTGCGAGCGCCAGCGCGATCCGCTTGCGCCGCTCCTCGGCCGGGAGATCGGTGAGGCCGAAGCCGATATTGTCGGCGACGCTGAGCCAGGGCAGCAGCCGCGGCTCTTGGAAGATGATGCCGATCTTGGCATGCGGCGAGGTGATGGTGGTGTTGTCGAGCGTCACCGCGCCGGTCGAGGCGCGATCGAGGCCGGCGATGGCGCGGAGCAGAGTCGACTTGCCACAGCCGGAGCCGCCGATGATGGCGACGATCTCCCCCGGCGGAATTTCTGCCGTGAAGCGCTCGAGCGCGTGCACGCCGTTCGGATACGTCTTGCCGACGTCCTTCAGGGCGAGCATCAGGCGCCTCCCCGATGGCTGAAACCGTCCTGCCAGCGCAGCAGCGGCGCGGTCGCGAGCTCGATGAGCCAATCCGTGGTCTTGCCGAGGATGGCGAAGATCACGATCGCGGCGAGGATTTGCGCGGGCTTGCCAAGCTGCTGGCCGTCGATCAGGAGATAGCCGAGCCCTTCGGACGCGCCCATGAATTCGGCGGCGACGACGAACATCCAGCCCAGCCCAAGGCCAACGCGCAGCGCCACCACATAGGCCGGCAACACGGCGGGCAGCAGGATGCGGCGGATCATCGCCAGTCCCGAGAGACGGAAGATGCGGCCGACCTCGACGATCTTGCGATCGACCGAGAGGATCGCGCCCATCACGCCGAGATAGACCGGAAAGAACACGCCGACCGCGATCAGCGCGATCTTCGAGGTCTCGAAAATGCCGAGCCAGAGGATGAAGAGCGGCACCCAGGCGATCGACGGGATCGCGCGCAGCGCCTGCACGGTCGGATCGAGCAGCCGGCGCGCCAGACCCCAATAGCCGCAGATCGCGCCGAGGATAGTGCCGGAGATCACGCCGAGCACGAAACCGGCACCGACGCGGGTCAGGGTCGCGATAATGTGGCGGGTGAGCTCGCCGCTTTTGGCGAGTTCGACAATGGTGGCGAAGATCCTTGACGGCGGCGGAACGAGGCGGCCGTTGGACCAGCCGAGCATCACGACGAGCTCCCAGCCGAGCGCGAGCACGACCGGCAGCAACAGCCCGAGCGCGGGGCGCGCGTAACGCGACCACCCTGCCGAGGCCACGCGGTGCGCGGTCACGTCGGTTCGTTCAAGGGCTGGCAGGTCGACGGTCATGGCCATAGCAAGAACGACTCTTCGGAGAGGATTGCAAGGCGGGGCTCGCTCCGAACTATCCCCGTCGTCCTGACGAAAGTCAGGACCCATTACCACCGGGTCCAGTTGTTGGAAGCAAGCGTAGCCCCGGCGTCACGCCAAAACGCACATTCGTGGTAATGGGTCCTGGCTTTCGCCAGGACGACAGTTTTTTGCGGCGCTTGTGCCACCCCTCACTGCAACTAATTCGTCGGCAGCGGAACCTGGTCGTCGATCAGCGAGTCCAACGCCGCCTTCACATCGACCTTGGCGTCGATGACGCCGGCCTGCTGCAAAGCGAGGCCGGCCGCGAGGATGGACTCGCGCTGGGCGCTACCGATGCGGCTGTGGGTCAGTTCGGTGCGTTCCTTCAGCTGCTTGTCGACGACCGCATCCGGCAGCTTGGTCACCGCGATGAAGGTCTTCTTCAGCTCATCGTAGTTCGCCAGCGAATATTTCCGCGCCTCTTCGTAAGTGGCGAGCACGCGGCGGGCGATGTCCGGATAGTCCTTCAAGAACTGCTCGCGCACATTGAGGATGCCCCAGGTGTTGGCATCGGCCTTGCGGTAGAACAGCTTTGCGCCCTCCTCGACCTCGGCCTGCGCCATCATCGGATCGAGGCCGGCCCAGGCGTCGACGTCGCCGCGGATCAGCGCGGTCTTGCCGTCGGCGTGCTGCAGCAGCACCGGCGTGATATCCTTTTCCGACAGGCCGGCGCCGAGCAGCGCGCGGACCAGGAAGATGTGCGGGTCGGTGCCGCGGGTCACCGCGACGCGCTTGCCCTTGAGGTCCGCAACGGAGGCGATCCTGGAGTCCTTGCCGGTGACCAGCGCAGTCCATTCCGGCCGCGAATAGACATAGATCGACTTGATCGGGTTTCCGTTGATCCTGGCGACCAGCGCGGCCGAGCCCGCGGTCGAGCCGAAATCGATCGAGCCGGCGTTGAGGAATTCCAGCGCCTTGTTGGAACCGGCCGACTGCACCCAGGTGACGGTGATGCCGTCCTTGGCGAACTCCTTCTCGAGCAGCCCCTTCTGCTTGAGCACCATCGACACCGGGTTGTAGGTCGCCCAGTCGATCCGGATCTCCTTCAACGCGTCGGCGGCAAATGCCGCGCCGGGAAGCAGGGCCGCGGCCGCGACGAGGCCAGCCAGAGCACGCCGTGAAAATTTGGGCATAGTGTCGATCTCCCCGAGACGATAAAAACGCCCTTTTATTTCAATGTGTTAGACTTGCGGTCAACAGGAAAATCCATACTTTCGACGGGGCGGCGCGAGAACGGTTTTGCCCAAAGCGTCGTCAGGAGAGCATGGAGCCACTGCCCTCATACTTTGGTCAGTGACAGCAAAGGCCGCGTCCGTTATCGGAAGAGTGCATGGACAGTGTCGTAGCAGAAGGCCGCGCTGAAGCGGATGACCGGTTCGAGACCGCGCGGATATCAGCCGCGCTCGATGCGCTCGCCGAAAAACATTCCGGCCGCGAGGACCAGTTCCGCGCCGCCATGGCGCAGATGCTCAAGGCCGAGATGGTCAAGGCCCGCGCCACCGCGCAGGCGGTGCTGCTGAGGGATCGTCACGGCCGGCGCTGCGCGGAGCGGCTCTGCTTCATGCAGGACGAGATCATCCGCATCCTGTATCAGGCGGCGACCAAGCATCTCTATCACACGCCCAACCCGTCCGGCGGCGAACGCATGTCGGTGGTCGCGACCGGCGGCTATGGCCGCGGGCTGATGGCGCCGGAATCCGACATCGATCTCTTGTTCATCCTGCCCTACAAGCAGACCGCTTGGGGCGAGCAGGTCGCCGAGGCCATTCTCTATGGCCTGTGGGACATGGGGCTGAAGGTCGGCCATGCCACGCGCTCGGTCGACGAATCGATCCGCCAGGCCCGCGGCGACATGACGATCCGCACCGCGATCCTGGAGACGCGCTTCCTCGCCGGCGACCAGCCGCTCTATGACGAATTGGTCGAGCGCTTCGACAAGGAGGTCGTGCAGGGCACGGCGTCCGAATTCGTCACCGCCAAACTCGCCGAGCGCGAGGAGCGGCATCGTCGTGGCGGCCAGTCGCGCTACCTGGTCGAGCCGAATGTGAAGGACGGCAAGGGCGGCCTGCGCGACCTGCACACGCTGTTCTGGATCGCCAAATACGTCTACCGCGTGCGCGAAACCGACGAGTTGCTGGAACGCGGCGTCTTCGACGCGCAGGAATATCGCACCTTCCGCCGCTGCGCCGATTTCCTCTGGTCGGTGCGCTGCAATCTGCACTTCTTCGCCGGCCGCGCCGAGGAGCGGCTGTCGTTCGACATGCAGCGCGAGATCGCGGTGCGGCTCGGCTACACCTCGCATCCAGGCATGCAGGACGTCGAGCGCTTCATGAAGCACTACTTTCTGATCGCAAAGGACGTCGGCGACCTCACCGCGATCCTGTGCGCCAAGCTGGAGGACGAGCAGGCCAAGCCCGCGCCGGTGCTGAGCCGCATGGTGGCGCGGCTGCGGCCGGGCAACGCCAAGCGGCGGCGGGTGCCGGACAGCGACGATTTCATCGTCGACAACAACCGCATCAACCTCGCCGCGCCCGATGTCTTCAAGCACGACCCGGTCAATCTGATCCGGATTTTCCGTTTGGCGCAGAAGAACAATCTCGCATTCCATCCCGATGCGATGCGCACGGTGACGCGCTCGCTGAAGCTGGTCAACACGCAGCTGCGCGAAAATCCGGAAGCCAACCGTCTCTTCATGGAGATCCTGACCTCGAACGACGCCGAGACCGTGCTGCGGCGGATGAACGAGACCGGCGTGCTCGGCCACTTCATCCGCGCCTTCGGCAAGATCGTGTCGATGATGCAGTTCAACATGTATCACCACTACACGGTGGACGAGCATCTGATTCGCTGCGTCGGCTTCCTGCAGGACATCGAGCGCGGCGGCAATGAAGAGTTCGTGGTCGCGAGCGACCTGTTCCGCAAGATCCAGCCCGAGCATCGGCCGGTGATCTACATCACCGTGCTGTTGCACGACATTGCCAAGGGCCGGCCCGAGGATCACTCGATCGCGGGGGCCAAGGTGGCGCGGCGGCTGTGCCCGCGGCTCGGCTTTTCCGCCGCCGACACCGAACTCGTGGCCTGGCTGATCGAGGAGCATTTGACGATGTCGACGGTCGCGCAGTCGCGCGATCTGTCGGACCGCAAGACGATCGAGAATTTTGCCGCCGTGGTGCAATCGGTCGAGCAGATGAAGCTGCTGACCATCCTGACCACCGCCGACATCCGCGGCGTCGGCCCGGGCGTGTGGAACGGCTGGAAGGCGCAGCTGCTGCGCACGCTGTATTACGAGACCGAGCCGGTGCTGACCGGTGGCTTTTCGGAGGTCAACCGCGCCCAGCGCATCGCGATGGCGCAGGCCGAGTTCCGCCGCGAGTTCACCGAATGGCCGGAAGTCGAGCTCAACGCCTATATCGGCCGGCACTATCCGGCCTATTGGCTCAAGGTCGAGCTGCAGCGCAAGATCCGCCAGGCGCGCTTCATCCGCGCCAGCGAGCAGGCCGGCCACAAGCTTGCGATCAATGTCGGCTTCGACGAGATGCGCGGCGTCACCGAGCTGACCATCCTCGCCGTCGACCACCCCTGGCTGCTGTCGATCATCGCGGGCGCCTGCGCCTCGGCCGGCGCCAACATCGTCGACGCGCAGATCTACACGACCACCGACGGCCGCGCGCTCGACACCATTTCGATCTCGCGGGAATACGACCGCGACGAAGACGAGGGCCGGCGTGCCACGCGGATCGGCGAGATGATCGAGGACGTGCTGGAAGGCAAGCTGCGGCTGCCCGAAGCGGTGGCGCGCCGCACCGTGCGGACCAAGACCCGGCCCTTCATCGTCGAGCCTGAAGTCACCATCAACAATGCCTGGTCAGACCGCTACACCGTGATCGAGGTCTCCGGCCTCGACCGGCCCGGCCTGCTCTACCAGCTCACCACGGCGATCTCGAAGCTGAACCTCAACATCGCCTCCGCCCACGTCGCGACCTTCGGCGAACGCGCCCGCGACGTGTTCTATGTGACTGACTTGCTCGGCGCCCAAATCAACGCGCCGACCCGACAGGCCGCGATCAAGAGCGCGCTGCTGCATCTGTTGTCGAGCGAGGACAACGCCGCGAAGCCCGCGGCGTAGACGGTGCCGTAGGGTGGGTTAGCCGTAGGCGGAACCCACCATCTTTCCGACCAACTCGCATCATCGAGCAATGAAATACCGCCGGTGGGTTACGCCTTGCATGATCGCATGTTGAACGACCGCCGATGCGTTCCGGCTAACCCACCCTACGATCCGTCGTTGCACCTCAACTGAACAGCCGCAACAGCAGCGCCTTGCCGACAGGCGCGGCGCGCACGCCGTGGAAGGCGCGGACATATTCGCCGGCGTAGAAGGCGCGGACCACGCTCACCCGCGTTGCGACCGCATCCTCGAAACGGACGCCAAAGCCATCGCTGGTCCGGCGCACGACGAGCGCGGAGACGCTCTGGCCATAGACATTGCACTTCAGGACCGTGCCGACCGGCGGCGGCGCGGCATCGATGAAGCGCGCGCCGGTGATCGAGATGTCGGCCATCCGCACCAGCCGCGACGCGTGGCCTTGCTGGATCAGCACCGGCTCGTCGCGCTCGAAGCGCTCCGCCTTGCGGCGGCGCGGCTGCTCGATGCAGATGAAGCAGACGATCGCCAGCACGACGCAATTGTACAGGCTCCAGGCCAGCGCCAGCCCGCCATAGGCGATGTTTTCTCCTCTCAGGTTCAGGATGAACGCATAGGAGATCGCGAACAGCGTGATCACGAGCGCGGCGCCGTAGATCCGCAGCAGCGGCCACTCGACAAAGCGGCGGTTGCGATCGCCGCCCTTGGCGGTGACCTTGAACTTGTGGCCCTGCGGCTTGGCCAATCCGGTCACGACGGCCTTCAACACGGCGGGCGCGGCGATGTATTGCGACACGTCGGTCATGATCGCGAGCGAGCGGCCGCGCGAGATCCAGGCCATCGTGAAGGCGTGCCAGACATAGAACGGCAGGAAGTATTTCAGCAGTTCGAACAGATCGGCATGCACCGCCTTGATGCCGAACAGCAGGAACAGCCAGGGCACCACGAGTCCAAGCACCTTCGTGCTGTAGACGGCGGCCCAGCTCATGAAAGAATCGACCAGCGACAGCCGATCCATGAAATCGAGCCTCGATTGCGTCGAGAACGGCCCGCTGCGCCCCCTGATGATCTGCATGAAGCCGAGGCACCAGCGGCCACGCTGGGTGATGTATTCCTTCAGCCCTTCCGGCGCGAGGCCGAGCGTCAAGCGCTCGTTCAGATAGACGGTGCGCAGGCCGTGCTCTTTCAGACGCAGGGTGACGAGGTAGTCCTCCGTCACCGAGTCCGTCGGGAAGCCGCCGATCTGCATCAACCCGTCGAAGCGGATCACCGAGGAGGTACCGCAGCAGAACGCGGTGCCCCAGGCGTCCTTTGCCGGCATCAGGATGTCGAAGAAGAAGCGCTGCTCGTCCGGCCAGACCTCCGACGTTGCAAGATTGACCTGGATCGGATCGGCATTGATGAAGTGCTGCGGCGTCTGCACCACGCCGACATCGTCTCGCATCAGGCTCAGGGCCCGGGTCAGGAAGTCCGGCATCGGCACGAAATCGGCATCGAGGATGGAGATGAATTCCGGCCGGTCCTGCAGACCCGCGACATGCTTGAGCGCGTGATTGATATTGCCGGCCTTGGCGTGGCTGTTGTCGGGCCGAGTCAGGTAGTTGCAGCCGAGTTCCTGGGTCAGCCGCTTCAGCCAGAGCCTGCGGCCATCGTCGAGCACCCACACCCGATAATAGGGATAGTCGAGCCCGGTGGCGCCGATGATGGTGCGCTCCAGGATCGCCTTCTCTTCATTGTAGGTGCAGATGAAGACGTCGACGAGTGGCGTCGACTGCTGCGCCTTCGGCTGGCGCAGCCGGCTGTTCACCTCGGGCGAGCGATCGATGGTGCGGCTGAGAAACAGCAGCGACAGGCAGACCGCGACCAGCGAGGCCGCCTCCGCCAGCATGAAGGGATAGCCGACGATGGCGTCGGCGGTGAGGGCGAGCGGCGGCATGGTCTCGGTAACGCGCCAGACGAAGTAGCGAGCCAGCAGGACAACGGACACGCCCGCCATCAGCACGCGCGCGAACATGTGCTCGCGCCGCAGCAGCGGCAGGATGGCAAGGCAGGCGCCGAAGGCGATCATCCCGGGCGCAAGGGCCGCGATCATGGCTTGGCCGCGGTGTCGTTGAACACGACCCGGCCGGTGCGGCCGACCGCGCAATCCTTGCCCGCGGCCTCGCTCGCCGGGACGGACACCGTGACCCGATAAGGCTCCTTGTTGAGCGCATCGGGGTTGATCGCGAGATTCGCCGGCGCGCCCGACGCGCCCGTCAGATTGACCACCTGACCCCTGAGCACGGGGCTGCCGTCATTCGGCTCGAAGCTTGCGGGCTCGCCGAGCTTCAGGCGGTTGTAGACGCTCTCGGTGACATTCGCGGTGACGACCGCGCCCGCGCAATCCAGCACCTTCAGCAGGGACTGCCCGCCCCTGACATCCTCACCAGGCGAGGTCATCATCTCCCAGATGCGGCCGGCGACCGGCGCCTTGATATCAGCCTCCGAGCGGCTGATGTAATGCAGCTGCTCGACCGCGATCTCATGGGTCAGCCATTCGATCTCGGCATCGGTGTGCGTGAGGTCGGCGCGCAAATCTGCAGCGCGCTGGCGCATCTCCTCCTCGCGCTGCGCCGAGCTCGGCCGGTCGTTGTAGCTGTCGCCGAGATAGGTGCCGCTGCGGACGGCGGTCAGTTCGACCTTGGCGGCATCGAGCCGCCGGCGGGCGCCGACCTCGGTCTGCTGGGCGACCGACTGCTCGCGAGTCAGCCGCGCCAGCTCCACGGTCGAGACAGTGCCCGTCTTGGCGAGCGACGACGCGCGCTCAACGGCGGCGACCGCGTCCTCGCGGCGAGCGGCGGCGGCTTCGATCGCCGACTGGATCTCGGCGATGCGCGCCTCGAGCTGCAGGATACGGCCGTCGCGGAACTGGCCGGCCTGGCGAGCGAGATCCTGCTGCGCAGCCTCGGCGGTGGCGAGCTTCGCTGCCAGGCTCGGCCGCTGATTTTCCAGCCGCGACATCTGCCGCCTGAGATCGTCGAGCCTGGTCCGGTCACCGCGCGTATTGACGACACGCAGGATCACGTCGCCCTCGCTGACGCCGCTCAATCCGGTGGGATAGCCGGCCTTTGTGGTCACAGTGCCGTCGATCGGCGAGCGCAGCGTGACGATCCGCGCATTGACCACGGCCTCGACGCTCGAGGTCTGCCAGATCGCCTTGAGCGGCAGCCACCCGAACACGGCGACGATGGCAAGTCCCGCCGCGATCTTGAAGAAGCGGCGAACTATCCGGCCTGATGAGCGCGCAGGCGCGTCAGCATTCGCTGAACCGTCGGCGACCGGCTCCTCCACAGGCGGCTGCACTCGATCGTGCAGGTCGCGCTGCAGAGCTCGCGCGCCGTGGCCGCGATCGAATGATGTGGTGCTTGGCTCATCGGGAGACGTGGGCACATCTTCCCTTGAGACCTGTTTTTGTTGCGCCTGGTCCATGGCAGCTGGCCCTGAGTTTGTCAGCGATAGAACTAACGCATCACAACCCATGGGCGATGCGGGTGCCAATCAAGGAGATACAAGTGTGCTTAAGAACGCCCTAAAGGGGGTCCTGGCATCGTTTGGAAAAACTGATGCAATGTTGAAATGGTACTTTCGTACTTCAGTCGTGCCGATGCGTCGGCAAAATCGGTTAAATTGCAACCCCCTCGTGGCGCAGCAGCCAGCGCTTGCGCTCCAGCCCGCCGCCATATTTCACCAGCGAGCCGTTGGCGCCGATCAGGCGGTGGCAGGGCACGACGACGCTGATCGGATTGGAGCCGTTGGCATGGCCGACCGCGCGCATCGCGTTCGGCACCTTCAATTTTGCAGCCAGCGCGCCATAGCTCATCGTGGTGCCCGCCGGAATGTTGGGCAGCGCGGTCCAGACCTTTTGCTGAAACGGCGTGCCGGCGACGCGCCATTTGATGGTGGCAAGACGGTCGAGATCGCCCTTGAAGTAGCCGGCAAGCGCGGTCCTGAGATCGCCGGGCGCGCGAGCCTCCTTCAGGTTCACCGCGCCGTAATGCAGCCGAAGCAACTCCAGCATCCGCGCCTCGTAATCGTCCCAGTCGAGCGCGCGCAACAGACCGTCGTCGTCGGTGACCAGCAACGCGGTGCCGATCGGCGTGGTCAGGCGGTCGAGGCGGAATGTCTCAGACGTCTTGGTTTGGAGCGGCTTCGTTTGGAGCGTCTTGGCGGTCGTCTTTTGCGCGGTCATCGTCGGTCCGGAAAATCCATTGTCGTCGGTCGCACTTTCGGCCTGGCACGTGCTAACGTCCACCCGAATTCCGTGGGGTTGGGGGACCGCATCATGCTCTCGCTTGCCAATATCCTGGTCGCGGTGGTGGCCGCGCTGCATATCTATTTCCTGATCCTCGAGATGTTTCTCTGGACCAAGCCGCTCGGCTTGAAGACGTTTCGCAACACGATCGAGAAGGCGATCGACTCGGCCGTGCTCGCAGCCAATCAGGGACTTTACAACGGCTTCCTCGCCGCGGGCCTGATCTGGGGCCTGTTGCATCCGACACAAGCGATTGGTTTCCAGATCAAGACATTCTTCCTGCTCTGCGTGATCGTGGCCGGAATCTATGGCGCGATCAGCGTCAGCAAGCGCATCCTGTTCGTGCAGGCCGCGCCCGCAGCGCTGGCGCTGATCCTGCTTTGGCTCGCGTAGCGGAATATTGCTTCACATTTTACACCGACGCGACCCTGACGCGCAGGTGGCATTGCCTTGCATTGCCACCCCCCTTCCTTCATCATCCTCTCAACGATGACAACCGCCGGTCAACGCAGACCGGCGGCCAAGATCATCGGCAACATGGGAGGTCACGCTATGAAGAGCAGCATTCGATTGCTGGCGGGGACTGTGCTTGCCATTGCGTTGTCGGCGACATCAGCCACCGCGCAGAAGAAATACGACACCGGAGCCACCGACACCGAGATCAAGATCGGCCAGACCGTGCCGTTCTCGGGCCCCTATTCCGTCTATGCCGGCATCGGCAAGACCCAGGCCGCCTACCTCAGGATGATCAACGATCAGGGCGGCATCAACGGCCGCAAGCTGAACCTGATTCAGTATGACGACGCCTATTCGCCGCCGAAGACGGTCGAGCAGATCCGCAAGCTCGTCGAAGGCGACGAGGTGTTGTTCACCTTCCAGGTCATCGGCACCGCCGCGAATGCCGCCGTACAGAAATATCTCAATGCCAAGAAGGTGCCGCAACTGCTCGCCTCGACCGGGGCTGCGCGCTTCACCGATCCGCAGAACTATCCCTGGACCATCGCCTTCAATCCCAACTATGTGTCCGAAGCCCGTATCTACGCGAAATACATTCTCGCCAATCACCCCAATGCCAAGATCGGCGTCCTCTATCAGAATGACGACATGGGCCGCGACTATCTCGCGGGCTTGAAGAGCGGGCTCGGCGACAAGGCGGCGAGCATGATCGTCGGCGAAGTCTCCTATGAGGTCTCCGATCCGACTGTCGACTCGCAGGTGGTCAAGCTGAAGTCGACCGGTGCCGATCTGCTGTTCGACGCCTCGACGCCGAAATTCGCGGCGCAGGCGATCAGGAAGGTCAATGATCTGAACTGGAATCCGGTGCACATCCTCGACATCAACGCGAGCCCGGTGTCGGCGACGCTGAAGCCTGCGGGGCTCGACATCTCCAAGGGCATCATCTCGACCAACTACGGCAAGGATCCAGGCGACCCGCAGTGGCAGAACGACCCGGGCGTGAAGGCCTATTTCGCCTTCATGGACAAATATTACCCGGAGGGCGACAAGCTCAATACGGTCAACACCTACGGCTATTCAGTGGCCG
Organism: Bradyrhizobium jicamae; assembly: GCF_018130695.1. Taxonomy (GTDB): domain Bacteria; phylum Pseudomonadota; class Alphaproteobacteria; order Rhizobiales; family Xanthobacteraceae; genus Bradyrhizobium; species Bradyrhizobium jicamae_B. Next base: position 23,721 of record NZ_JAFCJX010000025.1, on the reverse strand, counting down.
AACTGCTGGTGCACATCCTTCGCCAATGCGGTGACGATCTGACGCGCGACAACGTCATGCGCCAGGCAGCCAACCTCAAGAACTATGTCGGCAGCCTGTCGCTGCCCGGCATGTCCGCCACGACGTCGCCGAGCGACTATCGCATCAACAAGCAGATGCAGATGATGAAGTTCAACGGCGAGCGCTGGGAGCTGTTCGGCCCGATCATCGAGGACACCGGGCCGTCGGGTTAGTAGCCTCCATCCGCATTACGGAATTACCGGCGCAGCGGGAAACCGTTGCGCCGGCTGCGGTTCTGCAGTGCCCCCTACTTTCGTTGACCTGATGTCGCTCACCTTTTCAGCATCGCTCATCTTGCGTCGCAACAAGCGTTCCTCCACAATCCAGGCCAGCGATGGCGCGTTGCGGGGATTTGCCCCCGCCGATGAGATCATCGACCAATATCAATCACGTGAGGAAAGCAGCATTATGAGGAACGGGATTTTCCATCTGGTCACGGCAACGGCGCTGACGATCGCGCTGTCGGCGTCGTCGGCCTACGCGCAGAAGAAGTACGACACTGGCGCGAGCGACACCGAGATCAAGATCGGTCAGACCAATCCGTTCAGCGGACCGGCCTCCGCCTATGCCACCATCGGCAAGACCCAGGCCGCCTACATGAAGATGATCAACGATCAGGGCGGTGTGAACGGCCGCAAGATCAACCTGATCCAGTATGACGATGCCTACTCGCCGCCCAAGGCCGTCGAGCAGGTGCGCAAGCTGGTCGAGAGCGACGAGGTGCTGCTCACCTTCCAGCTGCTTGGCACGCCGTCGAACGCGGCGGTGCAGAAATATCTCAACTCCAAGAAGGTGCCGCAGCTGTTCGCCGCCACCGGCGCCTCGAAGTTCACCGACCCGAAGAATTTTCCGTGGACGATGGGCTTCAACCCCAACTACTTCGTCGAAGGCCGCATCTACGGCCAGTACATCATCAAGAACCATCCGGCTGCCAAGGTCGGAATCCTCTATCAGAACGACGACCTCGGCAAAGACTATTTGAACGGCATCAAGGCCGGCCTCGGCGACAAGGCTGCGACCATGGTGGTCGCGGAAGCCTCCTACGAAGTCTCCGATCCGACCATCGATTCGCAGATCCTCAAGATCAAGGCCGCCGGCGCCGACCTGTTCTTCAGCGCGACCACGCCGAAGCAGGCCGCGCAGGCCATCAAGAAGATCGCCGAGCTCGACTGGCATCCGGTGCACATCCTCGACATCAACGCCACCTCGGTCGGCGCGGTGATGAAGCCTGCGGGCCTCGAGGCCTCCAAGGGCGTGATCAGCGTCAACTACGGCAAGGATCCGCTCGATCCGACCTGGAAGGACGACGCCGGCATGAAGAAGTACTTCGAGTTCATGGCGAAGTACTATCCGGATGGCGACAAGGACTCGAGCTTCAACAGCTACGGCTACTCGACCTCGCAATTGATGGTCTATGTGCTGCAGCAGTGCGGCGACAACCTCACCCGCGAGAACGTCATGAAGGTCGCCACCAGCCTGAAGAATGTTCAGCTCGATCTGTCGCTGCCGGGCATCGTCGCCAACACCACGCCGGACGATTACCGCGTCAACAAGCAGTTGCAGATGATGAAGTTCAACGGCGAGCGCTGGGAGCTGTTCGGCCCGATCCTCGAGGACAACGGCCCGTCGGGCTAGTTATTGGGAAATCTGGACAACGATCGGCGGCCTTCGGGCCGCCGATTTTGTTTCTGGGTCGCTGCGATCGAGGTCGGTAGGGTGGGCAAAGGAGCGCAGCGACGTGCCCACCATTCTCGACGTGCTCGTGACGGTGGGCACGCTTCGCTTTGCCCACCCTACGCATCTGACTTACTTCGGCACCTCGCCGAACGTCTTGCCGACCGGCAGCACCGCATGGCGGATCAACCGCGAATCCTCCACCGCGGCCTGGCGATGCTTGACCGCCTCGCGATAAACAGGATCGCGGATCATCTCGACGAAGGCGCCGACGCTCGGGTACTCGGCAATGAAGCAGTGGTCCCAGCGTTCCTCTTGCGGACCGATCAGCATCAGCTCGAAGCGGCCCTGCCAGACGATCCGTCCGCCGAGCCGTTCGAACACCGGGCCGCTCTCGCGCCCGTAAGCCGCATAAGCCTCCGCGCCGCTGACCTTGCGGCCGTCGGGATAGGCGGCCCATTCGCGCAGGCGGACCAGGTTCAGCATGTGGATCGGGCCCGGCCGATCGCTGTCCCGAAATTGTGCAAATACCTCTTTGGTCGGATCGATGTGGCCCATGTCGCGCTCCCTTGATGTTGCAAGGTAATTTAGCACGCGCCGCCGCACCTCCTAATGCCGCGTTAAGCTTTGCGTAACCGCACCTTAAACCGGGAACGCTAGCTTGCCGCGGGATTAGTGCGGGTTCGCGGATGGCGTGGGGACGGAAAAAGAGCGGTGCGCGCAAGGAGCCGCTATTCGGGCTTCCGGCCGCGCTTGCCGATCTCCGCCTGTCGCCCGAGGACCGCATTCCCGGCGGCGGCGACGACAAGCCGAAGAAATCCAAACGCAAAAGCGAGGGTTCCGACGACGACAAGCCGCGCGAGCGGAAAGCGCCGGTGCCGCGCAGCGGCAGCAAGCGCCGCAGCAAATCGCGCGGCTTCGGCATCGGCCGTCTCTTCTACTGGACCGCGGTGCTCGGCCTGTGGGCCGGCATTGCCGTGATCGGTGTCGTGATCTGGGTCGGCGCGCATCTGCCGCCGATCCAGTCGCTGGAGATCCCGAAGCGTCCGCCGACCATCCAGATCGTCGGCATCGACGGCAGCGTGCTGGCGCAGCGCGGCGAAATGGCCGGCGCCAATGTTTCGCTGAAGGACCTGCCGCCCTATCTGCCGAAAGCCTTCATCGCCATCGAGGACCGCCGCTTCTATTCGCATTTCGGCGTCGACCCGATCGGTATCGGCCGCGCGCTGGTGACCAACATCATGCATCGCGGCGTGTCGCAGGGCGGCTCGACCCTGACGCAGCAGCTCGCCAAGAACCTGTTCCTGACGCAGGAGCGCACCATGGCGCGCAAGCTGCAGGAAGCGGAACTGGCGCTGTGGCTGGAGCGCAAGCACTCCAAGAACGAGATTCTCGAGCTCTATCTGAATCGGGTCTATTTCGGCTCCGGCGCCTACGGCGTCGAGGCCGCGGCGCAGAAATACTTTGGCAAGCCGGCCAGGAACGTCACGGTCGCGGAAGCAGCGATGCTCGCCGGTCTCGTCAAGTCGCCGTCGCGGCTGGCGCCGAACCGCAACCCCGAGGGCGCCGAGCAGCGCGCGCAGGTCGTGCTGGCGGCGATGGCGGATGCCAAGTTCATCACGGAGGCGCAGGCTAAGGCCTCGATCGGCGCACCCTCGATCAATGTGAAGCCGGCCGGCGCCGGCACCGTCAACTATGTCGCCGACTGGATCGGCGAAGTGCTCGACGATCTCGTCGGCCAGATCGACCAGAGCATCACGGTCGAGACCACGATCGATCCGAAGCTGCAGAGCGTGGCGGAGGCCGCCATCATCGACGAACTCGCCGCCAAGAGCGTGAAGTTCAATGTCAGCCAGGGCGCGCTGGTGGCGATGACGCCCGACGGCGCCGTGCGCGCCATGGTCGGGGGACGGAACTATTCCGAGAGCCAGTATAACCGCGCCGTGACCGCGAAGCGCCAGCCGGGCTCGTCGTTCAAGCCGTTCGTCTACCTCACCGCCGTCGAGGCCGGGCTGACGCCGGACACCATCCGCACCGACGCGCCGCTCGATATCAAGGGCTGGAAGCCGGAGAACTACAGCCACGAATATTTCGGCTCGGTGACGCTGACCCAGGCGCTGGCGATGTCGCTCAACACGGTCGCGGTGCGGCTCGGGCTCGAGGTCGGAGCCAAGAACGTGGTGCGCACCGCGCACCGGCTCGGCATCGCGTCAAAACTCGAGGCCAACACCTCGATCGCGCTCGGCACCTCCGAAGTCTCTGTCATCGAGCTGGTCGGTGCCTATGCGCCGTTCGCCAATGGCGGGCTCGCCGTCTCGCCGCATGTGGTGACACGGATCAAGACCGCCGAGGGCAAGGTGCTTTACAACCGCCAGCCGGACGAGCGCAACCAGGTGATCGAGCCGCGCTATGTCGCGATGATGAACACGATGATGCGCGAGACGCTGATCTCGGGCACCGCGCGCAAGGCCGAGATCCCCGGCTGGATGGCCGCCGGCAAGACCGGCACCAGCCAGGATTATCGCGACGCCTGGTTCATCGGCTATACCGCGAACCTCGTCACCGGCGTCTGGCTCGGCAATGACGACAACTCACCGACCAAGAAGGCAACCGGCGGCGGATTGCCCGTCGAAGTCTGGTCGCGCTTCATGAAAGCGGCGCATCAGGGCGTGCCGGTCGCGAGCCTGCCGAATTCGCAAGGTGGCTGGGCGCTGTCGAATCTGATGCAGACCTCGTCACAGGTCAGCGCGCCCTCTTATCCGACCCAACCGCCGCAGATGCAGCCGAGCCAGTTGCAGGCGCCGCCGATGATGCCGCCCTCGCCGATCCCCTCGGCGGGCGCCTATCGCCCGCCGCCGACGCGCGCGTCGGCACCGCCGAACCCGAATGCGCGGCCGGAATCCTCGGCAGGGCTGGACGGATGGCTGGTGGATCGGTTGTTCGGGGGACGGTAATCGTTGTGGCGACACTGCCGTAGCCGCACACACCGCGTGTCATCCCCCGCGTACGCGGGGGATCCAGTACGCCGCGGCTTCTCGATTGATAACGACTGTCTCTGGAATACTGGGGCGCCCGCTCCAGTGCGCAGTTGCGCACAAGGCGGGCGATGACACCGCGTGTGAGGCCTAATCCTCGATCCCGTACCGATGCAGATCGTTGCCGTTGGTGTCGAGCCAGTTCTTGGCGCGCGTCACCGAGGAACAGACCTTGTCAACCACCCGCCAGAACCGCGGCGAGTGGTTCATCTCGACGAGATGGGCGACCTCATGGGCTGCGAGGTAGTCGAGCACGAAGGGCGGCGCGAGGATCAGCCGCCAGGAGAACGACAGCGCGCCGGCCGAGGTGCAGGAACCCCAGCGGCTCGATTGATCGCGGATCGTGATGCGGCGGACGCGGACACCGAGTTCCCCGGCATAATATTGCGCGGCCTTCTGCAGATCCTTGCGCGCCTCGCGCTTGAGGAAGTCATGGACACGGCGGTCCATATGCTCAATGCCGCCGGCAACGCAGAGGATCTTATCGCCGCTGTCGCGGGTTTCGGTCCACACCGTGCCGCGCTCACCGGCGCGATGCACCAGCCGATGCGGCACGCCACGCAACGGCACCACGGTGCCGGGCTGAAACGGCGCCGCCTTCGGCAAACGACCAAGACGTGCGGCGATCCAGCCGCCATGGAGCTGCGCAAACTCCTTGGCTTCCACGAGTGTGCCGCGGGGCGGCATGGTCAGGATCGCTTCACGGTCGGTCGGATGGATTCTGAGCGTGTAACGGCGCGCGCGCCTGTGCCTTCTCAGCCGAATTGCAAAGAATTGGGAGCCGTGTCTGACCAGAAGAGTCGCGGGTTCGGCGGGCCGCCGGTAGAGGAGCGCGCGAGTAGCCATGTCTTGGAGTCCGGGGAGCAGGAGTTCGCCCGGATTCTGCCATAACCGCCGCCAGTGAAATCGCTCGGCGCAAAAACAAATCATTTGCCCAATATACAGGGGCTGGCCGGTTCTGAACCTCTACCGGCAGGGGTTGGAACCCGATTTTTTCGGATGAACCCGGCGCGAAAACATCGTTCAAGAAATGAGGCTGAACTCACTCCTTTAACGATCCGGAAATCGGAATTCTTTGAACCAATTCAGAGTCTTACCCAGCCCCTGAAATCGAGGCCGGGTTGACACCTATTCGGCCGCCGCGACCAACGACAATCGTGTATTCGCCGCCGAGACCATGAAATCGGAGATGCGCGGCACGATTTCGGATCGGAAACGCGATCCATTGAACACGCCGTAATGTCCAACGCCCTTCTGCACGTAGTGAACGCGGCGATGATTGGGAATCGAGGTGCACAGCGCGTGCGTCGCCTCGGTCTGGCCGAGACCGGAGATGTCGTCCTTCTCGCCTTCGACCGTCATCAGCGCGACGCGGCGGATCTTCGACGGCATCACCCGCTGGCCACGATGGGTCATCTCACCCTTCGGCAGCGCGTGCTTGACGAACACGGTGTCGACCGTCTGCAGGTAATACTCGGCGGTGAGGTCCATCACCGCGAGATATTCGTCGTAGAACTCACGGTGCTTGTCGACGAGATCGCCGTCGCCCTTCACCAGATTGGCGAACAGCGCCTTGTGCGCGTCGGTGTGCCGATCCAGGTTCATGCTGATGAAGCCGGAGAGCTGCAGGAAGCCCGGATAGACGTCGCGCATCACGCCGGGATGCGGGAACGGCACCTTGGTGATGACATGGTTGCGGAACCACTCGATGCCGCGCTCTTCGGCGAGCTGGTTCACCGCGGTTGGATTGCGGCGGGTGTCGATCGGACCGCCCATCAAGGTCATCGACAGCGGCACGAACGGATCATTGTTGGCTTCCATCACGGAAACCGCTGCTACCACCGGCACCGACGGCTGGCACACCGCGATGACATGCATGTTGCCGCCGAGCACGTGCAGCATCTCGATGACGTAATCGACGTAGTCGTCGAGGTCGAAGCGGCCGGCGGTGACCGGCACCATCCGCGCATCAGCCCAGTCGGTGATGTAGACCTCATGCGTCGGCAGGAAGGCCTCGACCGTGCCGCGCAGCAGCGTGGCGTAGTGGCCTGACATCGGCGCCACGATCAGCACGCGCGGCTGCGGGCTGCGCAGCGGGCGGGTCAGCTTGCGATCGAAATGCAGAAGGCGGCAGAACGGCGCTTCCCAGATCGACCGCACCTCGACGGGGGTGCGGATGCCGTTGACCTCGGTGGTCGGCAGATTCCATTCCGGCTTGCCGTAACGGCGCGTGGTGCGCTCGAACAATTCGCAGGCCGCGGCGATCGATTTGCCGACTTGCGTGTGGGTCCAGGGATTCAGCGGGTTTTGAAACAGGATCTTGGTCGCATCCGTGACCGCGCGCGCCGGATTAAGCGAGGCCTGCCCCATCTCATACATCCAGTACAACGGCGTCGTGAGTCCCGGGCTGCCTTCCGCCACCAGTGGCGGTGCGCCACCAAATTCACCAATCGGCATGTCTTCAAATCCCACTTTTGCGACGCAACATCCTGTCGAATGCAAAATAATGCGTCAATGCACACCTCGGTATAATTCGTGCTCCCAAAGGGCTAAATGCGCGAGAATCCACGGGAAAGTGACATTTATTCACCACCTGCCAGGAGCGAGCCATGGCGCTTGGCGCCGCGCAAAAGGGCAAGGAAGGTCGCAAAAGATGCAGCGAACAGGACGGCGTTGATGACCAGCGCCTGCACCATCAGGTCGCCACGGAAGGTGTGATCGATCAGGAGCGCGCGCATTCCCTCGAACACATAGGTCGGCGGCAGCGCCCAGGCGACATATTGCAGCCAGACCGGCAGCACCTCGGCCGGGTAATAGACGCAGGCGAGCGGCATCACCGCGAACATCAGCGTCCACACGATACTCTCGGCGCCGAGCCCGTTGCGCAGCACGAGGCCGGAGGCAAATACGCCGACCGACCAGCTGATGAAGATCAGATTGCAGAAGAAGGCGATCAGCGGCAGGCCGAGGCTGTAGAAATTGAAGCCGAAGAAGAAATAGGCCAGCACCGTCATCGGGATCACGCCGATCGCCAGCCGGATCAGGCTCATGATCATCAGCGAGATCAGGAACTCGATCGGCTTCAGCGGGCTCATCATCAGGTTGCCGAGGTTGCGCGACCACATCTCCTCGAGGAAGGAGATCGAGAAGCCGAGCTGGCCGCGGAACAGGATGTCCCAGAGGATCACGGCGCCGATCAGCGAGCCGCCGGCGCGGGCGAAGAACCCGGATGTCTGCGAGATGTAGTTCTGCAGAAAACCCCAGGTGATGATCTGCAGCGTCGGCCAGTACACGAGCTCAAGCAGCCGCGGCCAGGACGATAGCAGGAGATACCAATAGCGCAGCACCATCGCATTGACGCGATGCGGCGCGAAACCGTGATGACTGGTGACAACGTCACTCATGACGCGCCTTCCCGCACCCGTCCGCGCGCGACGTCGAGAAACACCTCTTCCAGCGTATCGCGGTTGTAGCGCGCCATGATGCCGTCGGGCGTGTCGTCATCCTCGATCTTGCCGCGCTTCATGATGATGACGCGGTCGCAGAGCCGCTCGACCTCCAGCATGTTGTGCGATGCGAGCAGGATGGTGGCGTCGCGGGCCTTGCGATAGGTCTGAAGATGCTGGCGCACCCAGTCCGCCGTATCCGGATCGAGCGAGGCCGTCGGCTCGTCCAGCAGCAGCAGCTCGGGCTCGTTGATCAGCGCCTTCGCCAGCGCCACGCGCGTCTTCTGGCCGGCCGAGAGTTTTCCGTTGGGGCGGTCGAGGAAATCCTTCAGGTCGAGATCGGAGGCGAGCTGATCGATCCGCTCCTTCAGCTGCTTCACCGCGTAGAGCCGGCCGAAAATCGTCAGGTTCTGCCGCACCGTGAGCCGCATCGGCATGTCGACATAGGGGCTCTCGAAATTCATCCGGCCGAGCACGTCATAACTCTGCTCCGGCATCTTCGCGCCAAGCACCTGGATGCGGCCGGAGGTCGGCAGCACCAGGCCCATGATCATGGCGATCGTCGTGGTCTTGCCGGCGCCGTTGCCGCCGAGCAGCCCGGTGATGCTGCCGCGCGCGATGCGAAACGTCACACCGTCAACCGCGCGCGTGGTCTTGTAGACCTTGACGAGATGCGCGACATCGATCGCCGCCGATCCGCCGGAATCGGCCGCGGCCGATTGCCCCGGACCTGTCTTGCCTTGTTGCATTGGCTCCGTTCATTGGGCCATTGCGAGAACAAGCGCAAGGCGCGCCCCGAAATCATTGAGACAGGTCGCGAATTTGTGGTCGGCCTGCCCTCCAGCTAAACTCCCGACATGACCGACATTGCCGTCTCCGACATCAGCCAGCCGCGCCGTTACGTCCGTCTGGACACGATCCTGCGGCTGCGCTGGCTCGCCGCCCTTGGTCAGTTGGTCGCGATCTTCATCGTGGCCCAGGGCCTGGAGTTCGAGGTTCCGATCATCCCCTGCGTCAGCATCGTCAGCTTCTCGGCGCTGCTCAATCTGGCGCTGCAGGTCGCCTTCAACCCGATGCAGCGGCTGGAGCCGCTCTATGCGGCAGGCCTGCTCGCGCTCAACATCGTCGAGCTCGCAGCGCTGCTGTACTTCACCGGCGGCCTGCAGAACCCGTTCTCGTTCCTGTTCCTGGCGCCGGTGCTGATCTCGGCGACCGTGCTGCCGGTCCGGCTGACCATTGCGCTCGGCCTGCTCGCGGTCGCCTGCGCCTCGGCGCTGTTCTACTTCCATCTGCCATTGCCATGGGATGCCGACGACCCGCTGGTGCTGCCGCCGATCTATCTCGTCGCCGTCTGGCTCTCGATCGTGCTGGCGATCGGCGTGACCAGCCTCTATGCGTTTCAGATCACCGAGGAGGCGCGGCAACTCTCCGACGCGCTGGCCGCGACCGAGCTGGTGCTGACGCGCGAGCAGCACCTGACCCAGCTCGACGGCCTCGCCGCCGCCGCCGCCCACGAGCTCGGCACGCCGCTTGCGACCATCTTCCTGATCGCGCGCGAGCTGGAGAAGACGGTGACCGACCCGCACCTCGCCGGCGAACTGAAGACACTGCATGAGCAGGCGCAGCGCTGCCGCGACATCCTCGGCAAGATCACCCAGCTGTCCTCGAGCGGTGCGCCCTTCGACCAGATGAAGCTGTCGACCCTGATCGAGGAGACGGTGGCGCCGCATCGCGATTTCGGGGTCGCCATCAAGGTGCGGCTAGCTGTCGCACCGACGCGCGAGCCGGTCGGCGCCCGCAACCCCGCGATCCTCTATGGCGTCGGAAACATCCTGGAAAATGCCGTCGATTTTGCCCACCAGACCGTCGAGGTGAACGCGTGGTGGAATGCCGAAACGGTCGAGATCGTGATCTCCGACGACGGCCCCGGCATTGCACCGGACATGCTGAAGCGGATCGGGGAACCCTATCTGTCGCGCCGGCGCAGCGCGGATGAGGCCAAAAATGCCCATGGCGGCCTGGGACTTGGCGTTTTCATCGCCCGCACCCTGCTGGAGCGGACCGGCGCAAAGGTTTCGTTTACCAATCGCGTTTTCCCCGATCACGGCTGCGTGGTGCAGATCGTCTGGCCGCGCGAGCGCTTCGAGGAAGGCACCTCCCTCGAAGGTGAGGCGGTGTCATAGAACGGTTCTCGATCACGCGTCTGGCATTAGGCATGCTGATATCGCGACTTTAGGCTGCCTTGGCAACGCCGCACTGCCACGCCATATTTTGTAGATCGATAACTGGGAAAAATGGACCGTGAACGCCACTGTCGAACTGAATGAAATCACCGACCGCTCGCTCCTCATTGTCGAGGATGACAAGCCGTTCCTGGAGCGCCTGTCGCGCGCCATGGAGACTCGCGGCTTCGCGGTGAAGTCATGCGATACGGTGTCCGACGGCATTGCCGAGATCGGCCGCGCGGCGCCCGCCTTCGCGGTGGTCGATCTGCGTCTCGGTGACGGCAACGGGCTCGATGTCGTGTCCGCGCTGAAGCGCAAGCGGCCCGATGCCCGCGCGATCGTGCTGACCGGCTATGGCAACATCGCCACCGCCGTGACCGCGGTGAAGATGGGCGCCGTCGACTATCTCTCCAAGCCTGCGGATGCCGACGACGTCGTCGCCGCGCTGCTCGCGAGCGGCACCGAGAAGTCGGAGCTGCCGACCAACCCGATGTCGGCCGACCGCGTGCGCTGGGAGCACATCCAGCGCATCTACGAGATGTGCAACCGCAACGTCTCGGAAACCGCGCGCCGGCTCAACATGCACCGCCGCACGCTGCAGCGGATTCTCGCCAAGCGCGCACCGCGCTAAGGGATTTCAGGTTTCGGAAGACGGGAGCGCCGCGCAATTGCGCGGCGTTTTCGTTTGCGGATTACATCACGCCGCCGGCGTCGATCGTGCGCTTGGCAAACTCGACCGCCTTCTCGGCGGTGAGCGCATCCGATCCCGTGGTGGCGTGATCGACCACCGCAGGCGGCGAGGCGATCCGGATCTTCTTGCCGTCCTGCCGACGGATCGTCGAACGCCAGCGATCGGTGTCACGCCGGAAGGCATCGATCACATAGGACTTGTAGCTGACGCTGCCCATCGGAGCCGGTGTTGCAGCACTGTCCGGCACATCCTGTCGCGAAGACGGTTCGTTCGCGACTCCCTGCACGATATCGATGATCTCTCGTACGGCATCGTCGTGAGCGCTGCCGCGGAGATCCCTGAGCAGATACTTCACAGCCGCGCCGATCTTCGTCTTGGCATCGTGGTCGCCGGCAAAACTTCCTTCGATCCGATCCAACATTGTCGCCTTGCACTCCCAGCAGTTCGCGAATTCGCAGGCTGCAGATAAGCGGAGGCCCCGTTAAGGTCGGATTATTGGAAAAGTTTCGATTTTATCGGCTTGGCTAGAACTCGCCATGCCCCTGCGGGTCGACCAGCCGGTTGATCCGCTGCGCTGCCGCCATGGCAAAGCGCACCGTCATCGCCTTGCGCGTCGCAGCCTGCAGCCGATGCTCAGGGGCCTCGCAGTGCAGATGCGCGCCATAGGCATCGGCGATGATCAGGCCGGTGTCTTCCGGAAAGATCTCGCAGGGCAGGTCCTGCGTGAAGGCGAAAAACAGCCGGTCGCAATGCATCCGGTAGTCCTGCCATTTCTGGTCGGCGCGCAGATCCTCGACCGATGATTTGATCTCGACGATCCAGATCTCGCCCTTGTCGTTCAGCGCCACCAGATCGGCTCTGCGGCCGGACGGCAGCGGCAACTCGCTGATGCAGGAAAATCCGAGCGATCTCAAAAGCCTCGCCGTGCCCCGCGCGATCGCAAGCGCGGTCTCCGACTGGCGGCGGTCGGGCGCAGGCACGAGCGCGATCTGGCGGGCGGGCGATTCCATGAACGAGAGACTAGCCGATTCCGCAAACGGTCGCCGCACCGGAATCGGCCGCAAATTCGCGGCCAGACCGCCTTGATTCCGGCCTCAAGCCACCGCGATGCCGATGGAACCTTGGTTCCGAGGGGACGGAACCACTGGAGGAGACCCATGAGGTCACACATCAAGCTTCGCTCACTCGCCCTAGCTCTCACTGCCCTTCCACTTACCGCCGGACTGTCGTCCGCGCTGGCAAAACCGACCGTCGAGGTCGCCTTCGTGCTCGACACCACGGGCTCGATGGGCGGCCTGATCGAGGGCGCCAAGCGCAAGATCTGGTCGATCGCCACCGCGATCGTCGATTCCAATCCCGACGCCGATATCCGCATGGGCCTCGTCGCCTATCGCGACATCGGCGACGACTACGTCACCAGGAAGATCGAGCTCACGCGGGACATCCAGGATCTGTACGCCAATCTGCTCGAGCTGAAGGCGCGCGGCGGCGGCGACTGGCCGGAGAGCGTCAACGAGGCACTCGATGTCGCCGTCAACAAGCTGCAATGGACCCAAGGCAGCGAGGCCAGACGCATCGTCTTCCTGGTCGGCGACGCGCCGCCGCACATGGACTATGCGCAGGACACCAAATATCCGGTGACGCTCGCGACCGCCAAGCAGAAGGACATCGTCGTCAACGCCGTGCTCGCCGGCAATGCCGCCGACACCGAGCGGGTCTGGCGCGACATCGCGCAGAACGGCAACGGCCGCTTCATCCCGATCCCGCAGGACGGCGGCCAGGTCGTGCTGATCGAGACGCCGTTCGACGAGGACATCATCATCCTGCAACGCGAGATCAACGGCACCGTCATCCCTTACGGCCCGGGCGCGATGCAGAAGCGCACCGAGTACAAGACCAAGCAACTGTCCGAGGTGGCCGCGGCCTCGCCAGCGCGCGCCTCCGAGATGGCGAGCTTTATCAACAAGCGCGCGAAGGCAACCTCGGAAGCCGTCACCGGCGATGGTGACCTCGTTGCCGACGTCACCGCCGGCCGCAGCGATCTGTCGAAGATCAAGGACGACGAGCTGCCCGACAATCTCCGCGCCATGAAGCCGGAGCAACGCAGCGCCGAGATCAGCAAGCAGATGGAGCAGCGCAAGGCGTTGAACGAGAAGCTCGCCGCCCTCGTCGCCAAGCGCGACAAATACGTCGCCGAGAAGCGCGCCAATGCGCCGAAGGTCTTGTCATTCGACCGCGTCGTCGAGGACACGCTGAAGGCGCAGATCAAGCGCTGACCTTTGCACGGTTCCGGTCGCCCAGGCGGCCGGAACCCGCACGTCCTTCGTCGCTTATCTCCCGACCGCTGCGGTTGATAGAGCGACGAGGACGACCTTCGTGATCGACGACCTCTGGTACAAGAACGGCGTGTTCTATTGCCTCTCCGTCGGCACCTATATGGATGCCGACGGAGATGGGATCGGCGACTTCAAGGGCCTGATGCGGCGGCTGGATTATCTGCACGGGCTCGGCATCACCGCGATCTGGCTGATGCCGTTCCAGCCCTCGCCGGACCGGGACGGCGGCTACGACATCTCCGACTATTACGGCGTCGATCCACGCTACGGCACGCTGGGCGATTTCGTCGAGTTCACCCATGGCTGCCGGCAGCGCGGCATCCGCGTCATCATCGACCTCGTCGTCAACCACACCTCCGACCAGCACGCCTGGTTTCAATCGGCACGCAGTGCGAAGGACTCACCCTATCGCGACTGGTATGTCTGGTCCGACAAGCGGCCTGCCAATGCCAACACCGGCATGGTGTTTCCCGGGGTGCAGAAGTCGACCTGGTCGCGCGACAAGCAGGCCGGCGCCTGGTACTTCCACCGCTTCTACGATTTCCAGCCCGACCTCAACACCTCGAACCCGCATGTGCAGGCCGAGATCCTCAAGATCATGGGGTTCTGGATCCAGCTTGGCGTCTCCGGCTTCCGGATGGACGCGGTGCCCTTCGTGATCGCGACCAAGGGCGCCAAGGTGCGCAAGCCGGTCGAGCAATACGACATGCTGCGCGCGTTCCGCGAATTCCTGCAATGGCGGCAGGGCGACGCCATCATCCTCGCCGAAGCCAATGTGCTGCCCGAAACCGACATGGATTATTTCGGCCGCGACGGCGACCGCATGCAGATGATGTTCAACTTCCACGTCAACCAGCACATGTTCTACGCGCTGGCCTCTGCCGACGCCCGCCCGCTCGCAAAATCCCTGATGGCCACCAAGCCGCGGCCGGCGACCGCGCAATGGGGGCTGTTCCTGCGCAATCATGATGAACTCGATCTCGGCCGCCTCACCAAGGCGCAGCGCGAGACCGTGTTCAAGGCCTTCGGCCCCGACAAGGACATGCAGCTCTACGATCGCGGCATCCGCCGGCGGCTCGCACCGATGCTCGGCGGCGACCGGCGGCGGCTGGAGCTTGCCTACAGCCTGATGTGCACCCTGCCCGGCACGCCGGTGATCCGCTATGGCGACGAGCTCGGAATGGGCGACGATCTCGACCTCCCCGAACGCGGCTGCGCCCGCACGCCGATGCAATGGTCGACCGAGCCGCATGCCGGCTTCACCACCAGCAACGAGCCGTGCTGCCCTGTCATCGACAAGGGCGCCTATGGCTATGAGCACGTCAACGCCGCCAAGCAGCGGCGCGATCCGAACTCGATGCTGAACTGGACCGAGCGCATCGTCCGGATGCGCAAGGAAGTGCCGGAGATCGGCTGGGGCGACTTCAAGGTGATCGCGACGCGCGATCCGACCGTGCTGGTGATCCGTTACGACTGGCGCAACAACTCGGTGCTGTTCGTGCACAATTTCAGCGAGGAACCACACGAAATCTCCTTCGCGGTCGGATTGCCCGACGACGCCGGCGACCTCCTGGTCAATCTCCTGAGCGAGGATCACAGCCGCGCGGACGAGCGCGGCCGCCACAACATGCTGATCGAAGCGTACGGCTATCGCTGGTATCGCGTCGGCGGACTCGACTATCTGCTCAAGCGCAGCGACATCGACACCAAGACGCCGCGCACCGCGCGCTAATCCTGACGCGGGCCGAGGATCAAGCCCTCATTGGCGCGCAGTTCGAGCTCGCCCTCGACCTGCTCGCCCTGCCGATCCAGGAAGGTCGACAGCATGATCTCCTTGTTGAAGCCGATGGCGCTCGACGTGAACATGGCCGGCTCATTGCCGAGATTGAGCGCGATCACGACCGACCCCTCATTGCTCCGCCGTCGATAGACCAGGGTGTCGCCTTGAGCGGCGATCGCTTCGTAGGTGCCGGTGACGAGCTGCGGCAGTCGGCGCCGCAGTTCGATCAGGGCCTTATAGAGGCTGAGGATCGAACTTCCGTCGGCGCCGAGACTGGCGACGTTCTCGCGCGCGAAATCATGCGCGAGCGGCAGCCAGGGTTTTGCGGTCGAGAAGCCGGCATTGGCCTCGGTGCTCCACTGCATCGGGGTGCGGCAGCCGTCGCGACCGACGCCGATGCCGGGCACGTTCTTCTCGAAGGGATCCTGCACCTGGTCCGGCGCGATCGGCAGCTGCCGCATGCCGATTTCGTCGCCGTAATACAGCGTCGGCGTGCCGCGCAAGGTCAGCAGCAGCATCGCCGCGACGCGGGCCTGCTCGGCGCCGACCCGGCTCGCCACCCGTTGCCGATCATGATTGCCGAGCACCCAGTTCGGCCAGGCGCCGGGCGGCAGCGCCTTCTCGTAGTCGGCGACGATCTCCTCGATCGAGCGCGCGCTCCACAGCGTCGACAGCAGCGCGAAATTGAACGGCATCTGCGCGCCGCGCAGATCATTGCCGTAATAGGCGACCAGCCGATGCAGCGGCAGATAGATCTCGCCGATCAGCACACGGTTGTCGAACTCCTCGGTGACCGCCCGCATCTCGGCGATCACCCCATGCACCTCCGCCTGGTCGGTCGAATATTGCGTCAAGATCTTTTCGTGCGGCGGCCGGCCTTCGAGGAAATGCGGGTTCGGCGGATTGTCGCGGAAGTCGGCGTCCTTGATCAGGTGCCAGATCACGTCGACGCGAAAACCGTCGACGCCCTTGCCGAGCCAGAAGCGCATCACGTCATAGATCGCCTGACGCACCTCCGGATTGCGCCAGTTGAGGTCCGGCTGCTTGTCGAGGAAAGCGTGGTAGTAATATTGGCCCGACGCTTCGTCATAGGCCCAGGCGCTGCCGCCGAACTCCGACAGCCAGTTGTTCGGCGGGCCGCCGTCAGCGCCACCATCGCGCCAGATGTACCAGTCGCGTTTTGGGTTCTCGCGCGAGCTCCTCGATTCAATGAACCAGGGATGCTGGTCGGAGGTGTGGTTCGGCACGAGATCGAGGATCAGCTTCAGCCCGGAATCATGGGCTGATGCGATCAGCGCATCAAAATCCTCCATCGTCCCGAACAACGGATCGATGCCGGTATAGTCGGAGATGTCGTAGCCGAAATCGGCCATCGGCGAGGCGAAGATCGGCGACAGCCAGATCGCGTCGATGCCGAGCGCCCGCAGGTAAGGCAGCCGCCGGATGATACCCTTGAGATCGCCGACGCCGTCGCCATCGCTGTCCTGAAACGAGCGCGGATAGACCTGATAGAAGACGCCGTGCCGCCACCAGTCCCTGTCGTCCCGATCCATCCCGTCCACCCCTCACACTACGGATCAAGTGAGGCAACGCTCGAAGCCTCGTTTGGTTCAGGGATGACGAGCAATTCGGGGCAGAAGATGGCGATTCTAATGCCTTGCCATGGCGAGCTGATAGACCGTGATCAGCACCTCGAACAGGATCAGGAAGACGATGATCAGCTCCAGCCGCAGCGAGCGGCTGGTGTCGATGATGTCGGTCAGGACCTGCGCCGTCTCGGCGACGACCGAGAGCTTGCGGTTCAGCGACTCGGCGCGCTCCTTCAGCTCGTATTCGTCCTCGAGCCGCGCATAGAGCCGCTCGAGCTGCGGCTTGTCCCAGAGGATGTCGGGCTTCTCGGAGACCTCGACCGGGCCCGAGACGCGATGTCGCACCGCCAGCGCACTGCCGATATGCCTGAGCGCCGCGGCACGGCCGCCGCGGATGCGGCCACCCTTGGCGAGCTCGCGCGCGAACGGCTCGGTCATGTCGAACACAGCGGCGACCTCGCGCTCGTGCCGCGCCAGGGCCACGCTTTTGGCCAGGGCTTCGCCGACCAGGATCAGCCGCTCCGGCGACAGGCTCTGCAGATAGATCGGGCCGCCCGGCGGAATTTGGTCGTCCTTCTCGGAAGCGACCTCGATGATCGCGATCTCCTCCTCGCGCCGCGCGAAGCTCCCGGTCATGCGCGATTCCAGGCTGCGCAAGAATTCATCTTCCTCCAGCGCGTTGAGGCCGATCAGCACGACGACGCCGTAGCGAAACAGGATGGCGACGCCGTTGTCATTGACGCGGAACGCCAAGGGCGTCGTCGCTAGCACATCGCCGCGCTCCAGCCCCGACGTGTTGATGCGGTCGGCGACGGAGAAAGCGCGGGCCGTGATGCGGGACCCGCCGAGCGGCGATTTGGAAGCCTGGGTCATGGAATTTTGGGTATGAGAGCTTAAATTTCTCTATTGGAGCATGATCTTCTCGGAAAACCGCTTCGCACTTTTCCGGATCATGCTCTCGATCGAGCATATCACGGACTGTTTCGGGATCGCACGCCATCGCGCGGCGTTGCCATCCGTGTTGACGGCCTCCCCCGGTAGCCTATGGTGCCCGCTATGGATGACAAAACCGAGACCAAACCGAAGGCTGGCGCGATCATCGTGCCGGTGACGCTGTTCGAGCAGAACTGCACCATCATCTGGCATGAGCCGAGCAAGAAGGCCGTGGTGATCGACCCCGGCGGCGACGTGCCGAAGATCCAGGCCGCGATCAAGCAGACCGGCGTCACCGTCGAGAAGATCTGGCTGACCCACGGTCACATCGATCACGTCGGCGGCGCCGCTGACTTGCGCGATGCGCTGCAGGTGAAGATCGAGGGGCCGCACATCGCCGACAAATACCTGCTCGACAATGTCGTCTCGAGCGGCGAACGCTTCGGCATGACCGGCGTGCGCAACTTCGGACCCGACCGCTGGCTCGACGAGGGCGACCAGGTCTCGATCGGCGACCTCACCTTCGACATCCTGCATTGCCCCGGCCATTCGCCGGGCAGCGTGGTGTTCTTCAGCAAGGAGCTGCGCTTCGCACATGTCGGCGACGTCTTGTTCGCCGGTTCGGTCGGTCGCACCGATCTGCCTGGCGGAAGCCATCCGACCCTGATCCAGTCGATCAAGGAGAAGCTGCTGCCGCTCGGCGACGACGTCGGCTTCATCTGCGGCCACGGCGCGGGCTCCAGCATCGGCCAGGAGCGGCTGACGAACCCGTTCCTGACCGGCGAGATGTAAGCGCGCCATCGTCCCCGCTACTTCATGAGTCCGGCAGCCGTCAGCGCCCGCGCAATGACGCGGCCGACGTCGATGCCCTTGCTCCGTGGCTTCCGCGGCCGGGCGCGGTAGCGGCCCGACGGAGCCGCGGAAGCCGGCTCGGTCGCGGGCACTGCAAGCGTCATCGAAATCGTGTCGGCACGCTCGCGCGGAATGCCCGTCGATACGACCTGCGGCTGACGCGCCTGGTCGGTGACGCCGAAGAATTTGGCGATGTGATAGGATGATGAAATCCCCGCCTCGATCAGGAACGCACCTTCGACGCCATAGCGTTCGTCGTTCTCGGCAAGGCCGAGCGGCGTGCCGTGGGCCATGTCGGTGATGGTGTAGGACTCGACCAGCGTCTGGCCGTCGGCATTCCACCAGACCTCGCGCGGATAGCCGTCGACATTGGCCTTCGACATCGCGGCTTCCGGCAAACCATGAACGTCGAGCCACTGCCGCACGATCGCATCGGCATTGGCCGCGCTGACGGTGCGGTCGGCGCTGCCGTGCCACACCGACACCTTCGGCCACGCACCGTTGTATTTGGACGCCGCGCGCACGCGATCGCCGAGCTCGGCAGCCGGCAGATCGCTTCCCTGCATCATGACATTCAGCGCCTCGCGCAGATTGGTGGCGAGACCGAACGGCAGGCCGGCGATGATGGCGCCGGCGGCGAACACATCCGGATAGGTCGCGAGCATCGCCGACGTCATCGCGCCGCCGGCAGAAAGACCGGTAATATAGATGCGCTTCGGATCGATTTTGTGCGCGGCGACCATGTGCGCGATCATCTGCCGAATCGAGCAGGCCTCGCCCTTGCCGCGCGCGATGTCTTCGGGATCGAACCAGTTGAAGCAGGTGTTGGCGTTGTTGGCGGTCTGCTGCTCCGGCATCAGCAGTGCAAAACCGTAATGCTTGGCGAGCGTCGACCAGCCGGCGCCGAGATCGTAACCGGCCGCGGTCTGACCGCAGCCATGCAGCACCACGACGAGCGCGGGCGACCGCGCCAGATGCGCGGGTACGAACGACAACATCTTCAGCGCGCCCGGATTGCTGCCGAAGTCGGCCGTTTCGATCAGCGGCGTCGGGACGGCAGGCGCGAAGGCGGGCGTGTAGACGCCCAAACCCTTGAAGGCATTCAGCTTGCGAAGATGGCGCAGAAAATCAACGTTGCTCTCGAGCGACAACGGCAACTCCTGGAGTGATTGCGTGTCTTGTTTCACCCTGACCAGATAATTGTTGCATCGCAAAATAAAAAGGCCGTTCGCGGTCCAATCCCCCGCAATGTGAGAATCGGCGTTAACGTGTGATCAGGCGCTCGCACGACGCATCCATGACAGAAATGCGGCACAGCCGAGAATCGACAGCGCAAATAATGCGCATGCCGCAAACAACGCCACGCGTGGCGAAGTTGCGGCCTCGATCGCGAAGAAAACCGCGGCGATCGCAGCCACACCGGCCGCATTGCCGATCTGCGTTGTCGTGCCGTACATGCCCGAGCCCGCGCCTGCGCTCGCCGGCGCCACCGTCGACAGCACCGCGCTCGACAACGGCGCCATCACCAACCCCTGGCCGTAGCCGAAGATCATCAGCACCAGCGCGAGCATCAGCGGCGATGGTGCTGTGACCAACTCGATCGCCGCCAGCAGCACGGCAAGGCCGACCATCTGCACCAGACAGCCTTCGATCAGCACCAGCGTGCCGCGGTGCTTTGCGCGCACGCCGCTATGACGCGAGGCGATGACGAAGGTCAGCGCCAGCGGCACGAACACCAGCCCCGCCTGCAGCGGCGGGATCTGCAGGCCCTTCTGCATGAACATGGTCATGATCAGGTAGAAGGAGAGGTTGGCGAAGAAGAAGCTGAACACCGCGAGCAGCCCGCGCATGAAGGCCGCGTCCGACAACAGCGTCAGATCGATCAGCGGCATGCCGCCGCCCCGCGCCACGCGTTGCTCGAGCTTCACGAAACCCGCGATGATCGCCACGCCCGCGGCCATCACCAGCCACACCCAGACCGACCATTGCGCGTCGTGGCCGAACAGCAGCGGCCCGATCACGCAGAGCAGGCCCGCGAACAGCACGATCGCGCCGGGAAGATCCAGCCGCGTGCCGACGCGGCGCGGCACCGTCGGCATGATCTTGAGGGCGGCTGCGATGATCAGCGCGCCGCAGGGCACGTTGACGAAGAACACCGCGCGCCAGCCGAGGCCTCCGAGGTCGAGCGTCACCAGCAAGCCGCCGAGCGTGAAGCCGGCGGCACCGGCAAGCCCCAGCACGATGCCGTAGATCGCGAATGCCCGGGCGCGGGCGGAGTCGGAGAACAGCAGATGAAGCGTCGCCAGCACCTGCGGCACCATCAGCGCCGCAGTCGCGCCCTGCGCCAGCCGCGCCAGGATCAGTTCGGGCCCGGACTGCGCCAGCCCGCACCACAGCGAGGTGACGGTGAAGCCTGCGACACCTGCGATGAACACGTTCTTGGTGCCGTGGATATCGCCGAGCCGGCCGCCGGTGATGACGAGCGTGGCATAGGCGATCAGATAGATCGCAATGACAGCCTCGATCTGGGTCGGCGTTGCGTGCAGCTCGGCGGCAATGGTCGGGATCGCGACGTTGACGATGAAAGCATCGACCCCGAACATGAATTGCGCCGCGACCACGGTCGCGAGCACCCACCAGCGGCGCGAGGTATCGACGGGTTGGATGACGATCTGATGCATGGCGGGCAATCCGGTTCGCAGGTTCTGCCAGCAAGCATTGCCGATTCCAGTCATCGCAGCGATTACCTCGGAGGTAAGCCGCGGCTCGCGAACCCTGAACGCGATCCCCCGAGCCCGCGACCAAGCAGCAGCTCCCTTCGGCGCAGAGGATGTTGCATGCCCGGTCGTTTCCACCTGCGGTGATATCTGTCGTCGCTTCGGCCAGCTTCGCCTCCGCCGGGCCACGGCCGGCGCATGGCGGGCTTCAACAAGCGCTACAACGAGGACACGCCGGTTAACGGCGCGCCCTGGCTCGAGGGCGATTGCAGCAAGCGCATGCTGCGCGGCGGCACCTGGGACTGGACTGCCAACATGGTGCGCGCCGGCTATCGGGAGAGCGCGATCGTCGACGGTGGATACAGCTTTCGCGTGGTGCGCACGCTCAATGTGCCGTGACAGCCGGCGATTTGCGTTGACACGCTGAGCGACGAATTCCGGGGCGCGGCAGACGCGGTCATTTGCGCAACAACCATGCGGCGCAGGCGATTGCGTTGCTGCGCGCCAGCCCGTAACTTTCTCCGCAAGCCCGCAACAACAACAATCCGGAGAGAACGACCCATGGCGCGCCTCAAGTTCGGAGCCTTCCTCGCCCCGCATCACCCGGTCGGCGAGCATCCGACGCTGCAGTTCCGCCGCGACCTGGATTTCGTCCAGCAGCTCGACGAACTCGGCTATGACGAATTCTGGTGCGGCGAGCATCATTCCTCCGGCTGGGAGATGATCGCGTCGCCCGAGATGTTCCTGGCCGCGGCCGGCGAACGCACCAAGCGCATCAAGCTCGGCACTGGTGTGGTGTCGCTGCCCTATCACCATCCCTTCAACGTCGCCCAGCGCATGGTGCAGCTCGACCACATGACCGGCGGCCGCGCCATCTTCGGCTCCGGCCCCGGCGCGCTCGCTTCCGACGCCCATACGCTCGGCATCGACCCGATGACCCAGCGCGACCGCCAGGACGAGGCGATCGGGATCATCCGCCGCCTGTTCAACGGCGAGCGCGTCACCGCCAGGAGCGACTGGTTCACCATGCAGGACGCAGCCCTGCAGATCCTGCCCCTGCAGGAGGAGCTGCCGTGCGTCGTGGCCTCGATGATCTCGCCGTCGGGCATGACGCTGGCCGGCAAGTACGGCATCGGCATCATCTCGCTCGGCTCGATGTCGGCGAAGGGATTGACGTCGCTGGCGCAGCAATGGGAATTCGCCGAAGACGCGGCGAAGAAGGCCGGCACCACGGTGAGCCGTGCCAATTGGCGCGTGCTGCTGTCCTGGCACATCGCCGAAACCCGCGAGCAGGCCCGGCGCGAGGCGCGCGAAGGGCTGATGCGCTGGCACAATGAGTATAATGTCGGCACCCTGATGCGGCCGGGCGTCAATGCGTTCAAGACCCCCGATGAGGCCGTCGACCAGACCGCCTTCATCGACGGCGCCGCCTCCGCGATCGGCACGCCTGATGATCTGGTGGCCCTGATCAAGAGCGTGATGAAGATGTCCGGCGGCGTCGGCGCCATCATCGGCTTTGCGCATGACTGGGCCAACATCGAAGCGACGCGGCGGAGCTGGGATCTCGTCGCGCGCTATGTGGTGCCCGAGATCAACGGCTACGTCGCCAGCCTGCGCAAGTCGCAGAAATTCGTGATCGAGAACCGCGCCATCTTCGAGCGCGCCGGCGAGGCCGTGATGGCCAAGATCATGGGCAACGAGAAGGCCGCCGCGGCCCTCGCCGACACCGGCCCCGGCCGCGTCACCATCGCCACGGCAAACGCGCCGGATCTGCAGAAGGAAGCGGCGAAGCGGAAGGCGTAGCGGCTTCGTCCCCGGTCTCTCAACACCGTCGCCCTGGCGAAAGCCAGGGCCCATAACCACCGAGTGTTGTTGTAAAAGGGATCGTGGCCCCAGCGTCGCGCGCCAACGAACATTCGTGGCAATGGGTCCTGGCCTCCGCCAGGACGACAAGTGTGTTGCGTACTCCATCCGCAATCACTCCTGTCGTAGGGTGGGCAAAGGAGCGTAGCGACGTGCCCACCATTCCCGGCGTGCTCGTGATGGTGGGCACGCTTCCGCCTTCGCTCGTTGAGCTACGGAGTGACGGTGTCGCTTTGCCCACCCTACGGCAGATCGACATGAGCTCGCATTCTCGCGACATGATTTGTCCGAGTTTTCCATCTCGTTCCGCCCTCTCATTGGAGCGAGGGCGCAGGGAAGACCGGGTGCACGCCGCACCCGCGGTCCCGTGCGCCATGTGCACAAAAGAGTGCGCGCACGAGCATACAGGTTCGGCGGAGGCATCCGGCCTTCCCTGCGCGATGGCTTTACGGCTTATACGTGCTCGCCCTGGTGAGACTCTGCGTTTGTGCCACCATCATCCACGATCGGCTTTGGACCT
>NZ_JAFCJX010000024.1 GCF_018130695.1 Bradyrhizobium jicamae | reverse complement strand
GCTTTACGGCTTATACGTGCTCGCCCTGGTGAGACTCTGCGTTTGTGCCACCATCATCCGCGATCGGCTTTGGACCTCTCGCGTGCTTGCCACCTGCATCGGGGCGGCAGGCCCACACGACTTCACCGTCCGCCTTGCGCGCACACGCCTGTCGCACGCTCAGCGGCCACCGCATCTGCACCCACGTTCATGGCGTTCGCGAGCGCCCCTCGTGTCGGGTGAGACGGGCGCATCTTACACTAATCAGAATTCGTGTAAAGCGAAATATTTTTGATTGTGGGGCTTGACACGATTCCGGCGATCCGAACTGATTTGCCCGTCGTGTCGAATGGGCAACACTCGTCGCTATCGAGCGATATCCGGGGGCTTCGTCCCCATCTCGCTCTGCGAGCTACGAGCCCGCTCTCAGAACGGAAGCAGATCCTTCGTAAAGCTGGCGACGAAACTTTGTACTCCGACGAGCGCAGAGTGCCGCTCGAGCCCCGGAAAGCCGCCCCAACGGAACGCGAGACGCAGATAGTCGAGGAACGGCACCTCATGCCGTTCGTCCGTAAACATTGGATCCGGACCGAGATATGGCACTTCAATGCAATATGGGGGACCGCCGCTTATGTTTGCCTTATGCAGATAGTCGGGTGCGAGATCGATGCGAAACGGGCGCTCCGTATGCCCTTGATCGATCCATTCATCGAACAGGTAGGTGATGACGGAGGGAGCGTGCACGCAGAGAGCGTCCAGTTCTTCTGGCGGCAATGAAAAGTCCAGGACCGTCGGTTGAGCTCCAGAATCGTAGTCCCATGCCCAGTTGATGCCGCCGACTCTGCGCCAGAACGCGAATAGCGTGGGCGGAATGGGCGCTCCGGAAATCTCCGCGATCTGAGCGAACACTGCCTCATCGCCAGGGTGGGGTGGCGTTCGCAGCCCCTGATATTTTTGTGCTTGCCAACCAATGCTCTGTAGCCGCGCAGCGATCACGTCCGCATTGTGCGCAACCCGCTGCATGGTGGCATCTGCGACCTCCATGACTTGCTCGCGCAACTCGCCTTCGATGGTCGCACAGGCGCGAATTTCTCTCCAAACCTGATCAAACTCGCTGGAGAAGTAGCGCTTCAACCAAGTCCCGTCGCGCGGCATTGTCGTTAGCTCCAATGCTTAATCGGATTGATCAACGCGGCATTGTACCGCAAACGTAGTCCGATGAGCGCGCGCACGAATCGCTGCGCGCTCATCCCAATTTCGTCGATTCAAATCGACATAGTCGGTCATGCCGAACACCATGTGGCGTACGCAAAAAACTGGCAAGGGACCGTCAATGCTGCTGACGGTAATTCGCCGGAATTGCTGTTATTCTCAACGCGGTCTGAGATGCTGCATTCAATGCATCCACTCGACGTCGAGACAGCTCCTGTTCCTGTATTTCCATTGGAGACGATCATGCGCATCATGGCACTGGTGATTGCAATCGTGATCTCATCGGCCGCGCCGGCTTCGGCTCAGAAGGCCGAGATCGACGCGATCAACGCGAAATGGATTGAAATGTTCAACAAGGGCGACTTTTCCGGAATTGCGTCACTGTACGGCTCTGATGCCATCGCGTTGCCGCCCGGATCTGCGATGGTGCAGGGACGAGCGGCCATCGAGGTCATGTGGAAAGGCATGGCGGAGCAGGTAGGTGAACCCAGGCTCACAACCATCGACGTCAAGCCGCTGGGCCCCAACGCGGCACGCGAGATCGGGACCTACATGCTGAAGACCAAGGGACCGACGCCGCAGGAGGTGTCCGGAAAGTATGTCGTGGTTTGGGAGAAGGTCGGAAACGACTGGAAGCTCATGACCGACATATGGAACGACGGCAAGTAGGCGCGTTTCTGTCGACGTCTTGTATCGCGTCACCGTAACCTTCGCTTGTTGCGGATCTTCCCGGATTTCGCTCTGCGCTTAGAACCAGGCCGTGCCTTGCAGGCGAATCGTGCCCACGTTCCGCGCTTGGGAGTTCGGAACGCGAAATCAGAATTTGGCTGGATTTCGCGAGGCTAGCTGACTTTGCCCTGCATGCAGGCGATAACAAAGTCGCGCGGCTTGATGGCGCCTTTGGTTCGGCCGCCGCCTAAAAAGCCCCGCTCGCGGGCAAGCTCCCGGCACTTCTCCCGCTTCTGGGCAAGGTCCGGACCTTTGCGACTTGCAGCGCCGATGCAGCGAGGGGAGTCAGCAGGGCAGCGATCAAGAGAATTCCCGCGATCAATCGAGGCATAAGCATTCTCCTAAAAAATAGCAGATGAAAGGCTCATGGAACCGCAACAGAGCTGCGCGCGCAAGGGCGCCGCACAAACTTTCCTGAAATGCGGAGGTCACGGTGAACCGAGCGCAGCCCCGTGACCTGGAGGCCTCGTGCCGCAACGTCACGCGTGCCCTTGCTGGCTGCGGGCCGCCTACCGCTTCCGCTCCAGAAACCCCTGCATCAGCCGCTGCGGCTCGCCGGTCAGGAAGGACTTGCCGAACACGCCGACGCTGAGGTTGACGGATTCCGTCAGCGGCAGCTCTTCCCATTGCCGCAGCAGATCCTTCTGGATGCGTAGCGCTTCGGGGCCACATTCAAGCAGCGCTTTCACGGTGTGCTCGACGGCGGCGTCGAGGCCGCCTTCCTTGGCGACGACGTCGACGAGGCCCCAGGCGAGTGCGGTCGGTGCGTCGATATTCTCCGCGGTCATCACCAGCCAGCGGGCGCGGCCCCAGCCGATCAGGCGCGGCAAGAGCGCGGCGTGGATCACCGAGGGGATGCCGACGCGGACCTCGGGCATGCCGAACATCGCGTCGTGCGCGGCGATGCGGAAGTCGCAGGCGGCCGCGACTTCCAGCCCGCCGCCGAGGCACCAGCCGGGCAGGCGGGCGATCACAGGCGCGGGGAATTGACGCACGGCCTCGCAGAGGTCGCGCAGGCGGGTGATGAAGGCTTCAGCGGATGTTTGATCGAGCGTCGCCATCTCCTTGATGTCGGCGCCGCCGATCATGCTGCGCTCGCTTTCGCCGGCGAGGATCACGGCGCGGATGTCGCGATCGGAGGCCAAGCGCTCGAATCCCTCGCGGACGCCATTGGTGACGGCCGACGAGAGGATGTTGAGCTTGCCGGCGTTGCAGATCGTCAGGCGAACGACACCGCGATCATCGCGGGTCATTCCACAATGCGGATTGAGCATGTCCATGTCTTGGCTGTGGCTCCCTTGCGCACGCGTGCTTCGAGAGGGCCACTTCCTCGGCAAGGGCGCGCCTTGTCAAGGGTCGCCGGCGCAGGGTTCTCAGGCCGGCGCGGAATGGATGCGCCGCGAGGCCGCTTCATAGGTTGCAGCTTCGGCGGCCGCCAGCCGCTCCAGCCGGACCGGGACATGCTTGTGATAGGGCGTGCCGGCGATGGGATCGCAATTGCCGCTGTCGGTCAGCACGTTGACGCGCGGGCCGTTGTTCAGCCGTTCGCCGTCGGCAGCGGGATAATCCTGGCCATAGCCGTGCGGCAGGGCGAGCTGGCCGCTGCGCATGCTGTCGTCGCGCTTGCAGCGTGCGACGACGCGGCCGGCGGCGGATTGCACCGCGATCCACTCGCCATCCGCAGCGCCAAGCGAGGCCAGATCGGCGGCATTGATCAGCAGCGCGCCATCGGGATCGTCGCGGCGCCAGGCGGGATCGCGAAAAATCTGGTTGGCATTGAACATGCGCCGCTGTCCGGCGGCGAGGACGAAGGGATAATCGCCGCGGGGCGCCGCGTTCGCCGGGTCGAGCCGGCCGAGCCAGTCCAGCATCGGCGCGATCGCGAGGCGGACCTTGCGGTCGGGATGCGAGATCAGCGACCAGACCTCGTCGTAATCATGCGCGGTGAAGGCGGCGCCGTTGCGCGATCCGACAATGGCATCGAACAGCGCTTCGCCGAGCATCTCGTCCTTGACGTCAGGGCCCGCATCGAGGGCGCGGCGCACGGCCTGCGGCGATCGCTTGGCGCAGAGCTGCGCGGCCTGCCACAGCGGCGCGGCGGCCGCCGTGCCGTCGGGCAGGGTGGCGCCCAGCGTGTTGTAGAGCACGAGCGCGCCGAGTGCTGCCGCTTGCGGATTGACGCCCATGAAGCTGCGCAGCTCGGCGGCGAAAGCAGGCCGGGAGCGGAAGGCGGTGTCGCGCAATGGCGCCAGCGCGTTGTCGCCGGGCAGCAGGCCCAGTGCGCGGCTCAGCCGCGTGTAGATCTCCGGCTCGGGCAGGGTGCCCGCCAGCGGCGGCACCACACCGGCGCGCACATGGAAATAGTTCGTCGGAAATTCGAAGTTGAACAGCGTGAATTCGGTCTTCTCATATTGCGACGAGGCGGGCAGCACGTAGTCCGCCAGCTGCGCGGTCTCGGTCATGGCGACGTCGACGACAACGACGAGGTCGAGCGCGCGCAGCGCCTGTTCGACCCGCGCGGTGTTGGATGCGGTGTTGGCCGGATTGGAGCTGTCGACCCAGACCGCGTGCAGGCGGTCGGGGTGATCGGACAGCACCGCATCGGGAAACAGATTGGGCGGCAGCAGTCCGCCGATCACTTCGATATCGGCTGCCGCGAAGCGCTGGTTCGGCGAGTTGCCCCACAGCGGCACCAGCCAGCTGTGCAACTGGTTGGTGCCCTTGCGGCCGAAGCTGCCGGTCAGCATGATCAGCAGCTTTTCGAGATAGGAATTCAGCGTCGAGTTGACGCCCTGCTGGATGCCGAGCTCGACGCGGACGGTCATCGCTTTCGCCGCCACGATCATGTCGACGCATTGCTCGATCTGCGCGAGCGGGATGTCGGCGGCCTCAGCCCATTGCTCGACCGGAATCCGCGTGAGCGCGTCACGGACCTCTGTATAGCCTGTGGTGTGCTCGGCGATGAAGGCCTGGTCCACCGCCTCGCGCGCGATCAGCCGTGCGAGGATTGCGCCGAGCAGGAAGGCGTCGGTGCCGGGTCGGCAGGCGAGATGCAGGTCGGCGCGCTCGGCGGTCTCGCTGCGCCGTGGATCGATCACGATCATCTTGCGGGCGGGATCCTTGCGGATGTCGTTGAGATGGTCGCGGGCATTGGGAAAGCCGTGGGCGATCCAGGGATTGGCGCCGATCACGAACAGCAGGTCGCAGTGGTGGACGTCCTCGGCGGTGTGGCAGGTCTGGCTGCCGAACATGTGGCCATTGACCCAGAAATCGCCGGTCTTCTCCTGCGACAGCGCGTTGAACACATGGCGCGAGCCGAGCGCGCGCAACACCGCCGTCGCATACGCGCCGCCGGCGTGATTGCCCTGGCCGCCGCCGCCATACAGCGCCAGGGACTTGCCGCCGTGGCGATCGACGATTTCGCGCAGCCTTGCGGCAATTTCGGCAATCGCGGTGTCCCAGTCGATCGCGTCAAAGCCGCCATCCGCGCGCCGGCGCAGCGGCGTGGTCAGGCGATCGCGGTGGTGGGCATAGAACGGGATCCGCGCCGCCTTGTTGCAGAGATAGCCTTGGGATTTCGGGTTGTCGCGGTCGCCCCGCACCTTGGTGATGCGGTCGTGCTCGACCAGCACCTCGAGGCCGCAATTGACATAGCAGAGATTGCAGGCGGTCTTGCGCCAGTCGGGGCTCGGCATGGCCATCTCTTCCCATGTTGGAACCGGGCTGTTATATATTATGATCGTCATTCAATCAATCGGCTTCACCGGCCGTCATCGAGGAGAGCGATCATGACCGCCGCCGACACCACCGACCTGTTTTCGCCGGAGTTGCGCCGCGAGCGCCTGGTCGACTGGCAGGCGCCGGGGCCGGCCGCGAAGGCTGCGATGACCATGTCGGGCATGGAGGCGATGCTCGCGATCCGCGATGGCCGCCTGCCGCCGCCGCCGATGGCGAAGCTGATCGGTTTCCGCATGGCCACGGTCGAGCAGGGGCGCATTGTCATGGACCTCGACCCGCATGAGAGCCTGGAGAACACGATCGGGCTGCTGCACGGCGCAACGGCGGCCGCGCTGCTCGACACGGCCATGGGCTGTTCGATCTCGACCCTGCTGCCGGTCGGGCAGACGTCGGTGACGCTCGAGTTGAAGCTCGCCTATCTGCGGCCGCTGTCGATGCGCTCCGGAACCATTGTGGCGGAGGGCAAGGTCGTCAAGCTCGGACGCCAGACCAGCTACACCGAAGGGTTTATCCGCGACGGCAGGAACAATCTGGCCGTGCACGCGACTGCGACTTTTTCCATGATCGGTACGGCGGTATAGGCGTAGCTTTTTCGGCCAGAAGCTGCTATTATATGATTAGAAACATTCTATGAGACCAGGTCATGCGCTATTCCAAAGAGCACAAGCAGGAAACACACGCGCGGATCGTCAAGAAGGCGTCCGTCAAGCTGCGGGAGAAGGGCGCGCACGGCATCGGCGTCGCCGACCTGATGAAGGACGCCGGCCTGACCCATGGCGGTTTCTACGCGCATTTCGATTCGCGCGAGGCGCTGGTGATCGAGGCCTTCAACTTCGCGATGGACCGCGCCAATGAGCGCTGGCGCAAGGTCGCCGAGGAAACGGCGCCGGAGAAGCGTCTGGCAACGATCGTCGACGGCTATCTGTCGGCGGTGCATCGCGACAACCCCGGCCAAGGCTGCGCGATCCCCGCGCTCGGTGCCGAGATCGCGCGCGAGAGCCTGAAGACGCGCAAGGCATTCTCGGCCAAGCTCGAGCAGATGATCGACATGATGGCCGACCAGATCCTCGACGTGCCGCGCAAGGTCGCGCGCAAGCAGGCGATGGCCACGGTCGCGACCATGATGGGAACCATCGTGATGTCGCGGATCGCGGGCAATGGCGAATTGTCCGAGGAGATCCTGAGTGCCGGCCGCGAGACAGTGCTGGGCCGCGCCGCCGCGGCGAAGGCGCCCGCGAAGAAGGCCAAGGTGAATTAGGTAAGCCGAGATTTGTAGGGTGGGCAAAGCGAAGCGTGCCCACCATTCCCGGCCTGCTTGTGACGGTGGGCACGTCGCTTCGCTCCTTTGCCCACCCTACAAGTCGCGGCTTCACACCCCACTGAACAACGCCCGCTCGGTCTCGACGAGCTCGTAGATATAATCCGCCACCGCCCGGATCCGCGCCAGGTCCTTGCTGTCGGCGTGCATCAGCAGCCAGAAGGTGCGGGAGATCCGAACCTCGTCCGGCAGCACGGGCTGCAATTCCGGATGCGCCGTCGCCATGAAGTGCGGCAGCACGGCGATGCCGAACCCGGCGATGGTGGCGTTGAGCTGCGCGATCAGATTGGCGCTGCGGAATTTGGCGGAAATCTTTGGCGAGACCTGCGGCAGGTAGTCGAGCTCCGGCGTGAACAGCAGTTCCTCGATATAGCCGACGAAGCGATGCTGCTGCAGGTCGCCTCGCGCCGTGATCCTTGGCGCCCGCGCGAGATAGGCAGGGGCGGCGTAGAGGCCGAGCGTGTAGTCGAGCAGCTTGCGGCCGACGATGCGGCCTTCCTTCGGCATGGTCAGGCTGATCGCGATGTCGGCCTCGCGCTTGGAGAGTGAGAACAGCCGCGCGGTCGCGACCAGCTGCAGGTCGACATCGGGGTACCGCTCGGTGAATTTCAGCAACCGCGAGGCGAGGAAGTGGCTGCCGAACCCGTCCGGCGCGCCGATCCGCACCGTGCCGGTCAGATGCGCGCGCGAGCCGCCGACCGCCTCCTGGTTGGCGACGATGGTCGACTCCATCGCCTCGGCGCTGTCGGCGACGCGCTGGCCGGCCTCGGTCAGGAGATAGCCGGTCTTGCGGCGATCAAACAGTTTTGCGGAGAGGTGGCGTTCCAGCCGGTCGACACGGCGGATCACCGTGGCATGATCGACGCCGAGCTGTTTTGCCGCTGACGAGACCGACCCGCCGCGCACGATCGAGAGCACGAAGCGGAAGTCGTCCCAGTCGATCGTGCCGCCGTCTTGATCCTGCATTTCCGCACATCTATGGTGCAATTTATCGCACTTGAATCCTATAAAATGCAGGGTCAATAGGGTTTGTAAAGTGGGCTGGCCGGCGGGTCGGCGATTCAGGTCCTCAAGGGAGGTTTTCCATGCGCGCAATCGGACATTTCATCGGTGGCAAGGAGGTCAAGGGCTCCTCGGGTCGCACCGCAGACGTCTTCGAGCCGATGACCGGCGAGGTCCAGGCCAAGGTGGCGCTGGCCTCCAAGGCGGAAGTCCGCGCCGCGGTCGAGAATGCCCGCGCCGCGCAACCGGAATGGGCCGCGACCAACCCGCAGCGCCGCGCCCGCGTGATGATGAAATTCGTCGAACTGGTGCAGCGCGACTATGACAAGCTCGCCGAACTGCTGGCGCGCGAGCACGGCAAGACCGTTCCCGACGCCAAGGGCGACATCCAGCGCGGCCTCGAGGTCGCCGAATTCGCCTGCGGTATTCCGCATCTGATGAAGGGCGAATACACCGAAGGCGCCGGCCCCGGCATCGACATCTACTCGATGCGCCAGGCGCTCGGCGTCGTCGCCGGCATCACGCCGTTCAACTTCCCGGCGATGATCCCGATGTGGAAATTCGCCCCCGCGATCGCCTGCGGCAATGCGTTCATCCTGAAGCCCAGCGAGCGCGACCCGGGCGTGCCGATGAAGCTCGCCGAACTGATGATGGAGGCGGGCCTGCCGGCCGGCATCCTCAACGTCGTCAACGGCGACAAGGAAGCGGTCGACGCGATCCTCGACGATCCCGATATCAAGGCGGTCGGCTTCGTCGGCTCGACCCCGATCGCGCAATACATCTATGAGCGCGCTGCCCAGACCGGCAAGCGCTGCCAGTGCTTCGGCGGCGCCAAGAACCACGCCATCATCATGCCCGATGCCGACATGGACCAGACCGTCGACGCGCTGATCGGCGCCGGCTATGGCTCGGCCGGCGAGCGCTGCATGGCGGTGTCGGTCGCAGTCCCCGTCGGCAAGACCACGGCCGATCGTCTGATGGAAAAGCTGATCCCGCGTGTCGAGTCGCTCAAGATTGGCACCTCGGTCGATCCGTCCGCGGATTACGGTCCGCTGGTGACGCGCGAGGCGGTCGAGAAGGTCAAGAACTACATCGATATCGGCATCAAGGAAGGCGCGACGCTGGCGGTTGACGGCCGCGGCTTCAAGATGCAGGGCTATGAGAAGGGCTTCTATCTCGGCGGTTCGCTGTTCGACAACGTCACCAAGGACATGCGGATCTACAAGGAAGAGATCTTCGGCCCCGTGCTCTCGGTGGTCCGCGCGCACGACTACAGCGAGGCGCTGGCGCTGCCGTCCGAGCATGACTACGGCAACGGCGTTGCGA
Organism: Bradyrhizobium jicamae; assembly: GCF_018130695.1. Lineage (GTDB taxonomy): Bacteria > Pseudomonadota > Alphaproteobacteria > Rhizobiales > Xanthobacteraceae > Bradyrhizobium > Bradyrhizobium jicamae_B. Next base: position 129,075 of record NZ_JAFCJX010000024.1, on the reverse strand, counting down.
TCTTCACCCGCGACGGCGACGCCGCGCGCGACTTCGCCGCCAAGGTCAATGTCGGCATGGTCGGCATCAACGTGCCGATCCCGGTGCCGATTGCCTATTACACCTTCGGCGGCTGGAAGAAGTCGGGCTTCGGCGACCTCAACCAGCACGGTCCGGACTCGATCCGCTTCTACACCAAGACCAAGACGGTGACCTCGCGCTGGCCCTCCGGCGTCAAGGAAGGCGCGGAGTTCTCGATCCCGCTGATGAAGTGATCCAGTCCTGACGAGGCGAAACATGCAGTTCGCTCTCAACGAGGACCAGATCGCCATTCGCGACATGGCGCGGGCGTTTGCGGCGGAAAAGATCGCGCCGCACGCGCTCGAATGGGATGAGACGAAGCACTTCCCGGTCGACGTGATGCGCGAGGCCGCCGGCCTCGGCATGGGCGGCATCTACATCAAGGACGATGTCGGCGGCTCCGCGATGACGCGCTTCGACGCGGCGCTGATCTTCGAGGCGCTGGCGACGGGATGCCCGACGACGTCAGCCTTCATCTCGATCCACAACATGGCCTCCTGGATGATCGATGCCTATGGCAACGACACCCAGCGCCGCAAATGGCTGCCGAAGCTCTGCACCATGGAGCTGATCGCAAGCTACTGCCTGACCGAGCCCGGTGCGGGCTCGGACGCCGCAGCGCTGCGCACCCGCGCGGTGCGCGACGGCGATCATTATGTGCTGAACGGCCAGAAGCAATTCATCTCCGGCGCCGGCGGGACAGACTTGCTGGTCGCGATGGTGCGCACCGGCGGCGATGGTCCCGGCGGCGTCTCGACGATCGTGATCGACGGCAAGACGCCCGGCGTGTCCTACGGCAACAACGAGCGCAAGATGGGCTGGAATGCGCAGCCGACCCGCGCCGTGATGTTCGAGAACGCCCGGGTGCCGGTCGAGAATCGTTTGGGCGACGAAGGCATCGGCTTCAAGATCGCGATGGCCGGCCTCGACGGCGGCCGCCTCAATATCGCGGCCTGCTCGCTCGGCGGTGCGCAGGCCGCGCTCGACAAGGCGCTCACCTACATGAAGGACCGCAAGGCGTTCGGCAAACGCCTCGACGAATTCCAGGCCTTGCAGTTCAAGATCGCTGATATGGCGACCGAGCTCGAGGCCGCGCGCACCTTCCTGTGGCGCGCCGCGGCGTCGCTGGACCGCAAGGATCCCGATGCCTCCATGCTGTGCGCGATGGCCAAACGCTTCGGCACTGATGTCGGCTTCGAGGTCGCCAACCAGGCGCTGCAGCTGCATGGCGGCTACGGCTACCTCAGCGAATACGGCGTCGAGAAGATCGTGCGGGACTTGCGCGTGCACCAGATCCTCGAAGGCACCAACGAAATCATGCGGCTGATCGTGTCGCGCAAACTGATCGAGAGCGCGCGATGAGCGAGGCGGGAGACGACCTGATCGCACGGAAAGAGGGTTTTGCGGGCATCATCCGCCTGAATCGGCCGAAGGCGATCAATGCCGTGACCCTGGAGATGTTTCACGACATCGACACGGCGCTCGACGCCTTCGAGGCCGATCCCGAGATCGCCGTCATCGTGCTGGAAGGCGCGGGCGAGCGGGGGCTGTGCGCCGGCGGCGACATCCGCGCGCTCTGGGAGAGCTCGAAGGTCAAGGGCGATCTCGGCAAGATTCTGTGGCGCGACGAGTACATCCTCAACGCGCGGATCAAGAAATTCCCGAAGCCCTATGTTGCCTTCATGGATGGCATCGTGATGGGCGGCGGCGTCGGGCTATCGGCGCATTCGGCTCACCGCGTGGTGACGGAAAAGACGAAGCTGGCGATGCCCGAGGTCGGGCTCGGTTTCTTCCCCGACGTCGGCGGCACCTATCTGCTGTCGCGCTCGCCCGGCGAGATCGGCACCTATTTGGGCCTGACGGGTACGACCATGAATGGCCCGGATGCGATCAACGCGAAATTTGCAGACGCGGTGGTGCCGACGGCAAAGCTCGCCGCGCTTCGCGACGAACTGACCAAGGTGCAGCCGGGCACGACATCCGCCGAGATCGCGGCGCTGATCGCGGGCTTTGCGACCGGCGGGACGGCAGGTCCCGTCGCGGTGCAGCAGGCGAAGATCGACGGCTGGTTCGCGCATGACCGGATGGAGGACATCATCGGCGCGCTCAAGGCCGACGGCTCCGAGCTGGCGCAGGCGACGCTGAAGACGCTGGGCGAAAAGTCGCCGCGCGGCATGGTGGTGACGCTGAAGCTGCTGCGCTTGGCGCGTCAGACCGCGACTCTGGAAGAGTGCCTGGTGCGCGAATATCGCGCCGCATTGGAGGTGTTCGCCAGCGACGATTTCCGCGAGGGCGTGCGCGCCGCCGTGATCGACAAGGACCGCAATCCAAAATGGTCGCCGCCGGCAATCGAGGACGTGACGCCGGACATGGTCGCGCCTTACTTCGCCGAAATCGGCGCCGATGAATTGAAGTTTCCGAACCACAAATAGAAACGACTTCGCGGAGGAACATCATGGCAAACGTCGCATTCATCGGGCTCGGCAATATGGGCGGGCCGATGGCGGCCAATCTGGTCAAGGCCGGCCACAAGGTCACCGCGTTCGATCTGGTTGCGGCCTCCCGCGATCAGGCCAGGAGCGATGGCGCTGCGCTCGCCGAGAGCGGCGCGGCGGCCGTGAAGGGCGCCGATGTCGTGATCACGATGCTGCCGGCCGGCAAGCATGTGCTCGGCGTCTGGAATGAAGTGATCCCGGCGATGGCCAAGGGCACGCTGATCATCGACTGCTCGACCATCGACGTCGAGAGCGCCAAGCAGGCGCATGCACTGGCAGCCAAGAGCGGCATGCTCTCGGTTGACGCGCCGGTCTCCGGCGGTACCGGCGGCGCCAAGGGCGCGACGCTGACCTTCATGTGCGGCGGCGAGGACAAGGCGTTCGCCGCGGCCAAGCCCGTGCTGGAGAACATGGGCAAGAAGATCGTGCATTGCGGCGGCGCCGGCGCGGGGCAGGCGGCAAAAATCTGCAACAACATGATCCTCGGAATTTCCATGATCGCGGTCGGCGAGGCCTTTGCGCTCGCCGAAAAGCTCGGCCTGTCGCACCAGGCGCTGTTCGACGTCGCCTCGACCTCGTCCGGCCAATGCTGGTCGCTGACGACCTATTGCCCGGTTCCAGGCCCGGTGCCGACTTCGCCGGCGAATAATGGCTACAAACCCGGTTTCGCCTCGAATCTGATGGTGAAGGACCTGACCCTGGCGCAGGACGCAGCCAAGGCCGCGGGGGCGGCGACGCCGCTCGGCAAGCATGCGCAGGAGATCTATCAGGCCTTCGACGCCGCCGGTCACGGCGGGGTCGACTTTTCCGGAATTATCCAGCACGTTCGCAGCCTCGCTGGGAAATAGCGAGGCTTCGTAGCCCGGATGGAGCGAAGCGAAATCCGGGACGGTTTATCCGTGGGCACAAGGCCCCGGATTGCGCTTCGCTCCATCCGGGCTACGTTGAAGACAACTTCGACGGGCCGGAAACATGACCACCTTTCAGGACGCACGCGCCTTTCTGCTCGAGCACCGCACGGACTACGATGCGGCGGTGAAGGGTTTTCGCTGGCCGGATCCAGTGCCGTTCAACTGGGCGTTGGACTGGTTCGATGCGGAGTTGGCGCACAGCCCCGAGAGCCGCGAGCGGCCGGCGCTATGGATCGTCGATGCCGGCAGCAACAAGGAGACAAAGCTCTCCTTTGCCGCGCTGTCGCGCCGCTCCAACCAGGTGGCCAATTTCCTGCGCGGGCAGGGGCTGAAGCGCGGCGATCACCTGCTGTTGCTGCTCGGCAATGTCGTGCCGCTGTGGGAGACCATGCTGGCGGCGATGAAGCTCGGCGTCGTCGTGATCCCCGCGACCACGCTGCTGACCCCGGACGAACTGAAAGACCGGCTCGACCGCGGCAAGGCGAGGGCGGTGGTCGCGACGCAAGACCAGGTTGCGAAGTTCGCGAACCTCGGCGGCGACAAGCTCGTGCGCATCGTGGTCGGCGCGACGCAGGCCCATGACGGCTGGCTGCCGTTCGAGGATGCGGCCAAGGCGAGCGAGACATTCACACCGGACGGCGTGACCAACGCCGACGATCCGATGTTGCTCTATTTCACCTCGGGCACCACGGCAAAGCCAAAGCTGGTGCGGCACAGCCAGCGCAGCTATCCGGTCGGCCATCTCTCGACCATGTACTGGATCGGCTTGCAGCCCGGCGACATCCATCTCAACATCTCCTCGCCCGGCTGGGCCAAGCATGCCTGGAGCTGCTTCTTCGCGCCGTGGAATGCGGGAGCCACGATCTTCATCGTCAACCAGCCGCGCTTCGAGGCGAAAGGACTTTTGGCGACGATCGGCCGCTGCGGCGTCACCACGCTGTGCGCGCCGCCGACGGTGTGGCGTCTGTTCATTCAGGAGGAGCTCGCGAGCTTCAAGGTGAGCCTGCGCGAAGTCTGCGGCGCCGGCGAGCCGCTCAATCCCGAGGTGATCGATCAGGTGAAAGCCGCCTGGGGTCTGACCATCCGCGACGGTTACGGCCAGACCGAGACGACGGCGCTTGCCGGCAACTCGCCGGGGCAGAAGGTCAAGGTCGGTTCGATGGGTCGGCCGCTGCCGGGTTATCGCGTCCAGGTCACCGACAATGACGGCAACGCGGCCGGGGAAGGCGAGGTGACGCTGCTGCTCGGCGCTGCCAGGCCCGCCGGCCTGATGCAGGGCTATCAGGGCGACGACGGCAGGCTCGGCGGCGCCGATGGCGAGATCTATCGCAGCGGCGATGTCGTGTTCACCGACGACGAGGGCTATCTCACCTTTGTCGGCCGCACCGACGACGTCTTCAAATCCTCCGACTACCGCATCTCGCCGTTCGAGCTGGAGAGCGTACTGCTCGAGCACGACGCCGTCGCCGAGGCCGCGGTGGTGCCGAGCCCCGATCCCATCAGGCTCGCGATCCCGAAGGCCTATGTGCTGCTGGTCTCAGGCGTCGAGCGCACGCCGGAGACGGCGCTGTCGATCTTCAAGCATCTGCACACGCGCCTTGCGCCATTCAAGCGGATCCGGAAGATCGAGCTGGTCACCGAGCTGCCGAAGACGATCTCGGGAAAAATCCGCCGCGTGCAGTTGCGCCGGCTCGAGCATGACGATAATCGCTCGGATGCGTTGCGCGGAAACGAGTTCCGCGAGGAAGAATTCCCGGAGCTGCAGAAGGTCCGGGCGGCCGGATCGGAGAGCCAATAGAAATGAACGAAGTCTGGAAGAATCCGCCGGTGTCGCTTGCGACGTATCAGGGCATGGTCGGCAAGGAGATCGGCGTGTCCTCCTGGCATCTGCTCGATCAGCCCCGCATCGATACCTATGCCGACGTGATCGAGGATCACCAGTTCATCCATGTCGATCCGGAGCGCGCCGCCAGGGAGACTGCGTTCGGCACCACGATCGCGCACGGCTTCCTGACGATGTCGCTGATGTCGATCATGTCCTACGAGGTGATGCCGGTCGTCGAGGGCACCGCGATGGGCGTCAATTACGGTTTCGACAAGCTGCGCTTCCTCTCGCCGGTCCGCTCCGGAAAACGCGTCCGTGGCCGCTTCGTGCTGGCCGAGGCGACGCTGCGCAAGCCGAAGGAATTGCTGTCGCGGACGAACGTGACCGTCGAGATCGAGGGCGAGGACAAGCCGGCGCTGGTCGCGGATTGGCTCGGGTTGATTTATTTCAACTAGGGTTTTGGCCGAATGGCCTGGGCTTGACCCGACGATCCATCGCTGCTCAAAAGCGTGCCGACCACGCGCTCGCTGCACCCTCTCCCCCTGTGGGAGAGGGTGGCTTCGCGGAACGCGAAGCCGGGTGAGGGGTATCTCTCCGCGAGCGCGTCTGTGGAGAGATACCCCTCATCCGGCGCTTCGCGCCACCTTCTCCCACAAGGGGAGAAGGGAAGAAAAAAACAGGAAGTCTAGGCATGGCAATCAGGTTTGACGGACGCGTCGCTATCGTCACCGGCGCGGGCAATGGTCTGGGGCGGGCGCATGCGCTGGGGCTGGCCAGCCGCGGCGCCAAGGTCGTGGTCAACGATTTCGGCGGCGCGCGCGACGGCACCGGCGGCTCGCTGTCGCCGGCCGAGACCGTGGTCGAGGAGATCAAGAAGGCCGGCGGCACCGCGATGGCCGATGGTGCCGACGTCTCCAATTTCGAGCAGGTCACCGCGATGGTCGAGCGCGCCACCAAGGAATGGGGCAGCGTCGATCTCTTGTGCGCCAATGCCGGCATCCTCCGCGACAAGTCGTTCGCGAAGATGGAAGTCGCCGACTGGGCCAAGGTGCTCGACGTGCATCTCACCGGCACCTTCTACTGCTGCAAGGCGGTGTGGGCCGGCATGCGCGAGCGCAATTACGGCCGCATCGTGCTGACGACGTCGTCATCGGGCCTGTTCGGCAATTTCGGCCAGGCCAACTACGGCGCCGCGAAAGCCGGCATGGTCGGCCTGATGAACGTGCTCGCGGAAGAAGGCCGCAAGAACAACATCAAGGTCAACACGGTGTCGCCGACGGCCGCGACCCGCATGACCGAAGAGCTGTTGCCGCCACAGGCGCTGCAGCTGATGCGCCCCGAGGCGATCACGCCGGCGGTCGAGTTCCTGCTCTCGGAGGACGCGCCGACCCGCACCATCATGGGCGCCGGCGCCGGCTCGTTCGCGGTCATCAAGGTGCTGGAGACCGAAGGCGTGAACCTGCCGCAGTCCGACTGGACGCCGGACGCGATCGCGGCACACTTTGCCGAAATCGGCGACATGTCGACCGCAAAGGCGCTGCAGGGCGCGTTCGAGCAGACGCAGAAATACGTAGCCCAAGCCGCCGCGCGCGCGGGCGTAAAACTCTGAGTCCGTAGGGTGGGCAAAGGCGCGCTTGCGCCGTGCCCACCATCTACGGCGTGCTCGTGAAGGTGGGCACGCTTCGCTTTGCCCACCCTACGCACTGCCCTACACTCACGCCATGTCACCAAGCATCAAAAACGTCGCCGTCATCGGCGCCGGACCTGCCGGGCTGATGGCGGCGGAGGTGCTCGTGCATGGCGGTGCTGATGTCACCGTCTACGACGCGATGCCGTCGGCTGGCCGAAAATTCCTGATGGCCGGCCGCGGCGGCCTCAATCTCACGCATAGCGAACCGCTCGCCGATTTCCTCGCGCGCTATCGGGAGGCGACGCAGCATTTGCGCGCTTCCGTCGAAGCGTTTCCGCCGCAGGCGCTGCGTGACTGGAGCGAGGAGTTGGGGCAGCCGACTTTCGTGGGCAGCAGCGGGCGAGTGTTTCCAAAGACCTTCAAGGCCTCGCCGTTGCTGCGCGCCTGGCTGCGCCGGCTCGACGCGGCCGGTGTGCGCTTCGCCTTCCGCAATCGCTGGCTCGGTTGGGACGAGGGCGGTCGCCTGCTGTTCCGGACGACAGACGGTCAGCAATCCGTTGCAGCCGACGCAACGGTGCTCGCACTCGGCGGCGCAAGTTGGCCGCGCCTTGGCTCGGATGGCGCGTGGACCGATATCCTCGCTCCCAAGGGCGTTGCGATCTCAAAGCTGCGTCCCGCGAATTCCGGTTTCACAATCGCATGGTCCGACGTGTTCCGGGACCGCTTCGAGGGCCAGCCGCTCAAGGGCGTCGGCTTGAGGATCGGTGCGCACACCGTGCTCGGCGAAGCGATGATCACCCGCACCGGCATCGAGGGCGGCGCGATCTACGCGTTGTCGGCGGAGCTGCGCGAGGCGGTGCTGGGCATCGGGCGGGCGACATTGATGATCGCGCTGCGGCCGGACCTCGATGCTACAGCGCTGACCACGCGGCTGTCAGGCACGCGCGGCAAGCAATCGCTGGCGAACTTCTTGCGCAAGGCCGCGCAGCTGGCGCCGGTCGGGATCGGCTTGATGCAGGAGGCGGCGATCGCGTCAGGCAAGCCGCTGGCGTCGTTTTCGCCGGCTGAGCTTGCGCAGCTCATCAACGCGATCCCGGTTCAACTCATCGGCGTGGCGCCGATCGATCGCGCGATCTCGACCGCGGGCGGGATTGCATTCGACGAGCTTGACGAGAATTACATGCTGCGGAAGTTGCCGGGCGCGTTTGCCTGCGGCGAGATGCTCGATTGGGAAGCGCCAACCGGCGGCTATCTGTTGCAGGCGTCGTTTGCGACGGGTGTTGCCGCAGGGAAGGGCGCGTTGCGGTATTTGACGAAATCGTAGGGTGGGCAAAGCGAAGCGTGCCCACCATCACGAGCACGTCGTGGATGGTGGGCACGGCGCAAGCGCGCCTTTGCCCACCCTACGAAATCACCGCAACTTCCCCCGCGCCGCGACCGGCAGCGTGCCGATGATCTCGTCGCCGCGGACCATCACGACCTCGTCCATCATGTTGACGACGACGCAGACGTGGTTCGGCACGATGCGCACGACGTCGCCGACATTCGGCCGCGTGTTGCTGCGGGCGAGGTCGAGGAAGCCGTGCTCTTCAGCAAACTTCGCGATCTTGGCTTCGGGATGCTCCAGGATCAGCCCGTGGCCGTCGAGGCCACCGGTGTCCGTGGTCAGCGTCTTCGAGCCGGCGTCGAGAATGCCGCGTTCGGGGCCGGCGCGGCTGACGACCGTGGAGTAGATGTTGAGCGCGCAGTCGTCCCAGGTCGCGACGCCGGCGGCGACCTGCATGCGGTCGTTGTAGATGTAGGTGCCGAAGCGATGCTCGGTGCCGCCCTTGAGCTTGCCGATGTTCCTCAGGTTCGGCGTGCCGCCGGTCGAGACGATCTCTGGCTCCAATCCGACCGCCCGCACCCCGGCGAGAGCCTCGTCGAAGAAGCGTTGTGCTTCGGGCCAGCCCGTTTCGGTTGGATACATAAGAAAGCCAGCAAACTTTAGTCCGGGCCAGGCTGATAGTTCGCGTGCCAGTTCGATCGCTTCAGCGGGAGTTTCGACACCGGCACGCTTTCGGCCTGTATCGCATTCAACCACCACAGGAAGGTCCCGACCGGACATTTGAGGCACTTTGATCAGTCCATCGACAACAGTCAGATTGTCGACGGTGACCGTCACGTTTGCCCTGGCTTGCAGCGCAGCCAGCCGCGCCATCTTCTCGTCGCCGAGCAGATTGTAGCTGATCAGAATGTTGTCGATGCCGGCATCCGCCATGATCTCGGCCTCGCCGAGCTTCTGGCAGGTGATGCCACGGGCGCCGGCCGCGATCTGCATCCGCGCCAGCATCGGGTTCTTGTGGGTCTTGATATGCGGCCGGTTGGCGACGCCGGCGGCATCGCAGGCCGCCTGGATGCGCGCGATGTTGCGCTCGACCTTGTCCATGTCGATGACGGCGCAGGGCGTGCCGTATTCGCGGGCGATCTTGGCGGCGAGCGGTGTGGTCATCGGGTCAACTCCAGTTCAGTGCTTCCTTCATTGCGAGCGCAGCGACTTGTCCGCCGAAGCCTTGGCGAAGGCGGAAGCAATCCGTTGTTCGGCACAACGGATGGATGGATTGCTTCGTCGCTTCGCTCCTCGCAATGACGGTGGAAATAGCTATGCCTGTTCGATCTCTTCGCGCAACACTTCGAGCTCGAGCCAGCGATCCTCGGCGGCAGACAATTCCTCTTGCGCCTTGCCGATCGCCGCGGACGCAGCATCGAATTTCTTGCGATCCTTGGCGTAGAGGTCGGGATCGTCAAGCAGCTTCTGCTGCTTTGCGATCTCGGCCTGCAGCTTCTCGATGGTCTTCGGCAGGGTCTCCAGCGCGTGCTTCTCGTTGAAGTTCAGCCGGCGCTTTGGCGTCGCCTCGGGCGCAGCGGCCTTCGCTTCCTTCTTCTCCTCGACCACGGCCTGCGCCTTGACGGCCTCACGCCGCACATCGGCACCGCGTTGGGCCAGCATGTCCGAATAGCCGCCGGCATATTCGATCCAGCGGCCCTGGCCTTCGGGCACGATTGCCGAGGTAACGACGCGGTCGAGGAAGTCGCGGTCGTGGCTGATCAGGATCACGGTGCCGTCGTAATCGCCGAGCATCTCCTCGAGCACGTCAAGGGTTTCGAGATCGAGGTCGTTGGTCGGCTCGTCCAGCACCAGTAGGTTCGACGGCTTGGCCAGTGCGCGCGCCAGCATCAGCCGGCCGCGCTCGCCGCCGGAGAGGGCTTCGAGTGGCGTGCCGCGCTGCTCCTGCGCGAACAGAAAATCCTTCATGTAGCCGATCACGTGCTTCGGTTTGTCGCCGACCATCACGTGGTCGCCGCGCCCGCCGGTCAGCGCTTCCGCCAGGGTCAGCTTGGGGTCGAGGCTTTCGCGATGCTGGTCCAGCGTCGCCATCTCGATATTGGCGCCAAGCCGCACCGAGCCGCTATCGGGTGGATCGTTGCCGATCAACAGATGCACCAGCGTGGTCTTGCCGGCACCGTTCGGGCCGACAATGCCGATGCGATCGCCGCGCTGGATCCGGGTCGAGAAGCCGTCGACGATGATGTGCTCGCCATAGGCTTTCGAGATGTTCTTCGCCTCGATCACCAGGCGACCGGATTTCTCTGCCTCCGAGGCGGCAAGGTTGGCATTCCCCGTGGCGCCGCGATAATTGCGGCGCTGGTCGCGCAGCGCATGGAGATTGCCGAGTCGCTTGACGTTGCGCTTGCGGCGGCCGGAGACGCCGTAACGCAGCCAGTGCTCCTCGTTGACGATCTTGCGGTCGAGCTTGTGCTGCTCGCGCTCTTCCTCTGCCAGCACCTCATCGCGCCAGGCCTCGAAGGCGCCGAAGCCGCGGTCGATCTGCCGGATCTGGCCGCGATCGAGCCAGGCGGTCGCGCGCGACAGATTGGTGAGGAAGCGGCGATCGTGGCTGATCAAGACCAGCGCGCAGCGCCGGCTCTCCAACTCGCTTTCCAGCCATTCGATGGTCGGCAGATCGAGATGGTTGGTCGGCTCGTCCAGCAACAGGATGTCGGGCGAGGGCGCCAGCACCCGTGCCAGCGCCGCGCGGCGCGCTTCGCCGCCTGAGACATGGGCCGGGTCTTCCTCGCCGGTCAGGCCCAGCTGCTCGACGAGATAGCGCGCCTGATAGTGATCGTCGCCGGGACCGAGGCCGGCCTCGACATAGGCAAGTAGCGTCTTGTGTTCGCCGAAATCAGGTTCCTGCGGCAGATAGCGGATGGTGGCGCCGGGCTGCACGAAGCGGCTGCCTGAATCCGGCTCGACGAGCCCGGCCGCGATCCGCAGCAGCGTCGATTTGCCGGAGCCGTTGCGGCCGATCAGGCAGACGCGCTCGCCCGCGGACACCGATAATTCGACGCCGGTCAATAGCGGTGTGCCGCCGAAGGTGAGGTTGATGTCCTTGAGCTGAATGAGAGGTGGCGGCATGGGTCAGCTCTCGCTCCAGCCTTGACTCGTAGCGGCCGTCTCGGCGCGGCGGCGCTGAATGCGGCGGATGGTCTGGTCGAGCGTCGACAGGAAGGTCGAGCGGTCGCGCGGCGAATAGGATTTCGGCCCGCCGGTGATTTCGCCTGACGAGCGCAGGTCGGTCATCAGGTTGCGCATCGCCAGCGTCATGCCGATCGAGGCTTCCGTGAACGGCTTGCCGTTCGGCGCGATCACCTCGGCGCCGGCCTTGACGCAGCGGCTCGCCAGCGGAATATCCGCGGTGATGACGATATCGCCGGCATGCGCGCGCTCGGCGATCCAGTCGTCGGCGGCGTCCATGCCGGAACCGGCGGCAATGCGCTCGATCAGCGGGTCCTGCGGCACGCGGATAAAGCTGCCCGCGACCACGCTGACCGGCAGGTCATGGCGGATCGCGACGCGATAAATCTCGTCTTTCACCGGGCAGGCGTCGGCATCGACATAGATGCGGGGAGAGCTAGGGGGTTCAGTCATCGATTCAGGGGTTCGGCGGATGGCCGCGTGTACTCCATCGTGCGGAAAATTGCGAGCAAAACGAGAGGCTTGCCACGTATGCCGGTTCGATTACCATTATCCGCAGAAAAACAACCGAAATAAGGGGAAACCCGTGGGGCAACTGACGTATCGCGTCTCGGCGCACAACACCTCAAAACAGTCCGAGAACAAGATCCACGACGACACCGTGGCGCGGCGGTTTGGCTTTTCCGGCGGGCTGGTGCCCGGCGTCGACGTGATGGCCTACATGATGCATCTGCCGGTCGAGACATGGGGCCGCGATTTCCTCGAACGTGGTCTGATCGAGGCGCGCTTCATGAAGCCGGTCTATGACGGCGAGACCGCCGAGTTGACGGCCAGGGAGAGCGGTGGCGCGCTCGCAATCGAGGTGCACAGCCGCGGCGAGCTCTGCGCTACCGGAGCTGCGTCGCTGCCGGCATCAAGGCCGGTGGTCGCGATCGATGAGTTCGAGCAGGTCGCGGCGGTCGCCGAGCGCAAGCCTGTGAGCCCGTCGTCCTACGAGGTCGGCAAATGGCTCGGCACCATCCCGCGCGACTGGTCGGGCGAAGCTGCGAAGGAATATCTCGCCGACATCAGGGAGACCGATCCGATCTTTGCCCGCGACGGTCTCGGCCATCCCGGCCTGTTGCAGCGGATGATGAACCGGGCGCTGACCGACAACGCCATCCTCGGGCCCTGGATTCACGTCGGCAGCCGGATGCAGCTGTTGTCGGCGGCGAAGGTCGGCGATGAACTGACGGCACGTGCGAAGGTCACCGGCAATTACGACAAGAAGGGCCATCGCTTCGTCGAGCTCGATGCGCTTGTCGTCGCCAACGGTACGACGCCGCTGGCGCATTGCTGGCACATCGCGATCACTCAGCCGCGCGAGCAGGAGGCCGCCTAGATGTCCATCACCATCGACTATTATCTGTCGCTCAACTCGCCCTGGACCTACATGGGCAGCGCGCCGTTTGCCGAGATCGCGCGGCGCCATGGCGCGACCGTCAACGTCAAGCCGAGCAAGTTCGGCCCGATCTTCGAGCAGACCGGCGGCCTGCCGCTGCCGAAGCGTTCGCCGCAGCGGCAGGCCTACCGGCTGATGGAGCTCCGGCGCTGGCGTGAGGTGAGGGGCATTCCGCTCAATGTCGAGCCGAAATATTTTCCGAGCGATGATCTCGCCGCGGTGCGCCTCGTCATTGCCGCCAGGCTGCAGGGCAAGGACGCGCACCGCCTGTCGCTGGAGTTCGGCCGCGCGATCTGGGAGCGCGAGGAGTCGCTCGCCGACGCCGCGGTCATGTCGGCCGCTGCGGAGCGCGCTGGCCTCGATGCAACGGCATTGCGCGCCGGCGGACCGTCGGATGCCGAGCTCGATCAACTCTATGAGCAGTATACGCAGGAAGCGCTGAAAGCCGGCGTGTTCGGTGCGCCGAGTTACGTGCTGCCGTCGGGCGAGATTTTCTGGGGCCAGGACCGGCTGGAGCTGCTGGAACGCGCGTTGAAGAAGTTGGCTTGATCTTCACCTCGCCCCGCTTGCGGGGAGAGGTCGCCGCGCATTTGCGCGGCGGGTGAGGGGGTACAGGTCCCTCGACAGACTGTAGTCGCGGAGAGATGCCCCTCACCCTAACCCTCTCCCCGTAAGAACGGGGAGAGGGGAAGAGATTTACGCCGCCGCCTTCGCGTCCTGGATCGCACGCCACACGCGCTCCGGCGTCAGCGGCATGTTGATGTGCTTGATGCCGTATTCCGACAGCGCATCCACCACCGCGTTGACGATGCAGACGAGGCTACCGGCGCAGCCGGCTTCGCCGCAGCCCTTGGTGCCCAGCGGATTGGATTTCGCCGGCGAGGGATGATCGCCGACGGACATCGACGGGATGTCCCCGGCGCGCGGCAGCGCGTAGTCCATGAAGGAGCCGGTGATCGGTTGGCCTGACGTGTCGTAGTTCACTTCCTCCATCAGCGCTTGTCCAATGCCCTGGGCGACGCCGCCGTGCAATTGCCCGGCGACGATCATCGGATTGACCACGGTGCCGAAGTCGTTGACTGCGGCGTAGCGCACGATCTGCGTCACGCCGGTCTCGGGATCGATCTCCACCTCGGCGACATGACAGCCGTTCGGGAAGGTCGAGGGCGTTTCCTTGGTGGCGTGGTCGACGTCGAGGGAAGCCGGCGCGCCGTCCGGCAGCTTGCCGTCGCGCATGCGCTGCGCCAGCTCCATGATGCCGATCGAGCGGTCGGTGCCGGCGATGGTGAAGCGCCCCTGGCCGAACTCGATGTCGGCTTCGGAGGCTTCCAGCACGGCAGCCGCGGCCTTCTTGCCCTTCTCGACGACCAGCGCGGAGGCTTCGACGATTGCCTGACCGGTCGCAGTGATCGAGCGCGAGCCGCCGGTGCCGTTGCCGAAGCGGACGAGATCGCTGTCGCCCTGTTCGAGCGTGATCTTCTCGAAGGGCACGCCGAGCTGATCCGACAGCACCTGCGCGAACGGCGTGGCGTGGCCCTGGCCGTAATCGAGCGTGCCGGTGGTGAGCTTCACGGAGCCATCCGGCTCGAAGGAGATCTTGCCGAGCTCGCCGCTCGGCGGCGCGGTGACCTCGAGATAGGAGCCGACGGCGATGCCGCGCAGTTTGCCGCTCTTCTTGCTCTCCTTCTTGCGCCTGGCAAAGTTCTCGTAGTCGGAGATCTCGAGCGCCTTCTGGAACACGCCGCCGAAATCGCCGCTGTCATAGGTGACGCCGGATGCCGCCGGGAAGGGCAATTGCTGCGGCTTGATGAAGTTGCGCTTGCGTAACGTGAGGCGGTTGATGCCCATCTCGTCGGCGGCGGCGTCGATCAGCCGCTCCATGTAATAGTTCGCCTCGGGCCGGCCGGCGCCGCGATAGGCGCCCATCAGCGTGGTGTTGGTCAGCACGGTCTTGATGTCGACCCCGAGCAGCGGCGTGCGATAGACACTGGCGAGGTTCTTGCCGGTATTGAGCGACAGCGGCCCGGGCGCGACGCCGGTGATGTAGGCGCCGAGATTGCCGTAGCCGGAGAGCCGCACGGCGAGGAATTTGCCGTCCGCATCGAGCGCGAGCTCGGCATGGATTGTCTGCGCGCGGCCGTGGCTGTCGGAGAGGAAGCTGGTCGAGCGCTCGTCGAGCCATTTCACCGGGCGGCCGAGCACCTTCGCCGCATGGGCGATGCAGGTGTATTCGGGATAGTTCAGGTTCTTCATGCCGAAGGAGCCGCCGACATTGGCGGTGAGGATGCGGACCTTCTCCGCGGGAACGTTGAGGATCTTTGCGAAGGTCGCCTTGTTGCCGGAGACACCCTGGGTCGGGACCTGCAGCGTGATGCGCTCGGTCTTCTTGTCGTAGGCGGCGAGCGCGACGCGCGGCTCCATCGAGACCACGGCGACGCGGGTGTTGACGATGTCGAGTTTTGTCACATGCGCGGCGCTGGCGAATGCGGCGTTGATCCTGTCGGTGTCGCCATAGTGGTAGTCGAGGGCAACGTTGCCCGGAATGTGATCATAGAGAAGCGGCGCGCCGGGCTTTGCGGCCTCGGCGGCATCCGTCACCGCCGGCAGCGGCTCGATGTCGAGCTCGACGGCCTCGGCGGCATCGCGCGCCTGCGCCGCGGTCTCGGCGACGACAAAGGCGATGGGGTCGCCGACGAAGCGGACCTTGTCGGTCGCGAGCGCCTTGCGGTTGGTCTGCAGCAGCGGCGAGCCGTCACGGTTCTTCAGCGGCAGCCCGCAGGTGAAGGGGTTGTAGCCGGCCGCTTCCAGGTCGGCGCCGGTCCATACCCCGAGCACGCCCGGCATCGCCTTGGCGGCCGTGGTGTCGATGCCCTTGATGAGCCCATGGGCATGGGAGGAGCGAACCATCCAGCAATAGGCCTGCCCGGGCAGCGAGAAATCGTCGGTGTATTTGCCCTTGCCGCGGACCAGCGTGTCGTCCTCCTTGCGGCGCACAGGCTGGCCGACACCGTATTTTTGCAGCGCAATAGCGTTTTCCAAGGAGGCGGGGGACGTATGATCTTGCATCGGAAATGACCTGAAAAGCCCGGATTTACGGTGGTTTGGGGGTTGGATACGAGATAACCCACGCACCCCTTAACGACAACGTCCGATTGGGCATGGAGCCATTGTGAACGGATGTTGCGTAGGGCTTTGGCGCTGCTAAAGTTTCCGTGAACGGTAATTTCTTCGGCGGGCCTTGAACGGGGTCTGCGGAAAGACAGGTTTGATGAACGACGATGTGCGGCTTTGCGATGGCCCGGTGGCCGCCGAAGCCCCGTCAGGGATGGTTGCGGCGGGCGCCGAGAGCGGCGTCTACGCCGCGCTCGACCTTGGCACCAACAACTGCCGGCTCCTGATCGCCTGTCCATCAGGCGACGGGTTCCGCGTGGTCGACTCGTTCTCGCGCATCATCCGGCTCGGCGAGGGCATCGCGGCGACCGGTTCCATCAGCGAGGCCGCGATCGAGCGCGCGATCGCAGCCCTCAGCATCTGCAGCGACAAGATCCGCTACCGCAAGGCGCGCCGGCTCCGGCTCATCGCCACCGAAGCCTGCCGCGCTGCTGCGAACGCCGAGAATTTTCGCGCGCGCGTTGCAGCCGAGACCGGCATCAAGCTCGAGGTGATCGATCGCGAGACCGAGGCGACGCTGGCCGTCATCGGCTGCTCGCCGCTGCTCGACGCAAAAGGGCGGGGCGCCATCCTGTTCGATATCGGCGGCGGCTCGACCGAGCTGGTGCGGATCGAGCGCGATCCGGCCGAGCCGAACGCTGTGCCGCGGATCAAGGCGTGGATGTCGATCCCGCTCGGGGTCGTCACGCTGGCCGAGCACTTTGGCGGCAAGAACGTGACCAACGAGTTGTATGCGCGGATGATCGCCGAGGTCGCGCAATATGTCGCGCCGTTCGCGGCCGAGCACGGCCGGGATTTGCGCGACATGCACATGCTGGGCACCTCAGGCACGGTGACGACGCTCGCCGGTGTGTTCATGAATTTACCGCGCTACGACCGCCGCCGCATCGACGGCATCTGGATGAACGACGCGGATGTGACGTTCGTGATCCAGAAGCTGCTCGGCATGAGCTATGCCGAGCGCGCCAACAACAATTGCATCAGTGTCGAGCGCGCCGATCTGGTGCTCGCCGGCTGTGCCATTCTCGACGCGATCCGCAACGCCTTCCCGATGCCGCGGCTGCGGGTGGCTGACCGGGGCCTGCGCGAAGGCATGCTGGTCGAGATGATGCGCGAGGACGGCGCGCTGCGGGCGTGCTAGAACGCGGCTCAATCCTTCGAATCCCGTAAGAACCATCATGGCGAAAGACACCACCGGGCGGATGCACGTCCAGGTCAAGAGTGCCGGCAAGCGCAAGCTGTCGTCAAAGCTCTGGCTGGAGCGCCAGCTCAACGATCCCTATGTGGCCAAGGCGAAAGCGCTCGGCTATCGCTCGCGCGCGGCCTTCAAGCTGCTGGAGATCGACGACAAATATCGGCTGCTGAAGCAGGGCATGACGGTGGTCGATCTCGGCGCCGCGCCCGGCGGCTGGAGCCAGATCGCCGCCAAGCGCACCGGCGCCGTCGACGGCAAGGGCAAGGTGGTCGCGATCGATCTGCTGGAGATGGGCGAGATACCCGGCGTCACTTTCGCGCAGCTCGACTTCCTCAACAATGACGCGCCCGAAAAACTGATCGCGATGATGGGCGGCCGCGCCGACATCGTGATGTCCGACATGGCCGCCAACACGACCGGGCATCGCAAGACCGATCAGCTGCGCATCGTCGGCCTGGTCGAGACCGCCGCGCAGTTCGCATGCGAGGTGCTCAATCCCGGCGGCGCGTTCTTGGCGAAGGTGTTTCAGAGCGGCGCCGACGCCGAGCTGCTGGCGCAGCTCAAGCGCGATTTCGCGACGATCCGCCATGTGAAGCCGTCGGCGAGCCGACAGGATTCCTCCGAGCGCTATGTGCTGGCGACCGGGTTTCGCGGGCAGGCCGGTCGCCCCTGAGCGCAATAGAGCATGATCCGGAAAAGTGTGAAGCGGTTTTCCCTCGCGACAAACGCGAAGCGTTTGCGCGGAGATCATGCTTGAACAAAGAGCTTTCGTCGCCGCGCTCGAAATCCCTTTGTGCACAGAATTTCGGAGGTAGCCCTTTCGAGCGAAGCGCGCCGTTTCGCCGCGCAGTGAATTGATTGGAACGTTGCTCCGCAACGGCGTATTTAATAAGTCTCGGTGCGGTCTGTTTGTTGCGTATGCAGCGTGGCGCCACAGCTGATTTGTGCAGCGAACCGCACCTCCGTCTGGGAGCTTACCCGTGATGGAGCACAAGATGAGCATTGGCAATCGCCTCTTGGCCGCGCTGCCGCCCGCCGATCTCGATTTGCTTGTACCTCACCTGCGGAAAGTCTCGCTGGAGCGCGATCTCGTGCTGATCCGGTCCGGCGACGCGGTCGAACACACCTATTTCCCCTGCAGTGCGGTGGTTGCGTTCGTCATGGACATGCCGAACGGGCAGACGGTCGCGACAAACATCGTCGGCAACGAGGGGGCGGTCGGTATCTTGTCGGCGCTACGGCCGGTGAGCTCGCCGATAACGGCGGTCGTTCGCGTTGCCGGTACCGCGTGGCAGCTATCCCCGGCACGGCTTCAAACGGCGCTTGCCCGGGGTGGGGCGCTTGCCGAGGCGGTGCAAGTCCACATGCGGACGCTCTTGATCCAATTCCAGCACATCGCGGCGTGCAACGCGCTGCATTCGGTGGAGGCGCGTCTGGCCCGCTGGTTGCTGCAGGTCCACGATCAGGTCGGCAATGACGTCCTGCCGCTGACGCAGGAGACGCTGTCGGAGATGCTTGGTGTGCGCCGAACGACTGTGACCCATGCGGTGCACAAGCTCCGTGAAACGCAGGCGATCCGGTCCAACCGGCGGAGCTCGATCGAGATCGACCGGCCACGGCTCGAGGCGGCGGCCTGCGACTGTTATCAGCTCATGCGCGGCAGGGTCGATCATCTTGTGTCGCCGGAAGCTGCGAAGCCGCACGGCCATGGGCGGGCGGCGCATGGACATCCGCGCCATCACGCTTCGGTGTGGGCCGAGACCGGCACGCTGCACGCACGATTTCAAGCCGCGAGCGGCCAGCGGTCAGGGGACCATTGAAGGTATCGTCTGATGGACCGGCGTGGCGGCGCAGACGCCGATGTCACGACATGCCTTGGTTCATGAAGCCTTGGTCATGATGCCTTGCGCAGCTCTTCGGTCGGTTCATGGACCCAGGCCTCCTTGGCGAACCATTCGTGACTGATCCGGCAGATCTTGCAGTAGGTGCGCGCAAAGAACACCGCGCTGCAGCGGAATGTCTCGCGGTCGGTCTTCATGTCGGTCGGAATCGCGCGGCCCGTCTCCGGGCACCTGATCATGACAACTCCCACATCGATCTCCCTTGTATCGGTGATTGTCGGCTGGGCGCCGTCAGCCGAACTGCGCCTTCTTGTGGGAGGCGTTTGATGTGGCGACCTTATGCGCGATCGAGATCAGGGCTTCAGTTCGCTTCCTGACTCTTGGCGAGATTTTGCCGCCGGTGCGTCAGGCAGCCGCAGGCTGAAGCGGAACACGACAATCCAACATCGCCACGTTTCGTGGGCACGCCAATCGTGCTTGAGGGCGGTGAGTGGCACTGCGGTTAACCAGCTGTTAACCAAGCCGTCCCATCCTCGATGCGTCTCCAACATCGCGGCCTGCACCATGATCGCCGACAGCAACAGCAGCATCGCCTGGCACCGGGTTCAATTGAAGAAGAACCGCGAGGCCCTCCGAGATCTCGAGATCGCCCGTTTCAAGGTCGGCGCATTTTCCGGCGCAGCCGGTCAGGCGCAGGACAGGGCTGCGGCCGGCATCAAGCGCAAGATCGCCGAATCCGAGCGCTGCATCGCCGATTACGAGCGCCGCACCAAGCGCCCGCTCGCGACCGACCTGCGCAGCCTGGCGCGGGTCAACTGGGCGGCGTGGGATACTTATGTGCCGCAGCATCGGCAGGCCGTTTCGAGAACCACAACGCTAGCCCGACCACAGGCCTTGCGGGCAGTCAGGGATGCTATACAGTAGCTCGTCGATCAGCATCGACCAGCGCGCAGTCTGCTCATATGCGCAGGAGCGATCTGCAGCAGAAAGAGCAATGCCGGAGCATTGCCCTCTTTGCAATGACAGTTCAGGTGCTGGGGCACCAGCAATCACGTCGCCGGCATAGCCGATCATCTGCGCCCGATCTGCAAGCATCACGCGTGTGCCGACCGGCACCTGACGGTGCGACTTGGCACGGGAATACGGCAGTTCATTCATCGACTTACCATTTGGGTAAAGCGCTTCATGCTCGGCCCAATTATCGAAATTCAAGCGATCGATATTATCGACGAATGTTTTAGCCGGAGTGTTATCGGCCAGGATCAGCGAGTGATCGTCCAGCT
Organism: Bradyrhizobium jicamae; assembly: GCF_018130695.1. Lineage (GTDB taxonomy): Bacteria > Pseudomonadota > Alphaproteobacteria > Rhizobiales > Xanthobacteraceae > Bradyrhizobium > Bradyrhizobium jicamae_B. The sequence continues at coordinate 108,707 of NZ_JAFCJX010000024.1, read as the reverse complement.
CAACATGGTAGTAGGTGTAAGTCGTTGGGACGGCCGACTCGCGTACGATTGATGTGCCATTGACAAGGGCGCCGGCCTGGATCAAGGCGCTATCAACCAGCAAAGCATGGTCCGGAGAGACCAAGAGATCCCGGCATATGGGATCGCATATCAAGCCGTAAACCGGTATAATCGTACTTCGGCACCGGGTGGCTGGCGTTAATGATGCGGCAGCGTTCGAATTCCCGGATAGATTATGTTGATGTAGTACGTTTGAGTCTGTCTTGCGCCCATTTCTCAAAGTCGATTTTCAGTTCTTATGACCACGTCCAATTCTAATGAAGCTCATCGATTGATCGAGGAGGGCCGGCGACTGCGTAGCGCCGGAAACCGATCTGGATCGCTTGATGCCTTTAAAAGAGCCGCCGTTGCTGATCCGGCGAGCACGACTGCGATTGTCGAAGCTGCCTATGACCATTTGCATCTTGTCCAGATTGCCGAAGCGCGTACTGCATTCGAACGTGGCCTCACGTCTGATCCGGAAAACAAGGCGGCGTTAATCGGTTTGGGTCACACTTTTCGCCATCTCGGGCAACTCGGCGATGCAGAGCAAAATTTCCGAAAGGTTCTTGCCCTTGAGCCGGAGCACGGGGGCGCCAACGCCGGTCTCGGCTATACATTACGGTCGCTCGGCCGTAAGGACGAGGCGCTCGATGCTTTTCGCACCGTCATCAAGGGGGCTCCGACGAATAGCGGAGCCAAGATCGAAGCTGCAAATCTCCTGCGGGACCTGGGGCGCGCCGAGGAGGCGATCACACTTCTGAGGGAGGTCGTCGATCGCGAACCCGGAAACGTCGGGCAGTTGGTCGCACTCGGCAGGCTGCTCAAGCAGGCTGGGCGATTAGATGAAGCGGCGGACGTCTTTCGCACGACGATTGCAATTGACCCTGACAATCCGGGCTACAAGATCGAGCTCGGGCATTTGCTCCGTGACGTCGATGCGCTCGATGAGGGCCAAACGCTGCTTGAAGGCGTCTTGCACCAAAGCCCGGACAATGTAGCCGCTTGGGTCGCATTGGGTTGGCTGCATCGTAAGGCCAAGCGCGTCGAGGCCGCCTCCGACGCGTTCCGCAAAGCGGTTGCAATACAGCCCAGCAATGCCGGTTCCCTTCACGCTTTGGGATTGATCGAGCGTGAACTCGGTCACTACGCCTCGTCCCTCGATTATTTCAATCAGGCTCGTCAAACTGATCCGGAAGCACTGTATATTCGTCTGGAAATCGGCAATACCCTGCAGAAGCTTCAGCGCTTCGACGATGCCATTGGCGAATACGGAGCTGCTATCGCAAAATGGCCATCTTCGCGCGACGCGCATCTCGGTCTTGGCTACGCGCTCCGCAGCGCCGGTCGCAGCGAAGAGGCGCTCGCTGCGTTCGAGAAAGCTGCGATCGTCGATGTGAAGCACCCGAATGCGTCCATCGAAGCCGGCCATCTGTTGCTGCGATTCGGTCGGCCACTTGAGGCCGATCAGCGTTTTCGCATGGCGCTGGAGCGCTCGCCTGGTAACGGGGCCGCGCTGGTGGGGCTCAGCTATGCTGTTCGTCGTTTGGGCCGGCTGGACGAAGCCGAAACCGTTTTACGCGAAGTCCTGGCCAAACAACCGGACAACAGTGGTGCGCGCGTGGCGCTCGGACATCTGCTCGATGCTCTGTACAGGCTCGATGAAGCGGCTGAGTTGTTTTCGGCGGTCATAGACCGTCAGCCCGATCACGCCGATAGCCACGCCGCACTCGGCAACATTCATCGCCGCCGCGGTGATCGTATGGCTGCCCTTGAAGCATTTCGGCGCGCTGCTGACGCAGACCCTCTCAATAAGGCACGCTTGGTCGATGTTGCCACCGAACTCCGCGATCTGGGCCAGTTTGAGGAAAGCAGGCTGATCCTTGATGACGTGCTCAAGGCCGATCCGACGGACGCACGGGCGCTGCTCCAGCGCGGCCAATTGTTGCGACGCCAGGACCAGAGAGTAGAAGCTCTTGCTGTGTTTCAGCAACTTTTATCGGCGCATCCCGGCCACGCGCAAGCTATGGTCGAAGCGGCGGCTGAAGAACGTGCTCTGGGACGTCCGGTCGAGGCCAAGCAATTGCTGTTGCGGGCACTCGAAACGGAAACGGATCAAATCGGTGCGCTGATGGCGCTGGCCGAAATTGCTATGCAGAGCGACGACGCTGCCGGTGCTCTGGACTTCTATCGGCGCGCTGCGGCAGCACATCCAACCCACGTCTGGACCTGGATGGGTGGGGCCCGCGCCGCTTTCGAATTGGGCGAGCGCGACGAGGCGTTCCGAATGATCGCAGAGGCGCGCGACAAACTCGGCGCGCATCCGGAGATCACGGGCACCGAGATCGAACTGCTGCGCCACCAGCGCGACTGGAGTCGCGCCATGTCGATTCTGGACGAAGAGTTTGCCCGGACGCCACGGCAGAACTTCTGGCTATGGTCGCATCGCGTCCAGATTGCGACCATGACAGCAGACTACGACCGGGCGGCGGAAGCACTGGACAAGTCGCCGGCCTCAAGCGTCGTGGACCACGCCCGCGTCGCATTGCTCCGCGGCCAGTTGGCTGAAGCGCAGTTCCGATACGACGACGCAATCTCAGCCTATCGGGAATCGATCGCCGGCAATCCCAGTGACGCGTGGGCTCATTTCGAGCTTGCGCGGGCCGCCCTGATGAACCTCGACCTAGAGACGTCGCGAACCGCGCTGGGCCACTTCATCCGGATAAGCCGCTCCTCTCTGCTGCTCAAGGGGCAGTCGCTAAGCCCGTCACAAAACCATGTCGGCCAGTTGCTTGACGAATTCGTTCTGGACGGAGAGGCTCTGGCCGAGCTGAAGCGAATCTGGGGGCAGCCGCGAGAAGATCGGTTCAAAGGGTTGCGCGCGATGCTGCGCGACTATCCGGACTATACCCCGGCGGCGATCGCAGTCTGCATCGTCTTAAGGCAGGAAGGGGCGTTTGCACCGGAGAAACCAGCCGCTGATGAGCCGCAAAGTCCGATCCCGCGGCATGTGTTGCAATTCTGGGACCGCGATCCGCCGGACGACGTGCGTGAACTGATGGCGACGTGGCGGCGACTCAATTCAGGCTATCGCTGGACTGGATTTGAGGATTCAACGGCAGCCGACTTCCTTCGCTCCGAATTTGGCGGCGATATTCTGCGGGCCTATACGCGCACGCAGTTGCCGGCGCAGAAAGCGGATTTGTTCCGTCTCGCATATCTGGCGGCGCGAGGCGGGATTTATGCGGATGCGGACGACCGTTGCCTGGTTGGATTCGACAGTTATTTCGATCCTCGGGCGACGTTGATCGTGCATCAGGAGAACTATGGTTCCATCGGCAACAATTTCATTGCGGCGGTGCCGGAGCATCCGGTAGTTGTGCGCGCGCTGGAGCTTGCCGCGGCGGCCATGGTGCGGGGGGATACAGATTTGGTTTGGCTCGCGACCGGACCGGGGCTGCTCACACGGGCGTTTGCACTGCAATGGGCGAAGCAAAGCGACGGCCAGTTGCTGCGTAGGACGCAGGTGCTTGACCTCGGAGAATTGCAGCGACGGATCGGCATCCACTGTCCGGTACAGTATAAATCGACGGACCGTCACTGGAGCCGGAAAGCATTTGGCCGAGCAAAGCGACGTGTTTAAGGTCTCTATCGAAGCCGCTCGTCAGGCGCAGGACAGGGCTGCGGCCGGCATCAAGCGCAAGATTGCCGAGTCCGAGCGCCTGATCGCCGATTATGAGCGGCGCACCAAGCGTCCGCTCGCGACAGACCTGCGCAGCCTGGCGCGGGTCAACTGGGCGGCGTGGGATACCTATGTGCCGCAGCACCGGCAGGCGTCGTCACGCGCCTGATTGTTCGAGGCAAGGGATCCGCTGCGCGATTGCGCCGGGGCCCGCGACGCGCCGGCACTTTGTCGTCGCAGGCTGCAGCGGCGCCGCGACATCTCGCATCGCCACCGGGCTGTGTGCCACAGCGAAGATATCCATCGCATCGTCAAAGCCCTTGAATGCCCGCTTTGCGAGCCGCGTCAGTGCAAAGTCGTCGTTGACCTGCCTGGCCATGACGGGATCGAGCAGGATCTGAGCGTCGTCCGCCGCATCGCAGAGCCGTGACGCCAGGTTGACGACATTTCCGATGGCGGTGTAGTCGAGCCGGCCCTCATAACCGACTGTTCCGACGGTGGCCGGCCCGATCGCGGCGCCAATCCCGAAGCCGATCGCGTAACCCCTGGCGCGCCAGTTCGCGACCAGCGCCTGGACCGCCGCCTGCATGTCGATCGCCAATCGGACGCCGAGCTGCGCCGGATTCTCGCAAGCCACGGGCGCATTGACGAGCACCATGACGCCGTCTCCCGCGAAGCGGATCAGGGTGGCGCGATGGCGTGTCGTCACAGCGCCGACAGCCTCGTAATATTCCCGCAGCAGCGCCATGATCGAGTCGGGGGCGGCACGCACCGAGCAGGCGGTGAAGCCGCGCAAGTCGCCGAAGATCGCCACGACATCGCGCTGTTCGTCCAGAAGGCGCTGATTGGAGGTTTCGATCAATTCGGCCACCTGGGGCGCCAGGAACTGCTTCAACCGGGTGATGCGCTCGGATTTTTGCTGTGAGATGCCAAGTTCCTCCGCCATCTCGTTGAAGCGAGCGGCCAATTGCTCCAGCTCGTCGCCGCTGTGGATGGCGATGCGGTGGTCGAAATGGCCCATGCCGATGCGTTCGACGCCGGTCTCGAGGTGTTTGATCGGCCCGGACATGCGGTGTGCGAGCCAATAGGCGAGGGTGCACGCGACCACGGCGCCGATGGCGATCAGCGCCAGCGAGCGCCAGAGTGCCCAGCGGATCGATTCGAATGCCTCGAAGATCGGCTGCTGGGCGATCACGGTCCAGCCGACATTGCTGGCACGCACCGCGAGCGCGACGACGGGTTTGCCGTCGTCGCCGGTCGTCACCACGGCCGAACCGTTGGCGGCGCTGACCGCGGCCTTGAGCCCCTCGAAATCGCCGGATGCGGCGTTGCCGCGCAGAACCAGGCTGATGTCAGGATGAGCGATCAGGCGGCCGGAATCGTCGATGATGAAGGCGTGGCCGGTGTCGCCGATCCTGATGGCGGCAATCACGTCGCGGATCAGTTTCAAATTGATGTCGGCAATCACGATCCCGGCCACAGGGCGCTTTCCGGCCACGGCGATCCGCATGTAGGGTTCCGAATCGTGCCGGTACTGAACGGGGCCGTACCAGACGCCGCCGGCGCGCGCGCCGATCACGGCGGGGTCCTCCGACATGTCGATGCCCCGGCCGATGCGGTTCAGTCGCATGCGCGACACGAACACGCGCTCGATCCCGGCCTGATCGATCAGGTTGACCGAAACGACCGCGGGGACCTGCTGCAGCAACCGCAGTGCATCGATCCGGCGCCGGTCGTCCTCGTTCGCTGTCCATGGCGACTGCACGACCCAGCCGAGCTGGTCGCTGATGCCGTCGATGAACGTCTGCATCCGGCTGGCGGTCGAGCGGGCTTCGACCTGGAGAACCTCGTTGAGATAGCGCCATTGATCGCGGTACGCGAACCACGCTTCGCTCATGGCGCCGAGCATGAGGGGAACGGCGACCGCGGCAAACATCGTCACGAAGTATTTGACGAAGAGCGGGCGGCGCGCACGGGTCACGACGAGGGAACCTCGCAAGCGCGGCGTCGCACCGGCAACCGACATGGCGGTTTCATTCGATCACCCTGTTGGTCCGAAACAGCACCGAGGATTCGTCCAGCTCGATACCGAGCAGCCGGGCCGTCCTGAGATTGACGACGAACTCGAATTTGGTGGGCTGCACGACCGGAAGATCGGCCGGACGCTCACCGCGCAGGATCCGGTCGGCGTAGGCCGCCAGCGAGAAGTAGGTCGCCCGCTGGTTCGCGCCATAGCTGGCAAGGCCTCCCGCCTCGCAATACTCGCTCCATCCGAACATCGAGGGCAAATGCTGGTCGATGGCGAACTGAGCGATCCTGGACCGATGCACCATCGTGGTGGCGTCCGGGAACACCAGCAACGCATCGGCGCGTGCATTGGCGGCCGCGCCGAGCGCAGCTTCCACTTCCCGCGGGCCGGCGAACGGGACGTAGACTGGTGTGATCTCCAGCTCGCGGCAGGCCTCGCGGGTCGCGCGCCATTCGGATTGCTCACCGGGGTGATTGGTGTTCGACAGCACCGCAAGCCTGCGCAGCTTCGGGAAGATGTCCTTCAGCAGCTCAACCCGTTTTCCTGCCAGCTCCAGCGAGAGGAATGTCGAACCCGTGAAGTTGCCGCCGGGTTGGCCGAGGCTCTTGACGATGCCGAGCTCCACCGGGTCTCCGCTCAGCGCGAACAGGACGGGGACCTCGGTCACTTCGGTCATCGCGCGCGTCGCCGGACCGCTCGATACCGCGAGGTCGATGTTGCCGCGCCTGAGTTCGGAAATCGCCTGACGCAGCCCGGCCGGATCGCCGGGAGCGTAGTGCAGCTCGAAGGTCAGGTTCTTTCCCTCGACGTAGCCCCGTGCGCGCATGCCTTCGCGGAACCCGTCCAGGAACGGGTCCGGCAGCGACTGGGTGGAAAACCACAGAATATGATAGCGCTTGGTCGCTTCCTGCGATTGCGCGGCGACCGGCCATGCCATCGCTCCACCGACAAGCCTGATGAAATCTCGCCGTCTCATGGCCGCCAAGTTAGGCCTAAACCTCTGGCAACGCTTTGAGCTGGTGCTTAGGCGCAGTCCAGACAAGCTTGATTTTTGCTTGACCACGACTGTGCGCCGCTGCGGCTGCAATGCACGTATCCGTGCGCGCAGTCGTCCCGTCCAATAGGTCAGTGTCCCTCAATCTCAGCGCGAGCCAATTCAAACCGGCCCGCGGCAGCGTCCGTTGCGCTGATCCAGAATGTCAGATTGCCTGCGTCCCACCAGCAGAACCGCGGACCCCACGGATCGGTGTCGAGCTGAAGCAGGAGCACTGGTTCCGGCCCGGTCATGGTCTCGCCCTGGATGTCGTTGGGGGGACCCAGCATGCGGTGGCCCGACCCGAAACAGGATTGGGTCGGGTGCGCTGCCAATACTTCGTCTGCATGTCCGATAGCCGTTTCGGGATGATCAATTAGCAATGTCGCGAGCGATATCTTCGCTGCCTGCTGCGATTCGAACGACGAAAAGCCCAGGCCGTATCTTGTAATCTGCTCCCGCAGCGCGTCCGCCTCGGCGACAATAGCGACCACTGACGCGCGGTGTTCGCTATCGAGAATAGTCGCACGTCCGAGATCCGTGAGCTGATGCCACAGCGCGATCGCGCGTTGCCGCCAGTCAGCATACTCGCGCTCATACTTGAGCCAAAACTCGGGAGATACCACGTTGTCGATGTAGGCTGGTCGGGGCAGTTTGTCTTCCCACTTGGAGGGACGCTTCTCAAATTCCAGGTATTCTTCGCCATATTGAATTGCTGCGCTTCGAATGGTCGAGAATGGCAGGATGTTTTCACTCCAATCATTGCGAGCGAAGTTGATATGGAGCAGTGCGTCTTCGACACGAAAAGGCAGATCGGTATCGCGAAATTCGAAGCCGGTTTCTGTTCGTCTCTGACGCGGCTCAGGCTCGTCGGCGATGAGGGCCGCCCTGGCCCTCAATGGACAACGTGGAAAGAGATCGCCCGGCGGTGCATCGGTGTTGCGGAACTCCGCGGCATGCATGTGCGCGTAATCCAAATCGCCCAAGCCCCAACCTGCATCAGGTGGCGGTGCGCGTCGCGGAATGTCGCGTGCGTCCCCTGGATAATACAAGACGCGGGCGGCTTCAGGCCCATACTCGTGGAGCGGAACGTTGCTCTGGGACAGCACGAAAAAATAGAGTGTGCCGGTGGCCGGCAGCAAGCTGCGCTGGGAGACAGTCGGAAGCCCCGCCAGATCGATCTGCGCGACGAAGTCGAGCGCTGCGCTGGATCCGTCCTCGAACTGAATGCGTGGCCATGGCCAATCAGCCGGCAGGTTCGGCCAACCACCGAGTTGGCTGATCGTGTCGGCCGGGGCGGTGGCGGGCGGCCAATAACGCTCCAGTAGAATGACATCTGACGCCATTGAGAGACCCCCGGGACAGGACCCCATCCATTATGGCGCAACGCCAAGGTGTGGCACAACCGCCGATCGCCGCCAACGCAATCCGTGAAGCGGATACCGATCAGCCCAACCGCTGATCGCGTGCGTCTTGGGTGTCCTCGACCGCGACCTTGACCGCGGCGCTCGCCGCACTCTTGGCGGCTTCCTTGCGGCTTCCGATCTCGATCGCCTTGCGGCCGGAGATCTCGTGGCCGGCATCCTGCGGCATCTGCCAGAAGAACCAGCTCGAGGCCACCGAGATCAGCGAAACCACGATGAAGGCGGGCACGAACACGTCGGCCGTCAATTCGGCCTGGTGATGCAGCGCCAGTGTCGTCTCCACCGAGAACGCGCCGACCGCAACGCCGGCGGAGACTGCCAGCTGCTGGTTGACGCTGACCAGCGTGGTCGCGCGGCTCATCTGCGCGGCGTCGACCTCTGCGTATGCGACTGTGTTGATCGCGGTGAATTGCAGCGAGCGGAAGAAGCCGCCGACCACCAGGATGATGAAGATCAGCAGCAGTGGCGTCGTCACCGTGAACAGCGCGCAGGCCGCGAGGAAGACCGAGGAGATCACCGCATTGACGGTCATCATATTGCGAAAGCCGAAGGCGCGGATGATGCGTGCGGCCAGCGTCTTCATGCCCATCGCGCCGACCGCGGAGGCAAACGTCACGAGGCCGGACTGGAACGGCGTCAGGCCGAAGCCGATCTGCATCAGCAGCGGCAGCAGGAACGGCAGCGCGCCGATACCGAGACGGAACAGGAAGCCGCCGATGATCGCCGCGCGCAACGTCGGCAAGCGCAGCAGCGTGAAGTCGAGCACCGGCGAGCCGGTGCGGCGGGCATGGATCACGTAGAGCGTCATCGAGATCGAGCCGATGCCGACGAGGCCCGCGATCACCGACCACGGCAACAAATTGAGCCCGGCGACCGAGAGGCCGAAGGCGATGCCGGCAAGGCCGATGCCGGCGAGCACCAGGCCATAGAGGTCGAACGGCTCCGGATTCTCGCTCTTGATCGGGTCGATGTATCTCATCGCCAGGAAGATGCCGAGCAGCCCGATCGGAATGTTGATCAGGAAGATCCAGTGCCAAGAGGCGTAGGTGGTGATGAAACCGCCGAGCGGCGGGCCGATCACCGGCCCGATCAGCGCGGGGACCGTCACCCATGCCATGGCGTTGACGAGCGCGCTCTTGTCGACGGAGCGGAGCAGCACCAGCCGTCCGACCGGCGTCATCATCGCCCCGCCCATGCCCTGCAGGATGCGGGCGAACACGAAATCGGTGACCGAGGTCGACACCGCGCAGCCGACCGATCCCAGCATGAACACGACGATGGCGCCGGCGAACACGATGCGCGGGCCGAAGCGGTCGGCAGTCCAGCCGCTCGCCGGGATGAACACTGCGAGCGACAACAGGTACGAGGTGATCGCAAGCTTCAGCGTCAGCGGGCTGGTGCCGATGTCGGCGGCGATCGCCGGCAGCGAGGTCGCGATCACCGTGGAGTCCATGTTCTCCATGAACAGGGCAGTGGCCACGATGAGCGGGATCAGGCGTTCTTTGTTCATCAAATTCGGCGGGCTGAAAAAGGCGGGCGAGGGGGCTGTATCATCCCGCTGTCAGCCATGCCATTGCGGAACCTCCCGGATCACCTAAATCCTGCGTGACGCTGCCATGCATGGAATGGGCGTCGGAGGTTTGCCGTGATCTACGTCCTCGCCGCCCTGCTGCCGCCGATCGGCCTGCTCCTGAACGGGCAGCCGTTTTCGGCGATCTTCAATCTGGTCCTGATCGTGTTTTGCGCGATTTTCGGGCTGATTTTCCATGTGTTGCTGCTGGTGCCCTCGGCACATGCCCTGATCGCCGTGCACATGAAGCGGCAAGACCGGCGCCACCGCGAGGTGGTCGAGGCGATCCGCCAGCACGGGCCGCCGGCCGGCTACCGATAGCGTTTTCAAGCGAAGTGGGCGCCGGTTCGCGTGAAGAAAACGCGTCAAAACATAGAATCCGGGGCATGTCCCATCAGATTTTGGCGGGATGCAGGCCCTTAAAAAGCCTGTGCATGGCTGGCAAACGCTTTGATTCGGCCGCCTGCCATGCTAGGGACCAGCGTCAACCCCACCGATGGGCACCGATTCGACGGTGACGCCTCTGGCGCCGCCGAAGATGGCGTTCATCCCTGTTTGCTTTTGCGGCGGGATGCCGCTGAAAGGAGTTGGCAATGGCAACCGGACTTCAGGCGATCCGTGAGGCCTTCACGTTCGACGACGTGCTGCTGAAGCCCGGCCTCTCGGACGTTCTCCCCGGCGAAGTCGACATCCGCTCTCGCGTCACCCGCGCGATCCCGCTCAACATCCCGATCATGGCGTCCGCCATGGACACCGTCACTGAGGCGCGGATGGCGATCGCGATGGCCCAGGCCGGCGGTCTCGGCGTCATCCACCGCAACTTCGATCCCGAAGGGCAGGCCGCCCAGGTGCGGCAGGTCAAGCGCTACGAGTCGGGCATGGTGGTGAACCCGCTCACGATCGCGCCCGATGCGACGCTCTCCGATGCGCTGGCGCTGATGAAGGATCACGGCATCTCCGGCATTCCCGTCGTCACCGGCGGCAGCAAGACGACGCCCGGCAAGCTGGTCGGCATCCTGACCAACCGCGACGTCCGCTTTGCTACCGATCCGCGGCAGAAGGTCTCGGAGCTGATGACGCACGAGAACCTCGTCACCGTGCGCGAGAGCGTCAGCCAGGACGAGGCCCGGCGGATGCTGCACAAGCACCGCATCGAGAAGCTCGTCGTCGTCGACGACCAGTATCGCTGCGTCGGCCTGATCACCGTCAAGGACATGGAGAAGGCGGTCGCCCATCCGCTCGCCTGCAAGGACGCGCAGGGCCGTCTCCGCGTTGCGGCTGCGACCACGGTCGGCGAAACCGGCTATGAGCGTACCGAGCGGCTGATCGATGCCGGCGTCGACGTCGTCGTGGTCGATACCGCCCACGGCCATTCCAGGCACGTGCTGGCCGCGGTCAACCGCATCAAGCGACTCTCCAACGCGGTGCAGGTCGTCGCCGGCAACGTCGCCACCGAAGGCGGTGCGCAGGCGCTGATCGATGCGGGCGCCGACTGCATCAAGGTCGGCATCGGCCCGGGATCGATCTGCACCACGCGCATCGTCGCCGGCGTCGGCGTGCCGCAGCTCACCGCGATCATGGATGCGGTGGCGGCGGCCAAGAAGGCCGACATCCCCGTGATCGCCGATGGCGGCATCAAGTTCTCCGGCGATCTGGCCAAGGCGCTCGCCGCCGGTGCCGATATCGCGATGGTCGGCTCGCTGCTCGCCGGCACCGACGAGACGCCTGGCGAAGTCTTCCTGTGGCAGGGCCGCTCCTACAAGGCCTATCGCGGCATGGGCTCGGTCGGCGCGATGGCGCGCGGCTCGGCCGATCGTTACTTTCAGCAGGACATCAAGGACACGCTGAAGCTCGTGCCCGAGGGCATCGAGGGCCAGGTGCCCTACAAGGGCCCGGTCGGCAACGTCATGCACCAGCTCGCCGGCGGCCTCCGCGCGGCGATGGGCTATGTCGGTGCGAAGAATATCGCCGACTTCCACGAGAAGGCCGAGTTCGTCCGCATCACCGGCGCCGGCCTGCGCGAGAGCCACGTCCACGACGTGACGATCACGCGCGAAGCGCCGAACTATCCGGGCGGCGTGTAACGCGCTGCCGCGTCATTCCGCGGCGCCTCGTCCAACTGTGACCTGCAATTGCGCGCCGGAGAATTCTGGAATTCTCCGATGCGCAGTCGTGCGTTGCGCTCACGACTACCGAACATCATTTCAAACTTTGTTCGCTGGAAAGAGCAAATCCGTCTCCCTTGCGGGGAGGCGGGTTGCGTGACTACGTGTGCGCGACGAACCAACACCCAAGAGAGGAAAACCCAGATGTCCCAAGGCAAGCGCATCGTGCTCGCATCCCGCCCGCAGGGCGAACCCAACGCGTCCAATTTCCGGACCGAGGATTATGCGGTGCCGACGCCGGGTGCGGGCGAGGTGCTGTTGCGCACCATCTGGCTCTCGCTCGATCCCTATATGCGCGGGCGCATGAATGACGGCCCGTCCTACGCCGCGCCGGTGCCGGTCGGCGGCGTGATGGAAGCGGGCACGGTGTGCGAGGTGATCGCCTCCAACAATCCCGCCTTCGCCAAGGGCGACATCGTGCTGTCGCGCGCCGGCTGGCAGACCCATGCGATCTCCGACGGCAAGGGCCTTGCCAAGGTCGATCCGAAGCTCGCGCCGATCTCGACCGCGGTCGGTGTGCTCGGCATGCCCGGCATGACGGCGTACACGGGCCTGCTCGAGATCGGCAAGCCGAAGCCGGGCGAGACGGTGGTCGTTGCTGGCGCTTCCGGCGCGGTCGGATCGGCGGTCGGCCAGATCGCCAAGATCAAGGGCGCGCGGGCGGTCGGCATCGCCGGCGGCAAGGACAAGTGCGATTATGTCGTCAAGGAGCTCGGCTTCGAGGCCTGCCTCGATCACCGCGATCCGGATCTGGCGGCGAAGCTGAAGGAAGCCTGCCCGAAGGGCATCGACGTCTATTTCGAGAACGTCGGCGGCCCCGTGTTCGAGGCGGTCTATCCGCAGCTCAACGCCTTCGCGCGCGTGCCAGTGTGTGGCCTGATCGCCCACTACAACGACCGCGAGGCGCGGGCGCCGAAATGGGCCTCCTCGATCATGTTCGCGATCCTGACCAAGCGGCTGACCTTCCGCGGCTTCATCGTCAGCGACTTCGCCGCCATGCACGGCGACTTCCTGCGCGACATGTCGCAGTGGGTCCGCGAGGGCAAGGTGAAGTACAAGGAGTTCGTCACCGAGGGCCTCGACAGCGCGCCGGAAGCCTTCATGGGCCTGCTCAAGGGCGCCAATTTCGGCAAGCAGCTGGTGCGGGTCGGGCCGGACAAGGCCTGAGCGACGCTCGCACGTTTGGCCGCCGTTTCGTCCTGGGACGTCCTCGGCCGCCGCGGGGGTCTCAGCCCGCGCAGAAACGTAGCCAAAAGGCCACAATGGCCGGCATTTTGGGGGCTTTATGCCCCCATTTGCTTGACCGCGATGGGATCCCATTGAATCAATAGGTTAATTTTTAGTGTACTGAACACCAATTTTCGGGTGTCGCCATGTTGTTTGAGCTTGTTGTTTTCGGAATTATCCTGGTCGCCGTCGGCTATTGGGCAACCATGTACACCATGGGTCGCCGCGATGACGTGATCCACGGAAACTTCGTGCAGGACGAGGCCGCCGAGCCGGCCCCGCAAATGGCCGCGCGCCCGCAAATGCCGCCGCTTCCGGCGCGCCGACCCGCGCCCGCGGCGCCCCGCGCCAGCCGGGAATCGCTGCAGTCACTTCTCGCCGTCATCAAGCAGGATCTGAAGGACGCGGCGCAAGTCTAGGCGCCGCGCGATTTTCCGCTCACACGCTGCCGCGCTCGACGAGCACCAGCTCGACCATGCGGTGCTGCTCGGTCGCTGCGCCGGCGAGGTGCGCGAGCAGCAATTCCCCCGCGGTGCGGCCGATCGCTGGCGCATCGAAGGTGATGGTGGTGAGTCCCGGCGTGATCTGGGCCGCCACGTCATTGTCGCCAAAGCCGAGCAGTGCGAGATCGTGCGGGATCACGAGGCCGCGCGCGCGCGCCTCGATCAGCGCGCCGGTCGCCAGGAGATCATTGGCGCAAAATAGGGCGTCAATCGACCCGCCGCGGGCAAGCAGGTCGGCGAAGGCGGCGCGGCCGTCGGCGAGGCCGGTGATCTCGCCGACGCCGATCTCGTGGATGACCTCGAGCCCGAGCGCCTGGGCGGTGCTCCGAAAGCCGTCGCGGCGGAGCGCACCGCGACCGCCGCTGCGGCCGATGAAGGCGACGCGGCGATGGCCGGCGGCGGCCAGCCGTCGGGCTGCCATCGCGCCGGCATCGGCGTTGGAGAAGCCGACCAGCATGTCGATGGGGTCGCGGGGATAGGCCCAGGTCTCGATCACGGGGATCGCGAGCTCCTGCAGCGCCGCGCGGTTTTCCTCGAGCTCGATCACGCCGGTGAACATTACGGCCGCGGGGCGGATGCCGCGCAGCGACTGGATCATCGCGACTTCCTTGGCGTAGGAGTAGGAGGTCTGGCCGACCAGCACCTCAAAGCCCTCCGGCTCCAGCGCGGCGGCGAAGCCGCGCACCGCCATGCCGAATTGCTGGCTCAGGATGTTCGAGACGAAGGCGACCACGACGTTGGAGCGGCCGGAGCGCAGCGCGCGGGCGTGCGGGTTGGAGGCATAGCCGGTGGCCTCGATCACCTCGAGGATGCGGCCGCGGGTTTCCGGATTGACCATCTCGGGATGCCGCAGCACCCGCGACACCGTGATCGGGGAGACGCCGGCGCGGCTTGCCACTTCCTCGATGCGCGGCGGCCGTCCCGATGCCGCGCGGCCGGGCGGCGCGGGGACGCGCAGCACATCGTCGAATGTCGGCCTGGTCGGATCGGGCATCGAACCTCAGCTAAAGCGCGATGAGATTAGGTTGAATCGTCATCGCGCTTTAGTCCTTTGTTTGAGCATGATCTCCGCGCAAACGCCTTTGGCGTTTGTCGCGAGGGAAAACCGCTTCACACTTTTCCGGATCATGCTCTAAACGCGAAGCTTCGCATCAACTGCTCATCGAACCAAAGCGTGCGTCGGTGTCAACGGCCGACCGACCTGGACCAGGCAGTCGCCGCTCTGGCAGTCGGCATGCAGGCGTTGCGAGATCACGATGCCGTCGGCCGGGAAGTGGAGTGTTTCCTCCGGCGCCTCCGGCCGTTCGAAGTCGTGATACCAGCCCGCGACGTCGCCCGCGGTGACCCGTGCGCCCGGTGCGACCGCCGGCTCGAACCAGCCGCGCCGCGTCGCGAACACCGCCTGGGCATGGCTCTGCAGCGCCAGCAGCTCGGTTGCGCCCTCGACCGGCGCATGCGGGCCGAGCACCGGCGATGTGATGACGCGAAGGGCGATCAGCAGGCGGTCCACCGCACGCGCCGTCAGCGCCATAGTCTGCGGCGTCACCGTGCCGCCGCCGCCGAATTCGCCTGACAGGCCGATCGCGCCGGCGCGTGCTGCGCCCGCCATCGAGGTCGGCGCGTCGGCGCCATTCTCGGCGACGAAGGCGAACGGCATCCCCAGGCCCTTCATCAGGTCGAGCGCGCGTGAAAACATGTCGGGCGGGCCCTGCTGCTCGATCAGCGCGCAGGGCAGGTGCGCCATCGACGTGCCGCCGGAATGCAGGTCGAACACGACGTCGTGGCGCGGGAACAGCTCGTGCTCGAGGAAGTGCGCGAGCCGGAATGTCGGCGTGCCCGCCGCGTCGCCGGGGAAGGCGCGGTTGAGATTGCCCTCGTCGAGCGGCGAGCGGCGCCGCGCGGCCATCACCGCCGGCAAGTTGGCGAACGGCAGGATCGTGATCTCGCCGGTCACCGCGCTCTGGTCGAGCCGGCGATACAGCCGCGCCAGCGTCATTTCACCCTCATACTCGTCGCCATGGTTGCCGGCCATCAGCAGCACTTTTGGCCCGGTGCCGTTCTTGATCCGGAACACCGGAATCTTGAGCTGGAAATAGGGCGAGCGATCGATCGAGAAGGGAATGCCGAGATGGCCGGACCATTTCTGGTCCGCCGCGAAGTCGATGTCGTGGAAAACTCCGGTATGCATGTGCGTCTCAGAGTGCGGCGACGGCCGTCATCTCGACGCGCAGATCGGGATCGGCGAGCCGCGCTTCGACGCAGGCGCGCGCCGGCGGATTGGCCGGATCGATCCAGGCGTCGTAGACCGAGTTCATGGTGTCGAAGTCGGTGATGTGCGGCAGGAAGACGTTGACCGCGACGAGCTTCGAGCGGTCGGAGCCGGCCTGTTTGAGCAGCGCATCGATCTTGGCGAGCACCTGCTCGGTCTGCGACACGATGCCGGTCTTGCGGTCGTCGGCGACTTGTCCGGCGATATGCACCATACCGGCGCAGGCCACGGCCTGGCTCATGCGCGAGCCGACGACATAACGTTTGATCATTGTTGTTCTCCCGGTGAAAGTGGCCTCCCGCGCATTGCGCGCGGGAGGTTGATTGGTTCAGAGCGTCGGCAGCGACTGCTCTTCCTTGAACCATTTCAGCTGCAGCGCGCCGAGCTTGCCGTTCAGCTTGTTGGTGAAGAGGTCGGTGTTGATCCAGTTGAGCAGGTTCTGCTCGCCCTGCCGCACGCCGATATGCGCCGGCGACTGGCGGATCAGGAATTTCAGCTCGACCTCCTTGGTCGGGTTCTGCTCCTGCACCTTGATCGCGATCGCGCTGTTCTCGGCAAAGCTGTCGGCCTGTCCGGCAAGATAGGCGGCGATCGCGGCCGGCGTATCCTCGAAGCGCACCAGCTTCACCTTGGGCGCGTTATCGGTCAGCCAGACGTCGAGTGTGGTGCCCTTGGCGACCGCAACCGTGCGGCCCTCGAGATTGTCGGGCTTCTTGCCCGTCGCGGCTGCAATCGCCTTCGGCCCGTAGACGCCGAGATTCACCACAGCATAGGGCTGCGAGAACATCACCTGCTGGGCGCGCTCCGGCGTCGCGCCGAGGCCGGCGATCAGGATGTCGATCTTGTCCGAGAGCAGGCTCGGGATCCGCGCCGCGCCGGTGACCGGAACGAGCTCGAGCTTTACGCCCATGTCGGCGGCGATCAGCTTGGCGAGGTCGGCATCGAGGCCGGCGATCTCGCCCTTGTCATCCTTGAATCCCCACGGCGCGGCGTCGGTCAGGATGCCGACGCGCAGCTTGCCCGAGCCGAGCACGTCCTGCAGCTTGTCGGCTGCAGTAGCGAGGCTGGGGACAGCCGCGATGGCGAGCGCGGCGACGGCGATGCTGAAGAGGGACTTCCACTTTCTCATGACGGTCTCCTGGTGGCGGGTGTTGGAAGGACGTTCATTTCGCGGAGGCGATGAAGCTTGCGAGCTCGGGTGTTTTCGGTGATGCGAACAATTCGGCCGGCGGTCCCTGTTCCCAGACGCGGCCCTGGTGCATGAAGACGATGCGGTTGGCGACGTTGCGGGCAAAACCCATCTCGTGGGTGACGAGAATCATCGTCATGCCCTGGCGCGCCATCGCCTCCATCACCTTCAGCACTTCGCCGACCAGCTCGGGGTCGAGCGCCGAGGTGGCCTCGTCGAACAGCATCAGATGCGGCGCCATCGCCAGACACCGCGCGATCGCGACGCGCTGCTGCTGGCCGCCGGACAATTGATCGGGCCAGGCATCGATCTTGTCGGCGAGGCCAACGCGGGTCAGCACATCCTCGGCGAGCACACGCGCCTTTGCCTTGTCGATGCGGCCGGTCAGGAGCGGGGCGAGCGTGATGTTGCGCTCGACCTTGAGATGCGGAAACAGGTTGAAGGCCTGGAACACGATGCCGACGCGCTGACGGAATTGCTTGAGGTCGGGCATCCCGGAATGGATCTTCTGGCCCTCGACGCGGATCTCGCCGGCGTCGACCGTCTCCAGCGCGTTGATGCAGCGGAGCAGCGTCGACTTGCCCGAGCCGGAGCGGCCGATGATGGTGACGATCTCGCCTTCCTCGACGTCGAGCGAGACGCCCTTGAGCACGTCGACCCGACCGAATGTCTTGTGCACGTCGCGGATTTCAACGAGAGCCATCGAGGCGGGCCTCCAAAGAGCGGGACCAGAGCGTGAGCGGCAGGCACAGCGCGAAATAGACCGCGGCGACCAGCGCGTAGGTGAGCAGCGGCTGGAACGTCGCCGCGCTCACCACCTGTCCGGCGCGGGCGAGTTCGACGAAGCCGAGGATCGAAGCGAGCGAGGTGCCCTTGATGAGCTGCACCAGGAAGCCGACCGTCGGCGGCAGCGACAGCCGCAGCGCCTGTGGCGCGATGATGTGGCGGAACTGCTGCCAGGCGGAGAGGCCGAGGCAGGCGCCGGCCTCCCACTGCGCCTGCTTCACCGCCTCCAGCCCGCCGCGCCAGATCTCGCCGAGGAAGGCCGCAGTGTAGAGCGTGTAGGCGATGGTGACAGCGATCAGCGCCGGCACCTGGATGCCGAGGAACACCGGCATGCCGAAATAGAAGAAGAACAGGAGGCCCAGCAGCGGCACGCTCTGGATCACCTGGATGCAGGCGGCCATCGTCCAGCGTAAACCAGCGAAGCGGCTGATACGGCCCATCGCAAGCCCAAGCGCCAGCGGCGCGCCGAAGGCGAGCGCGAGCACCACGAGTGTCACCGTCCAGCGCAGCGCTGACACCAATGAGACGAAATCGATGAGGGAGAAGGATCGCATCGCCTCTCCCTCAGCGCCGTCGCGGCCAGCGGAACGCCGCCGCGCTGATCAGCGCGAACAGCGCCTTGAACGCCATCGCCATCGCGAAATAGACCGCGCAGATCACTGCATAGACCTCGAAGCTGCGATAGGTGCGGCTCTCGATGAAGCCCGCGACGTGAAACAGCTCGTCGGCCGCGACCTGCGAGGCCAGCGAGGTGCCGAGCAGCAGCAGCACGAATTGGCTGGTCACGGCCGGATAGGCGTTGCGCAGCGCCGGCGGCAGCAGGATGTGGCGAAACACCTGCCAGCCACTGAGGCCGAGGCACTGGCCGGCCTCGATCTGGCTGCGCGGCACGGAGTCGAGGCCGGCGCGGATGATCTCGACCGAATAGGCGCCGAAATAGAGCGACAGCGCGACCGCCGCAGCCTCGAACGCCGGCAGCTTCAGGCCGACGCTCGGCAGCACGAAGAAGATGATGAAGATCTGGATCAGCGAGGGTGTGTTGCGGAACAGCTCGATGTAGCCGCGCACCAGCCAGCGCAGGAAGGTCGCACGCCCCTTGAGCGCGACAGCGCCGCCGATTCCGATGATGAGCCCGCACAACGCCGCGATCACGGTCAGTTCGAGCGTGATGATGGCGCCGTCGATCAGCTGGTTCTGGTAGCGCCAGAGCGGCAGGAAATTCATCGCGCGCGCTCAACCGAAATGGGTGGTGAGCGCCCGCGTCACCGTGCCGTCGGCGCCGAGGCCGAACAGCACGCGCCAGCGGTCGAGGCAGGTGCAGGGATGCGAGATGCCGAAGGCGATGACGTCGCCGACGGCAAGGCTGCTGCCGGCGGGGAGGGCTATGAAGGCGTGCTGATCGTTGAGGCGGGTGACGGTCAGTCCAGCGGCGAGCTCGCTTTGCTCAACGCCGTCGCGCCAGACGCGCAGCGCCACCGGCAGTCCCTGGTCGAAGGAGGCATCGCGCATGCCGAAGCCGCAGATCGCAAGGCCAGGCTCCGGGCGCGACAGCACCTCGGCCCACAGCGTCAGCGAGGGGCGAAAACTCTCGACCGCCGACCGACGCACGCCATCGATGACGAGGCCGCCGCGGCGGTCGATCTCGGCGAAGGCGCGGGCGTAGACGCCGTGGTCGGCGAAGAACAGCGCGCCGGAGCGCAGGATGACGGTCGCGTTGCAGTCGCGTGCGGCGACCGGCGCAAGCGCTGATGTCACGACGTCGAAATAGGCCGAGCCGCCGGCGCTGATGATCAGGGGGCGCCCGGGTGCAGCCGCACGAACGCGCGCGAACGTGTCGATGGTCCGTTCCATCAGCCGCGCGATGGCGCTTGCGGTCTCGTTCGCGTCTGATGTCGCGGCGGCGCCTTCATAGGTCGCGACGCCGCCGAACGTGACGCCTTCGGTGTTGGCCACAGCGTTGATGATCGCATCGATCGCGGCACCATCGCGCGCGCCGCCGCGGCCGGTGCCGATTTCAACCAGCACGGAGAGTTCAGCGCGAGCCGAATGCCCGGCGGCTTCAGCCAGCGTTGCGACCGCGGCTGGTGAGTCCGCGAAGGCATGGAATTCGACGCCGGGATAGGCCGAGAGCAGAGCGCCGAGCCGTCGTCCGGCCTGCTTGCCGCCGATTTCATTGGCTAGCAGCAGGCGCTTCTCACCATGGGCGAGCAGCACGGCCGCCTGCTGCAAATTGGCGACGGTCGCGCCCCAGGCGCCGGCCTCGCGCAAGCTGCGTGCAAGCTCCGGCGACATCGGTGTCTTGGCGTGCGGGGCGATTCTGACGCCGGCCCCGGCGCACCAGCGCAGGAACAAGTCGCGATTGGCGGCAAACGCGGTTTCATCCAAGGTCAGGACGGGCAGGGCCAAATCGCCCCGCGACGGCGACCAGCCGGCGGTCCCGATCTCGGCGGCAACAATGCCGTCGACCAGCGGAATTCCCCGCGTGGTCGCGTCGAGGCGCAGCGTGCCTGTCCCGGCCATGGAATGCATCGTTACTCCGTCTCAGGCGGTCTCAATCGCGGAACAGACGCTATTATGTAATGACAACGTTGTCATTAGCGATTTTGAGGGAATTTTGGGCTGTGGACAGATCAGTTTAGGAGCAGGAGGAGGGCCGACCGGATGTGAGATCCGGTCTGGCCGGGAGGACAAGCCCGTTCCGGCTAGCCGGCCGGCTCCTTCTCGAACAGCTCATCAAGGTCAACATTGAGCTGCCCCTTGGCCCTGACATGGCGGACCTCAAAACTGTCGGGCGCAAAACGATACTCGACGAGACCCGTCTCCTTGATCCCGATCAGCTCCTGCTTGGCATCGGAGATCACGAAGCCTGTCGAGGGCGCCCAGACATGGCGGACACGCTCGAAGGTGAAGTCACGGCGCTGGTGGACGTGGCCGCTGCCGACCAGCCGCAAATCGACCTTGCCCAGCATGTCGAGCAGCCGCCGCCGCGCCGGCTGCGGCACGTAGCGGAACGAGGTCTCCTCGCGTTCGGCATCGTCGGGCGCGTCGAGATAGAGCGGCTTGTGCACGAACAGGGCGACCGGCTTGCCGCTGGTGCTATCGAGCTGCGAGGCCAGCCAGTCGAACTGCGCGGCCTCGCGATCGAGGCCGGTGTTCACGATCAGCGAGTTCAGGCCGATGAAGCACCAGCCGGCGGCCTCGAAGCGCCAGTGATCTTCGCCGATGATGGATGTGAAGGCCGCGCAGGTCGCCTCGGTCGGCAGCTGCTTCGGCGTCGGGGCGACGGCCGTCGGGTTGTCGCCGATGTCGTGATTGCCGGGCAGGTAGACGCAATCGACCGGCAGCGCGTTGTGCAGCTCCCTGGCGAACACGAGGTCCTCGCGGCTGGTCGGGCCGTCGAAGGAGACATCGCCGGAGTTGAGCACGAGGTCAGGCCGCGTCGCATCGATGTGCTCGGCGACGCGATGGAAATTGTCGGTCAGCTTCGGCAGCCAATGCGCGAGATGCGTGTCGGAGATCTGGGTCAGACGAAATTGGGACATGCGGCGCTCCTGTTTGCCCCGATTATAAATGCGTCGGCGACAAATTCATGAAGCTGCGGCGGCGATTGTCGCTGCGTTGTTTGAGACCTTGTTTGAAAGAGCGTTCGAATAGAGATGCAAGCACCGTTGTCGTACCCGCGCATGCGGGTACCCAGTACGCCGCGGCCCATCGGCTCAAATGTAGGTCTCTGGAATACTGGATCGCCCGCACCTGTGCGCAAGTGCGCACAAGGCGGGCGACGACACTATTGGTGTGGCGCGGTCGCGTGCGGCAAGCCGCATGTCAGAGCACGCGATAGCGGATCGCGAACGCATCGTTTGGTCCTGCGTTGTCGGCGATGCCGTCGGAGAGATGCCACGGGCTGAAGCGATCGGAATGCGTCGGGCTCGCCGGCAGGCGGAGCTTGAACTGGCGCTGCGCCTGGCCGGGCAGGTTCAGCACCATCACGCGCTCGGTGGTGCGGTAGTCGAGCGTCACCGTGCCGCGCATCAAGCTGCGGCCGTCGGCGGTCTGGTCGAGCGCGTCCTGCACCTTCGCGAGCCTCTGGTTTTGGTCGGTGCGCAGCTCGATCTGGGTGTCGGTCACGTGAGAGAGTTCGGTCCGCGGCAGGCGGATCTCGAACTCGATCGCAGGCCTGGTCGGGTTGAGCCCGAGATAGGCCAGCGCGGCATGGCGCATGTCCGAGATCACGAAGGCGATCAGGCCGAGCGCCAGCACGGCCGCCAGCCCATGCCTGACGATGTCGCGGGCCGAACGATGCCCGGTGCGCAGATAGATCGAGAACAGGATCGCGACCGCCAGCGCCGCGGCGACGCCTGCCAGCACCGACATCACCATGCCGAGCCCGCCATCCGGATTGTCGTCGAACAGCCCGGTGGTCGGGCCGATCACCTTGAGGATGGAGGTCATGGAATCGCCGGGCATCTCGGCCACGCGGACTGCGCCGGCAAAAATCGGGGAGGTGATGTTCATCGCGCGCTCGGGAAAGGCTGAAACCGCCAATACGCTTCAAGCGTTGGTCACAGGCCCGCCGATTCCGGTTCAAGTCGGATGCGTTTTTCCAGCGAAGTGGGTACCGGTTCGCGTGAGCAAAACGCGTCAAAACCAGAATCCGGCGGCCTCGATTGTCAGACGGGGATGCGGCGGCTAAAAGCCGGCCAACCCCGATTTAGGGAGAATCCGATGTCCGTTCAAATGGTCCTGTTGCCGGTGTTCGTGCTGGTCGGGCTCACCTTTTGTCTCCTGATGGGGATGGCGGTGGCGCGGACGCAGGCGCTGTCGGGCGGGCAGACGAAATTCAAGGACATCGCGCTGCGCCAGCAAAACTGGCCGGAGCGCGCCACCCAGATCGCGAACTGCTTCTCCAACCAGTTCGAGGTTCCCGTGCTGTTCTACATCCTGATCGCGCTGGCGCTGCCGCTGCGGCGGACCGACCTGTTCATGGTTTTGCTGTCCTGGGTATTCGTGGTAACGCGCTTTGCCCATGCTGGCATCTTCGTCACCTCCAACGACGTTCGCACCCGCTCGCTCGCCTGGTTCGCCGGCGTGCTCGTGGTGTTCGCGATGTGGATCTATTTCGCGCTGAAGATCCTGCTGCTGATCTAACCGAAAGACCCAAATGACTCCCGCTGCCCGGCTCTCCGCCGCCATCGAGCTGATCGAGACCATCGACGCCCAACGTGTGCCCGCTGCGAAAGCGCTGAAGGAGTGGGGCACCGCGCACCGCTTTGCCGGCTCCGGCGACCGCGCCGCGATCTCCGGCCTGCTCTGGGACGTGCTGCGCCGGCAGTCGTCGGCGGCGTATCTGATGGACGATGACAGCGCGCGCGCCCGCGCGCTCGGCATGCTCAAGCTCGAGCGCGGCATGGATGTCGCTGCTATCGCCGCGCTGTGCGACGGCGGCCGCTTTGCGCCGCAGCCGCTCACCGACAGGGAGCGTGATGCGCTGACCGCGCGCTCGCTCGACGCAGCACCGGCGCACATTGCCGGCGACTATCCGGAATGGCTTGATCCCCACCTAGCGAAAGTGTTCGGCGACGATCGCGCGGCGGAAGCGACCGCCATGGCGAGCCGCGCGCCGCTCGATCTGCGCGTCAACACGCTGAAGGGCAAGCGCGAGAAAATCTTGCCGCGGCTGTCGCATCTCGGCGCTGCCGAGACGCCGTGGTCGCCGCTGGGCCTGCGCATCCAGCTCGGCGCCGACGCGCGCAACCCTGGGGTCTCGTCGGAAGAGGATTTCATCAAGGGCGCGATCGAGGTGCAGGACGAGGGCTCGCAGCTCGCGGCCTTGCTCTCGGCGGCAAAGCCCGGCGAGCAGGTGATCGATCTCTGCGCCGGCGCCGGCGGCAAGACGCTGGCGCTGGCGGCGATGATGGGCGGCAAGGGCCGGCTCATTGCAACGGACCACGACAAGCGCCAGCTCGCGCCGATCCATGAGCGGCTGTCGCGCGCCGGCGTGCACAATTGCGACGTCCGCACTCCGCGCGGCGAGGCCGACGTGCTGTCTGACATCAAGGCCTCCGCCGATCTCGTGCTGATCGACGCGCCGTGCACGGGCACCGGCACCTGGCGCCGCAATCCCGACGCCAAATGGCGCATGCGCCCCGGCGCACTCGAAGTGCGGTTGAAGGATCAAGCCGAAGTGCTGGATCGTGCGGCGCCGCTGGTGAAGGCGGGCGGGCGCATCGCCTACATCACCTGCTCGGTGCTGGCGGATGAGAACAGCGAGCAGGTGAAGGCGTTCGTTGCGCGCCATCCGGAGTTTTCCGTGCAGCCGCCGGAGCAGACCGCGAGCGTGCTCTGGGACAAGGCCGAGGCGTTTGCGGAAGCGGCCATGCAGTTGCCCGAGGGATGGCTGATGACCCCGCGCCGCACGGGCACGGATGGGTTCTTCGTGTCGGTGTTGAAGAAGGCGTAGGTTTTGTAGGGTGGGCAAAGCGCTTGCGTGCCCACCATCACAAGCCCGCCGAGAAGGGTGGGCACGTCGCTTGCGTTCCTTTGCCCACCCTGCGGCACTCAAATATCCAATTCGGCCCAGATCGCCGCGTGATCCGAGGCCGCTTCGACCTCTCGCTCGATCTCGGGGAAATGCGGGAACAGGTCGCCGTTCTTGCCGCCCCAGACGCCCATGCGGAAGATGCCGCCGGCGGTCGCCTTCTCGAACAGGGCCGGCGACAGCAGGATGTAGTCGATCTTGTTCGAGGCCGTGCCGTTCTTGAAGGTGCCGGGGCGTCCGCCATCGTCGAATCCGTCGAGCTCGCTGATGTCCTTCAGTCCGGTCTGGCTGAACAGCGGGCCGATCGGGTCGCTGTCCGCCGTATCGTTGAGGTCGCCGATGACCGCAATAAACTTGTGCTTGTCACGGAGCTGCCGGTAGATCTGGGCCACCCGCGCGGACTGGCGCTTGCGCTTCGCGTTCGACGTCGCCGGCGTGCCGAAGCCCTTGCTCTTGAAGTGGTTGGCGAGCACGATGAGGGAGTTCCCCTTCGCGGTCTCGATCTCGAATTGCGCGCAATCGCGGCTGAAGATCAGGCCGCCGTCGTCCTCGTCGTCGACATGGCTCGCGATCGAGGCGATCTCGAATTTCTTCTTGGTCATGATCCCGACATCGATGCCGCGGTCATCGTTGCCGTCGATCAGCATGATGTGGTCGTACGGGGTGCCTTCGACGGCCCGCATGACGTCCTTGCAGAACCGCACCAGCGCCGGACGACTCTCCGCTTCCACGACTCCGAGCACGTCGGCATCGATCTCCTTGATGACACGTGCGGTGTTCTGCGTGGCCTTCTCGTTGACCTGCTCCAGCGTGAGGTCGACCCAGCCGATCCAGTCGTCGCGTCCGTCGGCCACGATTTCGATCGGCTTGCCGTTCGGCCGCTTGACGAGATGCCCGCGGTTCTGCCGCAGGATTGCGAATTTGCTTTCGTCCGACTTCTTCAAGCCGAGCGCATCGAGCAGCTCGACGATCCGCTTCTTGTCGTTGGCGGTGTATTTGTCCTTGCCGAGGATGGCATTGATGTCGGCCTGGGCTTTCAGGATTTCGCGGCCTTCGTCGGAAAATCCCGAACCGCCGAGGGCGCGTGCGCGCATGAAAAGGTTTTCGACGTTGTAGGACGCAAGCTTCATCTCGAACCTCCGGGTGCTGAAATGGATGATGCAATTATGGGTAGAGAATAGCCGTGCGGTCCGGCCAAGTCGTGGCGCGGATTGTCGCAAGCCCGTCCGAAAATGAGTTCAAGGGAAATCCGACGATCGCGCCGTGAGCGGCGCGCCGCCGGTCTCAATCGACGATGAACAGCGTCGCGCCCGCCGCCGTCGACGACCGATGCGCGGCGTCGCCGAAATCCGACACCTGGTAGCTCATTCCCGGCGTCAGCTTGAACCTGCGCCCGTCGCGCAATTCGGTATCGAGCTCGCCCGCGACGACGAACAGAACATGCCCGCGATCGCACCAGTGGTCGGCGAGATAGCCCGGCGAATACTCGACCATCCGCACGCGGACGTCGCCGATCTCGAGCGTGCGCCAGATCGCCTGGCCGGTCTCGCCGGGATGCACCGTCGGCGCGACCTTGCTCCAGTCGGTGACGGTGAAGGGCAGGGTCGGGATTTTCATGGCGGAACCCCAGCGGTGTCGGGCCAAATTAGGTCAATAATACTGACATATAGCGTGCTGTCCACGCCCAAAGAAGCATGTGGGCGCCTCCCTCCGCGCGGTTGCTCCGCCGCCCCCTGTCGCGTATTGGCTTGCCATGACAGCCGCACCGCAAACCAGCTCGCCGTCGACGCCTTCAGTGGCCTCGGCGCATGACAAGATTCTGATTGTCGATTTCGGCAGTCAGGTGACGCAACTGATCGCCCGCCGCGTTCGCGAGGAGGGCGTTTATTCCGAGATCGTGCCGTTCCAGAAGGCGGAGGCCGCCTTCAAGGAGATGAAGCCGAAGGCGGTGATCCTCTCCGGCGGTCCGGAAAGCGTGCATGAGGCCGGCTCGCCGCGCGCGCCGCAGCTGATCTTCGATGCCGGCGTGCCCGTGCTCGGCATCTGCTATGGCCAGATGACCCTGGCCGCCCAGCTCGGCGGCGAGGTCGAGGGCGGCCATCACCGCGAATTCGGCCGCGCCGATGTCGAGGTGAAGGCGCAGAGCTCGCTATTCGACGGCATCTGGGGCCAGGGCGAAAAGCATCCGGTGTGGATGAGCCACGGCGACCGTATTACCAAGATGCCGCCGGGCTTCACGGTGGCTGGCACCAGCGCGAATGCGCCGTTCGCGATCATCCAGGACGAGGCGCGCAAGTACTACGGCCTGATGTTCCACCCCGAAGTGGTGCACACGCCCGACGGCGCCAAACTGATCCGCAACTTCGTCCGCAAGGTCGCAGGCCTCACCGGCGATTGGACCATGCGCGCCTTCCGCGAGGAAGCGATCGAGAAGATCCGCGCCCAGGTCGGCCGAGGCAGGGTGATCTGCGGCCTCTCCGGCGGCGTCGATTCCGCGGTTGCGGCGGTGCTGATCCATGAGGCGATCGGCGACCAGCTCACCTGCGTGTTCGTCGATCACGGCCTGCTGCGCAAGGACGAGGCCAAGACCGTCGTCGACCTGTTCCGCCACCACTACAACATCCCGCTGGTGCACGTGGATGCCTCCAAGCAATTCCTCGGCGAGCTCGAAGGCGTCACCGATCCCGAGGTGAAGCGCAAGACCATCGGCCGGCTCTTCATCGACGTGTTCGATGCCGAGGCGAAGAAGATCGGCGGCGCCGAATTCCTGGCGCAGGGCACGCTCTATCCCGACGTGATCGAAAGCGTCTCCTTCACCGGCGGACCTTCTGTCACGATCAAGTCGCACCACAATGTCGGCGGCCTTCCGGCGCGCATGAACATGAAGCTGGTCGAGCCGTTGCGCGAGCTGTTCAAGGACGAGGTGCGCGTGCTCGGCCGCGAACTCGGCCTGCCCGAAATCTTCGTCGGCCGCCACCCGTTCCCCGGGCCGGGCCTTGCCATCCGCTGCCCCGGCGACATCACCCGCGAAAAGCTCGACATCCTCCGCAACGCGGATGCCGTCTACATCGACCAGATCCGCAAGCATGGCCTCTACGATGCGATCTGGCAGGCATTCGCGGTGCTGCTCCCGGTGAAGACGGTCGGCGTGATGGGCGACGGGCGCACGTATGACTACGTCGTGGGCCTCCGCGCCGTGACCTCAACTGACGGCATGACCGCGGACTTCTATCCGTTCGAGATGAAGTTCTTGGGAGAGACGGCGACGCGGATCATCAATGAGGTGAAGGGGGTCAATCGGGTGGTGTACGACGTGACGTCCAAGCCGCCGGGGACGATTGAGTGGGAGTAGGTCGGGTGGGCGCCACCCACCCAAACGTTCCAATCCAGTTCCGTTGTCGATCAGCCGAGGGAGTTGATCTGCAGTGGAGGCTGCCATGGCAAGAGGCCAGTACGTCGACGATCTTCCTTCAAGAAGCCAAATATTCGAGTTTTGGAAGGATCGCATTGTTAATGCGGTACGGTGGATTGACTGGGGCGAGCCCGGATGTTGGGCCTGCGGATTTTACTACGGCCGGAAGTACGATATCAAACGATCCGACGCGAGTTGGGACGAGATTCTGCGCTGTTGGGATCGCATTCCCCTTCAACGGTGCCACATCGTAGCGCGCTCGCTCGGCGGCGCCGACGACGTCTCAAATCTATATTTGTTGTGTCGCGAGTGTCATGACCGGATGCCGAATACGAGCATTCCCGAGATATTCTTTGAATGGGCACGCGCTCAAAGTTGGAATGCACGGGAGGATGCCAAATACCGTGATGCGATGAGGGCATTTGGGGTTGACGAAGCGCTTCTACCCGAACTGTATCGGGTGATGAACTCTGAGAATTTCAAGGCTTGGTCTGACGGCAAACGTGGCTTGCACTGGCCTCAGTCCAATTATGCTCCCGTCTCGTCGAGGTTGACGCCAGCAACCACATTTGGACTAGCCGTCTACTATCTTCGTAGTTTTGAGCGCAGTCGGCCCAACGCCGATGCAACTTGCCGAACGAGCCCAACCAGGCGGCTGGGTAAGCCTACTCGCTTGAGAAAATTGACTACAAGGTGTATATGACTACTGTAGTTATAATAACGGTGGATTCATGCGCGAAATTCAGCTTCGTGATGCTAAGGCCAATCTGTCTGCGGTTGTGGATGAGGCTGTTGACGGTAAACCCGCCGTCATCACGCGGCACGGGAAGAAGCAGGCGGTAGTCGTGGGCTACGAGGAGTGGCGGCGGCTGTCGCAGGTTCCAAGCTTCGGACGCCTGCTTATGGCGGCTCCTGTGAAAGCGGGTGATCTGCCGGCGCGCAATCGCGCCAAGCTGCGCAAGACCGATTTTTGAGACGTGTACCTCGTCGATACCAACGTGATATCCGCGGCCTCGCCTGGTCGGCCTGCGCCTCCGGCACTCGTCGAGTGGATGGATGCGCACTCTGTTTCCCTGTTTTTGTCGGTTGTGACGATTGCGGAGATCGAGGACGGAATAGCCAAACTGCGACGCGAGAAGGCGGCGCGCAAGAGCAAGGACTTGGCCCATTGGCTTGAAGCCTTGCTGCACCTCTATGGCGACCGCATCCTGGCGTTCGACACATCGATCGCGCGCGTCGCGGGGGAGCTATCGGACCGGGCTCGAGGGCAGGGGCATGCGCCCGGATTTGCCGATATCATCATTGCCGCCACCGCTCGCCAGCATGCGCTGACGATCCTGTCGCGCAACCTCAGGCACTTCGAGCCGCTTGGCGTGCCCGTGCTCGATCCCTTTGGCAGGTTGCTGCCGCCCTGATCCATCGCATGGGGCGGGTTCACCCCGAACCGCAAGATCGGTCGAGCGCGCCACCGCGACTTGCGCCCAACTGCCCTCCGCGACGGAGGAGGGACGATGAAGGCGGCGCTACGGAATTATCAGCGCGTAGGGTGGAAGTTAGTCTAACCAGCCCTACGAGGCGCTTCAAGAACCGCCGTTTGACGTCTGCTCTTTGTAAGTCTTCATAATTGCATCGTGCAGAGCAGCCGATCGCGTGTCGCCTCCCTTTAGACCTGCAGCACATTCACCCCACTGATCTGCCGTGCGAGTCTGTAGAGCGGTGACGAGGCGATCAGGATCGAAGTCCAGTTCTGGACTCGACATTATCCGCACAAGGCCCCCAAAAATGGCGCCACCGTGCCGCATCTTTTGATCTGGGAAGGCGACCGCCATATTTGTGAGAACGGCTGATGTAACGGCTGGCCCAAATCGCCGAACTGAATTCGCGATCGCTGAGGTGAAGGCAACCTCACCAGGTCCCCAGGCGGTCAAGGATGTTGTCCTCGCGACTTGTAGCCCGGCATCTGTAACGAGTTGCTGAATTTCCAGAGCATCCTCATCCGCGGCTGCAACAGCAGCGAAGAAATCATCGAGACGATTCATCGGCTTTCGAGCGCGATTGGCAACGATGAACATCCGAGCTTCTTCTTGGATGCTCTCATATCTGAAAACGCAACAGGGGAGCTGTGGAATGTCTTCCCTCTGCGAAGCAGCCATCCATCTATGCTGGCCGTCGATGATCGTAAGGGTGTCGTCGGGGCGTCTCTATACAACGAGCGGAGCGCAAAGTCGCCAATCGAATTTTGCAGCAATGCTAGCTATCAGGCGTCGAGATGCCGCATTGTCAGTGGATCGTTGATAGGCCTGATCGATCGATAGCCGCTCAAGATGAATCCATTCAATGGATGGTTGCGAACCGACCGGCGGGAGATGCCGAGGGCGCTTGTCTTTACCTTTGCTGGCTGTTTCGGGCTTTCTTTGGCGAGTGTTCAGGCCAAACTGCCGCACCTTTCCTGGTCCGACACTCGTCATTTCCGACGAGGTATTGGATTTGAGCCCTTCGATAAACTGCGGAACCTCCTCGACTGGTCTAACCCACACATCCCCGCGGCTCTCGATGATGACGTTGCCGAGGTGGACTCTGGCCCGGCCAAGCTCAGTCGCGAGCGTAAAAGTTCCATTTGCTTCTATGCCCCCGGCCATGTGCGGCGGCACCCAGTCCGGCATCGGAAAATGTCCATGCGTCCAGGTTCGTATCTCGCAGCCATCTCGGGTCGCTAAGGTGGGCAGATCATGTGCCATCGCTATCCTCCCGTTTGAATCGGCCTGCCGTTGTTGGCTGGAAGGGACACGATGCCGCGATCAATCGACCCCTCTATGAAGGATATGCGAATAAAAAATGTGATCATTAGAGTTCTATCGCGACAGAACGCATAGCATCGCGTGCTAATCTAGCTCGTTCGCCCCATCTTCTCGAACCGCTTGATCAGCCGCTCGCGCTTCAGCCGTGACAGCCGCTTGATCTAGAACAGGCCGTTCAGCTGATCGATCTCATGCTGATGGCAGACCGCGCGCAGGCCCTCTGACTCTTCGCTCCGCTTGTTGCCATCAACATCCCAATAGCTGACGCGGACGCGGGCGTGGCGTTCGACCTCGTCGCGGACGCCGGGCATCGAGACGCTGCCTTCGATGTGCATGATCATCTCGGGTGAGGCCTAGACGATCTCCGGATTGACGTAAGTCCGCGCGCCTTCGCTGTCGCCGAGGTCGAGCAGGACGACGCGCAAGGCGACGCCGACATGCGGCGCGGTGATGCCGATGCCGGGGGCGGCGTGCATGGTGTCGAGCAGGTCCCGCGCGAGGTCGCGCAAGCCGTCGTCGAAGGCGGTGACGGCTGCGGGCGAGCGCGTAGAGCGGATCACCCACACGGGGCGTGCCTATCGCGGCGACTCAAAGCGCCGGCTATCGTCGATACTGTTCGTCCGTCACCTTCTCCATCCACTCGACGGACTTGCCGTCGAGCGATTCCGAGATGGCGATATGCGACATGCCGTTGGTCGGGGTGGCTCCGTGCCAGTGCTTCACACGCGGTGGAATCCATACGATGTCGCCCGGCATGATCTCCTGAATGGCGCCGCCCCATTCCTGGACAAGGCCGATGCCCGCCGTGACGATGAGGGTCTGGCCGAGTGGATGGGTATGCCAGGCCGTACGGGCGCCCGGCTCGAATGTCACGATTGCTCCGCCGATGCGGGCAGGGGCAGTTCCCTTGAATCGGGAGTCGACCCTCACTGAACCAGTGAAGTTCTCGGCAGGACCTGCGCTGGACGGCTGCGATCCCGGACGCGTGACGGTGATCATGAGATCAGACTGGGCTGACGCCGCCGAGGCGCCGAAGACAAAGATGAGGAGCGCCGCTACGGGGGACTTCATTCACTCGTAACCCCGTCAATTTTTGAAGACTTCGCGGGCAACGCCGACGGCGGTGATCGCGTTGGGCCAGCCCGCATAGAAGGCGAGCTGGGTGAT
The DNA here is from genome assembly GCF_018130695.1 of Bradyrhizobium jicamae. Taxonomy (GTDB): domain Bacteria; phylum Pseudomonadota; class Alphaproteobacteria; order Rhizobiales; family Xanthobacteraceae; genus Bradyrhizobium; species Bradyrhizobium jicamae_B. Next base: position 76,876 of record NZ_JAFCJX010000024.1, on the reverse strand, counting down.
TGTTTCGACGATCTCCTGCTCGGTCACGCCATTGCGGCGCGCAAGGGCTATGTGGGAGCGGAGCTGCTCGGGGCGGTTGAGCGCCACCAACGCTGCGACCGTGATCAGGCTCCGATCTCGCTTGGCGAGGCCGGGCCGTTCCCAGACATCGCCAAACAACACGTCATCTGTCAGTTCGGCGAGCTTGGGCGCGACGTCGCCCATCAGCTGCTGCGCGCGCGACTGCTGCGGGGCAGGTGCCGCGTCGGAGGCAGCGGGTATCTGATTTTGGGCGTTAGCCATGGTGGACAATCCTCCGGCTAGAAGCAGGCTGGCCGTGACGAGCAGATTCCTGGTGAGCGTCTTCAATGCTGTCTCCTCGCTTATGAACGGTCGGAGACGAGGGTTCGGGTAAAAAACGGCGTCAGCTTGCCCATCGCCGCCTCGACATATTCGGGAATCCAATAGGTTTCGATGTGGGTCGCGCCGGTGATCTTGAACAGTTCCTTGTCTTTCGTGCCGCTGGCTTTGGCAAAGACATCCTCGGTCATGTACAAGCTGTCGGCCTTGCTGCCGGCGATCATCAGCAACGGCGTGTTGATGAGTTCGATCTGGTCGGCGGCATCCCAGCGCATCAGGTCCAGCAAGCTGCTCGTGGTGTACTTGAAGGTCGAGCCGGGGTGGGCGTGGGTTTTCCAATAGTATTCATAGCCTTGCCGATAGAGATCGAAGGGCAGCGCGGCGATCTGCGCATCCGTCAGATTGGCATCCCCCGAATAGAGAATTTCTCCGCCGGCGACCTCCCGGGCGCGCGCATTCGACGCCTGCTGGAGCCGGGCCTGGACTGTCCCCAGTTGCGAGTCCGCGTAGCCATTGCGGCGAACCCGCCCTGAATTGAACATGCTCAAGGTCGCGATCGACTTGAAGCGCTTGTCGGTCTTCGCCGCGGCGAGAGCGTAGCCGCCGCCACCGCAAATTCCAAACAGGCCGAGGCGGCTGGCGTCCACGCCGGGAAATCGGGTGATGAAATCCGCTGCGCCATGAATGTCGTCGATGCGGAATTGTGGCTTGTCCACGCTGCGCGGCTCGCCACCGCTACCTCCCTGATATGCGGCTTCGGCTGCGATCGTGATGTAGCCCTGTTCAGCGAGATGCTGAGCATAGAGGCCCGCGACCTGTTCTTTCACCCCGCCGTTCGGGTGCGCCATGACGATCGCAGGATACTTCTGGTTCGGATCATAGTTCGCTGGCGTGTAGACGTTGGCGACGATGTCCAGGCCATTGAGCCTGTAGGTGGCCGGATGGATGTTGACGTTGCCCGGCTCGTTCTTCGTGATGGCGCCGTCGTAGACGAGGGTGAGCGGATTCTGCTTGTGGTCGGCTGCAACGGCCGTTGCGTGGATCATTGCTGGATCTCCTAACATTGCAGCTGAAACACCAAGTGCGGAGGCTCCGAGCAACGCGCGCCGACCCTTGTTGATGATTTCGTCGTTCATCTCGAACTCCAAATCTCTGATCCGCAGCGCCGATCGTCCGCGCGGGCGGATCAATCCAGTGTTTTCTCGGCGAGGAACCGTGAGACCTGATCGGCGATCTGGACATTGTTCAAGTCGGACATCAGGAAGTGCGTGTTGCCGCGGATTCCGATATCTGGAAGATGGACCAGTTGGGCGTCGCCGCCATGTTTGTTGATGGTGTCGACCCAGAGCCGGGCCATGGCCAGCCGCACCCGCCAGTTGTCCTGACCGCGCTCTGTGGTTGGCTCGACCGGGAAGTTGTCGCCGTAATAGATGACGATCGGGATGCGCGTCAGTTTCTCGAAGTCCGCGAGCGGCACGGCTTCAGGCTTCAGCGTGCCGGCTGCGCTCGGCATCTCCGCAGGCAACTCGCCTTCCGGGAAGATGAAGCCGCTGCCCGGCTCGAAGGCGACGATCGCCTTGACGTTGGGATTCTTGATCGCCGTCAGCCAGCCCGGACCGCCACCCTGCGAATGCGTGAAGAGGGTGGCCGGACCGATCTTTGCGAACAGCGCGGACATGGCGTCCGAGATCACGCCGACATCGTAGGGGCCGGTGTTGGGCGTAACCGAACGAAAGAACTGGTCCAGCGTCTCTGGCTTGCGATCGAACTGGACGTTGTCGAAGTAGTTGGGCCACTTGCCGAGCCGGAACTGGTCGAAGAAGAGCTGGTCGTAGGGGGACGGCTCGAGCGTCGCAGCGACCGTGCTGTTTCCCGCCCGTCCACGACGCGGCTGATCGGCCAGATAGACTGCGAAATGCCGACGCAGGAAAATGTTCTGAAACCCCTCGCGGCCATCTGAAGTGGTCTCCCAGCTGCGCGCCGACTGATAGGCGCCATGCAGCATGACGATGGGTAGCCGCCTCGGGTTCTGCGGCACTTGATAGGAAGCATAAAGATGATCGCCATGAAGGGTTTGCCCTTCGGCGGTGGGCGAATTGTTGTTGTAGGTGCCTGGACGGCTCAGAATCGTGCCGCCGACGGCGAAGCTCCCTTGCTCTTGGATGACGAGCGGTTCCCGCCTGCCAGCCTGCTGGGCGATCGCCACGGGAATTGCAGCGATGCCGACAGCGACGGGCAATAGCGCGAGCAGATGCGTCCAAGAGGAGAAAATCGTCATTGCATTTTCGATTGTTCGGGATCGGTCCTGAACGTAGCGCGGGCGCCGGTGTTTGATTAGACAGCTGGATGCGATAGCGTTTATGAATTTGGCTCATGAATGAACGCAGACATCGCTCGCAACGAGAGACCGTCATATCGAGCAGGGCGCGCTGACGGTCTTTTTTCGATGGCGTCCGAGCATTGGGAGCCGGAGCGGGCCGATCGTTTGCGCCGGCAAGCATGGCGCGCAAATCCGCCAGCGCTCGTTTTTTACAGCGGCGCCGATGAATTTCGCGGACATCGACGGTCTTCACAGCACGCACACCAAGGCGGTGGCAAGACCAGCCGCCTCCTCGCGCGTCAACCCGAAATGGGAAGGGACTGGCTATGCTGCTCGAAAACAAGACCGCAATAATCCATGGCGCCGGAGGGGCAATCGGAGGCGCCGTGGCCCGGACATTCGCTCGCGAAGGCGCCAAGGTTTTCCTTTCGGGCCGCACGCTGGACAAGGTCGAGCGGGTCGCACGGGAGATCGTTGCCGCCGGCGGAGCGGCGGAGGCCTTCCAGGTCGACGCCCTCGACGAAGCGGCTGTCGAAGGCCACGTTGCCAGGGTCTTCGAGGCTACGGGACGGCTCGACGTTTCGTTCAACGGCATTACCCCTGTCCCGCAGCCCGGGACCCAGGGCATCCCGATCGCTCAGCTGTCGGTGGATGCCTTCGCCGCGCCGATCACCCTCTACCTCCGGTCGCACTTTCTGACGGCGCGGGCCGCCGCGCGGCGGATGGCCGAACAGGGCTCGGGCGTGTTGCTGATGAACACGCCCGAGCCGGCTCGCCTCGGGTTGGCTCGAGTTGGCGGAATGGGCCCCGCCTGGGCCGCTATGGAGGCCTTGAACCGCAATCTCTCCGCGGAATTCGGCGCTAACGGTGTCCGCGCAGTTTGTATCCGCTCGTCGGGCATGCCGGAGACGAAGACGATTGACGTTGTCTACGGTCTCCATGCTGAGGCGATGGGGATCTCCCGAGAGCAGTTCCAAGCCTTCGGCGAAAGCCTGACGCATCGCAAGCGCTCGTCCCGGGTTTCGGAAGTGGCGGAGATGGCCGCCTTCCTGGCCTCCGACCGAGGGAGCGGCGTGACCGGGACCGTGGCCAACCTCACCGGCGGGCTCATCGTCGATTAACGGGCAGTCCGCATCGCACAGTACGTCGAGGTCCATCTGCGTTGAGGCGTGGGCTGCCGATCGCTTCGGTGCGGCGGGCGAACCTAAAGAGTCTTCGCCGGACCGATGAGTTTCCCGTCGCCCGCGATCTCGACAACGACAATGATATCTGAGGTGATTTGAACCATGTCGTCGGAGAATGGGCCGCTACAGGGCAAGCGCGTGGTCGTGCTGGGCGCGAGCCGGGGCGTCGGACGCGAGATCGTGCAGCGCGCGTCGGCCGAGGGCGCGCAGGTCCTGGCGGTCGCCAGACAAGGACGCGGCCTGGCCGAGCTCGCGAAGCGCACGCGCAGCGTTGAGACGATGGCGCTGGACGCCGCGACCGAAGCCGCGCCACGGAAAGTCTTCCGGAAGACGAGGCCCGACCTCTTGGTCATCTGCGGCGGCGCTACGCCTCCGGTCCGGCCGATATCCGAGCTCACCTGGGCCGAATTCGGGGTGAATTGGGAGGTCGACACCAAGATGGCCTTCCTGTTCTGCCGAGCGGCGCTGCGGGCGCCACTCGCGCCGGGCTCGACCGTCGTGATTATTTCTAGCGGCGCCGGCCTTGGCGGCTCGCCGATCTCGGGCGGTTATGCCGGCGCCAAGCGCATGCAAATGTTCATCGCCAAGTACTGCCAAGCCGAATCCGATCGCCTGGAGCTCGGCATCCGCTTCATGGCGCTCGTACCCTCCCGCGTCATGCCAGAGACCGACCTCGGGCAGGCCGCAGTGAATGGCTACGCTCAATACCTCGGCGTTACAGCGGAAAAATTTCTCGACAATATGGGGCCGCGACAGTCGCCCACAAATGTGGCCGAGGCGGTGCTCGACGTTGCAAAGAAGCCACCGGTGGAGCCCGGATCGATCTTCACCATTTCAGCCAATGGCATGGCGGCGGCGAGTTGAAGATGCCAAAGTGGAAGAGCTGTGGAGCTGGAAGTTTGAGCGTGTTGCAATGAAAGACAGGACGCTCGTGGGCTCTGTCGGCGGCGTTCCACCCGGTCGCGCCGACTTCGCCAAGGCGGCCGAGGCGCATCGCCGCGCGCTCAAGCTGCATTGCTATCGCATGCTGGGCTCCCTGCACGAGGCCGAGGATGCGGTCCAGGAAACAATGCTGCGTGCTTGGCGGGGCTTCGACGATTTCGAGGCGCGCGCCTCGATCAAGAACTGGCTCTATCGGATCGCGACGAATGTGGCCCTCAACATGGTGGCGAGCCGTTCGAGGCGCGGCCGGTTGATGCCTGACCAACTGGGCGGCCCGTCTAGCGAACGGCCGCGGGGGCGGCCGGATGCGGAATCGCTGTGGGTCGAGCCCTATCCGGACGCCGAGCTGGAGAACTTGCCGGATCCGGCCGCCGGCCCAGATGCCCGCTACGAGCTGCGCGAGTCCGTCCGCCTCGCGTTCATCGCAGCGATCCAGCAGCTACCGCCGCGCCAGCGTGCGGTTCTGCTGCTGGCCGATGTCCTCGGCTGGTCCGCGATCGAGGTCGCCGCTGTGCTCGACGCCTCGGTCGCGTCCGTGAACAGCGCGCTGCAGAGGGCGCGAGCTAGGCTGGCCACACTTGGTCGCGCCGCTCCACTGGTCCCAATGGCCGATGAGCACCAGCGGAGCCTGCTGGAACGCTATGTGCAGGCGTGGGAGAGTGCCGACCTCGAACGCTTTGTCGCGCTCCTGAAGGAGGACGCCGTCTGTTCGATGCCGCCTTGGCGAGAATGGTATCACGGCCGCCGCTCCATCAGGGGATTCTTCGGAGCCGTTTGGCCAGCCTATCGCGGCTTCCGTCTCGTCCCGGTCGGCGCGAACCTGCAGCCCGCGTTCGCCCTCTATTCCTTGGGCGCGGAAGGCCGCTGGAACGCGCATTCCATCCAGCTCTTGGCACTAAACGAAGATGGGATTGGCACGATGACGATGTTTATGCAGCCGCTCGCCCAGAAGCTCTTCACGGTGCTCCAACGGCCGATGGTCTTGGGAGCTTGACGAAACGACGAGACTGTCAGGTGGCGCAGTCGCCTCGGCCCTATCGTCTGCCACGCTCGAACCCGAGTGACCTCGGAAGATGGGAAGCCCCGTTACAATTTGCAACGATGGTCGCCGCGGTCTCGGAGATGTGGAAGGCCTGCCTGCGGGCACCGGCGTTTCCGTCAAGGCTCCGCTGCATCTTGGCAACGAGCTGCGCAGGCACTCACGCGTCTTGCCCGACGCGATCGCCTGGTCCGGGCCGGACGGGCCTGTTCCTGTCTTCCGTCCATGGTCGGTTCGGGACAGGGGGGCCCTCGATCGAAGAGACGATAAGGGCGATTGCAGTCCAGAGCGGCGAGGTCATCGTGCTGTCGTCGATGCCATCTCCCGCCAACGTGTCGGCAAGACTCCGTCCTGCCTGAAGCTGCCGAGAAACCGCAAGCGTGCGGCCTGCGGATTTGCGCCGGACTCGATTGTTGTGCCGATGATCTGCACGACATCTGTCTCATACGCGGGCCACACCGGCAGACCCGATCCATTCGGATCGCTGCACCTCGCGAAATTCACCCAGTAGCTCATCATCGTCTCCGCCAACGCTCGATCCTCCTCCGCCGGCGGCACCGCGCACCCGATCACCTGCTGCGGCGTCAACGTGCCGAACACGAACGGGATCTCGGTGACGTGCGAGGCGATCGGCGTGTAGGGCGAGGTGTAGCTGAAATGGTAGCCGTAGACGGGCGCTCCGCCCAGGCGATGCAGCCGCAGCCACTGCCAGACCTGTTCGCCGATCACGGTGTCGCCGGTGAGCGCGGCGGCGGAGACCTTTGCTTCCGCGTCGGTCGCGGAGGGGTAGACCTTCAGGAAATCCGCCATGCGCTCTTTGCCGAACATCGTCTCGGCTGCGGCGCGAAAGGCTTGCGCCGATTGAGCGGGGAGCGATTGTGCCATGAAGGGAAATTCCTCCGCGGCATTCCAGCCGGCGAGCAGGGGGATCCGCATCTGCTCGCCGCGCAGGAAGCGTCGGGCGGGCACGTCGGGCACGACGTGGCGATCGATACTCGGTGAGAACGCCGATACGACGTGGTCCATCTTGAAGTTCCAGGACGCGGCTGCGTTCAGCTGCTCGGCGCGTATGGCGCGCAAGGCTGATATCGACGCGTTGCCTTGCCCGCGCGCGAAGGCGACGCCGCGGGCGCGGGCTTCGTCGAAGCTTTGCAGTGGTCCGTGCCGGCCATCCCAGAATGCGCCGCTCTGTCCGATCGCCTTGTGGAACAAGCCATGCGCGAGCGGAGAGGCCATCAGGATGCCAACGGCCATCGCGCCGGCGGATTCGCCGAACAGGGTGACGTTATCAGGGTCGCCGCCGAAGGCAGCGATATTGGCTTTGACCCAGCGCAGCGCCGCCAGTTGATCCCTGAGGCCGTAATTGCCTGAAGGTGCCTCAGCGTCGAGATCGGGATGGGCGAGAAAGCCGAAGATGCCGAGGCGATAGTTGAAGCTGACGACGACGACGCCTTTGGCGGCGAGCCGCCCACCATCGGTGGACGGATTGGCGGATGAGCCGAACTGAAAACCGCCGCCGTGAATCCACACCATCACGGGCCGCTTCTCGTGAGCCTCTGTCGCGGCGGTCCAGACGTTGAGATAGAGGCAATCCTCGCTGCGCGGCCCTGGTCGGTGATCATTCTCGAGCGATGAAAGACAGCCGGCACCAAAGGTGAGGGCGTCGCGCACGCCGACCCAGGGCGCGCGCGGCTGCGGCGTGCGCCAGCGCAGCAGCCCGACCGGCGGCGTCGCGTAGGGGATGCCCTTGAACGCCAGCACGCCGTTTGCGTCGCGCGCGTGACCGCGCACGAGACCGGATTGGGTACGGACCTCTCGTCCGAGTTCGGCAGGTCTGGAAATAGGGGCGTGCACGGTCGTGTTTCCTGATTGTGTGAGCGGAAACCTATCGACTTTGCCGTCCGGCGAATTTAGATATTCAGCCAATCAATCGCTAAAAACTGTCAGGCATGCGACAGCCCCTCCAGTATCCCTGGCTGAACCTCGATGTGGACGCCGTCGCCGCGCCGGTCATCGCCGTGCGCGTCGACGTCACAGGTACCAAAGCAGAGGTGGCCGATCACAGCCACCGCAAGGGGCAGCTCGTCTTTGCGCTGGGCGGCGGCGTCACCTGCCGCGTGCCGTCAGGCCTGTGGATGGTACCGCCGCATTGCGCGGTGTGGGTTCCCGGCGGCATGCCGCACAGCAATCGCGCGACCGCCAATGCGCGGCTGTTCTTCGTCTACATCGCGCCCGACAATGTCGCGCTGCCGGATCGCTGCTGCACGCTGTCGATCTCGCCGCTGCTGCGTGAAGTGATCGTCGAGCTGTCCGATCAGGCCGCTGACGATGATGAGCGCGTGGACCTCCTGACGAGCGTGCTGCTGCGTGAGCTCCCGCGTATGCCCGTGCAGCAGCTGCATCTGCCGCTCTCGTCCGAGCCGCGCTTGAAGCGGATTGCTGCAAGCCTTGCAAAAGACCCGTCCGATCGCCGCACGCTGGCGGAATGGGCCGATCGCGTCGCGCTGAGCGAGAGCAGTCTCGCGCGCCTCGTGGTCAAGGAGACCGGGCTCACCTTCGGCCGCTGGCGCCAGCAGCTGCACCTGATCGTCGCGATCCGCGAACTCGCCGCCGGCGCCAGCGTGCAACAAGTCTCGGCCGATCTCGGCTATGAGTCCGTCACGGCCTTCATCACGATGTTCAAGAAGGCGCTGGGCAAGCCGCCGGCGAAATATATCGATGGTGTCGCGTTCAAGCCGTGAGGCACGGGGTAGGGTGTATGTTGTCCCTCATGGTGAGGAGCGCGCAGCGCGTCTCGAACCATGTGGCCCGGCTGGTGGCCTCGTCCTTCGAGACGCTTGCTTCGCAAGCTCCTCAGGATGAGGGGCTTGGACTTTTGTGACGCAACAGGACCAACCGCCCTACGAATTCCGCCCCATCTTCTCGAACCGCTTGATCAGCCGCTCCCGCTTCAGCCGTGACAGCCGCTTGATCCAGAACAGGCCGTTCAGCTGATCGATCTCATGCTGATGGCAAACTGCGCGCAGTCCCTCGGACTCCTCGCTCTGCCTGATGCCGTCGATGTCCTGATAGCTGACCCGCACGCGAGCGTGACGTTCGATCTCGTCGCGAACGCCGGGCATCGAGACGCTGCCTTCCATGTGCATGATCATCTCCGCCGAGGCCTGGACGATCTCCGGATTGACGTAAGTCCGCGCGCCGTCGCTGTCGCCGAGGTCGAGCACGACGACGCGCAAGGCGACGCCGATATGCGGCGCGGTGATGCCGATGCCGGGGGCGGCGTGCATGGTGTCGAGCAGGTCCTGCGCGAGCTCGCGCAAGCCGTCGTCGAAGGCGGTGACGGGCGCGGCGGGCAGGGCGAGGCGCGGGTCGGGATAGCGGATGATCGGACGCAGCGGCATGTGAGCTATTTCGTTTTGCCGGGCCCTTCTAGCACGTCCAAAATTGCCGTGCATCGGCGCATGGCATAACAATGCGCACAACAATATCAATCCGGGGAGGCAAACTCATGCGCGCGATCGCGATCACTCTGGCTGCCATCGTCACGGCGGCGACGCCGGCGGCGGCCGATTATCTCGTCAAGGAGGTCGGCAGCTTCCATGTCGGCGGCCGCACGGAGACGCTGAACGGACTTGCCTCGAAGGAGATCGTGTTCTCGCCCGGCGCGCCGCCGATCAAGGTCGATCCGAACGGCGAGTTCGAGGTCGAGCAGATGTATGTGCAGTACGTCAAGCAGGCCGCGCCGAAGTCGAAACTGCCGCTGCTGCTCTGGCATGGCGGCGGCTTGTCGGGCGTCACCTGGGAGACCAAGCCCGACGGCAAGCCGGGCTGGCAGCAGTTCTTCCTCAACGCCGGCTATGACGTCTACGTCTCGGATGCGGTCGAGCGCGGCCGCGCCTCCTGGGCGCGCTATCCGGAAATCTTCAAGAGCGAACCGTTCTTCCGGCCGAAGAAGGAAGCCTGGGAGCTGTTCCGGATCGGGCCGGCTTACGAGGTCGGCGGCAAGCGCGAGGCGTTCGACGGCGAGCAGTTTCCGATCGAGGCGTTCGATCAATTCGCCAAGCAGGGCATCCCGCGCTGGGCGACCAATGATGCGGCGACGCAGAAGGCCTATGACGCGCTGGTGCAGAAGGTGTGCCCGTGCATCGTCGTGGTGCACAGCCAGGGCGGCAATTTCGGCTTCACCGCCGCGCTCAACGCGCCCGACAAGGTGAAGGCGCTGATCGCGATCGAGCCCTCGGGTGCGCCCGATCCCGCCAAGGCCGATGCCGCCAGGCTGAAGGACGTGCCGCATCTGATCGTGTGGGGCGATTACATCGACCGCGTGCCGGTGTGGTCGAAGCTCGTGGTCAATCCGACCAAATGGAGCCAGGCGATTGCCTCCGCCGGCGGCAAGGTCGATACGTTCGAGCTGCCCAAGATGGGGATCAAGGGCAACACCCACATGATGATGATGGACCGCAACTCCGACGACATCGCGAAGCTGGTCAATGACTGGATCGAGAAGCAGGGGCTGCGGTAGGGTGGATTAGCCGATAGGCGTAATCCACCGACGCGTATCGCGGCGAAGGATGGCGGATTACGCTAACGCTAATCCGCCCTACAACCGCTTCTCGAAAAACAGATCCGGATACGGATCGTCGTTGAACCGCGGGATCTCGGTCCAGCCGGTGCGGCGATAGAGCTGGCCGGCCTCGGGGAGCGCGCTGTTGGTGTCGAGCCTGAGCACCGCGATGCCGAGCTCGCGCGCGGCGGCCTCTGCCGCGTCCATCAGGCGGCGGCCGAGGCCGAGGCCGCGCGCTGACGGCGCGACCCACAGCCGCTTGATCTCCGCGATCTCGCTGCCGCTGCCTTTCAGGCCGACGCAGCCGATCGGCAGGCCGTCGGACATCGCGACGACAAAACTGCCGCGCGGGCGCACCATGTCAGCAGCATCGGGGTCGCGCGACAGCTTGACGTCAAAGCCCTGTTTGAAGCGGCGCGCGAGCTCGGCGTAATATTCGCCGAGGCAGTAGCGCGCCTCGTCGCCGCGCGGATCCATCTCGCGCAAATCTGTCGCGTCGCGGCCGAGCGCCGACGCGATCAGGTCCATCGCCGCCAGCAAGGCTTCGCGTTGCGTGTTGCGGGCGAGAAAATCCTCCGCCTGGCTGTTGGAGAGCGCCTCATAGGCACTGAACTCGCGCTTGCCCGCGCGCGTCAGCTTCGCGACGCGTCGGCGGGCGTCGTCGCCATGCGCTGATGTCTCGATCAGTCCTTCGTCTTCGAGACTGCGGAGCAGGCGGCTCATCAGGCCGGAATCGAGTCCGAGATAATCCCTGACCTCGCCGACCTCCGAGCGCCCATGCCCGATCGCATTCAGCACCCGCGCCGCGCCGAGCGGCCGGCCACGGCCGAGGAACGAGGTGTCGAGCGCGCCGACGGCTCTTGTGACGGCGCGGTTGAAGCGGCGAACGCGGGTGACGGGGTCAAGCATGATATCTGACTTTAGTCAGATATTATCGGCAGGTCAACAAGCTTCGGCCTTGTGCCGGGCATCCACGTCTCGGTTCCAAAGACGTGGATGGCCGGGACGAGCCCGGCCATGACGAAAGAGAGATGCATGCGTCGGGCGCTCACGTCGCCTTCGCCCGCTTCGGCCGCCGCACCGCGCGCAGCTTGCCGCTGCCGCCACCGCCGCAGAAGAAGGTATCGCCGCCGTCGCTCTCCATGCCCGACACGCCGGTGCCCGCGGGCATTTCCAGCCGCTCCAGCACTTTTCCCGTTTGCGGATCAATACGCCGGATGTCGCTCTCCTCGCCTTCCCAGGTGCCGTGCCAGAGCTCGCCATCGACCCAGGTGACGCCGGTGACGACGCGGTTGCTCTCGATGGTGCGCTGGATCGCGCCGGTCTCGGGATCGATCTGGTGGATCTTGCGGTCGCGATGTTGGCCGACCCACAGCGATCCTTCCGCCCAGGCCAAACCTGAATCGCCGCCGCCGCCGGGCGCCGGAATCGTGTGCAGGATACGGCCACTGGCCGGGTCGATCCTGTGGATGCGGTCTTCGGCGATTTGATAGAGGTGCTTGCCGTCGAAGGCGGTGCCGGCATGGGAGGCGACATCGATCGTGCGCTGCGGCTTGCCGCTGTCCGGATCGAGCGCGATCAGTTTGTCGCCCGAAGCGATCCAGACATGCCGGCCGTCGAAGGTCACGCCGTTGACGCGCGCGGCCTCGGGATAGGGGCCGTATTCGCGGAGGATTTCGGCTGAAGAAGTTTTCATGGCTGCACTCTCAATTGCCGGGGGCATGATCATCATCTAGTCGCTCGGCAGCGGACCCGGGAGTAACAAGGTTGTCGTGAAACCCGCGACCTGCGCCGTCATCCAGCGTTGTGCGCGGCCGCGGCCGTAAGCCTGCACCTTGCCCGCGACCGCAAGCTGGTCGAGCGCGCGCTGCACCGTGCGCGGACTGGCGCCGAGCGCGAGCGCCAGCGCCGAGCTCGACCACGACTCGCCGTCGGCGAGGAAGGCGATCACGGCGGCATGCTGATCCTCGACCGGCGGCGCCAGCACGACGATCCCGGCTGCGCGGCGTGGCGTCAGCGCAAAGCCCTGCGCCGTCGCGCTCACGCTCGCCAGCGGCCGCAGTTTGGTGCGGAGCCGTCCGATCTCGACCCGCAGCCGCGCGCGATGCGATTCATCGGCGCGCTTGGCGCGGAACACGCGCCGGACCAGCTCGTCGCGTCCGAGGTCGGAAGGCCAGGCTTCGCCAAGCGCCCGCGCCAGCGCGAGCAGGACAGGGCGCTTTGCCAGCGACACCACTTGATCCCCACCGCGCACGACATGCCGGCACGCATCCACGACAACAGTGTCGGATGTCAGCACCGCTTCGACGTGGTCGAGCTGCAGCTGCTTCTCTTCACCGTTCGCGATCAGCCGCGCCACCGGCATGTTCAGCGCGTGCAGCGCGCCGTCCACCTCCGCGATCAGGGCAGGGATGCTGGCCTCCAGCGCAGCCTGCCTGGCCCGCATCAGCGCCGCCCGCGCGGCCTTCGCGCGAATCCGCCGCATTGCAATTCCTGCAACGACCAGATCATGCGCCGCGCGCGAGGCCGGCGGCAGCGGCGCCACGTCGAGGCCGTCGAGCGCGCGCTCGGCATCGTCGAGCCGGCCGATCAAGAGCAGACGCCGCACCTCGAGATGCCTGGCATGCGCGGCGTTCAGGCGATCGCCATGCCGTTCCAATGTTGCACGCGCTGCACCAAGGGCCTGCGGCGACCAGCCGAGATCCCGCGACACCAGCGCGATTTCGGCCTCCGCGACGACGCAGCGCGCCCGCGCCACGGTTTCACGGGAACCGAACGCACGCGCCGCGCTTTGCAACAGAGCCTTCGCGCGCGCGTAATCGCCGAGCTGGGCCATCGCGATGCCGCGAAGCGCAAGCGCCGGCGGGTCCTCGCGCAGCGCAACCCGCTTCAACACGCCGAGGAGATCTCCCGCGGCGAGGGCCCGCGCTGCCGCCGTGATCAGCGAGTCCATCGAAATCCCGTCACACTTGTCACTCCCACCGCCTCGATGTGGCGCGTTAAGCCAAGGTCACGAACCATAGGAAGGAAGCTACACCATGAACACGCCAAACATCGTCTCACCCCAGGAGTGGACAGCCGCGCGTGAAAAACTGCTCGTCAAGGAGAAGGAACTGACCCGCGCCCACGACGCACTGGCCGCCGAGCGGCGGCGGATGCCGTGGCAGGCTGTCGACAAGACATATACGTTCGATGGTCCCAATGGCAAAGCGAGCCTCAACGACCTGTTCGAGGGGCGACATCAACTCGTCGTCTACCGCGCCTTCTTCGAGCCCGGCGTCCATGGCTGGCCGGAGCATGCCTGCATCGGCTGCTCCATGGTCGCCGACCAGGTCAGCCATCTCAGCCATCTGCACGCCAAGGACACGTCACTGGCCTTCGCCTCGCGCGCGCCGCAGGCCGATATCAAGCGGCTGCAGGCGAGGATGGGGTGGGAGCATATCCCCTGGTACAGCATCACGGACAATTTCGACCTCGATCACGGCGTCGACCAGTGGCACGGCCACAACGCCTTCATCCGCGACGGCGACCGCATCTTCCGCACCTACATGATCAACAGCCGCGGCGACGAGGCGATGGGCACGGTGTGGAGCTATCTCGACATGACCGCGCTCGGCCGCCAGGAGGAGTGGGAGGATTCGCCGAAGGGCTATCCGCAGACCCGGCCCTACAAATGGTGGAACTGGCACGACAGCTACGTCCCCAACGCCGCGCCCGATCCGAAATGGGTCGCCGTGTCGGATGCCGGCGAGGCCGCGTTCCGCAAGCGGAACGGGTAGGTCTTCAGGTAGGCACGGCCGAACGCGAGGAGATGCATGATGTCCAGCACGATGGATGCAATTGCCCCAGATGTTCGGCCGCGCCCTGCGCATTGGCTATCACTAGCGGCGGCACCAACTTTCGCCGTCATGGCGCTGGTCACCGGTCTTCATGACGGCAATATGCCCGCGATGCTCTGCGCGTCCGATGCATCGCCATTCACCGGCATGGTCGCGATGTATCTCCTGATGTGCGCCTTCCATCTGCCGCCGTGGCTGCGGCTGGTCACGAGATGGCGCGAGGACTCGTAGGGTGGGTAGAGCGCAGCGAAACCCACCATTCGTGCCGCGTGGCGAGATGATGGGTATCGCTTCGCTCCACCCATCCTACGAAGTCAAAGCATCCCTTATGCTCTGCATAAGCTCCCAAAGCTTCACTTATAGAGGCGAACGCCGCATGCTCGGGCAGTGCAATCGAGCAAGGCGAGACGAGGGACATGAGCAGGGAGGTCGTGATCCGGCCTGCGGCGGAAGCCGACATGGCCGAGGTGCAGCGGATCTACGCGCCGTATGTGCTGACGGGACTGGCGACCTTCGAGGAGGTGCCGCCGACCACTGACGAGATGCGCGCACGTCGCGCCGCCGTGGTCGCGGCCGGACTGCCCTTTCTCGTCGCCGAGCTCGGCGGGCAGGTCGTCGGCTATGCCTACGCGACCTCCTATCGGCCGCGGCCGGCCTATCGTCATACGATCGAAGACTCCGTCTATGTGTCAGACACGGTGCACGGGCGCGGCATCGGCGCCGCCTTGCTGCACCAGCTGATCGCGCGCTGCGAGGCGGGGCCGTGGCGGCAGATGCTGGCCGTGATCGGCAACAGCGCCAATGCCGGCTCGATCGCGCTGCATCGCCGGATGGGCTTTCAGCCGGTGGGCACGCTTGCCTCGGTTGGCTTCAAGCTCGGGCAATGGGTCGACACCGTGCTGATGCAGCGCGCGCTCGGCCCCGGCGCGGCCACATCGCCGGGAGACGTCGCGACGTGATCGCGCGGCGGGTCGTAGTCGCCCTTGGATTGGCCCAGCTGATCTCCTGGGGCGTTACCTACTATCTGATCGGCGGCTTTGGCGAAGAGATCGCCGCCGATCTCGGCTGGAGCCGCGACATCGTCTATGGCGGCTTTGCAATGGCGCTCCTGGTGATGGGCGTCACGTCGCCGCTGGTCGGAAAATGGGTCGATCGCCGCGGCGGCCGCGACGTCATGGTCACCGGCGCGCTGGTCAATGCGGCCGGTTGTACCGGACTCGCGTCAGCGCAACAGACGAGCCTCTATTTCGCCGCCTGGATGGTGCTCGGTGTCGGCATGCGGCTGACGCTGTACGATGCCGCCTTCGCGGCGCTGGCGCGGATCGGCGGACCCGACGCACGCCGGGCCATGGCGGAGATCACGCTGCTCGGTGGACTCGCCGCCACGGTGTTCTGGCCGCTCGGCCACATCCTCTCGCAGCATTTCGGCTGGCGCATCGCGCTCTTCGTCTACGCAGCCGTCGCGCTGCTGACGATCCCGCTGCATCTCGCCATCCCGACGCATCGATACGCCGGCGTGCCGCGTCACGACGATCCCGAACGGCGAAAGCTGCGCGCGTCCGATCCGCGCAGCGTGCTGATCGGAGGAGGGCTCTATGCGGTGATCGCGACCGGTGCCAATTTCCTCAACGCCGGCCTGTCCGCGTACATGATCGCCGTGCTCACGGGTCTCGGGCTCAGCGCCTCAGTTGCAGTGTGGATCGCAACATTGCGCGGCGTCGGACAATCGGCGGCGCGTCTCTGCGAAGTCCTGTTCGGCAGACGGATCGATCCCGTCGCGCTCAACCTGGCGGCCTGCCTGATCACGCCGCTGTCCTTCATCGCCGGACTGTTCAGCGGCGCCTCGACCGCGATGGCAATTGCCTTTGCGCTGCTCTACGGCGCCTGCAACGGCATCCTCACGATCACGCGCGGCACCTTGCCGCTGGTGCTGTTCGATGTCGGGAGCTACGGCACGCTGGTCGGCCGCCTCATCGTGCCGAGCTTCATCCTGCCGGCGGCGGCCCCGCTGGTCTATGCCGTCGTCATCGACCGCATCGGCAACGCTGGCGTGCTGTATTTGTCGACCGGCATCGCCTGCGTGACGCTCGTTGCGGCGGTGTTGTTGTGGATGCTGTTTCCTCGGACGGAGAAGCCGTAGCCCGGATGGAGCGAAGCGCAATCCGGGGCGGTCGATCTGCGGAGAAGCTGTCCCGGATTTCGCTGCGCTCCATCCGGGCTACGGACTTCCGGCGCGGCGCGCTTCGGCATCCATCACTTCGCCAGCGTCAGCGTCGGCTTGCCCTTCTCGACGATGTATGTCGCAAGCTCGCTCGCATTGTCGTTCCCGACATTCTTCGCCGCGTGCACGGTACCCGCCGGAATGAACAGCACGTCGCCGGCCTTCAGCGTGGTCGGCTTGCCGGCCACGTCGTATTCGATCGTACCCGACAGCACGTAGATGATCTCCTCGCCGGGATGGGTGTGGTTGGGGAAGGCGATACCGGGCGCGAGGTCGACGCGGACCTGGATCGCTTCGCGGCCGGGTGCGCTGAGGTCGCGGCGCTGCAAATCGGTGCGGGTGATGCCGGCTTGCTGCGCCTGGGCGCTCGGGATGGTGAGGAAACTTGCGGCGAGCAGGGCGGCGCGGGCGAGGACGCGCGCCTTCAAGAGGCTGGTCATGACGAATTCCTTTGTCTGGTCCGGACCGCGGACTTGGCCGTGATGCGGCCGGTCCGCGTCGGGGAGGTAGATTGGCATGGCGTATTGTCCGCGCTGCCGCGATCAGGCGAGCGTCGTGGTCACGTCGATGTTGCCGTGGACGGCCTTGGAGTAGGGGCAGATGCCGTGCGCGGCCTCGATCAGCTCCTCGGCAACCGCGCGGTCGATGCCGGGCAGGCTGACGTTGAGACGGGCGCGCAGGAAGAAGGATCCGCCGGCCTGGTTCAGGTCGATCTCGGCATCGACAGCGGGCTCAGCGGGCAGCTTCACTTTGCGCTGGGCTGCGGCGAGCTGGATCGCGCCGAGATAGCAGGCCGACCAGGCGGCGCCGAACAGGTTTTCGGCGGCCGGATGCGGCTGCGCCAGCTTGACGTCGACGAAGCCGTCGGCCGAGCGCGCGGCGCCGTTGCGGCCGGCGGTGGTGTGGGTCTTGCCGGTGAAGAGGACCTTCGCGGCGGTTGATGTTGCAGTGGCGGTCATGGCGAACTCCTTCTGGTGAATATTGATCGTGTCCGATTTAATCTGATGCGATGTGAAATAGGCCGGTGTCTCGACCAAGTCAAGCTCTTCCGATTTAATCGGATACGATATATATTGCCGGCGAGATCACAAATTCCGGAGGTTCCCCGTGACCCGTGCCCCGAAAGCCGCCCCGCGCGAGCGAAAACTTTCGAATTTCCTGTGCTTTGCGGTCTATTCCGCCAATCTGGCGTTCGGCCGGGCCTACAAGCCGATCCTGGATGCGGTCGGGCTGACCTACACCCAGTACATCACGCTGGTGGCGCTGTCGGAGGAGGACGAGCAGACCGTCAGCGCGCTCGGCGAAAAGCTGTTTCTGGAATCCAACACGCTGACGCCGATCCTCAAGAAGCTCGAGCAGATGGGCTACATCGCGCGCCGCCGCGATGCCGCCGACGAGCGGCAGGTGCGTGTCAGCCTGACGCCCGCGGGCCGCAAGCTGATCGAGAAGGATATCGGCCATCCCATGGTCGCAGCGACCGGCCTCGGCGACGAATTTCCGGTCGTGCAGCAGACGGTGAGCCGGCTGCGCGACAATCTCCTGCGCAGCACCGGGGGCGAGGGGGCAAGGGAGGGTGGACGTCAGCTCGCAAAAAAGTGAGGCTCGGATGTCGGAATCCGGTCTGTCCCGTTCGTCTTCATTCCGAACGGGAAGACAGGGAGATCAGGAATGACCAATTCGAGCTATCGCTGGGTGATCGTGGCGGCAGGTGGCACGCTTGGCTGCGTTGCGATCGGCGGCATGTTTTCGTTGCCGGTGCTGCTGCAGCCGATCGCGCACGACACCGGCTGGTCGGTGACGGGCATATCGAGCGCGATGACCATCGGCTTCCTCGCGATGGCCTTCTCAAGCATGATCTGGGGCACGCTGTCCGACCGCATCGGGCCGCTGCCGGTGGTGCTGACCGGCTCGATCGTGATTGCGCTGAGCCTTGCGCTCGCGAGCATGGCGACATCGCTGATCGCGTTCCAGTTCATCTTCGGCCTGATGGTCGGCGGCGCAACGGCCGCGATCTTCGCGCCGATGATGGCGACGGTGACGGGCTGGTTCGATACCCATCGCAGCCTTGCGGTGTCGCTGGTCTCGGCCGGCATGGGCATTGCGCCGATGACGATGGCGCCGATGGTCGCCTGGCTGGTTTCGCACCATGACTGGCGGACCTCGATGCAGATCGTCGCCGGTATCGTCGCCGCGATCATGATCCCGGCGTCGCTGCTGGTGCGCCGTCCGCCGGCCCTGCAGGCCGCTGCCGCTTCGCCAGCGGGCGGCCCGGCCGCGTCCGGAGAGATGTCGATGGCGCAGGCGCTGCGCTCGCCGCAATTCATCATCCTGCTCGCGACCAATTTCTTCTGCTGCGCCACGCATTCCGGCCCGATCATCCACACCGTCAGCTATGCGGTGAGCTGCGGCATTCCGCTCGCGGCGGCCGTCACGATCTACAGCATGGAAGGCTTTGCGGGACTGTTCGGCCGCATCGGCTTCGGCCTGCTCGGCGACCGCTTCGGCGCCAAGCGCGTGCTGGTGTTCGGTCTGCTGGCGCAGGCATTCGGCGCGCTCGGCTACGTCTTCGTGCGCGAGCTCGCCGCATTCTACGCAGTCGCCGCGGTGTTCGGCTTCATCTATGCCGGCACCATGCCGCTCTATGCGGCGCTCGCGCGCGACAATTTCCCGCTGCGCATGATGGGCACTGTGATTGGCGGCACCGCGATGGCCGGCAGCCTCGGCATGGCGACCGGCCCGCTCGCGGGCGGGCTGATCTACGACACCTTTGCGAGCTACGCATGGCTCTATATCGGCTCCTGCATCATGGGCCTCGGCGCGTTCCTGATCATCATGAACTTCAAGCCGATCCCGAAGGTCGAGCCGCAGCAACCGATGCCGGCGCCGGCGTGAGGCGCTAACTTTCGGAGCGGATCAGCTTGATATCCTGGTCCGCGGCCCAGGCGGCGACGTCCTCGCGCTTCAGGGCGGTGGCCATCAGGTCGGGAAACTGATCGGGCGTGCAGGCGAACACGGGGATGCCGAGGGCTGCGACCCTGGCCGAGAGCGCGGGATCGTAGGCGGGGCGTCCGGTGTCGGTCAGCGCCAGCAGCACGATCACGTTGACGCCGCGCACCGCGATCCGCGCCAGCCGGTCGACCAGCGCATCGGCATTGCCGCCCTCATAGAGGTCGGTGATCAGGATCAGATGGGCTTTGGTCGGCCGCTCGATCTTGTCCTCGCAATAGGCCACCGCGCGGTTGATGTCGGTGCCGCCGCCGAGCTGGACGCCGAACAGCACCTCGACGGGATCGGCGAGCTCCTCGGTGAGATCGACGATCGCGGTGTCGAAGCAGACGAGCTTGGTCGCGACCACCGGCAGCGAGGCCATCACCGCCGCGAAGATCGAGGCATAGACCACCGAGGTCGCCATCGAGCCGGACTGGTCGACGCACAGGACCACCTCGTCGAGATCGACGATCCGCCGCTGGTGGCGCATGAAGCCGATCAGCCGCTCCGGCACCACGGTGCGATGCTCGGCCTGATAGTGGCGCAGATTGGCCTTGATGGTGCGCGGCCAGTCGATGTCGGAAAAGCGCGGCCGGTGAGTGCGTTGCGACCGGTTCAGCGCGCCACGGATCGCATCCGCGGTACGCCGCTCGAGCCGCTCCATCAGCTCCTTGACCACCTTGGCGATCACGACCCGCGCGGTCTCCTTGGTCTTGTCGGGCATTACGCCGCGCAGCGAGACCAGGTCTGCGATCAAATTGACGTCGGCCTCGACGGTGGCGAGGAATTCCGGCTCGATCAGCATCTGGCGCAGGCCCTTGCGCTCGAAGGCGTCCTTCTGGATCACCTGCACCACGGGCGCGGGGAAGAATTCCCTGATGTCACCGAGCCATTTCGCCACCCGCGGCGCCGATCCGCCGAGACCGCCACGGCCTTTCTTCGGCGCCTCGTCGCCGTCGCCATAAAGCGCGGTGAGCGCCTCCGACATCCGCCGGTCGCTGTCGGACAGCGCGGCGCCTTCCGCCTCGGGATCGACACCGAGCGCCAACGTCCAGCGGCGGTTGCGTTCGTCCATCTCGCTCATCGCGGCGCTCCGGATGTGAGGAGTTCGATCACGCGGGCCTGGTGCTTCGGCCAGAGGTCGGAGGCGCCTGGAATCAGCCGATACCCCTTGGCGCCGCCGCCGCTGCGGCCGAACAGGGAGTCCATCAGCCGACGCCGCTCAGTGCGGTCGAGCGCTGCGAACACGCGTCGGAACAGCGGCAGATTGGCGGTGAAGGTCTCCGGATCCAGCGTCATCAGCCAGCTATCGACCGCGCCGCGCAGCGCCGCATCATGGATCAGCCGTTGACCTGCGCCCTCGAAGAAACCTTCGAAGAAGCCGGCGGCGTCCGCGACCGCCGTGCCCGGCGACAGCATCCGCGCCAGCAGCTCGGCGGCGGCATCCGCGGTCAGCAGCTCGACCTCGTAGAGCAGCCGCGCGGCAGCGCCGGCGACGAGCCGGCTCACCTGGTTGTCACGCAGCAGCGTCTGCAGCGCGTCGCGCCAGCCGGCCACCACGTCGGCTTCGAGTTGGGCAAGCTGGATCGCGCCGTCAGCCGCGAGCATCGCGCCGCGCAGCTTGGCGGCGGCCGCCGCGTCGAGATTGCGCGCGGCATAGGGCAGAGCGAGCGCCGCCTGTATCACGATGCGCGGCATCAGCGCGGCGAGATGTTCGACCGTTCCGGCGCGCGCCTCGCCATAGCGCAGGATGTCGGCCATCGGCGGAAGCGCGGCGAGGAGGGCGTGGCAATCGCTGGTCAACGCGGCCTTCGCTTCCAATGCCGCGATGCCGAATTCGGTGGCGCGCGGCAAGTCGGCAATCATCGCATTGCGCACCAGCGTCGCCAGCGTATCGAGCTCGGCGGCCTCCCGCATCGCATCGGTCACGCGCCCGCCCGCGGCATCCGCAATGGTCGAGCCGTGGATCAGATTCTCGACCAGCCGCACCGCGAATTCCGGCTCCCAGCGCAGCTGCCAGTTCTCGCGGAAGGTGCCGCGACTGCGCCCGGCATCGGTCAGCCGGCCCCAGGGCACGTCGAGCAGATTGAGACGGTGCAGCAGCGTCGAGCGCTGCAGGCCGCTGTCGCTGCGCAGATCGAGCGTCAGTGGCCGCTCCAGTGCCTCGGGCTTCAGCCGGCACGCCTTCTGCTGGCGCTGCAGATCCTCCAGCAGCGGCGCGAGCGGCGTGCCGGCGGGAATCGACCCGACGCCGGCGCCGATCAAGAGTTCGTTCGCGACGTCGTTCCACAATGCACGCTCGCCGCCGCACAGGCAGGCGATTGCCGCCTCGCGCAATTCCTCGAAGCCGGGCGAGGGACGGTCGCGAAGTGCTGCGAGCGTGGTCCCGAGCCGCAGTGCCTCGATCACGGACGCGGTCGACACGAAGTGTCCGCGGTCGCGCAGCACGCGCGCGACCTTGGCGAGCCATGTCGAGCCGCGATCGGTGCCGTCGCGCGTGTCCCAGACATGCGCGCACCAGCCGGGCGCAACGACGCCCGCGCCATAGCCGCTGGCGCGCGCCAGCCGCGGTGCGGTCCATGGCGCCCAGGTCGCCTTGATCTTCGCCTTCGGCCGTCCCTTTAGCAATTCCTTGTCGGAAGCGAGGCTGCGGCGTTCGCTCAGCGCCGGCACGTGCCAGGCGCCACACACGACCGCGATCGCGCCGTCGCACTCCTTGGCGGTCTTCGCGATCTCGATCCGCATGTGCGCTTCCCGCGCGGCCTCGCGGGTCGACAACGGACCGGACTCCGCGCGCAGCGCCGTCATCGCATCGGCGACGGCCGCGAACACGGGACCGGACTCCGGATTTTCCTCGATGACGTCGGACCACCAGGATTCGCCGTCGTCATAACCCGCAGCCGTCGCCAGCGCGCCGATCGGATCGCGGCTGATCGGATCTTCTTCAGTAGGGACGGCGGCTTCGTCTACAGCGTCGCTGCTCGCGACGCCGAGACGATCCGACGCCGGCAGATCGATGAAGCGCGGCGCTGCACCGTGGCGCACCGCCCAGCGCGCGGCGCGATATTCCGGCGAGTAGTCGGCGAATGGAAAGAAGCTGGCGTTGGCCGGATTGTCCTCGGCATAGGTGAGGAGTGCCACCGGCGTCGTCATGTCAGGGTCTGCGAGCATCGGCAGCAGATCCGACGCGTCCGCCGGCCCTTCGATCAGCACCGCAACCGGCTTGAGCGCGTCGAGCGCTTCCTCCAGCCGCCGGGCCGAGCCCGGGCCGTGGTGGCGAATGCCGAACAGGAAGATCTCGCCGGGCATGGCTTGTCAGATCAGGTCAGTGAGGGACGCGTAGTAGCCTTCATAGCCGCGCCGCTTCTTCAGCACGGTCTCGAGATATTCGCCGAGCACCGCCGTATCTTGCACGGGATCCTTCACGACCGCGCCGATCATGTTGCTGGCAAGCGTCTCCGGGGTCAATCGGCCGTCGTTGAAGAATGTCGCCTGGCTGATCCCGCCGATCATCACCGCGATCGCTTCCGCGGTCGACAGGCCGCCGGAGGGCGATTTCAGCGCGACCTTGCCGTCCTCGGTGGTCCCCGAGCGCAGCTCGCGGAAGATCGAGACGACGCGCGCGACCTCTTCGGCGACGTTCTTCGGCGCCGGCAGATCGAGATTCTGCGCCATCTCGCCGACGCGCTTGACGATGATCGCGACTTCCTGCTCGGCATTGTCGGGCAATGGCAGAACGACCACGTTGAAGCGCCGCTTCAGCGCCGAGGACAATTCGTTGACACCCTTGTCGCGGTTGTTGGCGGTGGCGATGATGTTGAAGCCGCGCTGCGCATAGACGGCGGTATTAAGCTCCGGGATCGGCATCATCTTTTCCGACAGCACGGTGATCAGCGTGTCCTGCACATCGCTGCCCATCCGTGTCAGTTCCTCGAAGCGGCAGAGTTTTCCATTCTCCATCGCGCGCATCAGTGGGGTGGGGACGAGCGCATCGCGGCTCGGGCCGTGCGCGAGCAACTGGGCATAGTTCCAGCCATAGCGGATCTGGTTCTCATCAGTGCCGGCCGTGCACTGGATGACCATCGTCGAGTCGCCGGTGATCCCTGCTGCGAGATGCTCGGAGACCCACGACTTCGCGGTGCCGGGCACGCCGAGCAGCAGCAGCGCGCGATCAGTGGCGAGTGTCGCGACCGCAGTTTCGATCAGCCGCTTGTCACCGACATATTTCGGCGTGATCACGGTTCCGTCGGCGGCCTTGCCGCCCATCAGATAGGTCACGACCTGGCGCGGCGACAGCGCCCAGCCGGGCGGGCGGTGACCACCATCGGCAGCGAGCGCCTTCAGCTCGGCCGCATAGCTTTGCTCGGCCGGCAATCGCAGTTTTTCGCTCATGGCTTTGCTCCATTGTCGTCCAACGCGGCGTTGAGCCGCAGCATGTCGAGGCGCGGGTCGCCCTGCAGCAGGCCCGCGCCGGTCAATCGATCCAGGATCTGCCGCGCTGCCGCGCGCGAGACGATCAGGCCGAGCGCGTGCAGCTCGACTGCCTGGTCCGACGGCTTCGCATCGTCGCGGCGGAGGGCTGTGATGAGTGCCGTGCCTGCCGGTGCCGCCAGCGGATCGTCGAGCCGCGCGGCCGGCCCTGCGATCAGCTTCGCGATCTCGAAGCGCAGCTCGCTTGCGCGCAGCGCCGTCTCGGTCCGCCTTGCCCGTTGGCTTGGCGCGAGCCGCGGAACCAGCGTCAGCACGATGTTGATCCTGCCTTGCTCGGCCACGAGGTCGGCGGCCGCCGCAACCAGCGCATCGGTGCCGGTTTGCACGATGGCGTTGACCAGGCCGACGTCGGCGGCCTTGTCCTCGCCCCAGCTCCAGATCGTGACTAGCTCCTGCGGCGTCAGGCCGAGGGCCGTGGCGAGCGAAGTGACATCCGCGCCGTCGAACAAGGTCTGCCGGCGCTGCAGCTGCGCTGCCGTCTTGGTGTTCTCGAACTGGATCACGCGCGAACGACGCAGCAGGCCCTTTGTCTTGACGCTGAAAAACCCCGCAAGCTCGGCGGTATCCTCACCTGGCGAGGCGGCATGGCCGAGGCGCGCGAGCAGCGATGTCGCGAGCGCCTTGACCTTGGACGCGCGATCGTTCGCCGCGAGCCCTTCGAGGAAGGCAGCGTCACCGTCGGACAGTTCATCAGACAGCAGCGCCAAGAGGCGGAGCCGCACATCAGCATTCTCCTGCCCGAGCTTGGCCTCCATGACGGCGCGAGCCGCAGCCGGATCGCGCCGCCGCAGCGCTGTCAGCGCGACCTTGCGGGCGGCCGGCCAAAAGTCGTCCCAGTTCTGCGCCGTGATGAGGTCGCCGATCGGCTGCCGGCTGACGGCGTTGGCGGCTGCGATGTCGGCCCAGTCGCGCCACGAGGCGTACACATCGGGGGCGTCATCGTCAGCAGCCGCGGGCATCCAGTCGGCGGGATGCGTGGTGAAGCCGCGCGCGGCGAGGAAGTGGATCAGCTCGGTTCGGGATTGCGCGTCCTTGTTGGCCGTCAAGATTCGACGGACCAAAGACCGAAGCGCATCGGGGACGGTCGGCAATGCAAGGGTAGGGATATCAGGCAGCACATGTAGCGTCGCCGGTGGCTCGGCCGTGACCGCAACACCAAGGAACTGGCCCGACAGGGCGAGCAAACGCAGCTCCGCTTCCGCCGGCTCATTGCCGAGCTCGTCACGCCACATCGCAGCGGCAGGCGCTGCGGCCGATCCCATCGTCCAGCGTGTCAGGACCGCGCCCATCGTGTCGAAGATCGCGTCAGTCATGGCCGTCGATCCGTCCCCAGCGCGTCTGCGCAGCCAGGATGGTAAGGCGATTGCCGGACCAGATGGCGGCGGTTCGTTCGAGATCGGTGCCGCACAGCAGGCCCTCGGCACTGCCGGCGACCGGCAGCGTGGTCGAGCCGTCGGCCGACCGCCACCACGAATGCCCGGCGTCGTCGCGCGCGATCCGTCCCGCCGGCAGCAGCACCGGGATATCCAGCGTCCAGGGTTCGGCGAGCAGCGGCGCGGACAATGTGTCGGTGAGCGCGGCCTCCGGTGTCGGCCACGACGTGGCATCAGCCGCCGTGTCGCGCGAGATCAGGAGCGCCCGCAGCGGCTGCTGCGCAGGATAGAAAGCAAGCTCACCCCGAAATCGCTCGCCAGGTGCGAACACGGAGCCGCGGCGCCCTGCGCTTGCCGGGAAGAAGTCGAGCAGCATCGCAAAGCGTGGACCGGCCTCGCTGAGATTGAGCAGCCACGTGGTCTGCGACACCAGGCCGTCGCGGCGGGTCTGAACCTGTTCGGCCAGCACCTCCCACTGCGACGGCACGCGCAGCGTCTCCGGACCGGCGAGCACGGCGTCGCGGGTTTCCGAGGCGGCGACGGCACGGCGAAGCGCGGCGTCGCGCGGGCTGGCGCGGAAGGCGCGCGCCAGCAGCACCAGCTTGCCGAGCTCGACCACGGCGCCGCGTGGGCGGTCGCCTGCGGGGAGCGCGAGCAGACGACCGGGCAGCTCGTCGATCCGCCCTGCGAGCACCGCAGCCTTGCCGTCGACCAGGCGCGCGGCGATGCGCCGACACCGCGCGGTCACATCGTCGATGAAGGGCGCAAGTCCCATGCGCAGCTGATCGCCGATCCATTGCTCGAGCGCGTCGAGTGCATCCAGGATCGCGCGCTCGGTGTCCTCGCTGCGTTTTGCGGCAGCAGCCTCGCGCCGCGCGATGTCCTTGGGATCGTCGGCCGCTTCCGGCTCGACAAGTTGTGCCGCGCTGACATCCTTGTCGCCGGCAGGCTGAGCATTGGGGGCGGGGGCTTTGGGCGCACCGCCGCTGCTGCGCCGCCGCCCGAGCCAGTCGCTGACCCAGGGCGGTGTCTCGGCCGATGGGAATGGCGCCTTTGCCTCGGCCTTCAGCCACAGCAGGCCGAGCACATGCTTGCAGGGAAATTTTCGCGACGGGCAGGTGCACTTGTTGCCGAGGTCGCGCAGATCGGCCATCACGCGATAGGGATTGGCGCCGGAGCCCGCGCACTCGCCCCACGCCAGCGCGCCATCAGGGCTCATCCCGAGCCCCGACCATTTGGCCGGCTTGGCAAGCCCCGCCGCCGCCTTGAGCGAGGATTGGTCGGTGGCGAGTTGCTCGATCGTCTTTAGATCAATCGCCACGCAGCGGTCCCAATCGAATCCCGGACCGGCAGTATATCGGCCGGCAATGAAAGCTCAATGTCGCCACCACCATGAAACCGCAGCGTGTGGGTCTCGACAGCCCAGCCATTCCCGTGGCGCGGTGCCAAGTCTTCCCAAATATGGCAGCATCCTCGTCGATTTCCATTGAGGGATGACACCGATGTCGCGCGTTTCGATCAAAACCAGGGCCGATCTGCCGCCCGCGCTCCAGCCGCTGTGGGACAAGATGACGACCTATGGCGCATTCGAGAATCAGGCGGGCGTGATGGCGCATCGGCCGCCGATCTTCAAGCATATGTGGTCGCTGCTGGTCGATCTCGCCGATGAGGCTGTGGTATCGAAGCGTCATCTCGAGCTCGCGCTGGTGACGGTGTCGCTGCTCAACAAATGCGACTATTGTGTCTCGCATCATGCGCCGAAGCTCAAGGTGCAGGGCGTGTCGGAGGAGGGCGCGGCGCGCCTGCTCGACACCAAGGATCATCCCGAGCTCGATGATCTCGACAAGCTCGTGGTCGAGTATTCGATCGCCGTCACCAACAACTGGAACAAGACCCGCGACGAGATCTTCGATCGCCTGCGTGCGCATTTCTCGGAGGCGCAGATCGTCGAACTGACCTGGCGTATCGCGCTGTGCGGCGCCTTCAACCGCTTCAACGATATTCTGCAATTCGACATCGAGCAGGGCGTGCCGCACCGCGAGGCGGCGGAGTAGCGCCGGGCCGCCGGTCTGCATTCCGAATGCTGTTGGTGGGCAGTGCAGCATGGCCATTGCCCCAGCTTGAGCCATTGGCCAGAATCCGAGAATTGGGATAAACCGTGTCGCGCTGAGGTGTACTGATCCACCGATGGAGCAATCGGCGTGGAACATCTGCACGACATGGGCCTCTTCGTCGAGGTCGTGAAGGCGAGGAGCTTCCGGCGCGCGGCCGAGACGATCGGCATGCCGAACTCGACGGTCTCACGGCGGGTCAATGCGCTGGAAAAGGCGGTTGGCCTCAGGCTGCTGAACCGCACCACCCGCAAGATCGAGCTGACCGAGGCCGGCCAGCTCTATTTCGAGCGCTGCAAGCGGATTGTCGCCGAGGCGAGATTGGCGCATGAGCAGCTCTCCGAGACGCTGGCGCAGCCGAACGGCACACTGCGCGTCTCGCTGCCGGTCGATTTCGCCACCATCTATCTGACGCCGCTGGTCGCCGAATTCGCCCAGCGCTACCCCGCCATCCGCTTCGAGTTCGACCTGACGCCGCGGCGGGTCGATGTCGCCGCCGAATCCTTCGACGTCGCGATCCGCATGGAGGAGATCACCAATTCCGGTGTGTTCGCGCGCCAGCTGGCGCGCATGCCGCGCTATTTCTACGCCTCGCCGCGCTATCTCGCCCGCGCCGGCGAGCCGAAGGAGCCGAGCGATCTGGCGACCCATGACTGCCTGTGCATGCCGCGCGCCGACCACTGGACGCTCGACGACGGCAACAAGAAGGTCGAGGTCGCCGTCGACGGCCGCTTCACGCTCAACAGCGTCAACATGATCCGCCGTCTGGCGACGCTCGACCTCGGCATCGCCTTGCTGGCGGAGGAGATCGTCGCCGATGATCTCTCGAGCGGCCGCCTGCGCCGCGTGCTGCAGCGCTGGCACGGCGCCCCGGTCCCCGTCTATGCCATCACGGAGACGCGCATCGTGCCGGCCAAGGCGCAGCGCTTCATCGAGTTTTTGCAGGAGCGGCTGGGACGCTAACGCTCTCTTTTTTTGAGCATGATCTCCGCGCAAACGCCTTCGGCGTTTGTCGCGAGGGAAAACCGCTCCACACTTTTCCGGATCATGCTCAATCGTCCGGCAATGCGAACACCTCGCAGGGTGTTGCGATCCCGCGCAACTCGTGAGTGCCGAGCGCGATGAGAGGCATCTCGGTCTCGGCCGCCAGCGCGCCCGAGACGAGCACCGATTTGCCGAGCGGCTTGCACAACCCTTCCAGCCGGCTGACCAGATTGACCGCCCGGCCGATTGCGGTGAAGTCGAGCCGGTCGGCGGCGCCGATATTGCCCCAGAGGATTTCGCCGAGATGCAGCGCCGCGCCGAACGACAGCGGCGGCAATCCCTTGGCGCGCCGCTCCTGGTCGAGATGCGCCATGCCCGCGCGGGTCGCCGTGATCGCGCGCAAGGCGGACTCGCACGCATTGCGCGGCGCGCCGCCGGTGACGGGAAAGATCGCCAATAGGCCGTCGCCGATGAACTTCAGCACCTCGCCGCCGAAGGCATGGATCGCGCCGGCGATGCGGTCGAACCACGCATCGAGCGCCAGGATGACTTCCGCCGGCGGATGATCTTCGGACAGCGCGGTGAAGCCGCGCAGATCGGCGTAGAGCAGGGCAGCCTGAATGGTCTCGCCGATATCGCGCCGGAGCGGCGCGCCGAGCACACGCGCGGCGGTGCGCTTGCCGAGATAGGCTTCCACCGTCGCCGTCAGCGTCGCGCGCGCGGCGAGCACCGCAAGCGGCGCGGCGGCGAAGCGTGCAGCCTGATGCAGGGCAGCGCTCTCCTCGGGCGTAAACGGGCGCGATCCGGTCCAGCTTAGGGTCGGCGCGCCTTGCGCTGATCCGATGGTGTCGACATGAACCGGACCGGCGGCAAAGCCGGCGAGCAGGGGACGGTTGCCGCCACCTGGCTGCATCGCGCCCGGTTCGATCGCGGGGGCTTCCGGCGCAAATCCCAACGCCTCGATGACCTCGCCGCTTGCAGCGCGCCATATCCAGCTGCGGCGGGCGATCAGGGGATGCGGAACCTCGAGCGTGAGCGTGCCGTCGGCCAGCGGCAGACCGTCGGCGAGCAGATGGGTACCCAATTCCGCCAGGAAGCGGTCGGCACGCGCGGTCTTCGCGGCGGAATCGACGAGCCAGGACAAGGTGGGGGACAGTGGGAACGGCGATTGCATTGCATCATCATGGCGCCCGCGCCCTACCATTGTCACGCGCTATCCCTACCTATTGCGTGACGCCGCCATCGGGAGGAGTTGATCGATGCCTGAGCAATTCGTGGTCCGTCGCGAGATGCAGATCGCGGCACCGCCAGCGACCGTGTTCGCTTTCCTGACCGATCCGCAGAAGATCATCAGCTGGATGGGGCTGGAGGCCACCACCGAGCCGCATGCAGGCGGGCTCTATCTGCTCAAGGGCGTCGGCGGCGACCATCAGCGCACTGCGCGCGGCGCCTTCCGCGAGGTGGTGCCGGTGCATCGGCTCGCCTACAGCTTCGGCTGGGACGGCAGCGACGAGGTGCCGCCGGGATCGAGCCTGATCGAGATCGACCTGATCGACAAGGACAGCGGCACCCTGATGCGCATGACCCATAGCGGCCTGCCGAGCGAAGCCCAGCGCGCCAGCCACGAGCGCGGCTGGGCGCATTATCTCAGCCGCCTGACCGAGCGTGCCGCAGGGCGCGATCCCGGCCCTGACCGTGGCGCGTCACACAAGACCTGAGATCGCCCTAAGGTAGATCATATCGGCCACACACTGTTTTGATTGTATGGCGCAGACTGCCTTGGTAGGGTCGGCGAAGCCCATCATGCTGTCGAACACAGGTCTGCGAGGTCGAGATGGACGCGCTCACGCTCTACGTCATCCGTCATGCCGAGAAGCCGGGCGAGGACTTTCCGGGGCCGGGTTTCATGGTCGATGGCGTCGAGGACAAGGAATCGCTCGTCCTTCGCGGCTGGCAGCGTGCCGGCGCCTGGGCGAGCCTGTTCGGCACGCACTTTGGCGGAAGCGACTACGCCAAGCCGGATGCGATCTACGCCGCGACACCCGGCGGTGAGCTTGATCCGAACCAGGGGCCGAGCCGCCGTCCGGCCGAAACCATCCTGCCGCTCGCGGACCGCCGCAAGCTCACGGCGAACGAGGGGTTCGGCAAGGGCAACGAGAAGGGCTTGATGGACGAGGTGCTCGGCCTGAGCGGCGTCGTGCTGATCTGCTGGGAGCACAAGGCGATCATCTCGGACATCATCCCGCGCATTCCCGTCAGCAAGGGCACGCCGCCCAAAAAATGGAACGGCAGCCGGTTCGACGTCGTGCTGCGATTCGATCGCGCCGAGGACGACGACAAATTCAGCTTCAAGGAGCTGTTTCCAAAACTGCTGTCGGGGGATTCCGACAAGCCGCTCGATAGTTGAGCGCGCGGACCTCGCGGCCAACACGCAACCGCGGCCAGGCGGCATTCCATCGCATCGGCTGCGGTGCGCGGGCGCGTTCGACGATCGCGATGAGCATCACCATCGGCATCAACACCCAGTGCAGCGGCCCGCCGGCCAGGAGCGGCAGCAGCATCAGGGACCAGCACGCGCCGGCGCACCAGATGCCGTGGGTGGTGCCATAGACGAGCGCATCGATCTCGGCGCGAATGCCGAAGGCTTCGAGCGCCGGACGGCGATGACAGAGATTGAGGCTGGCTTGCTTGAGGGGCGTCGCCTGCCAACCGAGCGCGATCAGTGCGCCGATCGCGATAGCCGGTAAAGCGGTGGCAGCGGCGAGGACCAGCGATGCCGTGACCAGCAGCACGCCGACGGCAAGCCAGATTGCGACATAGCCCAGGACGAACAGCGCGATGGCGCGGCCGCGCCGCCGCGTCAGGCTGCGCCGCCAGACATGCTGCAGCGGTGAAGCAAGCAATGGCGGCATCATCGCCAGCAGCATCAGCGCAAGATCGGGCAGCCGCGTCAACGCCGCGATGTTGCCCGAGAGCGTGTCGCCGGAAAGACAGAACGCCGGCAACGACGCGCTGCTCTCGCGAAGCGCAAGCACCGTCCATCCGGCCGCAGTCGCCGCAAGCAGCGGTGCAGGCAGCCGCTTCACGGCCTGCCATGCGACCTGCAGCGCGGGCATCTCAGTGCCCCTGGCGGTACACGCTGATGCGGCCGATCGAGACATCGCCGCTGCCGGTGCCGGGCACCGCGGACACCAGTTGCACCTTCAACTCGTTGCCGAGCGCGGATTGCGTGTGCAGCCGGTCGACGATCGGCGTGATGTCGAACGACGCCGAGGCGCCGTTGCCGCCGGTCGGGCCTTGCGGCTTGCTGGCCTTGCTGACGCCGAACATCGAGACCGTGCCCGCCAGATGATCGGGATGCTGTTCGGGGTCGGCGCCTTGCGGCAGGTTGACATAGACGTAGAACATCCCGGCGTCGGTCGGGCTCTTGATGTTCTCCAGCCGGAGATAGACGTGATCGGGCTGCTTCGCGGCGGCCGCGAGGTTGTTGGCCTGGAGGCTTGCCGACAGACGCTGGCGCTGTCCCTCGTCGAGGCGAACGGGAGATTCCACGACATCGCTGTCGATGCGGACCGTGCCGGCATTGGCGCCGAGCAGCTCGGCCGGTTTCGGTGGTGCCATTGTGACGGCTCCTGCAAGTTCGGAGGCGCGGGCCGGGGCCACCCCGAGCGATTCCAGCCGGGCGGAAAGGGTGGTGACCGGGGGCGGCGCGACCGCATCGTCATCATAGACGTAATCGAGGCCGGGCGCCTTGGTATCGAGCATGTCCTGGGCGTTGTATTTGTGCAGCACGCCGTCGATGCCGGGCATGACGAACTTCCGGTCGCTCGGACCTTCGAGCCAATCGGTATCCGTGGGGTTCTTGAATGCGTCCGCCGGCATGCCCGGCCGCCGGATCTGCCGCAGCCAGACGTTCCAGAGCCGGTCGATATTGGCGTGATGCAGCCAGAAGATCGGATCGAGCGCCGCGGTATCGGGATTGGTCATCAAGCCGAGCTCGAGCGGGTTCTGGCTCAGCTGGTTGCCCCTGAAGCCGCCACCGACCAGCACGTGCACGCCGCCATGCGGCGTGGTTTCCAGCACGCCGAACGTGCCGTCGCTGTCGCCATGCGAGAACGGTGTCTTGACCCCGCCGAAGCCGGCGGAGCCGCCATCGGCCGTGCCCTCGAAGAAGTTCTCCGCCAGCGTGGCAGCGACCGCAACGGCGCGCGGATCGAGCTTGATCGGGTTCTGCACGTTGGGAAACTGAACGGCGCCGTAGCGCTGCTTCACGTGCAGGAAGTTCGGACTCCCGTCGGGCAGCGTCGGTTTCGCGAACGCCCGCGGCAGTTCGCGGGCCTCGTCCGTATCGGAATAGTCCCAATAGGGGATCGTCCAGTCATCGGGACCGCCGAGCTTTGTCACGGCATCGCGGACGATCTGCTCGAAGGCTGAGACGAAGCCGCGATGCCAGGGCAGGAAGTACCAGGTCATGTGCTGGCACTGACGCCACAGCGTGTTCTGCATGCTGACCGGCGGCAGCGGCGTGGTGGCGCTGATGAAATTAAAGCCCTGCCAGATGTCGACATCGATGCCGTGGATGGCGCCGAGCGACCACCAGCTCGTCGGATCGGTGATCGGGCGTTGCTTCAGCGCCCCAACCGCCTTGCCGTACCATTCGAGGGTCTTGTCGTCGGCGGGAAGGGTCCAGACATTGCGACGGACGTGCGGCATGACGCGCTCTCCCGGTTCCAAATGGATTGCTGGCAATGGAGGCAGGCTAGGTGAATATAATTATCATTGCAACCTAAGAGTGATCGAATGCTCGTCGCATCTGCGTGATCGAACGGTGCGGCGACGTGCTGTGATCCAATCAGGCGAGCCCGAGTTCCTTGCGCAACTTGCGCGTCAGTCTTGCCACAATCAGTGCGTGCGCCTGTATGAGATATCCCACAAGTTCACGATCGGGCAGGGCATCATTGCTGACCAGTTGCACCCATTTGGCACGCGCAAGATACGGCGCCGGACGAGCAAGGCCTTGTTCGATCAGCATCGCATAGGCCATGTCCGAGGTCTTGAACATGAAGCCGCCGCCAAAGCTCTCGATGAAGCCGCCGGCGATCGCGAACATCTTGCCGCCGACCTTGAACACCGACGTGCCTTCCCACTGCACGATCTTGGTCGCATGCGGCAGGCGCAGGCAGTGCTTTTCGAAGAGTTTGGGACTCATGCCGCTTCATAGGCCGACCGTTCGGCCCGAGACAAGCCTGTCCGGCGCGGTCCGGCGGCCGGCTTGAAATTCCCGTGATGGCGGCTGGCGTGATCGTGAGGCGGCCCGGCTGGATTTTGCTTGCCGTTGCTGCTCTCTTCGACATCGAGAGCAGGAGTCGATTGCCCCATGTCCGATCCGTCATCCCATCCGCTGGACCGTCCGATCTGGAGCGCGTTGACGACGCGGCAGCGCGGCCTGGCCGAAGGCGGCGCCGAGGCGCTACGTTATCCGACGGCGATCGCACCCTTTGCCGATATGGTCGACATCTCCGAGCGGAGCTTTGCCGCGCTCGCGGCGATGATGACGGGGCCGGAGATCGCGGTGCTGTTCACGCCGGAGGCCGTCACGGCGCCACCGTTCTTCAAGGTCCTGTTGGCCGAGACCGGCGAGCAGATGATCGGCACGCCCTCTGAGTTCTCGCTGCCTGGCGTCGAGATCGGCACGCTTGGCGTGAGCGACGTTCCCGACATGATGGCGCTGACCGAGCTGACGAGGCCCGGACCATTCAGCGCGCGGACCCATGAACTCGGCACCTTCCTAGGCATCCGCGTCGACGGGAGACTGGTGGCGATGACCGGCGAGCGGATGACGCCGGGCAACTACACCGAGATGACGGCGGTCTGTGTCCATCCCGAACATCGCGGTCGCGGCTATGCGCAGGCGCTGCTATCGGCGGTCGCCAGGCAGATCGTGGCGCGCGGCGAGATTCCGTTCCTGCATGTCTTCACCAGCAATACCTCCGCGATCGCGCTCTATCGCCGCCAGGGCATGGAGATCCGTCGCCGGCTGCATGTCACGGTGCTGCAGAAGCTGAGTTGAGGGAACAGGGGGCGCTCCTTCGGAAGCGACCCACCGGCTGGCGATGCCGGCCCGAGGCGGCAATCTGCCGCGCATCCCCAGACAGGGCGTGTCGTCGGGCCACTAAATCAGGAGTTGCGATCAGTGTTGGGCACGTGCGAGGATCAGAGATCGAGAGGTTGCGACACCAGAAGCGTTTCAGACTAATTTATTTCGTCGGCCGTTTGCTTTCGGCCTGGGCCTCCTGGTGCCGCTCGCCGCTCATGTTTGTAGGGCAGCACGGCATGACGTCCTCCTATCCCCCACCATCGGTGCGCAAGCTGCGCGTCTATGCATTCGATCCGCAGACGGCGAGCACGCTGGGATCGATCGGTTATGCCTACGCCACGGTCGCGCTGCCCTGGGAGGAGAGCTGGGAAGAGCCGCTCGACGTCGGCCCGGTCAACGAATATCTCGAGGTCATCGATGTCGATCCGGCGAGCGGCCAGTTCTACGAAGCGGTCAATCTCAACGATCCGCATCTGCTTGCCCAGGACGGATTGACGCCGACCGAGGGCAACCCGCAATTCCATCAGCAGATGGTGTTTGCGGTCGCGATGAAGGTCATTCGCCTGTTTGAGCGCGCACTCGGACGAAAGATCATCTGGGCACCGCGCTGGGAGAACCGGCGGTATGTCCCGGTGAAGCGGCTGCGGGTCTATCCGCATGCGCTCCGCGAGGCCAATGCGTATTACAGCCGGGAAAAGCGCGCGTTGCTGTTTGGATATTTCCGCAGCGCCAATGCCTCGGCGGGTGCGAGCTGGATCTTCACGGCGCTGTCCCACGACATCATCGCGCATGAAACGACCCACGCCGTGCTGGACGGCCTGCACCGCCGCTATGCGGAGGCGACCGGTGTGGACAGTCTCGCATTTCATGAGGCCTTTGCCGACATCGTAGCCCTGTTCTCCCATTTTACGCTGAGCGAGGCCGTCTACGCGCACATCCAGGACAAGGGGGGAGCGCTCGAAACACACGCCTCCGTCCTGAGCGGACTGGCGAGCCAGTTCGCGGCCGGGACGACAGGTCGTCAGTCGCTGCGCCAGTATGTCGGCTCCGCTCCCGATCCGGACCTGCTTGCAAAAACCACCGAATGCCATGACCGCGGTGCGATCCTGGTCGCGGCGGTGTTCGATGCGTTCCTGACCATCTACGCCAAGCGGACCGAAGATCTGCTGCGCATCGGCGGCGTCGAGCGCGGGCAAGGCAAGCGCCTCGATGCCGATCTCGCGGCGCGACTGACGCGCGAAGCCGTCAAATCGGCCGACCACGTACTGCGGATGTGCATCCGCGCGCTGGATTACATGCCGCCGGTCGACGTGAAGTTCAGCGAATTCCTCCGCGGGATCATCACTGCGGACAATGATCTCGTCCCCAACGACACCTACAACTACCGTATCGCTTTCACGGAAGCGTTCCGCCGCCGTGGCATTCTGGTCGAAGAGTGTCTGTCGATGTCTCCCGAAAATCTGCTGTGGGAGAGTCCCGAGCAGATGCTCGACAAGAACCCGCTGGAGATCGACGACATCGAGGAGATCGACCTCGATCTTGTCCCGCACTATAGCCGCGATGCGATCATTGAAAGCTCGGAGCAGAATCGCCGCAAGGTCTGGAATTGGCTGGTCCAGCCGGATCCGAAGCAGCCGAAGATCGACCGCAGATGGGAAGAGGCGCTCGGCGTGTACTTCGTGATGCCGAAGGGCCGCGAAAGCATTTTCGAGAGCTGGGACGGCGGGCCGGCGGTCGAGGTTCACAGCGTGCGGACGACGCGCCGGAGCGGACCCGACGGCCAGGACGTTCGCCAGCTTGTCATCGAGGTGACGCAGCGGCGGCGGGGATATCTTGATGCCGACGTGCAAGCGAAGGTCGATGCCGGCGGGCGCAAGCCCAAACCGGATTTCATTTTCCGTGGCGGCGCGACCCTGATCATCGATCTCAGGGAAAATCGTCTGCGCTACATCATGCGCAAGCGCATTGATGACGCGCAGCGGTTGAGCGATCAGCGCGATTTGTTGCTGCAGCCGGATGGCTTCGGTTTCACCTATCTAACGGCCGGCCCCGGACAGCGCGTGGTCGAGCCGTTTGCGATGGCGCATCGCGGCCAGTGAGGGGCAGGCAATGAAGAAGGCCAGGGTCAGGAAAGCAAAGGCTGGGACGGCGCCGCCGACGATCCCGCCATCGTCGCCACAGGGGGCGGGCGCGGCCGGTGGCGAGGTATCGATCAGGATGTACCGGGGTTTGCTCGGCGACTTCTTTTTCGTTCAGCACAAGCAGGGCCCCGACGCCTTCAAGATGCTGATCGATTGCGGCGTGCTGCAATGCATCGGCACCGCCGCCGCCAAGCCGTCGACATCCCGCGGCAAGGGGCGGATCGTCGCCGCCGCAACGGCCTTCATGAAGGATTGCGGCGGCTCGCTCGATCTCGTGGTCGCCACGCACGAGCATTTCGATCATCTGTCCGGATTCATCTTTGCGAAGGATGTGTTCGCGAATTTGAAGATCGGCCGGGTCTGGATGGCCTGGACCGAGGATCGCACCGACAAGGTCGCCAACGGCTACCGGAACAAGAAGGGCAAGGCGCTGGCAGCGTTGACGGCACTGGCGCAGAATTCCCGTTTGGCCGCCACCTCAGAGATCGCGACGGTCAACAATCTCCTGCAGTTCTATGGCGGTCCCGATCACCTCAAGAATGGCGTTGCGCTCGCCGCGGACGGCGCGCTTCCCGGCAGAGCAAGCTGCGAGGCCGTGCTGGAATGGCTGCGGCAGAAGGCAGGCGCGGGCAACGTCGCGTTCCTGAAGCCCGGCGAGGTCGTCCGCTGGGGGGTGAAGGATGGCTTTCGTGCCTATGTCCTTGGCCCACCGCGCGACAACGACAAGCTGCTGCGTCAGCTCGATCCGTCGAAGGGGGCCGCGCGCGAGGTTTATCTGGCGCGTGGTGAAGATGTCGAGACTGTCAGCGGATTGGCCGCGATTCACGGCAAGGACGGCCGGTCGGATTTTGGCGATCAGCCATTCGTAAGTCTGCACCGGCGCCCCTACGACGCGAATGCCAAGCCCGGGAGCAGAGCAGGGAACGCGAAGAGCCTGAAGAAGGATCCCGTCTTCCAGCTCTACAGGAACGCCCATGACGCGTACCGTCGGATCGATGCCGAATGGTTGGGCAGCGCGGAAGACCTTGCGCTCAAGATCGATGGTGACGTCAATAATACCTCGCTGGCGCTGGCGCTCGAACTGTCCGACAAGCGGATCCTGCTGTTCCCCGGTGACGCGCAGGTCGGCAACTGGCTCTCCTGGGGTGACCAGACCTACCCGGCCGACGAGGTCAAGGACGGCCCCCGCCTGAAGGTCGAAGAGCTGTTGGCGCGCGCAGTGTTCTACAAGGTCGGACATCATGCCAGCCACAACGCCACGCTTCGCGAGCGCGGCCTGGAACTGATGACCGATCCGCGTCTGTGCGCAATGATCCCGGTCGTCGAGGAGACCGCGCATGAGCAGAAGACCAGGAGCTCGCCCAATGGATGGGCGATGCCGTATGGCGATCTCTATTCCCGTCTGAATGAGCGCACCAAGGGCCGGATCCTGCGCGGCGATGGCAATGTCGCCGCGGAGAAGGACAGCTTCAAGGATGCTATCTTCAAATTGACCTATGAAAGCAATTCCAGCGATCCGCTCTGGTGCGAGCTCGCGCTCGCTCTACCGTCTTGAGCGGAAGAGCCGGATAGCGGAACGAGGCCGCGGATCGCGGTCTCATGACTTGACGTCGCGCCTGCCACGGTCGAAGGAGGATGCAGGCTTCCTCCAACCCCGCAGGTAATTTCATGACACGCGTGCGCTGTATCACCGAGATGGGCATGGGCGTCGACGTCCACGGCCGCGATGCCACCAAAGCCGCCAGGCGCGCGGTCTCCGATGCGATCCGTCACTCCAGCCTCGGCTTCTTCCGCATGCTCGGCAAGACCGCCAACGACATGTTCGTCGATGTCACCATCGCGGTGCCGAATCCCGAGGATGTCGATACCGCAGCGATCGCGAAGGAACTGCCGTATGGGACCAAGACGGTGAAGGCGATCGCCGGTGGGCTCGAAATCCCCTCTGATATCGGCAATGATCCGATCCTGATCGCGAACGCGGCCGTGATCGTGAGTTTTGACGACGGCAAATGATGCGTAGATGCGTAGGGTGGGCAAAGGCGCGAAGCGCCGTGCCCACCATTCACGGCGTGCTCGCGATGGTGGGCACGCTTCCGCCTTCGCCAAGGCTTCGGCGGACAAGTCGCTTTGCCCACCCTACGATCTTTGCGATCTAGTGACACAACAAACTAAAAAGGGAGACACCACCGTGGTCGAGGACAGCAGCGCCTATTGGAAGAACGCGCGGGTCGAACTTCGCGCTGCCGGCTTCGAACCCGACCGCGCGGCGAAGGC
This sequence comes from Bradyrhizobium jicamae, assembly GCF_018130695.1. Taxonomy (GTDB): domain Bacteria; phylum Pseudomonadota; class Alphaproteobacteria; order Rhizobiales; family Xanthobacteraceae; genus Bradyrhizobium; species Bradyrhizobium jicamae_B. The sequence goes on along the minus strand of NZ_JAFCJX010000024.1, from coordinate 37,969 downwards.
CAGCGCCGTGGTCACGATCGCCAGCGCCTACACCAACGCGCATCGCTGCAACAATCGCGTGCGCGCGATCAGCGACCTTTTGGTCGAACTGCTCGCCGAACGCGGCGGGCTGGGGCTGATCGTCGGCGCGCCGGCGGTGTCTGACGCGCTGACCCAGGGCACGCCGACCGCCGGCTACAGCCTCGCATCGCGCGACGTCGTCGCCGACTGCTTCGAGATCGGCCACTACGCTCACCATGGCGACGCCATGATCGTGATCTCCGGCTGCGACAAGACCGGCGCCGCCGCGCTGATGCCGCTGGCGCGGACCAATGCGTTCGGTCTGGTGCTCTATCCCGGCACCTCCTCGCCGGGGCGGGTGTCGTTCGGCGCCTGGGCCGCCAAGGGCGACAACCTCACCATCATGGACTATGCCGAAGGCCGCGCGGCGCATGAGGCCGGCCGCATCTCTGCCGATGAGCTGACCGAGATCGAGCGCAACGTGATGCCGGGCAGCGGCACTTGCGGCGCGATGTTCACCGCCAACACCATGAGCACGATCGCGGAAGCGATCGGCATGATGCTGCCGCACGGCGCTTCCCATCCGGCCGATTACGGCGCGGGCAAGGATATCCACGCCGACGTCCGGTCGCAGGCGCGCGCCTCGGTTGACGCGCTGTATCGCCTGATGGCGGCCGGCATCCGCCCGCGCGACATCATGACCGAGCGCGCCTTCGAGAATGCGATCGCGACCGTCTATGCGATGGGCGGCTCGACCAACATGTATCTGCATCTGCTGGCGGTGGCGCGCGAGGCGCAGATGCCCATCACCATCGATCGGATCCAGGCGGTCGGCGAGCGGATCCCGCTGCTGGCCAATCTGCAGCCGCACGGTCCGTTCGCAATGGGCAGCCTGCACGCGATCGGCGGCGTGCCCATCGTGATGAAGGAGTTGCTGCGCAACGGCCTGCTGCATGGCGACGTCATGACTGTGACCGGCAAGACGCTGGCGGAAAACCTCGCCGACGTGCCGACGCTGGAGCAGATCCCGTTGCAGCAGATCGTCTCGCCGGTGGCAAAGCCGGTCGCGCCGCCCAACCGTCACATCAGCGTGCTCAAGGGCAACATCGCGCCGGAAAGCTGCGTGCTGAAGCTGTCAGGCAAGACGCTCGACAACGGCACCTTCCGCGGCACCGCGCGGGTGTTCGATTCCGAGGCCGACACCATGGCCGCGATCCGCGCCGGCACGATCAAGCCCGGCACTGTCATCGTGGTACGCAATGTCGGCCCGGTCGGCGGACCCGGCATGCCCGAGATGGTGATGCTGACCATCCAGCTGCAGGGCCGCGGCCTCGGCGACGACGTCGCGCTGATCACCGACGGCCGTTTCTCCGGCGTCTCGCACGGCATCCTGATCGGACACATCTCGCCGGAAGCCGCGCGGGGCGGTCCGATCGCCGCGGTGCGCGACGGCGACACCATCGTGATCGATCCCGTGGCGCGCACCTTGAATGTCGAGCTGTCCGCTGAGGAGATCGCCAAGCGGATGGCCGCGTGGCGTGCGCCGGATCGCGATATCAGGCGGGGCTCGGTGCATGACAAATACACCCGCCTGGTGTCGTCGGCGCATTATGGCTGCGTGCTCTGAGAGGGTGCGCGATCCGATCATCCATGACCGAATGGCCCTTGCGGCTGACGATGTCGTTCGTAGATTAGCCCCTCAACAATAACCAGGCAAAGACCGCTAATGTCCGATCTGTCCCAATTCCCGATTACAAAACGCTGGCCTGCCCAGCATCCCGACCGCCTCCAGCTTTATTCCTTGCCGACGCCGAACGGCGTGAAGGTCTCGATCATGCTGGAAGAGATCGGCTTGCCCTACGAGGTGCATCTCGTCGACTTCGGCAAGGACGACCAGAAGACGGCGGAGTTCCTGTCGCTCAATCCGAACGGCAAGATCCCCGCGATCCTCGATCCCAACGGTCCCGGCGGCAAGCCGCTTGGCCTGTTCGAGTCCGGTGCGATCCTGCAGTACCTTGCCGAGAAGACCGGCAAGTTGCTGCCGCAGGATCCTGCGCGGCGCTGGGAGACCATCCAGTGGGTGCACTTCCAGATGGGCGGCATCGGGCCGATGTTCGGCCAGGTCGGCTTCTTCCACAAATTCGCCGGCAAGGATTATGAAGACAAGCGCCCGCTGCAGCGCTACGTCGCCGAGTCCAAGCGCCTGCTCGGCGTATTGGAGACGCGGCTACAGGGCCGGCAGTGGATCATGGATGACGAGTACACCATCGCCGACATCGCCTCGCTCGGCTGGGTGCGCAACCTGATCGGCTTCTACGGCGCACGCGAGCTCGTCGAGTTCGATCAGTTCAGGGACGTTGCCGCCTGGCTCGTGCGCGGGCTGAAGCGGCCGGCGGTGGAGCGCGGGCTCAACATCCCGAAGCGGCCGTGAATATGATGACCTGAATACGAAGTTGTGATTGTCGGTGGCGCCGTCGGTATCCCAAGATGGCGCCACCAAAAAAGCTGGGGGGACGATCACATGACATCAGACGCGATCCAGCCTGCCGTCCGTCCCCATCATCAGCCCTGGTACAAGATCCTCTACGTCCAGGTGCTGATCGCGATCGTGCTGGGCATCCTGGTCGGCTATCTCAACCCCGATCTCGGCAAGGCGCTCAAGCCGCTCGGCGACGGCTTCATCGCGCTGATCAAGATGATGATCGCGCCGGTGATCTTCTGCACCGTGGTGCATGGCATCTCCTCGATGGGCGATCTCAAGCGCGTCGGCCGCGTCGGCCTGAAGGCGCTGATCTATTTCGAGGCGGTCTCGACGGTGGCGCTGGCCGTCGGCCTCCTGGTCGGCGAGGTGCTGCAGCCGGGCCGCTCCTTCAACATCGATCCGTCCACGATCGACGCCAAATCGGTCTCGACCTATGTCACGCAGGCCAAGGAGCAGGGCATCGTCCAACATCTGATGGCGATCATCCCCGACAGCTTCTTCGGCGCGCTGGCGCGCGGCGACCTCTTGCAGGTGCTGCTGATCTCGATTCTATCAGGGTTTGCCATCGCCCTGATGGGCAAGCCGGGCGAGCCGATCGCGGCTGCGATCGACAAGGCCGCAAAGATGTTCTTCGGCATCATCCGTCTCATCGTTCGCGTCGCCCCGCTCGGTGCGTTCGGCGCGATGGCGTTCACGGTCGGCGCCTATGGCCTCGGCTCGCTGCTGAATCTGGCGGCGCTGATCGGCACCTTCTATCTCACCAGCATCCTGTTCGTATTGATCGTGCTCGGCTCGATCGCGCGGCTCGCCGGCTTCTCGATCATCCGCTTCATCGCCTATATCAAGGACGAGCTGCTGATCGTGCTCGGCACCTCGTCGTCGGAGACGGTGCTGCCGCAGATGATCCAGAAGATGGAGCATCTCGGCGCCTCGCGCTCGGTGGTCGGCCTCGTCGTCCCGACCGGCTACAGCTTCAATCTCGACGGCACCAACATCTACATGACGCTGGCGACGCTGTTCTTGGCGCAGGCCACCAACACCCACTTAACGATCTGGCAGGAGCTCGGCATTCTCGGCATCGCCATGATCACCTCGAAGGGCGCTTCCGGCGTCACCGGCGCCGGCTTCATCACGCTGGCCGCCACGCTGTCGATCGTGCCTGACATCCCGATCCAGTCGATTGCGATCCTGGTCGGCATCGACAAGTTCATGAGCGAATGCCGCGCGCTGACCAATCTGATCGGCAACGGCGTCGCCTGCATCGTGATCAGCCTGTCCGAGGGCGAACTCGACAAGGACGCGCTGCACGAGACCATGGCGCATCCACTCGAGCTCGGCGAGGCCCTGGAGCCTGGGGCGGGCCGCTGATCCCAAGCACGACAGGAGACCTCCATGTTTCAATTTATCGATCGCGGGCGCCGCCGCTTCCTCGGCGTTGCGGGCGGCGCGCTCCTCGCGGACAGGCTGGGCATCATCGGATTTGCCTCTGCGCAATCGAAGCCCGCGCTGCCGGAGGTCAAGGCCGGCGCGCACACCTCGCTCGGTCCGCTGAAGCAGATCGACGCCGGTGTGCTCAATGTCGGGTATGTCGAGATGGGGCCCGCGAATGGTCCGGCCGTGCTGCTGCTGCACGGCTGGCCCTACGACATCCACAGCTATGCCGATGTTGCGCCGGCGCTGGCATCATCGGGCTATCGCGTCATCGTGCCTCACATCCGCGGCTATGGCAGCACGCACTTCCTGTCTTCAGACACGATGCGCAGCGGCCAGCCGGTCGCGGTCGCCGCCGACATGATCGCGCTGCTGGACGCGCTGAAGATCGAGAAGGTCATTCTCGGCGGCTATGATTGGGGCGCGCGCACCGCCAACATCATGGCGGCGCTCTGGCCGGAGCGCTGCAAGGCGATGGTCTCGGTCAGCGGCTATCTGATCGGCAGCCAGCAGGCGGGCAAAATGCCGCTGCCGCCGAAGGCCGAGCTGCAATGGTGGTACCAGTTCTATTTCGCCACCGAGCGCGGCCGCGAGGGCTACGAGAAGTACCGCCACGACTTCTCAAAGCTGATCTGGCAGATCGCCTCGCCGAAGTGGAATTTCGACGACGCAACCTTCGACCGCAGCGCGGCGGCCTTCGACAATCCCGATCATGTCGCGATCGTGATCCACAATTATCGCTGGCGGCTCGGTCTGGCCGAAGGCGAAGCCAGGTATGATGCCTTCGAGACAACGCTGGCGCAGGCGCCTGTGATCGCAGTGCCGACCATCACGATGGAGGGCGACGCCAACGGCGCGCCGCATCCGGAGCCGAGTGCCTATGCGAAGAAGTTCTCGGGCCGTTACGAGCATCGCACGCTGACCGGCGGTATCGGCCACAACCTGCCGCAGGAGGCGCCGCAGGCCTTTGCGCAGGCGATCATCGATATCGCCGAAGGGTAATCGCGTGCCGAGATCGATGTGGAGATGCGTGATGGGCGATCTGGCGCCGGGCTTGCAGCGGGGCTAGTTTCCGCGGCGAGCACCATTTCCCGGGGACTAGCGTGACCATCACCATCTACGGCATCAAGAACTGCGACACCATGAAGAAGGCGCGCGCCTGGCTCGACGACCACGGCGTCGCCTACGATTTCCACGACTACAAGATCGCGGGGATCGGCAAGGACAAGCTGAAGCAATGGAGCGACGAGGTCGGCTGGGAAACCCTGCTCAACCGCGCCGGCACCACCTTCAAGAAGCTGCCCGACGCCGACAAGGACGGCCTCAGCGAGCGCAAGGCGCTGGCGCTGATGGTCGACCAGCCCTCGATGATCAAGCGTCCGGTGCTCGATCTCGGCGGCAAGCGCGTGGTCGGCTTCAAGCCGGATATCTACGCCAAGGAAGTGCCGGCCAAGGCGCGCAAGAAGGGCTAGCTCAGCTCGACCGCGTCATCGCACGATGGACGCGGCGCCGGCACGAACTCGCGATCGATCACGGCGCGGGTGGTGGTGACCGGAACCGTCGTCGCCATCACGCCCATCAGATTGCTGAGCTTGAATCCGCCGTCGATGCTGATTGCCTTGAACGAGCCGACGATCTGCTCGACGGCGTCGCCGCTGCCGAACGGCAGCAGCAGCCGCTCATAGGACACGTCCTTGCCGTCGGCGTCCTGGACGGTCGCGACCGTATAGGTCGGCCGCTTGAGCGCCACGCAGGCGCGGTAGGACGCGATCACGCGCTCATAGCGCTCCCGGCCGAGCGCATCGTCGAGGTAGCGGTTGGTGCGCTCGTCGGGTGCGAGATGTTCGCTGCCATAGGCGGCGGCCAAGCGGGCGCCCTCGCGGGTGATCAGGAAGCGAACCGCATCGCCACTGCGTTCGACATCGTAGCGCATCATGTCGGCCTGCTCGTCGGCGGTCGCCTCGGCACGGAAATCCGCAATCAAGGGCATCGGGCATGGCGCGCGCAGCGCACGATGCCAGGCCTTGTACAGCACCCGCTGCATGATCGACCTGATGATCGACGGGTCGGCGCTTTCGAACAGCATTGCGCCTAACCGAACTCGAGCAGGTCGCCGAACGGGATGCGTCCGGGCGCGCGATGGAACAGGTCGCGGTCGATGATGGCGCGCAGCTTCGGCACCGGCAGCTTGTCGCCGCCGCGCATCAAATTCCTGATCTCGAAGTTGCCGTCCTCGCTGATCGTCTTCAGCGAGGCGATCATGTGCGTCACGGCGCCACCGTCCGAGAACGGCAGCAGCAGCCGCTCATAGGCGACGACGCGGCCATAGATGTCGTCGATTTCAGCGATGGTGTAGGCGGGCAGGCGGCGGGCGATGCACTCCTGGTAGATCGGCACCACCATCGGCGCGAGCCTCGGCCCGAGATAATCGTCGAGCAGGCGGCCCTTGCCGGTATGCCCATAGGCATTGGACAGCCGCGTACCGTCGCTCTCGATCGTCAGCTGCGGCGGTGCATGCGCATTGTCGACGGTGAGGAAGACGAGGTCCGGCAGATCTTCCTCGATCCGTTCGGGACGGAATTCGTCCATCCGCGGGATCACCTGCTCGCGCCCATAGAGTCGCAGCCAGTTGTTCAGGAAATCACGCTGCCTGATCGACTTGACGACGGAAGGATTGGCGCTCTCGAAATGCACGACTGATGTCCGCGATTTCAACTAAATCGCCGGAGCATGGCGAGGAGGGGGAAATATTCTATGAAAACGCGAATTCGCAGCAAAACACCGTTAATGGCGGCTTTCCGGTGGATCGATCGTTCGATCCGCCTCTACGACTAAGGACGGACAGGAACAGGGTGTTGGTTTTGCCGCAGTGCACAGCTTTCCACCTTGCATAACGCGAGCTTATGACGGCATATTCCGGCCCCGGAGGCGGCAGCCCGGGACGGTTTCCAAGACGTCGCGGACGAACTGCCGGACAGGAAAGAATTGGTCACGCGCGGGGAGGCCCCTCGCGCCGATGGCTGACGGGGGAAATTTGTTTGGCCGATGAGTTCATTCTCGAAACCCACGGATTGACCAAGGAATTCGCGGGGTTCTTCGCCGTTCGTGACGTTGCCCTGAAAGTGCGTCGCGGCACCATCCATGCGTTGATCGGGCCCAACGGGGCCGGCAAGACGACCTGTTTCAACCTGCTGACCAAATTCCTGAAGCCGTCGGCGGGGCAGATTCTCTACAAGGGGCAGGACATCACGGCGACCGCGCCGGCCGATGTCGCGCGCCTCGGCCTCGTCCGCTCGTTCCAGATTTCGGCGGTGTTTCCCCATTTGACCGCGCTGGAAAACGTCCGCGTGGCGCTGCAGCGCCAGCACGGCTCATCCTTTGATTTCTGGCGCTCCAAGAGCGTGCTCGACCGCTACAATGGCCGCGCGCTGGAGTTGCTCAATGACGTGGGCTTGAGCGAATTCGCCAACACGCCGGCGGTCGAGATGGCCTATGGCCGCAAGCGCGCACTCGAGATTGCGACGACGCTCGCGCTCGACCCCGAGATGATGCTGCTGGACGAGCCGATGGCCGGCATGGGCCACGAGGACATCGACAAGATCGCTGCCCTGATCAAGCGCATCTCCGCGAAATACACCATCCTGATGGTCGAGCATAACCTCTCGGTCGTCGCCAACCTCTCCGACACCATCACCGTGCTGACGCGCGGGCAGGTGCTGGCGGAAGGCAATTACGCCGACCTCTCCAGGGACGAGCGCGTGAAGGAAGCTTATCTGGGAGCAGGGCATGCCTGAGGCGAAACTGGCGGACAAGCCCGCGACGGCCGGCGGCGCCGAGGTGCTGTCGGTCAAGGATTTGCAGGCCTGGTACGGCGAGTCGCACATCCTGCACGGCATCAATTTCAATGTTAAGGCCGGTGAGGTGGTGACCCTGCTCGGCCGCAATGGCGCCGGCAAGACCACCACGCTGAAGTCGGTGATGGGAATCATCGGCAAGCGCACCGGCTCGATCCGGTTCGATAACGAAGAAATCATCCGCGCCTCGTCCGACCGGATCGCGCGCAAGGGCATTGCGTTCTGCCCGGAGGAGCGCGGCATCTTCTCGAGCCTCGACGTGCGCGAGAACCTGCTGCTGCCGCCGGTGGTGCGCAGCGGCGGCCTGTCGCTCGAGCAGATCTTCACGCTGTTTCCGAACCTGAAGGAGCGGCTCTCCAGCCAGGGCACCAAACTCTCCGGCGGCGAGCAGCAGATGCTGGCAATCGCGCGCATCCTGCGCACCGGCGCGCGCTTCCTGATGCTGGACGAGCCGACCGAAGGCCTTGCGCCGGTCATCATCCAGCAGATCGGCCACACCATCGCGCGGCTGAAATCGGAGGGCTTCACCATTCTCCTGGTCGAGCAGAACTTCCGCTTCGCTTCCACCGTCGCGGACCGCTACTACATCGTCGAGCACGGCAAGGTGATCGACGGTTTTGCCAATTCGGAACTGTCCGCCAACATGGACAAGCTCCACACCTATCTCGGCGTCTGAAGTCGCCAAAATCATAAGATCAAAAAGAGGGATGACGACATGAAGAAGACGATTTCAGCGCTCCTGCTCGGCACCGCCCTGACGGTAGCGTCCACCGGCCTTGCGGCCGCGCAGGACAAGTCGGTGAAGATTGGCGCACTGTCCGACCAGTCCGGCCTCTATGCCGACCTCGGTGGCCCCGGCTCGACGCTGGCGGCGCAGATGGCGGTCGAGGATTCCGGCCTGCAGGCCAAGGGCTGGAAGATCGAGATCATCTCCGGCGATCACCAGAACAAGCCGGACATCGGCACCACCATCGCGCGGCAGTGGCTCGACGTCGACAAGGTCGACGTCATCGTCGACGTGCCGAATTCGGGCGTAGCGCTGGCCGTCAACAACGTCATCAAGGAAAAGAACGCGGTCTACATCAACTCGGGCGCCGCGACCTCGGACCTGACCAATGCGCAGTGCTCGCCGAACACCGTGCACTGGACCTACGACACCTACATGCTGGCCCACACCACCGGCCAGGCGCTGGTGAAGGCCGGCGGCGACACCTGGTTCTTCCTGACCGCGGACTACGCCTTCGGCGCCGCGCTCGAGCGCGACACCACGGCGGTGGTCACCGCCAACGGCGGCAAGGTGGTTGGCGGCGTCAAGCATCCGCTCAACACCTCGGACTTCTCCTCCTTCCTGCTGCAGGCGCAGTCGTCGAAGGCCAAGATCATCGGCCTCGCGAATGCCGGCGGCGACACCACCAACTCGATCAAGCAGGCGGCCGAGTTCGGCATCGTCAAGGGCGGCCAGAAGCTCGCCGCGCTGCTGCTGTTCCTGACCGACGTCAAGGCGATCGGTCTGGAGACCGCGCAGGGCCTCAACTTCACCGAGACCTTCTACTGGGACATGAACGACAAGACCCGGGCGTTCTCCAAGAAGTTCGCCGCCCGCATGAAGAACAACGCGCCGCCGACCATGGTGCAGGCCGGCGTCTATGCGGGCCTGCTGCATTACTTCAAGGCGCTGGACGCGCTCGGCGGCAATCCGCATGACGGCGTCAAGGTCGTGGAGAAGATGAAATCGATCCCGACGGAGGACGATCTGTTCGGCAAGGGCGAGATCCAGCCCAACGGCCGCACCATCCACTCGGCCTATCTGTTCGAGGTCAAGAAGCCCTCGGAGTCCAAGGGGCCCTGGGACTTCTACAAGCTGATCGGCACCGTTCCGGGCGACCAGGCCTTCACGCCGCTGTCCGAAAGCAAGTGCGCGTTGCTCAAGAAGTGACTATCGTGCCCGCCAGCGGACGTGCCGCCGGCGGGCTTCATTTAAGTAGCGGAAGCTAATCCCGATGCAGGCTCTCTACGCACAGCTACTGGTGGGACTGATCAACGGCTCGTTCTACGCGCTGCTCAGTCTGGGGCTCGCCGTCATTTTCGGCATGCTCAACATCATCAATTTCGCGCATGGCGCGCTCTACATGATGGGCGCGTTCGCCGCGTATTTCCTGCTCAATCTGGGCGGCATCGGCTACTGGCCCGCGCTGATCATCGCGCCGATCGTGGTCGGCATCTTCGGCATGATCCTCGAGCGCACCATGCTGCAATGGCTGGCCGGGCTCGACCATCTCTACGGCCTGCTCCTGACCTTCGGCATCGCTCTGATCGTGCAGGGCGTGTTCCAGAACTATTTCGGCTCCTCCGGCCTGCCTTACGCGATCCCGGACCAGCTCAAGGGCGGCATGAATCTCGGCTTCATGTTCCTGCCGATCTACCGCGGCTGGGTGGTGGTGTTCTCGCTGGTCGTGTGTCTGGCCACCTGGTTCCTGATCGAGAAGACCCAGCTCGGCGCCTACCTGCGCGCCGCGACCGAAAATCCGACGCTGGTGCGCGCCTTCGGCATCAACGTGCCGCGCATGATCACGCTGACCTACGGGCTCGGCGTCGGTCTCGCCGCGCTCGCCGGCGTGCTGTCGGCGCCGATCAACCAGGTCCGCCCGCTGATGGGCGCCGATCTCATCATCGTGGTGTTCGCGGTGGTGGTGATCGGCGGCATGGGCTCGATCATGGGATCGATCATCACGGGCTTTGCGCTCGGCGTGATCGAGGGACTGACCAAGTATTTTTATCCCGAGGCTTCCAACACCGTGGTGTTCGTTCTGATGGTGCTGGTGTTGCTGGTGAAGCCGACGGGACTGACGGGACGGGCGGCCTGATATGTCAGCATTGACCGACGATACACTTCCGGTAACCCCGCGCGCGATGCGCGACGAGATGATCGTGTTCGCCGTGATGGCGGTGCTGCTGGCGGCCGTGCCGTTCTCGGGCATCTATCCGTTCTTCGTGATGCAGGCGCTGTGCTTTGCGCTCTTGGCCTGCGCCTTCAACCTCCTGATCGGCTATGGCGGCCTGCTGTCGTTCGGCCACGCGATGTTCCTCGGCACCGCCGGCTACGTCTCGGCGCATGCGCTGAAGGTCTGGGCGCTGCCGCCGGAGCTCGGCATCCTCGTCGGCACCGCGGCGGCGGCCTTGCTCGGCCTCGTCGCCGGCTACATCTCGATCAAGCGACAGGGCATCTACTTCTCGATGATCACGCTGGCGCTGTCGCAGCTCCTGTACTTCATCTACCTGCAGGCGCCGTTCACCCATGGCGAGGATGGCATCCAGGGCATCCCGCAGGGCCATCTGCTCGGCATCTTCGATCTCTCCAAGCCGACGGTGCTGTATTACGTCGTGCTGGTGGGCTTCCTTGCCGGCTTCCTCCTGATCTACCGCACCATCAACTCGCCGTTCGGTGAGGTGCTGAAGTCGATCCGCGAGAACGAGCAGCGCGCGATCTCGCTCGGCTACAAGACCGATCAGTACAAGCTGCTGGCGTTCATCCTGTCCGGCACGCTGGCGGGCTTTGCCGGCTCGCTGAAAGTGTTCGTGGCGCAGAACGCCTCGCTCACCGACGTGCACTGGTCGATGTCCGGTGAAATCGTGCTGATGACGCTGGTCGGCGGCCTCGGCACCATCTTCGGGCCGGTGGTCGGCGCCTTCGTGATCATCGCCATGCAGCAGTATCTGGCCGGCTTCGGCCAGTGGGTGACGGTGATCCAGGGCGTGATCTTCGTGGCCTGCGTGCTGCTGTTTCGCCGTGGCCTGGTCGGTGAAATCGCCCATTGGCTGCGCCGTTCGCTCTAAAGCGCGAATACGATCGCGCTTTAGGTCGTTGTTTGAGCATGATCTTTTCGGAAAACCGCTTCACACTTTTCCGGATCATGCTGTAACGGCCGCCATTTTAGGCAATTTTGGCCATCGACAAAGCGGTGGATGACCGCGGCCGGGCCGGCCGCGGGCCGCGGCTTTACCCGGAAAGTGTTCTATGACAGTTCTGTGACAGCCCGCCGCACGGCTGGTCCCGGAACGATGGAACTTACCTATGCTGCGCTGGTTTCGCGCCTTTCTCCCCAAGGAAGAGCGTTTTTTCGACCTGTTCGCCCGCCACGCCAAGACATCCGTGAGTTGCGCGATCGCGCTGCAGGACATGCTGAAGGGCGGGGAAGAGACGCCGGTGTTCTGCCAGCGCGTCAACCAGTTCGAGAATGACGCCGACAATATCACCCGAGAGGTGCTGACTGCGGTGCGCCGCACCTTCATCACCCCGTTCGACCGCGGCGACATCAAGAACCTGATCACCTCGATGGACGACGCCGTCGACCAGATGCAGCAGACCGCCAAGGCCGTGGTGCTGTTCGAGGTGCGCTCATTCGAGCCGCCGATGCGCGAGATGGGCGCCCTGATCTCGGAATGCGCAAACCTGGTCGTTCGCGCGCTGCCGCTGCTGCAGTCGATCGGCGAGAACGTCTCGATGCTGACCCAGATCACCGAAGAGCTCACAAAGCTCGAGGGCAGGGTGGACGATCTCCACGACATCGGGCTGAAGGAGCTGTTCCTCAAGCACCGCAATGCCAACACCATGGACTTCATCGTCGGCGCCGAGATCTACGATCACCTGGAGAAGGTCGCCGACCGTTTCGACGACGTCGCCAATGAGATCAATTCGATCGTCATCGAGCAAGTGTAAGCGGGGCATCACGTGGACGCCACGCTGGGTCTTCCCGTACTGGTCATCCTGATTGGCGTCGCGCTGCTGTTCGACTTCCTGAACGGCCTGCACGACGCCGCGAACTCGATCGCGACCATCGTCTCGACCCGCGTGCTGCGGCCGCAATATGCGGTGTTCTGGGCGGCGTTCTTCAACTTCGTTGCGTTTGCGGTGTTCGGCCTGCATGTCGCCAACACCATCGGCACCGGCATCATCGAGCCGAGCGTGGTCGACGCCACCGTGATCTTTGCGGCCCTGGTCGGCGCCATCGTCTGGAATCTGATCACCTGGGGGCTCGGCATTCCCTCATCGAGCTCGCATGCACTGATCGGCGGCCTGGTCGGCGCCGGCATGGCCAAGGCCGGCATTTCGGCCGCGGTGTGGAGCGGGCTGACCAAGACGCTGCTCGCGATCGTGCTGTCGCCGGCGGTCGGCTTCCTGCTGGCGCTGGTGCTGGTCGCGGTCGTGTCCTGGCTGTCGGTGCGCTCGACGCCCTTTGCCGTGGATCGCGCCTTCCGCATCCTGCAATTCGTCTCTGCCTCGCTCTATTCGCTCGGCCATGGCGGCAACGACGCGCAGAAGACCATGGGCATCATCGCGGTGCTGCTCTACTCGCAGGGTCATATCGGCGAGAAGTTCGAGATCCCGTTCTGGGTGGTGATGGCCTGCCAGACCGCGATGGCGCTGGGCACGCTGATGGGCGGCTGGCGGATCGTCCGCACCATGGGCCTGCGGATCACCAAGCTGACGCCGATGCAGGGCTTTTGCGCCGAGACCGGCGGCGCCGCGACGCTGTTCATCGCGACCTATCTCGGGGTTCCCGTCTCGACCACCCACACCATCACCGGCGCGATCGTCGGCGTCGGCGCCGCGCGGCGGCTCTCGGCGGTGCGCTGGAATGTGGCCAGCTCGATCGTCTACGCCTGGGTGATCACCATCCCGGCCTCGGCTGCGGTGGCGGCCGCGACCTATTGGGCGGTGCTGATCCTGCGGTAGGCATGATCCGGAAAAGTGGGGACCGGTTTTCCGAAGAGATCATGCCCGGAAAAAGAGGCAAAATGGGCGAAAATCCCCATATCGCCGGTATTGATCCCGCTTGATTGCGCCAAAATTCCCTGCCAAACGCTGCGCCATGTCCGACATTGCCGCTTCTGCCGAATCGCCGTCCCGCTCGCCACTGTCAGAGGAAGTGGCGCGGCGCCGCACGTTTGCGATCATCTCGCATCCGGACGCCGGCAAGACCACGCTGACCGAAAAGCTGCTGCTGTTCGGCGGCGCCATCAATCTGGCCGGTCAGGTCAAGGCCAAGGGCGAGCGGCGCAACACCCGCTCGGACTGGATGAAGATCGAGCGCGAGCGCGGCATCTCGGTCGTCACTTCGGTGATGACCTTCGAGTTCAACGACCTCGTGTTCAACCTGCTGGATACGCCGGGCCACGAGGACTTTTCGGAAGACACCTATCGCACGCTGACCGCGGTCGACTCCGCGGTGATGGTGATCGACGCCGCCAAGGGCATCGAGGCGCGGACGCGAAAACTGTTCGAGGTCTGCCGCCTGCGCGACATCCCGATCATCACCTTCATCAACAAGATGGACCGCGAGAGCCGCGACACCTTCGATCTCCTGGACGAGATCGAGAAGACGCTGGCGCTCGACACCACGCCGATGACCTGGCCGGTCGGCCGCGGCCGCGACTTCCTCGGCACCTATGACGTCGTCAATGGCGGCGTGCGGCTGCTCGAAGGCGGCGGCGCCAAGACCGGCGCCACCGAGCAGATCGACATCGCCGATCTCGGCAAGCGCAATCCCAATCTCGACGTCGCCGAGGTCAAGGACGAGCTCGCGCTGGCCTCGGAAGCCTGCAAGCCGTTCGAGCTCGAGGCTTTCAGAGAGGGCCACCTGACGCCGGTCTATTTCGGCAGCGCGCTGCGCAACTTCGGTGTCGGCGATTTGCTCGAAGGCCTCGGCAAATTCGCGCCGGCCCCGCGCGCGCAGGAGTCCAACCTGCGCAAGGTCGAGGCCGCCGAACCGCGGATGAGCGCCTTCGTGTTCAAGATCCAGGCCAACATGGATCCGAACCACCGCGACCGCATCGCCTTCGCGCGGCTCTGCTCCGGCAAGCTCAGCCGCGGCATGAAGGCCAAGCTGGTACGAACCGGCAAGAACATGAGCCTGTCGAGCCCGCAATTCTTCTTCGCCCAGGATCGCTCGGTCGCCGACGAGGCCTTTGCCGGCGATGTCGTCGGCATTCCCAATCACGGCACCTTAAGGATCGGCGATACGCTGACCGAGGGCGAGGACCTGACCTTCGTCGGTGTTCCCAGCTTCGCGCCTGAAATCGTCCGCCGCGTCCGCCTGACCGACGCGATGAAGGCGAAGAAGCTGAAGGAAGCGCTGCAGCAGATGTCGGAAGAGGGCGTCGTGCAGGTGTTCCGCCCGCGCGACGGTGCCCCCGCGCTGGTCGGTGTGGTCGGCCCGCTGCAGCTCGACGTGCTGAAGGCGCGGCTCGATGCCGAATATTCGCTCCCGGTCGAATTCGAGATCAGCGAATTCTCGCTGGCGCGCTGGATTTCCGCCGACGACAAGAAGGCGCTGGAAGCTTTCATCTCCGCCAACAATTCCGGCATCGCCGACGACGTCGACGGCGACCCCGTCTTCATGGCCAAGAACGAGTTCTATCTCGGTTACACCCGCGAGCGCGCCGAGGGCATCACCTTCTCCAACGTCAAGGATGTGAAGAAGAAGGCGTAGGGGCAGGCCGCTTCCCAACTACCGGTGTCATCCCCGCGAAAGCGGGGACCCAGTACGCCGCGGCCTATCGGCTCAATCACCGCCGCCTCTGGAATACTGGGTCGCCCGATTAAATCGGGCGATGACACCTTTCGTGTGGCTTGGTTGTGCCGCCTTAACGCGGAGACGTGAAGTGCCGGCCGCTTGAACCGGCGCATCGGCTGGCGCATCTACAGGGGATCACGGAAGGCCCTTCATGCGCCGGCATATCCTGACCAGCCTGATTGTCCTGTGCGGCGCCGCTGCGGCCGCGTCGCCCGCGTTCGCCCAGCGCGACCGCACCAACCCGGTGCCCTTCGCGCACACGCCCTGCAGCGTGCTCGATTACGAGCCGTGCACACCCACGGTCTGCGGCATCTATGACCCGTGGCCGTGCTTTCCCGAGATCAACTATCCCTACGGCCAGAATTTGCAGTTGACGATCCTGACCGTGCCGCCGCAGGACCAGGCCGCAAAATATCAGAAGCCCGACCATGACCTCGATACCATCGGCGATCTCTTCGCCGCGTTGCGCGCCTGCTGGTCACCGCCCGCGGCCGACACCGCGCGCGAGGGCATGCAGATGTCGGTGCGCTTCAGCTTCAAGCGCACGGGCGAGATGATCGCAACGCCGCAGGTGACGTTTGCGACCAAGGGCATCCCGGCCGACACCCGCACGACCTATCTTGACGCGATCAATGCTTCGCTGAAGGCCTGCCTGCCGCTGAAGTTCACCAAAGGCCTCGGCGGCGCGCTGGCGGGGCGGCCGATTGCGATCCGCTATGTCGACAATCGCGAGCTCGGCAAGCAGGCGGTGAAGCCCTGACGCATTGCCTCGCGTGGGGTGAAAATGATACCCGAGAGAGCAGATGGCAGCACCAAGGGAGGGACATCGTGGGACTGCTGGTGATGATCCTGGGCTTGATCCTCTTCCTCGGCGTCCACACGCTGACCACCCAGCGCGAGCTGCGGGGCGCTTTCGTCAAATCATTGGGCGAGGGCGGCTACAAGATCGGCTATTCGCTGGCCTCGGTCGCGGGCCTCGTGCTGATCATCTGGGGTTTTGGCAGCTACCGCGCCGCCGGCATGATCCCGGTCTGGGAGCCGCCTGTCGCGATGAAGCACATCACGGTGGCGCTGATGCTGCCGGCCGTGATCCTCGTCGTGGCGTCCTATCTGCGTGGCCGCATCTACGCGACGCTGAAGCATCCGATGCTGGCCGGCATCAAATTGTGGGCGGCGGCGCATCTGCTCGCGAACGGCGATCTCGGCTCGATCATCCTGTTCGGCTCGTTCCTGGCCTGGGCGGTGTTCGACCGCATCTCGCTGAAGCGCCGCTCGGACGCGGGCGCGCCGCCGATCCCGGTCGGTGGTCCGACCAATGACCTGATCGCGGTCGCGGTCGGTGTCATCGCCTATCTGGCGCTGGCCTTTGCCTTCCATCCGGTGGTGATCGGGGTGCCCGTGGTCTAAGCTGCCGCAAGAACGAACAACAAGGGTGGAAAACCTGATGGACTGGTCGCAGCACGCAATTCCTCCAATGCGGCTCGAGCCGCGCTTCGGCGACCGCGTCGTCCCGGCGTTCTGCGAACGTCCGAACAGCCTCTGGGCGATGATATCAGCGGCGGCCGCGCAAAATCCCGATGGCGAGGCTCTGGTCTGCGGCGAGGTGCGGCTGACCTGGCGACAGGTCGCGCAGCAATCGGCGAAACTGGCGGCGGGCTTCCACAAGCTCGGGCTCAAGCCCGGCGATCGCGTCGCGATCCTGCTTGGCAACCGCATCGAATTCCCGCTTTTCCTTTTCGGGGCCGCGCATGCCGGGCTGGTCACGGTGCTGCTCTCGACACGCCAGCAGAAGCCCGAGATCGCCTATGTGTTGAGCGACTGCGGCGCCAGGCTATTGGTGCATGAGGCGTCGCTGGCCGAGCGCATTCCCGACGCAGCCGACGTCCCCGAGCTGAAGCATCGCATCTCCGTCAGCGACGACAGCGCCTCGCAATTCGCTGGCCTCCTCGACAATCCGCCGCCGTCATCGCCTGCGGATGTGAGCGAAGAGGATACCGCGATGATCCTCTACACCTCGGGCACCACGGGGCGGCCGAAGGGCGCGATGCTCGCCCATTGCAACATCATCCATTCCTCGATGGTGTTCGTGTCGGCCTTGAACCTGACGCAGGCCGATCGCTCGATCGCCGCTGTCCCGCTCGCGCATGTCACCGGCGCCGTCGCCAACATCACGGCCATGGTCTGCTGCGCCGGCGCGCTGATCATCATGCCGGAGTTCAAAGCGAGCGAATACCTCAAGCTCGCCGCGCGCGAGCGCGTCACCTACACGGTGATGGTGCCGGCCATGTACAATCTCTGTCTCTTGCAGCCGGATTTCGACAGCTACGATCTGTCGAGCTGGCGCATCGGCGGCTTTGGCGGCGCGCCGATGCCGGTTGCGACCATCGAAAAGCTCGACGCCAAGATTCCCGGCCTGAAGCTCGCCAATTGCTACGGCGCGACCGAGACCACGTCGCCGTCGACCATCATGCCGGGCGAGCTGACCGCCGCTCACATCGACAGCGTCGGCCTGCCGTGTCCCGGCGCCGAGATCATCGTGATGAGCCCCGATGGCCACGAACTGCCGCGCGGGGAGATCGGCGAGATCTGGATCCGCAGTGCCTCCGTCATCAGGGGCTACTGGAACAATCCGAAGGCCACCTCCGAGAGCTTTACGGCCGGCTTCTGGCACTCCGGCGATCTCGGTTCGATCGACGCGCAAAATTTCGTCCGCGTGTTCGACCGCCAGAAGGACATGATCAACCGCGGCGGCCTGAAGATCTATTCCGCCGAGGTCGAGTCGGTGTTGGCCGGCCATCCCGCCGTGATCGAGAGCGCGATCATCGCAAAGCCGTGCCCGGTGCTCGGCGAGCGCGTCCACGCCGTGATCGTGACCCGCGCCGAGGTTGGGCCCGAGGCGCTACGCGCCTGGTGCGCCGAGCGGCTCTCCGACTACAAGGTGCCGGAGACCATGGCCCTGACATCGGATCCGCTGCCCCGCAACGCCAATGGCAAGGTGATCAAGCGGCAGCTCCGGGAGACCCTGACGGCCGGAGCTTGAGGGGTGGAGGGGTGCCCTTCCACCGTTAACGCTTTGATCCGCCTCGCTTTGCCTTGCCTCCGCCATATCGTTAAGGTAACGCCGCCGCGACGTGGGGATCGGGAGCGAGCGGAAGCTCTCCCGAGTCGCTTTGCCCTGAGGGGATGGGATAAGCTTAAGTGTCTGAATTATTTGATGAAGTCGACGAGGAAGTCCGTCGCGAACAGCTCAAGAAGCTGTGGGACAAGTACTCGATTTTGATCATCGCGCTGGCGGTTTTGATCGTCGCCGGCGTCGGTGGCTGGCGCGGCTATCAGTATCTGGAGGCCAAGAAGGCCGCCGAGGCCGGCGCCGCCTTCGACCGGGCGGCGGAACTGTCAGAGCAGAACAAGCATGCCGAGGCGGAGGCCGCCTTTGCCGATCTCGTCGCCAAGGCGCCGTCCGGCTACCGCATCCTGGCGCGGCTCAGGCTGGCCGGCGAGGTCACCACGCGCGATGCGCAGGCAGCCGCCAAGCTCTATGACGAAATCGCCGCCGATCGCAGCATCCCTGGTCCCGAGCAGGATCTGGCGCGCGTCCGCGCTGCGCAACTGCTGATGGAAACCACGACCTATCCGAACATGCTGCAGCGGCTGGAGCCGGCGACCGCGAAGGATTCGACCTTCCGCCACACCGCGCGCGAATTGCTGGCGCTGTCGGCCTGGCGGGCCAATGACACCACGGCTGCGCGGCAGTGGCTCGATGTGATCGCCAATGACGGCGATACGCCGCCGGGCATCCGACAGCGTGCCGAAGCCTTGCAGGCTTTGCTGCCACCGGTCGCAAAGAGTTAGTGGCGGGACCCCGAGTTTTGAGTGAGAGATCGACCATGCGCCGCTCGCAACGACTGATCGCAGGCACCGTCCTCCTCGCGCTTTGCAGCGTGCTGGCGGGCTGCGGTGGTGGCGGCATGGCCAATTTCGATCCGAGCGACCTGCTCGACTTCATGGACACCAAGAAGAAGCTGCCGGGCGACCGCAAGCCTGTCTTCCCCGACGGCGTGCCGGGCCTCGAGCAGGGCGTGCCGAAGGATCTGTACAAGGGCGCCCGCCAGGATCAGGCCGATCAGCCGCCGCCGGTCGATGCGGCCGCTGCCGCGCCGGCGCCGGAGCCCGCCAAGGGCAAGAAGAACGCCAAGAGCAAGGGCAAGCCGGCCGCGACCGCCGCAGCCCCCGCTGCCGATCCTGCGGCAGCTCCCGATGGCGAAGCCGCGGCCGCCGAGGAGGGCGCGCCCGCCGCGTTGCCGCCGGAGCCGAAGCCGAAGAAGATCGTCCGCCGCCGCACCACGGCGCCGCCGCCCGATCCGCAACAGGCTCAGCAGCCCGCGCAATCGCAGACCACGCAACAGCAACAGTCGGCATTCCCGGCGCCGATGCCCAGCGGCTCGTTTACCCGCTAGCCTTCTCTTCACCTCGCCCCGCTCGCGGGGAGAGGTCGGAATTCAAGCGCAGCTTGAATTCCGGGTGAGGGGGAGTCTCCACGAACTCACTGCATGCTGGGTTCGCGGAGACAGCCCCTCACCCTAACCCTCTCCCCGTAAGAACGGGGAGAGGGGAAAATACACTTCGTTTGCCTCGACCGGCGCACCTGCTGTAGTCGTTGCACCTATTCGTTTGACACGCGCTGCCGGCGTAGCGCCCGGATGATCCATGTCTTTCACCATTGCCATCATCGGCCGGCCCAATGTCGGCAAGTCGACGCTGTTCAACCGTCTGGTCGGGCAAAAGCTCGCCCTCGTCGATGACGAGCCGGGCGTCACGCGCGACCGCCGCGAGGGGCAAGCCAGGCTCGGCGATCTCGCCTTCACCATCATCGACACCGCCGGCCTCGACGAAGGCGCCAAGGGCTCGCTGACCGCGCGGATGCAGGAGCAGACCGAGACCGCGATCGAGCTTGCGGATGCCCTGATGTTCGTGATCGACGCTCGCATGGGCCTGACGCCGAACGACCGCGCCTTCGCCGATTTCGCCCGCCGCGCCAACAAGCCCGTGGTGCTGGTCGCCAACAAGGCCGAGGGCAAGCATGGCGAGTTGGGCGCGATGGAATCCTACGCGCTCGGGCTCGGCGATCCCGTGCAGATCTCGGCCGAGCACGGCGAGGGCATGGGCGAGCTCTACGATGCACTGGCCGCGCTGATGCCGGAGCCGGTCGACGATGAGGAAGAGCTCGACGACGAGGAGATCTCCGAGGAGGAGGCCGCCCAGCGTCCGATCCGCGTCGCCATCGTCGGCCGGCCCAATGCCGGCAAGTCGACGCTGATCAACCATCTGCTCGGCGAGGAGCGCCTGCTGACCAGCCCCGAGGCCGGCACCACCCGCGACTCCATCGCGGTCGAGATCACCTGGCAGGGCCGGCAATTCCGCGTGTTCGATACCGCAGGCCTGCGCCGCCGCTCGCGCATCGAGGAGAAGCTGGAAAAGCTCTCGGTGGCGGACGCGCTGCGCGCGGTGCGCTTTGCCGAAGTCGTCGTGATGATGATGGACGCGCAGAACAAGTTCGAGGAGCAGGACCTGCGCATCGCCGATTTGATCGAGCGCGAGGGCCGCGCCATCGTGCTTGCGGTCAATAAGTGGGATCTCGTCGAGCGCAAGCCGAACCTGATCTCGCAGCTGCGCATCGATGCCGATCACTGGCTGCCGCAGGTCAAGGGCGCGCCCGTCGTCGCCGTCTCCGGCCTGATGGGCGAGGGCATCGACCGCCTGATGACCGCGATCCAGGAGGCCTATGCGCTCTGGAACCGGCGCCTGCCGACCTCGGCGCTGAACCGCTGGTTCGAGCAGGCGATCCAGGCCAATCCGCCGCCGGCGGTGTCCGGCCGCCGCCTTAAGCTCAATTACATCACCCAGGTGAAGGCGCGGCCGCCGAGTTTTGTCTTGTTCTGCTCGCGCGCTGACGCAATCCCGCAATCCTATCTGCGCTATCTCATCAACTCGCTGCGCGAGACATTCGAGCTGCCGGGCACGCCGATCCGAATCACGCTGCGCGAAAAGGCCAATCCCTTCGCCCACAAGCGCAAACGGCCGTCATGAGCGGCGAGGCGTCGAACGAGATTGTCGACGCGCCGCCGGTGCGCAGCGGCGCCGCTGCCTTCATCTTCGTCACCATCCTGCTCGACATGCTCGCGCTCGGCCTGATCCTGCCGATCCTGCCCAAGCTCGTCGAAAGCTTTGTCGACAACGACACCGCGACCGCCGCGCGCATCTTCGGCCTGTTCGGCACCGCCTGGGCGCTGATGCAGTTCTTGTTCTCGCCGATCCTCGGCGCGCTGTCCGATCGTTTCGGCCGGCGGCCGGTGGTGCTGCTGTCGAATTTCGGACTGGCGCTGGATTACGTGCTGATGGCGCTGGCGCCGTCGCTGCTCTGGCTGTTCGTCGGCCGGGTGATCTCCGGCATCACCTCGGCGAGCATCTCGACCGCGTTCGCCTACATCGCCGACGTGACGCCGCCGGAGCGGCGCGCGTCGACCTTCGGCAAGATCGGTGCGGCGTTCGGCGCCGGCTTCATTCTCGGCCCCGCGGTCGGTGGCCTGCTCGGCGGCATGGATCCGCGGCTGCCGTTCTGGATCGCGGCGGGGCTCAGCTTTGCCAATGCGCTTTACGGCTGGCTGATCCTGCCGGAGTCGCTGCCGCCCGAGCGGCGCGCGCCGTTCCGCTGGAAGGCGGCCAGCCCGCTCGGCGCGCTCAATCTGCTGCGCTCCAACCGGATTCTCGCCGGGCTGTCGCTGGCGAACTTCTTCGGCCAGCTCGCGCATGTCGTGCTGCCGTCCACCTTCGTGCTCTACGCCACCTATCGATATGGCTGGGATACGAAAACCGTCGGTCTGACGCTGGCGCTGGTCGGGGTTTGCGCAATGGTGGTGCAGGGCGGAGGCGTCGGGCCGATCGTCAAGCGTCTCGGCGAGCGCCGCGCGCTGCTGCTGGGGCTTGGCTGCGGCGCGCTCGGCTTCTTCATCTATGGCGCAGCCCCAACCGGGCCGCTGTTCTGGACCGGCATTCCCGTGATGGCGCTGTGGGGCGTCGCGGGTGCTGCGATCCAGGCGCTATCGACGCAGCTCGTGGCCCCCGATCAGCAGGGCCAGCTGCAGGGCGCGACCAACAGCGTCAACAGCATCGCGCAGATGGCGGGCCCGTTTCTGTTCACGCTGACCTTCGCGTATTTCATCGGCGACAATGTGCCGGTGAAATTGCCGGGCGCGCCGTTCCTGCTCGCTGCGGCACTGCTGGTGCTGGCGCTGCTGGTCGCATGGCGCGCGACATCACAGAAATCATAGAAATCGTAGGGTGGGCAAAGCGTAAGCGTGCCCACCATCACGAGCACGCCGTGCATGGTGGGCACGGCGCAAGCGCGCCTTTGCCCACCCTACGCATCTCGCGACATCGCACAGACCTCTTCCCGGGGCGTCCAACTTCTCCTATTTACAAACCATCCGGTTGGTTTGTATAGAAGGCAACCCGATGCGGGTTGGATCAGTGCGGCCCATCCGGCCGCCGAGGAGTGAGGACCAGATGAGCAAGGCCGCGACGCTTGATGTGATTTCCGTAACCGCCCTGGTGGCGGCCTTGAGTTCGACGCTGGCATCCGGCGCCGCGCGCGCCGCGGATCTGGCGCCCCAATACAAGGCGCCGGCCTATACCTCGCCGCAGCCTGCGTTCTCCTGGACCGGCCTCTATGGCGGCGTCCATGCCGGCTGGGGCACCAGCGGCGACAACGCCTTCAACAATCTGCTGGGTACCAGCGGCGGCAAGGTCAAGGGCGGGCTCGGCGGCCTGCAGGCGGGCTACAATTACCAGCTCTCGCCGATGTTCGTGGTCGGCATCGAGAACGATCTCGACGCCACCGGGCTGTCGAACCATGACGCCGTCGACAGCGCCGCGGTGAAGATGCCGTGGCTGACAACCGGCCGCGCGCGTGCCGGCGTTGCGCTGCTGGACTCGCGCCTGCTGCTCTACGGGACCGCGGGCCTTGCCACCGGTGAGCTCAAGGATGGTGCGATCAGCAAGATCAGGATGGGCTGGACCGCGGGTGGCGGCGTCGAATACGCGTTCTCGCCGCAATGGTCGGCCAAGGCCGAATATCTCTATGTCGATCTCAAGCACGACAATCTGCCGGACTGGAACGCCGCCAAATTCCACACCGTGCGCACCGGCGTGAACTACCATTTCGATCTGTTTCGCTGATCGTTAGTCTGGAGAGCCAGGGATCGTCCCTGGTTCTCCAGCAATGTGGCGAAGGACGATGTCATTGACGTCTGCGTGATTTGCCCCGTTTCTCGGACGGAGGTTCGGTGCTTGAGCTTCCCGGACCTCGCTCTGTATACTCGGTTATTCCGCACCTCTTTGAGTCTTGTTGCATGGACAATCCCTCCCGTTCCGAACGATCGCGCAGCGCTGCGCTCGAGGCTGCGATCACCATCGTGTCGCGCGATGGCCCGGGGCGGCTGACGCTGGATGCGATCGCGCGCGAATGCGGGCTGAGCAAGGGCGGCGTCATGCACCAGTTCCGCACCAAGGAGGCGGTGCTGAAGGCCTTGCTCGAGCAGCAGATGGCCTATTTCGAGGAGTTCTCGAACCGCTTCATCGCCAAGGCGCGCGACACCACGGCGCAGCCGGAATTGGCCGCGCAGATCGCGACGCTGCGCGAGGCGATCAAGACGCCGCGGGCCGGCGCCTTCGCGCTGCTGGCGGCGATGAGCGAGAATCCCGAATTGATGGCGTTGCCGCGCAATGCCGACGCCAAGAAGATCGCAGCCATCAAGGCCGAGGCGCGCGATCCCGAGCTCGCGCTGTTGCGTCGCGCCGCGGCGAGGGGCCTGCTGCTGGACTCGATGTTCGGCCTTTCCGTGTTCACGGATGCGGAGCGCGATCGGCTGTTCGAGCGGCTGCTCGACGACGGCAAATGGAGCGCGATCGAGCAGGCCGGCAAGGCATCTGAGAAGTCGAGCGGGAAGGCGGTCGCAAAGTCGGCCGCGCCGAAGCCGGCCGGCGCGCGCAGCGCCAAATCCTCCGCGGCGCGCAAGGGCGCCTGAATTTCCACGACACGTCATTCCAACCGCTGCCCATGAGGCTGCGACGAGTATCCGCGATTTGTTACTTTACAAACCAACTGGTCGGTTTTATAGTTGCGACACTTGAAGCAAGACCCTGGCGGCGCCGGACGGTGAGCCGGGCCAACAGGAGAGGTCGCAGCCACGATTGTTCCCGGCGTGGCTGCGACCTCCGAACTGTGCCGCTGAGCCGGACCTTGAGGAGACTGGAATGGATAGCTCGATCGCCGCGCGCGGTCTGGGAGTGCTGGCGCTTTGCGTGCTTGCGGCGGCCTGCGCCGCAGTGAAGCCCGCGCCATACGCCGGCATGACGTCGTCGCCCTCCATGGTGCCCGATGCCTCCGACGCCTCGGGCCGAGTGCCTTATCGTTACTCTGCGGCGGTGGACTGGCGCAGCTACGACAAGCTCATTCTCGAGCCGGTCGTGATCTACCGGGGTAGGGATCACCAGTTCGGCGACATGTCGGAGAAGGACAAGGCGACGCTCGCCGCCCACATGCAGGCCCGCTTCACCGACAAGCTCCGTACCCGCTTCACCATGGTGAGCGCGCGCGGGCCGAACACGCTTCGCCTGCGATTGACACTGACCGGCGCCGTCACCAACACGCCGGTGATCGGCACGCTGTCGCGCGTCGATCTGGCAGGCGCGGTCTACAACGGCGTGCAGGCCGCGCGCGACGGCGAGGGGACGATGACCGGTTCGGTCATCTATGGCGTCGAGATCTTCGATGCCCCGACCTCGCGGCTGCTCAGCGCCTACGTCACCAAGCAATATCCCGATGCCTACGACATCAAGGCCACCGTCGGCGCGCTCGCCGCTGCGACCGAAGGCATCGACAAGGGCGCCGATGCGCTCATGGCGCAATTGAAGTGAACGAGCTGGACAGAGAAAGGTGCTGCAGGTGAATTTCTGGGTTCGCATGTGCTGGCGCGGCGTGGTCGCCGTGGTGCTGATGAGCTCGACCGGCCGCGCGGAGGCGGCAAGCCCGGCGGATCCCAGCGGGACCTGGCTGGTCGAGGACGGCCGCGCCCGCATCCGGCTCGAGCGCTGCGGCCCGACTCGCGAGCGCGTCTGTGGCTTCATCGTCTGGATGAAGGTATCAGATGATTCACGCGGCCGGCCGCTGCGCGACGAACTTAATCCCGATCCCGAAAAGCGCTCACGCCCGCTGCTCGGCCATCAATTGATCATGGGGCTGAAGCCTGCGCCGGAGGGACGGTTCGACGGCGAGATCTACAATGCCGAGGACGGCAAATCCTATGCGGTCTCACTGTGGCGTGACTCGTCCGATCGCCTGAAGCTGAAGGGTTGCCTGATCAGGTTTCTGTGCCAGACCCAGACCTGGACGCAGACGCTCGATGTCCAGCCCGGACAACTGGTCGGCCTGACCGGCGACGTCAACGGCCCGCGCGCCGACAAGGAATGGGCGGTGGTGCCGACGCCCGTGAAGACAAAGGCCGCAGCGAAGTGATGATGTGCGGCGTAGCAGTCGCGTAGGGTGGGCAAAGCGACCCCGTCACGCCGTAGCTCAACGAGCGAAGGCGGAAGCGTGCCCACCATCACGAGCACGTCGCGAAAGGTGGGCACGGCGCAAGGGCGCCTTAGCCCACCCTACGCATCAACTACGTTTCTACAATTTTACTGCGTCTGCTTCTTCACCAGCGGGCACTCGCTGGATTCGATCGGCTTGGCGGCGTCTTCCGGCGCGATGGTGGCGACGAGCTTGTAATAGTCCCACGGATACTTGGACTCTTCCGGCTTCTTCACCTCGAACAGATAGGCCGGGATGATGCGGCGGCCATCGGCCCGCAGGGGGCCCTTGCCGAACAGCGGATCGTCGGTCGGAATTTCCTTCATCTTGGCGACGACCTTGGCGCCGTCATGCGGATTGCCGCCGAGCGCTTCCATCGCCTTCAGATAATGCAGCACGCCGGCGTAAAGGCCGGCCACCGTCATCGACGGCATCGCGTTCTTCGGCGACACCTTCTGGAAGCGCTTCGACCATTCGCGGGTCTTGTCGTTGAGATCCCAGTAGAAGGATTCGGTGAAGGTCAGGCCATGCGCGGTCTTCAGGCCGAGCGAATGCACGTCGGTGATGAAGAGCAGGAGCGCCGCGAGCTTCTGGCCGCCGGCGACGATGCCGAATTCGGCTGCCTGCTTGATCGCATTGGTGGTGTCGCCGCCGGCGTTCGCAAGGCCGATCACCTTGGCCTTGGACGACTGCGCCTGCAGCAGGAACGACGAGAAGTCCGACGAGTTGAGCGGATGCTTGACGCCGCCGAGCACCTTGCCGCCATTCGCGGTGACGACCGCCGACGTGTCGCGCTCCAGCGCATGGCCGAAGGCATAGTCGGCGGTGAGGAAGAACCAGCTGTCGCCGCCGGCCTTGGTCAGCGCCTTGCCGGTGCCGTTGGCGAGCATGTAGGTGTCGTAGGTATAGGAGATCGTGTTTGGCGTGCAGGCCTTGCCGGTGAGGTCGGCGGTCGCAGCACCCGAGTTG
The DNA here is from genome assembly GCF_018130695.1 of Bradyrhizobium jicamae. Lineage (GTDB taxonomy): Bacteria > Pseudomonadota > Alphaproteobacteria > Rhizobiales > Xanthobacteraceae > Bradyrhizobium > Bradyrhizobium jicamae_B. The sequence continues at coordinate 11,026 of NZ_JAFCJX010000024.1, read as the reverse complement.
AGCAGGACCGAGTTCTTTTCCTTGACCAGATTGTTCACGGCGAGCGCAACGCCGGAGCTCGGCGTATCCGAGATCACGTCGACCTTCTCATTGTCGATCCATTGCCGCGCGATGTTGACGCCGATGTCGGGCTTGTTCTGGTGATCGCCGCTGAGCACGTCGATCTTCCAGCCCTTGGCGGGAAGGCCGGAGTCTTCGATCGCCATCTTGACCGCGGCGACCGAATTGGGGCCGCCGATGTCGGCGTACAGGCTCGACATGTCGTTGAGCACGCCGATCCTGACCGTCTTGTCCTGGGCGAGTGCGGGCGTTGCGAGGCCGAAAGCGGCGCAAGCCAAAAGCGCGGCAGTGCGCCGCGTAAGCGTCGTTGTCATGAAAATCTCCTCCACTGTCAAAACTCCGGACGGCTCTCTTGCGGAGCATTCATTCCGGCGCATGGGAACCCGATTAGCCTGTCCCGGGACAGACGGCAATGCGTCAAAAGCCGGATGGCGCTGCGTCGAAGCGTCATCCGGATTAACTTTTGGGCAGGGCAATCCCGTGGAAAAACGGGTGTCTATTTCAGCGCGTCCGAGGTCAGCTGGAATTTCTGGATGCGCTTACCGGTATCGACCTCGGCGGTATAAACGTTACCCCTCGCGTCCACGGCCATCGCGTGCACCCAGTGGAATTGCCCGGCATTGCGGCCGTTGCGGCCAAAACTGCCGACCACCGTACCGTCGTCACGCTTGATGATGCGGATCTCGTTGTTCTCGCCGTCGGCGCTGAGCAAATAGGTCTGTTTCGGATCGGGCCAGATCGCGATATCCCACACCGCGCCGTTGCCGAGCGTGTTCTTCTCGAAGAAGAACTCCTTCACGAACGTCCCGTCCTTCTTGAACACCTGGATGCGGTTGTTGATGCGGTCACAGACATAAACCAGCCCGTCATTGGCGAGCTTCACGCAATGCACGGGATTGGCGAATTGCTGCGAGACCGGCGCCTTGGGATCGTAGGGCGGCTGCTTGGCATCGTCGGGCTTGTTGCCGTAGGCGCCCCAGTGCCGCTTGTAGGCGCCGCTCGAAGCGTCGAACACGATGACGCGGCGATTGCCGTAGCCGTCGGCGACGTAGATCTCGTCGGCCGCCTTGTCGATCGCGGTCTCCGCGGGCTTGCCGAGTTGCGTGGTGTCGTTCGATCCCTTGCTCGGCGCGATCGTGCCGATCTGCGAGACGTATTTTCCATCGAGCGTGAATTTCAGGATCGCATTGTCATTGTCGGCATTGCCGCCGACCCAGACAAAACCGCGCTCGTCGACCTCGATGCCGTGCTCGCGGCCGACCCATTTGTAGCCGGCGCCGGGCCCGCCCCATGAGCGTAGCAGATTACCCTCCGAGTCGAATTCAAGCACCGGCGGCGCCGACACGCAGCACTTCGAGCGCGGCGGATCGAGGCTCGCGCCTTTCTCGTCATCGGTCAGCGAGCGCGGCCGATGAATGATCCAGATGTGGCCCTGCCAATCTACCGTGATGCCGCCGACCTGGCCCAGGATCCAGTTGTTCGGCAGCGGCTTTGGCCAGGACGGATCGACCGCAAAGGTCGGCACGTCGCCGGCCTGCGCCGGCACGGGCAGGGCGAGAAGCGCGGCGGATGCGATGCAGGCGGAGAGAAGTCCGGACAGTTTGAAGCGCGCACGATTGAGCGTCGGCGTCATTGCTTGCCTCCCCGTGATTTTTCTTGGGCGTGTTGCCGCTTGGGAGGTAGTCAATCGCGAGGAGGCGACCGAGTCAATCGCGTGGGCAAGGCAAGATCGGCGCAACAAATAGGGTTGTCATCCCCGCGAAAGCGGGGATCCAGTATTCCAGAGGCGATCGCGATTGAATCGAGAAGCCGCGGCGTACTGGATCCCCGCTTTCGCGGGGATGACACGGGAGGACGTGTCGTCCACCGCGCGCCCCTCACGCCGGCGGCTGGAAGCTCTTCAGCGCGCGCGCCTTGTAGTCGTAGAGCTTGCCGGTCTCGGTCCATTCCGGCTGGCACATCGGCACGATGAATTCGGCGGCCATGTCGGGTGTGTCCAGCGTCATCGGGTCCTCGCCGGGAAATACCGCGGCGCGCATGCGGGTGCGGATCGGGCCGGGGCTGAACAGATTGACGCGCATTTTCGTATTCGCGGTCTCGTGGGCCCAGGAGCGCACCAGCGCTTCCATGGCGGCCTTGGAGGCGGCGTAGGGGCCGAGATAGGCGTTGGCCTTGTGGGCGGCGCCCGAGGTCACGAACACCGCGCGGCCGGCGTCGGAGACGCGAAGCAACGGGTCCATGCAGCGGATCAGCTGGAAGTTGGCGGTGACGTTGACCGCCATCACGTCGTTCCACGGCTTCAGCTCGATATGGCCGAGCGGCGAGGACGGGCCGGGCGCGCCGGCATTGCCGACGAGGATGTCGAGCTTGCCGTGGCGCTCGTGCAGCGCCAGCCCAAGCCGCGCGATGCCCTCGTAATCGGTGAGTGAGAGCGGCACCAGCGTGGCGCTGCCGCCGGCTTTGCGGATCTCGTCGTCGAGCTCTTCCAGCCCGCCTTGCGTGCGCGCGAGGGCCACGACATGCGCGCCGGCTTTGGCGAGCGCGACCGCGGTGGCATAGCCGATGCCGCGCGAGGCGCCGGTCACGAGGGCGATACGGGAGGCGAGGGGTTTGGTCATGAGAGTCTAGCCTTCGTCGTGCCCGGCCTTGTGCCGGGCATCCACGTCTTCGCGGCGGGTTTTACAGACGTGGATGGCCGGGACAAGCCCGGCCATGACGGAAAAACGGGCGTCCGAAGCGCCCAGGGTCAAGTACTGCTCAGCTCGCCTCCGCCAGCAGCGACAGCTGCCGGGGCTGCGGTTCGACCTCGCTTTGGTCGGTGAGGTGGGTCGGATAGACGCCGGTGAAGCAGTGATCGGAGAATTTCGGGTTGGCCGGGTCGCGGCCGGGATAGCCCATGGCGCGGTACATGCCGTCGATCGACAGGAAGGCGAGCGAGTCGGCGCCGATGGTCTCGCGCATCTCCTCGAGCGTCTGGGTCGCGGCCAGCAGGCCGCCGCGGTCCGGCAGATCGATGCCGTAATAGTCAGGATACAGGATCGGCGGCGAGGCGAGCCGGAAATGCACCTCGCGGGCGCCGGCGTCGCGCATCATGCGCACGATCTTCTTCGAGGTGGTGCCGCGCACCAGCGAGTCGTCGATCAGGATGATGCGCTTGCCTTCGATCGCGGCGCGGTTGGCTGAATGCTTCATGCGCACGCCGAGCTCGCGCACGCTCTGGGTCGGCTGGATGAAGGTGCGGCCGACATAGTGGTTGCGGATAATGCCGAGCTCGAACGGCACGCCGGAGAACTGGCTGTAGCCGACGGCTGCGGGCACGCCGGAGTCCGGCACCGGCACCACGACGTCGACCTCCGGATGGCTCTCGCGCGCGAGCTGGGCGCCGAAGGCCTTGCGGACGTCATAGACCGAGCGGCCGCCGACGATGGAGTCAGGCCGGGCGAAATAGATGTATTCGAAGATGCAGGGCCGCGGCGGCTTCGGTGGGAACGGCTTGTGGCTGTGCGCGCCGGCCTCGTCGAACACGATGATCTCGCCGGGCTCGATGTCGCGGACATAGCGGGCGCCGATCATGTCGAGCGCGCAGGTCTCCGAGGTCAGGATCGGGCGGCCGTCGAGATCGCCGAGCACCAGCGGTCGGATGCCGAGCGGATCGCGCGCGCCGATCAGCTTCTTGTTGGTGAGTGCGACCAGCGCATAGGCGCCCTCGATCGCGCGCAGCGCCTCGATGAAGCGGTCGACGAAGCGCGAGCGCTTGGACTGCGCGACCAGATGCAGGATCACCTCGGTGTCGGTGGTCGACTGCATCATCGCGCCGCCCTTCACCAGTTCACGGCGGAGCGTGAGGCCGTTGGTGAGGTTGCCGTTGTGGCCGACCGCGAAACCGCCGGCGCTGAGCTCGGCGAACAGCGGCTGCACGTTGCGCAGGATGGTGCCGCCTGTCGTGGAGTAGCGGACATGGCCGACGGAGGCGTTGCCGGGCAGGCGCTCGATCACCTCGCGGCGGGAGAAGGCGTCGCCGACGAGGCCGAGGCGCCGCTCGGAGTGGAAGCGGCTGCCGTCGAAGGAGACGATGCCCGCGGCTTCCTGGCCGCGATGCTGCAGGGCGTGGAGGCCGAGCGCGGTGATCGCGGCGGCCTCGGGATGGCCATAGACGCCGAACACGCCGCATTCCTCACGCAGCGTGTCGCCATCGAGATCGGGGTGATATCTGAGATCGTCCTGCTTATCGATCGGGCCGAGGTCGAAATCCATCTGGTCGGCGTGATCGGAAAGGGTCTGCATCTCGTTCATCGCCTCTCGTTAGGGCCCAAAGGAGTTAGCGGCCCGCGGGTTTCTCGATCAGCTTTTTCAAGCTGTCACGCGCAGGTTTACTATAGCCGTCACCCGACGCCGGCGTCGCCTGATCGGCGTCGGCAGAATCGTCCTCCGGCTTATTCTTTTTGAATTTCTTTAAGATGGTGTTCTCGGGGTCGTCGGGCAAGAGCGACATTAGCCAATCCCCGGTTCCCTGCAGGACCATACGGGATTTGGCGCCGGTGACCCAGTCCGGACGCTGCTTGTCCGGAACCAGCCAAGTGAAGAACAGGAAGGCGACGACCACGATCAGGAGGCCACGGGCGAGGCCGAACAGGAAGCCCAGCGTGCGGTCGAGCGCGCCGATCCGCGAATCCAGGATCATGTCGGAGATCCGGACCGTGATCACGGAGACCACGATCAGGGTCCCGATAAAGGTGCCGGCGACCACGACCACGGCCGCGAGCGTGTCGTTATTGACGTAAGTTTTCGCGGTCGGCAGCAGCTTTGCGAAAGCATACAGAGTGACGAGGGCGGCGGCGCCCCAGGCCGCGATCGAGAGGATCTCGCGCATGAAGCCGCGAACCATCGCAAGCAGCCCGGAGATCAGCATCACACCGAGCAGGACGAGATCGAGTATCGTTACAGGCATCGGCTGGTCAGGTCCGCTGGTACGTTCGTCTGGCTCGAATCGGCATGTCGGTGCCGTCCTAGGAGACGGGCAGATGACGCTTCCGGCAAGGCCGGAAATTCCCTGTCCCGCGCGCGGCGATGTATAGCGGCGGGGGCGGGGCAGGTCACGTCGGTTTAGCCATTTTCGCGACGGAATCGGGCCGGTGTGGCATTTTTCTCCGGCTCCTGGTCGCGGGGGGCCTCTCGCCCGCCTCTCGGGGTGCCGCGTGCGGCGATTTCGGCGACCAGCGTGGTCAGATTACCGACGCTGTTGAGCGTCAATCCGGCGTCGCCGCCGGCCTCGCCACGGGCCGATTCGGGCAGAATCGCGCGCCCGAAACCGAGCTTGGCGGCCTCCTTCAGCCGGCCCGCGGTCTGCGCCACGGGACGGACCGCCCCTGAGAGCGAAATCTCGCCGAAATAGACCGCATCCGTCGGCAGCGGCGCGTTCACCAGCGAGGACACCAGCGCTGCGGCCGCGGCGATATCGGCCGCCGGTTCCTGGATGCGCAGGCCGCCGGCAACGTTCAGATAGACGTCGTAGCCGGAGAGTTTCACCCCGCAATGGGCCTCGAGCACCGCCAGCACCATCGACAGCCGGCTCGGATCCCAGCCGACCACCGCGCGCCGCGGCGTGCCGAGCGAGGTCTGCGCCACCAGCGCCTGCAGCTCGACCAGCACCGGCCGCGTGCCCTCGATGCCCGCGAACACGGCCGTGCCGGGGCTGCCGAGATCACGCTCCGACAGGAACAGTTCGGACGGATTGGTGACCTCGCGCAGGCCCAGCCCCGTCATCTCGAATACGCCGATCTCGTCGGTGGCGCCAAAGCGGTTCTTCACCGAGCGCAGGATGCGGAACTGCTGCGAGCCTTCGCCCTCGAACGACAGCACCGCGTCGACCATGTGCTCGACCACGCGGGGACCCGCGATCTGGCCGTCCTTCGTCACATGTCCGACCAGGATGATCGCCGAGCCGGTCTTCTTGGCAAAGCGAATAAGCGCCTGTGCGGAGGCGCGGACCTGCGTGACCGTGCCGGGCGCGGATTCCACCGTGTCGGTCCACATGGTCTGGATCGAATCGATCACGATCAGCCGCGGTGTGGCGCCTTCCGACAGCGTCGAGACGATGTCCTCGACCGAGGTCTCGGACGCCAATTGCACCGGCGCATCCGCAAGGCCGAGCCGCTCGGCGCGCAGCCGCACCTGCGCCACCGCTTCTTCGCCGGAGATATAGACCACGCGATGCCCCGCGCGCGCCATCATCGAGGTCGCCTGCGTCAGCAGCGTCGACTTGCCGATCCCGGGATCACCGCCGACCAGCAGCACCGAGCCGCGCACGAACCCGCCGCCGGTGACGCGGTCGAGCTCCGCCATCCCCGACGACACCCGCGGCGCGTCCTGGGTCTTCCCCGTCAGGCTCTCCAGCGCAAACGTGCGCCCCTTGCGCTTGCTGCGGATCGACACCGGCACGCTGCCGGTCGTGTCTTCTTCCGCGAGCGTGTTCCACTCACCGCAGGACTCGCACTTGCCCTGCCAGCGATTATACGACGCGCCGCAATTCTGGCAGACAAAGGAGAGGGTGGATTTGGCCATGGAGTGATCGATTCCGCTTTCTTTCCATAGCACGAATTGTGCGACGGCAACGTTCGGTCTGGCCGCCTATACCGCGCGCTGCTTGACGACGCGAACCGCAATTTCAGGCGCTGGCCATAGCTGCAGCCTGTAATGGTCGTTTCCCTGCAGTCCGTCCGCCGAGAGCGAATCAAGTGCGCCGTACGAGGCTCGCACCCTATAGGTCCCGATGGGAACATCGATGCGTTTGGCATCGGGGAAGTAGTCGGTACATCCCGCGATCACGATCCGCCCCGATGCGACGTCGAGGCTGGCCTCGACCACGTGATCCCAGCGGGTGGAATCATCTTCCGGCTCATGGTCGAGAATCTGAACCGACACCGGAACATGCATATTCCGCACAGTGCCAATTCCGACCGTGCCCGGCGCGATCGCGAGCAAACGGTCCGTGGCTTCCTGCGTCCAGGCGTCGGAAAGATCGCCGGCCGCAGATTCATCCTGAAGGTAGAACTGGAAGTAGTCCGCCAACAGCGAGAGTTCGATGCATTGCATGTTCGAGCCGCTCGTTGCTGGAGGTGCATTTCCCCACCGCGGTGGATGCACCGTGGTCTCTGCCCGGGTTGCATAGCCGCGTGATACAATTGTATCAACTCGCAGCTTGAGAAACTACGCCCTTCGAACCGTCTCTCACCGCGCGGTCGGCAATTGGTCCTTGCGCTTGCACAGCAAATAGGGCTTGCCGTCGATCTTGATCGTGCCGCCGGCGCCCGGCGCGAGCTTGATCGTCACCTTCCTCCCGTTGGCGTTCTTCTTGTAGTCGTCCCAGAACTCAAAGCAGGTGGTTGAGAGCACGAGGCCATCGCCAGCCGGAATCTTGCGGTCGACGCGGCAGTGGTTTTCGTACTGATCGACCAGCGGTGCGGGCTTGCCGTTGATGACGTTTTCGAGATCGATCATCGTCTTGCTGTCGGCGCCTTCCTTGTCGCGGCAATCCTGCTTCGTTGCGGCCCACAACCCGTCGAACGACTGCGCGGCATGCATCGGCTGCGACGTGACGAGAACGAAGCCGGCGGCGATCATGAGGGGGGTGCGCATGCGTTGGCTCCGAGATGAGCATCGGCGCCCGGGACGATGATCCCGGGCGCCGCGTTTGGTGGGGGCGTCGATTACTTCACCGTGACGAACGGCACCGTCGAGCCCGGCACCATCGTGGTCGGCAGCGCGCCGTTCCAGCGCTCGGCCTGCACCAGGGTGACGAGGTTCGGGTTGTCGCCGAGCGCCTTGCCGCGGGCTGCGATGGCGGCGGCTTCGGCTTCGCCTGTGATCTTGATGTTGGAGGCCTTGGCTTCACCGGCGAGGCGGGTGGCGTCGGCCTGGGCTTGCGCCTCGGCGCGGATCGCATTGGCCTTCGCGGTCGCCTGCGTCACCGTGATCTGGGCCTGCACCTTCTCGCGCTCGGCGTTCTGCTGCAGCCGCTGCACCTCGACCTCGGCCAGCATGCGCTGCTCGATCGAGTGCAGATAGTTCTGGCTGAACTCGATATTCTCCAGCTGCACGCTCTCGATGATGATCATCGGATCGTATTTCAGCGTCTCCGTGATCGCGTCCTTGATCGATGCGTTGAGTGCGCCGCGCTCCTGGATCGCTTTCACCGCGGTGTAGCGGCCGAACACGACCTTGACCTGCTGGTTCACGACCGGGCTGACCACCTGATTTACCGCGGTGTCGAGCCGGCCGAACTTGGCGTAGAGATCGCCGACCTTCTCCGGCGCCGCGCGCAGCGTGACGCTGATCTTCAGGTCCGCCGGCTGCTGGTCGTAGGAATAGGAATTCATCTTGTCCCAGGCATAGGTCGCGGTCTTGACGCTGACCTTCTCGACGCTGTCGACCAGCGGCAGCTTGAAGCCCAGGCCCGGCTGCGCGACGCCGACCACGGCGCCATAGCGCAGCAGCACGCCGCGCTCGGTCTGATCGACCGTGTACCAGCTGCCCAGAATTCCTGCGATCACGACGAGGCCGATCGCGGCCGCTGCAATAATTCCCCGATTCATGAAATTCTCCTGAAGCCAATGACCAATTTCGCGGGCGATCATCCGCACCCGCGCGCAATCGCGCTGTGACCGATGTCACTTCGTGTCGCCGAATGGTGGATTGGTTCAGGGCTGGTTCAGGAGATCACAGGCGACTGCGTGAGGCTCAGGCTGTGAAGAACTGCCGGGCGAGGCGCTCGACCTCCGCCCAGGAGTTCGCCAGGTGCACCGCGCCGGCGTCACGGAGCACGGCGTCATGGCCGTCGCGGATGTGGCTCGCCGCGCACAGGCCGATCGTCGTCATGCCGGCCGCTGTGGCGGCCTTGATGCCGCCCGCGCTGTCCTCGATCACCAGGCATGCGCCGGGTTTCGCGCCCAGTCGTTCGGCGGCGAGCAGAAAAATGTCGGGATGCGGCTTGCCGCGCGCCACCATGTCGGCGCTGAAGACGCGCCCCTCGAATTCAGCCTCCAGCCCCAGGATCGACAGGCAGAGCTGCAAGCGGTCGATCGAACTGGAGGAGGCGATGCAGCGTGGGATGTGGGCGAAGCGGCGGATGAAAGCACCGGCGCCGCTGACCTCTTGCAGATCGGTGCGGAAGCGCTCCAGCGTGGCCTGCTTGAGCGCGCCGGAGAAATCATCCGGCACAGATTTGCCGATGGCCCGTTCGATCTCGGCGATCACGTCGCCCCAGCGTTTGCCGCAATAGCGGGCGAGAGCCTGGTCGAGCGTGGTGGCGTGGCCGAGATCGGTGACGGTCTCTGCCAGCACGGTATTCGCGATCGCCTCGCTGTCGGCGATCACGCCGTCGAAATCGAAAATCAATGCGCCCACTGCTTGCCCCGATCAGAATCGGCGGCACCCTATCAGGGCCTCGCTGCGAAATGGGCGCGCTCGCCGCTCACGCGCAACACTTTCTGTTGCAGAATGTCTCAGGGAGGACGATCAGAACGCGTTGATCAGCATCGACACGCCGGCAGCCAGCATGATGCCGTCCATCAGCAGGCGAAACATCTCGGGCTTCAGATGCAGCACGAACCGCTTTGCGATGAAGGCGCCGGCCATCAGCGATGAGCCGGCGATCAATCCCTTCAGCGCGACATCTGATGTCAGCGCGCCGAACCGTTCGAACGTCACGGATTTGCTCAGATACAGCCCGAGCGAGCTCGCAGCTTCGGTGGCGAGGAAGGCGCCCTTGCTGAGGCCGTAGAACAGGAACAGCGGCACGCTGAGCGGACCGGTCGAGACCACGATACCGGTGAGATAGCCGATCACGGCGCCGCCGATCGCGAGATGGTAGAGGTTCGCTTTCAGGTCATGCCGCGCCAGCCAGTGCCGCACCGGCACCATCGCAATCAAAAACAGGCCGATCGAAATGTCGACGGCATGCGCGGGCAGCGCCAGCAGCGTGCGCGCTCCGAGCGCGGCGGCCGGAATGCCGGTGACCGAATAGGCCGCGCAGGCGCGCCAGTCGACCTCGCGCCACCACGCCAGGATGCGCGAGAAGTTCGCCATCACGGCCGCGACCGCCATGATCGGCACCGCCTGTTTCGGCCCGAACTGATAGACCAGCACCGGCATCAGCATGATCGACGACCCGGTGCCGACGATGCCGGAGATGGTGCCGGCGAGCAGGCCGACGGCGAGGACGAAGATGTAGCCCAAAGGCGCTCTGCTGCTATCGACCCTCATCCTGAGGAGCGCGGAACGCGCGTCTCGAAGGACGAGGCCCCACTATGGCCTCATGGTTCGAGACGGCGCAAGAGCGCCTCCTCACCATGAGGGGATGGAGCGCACACTCAATACTTCGCGACGACCGGTCCGCCAAAACGGTAGTTGAGCCGCACCGTCACCATGTCGACGTCCTGGCAGATGTGTTCGTTATGGTTGAGCTGGGCGATGGCGGCGGAGGCGCCGGCTGTGCTGACGGCGAGCGCAGCAATGGCTGCTGCAATGCCTGCAAGCAATGTCTTCATGGAGTGCCCCAAAACGCCAAATCAAAATCGGGTACAGCCTAGCGATCCGCGCCACCACTGGCTGTGTCCGGCCAGCAACGATTGGAACAAATCGGAGTGGTGTCGGCTCCTTCGCTCTGCATGGCTGGACTGCATAAACAGAAGTTCTGATTATGATAAATAATGCTTGACGGGAGACCCAAATCAGATGTCTAATATTCCCCGTCTCACCCGACACGAGGGGCGCTCGCGAACGCCACGAACGTGGGTGGAGATGCGGTGGCCGCCGAGCGTGCAATAGGCGTGTGTGCGCAAGGCGGACGGTGAAGTCGTGTGGGCCTGCCGCCCCGATGTTGGTGGCAAGTTCGCGAGAGGTCCAAAGCCGATCGCGGATGATGGTGGCACAAAAGCAGAGTCTCACCAGGGCGAGCACGTATAAGCCG
>NZ_JAFCJX010000023.1 GCF_018130695.1 Bradyrhizobium jicamae | reverse complement strand
CGTGCGCGCACTTCTTCTGTGCACATGGCGCATGAGACCGCGGGTGCGGCGTGCACCCGGTCTTCCCTGCGCCCTCGATTCAAGTGAGGGCGGAACGAGATGGAAAACTCGGGCAAATCATGTCGCGAGAATGTGGTCGCATGTCCGCCGTCATTGCGAGCTGCCGTAGGGTGGGCAAAGCGCAGCGTGCCCACCATCACGAGCACGTCGGGAATGGTGGGCACGTCGCTATGCTCCTTTGCCCACCCTACGGCTTACAGTGCTTGCTGCACGCGCAGCGCGTCAAACTACTTCCGCGCCGCCCGCGCCCCACGCTTCGCCGGCATCTCATCCGCCTTTCCCCGCAGCGCCGCCGCCGAGAGCGACACCACTTCCGAGATCTGCTGCAGCTGTGCGGCGAGCGGGCTGGTCTTGCGCCAGACCATGCCGATGGTGCGCGAGGGCTGCGGGTTCTTGAACCGCGCCACCGACACCGGCGCCGAACGCGTCTCGACCTCGACGGCCATCTCCGGGATCAGTGTCACGCCGATGCCGGCGCCGACCATCTGCACCAGGGTCGACAGCGAGCTCGCGTCCAGCACCTCGCGCGGCGGCGAGGCCTGCATGTTGCAGAAGGCGAGCGCCTGGTCACGGAAGCAATGGCCCTCTTCGAGCAAGAGCAGCCGCATCTCGCGCAGCATCTCGTGGCTCGGCACCGGCGTCCTGGCATCCTCGCCGGCGCGCACCAGCAGGAAATTCTCGGTGAACAGCGCGACCTCGGTCAGCGACGGCTCCGACACCGGCAGCGCCACGATCGCAGTATCGAGCCGGCCCTCGGCGACCTCCTTGATCAGCTTCGGCGTCACCGTCTCGCGGACATGGATGTCGAGCTCCGGATGCAGCCGCGCCAGATTCTCGATCACCTTGGGCAACAGATACGGCGCAATGGTCGGGATCATGCCGACGCGCAGGCGGCCGGCGAGCTTGTCGCGCGAGGCGCGGGCGAAATCGCCGAGTTCGTCGACCGAGCGCAGGATTTCGCGCACCCGATGCAGCAGCTCCTCGCCGAACTTGGTCAGCGCGACCTGGCGAGCGCCGCGTTCCAGCAGTACGCCGCCGAGGCCGTCTTCGAGTTCCTTGATCTGCATCGACAGCGCCGGCTGCGAGACCGAACAGGCCTCCGCGGCGCGGCCGAAATGGCCGTGGCGGGCCAGCGCGTCGAAGTACCTGAGTTGCCGGAGTGTGACGTTTATCATCAGATTATCTTATCGGAGCGATCATTAAAGTCAATTTCACCTGATCGAATAGGGCTCGTAGAGTCATTCTTGGAACGGCTCCAAGCAGATTCCAGATTCCACCATCCTCGGAGAAGAAACATGGACGCAAAAACCGACGAAGGCGCGGGCAAATGCCCATTCTCGGCAGCCCCCCGCACGCACACGAACCGTGATTGGTGGCCGAACACGCTCGACATCCAGGCGCTGCACAAGAACTCCGGCCTGTCCGATCCGATGGACAAGGATTTCGACTACGCCAAGGAGTTCAAGACCCTCGACCTGAACGCCGTGATCAAGGACCTGCATGGCCTGATGACGGACTCGCAGGAATGGTGGCCGGCCGATTTCGGTCATTACGGCGGCCTGATGATCCGCCTGGCGTGGCACGCCGCGGGCACCTACCGCATCACCGACGGCCGTGGCGGCGCCGGCACCGGTCAGCAGCGTTTCGCGCCGCTCAACAGCTGGCCCGATAACGCCAACCTCGACAAGGCGCGTCGCCTGTTGTGGCCGATCAAGCAGAAGTACGGCAAGAAACTCTCCTGGGCCGACCTGCTGGTCCTCTCCGGCAACGTCGCGCTGGAGTCGATGGGCTTCAAGACCTTCGGCTTCGCGGGTGGCCGCGCCGACGTGTGGGAACCCGAAGAGCTGTATTGGGGTCCGGAAGGCACCTGGCTCGGCGACGAGCGCTACAGCGGCGAGCGTCAGCTCTCCGAGCCGCTTGGCGCGGTGCAGATGGGCCTGATCTACGTCAACCCGGAAGGCCCGAACGGCAACCCTGATCCGGTCCTTGCGGCCAAGGACATCCGCGAGACGTTCTTCCGCATGGCGATGAACGACGAAGAGACCGTTGCCCTGATCGCCGGCGGCCACACCTTCGGCAAGGCACACGGCGCGGGTGATCCTTCGCTGGTCGGACCCGAGCCGGAAGCCGGTGCGCTTGAGGATCAAGGTCTCGGCTGGAAGAGCAAGCACGGCACCGGCATCGGCGCCGACGCGATCACCGGCGGCCCCGAAGTCACGTGGTCGCAGACCCCGACCAAGTGGAGCAACTACTTCTTCGAGAACCTGTTCAAGTACGAATGGGAATTGACGAAGGCGCCGTCGGGCGCGCAGCAGTGGAAGGCCAAGGGCGCCGAGGCGGTCATTCCCGACGCCTTCGACAAGTCCAAGAAGCATCTGCCGACCATGCTGACCACCGACCTCTCGCTGCGCTTCGATCCGGCCTACGAGAAGATCTCGCGGCGCTTCCTCGCGAATCCCGCTCAGTTCGCCGATGCCTTTGCCCGCGCGTGGTTCAAGCTGACCCACCGCGACATGGGTCCGGTCGCGCGCTACCTCGGCCCGCTGGTGCCGAAGGAAACGCTGATCTGGCAGGATCCGGTGCCGGCGCTCGATCATGCCGTGATCGACGCCAAGGATGCCGAGGCGCTGAAGGCGAAGATCCTCGCCTCTGGCCTCACGGTGTCCGAATTGGTGTCGACCGCGTGGGCTTCCGCGTCGACCTTCCGCGGCAGCGACAAGCGTGGCGGCGCCAATGGCGCGCGCATTCGTCTGTCGCCGCAGAAGGACTGGGAGGTCAACGAGCCGGCGCAGCTGAAGAGCGTGCTGGGCAAGCTCGAAGCCATCCAGAAGGAGTTCAACGCCGGGGCCAAGAAGGTCTCGCTCGCCGACCTGATCGTGCTCGGCGGTTCGGCCGCGATCGAGAAGGCGGCCAAGGACGGCGGCACCGAGGTGAAGGTTGCCTTCACGCCCGGCCGCACCGATGCGTCGCAGGACCAGACCGACGTCGACTCCTTCGCGCCGCTCGAGCCGCGCGCGGACGGCTTCCGCAACTACACCAGCAACAAGCGTCAGTTCATGATGCCGGAAGAGGCATTGGTGGACCGCGCGCAGCTGCTGCGGTTGTCGGGTCCGGAGCTGACCGTGCTGGTCGGTGGCCTGCGCGTGCTCGGTGCCAACGCGGGCAAGTCGAAGCATGGCGTGTTCACCGGCAAGGTGGGAACGCTGACCAACGACTACTTCCTCAACCTGCTCGACATGTCGACCGAGTGGAGCGATGCCGGTGAGGGCGTCTATGAAGGCCGCGACCGCAAGTCCAAGCAGGTCAAGTGGACCGCGACCCGGGCCGACCTGATCTTCGGCTCGCACTCGCAGCTCCGCGCGTTCGCCGAAGTCTATGGCTGCGCCGACTCCAAGGCGAAATTCGCTAGGGATTTCGCCGCCGCCTGGAGCAAGGTGATGAACGCCGACCGCTTCGATCTCGCGAAGTAAGCGGGCGGACACGACGAGAAAAAGAGCGGCGCTTCGAGAAATCGAAGCGCCGCTCTGGCGTTGAGGGGAGACTTTGTTACTTCAGCGGTTCGTAGCCGGGCTGGTTGATGTCGATCAGATACTGAATCGCCGAGTGGCTCGGCAGGAAGAAATATCCGCCGGCGCGCACGGTGACGAAGCTCTGCATGTCGCGCACGCAGACCGGGCCCGACGGCGTCGGGATCGTGAACACCGCCGGCCGGCCCGGGCCCGCCTGGCCGAGCAGCGGATCGGGCTCCTCGCGCAGGCCATGGAAATTCGGCGACTGCAGCCAGGTCTGCTGCACGAACTCGAACTGCCGGTCGAGGTCGGCGCACAGGCAGGCGAACACGAGGCCCTTCTCGGTCGGCGCGCCCTCCGCCGGCGCGTATTCGTAGGAGCGGCCGCGGCGCAGCAGGCGGTGGCGATTGGTGATCGCCACTTCGAAGGCATCGCCGGGCTCCAGACTGTCGCGCGGATTGGTGCGGCGGATATGGGCGCCGAACGGGCAGCGCAGGCCTTGCGGATCGTCGATGCCGAACGTGAAGTCGTTCTCGGTCGTGCTGTGCTTGCGATCGCCCTCGCTCGCTTCGGCGCCGGGCCGCTCGACCAGCGGCGTGCCATTTGGCCAGCGGCCGAGCATCTTCGCCGCCAGCCATTCGGCATTGATCGGCGCGCCCGCGACGTCTGCGAGGTTGGGATAGTCCTGCTTGAGGTCCTTGGCCTTGCCCTCGACGAAGGCCTTGAAGCCGGTGACATCCTGCGCGAGCTGCCGAACCACCAGGAAGCTGCCGTTGCGGCCGAAGTCGCGCGCCGCCTTGTTGGCATCCTCGAAGGTCGGGAAGCGGCTCGGCACGTCGGCGAGCACGGTCGGCAGATGGTTGCGGTGATCGGACTCGGCGGCGACCGTCGTCGCCGGGCCGTAATAGCCCTGGTTGTTGCGATAGCCGAGGATGAACTCGCCGGGCTCAACCACGTCGCGGTCGTGCACGCGTTTCAGGAAGCGCTGCGTGCCGCGGATGATCGGCTGCGAGATGCCGTCGCGGAAGCCGAAATGCTCATACTCCGCGCGGCGGTCGGTGGCCGGGCCGGACGTCGTCGGGGCAGCGTATTGGTCGGCACCGAAGGGCAGACCTCCGGTCAGTGGCGCGGTCGGGATGACGTGCAGCAGTGCGCCCTCGCCGAGCAGGGCAAGGTGCCGCTTCAGCACCGCGTCGCAGGTGGCGGCCTCCTTGGCGCAGATGATCAGGATCGCGTCGGCGCCGGGCGGGCTTTGCGCGGCGCCTTCGATGGCGGAGTCGCCCCAGCGCCAGACCTCGGGCGCCGCATGGCCCCAATCGCCGAGTTGGCGGGCACGGTTCGACATGCCGATGTTGAACGGGCTCGGGAAGGTGCCCAGGCCGTCATGCCGCGACGGATCGGACAGGCCAAGCTTGGCAAGGCCGGTCGAGCTGAAGGCGACGAACACCGAGCGCGTCCGCAAGCTCGGCTCACTGGCGAAGGGATGATCGCCGAAGGTGACCTCGCATTGGTTGACCTCGCGCGCGGTGCCGTCCGGCCGCGCGCCATGCACCAGCGCGCGCAGCCATGGGGCTGCAGCCTTCGGAGCTTCGGGCAGGCGGAGCAGCGCATAGACCGCGTGCGAGAAATCGGCCTGGCCGCGAAACACCAGCGACTGCACCTCGTCGGTCTCGATCGCAGAATCCGGCCGCGGCATCGAGCCGAAGCAGTCGAGCCAGTCGCGCGCGGCGAGATCGTTCGAGGCGCGGGCGAGGCCGTCATGGATCAGCGCGTTGGCATGGATCTGGTCGGTGGTGAAGCTGTGGAAGCGGCTGTACCAGAATTGCGACGGCCGCTGCTGCCGCCGCACCCAGCGCTTGAACCGATCGCCGTCCTGGGCGCCGTCGAGGATCAGGAAGCGCGTCTTCGGGAAGCCGACGCCATTGCTCCAGGCCGCAGTCTGGCCGGCATGGGCGCGCATGATGAAGTCTTCGAGATAGCTCTCCCAGCTGCCGTCGAAGTTGGACAGGAAGATCAGCTTGTCGTAGCCGGGCAGGCGGAACCATTTCGCGTAATGGATCGTGCCCATGTTGAGCACGAAGCCCGGCCGGAAGTAGGTCTGCACCATCTGCTTGATGCCCCACAGCGACATCGCAAGCGTCAGCTTCCGGAACCAGCCGCTCTTCAGCGGCGTGACGGCCATGAAGTGGTTGTGCGCGAAGCCCGGCGGATTCTCGACCCGCGCGATCGCCTTGATGTCCGAAAGCCTTGGGTTCTGGTCGTCGGAGACGTCCTGCGTCTCCTTGTAGCGAAGGAATGCGAGGAAGCCGCCAGCGATGACGGCAAGCAGGATCAGCGTCGCTGCAATGCTGCCGGTCGACGCGAGCAGCAGGCGGCCGGGCAGGCTGAGGGAGAGCGCCGGACCCGGAGTCGCGAACATGATGCCGATCGCAAACAGCAGGCACGCGCCGATCGGCCACCACGCGAGGTCCCAGAAGTCCCGGCTCTTCAGGAAGACCTGGGTCGCCTCCCATTTGGTGCGGTCCTTCCAGTCGGAGATTCCGAGCCGGCGACGGTTCGGAATGATCAGGGTGTCGCTGGCGTCGAATTCCTTGCCGCGACGAACCAGGTCCTGCAGCTTCGGCGGACTGCTCTGGTCGACGTTGGCCCATACCTGCGGATGCAGGATGAAAGAGCGCACGAAGCTCAGCACCTGCATGGCGCGGTTGCCGATGCCGGAATGGAAGGTCAGGAAATAGTCGAGCGCATCGCGCGCGAATTCGGACAGCTTCTGGTGCGCCTCGATGTTGACGACCGGGAATTCCGGCGTGCCGTTGAAGTTGAGGCCGATCGCACCCCAGGGACGCGTCTGCAGATTGAGCGCATAGGCCTTGAGCACCTCGACCAGCGGCTCATCCTTGGCCATCAGCGTGTTCTGGAACACCGACAGCAGTTTGCCGCCAGCCGCGCTATCCGCCGCGACGATCGCCTCGATGGCGGCATCCTGCGGGCCGTCGCAGTTCAATTCGAGCAGCAGATAGGGCGCGGGCTCCTTGTCGTCGCCGGCCTCGATCACGGCGAGCGAGGCGAAGTGGACGATGTCAGTCGCGTCCAGCATGGTGCGGAGTCCCTGCGTCGCGGGATTGCCCAGCGCTGCGATCTCGGCGCGGACGGTATCCGCCTTGTCGGGATCGAGCAGCGGCGCGCAGATCGTGATCATGCTCTGCTGGCCGGGTGCGGTCGGCGGATCGAACTCCATGTCGAGCCGGTTCGGGAACGGCCCGACCCAGCGGATGCGGCTGCCATAGGTGTCGGTCGCGTAGCGCAGGTTCGCCTGCGACAGCAGCACCATGAACAGCTCGGTGAACTGCGCCATCGCGAGATACTTGCCGAGGCACTGATGCTCGCCGGTGCCGAAGGCGAGGTCCGCATTCGCAGGCTCGCGATCCGGAATGAATTTACCGGGGGCATCGATGGCGCGATGGTCGCGCAGCGCCGACATCGTCGCGACCATCAGCACCGTGCCCGCCGGCACGGTCTTGCTGCGGCCGAGATAGGTGCCGATGGTGGCCTCCCGCTTGGCGTAGCGCCATTGCCCCGGTGTCAGCGGCGGGCTGAGCCGCACCGCCTCGAACAGCAGCCGGTGCAGCGCGTCCTTGTCGGGATTGGCGGCGCCGGCCTCTCCTTGCGCATCGATGCGCGCGGCGCCGCGCGCGTGCTCCATGGCAAGCCCCATCGCCTTGGGGTGATGTTGCAGCGCCTGGAAGATCCGGCCGGCGGCGAGCGTGTTGGTCGGGATGAAGCCCGCGATCATGCCGACCAGGATGGAGCAGATCACATCGTCGGTGACACGTCGATCGCGCTGCTGCAGCTTGATCAACCGTCCCAGCACGGTATCGGTCGGATTGGCGCGCTGCTGGATCATCGACACGCTGATGACGTTGCGGATCCGCGCCGCGCCGTTCAGCGCGACCTTGCGCGTCGTCGGATCGCCGGTCGGATCGGCGAACAGCACGGCGGAGATCGACATCGACCAATCGGCGAAGGCGTCGGGATCGTCGACCGTCAGGCCGAAATACCGGATGCAGGTCTCGGTCGCGACGCGCGTGATGAAGTCCTTCATCACGTCGATCCGCCCGCCGGAGTTTCGGATCAGCGCCTTGGCGAAGCGGTTGCTCAGTTGGGTGACCAGGGCGACGTCCTTCCGCGCGAACACGATCTTCGCGATCTCGTCCTGCGACAGGCCGCCGCCCTCGATCGGCTGGTTGGTCCCGGTGAGGCGGCTGCGCTGGTCGCCGATCACCTCGCTGATCTGGTTGAGCTCCTGATCGTGGGCTGCGCCTTCCATGCCGAGCACGAAATTGGCGCCGCCACCGGACAGCTCGGTCATCTCGAGGCCGAACGGCGTCTCGAACTCGTCGGTCCGCGCCAGCACGTCGCGGACGTCGCGCTCACGCGTGACGAGGACGAAGCGGCCGATCTTGAAGACCGGACAAAGCTCGCGGAGCAGAAACAGTGCTGGTGGCATCAGCACGTCGAACAGCCAATGCGTGATCCGTCTGCGAAACGAATCGGCGCCGAGCTCCTCGAGATTGAACGGGGGCAACGCGTCCTTGGGCTGGGCGTTGGTCTCGGCCTGGGCCTTGCGAATCCCGTCGTAATATTTTGGCTCAAACATCATCTCACCCGGAATCAAAATGGATACGGGAAGGCGGTTCGGCCGTCAGGCAGTTGCGTCTTGATCGTTCCTTGTCAGCCAATCGGCGCGATCGGTCGGCACCAGCTTCAAGCCGTCGATGAAATGGTCGGGCCACGTCCGTTCGACGAACGGCAGCCACTCAATATACCGTGCAGTAAAATTCGGTTTGACGCGCAACAGCTCGTCGAGCGCAAGTCGCGACGAGGCGAGGTCGCCGAGCCGGACCAGCGCATTGATCTTGATGATATGCGCGTACCAATAGGCCTGGCGGCGCGCCAGTGCGTGATCGGCGTGCTCGACCGCCTCGCTCCACCGGCCGAGCATCGTGTAGGCCAGCGCAAGCTCGGTCAGGGAATAGAAATTGTGGTGGTCGTTCGAGGAGAGGCGGAGCGCCGCGCCGAGATGCACGATGGCCTGCTTCGGGTCGCCGGTCAGGTTGAAGCTCGTGCCGAGTTCGGCGTGCGCCAGCGCCAGGCTCGGATTGAGCGCGATGGACTGCTGCAGCAGCTCGCGCGCGGCGGCCGGACGGCGCAGCCACATCTCGGCCATGCCGGCCAGCATGTAGCCGCGGCCGTCATCGCGGTCGGCCTGGATCGCCCGCTGCGCCCATTTTCGCAGCTCCAGGATGCGGTCGGTGGACTCGCGGTCGGCCCAGATCGCCCAGCCCAGCGCGTAGGTCGACTGGATGATGGCCTCTGCCGAATCCGGATCGAGCGCACGGGCCTCGGCGAACAGCTTTTGCGCCATCTCGGAATCGGCGCGGGTCAGTCGGTTGAGATGCCAGCGGCCGCGCCAGATCAGGTCGCTGACGGTCAGGCTGTCGTGCCGTTTGCCGCGCGTGCGGGTCTGTTCGGCGTGATCGATCCGCGTCTCCAGATGCGCGACCAGCTCGGTGACGAATTGGCCGAAGGTGTCGCGCGCGGTCGGCGTATGCAGTGCAAAGCGTTGCGTCCAGACCGTGTGCTCGTTGGCGGCGTCGACCAGGCTCGCGATGATCAGATAGGTATCCTGGTCGCGGCGGAAACGTCCTTCGAGCAGGTATGTTGCGCCGAGGCTCTTGCTGACGAGCTTGCGGTCGGCACCCTTCGGAAACGAGAAGGACGAGTTGCGCGCGATCACCGGCAGCCAGCGGATGCGCGACAGGCGATCGATCAGCTCCTCGCTGATGCCTTCGGCGAGATAGTCGTCCGCGCTGTCGCCGGTGACGTTGACGAACGGCAACACCGCAAGCGCGGGGCTGCCGTCGAAGCCGTAAGGCGGCTGCGTGGTGTCGAGGATGTGCGCCGGCAGCGGCGGCGGCTCGCCATAATGCGGCTGCGCGGGCTCGGCGAGCTGTGTGTTCCGTGCTCTCGCTTCAGCCGCGAGCGTGCTGCGCTGTTCGCGGAGCCATTCCTCGAAACCGTCTTCGCCGACAATGTCGAGGCCTTCGAGAAATTCGGATGTCAGCGCCTGCTCCGGCGACAGTCGCGCATCGATGTCGACCGACGCGAGGTCGAGCCGGACTCGGTCGCGCTCGGAGATCAGCAGCGGGGTCGCGCCGCGGTTGAGCAGCTTGCGCAGGTTCGAGAGCTCGCGGCGCAGGCTCTGGCGCGCTTCGGTATGCTGCCGCTTGCCCCACAAGCGATCCTGCAGCCAGCCGCGCGTCCGTTCGCCGTCCCTCGCCATGGCGAGCATCGCAACCACCGCCACCCCCTTCTTGCTGGGGATTTCAATGCGCTCACCCCCAGGTTCCAGAAGCCGGAACGGCCCCAGTAGACCCAACGTGAAACGCTTCGCCGATGTCATGATTGCTGAAACTGCCCTTAACCCCAAGGCGAGCATAGCATTTTTCACTCTACTATCACGCTTTTTTCACGCCCTGAGCGCAGCTGGGTCACGCCACCTGGACGGGAGACCTGTCACACTGGGCCCAACAAGCAAAGCGAAGTGCCGATGCGTGTGGCGCTGCCGGAGCGATCGCTCCGCGGCCCATCGCTACGGCGATGGGCGAGTGGAGGCGGGACATGGCTCTTTCGGATGTTGCCACGACCTTTCGCAGCACGATTCCATCAGCGCTCGGGCAGGGCGCGCCGGCGGTCCGGGTCGCTGTGCTCGACGGCGTGGTCGATGCCACCCATCGCTGCTTCATCGGCGCCGATCTGAGGCCGCTGGAGACGCTGGCGAGCCAGGCGGCCGCCGGCAATCTGAGCGCGGACGGGACCTATGCGGCGAGCCTGATCTTCGGCCAGCCCAAGACTCCGGTCGAGGGCGTCGCTCCGCGTTGTCGGGGCCTGACTGTTCCGATCTTCGCCGGCGGCGGCATGCGCTGCTCCGAACTGGAGCTGGCGCGGGCGATCCGGCTCGCGGTCAAGCATGGCGCCCTGATCATCCATATCGGCGATGGCGCGTTTGCCCGCTGCGGCGAGCTGCATCCGGTGCTGAAGGACGCGCTGGCGGACTGCATTCGCGAGAACATCCTGATCGTGACCGCGGCTGGCAGCGAGGGTCTCGAGCTGCTCGGCACCGCCGCCCGCGCGGTACTGGTCGTCGATGCCTTGAGCGAGGACGGCCATCCGCTGCTGCCGGCCGAGCCGGCCTGGCGGACGGAGACCGTGCTGGCGCCGGGTGCCCATGTCTCGGGCGCGACGCTGCAGGGTGGTGTCGTCGCACGCAGCGGCGCGAGGTCGGCGGCGCCGCTGATCTCTGCATTCGCGGCGCTGCTGCTCAGCCATCAGGTCAAGCTCGGCGCGCAGCCGAATCCGTATGCGGTGCGCGAGGCGCTCCTGGAGAGCGCGGTGCGCTGCACGCCGTCCGGATCCGTCCGCATCAGCCTGCAGGGCGCGATCGATCACGTCGTCAGCGCGATCGAGACCGAGGGCGAGGCCGCGCGGTTGCTCGACAGAGTTGGGCTGGCGTCGAACGTCTTGCGGGCAGCGCGACCGTAAGACATCGATCTACATCCCAAACGAGGGGCGGCGGGTCACCCCGTCCGTGCTCGCCGCCCCCTCGATAGGATAGGCCGGATCGTTGAAGCCCGGCGTCGAGGGATGGCCCGTCACCACCAGCCGATCGATCAGCGCCTCATCGTCAGCCGTGAAGCGGTAATCGAGCGCGCGCATGTAGTCGTCCCATTGCTCTTCGGTGCGGGGACCGGCGATCACCGCGCTGACGAAGGCCGAGTTCAGCACCCACGACACCGCGAACTGTCCGGCGGTGATGCCGCGGCTCTCGGCGTGCCGCTTGATCTCCTGCGCCAGCTGCAACGACTCCGGCCGCCACTCGGTCTGCATCATGCGCTTGTCGTTGCGGCCGGCGCGGGTGTCGGCGCCCGGCGCCGCGTCGGGCACGTATTTGCCGGTCAGCACGCCGCGCGCCAGCGGGCTGTAGGGCACGATGCCGAGGCCGTAATATCCGCAGGCCGGAAAATGCTCGACCTCGGGCATCCGGTTCATCGCATTGTAATAGGGCTGGCTGACGATCGGACGATCGATGCCGAGCCGGTCGCAGATGTTGCAGATTTCGGCGACGCGCCAGGCCCGATAGTTGGAGACGCCGAAATAGCGCACCTTGCCGGAGCGGATCAGGTCGCCCATCGCGCGCACCGTCTCCTCGAGCGGCGTCGCATGGTCTTCCTTGTGCAGGTAATAGATGTCGATGTAGTCGGTGCCGAGCCGCTTCAGGCTCGCCTCCGCGGCCTGCAGCACCCAGCGCCGCGACAGCCCGCCATGATTGGGATCGTCGCCGATCGGGTTGGCGAGCTTGGTGGCGAGGATCCAGTTCGATCGGCGATTGGAGATCGCGCGGCCGACCACTTCCTCGGACTTGCCGCCATTATAGGCGTCGGCGCTGTCGATGAAATTGATGCCGGCCTCGCGCGCCTTCGCCACGATCCGCGACGAGGTCGCTTCATCGGTCGGGCCGCCGAACATCATGGTGCCCAGGCAAATCGGGGAGATCTTCAGGCCGCTGCGGCCGAGCTGGCGGTATTGCATGACGCTTGCTCCCTAGGACTCGTTCTTCAGGATCTTGAACACGCCGTTCGCCATCGCGATGCAGCGTCTGTCGACCGTCACCTCGGTGGTGATGAAGATCAGGCTCCGCGTCGAGCGCACCACGCGCGGACGGGTGATCAGGGTCTCGCCGATCTTGCCGGCTTCGACGAAATGGGTATCGAGCTGCACGGTGGCCAGCGTCGGCTTGCCCGAGACGAAGCGAGCGGTCATGCCGCAGGCACGGTCGGCAAAGGTCATGATGACGCCGCCCTGCACCAGGCCGCGGCGGTTGTGATGCTTGTCCTCGGTGATCAGCGCATATTCAGGCGCATCGCCGACCATCCGCTGCCACAGCGGACCGACGAGGCTCAGGAAACCGGTGGTGTCGACGATCTTCCAGCCGTCGGATTTGAGCTTGTCCGAAGGCTTGGTCCTCATGTGCTGGTCCATTTGCTGCAGGCGGGCATGATCTTTGGGCTCATTTCATCAAGCGCGGGACTGTTGTAGTCAAGATCGATGGCCCGCTCATTTGACGATGCCACCCGGCGGAATATCGCAGAGCTCTGCGCAGCGTTCTCCCGCGTCACGCCCGAGGAGGCCGCACCGACGCTGAAGCGCGCCGCGGTCGCGATCGTGCTGACGGAAGGCGAGGGCAATCGTGACGCAGCATTCCTGCTGACCCGCCGCAGCGCCAGCCTGCGCTCGCATCGTGCGCAATGGGCGCTGCCGGGCGGCCGCTGCGACGCCGGCGAGACGCAGGTGCAGGCGGCATTGCGCGAATTGCATGAGGAACTGGGGCTCCAATCGTCCGAGACCGACGTGCTGGGCCAGCTCGACGATTATCCGACCCGTTCCGGCTATCTGATCACGCCGGTCGTGGTCTGGGCCGATCCTGCGGCGGCGATCATTCCAAACCCGGACGAAGTGGCGTCCGTCCATCGCATCGGCCTCGACACGATCGAGGCGGAGGATGCGTTCACGTTCACCTCGATCCCGGAGAGCACGCGGCGCGTGATCCGTTTCCGCCTCGCGGGCCAGCAGATTCACGCGCCGACCGCGGCGCTGATCTACCAGTTCCGCGAAGTGCTGGCCGGACGCGACACCCGTGTCGCCGATCTGGAGCAGCCGGTCTTCGCCTGGAAGTAGGGAGGAAAACGAAAATGAAAAAATCGATCGTCGCACTCGCTGCGCTGGGGCTGATCGTCGCTTTGCATCCGGCACAGGCGCAAAACTATCCGAACCGCCCGATCACGCTGGTCATTCCCTTTGCACCAGGCGGCAGCACCTCGATCGTCGGCCGCGGCGTCGCGGAGAAGATGGGCGAACTGCTCGGCGAGAAGGTCGTGGTCGACAATCGCCCCGGTGCGGGCGGCACCGTCGGCACGAAGGCGGTCGCGAAGAGCGATCCCGACGGTTACACGCTCGTGCTCGGCTATACCGGCACGCTCGCGATCGGGCCCTCGCTCTACAAGAATGTCGGCTACGATCCGCGTAAGGATTTTGCGCCGGTTGGCATGATCGGCAATGCACCGAACTCCCTCGTCGTGCATCCGTCGTTTCCGGCCAAAACGGTTGCCGAACTGATCAGCTACGCCAAGGCCAATCCCGGCAAGGTCAATTTCGGCTCGGCCGGTGCCGGCACCGCGAGCCACATCACCGGCGAATATTTCGCGCGCGCTGCCGGCATCATGCTGGTGCACATTCCCTACAAGGGCACCGGGCCAGCGCTCACCGATCTGCTCGGCGGCCACATCCCGATGGCGTTTGCGCCGATCCCGGCCTCGCACACCAATGTTGCCGCCGGCAAGCTGCGGGCGCTGGCGGTGACGAGCGCGACGCGCTCGAGCCTGCTGCCGGAGGTGCCGACGATCGCGGAGGCCGGGCTGCCAGGCTTCGATGCCTCGCTCTATTACGGCCTCGCCGCGCCTGCCGGCACGCCGCGGCCGATCATCGACAAGCTGAACAAGGCGCTGCGCGATGCGCTCGCCTCCGAAGAGGTGAAGCGGCAACTCGGCAATGACGGCACCGACATCACGCCGGGTACGCCGGAAGCCTATGCCGAGTTCATCGACAAGGACGAGAAGAAGTGGGCGCAACTCGTCAAGGCGAGCGGGGTCGAGCAGGAATAGTCTTGCGGTGACGCGTTGCGGCCTTTGGCTGCACAAGCGCGGGCTTTGCCGTATCCGCCGGTTCCGGAGGCGGTGCCCGCGACACGTTGTCGTAGCAGGCGAATCGCGAACGCGTGTCCGGGAACAGCGCACAGTCGGGCCGTTCGGCCTGTGCCGCGCCCGTCAGCATCAATGCCGCCGCGGCGGCAGGCCAGATGGCTGATCGCATGGTGCGTTCTCCGGGTTTCTGCCGTGAACACCTGATACTCCCGCTTATTCTGGCCGCTGGCGGGGCATTCTGCCGCTTTTGAATGATTCAATCCGGGCTGACTTCGCGCCCGCGCTTGCTACAACGGGGATATGTCCTCACCATTGATTCGCTTCCATCTCGCCTTGGCCGCGCTTGCGCTGGTGATCGGTGCGCCGCAGGCGCTTGCCGTCGAAGCCAACGCATGGCCGCGGGCCACCGCCGACGCGATGGCGCAGTCGGCTTCGCCACAGGCGATCGCCGAATATCGCCGCAAGCTCGCGGAATATCAGGCCGCGCGCGCCGCCTTCGACGAGGAGGCCGGCGCCTATTGGAGCCAGATCTCCGAGAAGCGAAAGACCCGCAACGCCAAGCGACGCGGCGGACAGCAGGTGACGCTCGACGATTACGTGCTGACGCATCCGCCGCTCTATAGCGGCCCGAAGCGGCCGGTGAACCCGGAGCCGGAGGAAACGCCGGACCGTCCCCCCAAACGGCCGATCCCCGTGGTTGCCGATTTCCTGCAGGCGGCGCAGGAGCTCTACCAGTTCACGCCGCAGCGCCCGGCCAACGAGGTCGAGTTCAAGCGCGCCTATGCGCGCTACGCGATCGCCTCGGGGCTGACGCGCGAGCAGGCCGTGCGGGTCTATTCGTTCGAGACCGGCGGTACCGGAAGCTACGACGTGCAATCGGGCATCGAGCATGGCGGCAAGCGCGCGATCTCGACTGCGATCGGCTACAACCAGTTGCTGACCACCAACAGCGTCGAGTTGCTCGCCGAGCAGGGCCATGAGCTCATTCGCGCGCTGTCCGAGAAGGTCGCGCACGCCTCAGGGCCGGCGCGCAAGCCGCTCGAGCACAAGCTCGCGGTGCTGAAGCGCATGGTGGCGCACGCGAAGGCGGTGCCCGACACCTGGTCGGAGCACGAGAAGATCGGCAACACCGCGCAGGGCTGGGCCATGCACGCGATGGTGCTCGACGTCGACGTCGGCCCGATGCTGCAGACCCACAAGCTTTTGACCTCGGTGATCTTCGCCCGCGCCAAGGGCTATAACCGTCCGCTCTCCGCCGCCGAGCTCGAGATGATGAATCTGACCGGCGACGGCACCGGGCTCGACATGGTCACGATGCCGCAGGCGATGCGCGAGCAGGTGCCGACCTCGAACTTCTTCCAGCGCTCCGGCTATGAACGCAACCCGGTCGCGATCCGCCACAACACGGTCGCCAAGCTTCTCGCGGTCACCGACGAGCGGATGGATTTCAACAGCAACAAGCCCGGCGCAAAGGAATTGGCGGGCGCATTTTAGGTGTCGTCCCGGCCTGTGCCGGGACGACACCTAGACGTCAATTCGATCCGAACATGAACTTGCCGTCGCCTTCGAGATAGGGGCCGGTACGGCTGTAGAGCTGGCCGTTCTGGCCGATGAAGAACAGCGTGCCGCGCGGCACCTTCTTGGCGCCCTTCAAGAGCGTGCCGGCGTTGTTGGTGCCCATCTTGTAGGCGAAGGTCTTGCCCTCCTTGTCGTAGGCGTAGCCCATGTCGGACTTCAGCTCCCAGGGCGTTGCGGCCTGTCCAAATGCCGACGTGGTCAGCGCGGCCAGCGCCGTGGCCGCCAAAAAGGTCTTGGTTGAAAAAATCCTGGTTGAAGAATTCGTCATGCTCATCCTCCCGGCCGAAATGCTGGCGTCCCTCCAGCGGTTTTGAACAAATCACGAACGCGACGAAGCCGTCAATACGACGAGAGTCGTCATCGCTCACGGCAGCCAGCGACTTTGTGATTTCCCGCTTGCCGTGCCGCGACTATGTTCCCATTTCCGTCTACAAGATTTCAATTGCCAAAAATGTCCCGGGGGATGATTCGGATGAACCACGTCATGAAGATCGGTTTCGGTGTCGCACTGTCGTTCATGACGCTTGGTTCGGTGGCGCAGGCTGATGAATTCAAGCTGTCCCAGAACCAGCGTATCTCCTGCAGCCGCGGCCTGTCCGCCGGCAAGCTCAACACCGCGACCTGCAAGTCCTACGCCTATCTGTTCAACGTCAAGACCTCGGAATACTTCCGCTGCCAGGTCTCGCTGGCGCTGACCCGCGACAACAAGGAAGTGATCAACGTGCAGACCGACGGCGGCTGCACCAAGAAGCCGCGCATCTTCGACACCGACGGCAGCTACTCGTTCGACGCCACCGAGACCGAGCCGCCGAACACCAACTCGTTCTTCGGCCCCGGCGGCTACGCGATCTGGGCGAGCGACAACAACAACCAGAAGATCCGTGGCTGCATTACGATCTCCTCGGGCCTCGGCTCGGACATCTCGAAGTGCCTCGACATGACATTCCAGTGACGGCGGCCGCGGCCACAAACGTCCCCGGCCTCATCGTGGCTTCTTGTCGGTCTCCGTCGCCGAGTGCAGCCGTGACCGCGCGAACTTCTTGACGCTCATCGGCTTGCCGAACAGATAGCCCTGCACGAGGTCGAAGCCGAGCTCGTGCGCGGTCAGGAAGTCCGAGCGGGTCTCGACGCCCATCGCCAGCACCCGCGCGCCATGGTCGTGACCGAACTCGACGATGCGGCGGCAGACGCTCTGCTTCAGCCGGTCGTCGGCGGCACCCGTGACGAATTGCGCATCGACCTTCAGCTCGACGAACGGAAAGCGCGACAGGCCCATCAGCGAGGGCCATTCGGTGCCGAGCTGGTCGATCGAGATCGCGATGTTGTTCAGCCGCACCTCGCGCGCAGCCTCGATCACGAGGTCGAGGTCGTTGATCACCTCGTCACTGGAGATCTCGATCAGGAGGCCGCCGAACGCCGGATGGTTTGGCATGCGGCGGCACAGCTCGCGCACCGCCCAGCCATCGCGCAGGAACGACGCCGGCAGGTTGATCGAGAGGTCGACCGCGCCCTTCTGCTCCAGCAGATAGTGCCAATCCTCGATGACGCGGCCGATCACGAATTCCGACAGCGCGTAGAAATTCGGATCGCGATCGTCAGGGATGAAATAGGCCGGCGGCACCACGCCCCAGGCCGGATGCCGCATGCGCACCAGCGCCTCGGCGCCGACCGGGGCAAGCGTGCGGAGGTTGATCTTCTGCTGATACCAGAGTTCCAGCCAGCCGGTCTTGAGGGCTTCGGCCACGTCCACCGCGGGACTCGGCGCGGCTTCCAGCGGCAACAGCTGCGCGACACAGATGCGCAGCGAACTGGCGCTGAACGGCGTCGGCAGTGTCGGCAGCATCGCGATGCCGTATTCGTCGCCGATTTGCTGGACCGCCTTGACGATGATGGAATCGGGCTGCCCGATGACGAGAACCTTGCCTGCGAATTCCTTTCTCACCAAAGTCTCGAGAATTTTATCGATCTCGATGCCGCCCGTGGACACGCCGAGCACCAGGAGATCCGGCCGTTCCGCGTCCAGCACGCCGTCCAGTTCGCCGGCATCGCCGCATTCGCTGGTGATGAAGCCGAGATCCTCGAGCGCGTCGGCGAGGAAGGTGCGCAAGTGCTTCTTGCTGTCTGCGATGCAGGCGCGCGGCGTCAGCCTGCGATGCCCGAACCATCCGGCTCGCGCGTGATCGTTGCGATTGATGTGATTCATGCCCACCATGTCCGAAAGAACCCCGGCGGAGTCGTACATCGTCGGAGCGGCGCCAATCATGGAATTTTGGCGGCGACCGCGCGATTGGTGCGCTAACCTTAAAGCAGCAAGTTCGAATCAAATTGCGTGGGAACTGCGCGTGGCGCTTGCAACAAAAGCGTCATATGCCGCTCGCAATGGTGATTGTCTGACCGCAAGCGGCGTAAGCATCGCAGCGTGCGTGTGTCATCAAGAGACCGCGTTAAGGCCTGTGTTGCCGACTAACCTAGATCAATGCGGCGGACGTGCTTTCGTCGGCAATGTCTCGGGCATCAGCGCGCAGTAGCCGACGAGCCTTGCGCCGGCGATGGCGGCGAGGAACAGGAACGCGGCGCTGTAGCCGGCGTGCACGATGATGAGGCCGGCGACCGCGGTGCTGAGCGCGCCGCCGATCCCGGTGGCGGTGGCGATCGCGCCCTGGCTGACATTGAAGTGGCCGGTGCCGTGGGTGAGATCGGCGACGACGAGCGGAAACAGCGCGCCAAAGATGCCGGCGCCGATGCCGTCGAGCAGTTGTACGCCGACCAGCCAGTATGGATTGTCCGACAGCGGATAGAGTGCGCCGCGGATCGCGAGCACGGCGAGCGCCGTGGCGAAGATCGGCTTGCGGCCCCAGACGTCGGCCTTGCGCCCGACCAGCATGGCGACCGGCACCATCACCATTTGCGCCGCGATGATGCAGACTGACATCAGGGTGGTGCCGAGATTGCGGTTGATCAGCGCAAGCTTCTGGCCGACCAGCGGCAGCATCGCCGCATTGGCGAAATGAAAGATCACGGTCGCGCCCGCAAAGATCAAGAGCGGCCTGCAGGTCAGCAGCACCCGGAAGCCCGACGGCTTGTCGTGCGGCTCAGCGCAACTGCCATCGGCATCATCGAGCCCACGCGCGACCTGGTGGTCGATCGCGCCTGATGGGATCGACAACGTCGCGGCGATGCTGGCGAGCGCCATCGCGGCGAGCAGCCAGAACACCACGATCGGGCCGAACCAATAGGCGGTGGCGCCGGCGATCGCCGCGGCGGCCGCATTGCCGGCATGGTTGAAGGCCTCGTTGCGGCCGGTCCGCGCGGCGAACGCCTGCGGTCCGACGATGCCGAGGGTCACAGCGGCGATCGCCGGTGCGAAGATCGAGCCGGCGGCGGCCGCGAGCGCCTGCGTTGCGGCGACCAGGTCGAACCGGCCGAGCAGCGGCAGCACCAGGCAGGCCGCGGTGACCGCGATGGCGGCGGCGACCATCAGCCCGCGCTTGGCATGGCTGCGGTCGATCAGGGCGCCGGCGGGGGTCTGGGCGATGATCCCGGCGATGGCGGCGATCGCCATCACCGAGCCGATCGCGGCCTCGTCCCAGTGCTGCTCGGTCAGGAGATAGATCGCAAGATAAGGCCCGAGCCCGTCCCGCACGTCGGCGAGGAAGAAGTTCAGCGCGTCCAGTGTGCGCTGGGTCGTCCCGGACGGCTGCAAGTAATACCTCGCGTGGTAGGGCCGTGCCTCAACCCGCTCATGCGTGCGGGGTTCCGCAACTGCATGGCCCCATGCAGTTTTCGGCGTTCGCATGCGTCGATTGGATGGGTTGACCGGGCGGGGGCGTCCAGCCAATTTCCCGGCCGCTCAAGGGAGAAAAAGACTCATGAATTGGAAGTGCATGGCTGCTGCGATCGTGGCCGCCAGTGTTTTGTCCGCGCCTGCCGCGCAGGCCGAGCAGTTCATTAACGTGCTGACCGGAGGCACCTCCGGGGTTTATTACCCGCTCGGCGTCGCCATCGGAAAGATCTACGGCGACAAGATTCCCGGCGTGAAGACCCAGGTGCAGGCGACCAAGGCCTCGGTGGAGAATCTGGTGCTGCTGCAGCAGGGCCGCGGCGAGATCGCCTTCACGCTCGGCGACTCCTTGAAGGCCGCCTGGGAGGGCGACGCGGAAGCCGGCTTCAAGAGCAAGCTCGACAAGCTCCGCACCATCGGGGCGATCTATCCGAACTACATCCAGATCGTCGCCACCGCGGAAAGCGGCATCAAGACGCTCGCCGATCTCAAGGGCAAGAGCCTCTCGGTCGGCGCGCCGAAATCCGGCACCGAGCTCAATTCGCGCGCGATCCTGGCTGCCGCCGGCATGAGCTACAAGGACATGGGCAAGGTCGAATACCTGCCGTTCGCCGAATCCGTCGACCTCATGAAGAACCGCCAGCTCAACGCCACCTTGCAGTCGGCCGGCCTCGGCGTCGCCTCGCTGAAGGATCTCTCGACCTCGACCGAGATCAGCGTGGTCGCGGTGCCGAAGGAGACCGTCGACAAGATCGGACCGCCCTTCGTCTCCGTGATTATCCCGGCCAACACCTATACCGGCCAGGACAAGGACGTCCCGACCGCGGCGGTCGTGAACTATCTCGTCACGAGTTCCGTGGTGTCGGACGATCTCGCCTATCAGATGACCAAGCTGGTCTATGAATCGCTGCCGGAGCTCGCCAACGCGCACGCCGCCGGCAAGGAGATCAAGCTCGATACCGCGGCCAATGGCAGCCCGGTGCCGCTGCATCCCGGCGCGATCCGCTATTACAAGGAAAAGGGCCTGATCAAGTAGGGCTGCGCTGACGCCTCCAACCCGTCATTTGCGAGCGGAGCGACTTGTCCGCCGAAGCTTTAGCGAAGGCGGAAGCAATCCATGGTTCGGCAAAACGGACCGCTGGATTGCTTCGTCGCTTCGCTCCCTTGCACAAACGCGCTTCGCGTTTGTTGCAGGCAATGACAACAGGCCGGGTTTTTCCCGGTTTCCGGGGAAAAGCCTGACAGCTATAAGCGCCGTGGGCACGGCGGGGGAATCATGGATATGCAAGCGGAGGGCGCAGAGAAGCCCGTCAAGGTCGAGTTCGACAATTTCGAGCACGGGTTCCCGGAAGGGTTCGGTCCCGGCGGCTGGGGCAAGCTCGCCTATGCGATCGGGCTGGCCTTCGCGGTGTTCCAGCTCTATGTCGCCGCCTTCAACTACCTGCCGAGCCAGGTGGTGCGTGGCGTCCATGTCGGCTTCCTGATCCTGCTCACCTTCGGCCTGATCGGCAATTTCACCGCCAAGACCGATTTCGGCCGTGCCGTGAGCTGGCTGGTCGGTGGCTTCGGCTTCCTCTGCGGTCTCTATCAGTGGATCTTCTATGCCGATCTGATCGCGCGTGACGGCGATCCGACCCATATGGATCTCGCGGTCGGCACGCTGCTCGCGATCCTGATCTTCGAGGGCACAAGGCGGCTGATGGGCGCGGCGCTGCCGCTGATGTGCGGCGCGTGCCTGCTGTACTGGTTCTTCGGGCAGTATCTGCCGTCGCCGTTCAATCATCGCGGCTACGATTTCGACCAGATCATCACCCATCTCTCCTTCGGCACCGAAGGCTTTTACGGTGTGCCGATCTACGTCTCGGCGACCTACATCTTCCTGTTCATCCTGTTCGGCTCGTTCCTCGAACGCGCCGGCATGATCCAGCTGTTCACCGACGTCTCGCTTGGCCTGTTCGGCCGCACCCGCGGCGGTCCCGCCAAGGTCGCGGTGTTCGCTTCGGGCATGATGGGCACGATCTCGGGCTCCGGCGTCGCCAATGTCGTCACCGTCGGCCAGTTCACGATTCCCCTGATGATCAGGTTCGGCTACCGCCGCGCCTTTGCGGCCGGCGTCGAGGCCACGGCGTCGATGGGCGGACAGATCATGCCGCCGGTGATGGGCGCGGTCGCCTTCATCATGGCGGAGACGCTCGGCGTTCCCTATTCGGAGATCGTCAAGGCCGCGGTGATTCCGGCGGTGCTGTATTTCGCCTCCGCATTCTGGATGGTGCATCTGGAGGCCGGCAAGCACGGCCTCGTCGGCATGAAGAAGTCGGAGATTCCGAGTGCCTGGAAGGCGCTGGTGGCGCGCTGGTATCTCGTGCTGCCGCTCGCCGCGCTCGTCTACATGCTGTTCGAAGGCTTTACGCCGCTCTATGCCGGCAGCATGGGACTTGCGCTGACGGTGGCGCTGATCCTCGGCGCCAGCATCACGCTCGGCTTCTCGAACACCGTGATCCGCACCATCTTCTGGGTCGGGCTTGCGCTGGTCGTCGCCGCTATCTCGCGCAACGGGCTCGAGATCGTGCCGGTGGCGAGCGTCGTCGGCGGCCTGATCCTGATCGCCGCGATCACGCGCGGCGGCCGCGCCACGCTCGCCGCCTGCCGCGACTCGCTTGCCGACAGCGCCAAGTCGGCGCTGACCGTCGGCATGGCCTGCGCCATCGTCGGCACCATCATCGGCATGATGACGCAGACCGGCGTCGGCACCATCTTCGGCAGCTGGATCATCTCGCTCGGTGGCAAGAGCCTGTTCCTGGCGCTGATCATGACCATGCTGCTGTCGATCCTGCTCGGCACCGGCATCCCGACGATCCCGACCTACATCATCACCGCAGCACTCGCCGCGCCCGCGCTGGCAAAACTCGGCGTGCCCCTGATCGCGAGCCACATGTTCGCGTTCTATTACGGCATCATGGCCGATCTCTCGCCGCCGGTGGCACTGGCGGCGCTCGCGGCAGCTCCAATCGCCAAGGAGAACCCGGACAAGATCGGCTGGGAGGCGATGCGGATCGCGCTCGCCGGTTACGTCATCCCCTTCATCTTCGTCTACTCGCCGGCGCTGATGTTGCAGGCGGGCGATCCCATGCAGGCACAGCTCGGCTTCTATGGCGCCGTGGCGCTGGCGAGCTTCAAGGCGCTGGTGGCGATTGCGCTGTTCGGTATCGTCGCGATCGGCTTCCTGTTCACGCGGCTGACCCTGATCGAGATCGCGGTCGCCTTCGCCGGCGCGCTCTGCCTGCTCGGTGACTTCCGCTTCTCGGATACCGCGGGCTTCACGCTCGCCGCTACAGTGCTGATCTGGCAGTGGCGGCAGCGCACGCGCAACGCGGTGGCGGCGGCTTGAGCCTCTGCCTCGCCTCCGCCGGCGTGGTGAAGACGCTGTCGGTTGCGGCCTTCACGCTCGCCTGGACGCATTCGATCGAGAAGACGGCCTGGCAGGAAGACTGGCAGGTGACGCCGGCCGGGCTCGAATTGAAGCAGGCCCGCATCAAGGGGTTTGGCGCCGGCATGGAGCCGCCGCCGGAGACGCGGCTCGTCGACGGCTGGTTTCAGTGGTCGCCGCCGCCGGTCGCGCGGCCGGAGGTCGTGCTCGGCAATTCCGGCGCCGCGGGCGAATGGCGGCTATGCCATGATGGCGCCTGCCGGACGCTGTCGGAGATTTTCGGGCACCCGATCGGTGCTAATGTCACGGTCATGAGTGCTTGCGACAATCCGTAGCCCGGATGGAGCGAAGCGTAATCCGGGAACAGTGGCCCCGGATTACGCTGCGCTTTATCCGGGCTACAAGAACAACAAAACGGGAGAACAGGATGGATCGGCTCAAGGGCAAGGTTGCGATGGTGGTCGGCGCGGGCTCGATCGGGCCGGGCTGGGGCAATGGCAAGGCGACCGCCGTGAGCTTCGCGCGCGAGGGCGCCAGCGTATTCTGCGTCGATCGCAATGCTGCTGCGGCCGAGGAGACGGTGAAGCTGATCACCGATGCGGGGGGCAAGGCGATGGCGCATACCGCCGATGTCTCAAAGGCCGCCGAGGTCGAGGCGATGGTCGCGGCCTGTCTCAAAGCCTATGGCCGCATCGACGTGCTCGACAACAATGTCGGCATTGCCGAGGTGGGCAGCGTGGTCGAGGTCACGGAGGCCGAGTGGGACCGCGTTTTCGCCGTCAACCTCAAGAGCGCGTACCTCTCGATGAAGCACGTCATTCCCGTGATGATCAAGCAGGGCGGCGGCTCGATCATCAACATCTCCTCGATCGCCTCGATCCGCCATGTCGGCATCTCCTATGTCAGCTACAACGCCAGCAAGGCGGCGATGAACCAGATGACGCGGACGACCGCGGTCGAGTTCGCCTCGAAGCATGTGCGCGTCAATGCGATCCTGCCGGGGTTGATGAAGACGCCGATGGTCGAACATTCCGCGGGCCTCGCGCAGAGCTACGCCAAGGGCGATGTCGAGGCGATGTGGCGCGCCCGCGATGCGCAGGTGCCGATGGGCCACATGGGCGATGCCTGGGACGTCGCCAACGCCGCGCTGTTCCTTGCCTCCGACGAGTCGAAGTACGTCACCGGCATCGAGCTCGTGGTCGATGGCGGCATCACCTCGAAGTCAGGTACGTGAAGTCGTTATTTGACGCGTTTTCTTCACGCGAACCGGTACCCACTTCGCTCGAAAACGCTTTCGTATCACGCCTCCACGGCGAGCTCGGCGCGGTCGAGCTCTTCCTCGACCAGATGGAAGGCGTCGTCGCCGATCGCCTCGGTCTGGCGCAGTTTGAGCAGCGCCTGACGCGCGGCGGCGACGGCGCGTCGCCGCAGCGGGTCGGCCGGAAGCTCGCGCGAGGTCAGGCCGCCGTCCGGATCGGTCTCGGCGCGCAGCAGCACGGCGCGGTATTCGAGCCGAAGGATTTCGGCTTCCTCGGATGGATCCGCGTCGATCTCATCGAGCGCGGCACGGAAGGCGACGCTGCGGGCGTGGGCCGCCTCGCGTCCGACCGGATCGTCGTCGTCGAAGTTCAGCGCCAGGATCAGCGGCCGCAAGGTCAGGCCCTGGATCACCAGCGAGCCCAGCACTACGGCAAACGCCGTTAGCAGGATGAGGTCGCGAAACGGAAAGTATTCGGGCAGTGCAAACGCCGCCGCCAGCGTGACGATGCCGCGCATGCCGCACCAGGACACGACGAGGCCGCGCTTCACGTCCGGTACCGCCGGCACGACATGCGCGGGCAGCCAATTGCGCGCCTTCAGGGTGCGCAGGAAGGCGCCGTAGGGCATCACCCAGAGGATGCGCGCCAGGATCACGACTGCGAGAATGATTGCGGCAAAGGCGTAGTATTTGAAGCGCAGCTCGTCATCGAGCCCGGACAGGATCGGACGCAGCTGCATGCCGATCAGCATGAAGGCCAGCACGTTGAGCACGAAGACGACGGTTTCCCACACCGCGTAGGAAGAGACGCGCAGCCGCGCCGAGGTGCGGGCCGGTGCGGTCTGCGCGATGGTGATGGCATAGGCGATGATGGTGAGAATGCCCGAGAGCTCCAGATGCTCGGCGACGATCCAGGCCATGAAAGTGCCGCCGAATTGGGTGATGATCGCGCTCGGCGCCTCGGTGATGCGCCGCGTCATCATCATCCAGACCCGCGCGAACAGGAAGCCGGCGACGAGGCTGCCGACCAGCGCCAGCGCAATCGACGGCGCGAATTCGCGGATCTTCTCGTGCTCGGCAACGACAAGGCCGACGGCGACGCGATAGATCAGCAATGCGCTGGCATCGTTGAGCAGGCTTTCGCCCTCGAGGATCTTCTGGATCCGGTGCGGCAGCTTGACCTGGCGCAGGATCGCGGTGGCTGCGGCCGCATCCGGCGGCGCCACGATGGCGCCAAGCGCGATCGCAACCGCCCACGGCATGTCCGGGCGCAGCCAGTGCGCGGTCACCGCGACCGCTGCCGTCGTGATGCCGACCGCGGCCAACACCAGCGTCGAGACCGGCAGCCAGTTGGAGCGGAGATCGCGCAGCGAGGTGTCGAAGGCGGCGTCCAGCAGCACGGGCGCCACGAACAGCGCCAATGCCAGTTTCGGCTCCAGCGCCCAGGACGGCCCGGAGGGTACGAATGCCAGCAGCATGCCGCCGATGGCGAGGAACACCGGGTAGGGCACCTTGATCCGCCGCGCCAGCGCCGAGAGCGCGACTGCGCCGAGCAGGAGGGCGATGATCCATTCGAATGTCAGCACCTGGAAACCCCAAAACGCCGGTGGCCATACTGACGTATAATCCGCGGGATGGTTTTGCCGCAAATTGGCGGCTGTGCGAATGACGGGCCGCTGGTACGATTGGGTGCGGAGAGATAGTTCGGTTGGCGATGGTGATGCGTAGGGCTGCAAACTGGTTTTGGGCGATGCTGGTATGCGTGCCATGCGTGGTGCTGGCAGATGCCGCATCCGCGACCAGCAGCGAACCGGGCAAGGACGTGCAGGCCGATCCGGCGCCGTGTGCGGCGGCGGCCGCGACGACCGACGACGACAAGATCATCGATGCCTGCGGCACGCTGCTCGACAATGAGAAGACGGCCAAGCCCGATCGCATCAAGGCGCTGACGGCACGCGCCGCGGCGCTTGGCCGCAAGCGGCAGGACGACCGCGCCATCGCCGATTACGACACTTTGCTGCGGCTCGATCCGGCGCAGGCGGATGCGCTGAATGCGCGCGGCGAACTGTGGCGGCGCAAGGGCGACCGGCCCAAGGCGATCATGGATTTCGGCGCCGCGCTGAAGCTCGATCCCGCGCACGCGCTGGCCAAGGCCAATCACAAGTCGCTGTCGCTGGAGCTGGAGCGGCTGGGCGCGCTCAAGGCGGTTGCCGGCAAGCCCAGCTTCGATTGCCGCAAGGCGCGCCGCGCCGTCGAAAAGGCGATCTGCGCCAATCCGGAGCTCGCCGATCTCGACCGCGAGGTCTACGGCTCGAGCATCCGCCAGGTGCGCGAGGCCGCGTCCGATCCGCGCCTGGCGCGTCAGCTGCAGCGCGAGCAGGATCAGTTCATCGCCCGTCGCAATGCCGAGTTCGGCAAGCCGGGCTACGATCTGGCGAAGGCGATGCGCGATCGCTTGCTGCAGATCAACGGGGTCGACGGGTACTAGCCTAGTGCCAAGGTCGGTCTGATTTCGGCTTGAATCGCCGCCGCATCCCGTGACAATGGCGGACAAAGAGGTGAGCTACGGCCGCCGGGAGAGACGCCATGACCATTCACGACAACAGCCGGTACCATGAAGTGCATGCGCGCTCGCTGAAAGACCCTGAGGGCTTCTGGGCGGAGGCCGCGCGCGAGATCGACTGGATCGCGCCGCCGACAAAGATCTTCGATCCCTCAATCGGCGCCTATGGCCGCTGGTTCAGCGGTGCCGTGGTCAACACCTGCTACAACGCGCTCGATCGCCACGTCGCGGGCGGACGCGCTGACCAGGTCGCGCTGATCCACGACTCGCCGCTGACCAACTCGGTCTCGAAATTCACCTATGCCGATATGCTGAAGGAGGTGCAGACGCTCGCCGCCGTGATGGCCGATTTCGGCGTCGCCAAGGGCGATCGCGTTATCCTCTATATGCCGCTGGTGCCGGAAGCCGTGGTGGCGATGCTGGCCTGCGCGCGGATCGGCGCGGTGCATTCAGTGGTGTTCGGCGGCTTCGCGGCGAAGGAATTGGCGAGCCGGATTGACGATGCCAAGCCGAAGCTGATCCTGTCGGCGAGCTGTGGCATCGAGCCCGGCCGCATCGTGCAATACAAGCCGCTGCTCGACGAGGCCATCAAGCTCGCCAGCGCCAAGCCGGATGCCTGCATCATCCTGCAGCGGCCGCAGCAGACCTGCGAGCTGATCGCCGGCCGCGATCATGACTGGGCCAGCCTGCGCCGTGCCGCGCTCGAGGCCGGCAAGAGCGCCGCATGCGTGCCGGTGCTCGCGACCGATCCGCTCTACATCCTCTACACGTCGGGAACGACGGGCATCCCCAAGGGGGTCGTGCGCGACAATGGCGGGCATCTGGTCGCGCTGAAATGGTCGATGTTCAATCTCTATGGCGTCAAGCCCGGCGAGGTCTGGTGGTGCGGCTCCGATATCGGCTGGGTGGTCGGTCACAGCTACATCGTCTACGGCCCGCTGATTCATGGCGCGACCTCGATCATGTATGAGGGCAAGCCGGTCGGCACGCCCGATGCCGGCGCGTTCTGGCGCGTGATCTCGGAGCACAAGGCGGTTGCGTTGTTCACCGCGCCGACCGCATTCCGCGCCATCAAGAAGGAGGATCCGGAAGGGAAGCTGATCGGCAAATACGATCTGTCGTCGTTCCGCACCCTGTTCCTGGCCGGCGAACGCGCCGATCCGCCGACGGTGGAATGGGCCGAGGCGCAGCTCAAGGTGCCCGTCATCGATCACTGGTGGCAGACCGAGACCGGCTGGTGCATCGCCGGCAATCCGGTGGGGCTCGGCATGCTGCCGGTCAAGCACGGCTCGCCGACGGTGCCGATGCCGGGCTATCAGGTCGACGTGGTCGATGAAGCCGCAAAGCCGGTGCCGGCGGGCACGATGGGCTCGATCGTCATCAAGCTGCCGATGCCGCCGGCCTGTCTGCCGACATTGTGGCAGCAGGAGGAGCGCTTCAAGGAGGCCTACCTCACCGAATTCCCCGGCTACTACAAGACCTCGGACGCCGGCTACAAGGATGCCGACGGCTATGTCTGGGTGATGGGCCGCACCGACGACATCATTAATGTCGCCGGCCATCGTCTTTCCACCGGCGGCATGGAAGAGATCCTGGCCTCGCATCCCGACGTCGCCGAATGCGCCGTGCTTGGCATCAAGGATGCGATCAAGGGCGAGGTGCCCTGCGGCTTCCTGGTGCTGAAGGCCGGCGTGTCGCGCGCGCCTGCCGATGTCGAGAAGGATGTCGTCGCGCTGGTGCGCGAGAAGCTCGGGCCGGTCGCCGCCTTCAAGCTCGCGATCACGGTGGGGCGGCTGCCGAAGACGCGGTCGGGAAAGATCCTGCGCGGCACCATCAAGAAGATCGCCGACGGCGAATCCTGGACGATGCCGGCAACGATCGAGGACCCCAAGGTGCTCGACGAGATCGGCGATGCGTTGAAGGGCAAAGTCTAGCGCGCGAAAAGCAGAAGCAGCCCGGGGCAGGGAGGATTGCCCGGGCTGCTTCCGCCGTTGCGCGCTCGTCTCGAGGTGGACCCGAGCGAACGCTACTGCTTGACGAGCGTCGCGACCGTCACATGCGGCCAGCTCAGCCCGTTGAAGTTCAACAGCACCGTCTGCGTGTATTGCAGCTGATGCTTGATGGCGCCGTTTGGCTCACGGATGATCTCGAGCCAGAAGGTGGATTCGACCTCCACGGCGCTTGCGTTGGGGCCATCAGCCGCGCCGACGAGGAACGCGATGTTGGAGGTGCCGCCGCCACTCGTCGGAGGCTTCAGCGGCGTGGTCGAGACGTTCAGCACCGTGGTCGAGATGATGTGCTGCCCGGCGATCGCCTTCACCAGCACGCTGTTGGGATCGTCGACCATCGCTTGCGTGACTTGCGGAATGTCGCCGGGCGGCGTGCGGAACTGACTCGGCGCCGCAAGATTGGTCTCCGGAAACTGGATCTTGTTGTTGGGATCGCCGATCACGAACGGCGTGATGCTGACCGGCTTGATCTCGGGTCCGCCATTGTGCGGCGCGCCGGTGCCCTGCGCGACCAGCGACGTGCCATGCGGAATGTTGGCAAGCCGCGCCACCGTCGGCGGATCCTGCGGATCCGTGGTCTCGGGCGTGCTGATCCAGAGCCCGGGCTCGATATGGATGCCGGCGAGCTTGCCGTTCGGCCCCAGCACATGCGCGTCCTGGATCTGCTGCAAATAGCGGATGCCGTGCAGATTGACGTCAGCCTGCAGGAAGCCGCGGTTCGGAATGTCGCCGGGAATCTCGTCGAACTGCAGCGTCTCGATGGTCTCGTTCAATTCCAGGAAGCGATCCTGCGAGCCGTGGAACGGCCGCCAGATCTGGTTGAAGCCGCGGCCCTTCCAGGTGCCTGGCATCAAAGCGAGAGGACCGAGGAGGCTGCGCATCTGCGCCGGTGCAGCCTGGAAATCAGCCGCGCCCGGTATCGCGTTGTTGGCGATACGGCCGGATACGGATGTGAGTTGGAAATCGTCGAGGACGTCCATGCGAAATTCTCCGTCGTTGCAAATTGAAGAGAGATCGTTGCTCCGCCGATACAACTTGGGAATGCAATCTAGTATGAATTGAGAATTGAGATTGAGAGATGGTTCACAATGCCGCAGCGGCCGGGACGTTAATTTCGCCGTCGCGGAGGGGCGCCGTCGCAGGCGTTGCCGCTGGGTCTTGCGTGACCAGCCGATCGCGTTCCCCGTCTCATTTGGAAGCAAAATCGCCTTGATTTTGATGGATTACCGCGTCATCCCGGTCCGGATTTCCTTGCTCGTGCGGTGATCCCGTCGGAAACCGCGTCACGTTCCCTGTCACACTCAAGAGACGAACGGACTGTCTGGATGCGATCGATTTCCGCCCGCGCGCCTTTGGCGTTGTTGCTCGCACTGCCGCTGCTGGCCGGATGCCTGGAGCGCGGCCAGCCATCGCTTGCCGAGACCACGATGGGGGACGACGATCAGTTCTGCCAGGCCGGCGGCAAGGTCAAGGTCGGCTCGCCCGACTATGTCTCCTGCCGCAAGGACCGCGACGTCCAGCGCCAGCGCCTGGAGGCCCGCGCCGATCGTCGGCAGCGCGATCTCGGCGAGTACATGCTGAACAATCCGAACAGGCCGTAGCTGTTAGGCAAAGACACGCCCACACCACAAGTGTCATCGCCCGCCTTGTGCGCAATTGCGCACTGGGGCGGGCGACCCAGTACGCCGGGAAGATTGTTGTTGAGCTGAAAGGCCGCGGCGTACTGGGTGCCCCGCTTTCGCGGGGCATGACAGCGGAGAAGGGGCGGAATCGTGCATCGAAAAAAACGCGGCAAGGTGACCTGCCGCGTCTCGCATTGTCGCTATCGATTTCGAGAAGCGCTTACTCCTCGTCGTCCTGCTTCTTGCCGCCGATAGTCTTCAGCTTGGCGAACACGGCGTCGACGTTGAATTCGTCCTGCTGGCGCTCGGTCGGCTCGTAGTCGGGCTGATCCTTGCGCGTGGTCTCGGAGGCCGGCAGCAGCGTGGCGCCGCCGTAGACGGTGGCGGTCGGCTTTTCCTTGGCGGCGCGCTGCACCTCGAAGTCGAGCTCGATCTGCGAGCAGAGGCCGAGCGTCACCGGATCCATCGGCGTAAGCGTCGAGGCGTTCCAGTGGGTGCGGTCGCGGACGCTGGCGATCGTGGTCTTGGTGGTACCGACCAGGCGCATGATCTGCGCGTCCTTCAACTCGGGGTGGTTGCGCACCAGCCAGAGGATCGCGCTCGGTCGCTCGTGGCGGCGCGACACCGGGGTGTAGCGCGGGCCCTTCTTCTTGGCGGCGGTCGGCAGCACCACCTTGCTCTCCTCGAGGCGAAGACGGTGGTCCGGGTCGCGCTCGCCCTTTTCGATCTCCTCGCGGGTCAGCTGGCCGTTGGAAATCGGGTCCGAGCCCTTGATCCCCTGGGCGGCGTCGCCGTCGGCGATGGCCTGGATCTCCAGCGGGTGCATTTTGGTGAAATCGGCGACCTGGTTGAAGGTCAGCGCGGTGTTGTCGAGCAGCCAGACGGCAGTTGCCTTCGGCATCAGCGGGGCGTTGCTCATGGCAAATCTCCTTTGTGCTTCGCCCACCCTTTTGAGGCGAAACCGGTGGTCATCGGCGATAACGGGAATTATGGGCCTATATAGTCCCTCCCGGGGTAACGGCGCAATGGGCCATGAAATGAGCCTTGACTCTGCCCGAAAGGGGTCCCAAGTCCTACCCTGTATCGGCCGTTCCCCGCCCGCCGGCGAGGGGTGATTCGGTCCCGGGATTACCCCATGTCAGCCAAGAAACCAGACCTGAGAATCGTGCTTTGTTCCCCGCGCGGCTTCTGCGCCGGGGTGGTCCGCGCCATCGATACGGTGGAACGGGCGCTTACCATCTATGGCGCCCCCGTCTATGTCCGGCACGAGATCGTGCATAACAAATACGTGGTCGACAGCTTGAAGACCAAGGGCGCCATTTTCGTCGAGGAATTGGCCGAAATCCCCGACGATACCAACGCTCCGGTGGTATTTTCGGCCCATGGCGTGCCGAAATCGGTTCCGGCCGAGGCCAAGGCCCGCAATTTCTTCTCGCTGGACGCGACTTGCCCGCTGGTGACCAAGGTCCACCGCGAGGCCGCCATCCACTTCAAGCGCGGCCGCGAGATCTTCCTGATCGGTCACTCCCATCACCCCGAGGTGGTCGGCACGTTGGGCCAGCTGCCGGTCGGCGCGGTGACCCTGATCGAGACCGCCGAGGACGCCAAGACCATCAATCCGAAGAACCCTGATAACCTCGCCTTCGTGACCCAGACCACGCTGTCGATCGACGACACTGCGGAGATCGTGGCGCTGCTCAAGGAGCGCTTCCCGAACATCAACGGGCCGCACAAGGAAGACATCTGCTACGCCACCACCAACCGCCAGCTCGCGGTGAAGAAGGTGGCGCCGGTGGTCGACGCGCTGATCGTGGTCGGCGCGCCGAACTCGTCGAACTCGCAGCGGCTGCGCGAAGTCGCCGAGCGTGAGGGCTGTCCCATTGCCGTGCTGGCCCAAAGGGCGAGCGACATCGACTGGGCGCGGTTCGAGGGCATCAAGAGCCTCGGCATCACCGCGGGCGCCTCGGCGCCGGAGGTGATCGTCGAGGAGATCATGGGCGCCTTCGCCGAGCGCTTCGAGCTTCACGTCGAGACGGTGTCGGCCGCGGAAGAGAACGAGTTCTTCCCGCTGCCGCGCTCGCTGCGTCCCGAAGCCGTCGCCGAGTAATCGTCGATGGCGGTCTACACCGACGTCGCCGCCGAAGATCTCGCGGAATTCCTCAAGGGTTACGACATCGGCGAATTGCTCTCCTACAAGGGCATCGCCGAAGGCGTCGAGAATTCGAACTTCCTGCTGCACACCAGCAAGGGCGCCTACATCCTCACGCTCTATGAGAAGCGCGTGGCGGAAGACGATCTGCCGTATTTCCTGTCGCTGATGGCGCATCTGGCCGCGCGCGGCGTGTCATGTCCGCAGCCGGCGAA
This sequence comes from Bradyrhizobium jicamae, assembly GCF_018130695.1. Classification (GTDB taxonomy): domain Bacteria; phylum Pseudomonadota; class Alphaproteobacteria; order Rhizobiales; family Xanthobacteraceae; genus Bradyrhizobium; species Bradyrhizobium jicamae_B. Next base: position 105,864 of record NZ_JAFCJX010000023.1, on the reverse strand, counting down.
GAACCGCCAGGGCGAGGTCTACAGCCGGCTGGTCGGCCGCCCCGCGGCGATCATCAACTTCCTCGAGGGCATGTGGCCGCGGCGGCCGAACGTGGCGCATTGCGCCGGCGTCGGCGATGCGATGGCCAAGATGCATCTTGCCGGGTGCGATTTCCCGCTGGTGCGCAAGAACCCGCTCTCGGTCGGCGGCTGGCGATCGCTGTTTGCGCCATCGGCGCCGCGTGCCGACAGCGTGCAGGCCGGCCTGCACGATTTCATCGCGCGCGAGCTCGATTTCCTCGAAGCCAACTGGCCGGCCGATCTGCCTGATGGCGTGATCCATGCCGACCTGTTTCCCGACAACGTGTTCTTCCTCGGCGACAAGGTTTCGGGGCTGATCGACTTCCCGTTCTCCTGCAACGACATCCTGGCCTATGACGTCGCGATCTGCCTGAACGCATGGTGCTTCGAGCCGGATCACTCCTTCAACGTGACGAAGGCGCGTGCGCTGCTCAACGCCTACGGCCGCGAGCGTCCGCTGTCGGCGGCGGAAGAGAATGCGCTGCCGCTGCTGGCGCGCGGCGCCGCGCTGCGCTTCCTGCTGACGCGCCTGGTCGATTTCCTCAACGTGCCGCCGGGTGCGCTGGTGAAGCCGAAGGATCCCCTGGAATATGTCCGCAAGCTGCGCTTCCAGCAGCAGGTTGGGGGCTTGCGCGATTACGGCGTGACGCCGGCCGGGTGCGCGGCGTGAGCGAGAAGCCGCTGGTCACCATCTTCACCGACGGCGCCTGTTCGGGAAATCCCGGACCGGGCGGCTGGGGCGCGATCCTGCGCTTCGGCGAGGTCGAGAAGGAATTGAAGGGCGGCGAGGCCCACACCACCAACAACCGCATGGAACTGATGGCGGCGATCTCGGCGCTGGAAGCGCTGAAGAAGCCGTGCACGGTCGATCTCACCACCGACAGCCAGTATGTCCGCCAGGGCATCACCGGCTGGATCCACGGCTGGAAGCGCAACGGCTGGCGTACCGCGGACAAGAAGCCGGTCAAGAATGTCGAGCTGTGGCAGCGCCTCGACGCCGCGCTGAAGCCGCACGAGGTGCGCTGGCACTGGATCAAGGGCCACGCCGGCCACGCCGAAAACGAGCGCGCCGATGAACTCGCGCGCGAGGGCGTGGCGATGGCGAAGTTGAAGGGGTAGGCGACATTCATCGCCACCCCCACAACTGTCATCGCCCGGCTTGTGCGCAATTGCGCACACGGACCGGGCGACCCAGTACGCAGCGGCTTATCCGATGATCTCAACGCCTCTGGAATACTGGATCGCCCGCTCCAGTGCGCAAGTGCGCACAAGGCGGGCGACGACAGCTTGTCGCGTTGGAAAGACTTCAGCTCACAGCTGCCCGAGCAGCGTGTCGCCGCCGGAGACCTCGACCTTGCCCGGCGCCGGCTCGAGGTTGAGCTTGGTCACCTTGCCGTCCTCGACCACCATCGAATAGCGCTTGGAGCGGATGCCCAGCCCGTTGCCGGAGGCGTCGAGCTCCATGCCGATCGCCTTGGTGAAGTCGGCGTTGCCGTCGGCGAGGAAGGTGGCTTCGTCGCGCTGGTCGGTGTCGCGCTTCCAGGCGTTCATCACGAAGGCATCGTTGACCGAAACGATCGCGATGGTGTCGACGCCCTTGTTCTTCATGGCATAGGCGTTGAGGAAGATGCTCGGCAGATGCATCTTGTGGCAGGTGCCGGTATAGGCGCCGGGCACCGCGAACAGGGCGACCTTCTTGCCCTTGAAGATGTCGTCGGTGGTTTTGACCTGCGGGCCCTCGGCGGTCATCACGCGAAACTTGGCTTCCGGCAGCTTGTCGCCAACTTGGATGGTCATCTCAATTCTCCCTCGGTGAAGCGGCCAAGTCTTTCAGACCCGGCGGTCGGACGGCACAATATTCGCTCAGGCGGAAACGGCAATGGCGGGCATTGCTCAATGTTCCGTCATCAGGGCGAAAAGCCGCCCGCATCGAGGGAAGCCTGTTCGTCCGCGGTCGTTTCCCGTCCCAAAATGCGGTTACGGTGCGGGAAGCGGCCGAACCGGCGGATGATGTCGGCATGGTGCTCGGCGTATTCCAGGTTTTCCGGTTTGATGCCGGCCGTCTTGAAATGCGCGACGCAGCGCTCCTGGTCGGCCAGATGCTCGGAATGCATGAAGGGCAAATAGATGAATTCGAGCAAGCCTGGCTCGATCCGCGCATCCACGCCCCGCGCGATCGCGCGGCTTGCGACTTCGCGCGCCAACGGGTCGCTCGCATAGGTCATGGGATGGTTGCGAAACATGTTGCGCGGAAACTGGTCGAGCACGATGACGAGTGCCAGCGCGCCATCGTCGCTCGTCTCCCATGACGACAGTTCGCCGGCGGCCGCCTTGCGCCATGTCTCATGAAAACGTCGGCGGATGTCGGCGTCGAACGCATCGTCACGCTTGTACCAGCGGTCGCCTCCGGCCTCCCGCCAGAACGCGAGGATATCGGCAGGCGTCACCGGGCGAGCGTCAGTCATGCTTTCGCGCTCGCCCGTACGGCCTTACGCCGCAGCCTTCTTCTCGTCGCGCAGCTCGCGACGGAGGATCTTGCCGACATTGGTCTTCGGCAGGTCGGTCCTGAACTCGATCTGCTTCGGCACCTTGTAGCCGGTCAGCTGCGTGGTGCAGAACTTGATGACGTCTTCGGCGGTCAGGTTGGGATCCTTCTTGACCACGAAGGCCTTCACCGCCTCGCCGGACTTGCTGTCGGGCACGCCGATCACGGCGCATTCCAGCACGCCCGGATGGGTCGCGATCACTTCCTCGATCTCGTTCGGATAGACGTTGAAGCCGGAGACCAGGATCATGTCCTTCTTGCGGTCGACGATCTTGGTCTGGCCCGTCTCGTCCATGACGCCGATGTCGCCGGTGCGGAAGTAGCCGTCCGCGGTCATCACCTTCGCGGTCTCTTCAGGCCTGTTCCAGTAACCTGCCATCACCTGAGGTCCCTTGGCACAGATCTCGCCGGCTTCGCCGATCGGCAATTCGTTGCCCTCGTCGTCGCGGATCGAGAGCCAGGTCGAAGGAACGGGCAGCCCGATCGTTCCGGAGAATTTGTCGATGGTGGCGGGATTGCAGGTCAGCGTCGGCGAGGTCTCCGACAGGCCATAGCCTTCCGACAACGAAGTGCCTGTGACCTTCAGCCACTTCTCGGCGACCGGCTTTTGCGTGGCCATGCCGCCGCCATTGGCGATCTTCAGCTTCGAGAAGTCGAGCTTGTCGAAGCCGGGCGTGTTCAGCAGTCCATTGTAGAGGGTGTTGACGGCCGGGAAGAAGCTGACCTGGTATTTCTGCAGCTCCTTGACGAAGCCCGCCATGTCGCGCGGGTTCGGGATCAGGAGATTGGTGCCGCCGCAGCGCAGGCCCAGCAGATAACAGGCGGTCAGCGCGAAGACGTGATAGAGCGGCAGCGCGCAGACGATGATCATGTTGTCGACGATCGGCGGCTTCTTCAGCGCCGGCTGCAGCCAGGCATCGTTCTGCAGCACGTTGGCCAGGATGTTGCGGTGGAGCAGCGTGGCGCCCTTGGAGACGCCGGTGGTGCCGCCGGTATATTGCAGGAAGGCGACGTCGTCGGCCGTGATCGCCGGCTTGTTGAACGTCAGGCTGCGGCCGGCCGACAGCGCCTCGTTGAAGCTGACGGCGCCGGGGATCGAATAGGCCGGCACCATCTTCTTGACCTTGCGCACCACCAGGTTGACGATCACGCCCTTGAAGCCGAGCAGGTCGCCCATGCTGCCGACGATGACGTGCTTGACGGCGGTATTGGCGAGCACCTTCTGTACGGTGGTGGCGAAATTCTCCAGCACGACGATCGCCTCGGCGCCGGAATCCTTCAGCTGGTGCTCGAGCTCGCGCGGGGTGTAGAGCGGATTGACATTGACCACGGCATAGCCGGCGCGCAGCACGGCGGCGGTCGCGACCGGATATTGCAGCACGTTCGGCATCATCAGCGCGACGCGGGCGCCCTTCGAGAGGCCCTTGCTCTGCAGATAGGCGGCGAGCGCCTTCGACATCTCGTCGAGCTCACGATAGGTGATCGACTTGTCCATGCAGATGAACGCCTTGCGATCGGCGTACTTCGTAAAGCTTTCCTCCAGCAACGCGACCAGTGACGCGTACTGTGTGACGTCGATATCGGCGGGCACGCCGGCCGGATAGTGCTTGAGCCAGATGCGCTCCATGGTCATTCCCCTCTGATTGACTTGCCGATTGTCCCGGATTGTTTCCGGGTTTTCAGGCGTGGCCGCGTTGTTTTTGGCAGTATTGAGCGATGCCACGGCTGATGGCAAGCCGCTGCGCGGTATCGACGCATTGGATGAAAGGAGGCTGGCCTGCCGTCAACTGGCCGGCTTGCCGTCATTCTTCGGTTTTACCGCGGCTTTGGGCTTGGCAGCGGCAGGCTTTGCTGCAGCTGCGGGCTTGGTTGCGGCAGCCGGTTTGTCGGCGGCCGGCTTCGCAGCTGCGGCGTCCGGCTTGGCATTGGCGTGGCGGACCGGCTTTGCCGCCGGCTTGGCATCGCTCTTTGCGTCGGCCTTGGGTTTGTCGGCTTTGGGCTTGTCCGCCTTGGCGTCATCCGCGGCCGGCTTGCGGGCCGCGACATGGGTGCGCTTGCCGCGCTTGCTGGCGGCCGGCTTGTCCCTTTCGCTGTCGGCGGCGACGGCGGCCAGCAGCGCGGTGCCAGTCTTGGTCGGACCGGTATAGACCGGGATCGGTTCGGACGGCGCGGGCGCCTGCGCCAGCAGTTCCGAGGGTTTGGTTGTCGGCGGCTGCAGGCCGGCGGCAAAGAAGGTCGCGCCACTGCTCTCGCCGCCATTGGCGCTGGAGCTGCCGGCGTTGCTGGCGACGGTGTCCTCATCCTCGTCGCTCGCGGGCCGCTTGCGGTGCGGGCCGCAGGTCTCCTCGCGCAGGTTCGGCGGCGTGGCATCGATCGGCACCAGATTGTCGACGGTCCCGAGCGACGGCTTGAGCCAGCCCAGCCCGTTGCTGCTGAAGCCGCGGTCGAGCAGCTGCGCGGCGCGCACCGCGCGCATCTTGCCCGAGGAGGCGCCGAGCACGACGGCGATCAGCCGCTTGCCGTCGCGCGTCGCAGACGCCACGAGATTGTAGCCGGAGGCGCAGATGAAGCCGGTCTTGAAGCCGTCGGCGCCGGGATAGCGCCCGATCAGGCGGTTGAAGTTCTGGGTGATCCGCCGGCCGAAGCGGATCGAGGGGATGTGCATGAAGTATTCGTATTCCGGCAGGTCGCGGATGATGGCGCGGGCGAGGATCGCGAGGTCGCGCGCCGAGGTGATCTGGCCGTCCGCCGGCAGGCCGTTCGGATTGACGTAGCTCGTCTGCGTCATGCCGAGCCGCTGCGCGGTCTGGTTCATCATCGCCGAGAAGCCGTCGATCGAGCCGCCGACGCCTTCGGCGAGCACCACGGCCATGTCGTTGGCCGACTTCACCATCATCATCTTCAGCGCATTATCGATGGTGACCTGCGTGCCCGGACGGAAGCCCATCTTGGAGGGCGACTGCGAGGCTGCGACCGGCGACACCGTGACCAGCGTATCGAGCGAGATGCGGCCGTCCTTGACTGCCTTCAGCGTCACATAGGCCGTCATCATCTTGGTGACAGAGGCCGGGTACCACGGCATCGTCGCGTTGTCGGCCTGCAGCACCTTGCCGGTATCGGCTTCGACCACCAGCAGCGCTTCGGCAAGCGCGGTGCGCGGGGTCGCGATCGCGAGCATTGCGACGGCGAGAATCCATTTCAACGACGGGGTGCGCAGCGGCGATCGAAGAGATTGCACTAGTCTTCTTCCGGTCCTTTGAGACCCGCCTTCAAACGAGGAGGTCTGGAAATAAGTGGTTCGGGTTTCAAGCGTGTCCGGGTGCCGCTTTGCGGCGGTGCAAACCCTATACCGGGGCGTGCGACGAGAACAGAGGCCGGCCAATTTAATCGTGGACGAAATCGGCCGAATTTCGGCAGGTTCCTCAATCGTGAAGCCAATACCTACGGCGCCTCGAGCGAGGCCTTCGCGCTCTCCTGGACCATGAACTGGGCACGCGCCAGATCGGCAAAACGGCCGCCTTTCGCGACCAGTTCATCGAAAGTTCCGCTTTCGATCACCCGGCCCTGGTCGAACAGCAGGATGCGGGTGGCATGGCGGATGGTGGAGAGGCGGTGTGCGATCACGAACGTGGTGCGCCCCTTCATCACTTCATCGAGAGCCGCATTCACTTTTGCCTCCGTCACCGCATCGAGCGCGCTGGTTGCCTCGTCCAGGATCAGGATCGGCGGATCCTTCAGCAGCGCACGCGCGATCGACAGCCGCTGCCGTTCGCCGCCGGACAGCATGCGGCCGCGTTCGCCGGCATGGGTGTCGAACTTCTTGTCGCTGCGCTCGATGAAGTCGAGCGCCTGCGCGCGCGCTGCCGCCGTGCGCAGTTCCTCGTCGGTCGCATCGGGCTTGCCGACGCGCAGGTTCTCGGCGATCGAGCGGTTGAACAGCAGCGCTTCCTGGAACACGACGCCGATGTTGCGCCGGAGCGCGGTCAGCTTCAGCGCGCGGATGTCCATGCCGTCGATCTTGATGATGCCGGACTGCGGATCGAAGGCGCGATGCAGCAGCGCGATCGCGGTGGATTTGCCGGCGCCGGTCGCGCCGACCAGCGCGATGGTCTGGCCGGGCAGCGCGGTGAAGGAGAGGTCCTCGATCGCCGGCCGCTTGCCGTCATAGGAGAACGAGACGTCGTCGAACTCGACCATGCCGGAGAGGCGGCCGGTGTCGACCGCGCCGGGACGGTCGCGCACTGCCGGCACCGCGTCGAGCACGTCGAAGAATTCCTTCAGCCGCGGCGCCTCCATGAAGACGTTGTTGATGAAGCTCACGACCTGCTCGAGCTTCTGGATCAGCATGGTGGCGAACGAGACGAACATCACGATCTCGCCGACCGTGGTCAGGCCCTCGCTGTGCAAGGCAATGCCGACCGTGAAGATCGCCAGCACCGTGATCGTGGTGGAGGCGCGCGTGATCACGGTGACCAGCGCCCACCACGACAGCACCGGCATCTGCACCGCGAGCAGCTTGTCGGCGACGAAGCGCAGGCCCTGCACCTCGGAATCGATCCGCACGAAGCTTTGCACCAGCGCGACATTGCCGAGCGCGTCGGAGGCGCGCGCGGAGAGGTCGGAGTAATGTTCCTCGACCTCGCTCTGCATGCCGTAGGTCTTGCGCACCACCATCGTCGTCAGCACGGTGAAGACGACGCAGAGCACGAACAAGAGGATCGCGAGCCGCCAGTTGATGTAGAGCGCGAGCGGCAGCAGCACCACCAGCGACATGATCGCGGCGAAATGCTCGCGGAAGAAGCCGAGCCAGAGCCGCCACAGCGCGTCGGTCCCGTTCAGCATCACCTTCATCAGCCGGCCCGAATGGGTGCCGGAATGGAAGGTCAGCGGCAGCTGCAGGATGTGCTCGAAATAATCGGTCAGCACGGCCTGGCGCTGGCGATGGGCGAGGCGGTCGGCATGCAACGCGACGACCGCGCTGCAGCCGATCGTGAACAGGCCGAACGCCACCCAGGCGATCAAGAGCGGCCATGGTGAGTTCGTCGCGAACAGGCCGGTGACCGGCTTGCCCGACATCACGTCGACGATCTTGCCGAACAGCACGGGCTCGGCGAACTGCGCGCCCGCAAGCAACAGATTGGCCGCCGCCAGGATCCAGCCGAGCCGCGCCTCCTTGCCGAGCAATTCGAGGACGCGGGTGTAGAGGCGGAGCAGGGACATGCCGGCGGAACTCTCGCGGGTGATCGCTCGATTGCGGGATGGCAATCTAATCAGGCTTCGCTCTGCAGGACCAGTGTGCGGAAGAGGTTTTGCTCAGTTGATCAGCCTGACGTCGCGCGGCGGCAGGAAACTGTCGTCGAAGATGTCCGCCGCATGCGGACGCTTCTGGAATTTGAAGTCCTCGGAGATCTGGTCGATCGAACGCTCGAAGCGCGCCGGATCGATGCCGCCGATGCCGTTGTGCCTGACCTCTGATGTCAGGATGTTGTCGCGGATGATGGCGCGCAGCCGCTCCAGCTCAAGCTCGCGCGAGCCGCCGTCCATCCGGCTCACCACCTCGGCGGTGGCGCGCACCGGATCCTTGATCGCGAGGTTGGTGCCGCCGATCACCGCGCGCACAAAACCTTTCACCGCTTCGGGCCGCGCGGCCGCGAACTTCGGACTGACCACGACGGCGAAGCCATAGGCCTCGCAGCCATACTCGGCAAAGCGCAGCACCGCGAGATCGTCGGCCGGCACGCCGCGGTCGCGCAAATTGATGGCGGAGAGATAGGAGAAGCCGGTGACGGCATCGACCTGGCCGGCCGACAGCATCGGCTCGCGCACCGCGGCGCTGATGCTGTTCTGTTTGACGCTTGCGAGCTTGATGCCGTTCTGCTTGGCGACGGCGGGCCATAGCCGGATCGAGAGATCACCCTCGGCGACCCCGAGGTTCTTGCCCTCGAGATCGGACAGTGCCCGGATGCCGCGGCTCTTGCGCGCGATGATGGCGTAGGGCGCCTGGTTGAACAGCACGAATACTGCCTTGACCGGGGCCGCGCCCGGCTTGTCGCGAAATCTGACCAGCGCGTTGATGTCGACCAGGGCAAAGTCGCTCGAGCCGTCGGCGGCGCGCGCGATCGCGTCCGCCGAACTCGTTGCCACATTGATGCCGACCGCGAGACCCTCGGTGCCGAAGAAGCCGCCGACTGCAGCCATCACGAACGGCGCGGCCTCCGCGTCGAGCGGACGGTCGAGCGTGAACTGGACCGTGAGCGGCAGCGAGGGTGGATCGCTTGCGGCGTGGAGCGGCGTGGCTGCGGGCCACACTCCGCCTGCGAGGCCGATCGGAAGGCCAAGGAGAAGGCGGAGGAAGCTGGACCGAGTTACGCGCATGAGGACATCCGGAGGAGCGAGACAAACTGCCGCGCCGGCTGGGACTGTTTCATGACATCGAAAGCGTCATGGCAAGCAAGAAATTGCGCACATTGTGACGCATGCAAGGTGAACGATCGATGACTGCCAAACCGCCATGATTTCGCCAGGGACCGTTCAGCTTGCATTCGGCTTGAGGAACCTAATCTAACAGCGGTGGTTAGCTCGCAAAGGCCCCGTCGGGCCGGCTTCCACGGAGGATGACTGCAATGTTTGCGCGAAAAGGTGTTTTTTCATCGATAGGCCGCGCTGCCACACTGGCGACCGTCGCCGCGGTGGCGTTGACGGCAGTTGAGCCGACCATGGCCCTTGCCGGCTCCGCGAACGGCAAGCCCGTGTCCGTGACATCATCGCAGGGCACCAGCGGCGCGACCGATTTCAGCTCGCGTCGCCGCTATTACCGTGGCGGTGGTGCCGCCGCTGCAGCCGCCTTCGCCGGCATCGTCGGCACGGGTCTCGCGATCGCTGCCGCCCAGAATCGCTACTATGACTCCTACGGCTATTACGGCGGTGGCCCGGTCTACTACGATCCCGGTCCGACCTACTACTATGGCGGCCCCGGCTATTACGGTTACAATCGCGCCAACAGCTATGGTTATGGCGGCTACGGCTACAACGGCCATCAGAACTACTACAACGGCTGGTAAAGGCTGCGCGCGTTGAGAAGGCGAACCGATCCACCGGCCCCGGGGCCGGTGGATTTTTTAGTTGTCGCACAAGCCGTTAACACGCTGGCGACGAGTTTGGACTAGTCTGGTTGCATGGGTGATTCGATCGAGCGGCTTTATCAGGCGGTGATCGCGGCCAAGGATCTTGATCCGGCAACGTCGCGAACGGCGAAGCTGTACCAGCGCGGCCCGGCCAAGATGGCCAAGAAGCTCGCCGAGGAAGCCATCGAGGTCGTGATCGACGCCGTCAACGGCAAGACCGATGCGGTGATCCGCGAAAGCGCCGACCTGCTCTACAACCTGACCGTCCTCTGGGCCTCCGCCGGTGTGAAACCGGATGATGTCTGGCGCGAGATGGAACGGCGCGAGCGCCTGCTCGGCATCGCCGAGAAGTTGCCGAAGCCGGTGAAACTGCCCAAAACCGCCGCCGTCCCGGCGGTTCGGCGGCGAATTGTCGCGCTGGAGAGCCAGCTGCGCAAGCGGCGGTCGTAAACCTCCCAAATTCGGCTGATTCCCGGCATGGACAAATCCGCTCCATGGTGGTTCATCGCGCCCATGCTGAAACGGATCTACGACTGGTGCATCGACGCCGCCGACAAACCCTACGCACTCTGGATTCTCGCGGCCGTCTCGTTCGCTGAGAGCTCCTTCTTCCCGGTGCCCCCCGATATCATGCTGCTGCCGATGTCGCTGGCGCGACCGAAGCGGGCATGGTGGTTCGCGACCGTCTGCACGATAGCCTCCGTCGCCGGCGGCGTGCTGGGCTATGCGATCGGTGCGCTGCTCTACGATTCGCTCGGCCAGTGGCTGATGCAGCTCTACGGCCTCACCGATAAGGTCGATGCCTTCCGCGCCTCCTATGCCGAATGGGGTGCCGTCATCATCCTGCTCAAGGGGCTGACGCCGATCCCCTACAAGCTCGTCACCATCACCTCGGGCTTTGCCGGCTATAATCTCTGGCTGTTCATCCTGTGCTCGATCGTCGCGCGCGGCGGCCGCTTCTTCGTGGTCGCGGTGCTGCTCAACCGCTACGGCGACTTCATCCGCGCCGAGCTCGAGAAGCGGCTCGGCATGTGGGTCGCGCTCGGCGCGATCGTGCTGGTGCTCGGCTTCGTCATCGCATTCAAACTGATCTAGCCTAATGGCGGCTTGGCCGCCGTTTGCGCTTCAGGTTACGCTCGTTCGGATGATCGATCGATTCAACCTGCCGGGTCTGTTCCGCGAGCATGCTGCGATGGCCGGCGTCACGCTGTGCGTGATGCTGATCGCCGCCGGGCCTGGCTGGACGCAGAACGCGCCGCCGACACTCGGTGTGCAGTCGCCCGCGCAGCAGCCGCTGCCACCCGAGCCTGCCCCGCAGCAGGCCGAGCCGCCTGCGGCCGCACCGGCTGATCGCGAGAATCCCGGCCTCATCAACGAAATCGGAAAACTGTTCGAGAAATCGAAGTCGATCCTGCCGCCGATCCAAAGCCCGAGCGAGACGCTCGGCAATCTCGCAAAGCCCGCGACCATGGTCAGCGGCCGTGCGGCCTGCGTGGTTGCCGCCAACGGCGCACCGGATTGCAAGGCCGGCGCCGACAGGCTGTGCCAGAGCAAGGGTTTCACGGAGGGCAAGAGCCTCGACACGGATGCATCTGAGAAATGCTCGCCGATCGTCTTCCTGCCTGGCCACAAGCGCGGGCCGAACGATTGCAAGACCGAGAATTTCGTGACACGGGCGCTGTGCCAGTAGGCGTGCGCGCGACGGCTGGGATGCCAGCTTTTGCCCAAAAAACCGCCCAACAAGAATGCGGTCGAGGCTGATGATTTCTCATCAGTCCGCAGCGCCAAGACGCAATACTTGACAGTGGAAAGATAGCCCTGTTGGTATGATGCCCGGCATCTCCGTCTGATAACCGAAGGATCCGCTCTCCATGTCCATGCCTGCTCTGTTCAAGGGCCGTCTGTCGCTACCCGTGATCGGGGCGCCGCTGTTCATCATCTCCGTGCCCGACCTCGTGATCGCGCAGTGCAAGGCCGGCGTGGTCGGCTCGTTCCCGTCGCTGAACGCGCGGCCGCCGGAGCTGCTCGACGAATGGCTGTACCGGATCAAGGAAGAGCTTGCCGCCTACGACAAGGCGCATCCGGAGCGGCCGTCGGCGCCGTTCGCGGTGAATCAGATCGTGCACAAGTCCAACAACCGGCTCGATCACGACATGGCGCTTTGCGAGAAGCACAAGGTGCCGATGATCATCTCCTCGCTCGGTGCGCGCGAGGAGCTCAACCAGGCGGTCCATGGCTGGGGCGGCATCGTCTTCCATGATGTGATCAATCAGAAGTTCGCCCACAAGGCGATCGAGAAGGGTGCCGACGGCCTCATCCTGGTCGCGGCCGGCGCCGGCGGCCATGCCGGCACGCTCTCGCCGTTCCCCTTCGTGTCGGAGACGCGGCAGTGGTTCGACGGACCCATTGCACTATCGGGTACGATCGCCAACGGTCGCGCCATCCGCGCCGCGCGCATCATCGGCGCCGACTTCGCCTATATCGGCTCGGCCTTCATCGCGACCAAGGAAGCCAATGCGGTGGAAGGCTACAAGGCGATGATCACGAGCTCGTCCGCCGAGGACATCGTCTATTCCAACCTGTTCACCGGCGTGCACGGCAACTATCTGAAGCCGTCGATCGTCGCGGCCGGCATGGATCCTGAAAATCTGCCGACCTCCGATCCCTCCAAGATGAGCTTCGGCACCGACTCCTCCGGCGAGCGCGCCAAGCCGAAGGCCTGGAAGGAGATCTGGGGCTCCGGCCAGGGCGTCGGCAGCATCGCCAAGGTGGTGCCCGCGGCCGAGCTGATCGGACGCTTCAAGAAGGAATATGACGAGGCGGTCGATCCGGCGCTCTGACGAGAGTGCTTTCCATCGACGCCTGTCCCGGACTTGATCCGGGATGGACACCGGCACTCAAATTGCTTGATCCTGCCCCGGGCGCGATCCACCGCGTCCGGGATGCAGGGCGCGCGGGCCTTGCTGTCCTGACAAGCCCTGTGCCACAAGGATTTGCATGACTGCCGTCAACGTCGTCGATCACCCCCTGGTCCAGCACAAGCTCACCTTGATGCGTGAGCGCGATCGCTCCACCAAGGGCTTTCGTGAGCTCCTGAACGAGATCGGGATGCTCTTGTGCTACGAGGTCACGCGCGACCTGCCATTGGAGCGAGTGGATATCGAAACCCCGCTGACGCCGATGAAGGCGCCGAAGATCGCGGGCAAGAAGCTGACCTTCGCGCCGATCCTGCGCGCCGGCGTTGGATTTCTCGATGGCATGCTGGCGCTGGTGCCCTCGGCGCGCGTCGCCCATATCGGGCTGTATCGCGATCCCGCCACGCTGCAGGCCGTCGAGTATTACTTCAAGTCGCCGAACGATCTGTCGGATCGCACCGTGATCCTGATGGATCCGATGCTGGCGACCGGCAATTCCGCCTGCGCCGCCGCGGCACTGCTGAAGGCGCGCGGCGCTCGCGACATTCGCTTCGTCTGCCTGCTCGCCGCGCCGGAAGGCATCGCGCAGTTCCAGAGCGAGCATCCCGACGTGCCGGTGTGGACGGCTGCGATCGACGAGCGGCTGAACGATCATGGCTACATCCTGCCGGGCCTCGGCGATGCCGGCGATCGCATGTTCGGAACCAAGTGATGTCATCTCGTCCGGCTGAGCCGATCTTCCGCGTCGACGGCAATCATGTCGTCACCAGTCCCGATGCCGCGGGCCCGTGGGATCCGCGGATGCAGCACGGCTCGGCGCCGGCTGCGCTTGTGGTGTGGGCCGCGGAGCGGCTGCCGACGCCGCTGCCGATGTCGATTGCGCGCGTCACCATCGATCTGATGCGGCCGGTGCCGGTGGCGCCGCTCACCATCGAGAGCGAGGTCTTGCGCGAGGGCCGCAAGATCCAGCTCTGCGGCATCCGCCTGCTTGCCGATGGCGTTCCCGTGGTCTCGGCCAGCGTGCTCAAGATCAAGTCTCAGCCGCAGACGCTGCCCGACGACATCAAGGATTTGCCGGTCGAATTGCCCGGCCCGGAGCAGTCGGTGGTGGAGGACGGGCATGCCGCCACCAGCCCGTTCGTGCGCTCGGTTGCGATGCGCGCAGCCCGCGGCCGGTTCGGCGTGGCCGGCGCCGGCGCGATCTGGTTTCGGGTCGAAACGCCCCTGATCGCAGGCCACGCCGTCTCGCAGGCGATGCGCGCGGTGGTCGCGGCCGATTTCTCCAACGGCACCGCCTCGACGCTCGATTTTCGGCAATGGACCTTCATCAACGCCGACCTCACGGTGAATTTGGCCCGCCAGCCGGTCGGCGAGTGGATCCTGCTCGATGGGGAGTCCTGGATCGGGCCCGACGGCGCCGGCCTTGCGATGTCGCGCCTTGCCGATACGCACGGCTATTTCGGCCGCGCGGTCCAGAGCCTCGTGATCGAACGGCGCTAACTGCCTCAAAAATAATGCCCTCTGCCGGGAACAGGGGGCACCTCCAGCGAGTTGCGATCTCGTAAGGGGTTCCATGCTGCGTGCGGATTTGGCCGCCGACATCGTCGTCACGGCGAGCGTGTCTTGCGGGCGCGCACCAGCCGAGCCGGAAGGGCAGATATTGTGAGACCCGGTCCAACGTCCGAACGGGTGGTTGTGCTCGCTGCCAACGAGGTCGAGGCCGTCTCGACGGCGCGGCTGATCACCCAGGCCGGCTATCACGCCAATATCTGCAGCGACCTCGCCGGACTCCGGCGCGAGGTTCAGGGCGGGGCAGGGCTTGCCATTGTCGCGGATGAAGCGATCAAGACCGTCGATCTCGACGGCCTGACAAATTGGCTGCACGACCAACCGTCGTGGTCGGACTTTCCGATTGTCCTCATGACGGAGGGTGGCGAGCGCAATCCTGCGGCTGTGCGGCTCGGTGTGGAACTCGGCAACGTCACCTTCATCGAGCGCCCGTTCCATCCGACCACGCTGGTCAGTCTGATCGGCGCTGCGGTGCGCGGGCGGCGGCGGCAGTACCACACCCGCGCCATCCTCGACGACCTCACCGAAAGCGAGGGCCTGCTGCAGACCGCGCTCAACGCCGGTCATCTCGGTGCGCTGGAACTGCATATGCCCGGCTTCGACCTCGAGGCCTCCGCGACCTGCAAATCCTTCTTCGGCCGCAGGCCGCACGATCCCTTCACCTATCAGGACCTGCTGGACGCGGTTCATCCCGACGATCGCGAACGCCGCAATGCCGTGGTCGAGCACACCTTGCGGACCGGCAAGGACTACAAGATCGAGTATCGCAACATCTGGCCCGACGGCACGCAGCACTGGGTCGACGTGCGCGCCCGCGCGGTGCGCCGGCCGGACGGCAGCATCAAGTCGCTGGTCGGCGTCTGCTCCGACATCACCGCGCGCAAGACCGCGGAGATCGAGCGCGAGACGCTGCTGGCGCAGCTCGCCGCCGAACGCACCGCGCTCGCCGAGCTCACGGCGACGCTGGAGCAGCGCGTCGAGCAGCGCACCGCCGATTTGATGAAGGAGGTCGCCGCGCGCGAGAAGGCGCAGGAGCAGCTCCGCCAGGCGCAGAAGATGGAGACCATCGGCCAGCTCACCGGCGGCGTCGCGCACGACTTCAACAATTTGCTGATGGCCGTGATGGGCAATCTCGATTTGCTGCGCAAGCGCTTGCCCAATGATCCCAGGCTGCATCGGCTGGTCGACGGCGCGCTGCAGGGCGCCGAGCGCGGCGCCTCGCTGACGCAGCGGCTGCTGGCGTTCGCGCGCCAGCAGGATCTGCGCGCCGTGCCCGTCGATCTCGGCGCGCTGGTGCGCGACATGAGTAATCTGTTGGAGCGCTCGCTCGGGCCGCGCGTGGCGCTGCGGCTCGACATCGCCGAGGGCTTGCCGCCGGCGCGCATCGACGCCAACCAGCTCGAGCTTGCGATCCTCAACCTCGCGATCAATGCGCGTGACGCCATGCCGGATGGCGGGTCGATCGAGATCAAGGTCGCGGCCTATCAGGCCCGCGGCGACGCCATGCTGAAGCCGGGCAACTATCTCAAACTGTCCGTGATCGACACCGGCACCGGCATGACGCCTGACGTGCTGAAGCGCGCGATCGAGCCGTTCTTCTCGTCAAAGCCGCTCGGCAAGGGCACCGGCCTCGGCCTGTCGATGGTGCATGGCCTCGCAGTGCAGCTCGGCGGCGCGCTGCAGCTCACCAGCAGTGTCGGCAAGGGCACCGCCGCGACGCTGCTGCTGCCGGTCGCGAGCGCGGCGCCGGCGGCCGAGGTCGCCCCACCCGTAGCCCAGAAGGTGAAGCGCGCGGCGGTGATCCTGTTCGTCGACGACGATCCGCTGATCGCGATGTCGACGACGGAGATGCTGGAGGATCTCGGCCATCGCGTGATCGGCGCCAGTTCGGGCGCGCATGCGCTCGAGATCATCAGAAGCGGGCAGATGATCGACCTGATGATGACCGATCACATGATGCCCGGCATGACTGGCATCGAGCTCGCCATCGCCACGCGCAAGGTTCGTCCGCAGCTGCCGATCCTGCTCGCCACCGGCTACGCCGAATTGCCCGACGGCGTCCAGATCGACCTGCCGCGGCTCGCCAAGCCCTATCATCAGGACCAACTGCGCGAGCGGCTGGAGGAATTGCTGTGGGCGGCGGCCGAGCAGGTGGAAGAGGAGCGCAAGCGTGTTTTGACGGCGTCGTCGTGATTCACCCCACCATCCGGTCGCGGCCCGCCCAGAAGCGGGCCTTCAACACCTTCTTGTCGACCTTGCCGACGCCGGTCATCGGCAACTGCTCGACGAACTGGATCTGCTTCGGCGCATGCGCCGAACCCTTCTTCGCCTTCACCAGGTTGATCAACTCGTCGGCATCAGGCCGCGTGCCCTCGCGCGCGACCACGACGGCGGTGACGGCCTCGCCCCATTTGTCGTCGGGGACGCCGACCACCGCGCACATCGCGACATCGGCATGCTGCGTCAGCACATCCTCGACCTCGCGCGGAAAAATGTTGAAGCCGCCGGAGACGATCATGTCCTTCTTGCGGTCGAGGATGAACATGTAGCCGCGCTCGTCCTGGCGGGCGATGTCGCCGGTGTGCAGCCAGCCGCTCTTCAGCGTCTCGGCGGTGGCCTCCGGCCGCTTCCAGTATTCAGCCATCACGTGGCCGGCGCGGACGCAAATCTCGCCGGCTTCACCGGTCGCGACCTCCTGGTCGTCATTGTCGAGGATCTTGACCTGGCAGGCTGCGATCGGGAAGCCGCAGGACAGGAACAGTTCGGGGGTCTTCGGGTCGTGGTCGGTCTTGCGCAGCACCGAGACCGGATAGCATTCGGTCTGCCCGTAGAGCTGCGAGAACACCGGTCCGATTCGCTCGATGCCTTCCACCAGCCGGCTCGGCGACATCGCGGATGCGCCATAGAGCAGCAGCTCGAGCGAAGAGAGATCGGTCTTCGAAAGCGCCGGATGATCCAGCAACACATAGATCATGGTCGGCACGAACAGCGTGAAGTTGATCTTCTCGCGTTCGATGGTCCTCAGCACGGCCTCGGGATCGAACCCTTTCAGCATGTGAACCGTGCCGCCGCGCATCAGCGTCGGCAGCACTTTGGTCCCCCCGACATGACTGATCGGCGCCACGGATAGATAGCGCGGGTTCGCCGGAATCTCGAAATCGGCCAGGATCGCGGTGGCAAAGCCGCTGATCTGACGGTGATAGCGCAGCGCGCCCTTGGATTTCCCGGTCGTGCCGCCGGTGTAGTTCAAGGTCGAGATGTCGTCATAACAGGCAAAATTCCTCGGGCTCGCGCTGCCCGCGGTTTCGACTGCCTGCAATAAATCGGAGCCATAGCTTGCGGGGCCGAGTGTGAACACGGTCTTCAAGGCGTCGGCCTTCGCGGTGAGCTCGCCGCCGCGGTCGCGAAACGTGATGCCGTCGACGACCAGCATCCGCGCTTCGGAATCCTCCAGCTGGAACAGCTGGTCGTCGAGCGAGCCGAGCGGATGCAGCCAGGTGATCGCGAGCCGCGACAGCGATGCGGCGACGCCGGCGCACCAGGTATCGGCGCGGTTGGCGGTCAGGAAAGCGACGCGGGTGCCGGGCGCGAAGCCGAGCCGGTCGAATACGCTCTGCATCCGCCCGATCAAATCGGTCGCGCCCTGATAAGTGAGCGAACCGCCCGGCCAGGCGAAAGCGGTGCGCGACGGATAGCGCGCCAGCGCCCGTAGCGTCTGCTCGCAAGTCGTCGGTTGCGCGTAGAGCGGATTGCTCATGATCTCTTGTCCTCCCGCCTGCTTTGTCTTTGGCTTGTCGTCGTGCCAATGTTGAGGCGAACGCTAGCACAACGCGACGGGGAAGAAACAACTTGCCGACCACCAATCCGCTTGTTCGCTTTCGTGATCGCCTGAAGCTGCCGCTGATCGCTGCACCGATGTTCCTGGTGTCCGGCGTCGAGCTGGTGGTTGCCGCGTGCCGCAATGGCGTGATCGGCTCCTTCCCGACGGTGAATTGCCGTGAGACGGAACAACTCGACGCCTGGCTGACTGAAATCGCGACCCGCTTGCACGCGCATGCGGACGCGAGCGGCAAGGCCGCCGCGCCCGCCTGTCCGAACCTGATCGTGCATCGCTCCAACGCGCGGCTTGCGGATGATCTCGCGGTGCTGCTGCGGCACAAGCCCGAGATCGTCATCACCTCGGTCGGCTCGCCGGCGCCGGTGCTCGGGCCGTTGCATGATGCCGGCGCGCTGGTGTTCGCCGACGTCGCCTCGATCCGCCACGCCGAGCGCGCGGTGGCGGCCGGCGCCGATGGCCTCGTGCTGCTGACCGCAGGCGCGGGCGGCCAGACCGGCTGGCTCAACCCGTTCGTGTTCGTGCGTGCGGTGCGCGGCTTCTTCGATGGCCCGATCGTGCTCGCCGGCGGCATCAGCGACGGCCAGGCGCTGCGCGCAGCGGAGGCGCTCGGCTGCGATCTCGCCTATATGGGCACCAAGTTCATCGCCACGCAGGAAAGCCTGGCGGATATCAGATACAAGCAGATGCTGGTCGACAGCAGCGCCGACGACATCCTGCTGACATCAGCCTTCACCGGCCTGCAAACCAACATGCTGCGTCCCTCGATCGAAGCCGCCGGCCTCGATCCCGACAATCTGCCCGCCCGCGGCGCCATCGATATCGCAGAGGATATCGACATCGGCGCCCGCGAAAGCCGCCCCAAACGCTGGCGCGACATCTGGAGCGGCGGCCATGCGACCTCAGGCGTGACCGGCGTGGTGTCGGTCGACGAGCTTGTGGCACGAACGGTCGCGGAATATGAGGCGGCGAGCGCGCGAGTGAGACTCACATAGCCGAGAGAAATGCAGCGGCTTGTCTTGATGTACCAAAACTGATACATAATTGATTGTGGTCCAATGAAGCGGCTACCGGCCTTCTTTTATGCGCTTCCATCCGGTCGTGAGCCGGTGAGGGATTGGTTGAGGGATTTGTCGGCCGAGGACCGCAAGATCGTCGGCGAGGATATCAAGGACGTGGAGTTTGCCTGGCCGATCGGCATGCCGCTTTGTCGCTCGTTGGGGCAGGGCTTGTGGGAAGTTCGCAGCACGCTGACGCAAGGGCGCATCGCACGCATCCTGTTTTGCGAGCAGGATGGAAAGATGGTCTTGCTGCACGCGTTCATCAAGAAGACCCAGAAAACGCCTCAAGCGGATCTGGACGTGGCCATCAAAAGGAAGAGGGACATTTCGTGACGAAGCCAAGCAAGAGGTCGAAAGGCAAAGTCGGATCGTCTTTCGATGAGTTTTTGAAGGAAGGGGGCATCTACGAAGAAGTGACCGCGCGCGCGATCAAGCGCGTGCTTGCGCGTCAGCTTGCTGACCTGATGCGTCGCGAAGACATCTCAAAAACCGAGCTGGCGTCGCGGATGAAGACGAGCCGTGCGCAGCTTGATCGCCTGCTCGATCCCGAGAACGAGTCGGTGACGTTGGGAACGCTGGCACGTGCGGCGCAGGCCGTCGGTCGAAATTTGCGGATGGAGCTGGTCTGACGGGTTAATTCGCCACGAAATACCACTGCTCGCTGCAGCGATCGAGCCGCCTCGGTGGCTTGTCATCGAACTCGAAGAATTTCGCGGGATCGCTGCCTGGCGGCACGTAGAGGAAGCCGTTGAAATAGTGCTTCAGGCCGCGGTAGGTCATGAACAGCACGTAAGCGCCTTCTCCGAACCCGTCGACAACGATCTCGTTGCCCTCTGAGACACCGGGTGCATTGGGGCCAAGCGCGATCAGGTTCTTGTTGTAGTCGACATTGGGCGTCAGCTCGCCGCGTGCGACCTGTGCCACGATCCGATCGCGTTCGGCACGATGCCAGCGGAAATTGGCCTGCAGGTAGATGTCCTGCAGCGGCGCAGTGACCAGCAGCGCAGCGGTTGCCGCACAGATCACGAGCGGGCCGGCAAAGCTGATCCCACCGCGGCGGATCCACAGCAACAGCACCAGCGACCACAGGCAGCAGCCGAGGAACAGCAGCGCCGTCAGCGGCAGCAACAGCAAATCCCCGAAACTCGCCGGCCAGTTCGGTGCCAGCAGGTCGAAGGTCATGATCAGCAACGTGATCACAGAGATCATGGCGGTGGCGACCAGGCTGCGGCGCGCCGAGGGGTGGGCCGCGACGGCCGTTGTGACGCTTTGCGCTTCCACAATTGTCGCCCCGTCTCCTGCCTTAACGGGCCATTAACCACGATCGCCCCAACAATATCAGCACAGGACGGACCGCGGCCATGGCTCCGGCCGGCCCGGCAAGAGTTGAGGATGCGAGATGGATTTTCAGGCGCTCTATGCAAAGGAACCCGCGACGCTGGACGAACTCCGGGTCCGCGTCTTCCACGCCCTGCAGCGCCATCCGCTGTGCCGGAGCGTCGAATTCGACATCGTCTCGACGCCGCGGACCCGCCGGACCAACTGGACCGTCAGCCTGCGTTCGGTCGCCCCGGGTGCCCTGTGGGATGCCCATGAGATCGTCGCCGACATCCAGGAAGTCTATGAATTGGTCGCTGCGGCCTGATTTGGGGACGTTTTCGACCGATTTTCGATGATTTTGGCGCGGCTTGCCCATTTCGGCGGCATGCTAACGCCTTAATTATCGTTCAGTTTCCGCCTGACCGGCGGGTAGGGAGTCCTTGTTGACCAGAGCCATCACCATCGCAGCGCTGACCTGTGTCCTCGTTGCCGGCGCCGCCGCGACTGCGATCATCGCACGTGACAGCATGCCGACGGCGGGTGCCGAGGTGGCCGCGGGCGCGCCCGATCAGGCTCCGGTTTCCAACAAGGCCAGCAAGAAGGACAAGCTCGCGGTCGCAACCTTGGCGATGGCCGCCTATGAGCCACCCCAGCAGCCGGCGGCCCCGTCTGCGCTGCAGCTGCAGGCCCAGGCCGCGATCCCCGTGCTCAACAACGATCCGCTGCGCCAGGCCTATGCCTCGGCCGAGCCCGGCGATGTTGGGCTGCCCAAGCTGAACGATCAGGCGGCCGCGCCCGCAGCACCGCAACCCGCCAAGCCGAAGGCCGCCGCAAAGCCAGCGCCGCAGAAGAACTACGCGCTGCTCAGCGACGTCCAGATCGCCGGCATCAAGGAACGTCTCAAACTGTCGGCGGCGCAGGAGTCCTATTGGCCGCCGGTCGAGACGGCGCTGCGCGCTGTGGCGCGCAAGATCCACGCGAAGCGCCAGGCCGATCCCAGCGCCGGCGGCATGCCGATCGATCCCGACTCCGCCGAGGTCCAGCAGTTGAAATCGGCGGCGATGCCGCTGCTGTTCCAGCTCCGCGAAGACCAGAAGAATGAAGTGCGCCAGCTCGCACGCATCATCGGCCTCGACAAAGTCGCCGCGATGATCTGAGCCGCAGGGCTCGCATCACCCACGAAATTTCGCTTCCTTTCAGCCTCGATGGCGTCCGCGCGGCGCCGGTTCCGTCAGGAACATCGTCTCCCGTCACACGTTGCTCGCACGGACGAGGAGACGGGACATGCGCACAGCAACAGCTTATTTTGCGGGGGTGGGAACTGTGGTGGTGGCCATCGCAGCCGGTCTTGGCGGCGGCCTGACCATCGCCAATATCACGAGCCCGCACGACGGCAAGCAGGAGGTCAGCAAGGTCGAGCGGCGCAATGCGCCCGAGCCGACCCAGGTTTCCAACGCAGCCTCCGAGCCGGTGACGTATCTGGCGGCGACACAGGCTGCGGCCACCAAGCCAGTCACTGTCGCGCCGGTGCCGCAGCAGAACGCAGCGCCCGCGCAAGTCGCCAATGTTGCGCCGGCGGCGGATGCGAATGCTCAGCGCGACAGCAACAACGCCACCACGAACAACACGGCCGCGCCGCAGCCGGCACAAGCCAATGCAGCGCCGCCCGCGTCCAACGCACAGAACGCAAGCCGCGAGCAAAATGCTCCTTCCGAAGACGCCAATGCCAGGGTGCGCGATGCGAAGCGCGCGGCCGCCGAGAAGCGTCGTGCCGAACGGCGCCAGGAATGGGCCGAGCGCCGCCGCCAGCCGCGGCACGGAGATGAGGATCTACGCGACGTCGAGCTGAGGGTGCGGCAGGCGACCGACACGCCACGTCTTCTCGCCGCCGATCCGGAGCGGATGGAATCGCCGCGGATCAGGCTGTTCGACGACGATTGATAGCCATCGCACGCGTTCAGACGTTCCACTGTCCGGCACTCAACACCAGTGTGGCGTCGATGCCGGGGCGGTTCTTCTGCACCACCGGAATCCTGAACTCGAGCCGGTCGCCCACCACCGTTCCAGTGATCAGTTTTGTGGCCTGGTTTGGCCGTTCACTATCGAAGGCGTAGCGGAGCCTCCATTGGTCGTTGGATTTGCTCGGGGGCATGGCTTCGAGATTGAGCTTGTCGCGAAAGATGTATCCGCCGGCAAAATGCTGCTTCAGCCAGAGCACGCCGTCGACCTGGTACTCGGGGACGAGCACGCCGAGGTCGATACTGAAGCCCAGCGATTTGCCGGGGCCGACTTTTTGGGCGCCGTCGAGATAGACGTTGAACAGCACCGGGTTGTCGTGGTTGGGCTTGTCCACGCCTTCGCGTTGGACGGCTTGCGGAAACAATTCGCCGTATGTTCGAAACAACGCCGAATTCTCGTTGGCGACACGGCGGCTGAGGTCCCAATGCGCGCCTCTCACACGTGCCACGACTTCGAACTGGTATGAAGCCCGCACGTCCTGGCCTTTCACGCGGGCCTTCTCGACGTCGGGCGGCAGGGTAATATCCTGTACTTCGAGGCGGCCGTCGACATGCAGGTTGCCGAACAGGAACCGGGTCAGGTTCTGAAAGCCTTCCTCCGAATTGACGATGCCGTAATAGCCGGAGTGACTGCGGTAGACGAAGGCACGCGAGCCGAGCTTTGCCGTGCCCGCTGCCACGTCACCTTCGAACAGGACCGCGTTGTCCATGCGGACCAGGCCGTCGCTGAAGGGGCCAACGAGGCGGGCCGACCATCCGGCCGCGACGGTGTAGTCCTTCGGGTTGGTGCCAACCAGGCAGAAGAACCGATCCAGGTCGAACTTGCCGTTCAGCGTGTTGACCTGCTCGATGTTCGGCGGAAGCCCGAGATAGCTGCACATCCGGCCGCGATTGAAATTGTCGACGCTTTGCGCGGTGAAGAAGGCGGGCACGTTGCCGAGGATGTCGAAGTCGATGCCGTTGTGCGGCGTCGCGTAGGTGAAGACCTTGTCGACGCATTTTTTCAGCGCAGGATCGCCGATATTGTCGTTCTGCAGGAAGCAGCGGATCACCAGACCGCCCATGGAATGCCCGACCAGGTAGACCTTGAACTCGGCCTTTTCCGCATCGTCCTTGCAAATCCGGTCGCGCAGCTTGCCGATAAGGGCGCTGAGCCCCTTGCCGAAATCCTCCATCTTCACCTGCTTGCCCTCGCCGAACACCGCGGACACCTGATCGTAGTAGCGGTAGATAGTGATCGAGCGTGGATCGATCCCGCCGGGCGGCAGCTCGTCGATCTCGGTCATGTTCAGGCCCGACGAGTAGACGTCGCGGTAGTCGAAATCCTTCATCAGGCGCACGAGCGGCGATTCGAAATAGTAGCGTTCGTTCTTGCCGGTCCAGAGCGTGCGAAGGCGGGTCGAGCCGAGGTTGAAGCCCATATAGGGGTCGGACACCGTGTCCTCGATTTCGCTGTCGGTGCCGGCGTAACCGCGGACATAGATGATCGGATAATAAGGCGGTTCGAAGCGAGAGGTTGCCATCGAGAATCTCCCTGCAGTCCGCCATGGTGGGGAGCGGATGCGCGGCGGTCCCGCTCCTGGCGTGTGTCTTCGAGACTAGCGGGTCGGCGGCACCGAAACAATCTTGGATTGTGTCGCAGCGGGGCGCCAGTCGAGGTCGATCGGCGCCGCCGGCCGCCGTGCCAGGCCGGCGCGGCGGCGTCAGCCGCGGACATCGCCGCAGCCATTTCGACGTCGTCAACGTACCGTCAGCGCCGCCTGGTCTTCTTCGCCGGTGCCTTGCGCGGCTTCGCCTTGCGACCGCCGCCGCTGCCGCGGGTGGCCGCCGCGCGCGCCTCGCGCTGCGCCCGCTTGCGCTGCAGATGCTGGGTCCAGGCCGCCGTGCGGCCCTGGATGTAATCGCCGATCTGCGCGCTGGTCGAGAGATCGGGCGGGGTGTGGCGATCGTAGCTGCCCTGATCGTTGCGCAGCGGCAGCAGTGACACCTTGTGGGCGTGGATGTTCTCGATCAATGACGGCTCGGCCTGCTCCGGATGGGCGACGTCGGTGGTCGGCACCACGACGCCCTGCAAGGGATCGTCGGTGCGCGGATTGGCGAGGGTCAGCACGTCGCCGAGATCGGGCGCCGCCTTGTCGCGTTCGGTCAGCGGCGGTACGCCGAACCGCAGCTCGATCGTCTTCAGCACCGAGGTGTGATCGATGACGCCGCGCCTGGCGCGGAACACGGTGCCGGCCGCGATCCGCGGCGAGATCAGCAGCGCCGGGATGCGCACACCGAAGCGCTTGAAGTCGAAATTGAACTCGCCGATCGAATTGTCCGGTGGCGTCGCGCCCGAGGGCGGCGCGACGTGGTCGTAATTGCCGCCATGCTCGTCATAGGTGATCAGCAGCAGCGTGTCGTTCCAGCCGGGGCCGCGGCGCACCGCCTGATACGTGTCGTAGATCAGCTTCTCGCCGGCGGCGACATCGTAGTTCGGATGCTGGCTGTTGCCGCTGGCGCCGAAGCTCGGCTCGAGGAAGGTGTAGGCCGGCAGCGTGCCGTTGGCGCAGCGCGCCTCGAAGTCGCGGAAGTGGCCGAAATGGCCTTCGTCGGCATGCTGGGTGTCGGTGAAGTCGAGCCGCGTCAGCGGATCGCGGTTGTAGCCGTAGATCGCCCAGTCGATGTTCTTGTCCGACAGCCGCCCGAAGATACTCGGGCAGGTGAAGACCTTGACGTGGTTGTCGAGATGGCCCTGGCAGGTGGCGGCCGCGGCGAAAGTGCGGTTCGGAATGGTCTGGGTCGGCGCTGACGAGAACCAGAGATCGCAGACCGCAAAGCCCTTGGCGAGGCCGGACATCACCGGCAGCATCTCCGGCGCATACATGCCCATGATCTCGGACGGTTCGGTGCCGGGCAGCGAATCCTTGAACCCCTTGGCCTGGTCGGACTGGATCGCCGCCTTGAAGTTGATGACGAAGCCGCGGTTGTTCGGGACTGCGCCGGGCGCTGGATCGTCAGTTTGGAACAGCTGGTAGTTGGTGTTGAAGAACCCCTCGCCGGGATCGGCGCCCGGCATCAGATAGGGATGCGGCGCACTGGCGTCGATCCGGAACACCGTGATCTCCCGCCCGGTGTCGTCGGGGTTGGACTCGTTGCCGGTCAGTCCTTCATAGGGCTGGTTGGTCGGCGAGCGGTTGCCGTTCGCAGTGTAGAGAAAGCCGAGCATCTGGTCGAACGACCGGTTCTCCAGCATGAGTTGAACGATGTGCTTGATTGCGCCCAGTTGGTTGGCCATGACCCTGCTCCCGCGGCAATGGATGATGCGAAACGCGCGTGGGCCGACGGCCGCTGATGCGGCAATCGGCCCGAAGAAGCATAATCCGGCAATGCAACCTTAAGCAGCAATACAAGATTCGGTGAAGGCGGCCGCTTCCGGAGCGGGATGGAGAATCGGCGCCGCCTGCGGCGGTTCGCCGCTTGATCAACTATCCGGCAAATGTGCACTTGCGGGTTGTGCGCGGCGATTCCCCTGCCATAGTGACGGCTTTCAAGGACGGCTCGTGTCCCGATCCGGGGATGTATTGTCGGGCGTCGCGTCTATTTCACGTCTTGCACGAGTGATTTGTCGCGCCGTGCCGTGCCGTGCCGCCGTGCTGGATACCAAGCGAGGTGCTGCCATGCCCACCTGTTTTGCCGTAATGGGGTTCGGCGAGAAGACCGACTTCCAGACCGGCCGCAAGCTCGACCTCGACAAGACCTATCACAACATCATCAAGCCGGCGGTGCAGGATGCCGGCTACGATTGCGTGCGGGCCGACGAGATCCAGCACTCCGGCGTCATCGATATTCCGATGTATGAGCAGCTGTTCGCCGCCGATCTCGTGGTCGCCGACCTCTCGACCTCGAACCTCAATGCCGTGTTCGAGCTCGGCGTGCGCCATGCGCTGAAGCCGCGATCGACCATCATCATCGCCGAGAGCCAGTTCAAGAGCCCGTTCGACATCAATCACATCCTGATCCGCTCCTACACCCATCTCGGCGTCGACATCGGCTTCTCCGAGGTGATGCGGATGCGCGAGCAGCTCAAGGCGATCGCGCTGGCGCTGAAGGAGGGCTCGGCGACCGACAGTCCGGTGTATTCGTTGCTGCCGTGGCTGCGGCAGCCGACCCGCGAAGAGCAGAAGGCGGCGCTGGCGGCCGTTGCGGCAACGCAGGCGGCGGCGGTCGATGATTCCGAAACCTACAGCGCGATGTGGAAGCTCGCGCTCGATGCCAAGAGCCAGGGCAATTTCGAGGTCGCGAAGTTCACGCTGCGCAAGATCTATGACGCGCAGTCGGACTCCCATGGCCAGGCCAAGCTGCCGCGGCCGCGCGTCATCCAGGAGCTGGCGCTCGCGACCTACAAATCCGGCGACAGCGCCGCGCCGGCCGCGGCAAAGGCCGCCTATGCCGAGGCGGCGCAATTGCTGCAGCAGCTCGACCCTGATGTGACCAACGATCCCGAGACGCTCGGCCTGTGGTGCGGCCTGCACAAGCGGATGGCAAATCTCGGAGATCTCAGTCCCGACGAGCGCAAGACCCATCTCGACATCGCGATCCTGGCCGCGGAACGCGGCTTCCTGATCCGCGCCGATTTCTATACCGGGACCAACCTCGCCTATCTCCTCAACATCAGGGCATCGCGATCAGACGGCGACGACCGGATTGCCGATAACGTTCTGGCCGCGCGCGTGCGCCGCCAGGTCGCCAGGATTTGCACGCCGCAGACCAGGGAGCAGGGCGACAAGGTGTCGACCCCGGCATTGCTCGAGGAGCGATATTGGGCAGGCGCGAGCCTTGCGGAAGCGCTGGTCGGCCTCGGTGACGCCAAGGGCAATGCCCTGCTCGAGCAGGTGCTGGCCAGTGCGCCGGAGCCGTGGATGGCCGACACCACGCGCAAGCAGATCGGCGAACTGAAGGCGCTGCTGGCGAAGGCGTGAGGCGCGGCGCGTTTCCGGTCAGCCGCGTGATCGCAGCATCGCCGAGGATGCCGAGCTGTCGATGTGGCTCGGCTGATCTTCAGCTGCGCGATCGGGCGACGAGCACGTCGCGCCGCTTGATCACGCGGTCGACGCGGTGCGCGAGGCCGTCATAGGGCGGATCCTGCACGACGTTGAACGGCGCGGTGGCCTCGACGAAGGCCACCATCTCCTCGCGGGTGAAGCGCGTCGAATCCCAGGAGAAGGCCATGCAGCCGCCGGGCATCAGAAGCCTCGCCCAGGCCGGCAGGCATTCGGCCAGCAGCGCCTGCAGCGGCGCGTTGTGCTGAATGCCATAGGGCAGGTCGGTGACGATCAGGTGGGGCTGGCCGAAACCGGACGTCAGCTCTTTCGCCATCGAACCGTCGCCATTGGCCAGCATGCAGCGCAGCGGCTTCTCCTTGCCGATCTGGAACAGCCAGCGCCGCGCGCTGGCGAGCTTGCGCAGCCGCTCCTCGGTCTTCTCCAGCTTGATGCGGTTCTCGCGGCAATATTGCATGATGAAGGTGGCGGTGGATTCGACGTCGCCGCGATCAATCTCGACGCCGGCAACACCCGCGCCGAGCGAAAGACCGACAAACAGCGTCGTGCCGCCGCCGCACAAGGGATCAAGCAGCTTCAGCTCCGACCATTCCTTGTCACGAAACGCGGACGCATTTTTCGCGATGTTGCAGACGAAGTGCGTGAAGAACTCGCTGGTCTTGCCCTTGTAGCGCCGGATCGAAGGCAGGTCCGATGACAGCGCGTAGGGGTAACTGACGTCGATCGGCCGGAGCAGCGGGCCCTGCACGGCGCCGATCGCGTCAAACAGCTCGAACACGCTGCCGAGCATCGCCATGCTGGCGAGCAGCCTGCGATGCCCCTCCGCGAGGCCTGTCGCCGGCGTCGTAAACTTGATGTAATCCTGGCCAGCGATAAGCGCCGGCGATACGCTAGACAGCGTCGATCCCAGCGGCGAGGCCAGAAGCTCGGCGGCCGCGAGATCGCGCGCCAGATTGGTGTATTGCGAGCTTCGTTGCGGCGCGATCTGCGCGATGAAGGTGTTGGTCGAGGTCATGGATGTCTCTAAACCACACCTCTGAGCCCGCCGCCAATCCAATTCTCGGACTGCTTGAGATCGCGGCATGGTGGTGTCGTAGTATCTCACCGAGATACCAAATCTTGCAATACGTATCTCGATGAGATACTATTGCTCATGATCAGGAGCTTTAAGGGGAAGTTCGCCGAGCTGATCCTTCAGGGCCGTTCGGTCCCGAAGGGCTTTCCGGCTAATCTCGCCAACGTTGCTCGCCGAAAATTGATCATGGTGGATGCCGCCACTTTTCTTGAGGCCTTAAACCCGCCTCCCGGAAACCGCCTTGAAGCTCTCAAGGGCGATTTGGCGGGCAAACACTCGATCCGCATTAACGATCAATGGCGGGTCGTGTTCAGGTGGACCGATGCGGGTCCCGAAGAGGTGGAGATCGTCGACTATCACTAGCCGGGCAGGCGGCATGTGGCAACCGAACAGGAGTTCGCATATGGCAAAGAAGCTTCCGCCGGTTCATCCCGGCGAAATCCTGCGGGAGGAATTTCTCGTTCCGCTCAAGCTGACACCTTACGCGGTTGCGGCTGCGCTGAACGTGCCGCGCACCCGCATCGAACGGATCGCGCGCGAAGAAAAACCCGTGACTGCGGACACTGCGCTGCGGCTCGGAAAATTCTTCAAGACCGGTGCGGCGTTCTGGATGAACATCCAGACGCGCTTCGATCTCGAAACGGCCGAAGATGTGCTGGCGCCGCAGATCAAGAAGATCGTGTCTTACGAGGCGGCGTGAGGCCAGGCTGCGCGAGCGTGCATGAGTCATCGTTCGGGCGTCCGCATGGCGGCCGCCCATCGAACCGTGACCGGCCGCCCGCCGCCTATGCGCCTCCCATCTGCGCCAGCGCCGCGTTGAGCGTCACGCTTGGGCGCATCACGGCTTCCCGCTTGACCGAGTCGGGCAGGTAGTAGCCGCCGATGTCCGCCGGCGCGCCCTGCACGGCCGCGAGCTCGGCGACAATCTTCTCCTCGTTCTGGCTCAGCGTTTCGGCGAGCGCCTTGAAACGCGCCTGCAAGGCGAGGTCCTCGGTCTGAGCCGCAAGTTCCTGCGCCCAGTATGTCGCGAGGTAGTACTGGCTGCCCCTGTTGTCGAGTTCGCCGGTCCGCGGTGAGGGCGACTTCCTGTTGTCCAGCAGCTTGCCGGTGGCGGCATCCAGCGTCCTGGCCAGAAGCTTGGCTCTCTGGTTGCCCGTCTTGATGCCGAGGTCCTCCAGCGAGACGG
This sequence comes from Bradyrhizobium jicamae, assembly GCF_018130695.1. Taxonomy (GTDB): domain Bacteria; phylum Pseudomonadota; class Alphaproteobacteria; order Rhizobiales; family Xanthobacteraceae; genus Bradyrhizobium; species Bradyrhizobium jicamae_B. The sequence goes on along the minus strand of NZ_JAFCJX010000023.1, from coordinate 76,114 downwards.
CGAGCGCCAGAAACTCGCCGAGAGAATCCCAGCGCAGGTGGTTCTCTTCCACCAGCTGCTGCACGTGCTTGGGTGCCGAGCCGCCGGCGCCGGTTTCATACATGCCGCCGCCGGCCATCAGCGGCACGATGGACAACATCTTGGCCGAGGTGCCGAGCTCCATGATCGGAAACAGGTCGGTCAGGTAGTCGCGAAGGATATTGCCGGTGGCGCTGATGGTGTCGAGCCCGCGGACGACGCGCTCCAGCGTATAGCGCATGGCGCGCACCTGGCTCATGATCTGGATGTCGAGGCCGGTGGTGTCGTGCTCATGCAGGTACATCTTGACCTTGGTGATGAGCTGCGCCTCATGCGGGCGGTACGGGTCGAGCCAGAACAGCACCGGCATGCCGGAGTTGCGGGCGCGGGTTACCGCGAGCTTGACCCAGTCCCGGATCGCGGCGTCCTTGACCTGGCACATGCGCCAGATGTCGCCTTGTTCGACGTCCTCGCTGAGCAGCACCTCGCCGGTGGCGAGATCGGTGATGTTGGCCACGCCGTCTTCGGGGATTTCAAAGGTCTTGTCGTGCGAGCCGTATTCCTCGGCCTGCTGCGCCATCAGGCCGACATTGGGCACGGTGCCCATCGTCTTCGGATCGAATGCGCCGTGCCATTTGCAGAAATTGATCATCTCCTGGTAGATGCGGGCGAAGGTGCTTTCCGGCATCACCGCCTTGACGTCCTTCAGGCGGCCGTCGGCGCCCCACATCTTGCCGCCATTGCGGATCATCGCGGGCATCGATGCATCGACGATGATGTCGTTGGGCGAATGGAAATTGGTGATGCCCTTGGCCGAGTCGACCATCGCCAGTTCGGGTCGGTGTTCGTGGCAGGCATGCAGGTCGCGCTTGATCTCGTCCTGCTTGCTTTGCGGCAGGGTCGCGATCTTGTTGTAGAGGTCGACCATGCCGTTGTTGACGTTCACGCCCAGCTCGTCGAACAGCTCGCTGTGCTTTTCGAAGGCGTCGCGGTAGAAGATCTTCACGCAGTGACCGAACACGATCGGATGGGACACCTTCATCATGGTGGCCTTCACGTGCAGCGAGAACATCACGCCGGTCTTGTAGGCGTCCTCGATCTGCTGTTCGTAGAAATCGAGCAGCGCCTTCTTGCCCATGAACATCGAGTCGATCACCTCGCGGTCCTGAAGCGACACTTTGGGCTTGAGCACGATCGTCTTGCCGCTTTTCGTGATCAGCTCCATCTTCACGTCGCGCGCCTTGTCCAGCGTCAAGGATTTTTCGCCGTGGTAGAAATCGCCGTGATGCATGTGCGAGACGTGTGAGCGCGAGGCCTGGCTCCATTCGGCCATGCTGTGCGGGTTCTTGCGTGCGTAGGTCTTCACCGCGAGCGGTGCGCGGCGATCGGAATTGCCCTCGCGCAGCACCGGATTGACGGCGCTGCCGGTGCACTTGGCGTAACGCGCCCGGATCGCCTTCTCTTCGTCCGATTTGGGGTTCTCGGGATAATCGGGGATCTTGTAGCCCTTGTCCTGCAGCTCCTTGATCGCCGCCACCAACTGCGCCACCGAGGCGCTGATGTTCGGCAGCTTGATGATGTTGGTGCCGGGCAGCAGCGTCAGCCGACCCAGTTCGGCGAGGTTGTCGGGCACGCGCTGCGCCTCGGTCAGGAATTCCGGAAACTCGCCGAGGATTCGACCCGCCACCGAGATATCGCTGGTGGTGACGTCGATCCCGGCCGCCGTCGTGAATGCGCGCACGATGGGCAGGAACGCGACCGTGGCCAGAGCCGGCGCTTCATCGGTCAGCGTGTAGATGATGGTGGAAGATGTCGTGCTCATGCGCTGGCTTTCTCGGAAGGGGCGTTCGGGTGTGATCAGGCGCCCGCCCTCCGGCGCCATGACGATCTCGATCCTGGTTGCAGAGCCTGACACCCGGGAACAATTTCGGCAACTGGTGTGCAGCTTGGAGCCTGCCCGCAGACCTGGCGCCGGCCGCCGAACGCGGTTGCATGGGCCGGCGTGACGCGGGCGCGGAGGGTGAAGCGGACGGACTATAGCGGCCGCGCTGTTCCGGTCAACCGGCGCGGTTTTGATCGGCGGGCCAGGCCAGGCGCCGTGCTCGCGCCGCGTCCCGGAACGCCGATGAAGCGTGGTGGGCCGGTTGACCGGATCGGACGCCGCCGAGTTCTTGAAGGGATTGCTGCTCGACCGTCATTCTCCGACCGGGGGCACAGGGTTTCTGGAAATATGCTCCAGCGGATATCGCCCCTCGTGCGATCAAAGAACTCGAAGTCCGGTAGGCGGGCCCCCGCGCGATCCGAAGCGGCGAAAGTCGTTTGACCTAGATCAAGCGCTGATGGCTGCGATTGCCTTACCTGGAATGAATGGAGGCGCCGGTATCGGCCCCTGCTGATGCCATCATGGCCGCCATACAAGTGCTGCGCACCAAGAACGACACGACCGCGGTTTGGGTGTTCAAGGATGCCGACGCGCTGCGCGGTTCGAGAAGGTCGCGAACGCGGCGGGTTACGACGAGAAGGCCGTTGCGCGGCTGGTCGCGTGCATGGCTCCACAGGGCAGCAAAGTTGACGTTCTTGGCAGCGGCTATCGAACGGCGTTTGTTCGGGTGGTCGATGGCTCCGCCAGTGGCTGCGACGGCACCGTCCCGATCGGGTACGTAAGGGATCAATGACGGCTGCAGCGTCCGGGACAAATCCCGCAGGGGAACGAGCATGAGATACGGTACGCTGGTCCCAATTCTCGGATTGTGCGTCGGGCATGTGGAAGCTCAGGCGACGCGGTGCTCCTCCTACTACATCTCCGAGATCAATCTCGTATCGACGGTCGACGCAGCGCCCGGCCATGTTCAGACCTTCGTTGGATTCGGACTTTCGAAGGAAGAGTCCGAAAAGAACGCTGTCGGAGCATGCTCGCACGTCAGATTCGACGTGGAGACGTGCCTGGATTCGGATCGGGCCTCGGGGCTCAACACGGCCTCTGATGCCGCCGCCAACGCGCTTCATCTCAAATACAGGAAAGCAGTCAAACGCATCACCGGTTGTAGCTAAGTTGGAGGACGCGACGATGCCGATGTGTCAGTCTCCAAAAATCAGTGACATTCTGCTTCGCGCAAGCACAACTGCCGCGAACGACAATGTCTCGGCAACAACACCATCGCTTGCGTCGAAAAGCATCCTCGAAACGATAAGGTCATCGCTGCTGCTGACCGGCTACCGGGCCATCCTGCATCTGCTGGCGCTGAAGCGCGATCGCCCGGGACGGACCGACCGGCGGAATTGAGGCAGCAGCGTCCGTCGTCGCCAGGAGGCTTCGCTGAGACGTGCCGCCTTCTCGGTCAGGGCACTTCCGCTCGTTCAAGCGTGGGACGTCTTCTCTCGCGCGGCGAAGAACGTATGGATCGCCGCTCTCATCTCTGGCGAACGACCTGCTTCACCCTGCAGATCGCGCTCCAGCGCCAACTGGCCTGCGAGTCCGTGCTCGCTCGCCGCACCGATCAACTGCTTGGTTGCTGCGACCGCGGCGGGCGCGAGCGATACCAGCTTTGCCGCTATCCGATCGGCCTCCGCGTTGAGTTCTTCGGGGTCAACGACCCGCCAGACCAACCCCCAGTCGCACGCCTGCTCGGCCGAAATACGGTCGCCGAGCAGCATCATGCCGGAGGCACGAACGCGGCCGAGCATTCGGGAAAGGAACAGCGTGTTGCCGGCATCCGGAACCAGGGCGATTCCGACGAAAGGCTCATAGAAATACGCGTTGCGAGCCGCCAGCACGATATCGCCGGCCAGTGCTATTCCCACTGCCGCGCCGGCGCAGGGGCCATTGATAACAGTGATGATCGGCACGCGCGCATGGCGCATCGCCAGGACCAGGGGATTGAAATGTCGCTCGAGCACGCGGTCGAGCTGAGGCGTTTCGTTAGGCTTGACGGTCGAGAGATCGTAGCCCGCCCCGAAGGCCCGTCCTTCGCCCGTCACGATCACGACCTTGATCGACGTATCCGCCTCGGCTTGGCCGAGCGCCGCGCGTAGCTCGTCGGCCGTTTCATTCCGATAGGCATTGAGCCTGTCCGGACGGTTGACCGAAATACGGGCCACAGCACCTGAAACGGCATAAACGATATCGGCAAAATCTTTCATGATGAGCTTCTCTGCTCCGGCAACTCCTGAGAGCTCGCGCTTTGCGACAGGCGCCAGGCAATCTGGGGTAAACGATCCGCCCCAAAAAACCCTTCGCCATCCACAATGACATAAGGCGATCCGCAGACATTTTCCGCAATCGCAAGATCGACTGCCGCGGCCAGGCGACGACGACCGATCTGGCCTTCCATGGCTTCCAGCGCCGCCTCCATATCCAGATCCTGCGCCATCGCTAGCGTACGGATCACGTCCGCACGAGAAATATCCTCGCCGCGCACGAAGAACGCCTCGAAGATCGCATGTATCAGTGCCTGCACGACTTCCGGTCGTTGCTCGGCAACGGCGTAACAAAGCCTCGCGGCGAGATGCGAGGAAACTGGAAGCTTGGCCGGGTGCCGATACGGCGCGCCATAAAAACCCGCCGAACGGACCATATCGGCCATGAGATAGGCCCGCTTCACCGGAGCATCGAGCGGCGCGGCGATGCCATGCGCTTTCAACACCGCCCATAGCAGGATTGGCCGACATTCAATCTTGCGGCCGTGCTTTTCCGCCAACGCTTCCAACGGCCGCAGCGCGAAATAGGCGTAGGGCGAGGCGAAATCGAAGTAGAAACGCAGCGGCGTCCGCATCCGTCAGAACCTGAACACGCCATAGCCGGGTTCACCGAGCGGTGCGTTCAACGAGGCCGAAATCGCGATGCCCAGCGCGTTGCGGGTGTCGACCGGATCGATCATCCCGTCATCCCAGAGTTCGGAGGTCGAGTAATAGGCTGACAGCTGTTCCTGATAGGCCTTGCGGGTGTTTTCCCACAGCCGCTCGACTTCGACCTGATCGACGGCGTCGCCATTGCGCTTCATCTGGTTCATCTTGACCTCCGCGAGCGTGTTCGCGGCCTGGTCGCCACCCATCACGCCGATCTGGTGGTTCGGCCAGGTGAACAGCATCCGGCCGTCGAACGCGCGGCCGCACATGCCGTAATTGCCCGCGCCGAAGGAGCCGTTGCACATCACCGTGAACTTCGGCACGCGGGAGCAGCTCTGCGCCATGATCATCTTGGCGCCGTCCTTGGTGATGCCGCGGCGTTCGTAGTCCCGGCCGATCATGTAGCCCGTGATATTCTGCAGGAAGACCAGTGGCGTGTTGTTCTGATTGCACAGTTCGATGAAATGGGCGCCCTTCAGCGAGGAATCGTTGAACAGCACACCGTTGTTGGCGAGGATTCCGACCTTGAAGCCCCAGATATTGGCGTATCCGCAGACCAGCGTCGTGCCGTAGTTCGGCTGGTATTCGTGGAAGCGGCTGCCATCGACGATGCGGGCGATGATCTCGCGCATGTCGAAGGATTTCTTGATGTCGTCGGGCAGGATGCCATAGATGTCCTGCGGGTCGTAGGCAGGCTCTTCCGGCGCCTCGCGCTGGATGTCCCATTTCTTCGCCCGGTCCCACTGCGAGACGATCTCGCGGCCGATATGGATGGCCTCATCCTCGTTCGCGGCGGGATAATCGCAGGTGCCGGACACGCTGGTGTGCATGTCCGCGCCGCCGAGTTCCTCCACCGTCACATCCTCGCCGGTCGCGGCGCGCACCAGCGGCGGGCCGCCCAGAAACACCGCCCCGGTGCCGCGCACGATCACGCTGTAATCCGAGAGGCCGGGAATATAGGCGCCGCCTGCGGTGCAATGGCCAAACACCAGCGCGAGCTGCTTGACGCCGATCTTCGAGAGGATCGACTGGTTGCGGAAGATGCGGCCGGCCATGTACTTGTCGGGAAACACCTCCGATTGCAGCTGCAGGAAGCCGCCGGCGGAATCGCAGAGATGGACGACGGGCAGGCGATTCTCCATCGCGATATCCAGCGCGCGGACGATCTTCTTCGCCGTGAGCGGATACCACGCGCCGCCCTTCACCGTGGGGTCGTCGGCGCGGATCACGACCTCGCGACCGGACACGATGCCGATCCCGACGATCGAGCTCGCGGAAGGAGAATCGCCGCCGTAGGCCATATTGGCCGCGAGCGAGGACAACTCCAGAAACGGCGTGCCGGGATCGAGCAATTTCTCGATTCGCTCGCGCGGCCGCATCTTGTTCTGCTTGGCCAGTCGTTCGAGGTCGCGAGCCGGCCGGTCATGGCGCGCGGCGTCCTGCTTGCTGCGGAACGTCGCGACCAACTCGCGGTTATGCGCTTCGTTGCGCCGAAACTCGGCACTCGACGGGCTGACCATGGACTGGATACGACGCATCGATTCAGCTCTCCTGCGCCATGTCTTCAAGCCGCACGATGATCTCGTCCTTGTCGAAGACTTCACCCTCGGAGCGGAGGATCGCGGCGATCACGCCGTCGCGGGGCGCAGGCAGCGCGGTCTGAAGTTTCATGCTTTCGATGGTGATGAGCGGCTCACCGCGCGAGACCTGGTCGCCGACCGCCTTGTGCACCGTAACCACTGCGCCCGGCATTGGTGCTCTCACGCTATCCTGCCCGCCACCGGTCTCCTCTGATCGAGGGTCGAGCAATTTCGCCTCGAAGCTGCGGCCGTCGAGCCGGAGCAGCAGGCGATCGGCGGCATGGGCGCGCGCGAAGTGGACGGCGGAGCCTGCGATCTCGATCGCCTGGCGGCCGTCGTCATAGGATCCGGTCACCGAGACCTCGTGCTCACACCCGTCGATCCGGACCACCAGGTGCGGCCGCCGCCGGACGATGTCGATCTCATGCAGGGTACCGTCGAGGACGAGCTTGAACGCCATGGTCAGTTTCTCCACTGTCCGATGGACGCGTGCGGCTCCGGCACACTGAAGGCGAGGTCGTGGAATTCGCGGAAGCCCAGCGCCGCCGCGATCAGGGCCTGGTGGAGCACGTCAGGCGTGGGTTGGTCGATGACCAGCGCCTCGCGGTGCTCGGCGACGAAGCCGGTATGGAGATCGCCGGCGCGGAAGGCGGGATGTCCCAACACACGTGCGAGATAGTCGATGTTGGTCGTGACGCCGAGCAGTGCCAGTTCTTTCAGGGCGGCAATGCTCCGCGCGATGGCTGCATCGCGGTTTGGCCCGTGCACGACGAGCTTCGCCAGCATCGGATCGAAATCCGTGGTGATCTTCTGGCCGGGATCGAGCGCGTTCTCGAAACGGAGATACTCTGCCTCCGGCACGCCGAGATAGCGGACGGCACCTGTCTCGGGCAGGAATTCACGCGCCGGGTCTTCCGCACAGATGCGGCACTCGATGGCGTGGCCGTGCTGCGCCACGGCGCCTTGTGCCATCGGAAGCCCATGGCCGGCGGCGATCTCGATCTGCGCGCGCACCAGATCGAGGCCGGTGATCATCTCGGTGACGGGGTGCTCGACCTGAAGCCGCGTGTTCATCTCCAGGAAGAAGAAGCGTCCGTCGGCACCGAGAATGAACTCGACGGTGCCGGCATTCCTGTACTTCGCCGCAGCGACGAGGCGGACGGCCGCGGCGCAGATCGCCTCCCGCAGTTCCGGCGCCAGGTTGGCCGCGGGCGCTTCCTCGATGATCTTCTGAAATCGCCGCTGCACCGAGCATTCGCGCTCGAACAGGTGGATCGCGTTCCCCTGGCCGTCGCCCAGCACCTGCACCTCGATATGGCGCGGGCGCTCGACATAGGTTTCCGCATAGACCCGGCCGTCGCCGAAATAACGCTGCGCCTCGCTGGCCGCGAGACGGGCGGCTTGGGTCAGTTCGGAGGCGGAGCGCACGATGCTCATGCCCTTGCCGCCGCCGCCCGCCGCGGCCTTGATCAGGAGCGGAAAGCCGATCGCGGCCGCGTCACGCGCGAAGGCGTCGATGTCCTGGGTCGGCATCACCGAGGGCGCGACCGGCACGCCGCGCGCCGCGGCGAAATTGCGGGCAGAGATCTTGTCGCCCATCAGCGCGATCGTCGCGGCATCCGGCCCGATGAAGGTGAGGCCGGCCGCGACCACGGCTTTGGCAAAACCTGCATTTTCCGACAGGAAACCGTAGCCGGGATGGATGGCATCGGCTCCGGTCGCAAGCGCCGCCTCGATGATCTGGCGGCCGTCGAGATGGGCCGCAACCGGCGTCTCGCCGCTGATCTCGACGGCCTGATCGGCCATGCGGACATGCTTGGCGCGCGCCTCGACCCGGTGGTGAATGGCAACGCTGGCGATGCCGAGCGCGTTCAACGTGCGGAAGACGCGACAGGCGATTTCACCGCGGTTGGCGACGAGGATTCTCTTGAAAGGGATCGAGGTGGCCGCGGCGGGGGGATTCGTGGCGTGGGAAGAACTCACGGCTTGCTCTCCTCGGGGGCATAGGCTTCCAGAGGCCCGCCACGTGCGACCCAGGCCGCGGGCACCGCGACGGGACAATCCATGAGGATCTGCGCCAGAGCCTTGCCTTGCGGATCATGACGGAGCGAGGCGACGCCGCCGCCGCCGAGCGCCTGATGCAGCAGGAAGTTGAAGCCGTTCAGCCCCGGCCACTCGAAGCGCTCGACCGTGCCCCTCACGTAGTGGCTGAAATAGTCGCGGACGATTTCGCTGCTCAGTTCCCGGCGCAGCACCGGCACGAATTCCGGACGGCGCGCGATCACGCCGATATTGGCGATGTCGCCTTTGTCGCCGCTGCGGCCATAGGCCAGCGTGATCAGTGGCACCTTGACTGTTTCGCCGGATGCAGGCGCGGGCTCTGTGGTCGGCGACGACGCTCGCTCCATCGTGGTCGTCCGCGCAGGCACGAAGGCAGGTATATCGGTGGTGCTGTCGCCGATCGAAACCGTCACTGGCACGTCGGCCTTATCGGCGAGGAAGGAAAACAGCCGGATCACCGGCTGCGGCTCCGGCCGGCCGCCGGCGAACCCGGTCAGTCCCTGTGCCATCGCGGTCGCGGCAGGATAAATTTCGCGCGCAAAAATCTGCAGCGCTTCCTTGCTCGGGTGACGAACGCCGATCTTCAGGATCACTTCGCGGGCGGCCCCGGCACGGCTGTTCGCGCCGTAGCTGGATTCGGCACCGAGCACCTCGACCGACTGCTCACTGAAATCGCCGAAGCCGGCCTCGGCCATCAACCGCCGCGATCGCGAGAGAATCGCTGTGCCAACCGCCTTGGCCCGCGCAGGAGCCTCGCGTCCGGCGATCATCATCGTGACGGCTGCGCGGTAGCCGTCGGCATGGGTCGCGCTGACCTTGTAGGACGAGGTTGGCGGCAAGCCTCGCGCGCCGGCGATCCGGACCCGGTTCGTGCCGACCTGTTCGAGCAAGATACGCGACCAGTCGCAGACGACGTCGGGCAGGACATAGGCCTGGGGGTCGCCGACCTCGTAGGTGACTTGTTCCCCTACAGTCGCAAGTGTGATCGCGCCACCGGTTCCTTCGGGCTTGCTGATCTCGAAGCTGCCGTCGGCCCGGCACGCGGCGATCGGGAAACCCATCCGGTCCCAGTCCTCGGCAACGGCCCGCCAGTCGGTGGTGATGCCCCCGGTCGTCTGCGCGCCACATTCGATGATGTGTCCGACAAGGCTGCCGGCGGAGAGCAGGTCGTAATCGTCTTGCCGCCAGCCGAACTCATGGATCAGCGGGCCGAGCACGATCGCGGAATCGACGCAGCGCCCCGTCAGCACGATGTCCGCGCCGGCGTCGAGTGCGGCCGCAATCGGGAAGGCGCCGAGATAGGCGTTGACGCTGCTGACGCGTTCGGGAAACGCCGCGCCGCTGAACATCTCTTTTGTGTTCTGCCGACGGTAGCGCTCGACGTCCTCGGACAGATCGTCACCGCTCACGACCGCGATCTTGAGATCGACCCCCGCTTCGCGGCAAACCGCTTCCAGCGCGTTGCGGCAGGCGAGGGGGTTGACGCCGCCGGCATTGGTGATGACGCGGATGCGTTTTTCCGCGATCTCCCTGGCCAGCGGCTTCATGACCGCGGTCACGAAATCGGTTGCGTAGCCAAGGGAGGGGGACTTCGCCTTCATCCTTGCCAGGATCGACATCGTGATCTCGGCGAGATAATCGAGCACGAGATAGTCGATCGCACCTTCGCGCACGAGCTGCTGCGGCCCCTCGGGGCTGTCGCCCCAAAAGCCTGCCCCGCAGCCGATGCGGACGATCTCCTTCATGGCCGGCTTACTCCGCGGTCCAGATTGGCGCGCGCTTCTCGTTGAACGCCGCGAAACCTTCGCGGGCGTCCCTGGTGCGCGCCATGTTGGCGAGCATGAACTGGGCGTATTCGAGCGCACTATCGGAGGACATTTCCCGGATCTTCGACAGCGCCTGTTTGCCGAGCCGGATCCCGGTTGGCGATTTGCTGGTGACCCGCTCTGCAAGCCAATCGGTCCTGGCGTCGAGTTCGGCCGCCGGAACGGCGTAATTGACGATGTCAACGGCTCCGGGATCGCCTGCCTTGATCGGCTCGCCCGACAAACAGAGCTCCATCATCGTGCGATAGGGCAAGACCCTGAGCAGATACGGCAGGATCATCATCGGAAAGAGCCCGACCTTGACCTCGGTGACCCCGAGCAGGGCATCGTCACGCGCGACGACGAGATCGCAGGCGCAGACCAGCCCGAAGCCGCCCGCGAGCGCGTGGCCGTTGACGCGGGCAATGATCGGCAGCCGGAAGGCGTCCATGCGGCGCAGCAGTCGGGCCACATAATGCTGTGGATCAGCGGCATCGATCACGAACGGGGTTCCGTCCGCGCCCGGTTGCAGATCGCCGCCGGCGCAAAACGCCTTGTCGCCTGCGCCCGTGAGGACCACCGCGCGAATGGAACGGTCGCCTTCGGCCTCGTCCAATCCCGCCACGATCCCCGCCGCCACGGTTTCGTTCAGCGCGTTGCGCCGGCGTTCCCGGTCGATGGTGATCGTGAGTGTGGCGCCCTTGCGCGTCGTACGTACCTGCTCGGCCACGTTTCCTGTCCCTGACTGGCTGTGTCCGTCAAACACGGATCGCCTGTCGAAATAAATGATTTCAATTCATCAGAGATGTCAACCGCCAAAATTTGGAGATCGCCGCGAAATGCGGTAAAATTGAACAGTAAAGCCGTTTGTCGATTTACGCTTGACAGCGCCGGCCGAAAATTGATGAAATGCATTCATTACGTGCAATGACCGGCTTGAGCATCAAGCCCGCGCCCTGACGCGTCCCGTCCGGAGGCGCGCTGAACATTGCCGACAGCAGAGGGAGAGCGCGTGAACATGCCGAGCGGCAGCCCCATTGGCGATAACCGTCAGAACGCCTTCGATCTCGACGATGACCAGCGTGTCATCCTTGACCAGGCCGACCGTTTTGCGCGCAACGAGCTCTATGGCCTTTCCGAACGGATGGATGCCGAGGAGTGGTGGCCCGAGGATGCCTTTCCGAAGATCGGTCAAAACGGCCTGTTCGGTGTGACCATTCCCGAGGAGTATGGCGGCGCCGGCCTCGACCTGGTTTCGGCCGGGCTCGTTCTGCAGGGCTTCGGCCGCTGGAATCATGCGATGGCGCTGGCCTGGGTGGCGCATGACAACCTTTGCGCCAACAACATCTATCGCAATGGCAACGAGGCCCAGCGCCGCAAATATCTGCCGGGATTGTGCTCCGGTGCCAAGATCGGCGCGCTGGGCCTGACCGAGCCGGGCGCCGGCTCCGATGCGCTCGGATCGATGCGCACGACCGCCCGCCGCGACGGCGATCATTACGTCCTCAACGGCGGCAAGATCTTCATCACCAATGGGCCGGTCGCCGACGTTCTCCTGGTCTACGCCAAGACCGACAAGGAGAGGGGCGCCAAAGGCATCTCCGCCTTCATCGTCGAGAAGGATTTCCCGGGCTTCAAGGTCGCGCAAAAGCTCGAGAAAATGGGTTATCGCGGCAGCCAGACCGGCGAACTCGTGTTCGAGGATTGCCGTGTGCCGGTTGAGAACCGCGTCGGTGAGGAAAACAGCGGCGTCGCGATCGTGATGAGCGGACTGGATCTCGAGCGCGCGATGATCTCGCCGCTCTGCCTCGGCATCGCGGAGCGCGCGCTCGAACTCTCGATCGAGTATGCCCAGACCCGCCAGCAGTTCGGCAAGCCCATCGGATCGTTCCAGATGGTGCAATCGATGCTGGCCGAGATGTACGTGCTAGTCGAGACCATGCGCAGCTTCACCTACAAGACGCTGGCGGCCGCAGCGCCCCTCGAGGTCGGCGGCGGTGGGCGGGGCGATATCCACATGCTGACCGCCGCCTCGGTGATGTATGCCGCGGAAGCCTGCCACAACGTCCTCGACAAGGCGGTGCAGATCCACGGCGGCACGGGGTATATTTGGCAATCCGAGATCAACCGGCTGTTCCGCTCGACCAAGCTGATGGAGATCGGCGCGGGCACCACGGAAGTGCGCAAGATGATCATCTCCGGCGAACTGCTCAAGGACATGAAGCGCAATGGCTGAATCGGTGGAATTCGGCTTGAATGATGCCGACCTTGCCGTGCAACCGACGATCTACGGCCCGGGCGCCTATGCCGGGCGCACGGTGTTGATCTCAGGTGGCGCGGGCGGCATCGGCCGAGCGACCGCGTGGCTGCTCGGGCGGCTCGGCGCGAAAATCATCATTGCCGGGCGCAGTGCCGAGAAACTCGCTCAGGCGCAGCAGGCCATGCGCGCCAAGGGCCTCGTCGTCAGCACCCATACCGTCGATATCCGCGAACCCTCATCGGTCGCGACACTGTTTGGCAAGATCGCATCCGATGAGGGCGGGATCGACATTCTCGTCAACAGCGCGGGCGGACAATTCCCGCAGGCCGCGATCGATTTTTCCACCAAGGGCTGGAACACCGTCGTCAATACCAACCTCAACGGCACCTGGTCGATGATGCAGCAGGCCGCGCGAGGCTGGCGCGATGCCGGGCGTCCCGGAAGTATCGTTTCGATTGTCGTGGTGACGTCGCATGGCCTGCATGGTGTCGCCCACACCGTTGCGGCGCGCTCAGGCGTGATCGGATTGACCCGCGCGCTGGCGGTCGAGTGGGCGCCGCTCAATATCCGCGTCAATTGCATTGCACCCGGCGCGATCGAAACGCCCGGCTGGAACGTCTACGATCCCAAAGCGGTCGAAGCCTATCCGCGCTCCAACCCGATGATGCGCAGCGGGACGACCTGGGAGGTGGCGGAGGCCTGCGCCTATCTCGCCGGACCAGGTGCGGCCTTCGTCACCGGCGAGGTGCTGAATGTCGCCGGCGGCTCGCAATTGTGGGGCGAGACCTGGACCATCGAACGGCCTGATTATTTCAAGGTCTAACGCACAAGGAAAATACGATCCGGCAGGGAGGACAAATGAACCGCGCGTTCGATTCCCTCGACGTCGATGGCATCCGCACCCGCTTGTCGGCGTTTATCGCAGCACAAGGGCTGAGCGAGGTATCGGTCGGTCCGCTCCATCGTTTCACGGTCGGCTTCTCCTGGGTCACCTATGGCTTTCGTGCCGCCTGGCGCGATCAGGGCGTCGCCGTCGAGCGGCATCTGATCCTGCGCGTCGGGCCGCCGAACGGGATCTTCGCGCCCTACAAGGCGTCGCCGGAGTTCATCACCCTGCGCGCACTGGCCGGAAGCGATGTGCCGGTGCCCAGGGTTTATTGGTACAGCGACGAGTGCGAGACGCTCGGTGCGCCCTTCTTTGTCTGCGATCTCGTTCCCGGCGAGGCACCGATTCCCTGGACCCATGATGGCGGTCCCGCCTTCGACGACGCGCGGCGCGAGAATCTCGGCGGTCAATTCGTTGCTGCCCTGGCGGCGCTGCATCGCTTCAAGTGGCAAGCGACCCCGGTTGCCGGGATCGATGGCACGACGGATCCGCTGACGACGGCGCGCGCGCAGATCGACCATTGGGAGCGGCTCTTGGCCCGCTGGTCGCCGCGCCGCGTGCCGATGCTCGAGCTCGCCGCGATCTGGCTCAGGACGCACGCGCCGGTCGCATCGCGGATCGGTATCGTCCATGGCGATTTTCGCATCGGCAATTTTCTCGAGCGCGATGGCCGCATCACCGCGATCCTGGATTGGGAACTGGTGCGGCTTGGCGATCCGGTCGAGGACCTCGGCTGGATCTGCCTGCAGGCCTGGCGCGGACGCTCGCCGCATATGTGCCATTTCTTCACGCGCGAGGAGTTGCGCGACCGTTACGCGGCCCTGACCGGACTAGACGTCAGCCTCGCCGCGATGCGCTATTGGGAAGCCTTCGGCACCTACAAGCTCGCCGTGATGCATTATGCTGCAATCCATTCCTTCGAATCGGGTGGCTTCAATGACCTGCGCATGGCCGGCATGGGCGCGCAGATCCCGCGCATGCTGCTCCAGGTCGAGACCGCGATGGAGCGGGCGGCATGAACATCGGCCTGCAAAGACTGCTCGAAGGCATTCTCGCAACGCTGCGCGATGACGTCATCCCGCATGTGACCGAACCTTACGCACGCGGGCAGGCCGTCGGCGTCATCGATCTTCTCAACAATATCGGTCCGCGCCTCGAATGGGCACGCGGGCCCCTGCTCGTCGATATCGAGGAGAAGCGGGCGGTGCTGCATGCCGTCGCCGGGCACATACCCGGCGCGGCTCTCCCGGTCGGTCATGAGGCGATCGGCGTGACGACCGATCTCCAGGCCGAGCGCGACCGGCTCGACGGGCTGATTTGCGACGTGCTGGCCGAACTGATGGGCGAGGGAGCCTCCAATTTCCCCGAGCGCGACCAGGCTTTGGCGCTGATCCGCGGGCATCTGCACGACAGCCTGACGCGGGAGATGAAGCTGACCCGAAAGCCGCTGTTCGCAGAGATCGCCAGCGGCAAACAAGAACCACAACAGGCAAGCGCCGCGCCTGGCGGCAGGGAAGGAAGCAATCGATGACGATGCCGGCTCTCACGCCTGGTGAAACCTTTAGCACGCAGGGCCGGACCATCGGCGAAGACGGCATCAACCTCTTTGCCGGTCTCGTCGGCGACTTCACGCCGGTGCATACCGACGAGGTTTTCGCCAGGACGACGCCGCATGGCGGACGAATTGCGCATGGCCCGCACACCATGGCGACCGCGATCGGCCTGTTCACGCAAATGAATGTGCTCGGCGAACGGGTGATCGCGCTGTTGAACCTGAACTGGGATTTTTCCGGCGTGGTGAAGATCGGCGACACCGTGCGCGCACGCGTGACCGTCGAGACCCTGCGCCCGACGTCGAAACAGGGGCGCAATGTCGGCGTCTTCGCCTTCGAGGTCGTCAACCAGCACGAGGCCGTCATCCAGCGTGGCCGGATGACGGTGCTGTTGCGCGCCGATTGACCCGAGACATCTTCGATCATTGGAGTTGCCGATGGCGAATTTCCTGATGCGTCCCGAAGACGAGCTGATGCATAAGCCCGACGCTTCGCCAAACTTCAACGAGAGCGTCTACACCAACGGCTTCAATGTGGCCTCCGCGGTCGGCGGCTGGATGCGGCTCGGCAATCGCGTCAACGAGGGCCATGCCGAGCTCTCGGTCTGTTTCTATCTGCCTGATGGCCGGATTGCCTGCCAGTTTCAGCGCCCGAAGATCGCGAGCAACGATCGCTTTGACGCCGGCGGCCTGTCCTATTCGGTGATCGAACCCTTGCGAAAGATATCGATGACCTTCGACGGAGAGTTGATCATTGTCGACGACCCCGAGGCGTTGCGCGATCCGCGCGACCTGTTGTCGAATGGTCCGCGCCAGCCGGGTCGCGTGCACTGGGTGCACGAAGCCGAATCGCCCATCCATGGCGGCGAGCCGACCGACGACGCGGTGCAGACCATGTATGGCCGCGACTTCTCGCTCGGGCATTTCAACCAGCACAGTCGCGTCCACGGCGAGATCAGGGTCGGCAGTGAAAGCTGGTCGATCGACGGCCATGGCTGGCGCGATCATTCATGGGGCCCGCGCTACTGGCAGGCGATCTACTACTATCGGCTTTTCATCGCCAACTTCCCGAACGGTGATGGCTTCATGCTCTTGAAGATCACGGACAAGAACGGCAAGGCGCGTCGCCAGGGAGTTCTCCTGGTCGACGGCGACTACGAGGACATTCTCGACCTTGACGTGTCGACCGACTGGTCGGCGCGACAGGACCCGTCGAAAGTGAGGATCGGCGTCATGACGGCGCGACGCAAAGCCCAGATCACGGCCGAGATCCTGACGCTTGCGCCGCTGCGCAACCGTCGCAAGACCGCGGAGAACGAAACGTTGGTCTCGCGGATCGCCGAGGGCTTTACGCGCTTCACTTGGGACGGCCAGCAGGGCTACGGGATGACCGAGTATATCGAGCGGCTCGAGGACGGCCGCCCGGTTGGATATCCGCTGTAAGCATCCGGCGCGGGGGCGACGAGGTCAGCGACCTCTGCCTTTGCCAACCATGCCTTCGAGCCGGGCCGCGACATTCTCGAGGCGGGAGACGACGCCGGCCATGGGCTCTTCCGTCCTTTCGTCGATCGCGAGCCCGCGATAGACGATATCGGTGATGCTGTCGGCGGTTTCCTCAGCGTCGAAATCGCCCTCGTTGCGCAGGAAAGCCCAGGTCCGGTGCTCGATGCAGCCATAGATCATGTCGCGGATCAGCGCCGGTGACACGTTGCTCCGAAACTCCCCGTTCGCGACCGCTTCCTTGATCACATCGATCACGCGGTGCGTGTAGGTCTGGTTGAGCTGGAACAGACGGGTACTGCGGTAGTCGGGGTCAGGCCGCAGTTCCTGAAACACGATCCGGCTCAGCGCGGGCTCGCGTCGGATCGTCATCAGGTGATGATGCACGATGAATCGGATCTGATTCCAGGATCCGCGCACGCCGGCGAACTGCTCCGCGTCGCGCACGAGCATTTCCTCGTACCAGTGTTCGGTCACACGGACGAGCAGGTCGCGCTTGTTGGTGAAGTAGCGATAGATGCTGCCTTCGACCACGCCGGCGCGCTCGGCAATGTCGGAGATCAGTGCCTCCTGATAACCCTTCTCGGTGAAGACCGCTTTTGCCGCCGCCATGATATCGGCGATACGACGTTCGGGAGAAAGTCGGTGGACCTGTCGTCGCGCGTTGCCCTGCGCCATGCCTTGCCTCTGATCGGGCCGCTCCGGCGGAGCAGACTTCGTAACTTCACCATAGAACAGGATTCGAGCGGGATGGAACGGCTTTTCGCTGCTCAGGACAGGAAGTGCTTGTAAATCTTCTCCATTTCGTGCCGCAGAATCTTGCCGGTCGTGCTGCGTGGGAAGTCCTCGAAGCGGATGAAATGGACCGACTTCGGCCGCTTGTAGCCGGCGAGCGCGTCCCGGCAGAGTGCATCGACCTCGGCCTCTTTCAGCGCCTCATCCGCACGGGCGACGAATGCGACCGGCACTTCGCCCCACTTCGGATCGGACTTGCGCACGACGACGGCGTCGGCGATCCGTGCGTCGGCAAGCAGCACCCGCTCGATCTCTGCCGGGTAGATGTTTTCGCCGCCGGATTTGATCATGTATTTGGCGCGATCGACGAAATCGTAAGAGCCGTCCGGATTGCGCCGCAGCAGGTCGCCCATGCGAAACCACCCGCCGGCGAAGTCGCGGGCATTGGTCTCCTCCGCATTCCAGTATCCGCTGAACACCGTCGGCCCGCGCACCGCAGCCTCGCCCGGTTCGCCGTCCGCAACGTCCTTGCCGTTCGGGTCCAGCAGCCTGAGTTCGCAAAGCGAGCTTTTGCGCTTTGAAAGCGTCTCGGGGATCGTGCCCGGCGGGATCAGCATGGCGGAGACCGGCGGCAAGCCGGTCTCCGTCGAACCAAAACTGTTGAGATAGGGAGCGTTGGCGAGGCCGGACAGTTCGGCGATCAGCTTCTTGGGGACGAGATCGGCCATCGCGCCAATGACGCGGATGCCTTTTGCCCGCCTTCCGCTTGACTTCAGCAGCTCGACGACGGGCTCGATGGAGCCGGGCATCAGCAGCACCCAGCCGAGCAGATGGCGCTCCATGATCGCGACGATGCGTTCGGCGTCGAACCCGTCGATCACATGCACGGTTGCCCCGGACATCAGCGCACCAAGCACTTGATCTGTCGAGCCCATATGGAACATCGGGGCCCAGGCGATGAACCCGTCCTGTTCGGTACAGCGCAGGTCGAGGCGCAGCGCCGCCATTCGCGCGATCTCCGCGCGGTGGCTGATCGCCGCGCCCTTCGGCAGGCCGGTCGTGCCGCTGGTGTAGAGGATGATCAGGGGATCCTCGGCTTCGACCTCCGGCATGGACTGAGGGGACGCTACGCCCTGGATCAGAGCCTCGTAGTCGCGCTCGATAATGTGCACCGGCACGTCGACCAAGGCTTCGACGCGCGCCGCGAAGCGTTCGGACGCGATGATCAGCGACGGCGAAACCAGGGCCACGCAATGCCTCAGCTCCGTCGGCGCGAGCCGCCAGTTCTGGCAGGCGACGATCGCCCCGATGAAGGCGGCCGCGAGCTGGATCTCGATGTATTCGTGACGATTCTCGGAGAGCAATGCGATCCGTTTGCCGCGTGTCACGCCCATCCCGAGCAGCGTTCCGGCGAGCTTTCTCACCCTGGCATCGAGTTCGGCATAGGTCAGCCTGAGTTCGCCCTGTTCAATCGCAAGAGCCGCCGCATCGCGTGAAACCTGCGCGGCGAAGAGTTCATAGACCGTCAATCCGCCGGCACGATGGATGCTTGCGGCGGAATTTTGGCTTCCGTTTCTTTCCATCAGACCCTCCCTGGAAGATATCGTCTTTTCTTGCTCGGGCTGCTGCTGCGCACCGCCGGTGCCGATTCGGCATCGAGCCTCTCCAGTCGTGCAACGGCTTGTTCGAGACGCAGTGCGATGGTCTGGTCCCGCGGCTGGTTGGCCGGTGCTTTCGCCAGCCCACCGAGCACCAGATCAACAATCGCGTCAGCGACGTGGTTCGAATCGAAGTCGCCTTCGCCGCGCAGATAGGCCCAGGTGCGATGCTCCACGCAGCCATACATCATGTCGCGCACCAGCCGCAGCGGGATATCGCCGCGCAGTTCGCCCGCATCGATGCCTTCCCGCACGATATCGAGCGTACGGTGCGTGTACTTCCGGTTGAGCTCGTGCACTGCGGTCGCGCTGTAGTCCGCGCCCGAGCGAATGATCTGGAACATCAGATGGCAAAGCGCCGGCTCCTCGTGCACCGTCTCGAGGTGCCGCCAGACCATGTAGCGCAGGCGGTTGCGCGTGCCGCGGATGCCGGAAAGCTGCTGATCGTAGTCCGACAGCATCGCCTCGTACCAGTCCTCGATCACCTTCACGAGGAGGTCGCGCTTGTTCTCGAAATAGCGGTAGATGCTGCCTTCGACGACATCGGCCCGCTCGGCGATGTCGGACAGCAGCGCCTCCTCATAGCCCTTTTCGACGAAGACCGCGCGTGCGGCCCGCATGATTTCGGCAACCCGCTGTTCGCGCGGCAGGCGCACCGCCTGGCGGCGGCCCGGAATGGTCATGATGACCTCTTTCCGTTGACGGCGAAGCCGGGCGGACGCCGCTCGGCGAAGGCCGTCATGCCCTCGCGCCAGTCGGGAGCGCCTGCGACATGCCGGACTGCGTCGAGCGCGATTTCGTCCGCCTCATCCGGGTTCGCCGTTTCGCACGCGTAGATCGCCGCCTTCGATGCGGCGATCGCCGTCGGGCTGCAGAGCAATAGCCGGCGCGCCAGCGCGAGCGCCGCTTCCGACAGTTCCTCCCGGTCGTGCACCGCGGTGACAAGTCCCGCCGATAACGCCTGCTCGGCTGACCATTGATCGGCGAGGAGGATCATCTCGAGCGCCCTGGCGCGGCCGACAATCCTGGCCAGCAGTTGAAGGCCTCCGGCGCCCGGCACCGCGCCGAGCCGCGCTTCCGTGAGGCCAATCCGCGCTCGCGCCGCCATCAGCCGGAAGTCGCAGGACAGCGCGAGTTCGCAGCCGCCACCGAGCGCGAAGCCATTGATCGCCGCGATCGTGGCGAAGGGGGCGTCCTGAAGTTTTCGAAATGCGGCGACGATCGATTTCACATAGACGTCGCGGATGCCGGCGGGATCGTCGGCGAGGCCGGCTGCCGGGTCGGTGAAGTAGGTGATGTGCGCGCCCGAGCAGAAGGCTCGTCCGTCCCCCGTCATGATGACGACGCGCGCACGTTCAGCCAACGCAGTGTCCAGCGCGTGATGCAGGCTCTCGATCAACTCGAAGGTCAGGGTGTTGAGCTCCGAACCGCGGGCGAGCGTGAGGCGCGCCACCTCGGGCAGCGGCCAGTCGAGCCGTATGGCGTCGGCCGAACCGTTTTGTCTTTCCATCGACTTTCTCCTCGCGTTGTCAGGTCGCGGAGCCTGCTGCGAAGTTCCCGGTTGACAAACACCAGCTCCTCATCGCTAATAAAGACAATTCATTATTCTTCGCTCACGCGCAAGCACCATTCAAAAGGTGTCGTGAAATTACGAGGAGGGTGAATGTGGTGGAGGAAATAGCTTGAAAATGAGGAAAGAGGGCATTTGGCCTGCCTCGAGGGCGGTGGCTATTCGCGTCTCGTCACGGCGTGGCCGCGCGACAGGTTTTGCTGCTACGCCGTCATTGATAAATATCATTCATCAACGACTTGGGCCGATCCAGGCCATGAGGCCGGCATGCTGGCCCTGAACAACATCCAGGTGCTCTACGACAAGTCGATCGAGGCGGTGCGCGACGTCTCGCTCGAAGTACCCGCGGGCGCCATTGTCGCCCTGCTGGGTTCGAACGGCGCCGGCAAGTCCACCATCCTCAAGGCGATCTCCGGCGTGCTCGGCCAGGAGGACGGCGAAATCACCAGCGGGGTGATCCATCTCGAAGGCAACGCTATCTCGGGCGAGACGCCGCGCGCCATCATTCAGCACGGCCTGCTTCAGGTTCCTGAAGGCCGCGCGCTGTTCGCGACGCTGACGGTCGAAGAGAATCTGCTGATGGGCGGTTTCACGCGAACCCGCGCCGAGACCGCCGAAGAGCTCGAGCGGGTCTACACTTTATTCCCGCGGGTCCACGAGCGCAGGACCCAGACCGCGGGCTATCTCTCCGGCGGCGAGCAGCAGATGGTGGCGATCGGCCGCGCGCTGATGGGCCGTCCGCGTCTCCTGATGCTCGACGAACCCTCACTCGGGCTCGCGCCTCAGATCGTGGATGTGATCTTCGAGGCCATCCTCGGCCTCAACCACAACACCGGCCTCACCGTGCTGCTGGTCGAGCAGAACGCTCAACTCGCACTCCAGGTCTCATCCTATGGATACATCATCGAGAATGGCCGCATCGTGCTCGACGGCAAGGCGGAAAAACTGCGAGCCAACGACGACGTGCAGGAATTCTACCTCGGATTCGCCGGCGGGGCGCGGAAAAGCATGCGCGACGTGAAGCACTACAAGCGGCGCAAGAGGTGGCTGTCATGACGGCGCTGCTTCAATTGGAGGGAGTCACCAAGCGTTTCGGAGGACTGACGGCGGTCAACGACGTCAGCCTCACGGTGGGACGCGGCGAGATCTACAGCCTGATCGGTCCCAACGGTGCGGGCAAGACGACGTTGTTCAACCTGATCAGCGCGGTGTTCCGTCCGACCTCGGGCACGATCACGTTCGAGGGCAAGAACCTGACGCGGGCGCCGACCTATACGCTGGCGCGATTGGGGATCGCCCGCACGTTCCAGAACCTGGCGGTCTTCAAGCATGAGACGGTCGTCAACAATCTCCTGGTCGGGATGCACGCCCATCTGCGCAGTGATCCGCTGTCCGCCGCGATCTTCTGGGGCAGGGCGCGGAACGAGGAGCTCCGGGCGCGCGAGCGCGTCGAGGAGATCATCGAGTTCCTGGAGATCGAGGACATCCGCGACCACACCGTCGGCACGCTGTCCTATGGCCTGCAGAAGCGTGTCGAGCTCGGACGGGCGCTCGCGATCTCGCCGAAGCTGCTGCTGCTCGACGAGATGGTCTCCGGCATGAACCTCGAGGAGCGCGAGGACATCGCCCGTTTCATTCTCGATCTGAAGGACGAATTCGGCATGACCATCTTCATGGTCGAGCATGACATGGGCATCGTGATGGATATTTCGGACCATGTCTGCGTGGTCAATTACGGCCGCAAGATCGCCGAGGGACGTCCTGCCGAGGTCGCAGCCAATCCGGCCGTCATCGAGGCTTATCTCGGCTCCAAGCGGGCTGCGGCATGAAGCTCAGTTCCAGCCAGATCTCTTCCATGACGCTGCCGCAGATTCTCAAACTGCGCGCGGAAACCCATGGCGATGCGCTGGCCTTGCGCGAAAAGGACCGCGGGCTGTGGCGACGCACGACCTGGAAGGGCTATTTCGAGCAGGCCAGACTGTTCGCGATCGGCCTTTATGCCATCGGCTTTCGCGCCGGCGACCGCCTCGCGATCGCTGGCGACGATGCGCCGGAATGGCTGATCGCCGATCTGGCCGCGCAGATGCTCGGAGGCGCGGGGCTCGGGATCTATCCGACCAATCCCTGGCCGGAGCTGCAATACATCGTCCGCCATTCGCGCGCGAAAATCGTCGTCTGCGGCGACCAGGAGCAGACCGACAAGGTCATCGATGCGCGCCGCAACGAAGGCGGCCTGCCCGATCTCACCACGATCATCTGCATCGACATGAAGGGCATGCGTCACTACGCGGAAGAGGGCCTGATGTCCTTTGACGCGGTGATCGAGCTCGGTCGGAAGAGCGAAGCCGAGCTGGGGCCGCGCGTCGACGCTGCGCTTGCGGCGGGGCAGCCGGACGATGTCGCGATCATCGTCTATACGTCCGGCACGACCGGCATGCCAAAGGGCGCGATGCTGACCCATCGCAACATGCTCTATTCGAGCGCCGAAACCGTCGCGATCCACGGGCTCGACGAGAGCAGCTACTCGGTGCTCTGCTATCTGCCGCTTTGCCACGTCGCGGAGCGCTGCTTCTCGACCGTGATGCAGATGGTGACGGGCTGCGTGGTCAGCTTCGCCGAATCCGTCGACACCGTCGTGGTCAATTTGCGCGAGATCGCGCCGAAAGGATTCCTCGGTGTGCCGCGCATCTGGGAGAAGATGCAGCAAAGCGTGCTCTATCGGCTCAAGGACACGACGCCGCTGCAGCGCTACGTGGTCGAGGCCTGCCTCGCCCGCGGCCGCCCCATCGCGCTGCGCCGGCTCGCCAACGGCGGCAGACTGGCCACGATGGCCGATCGGCTGATGTACACGCTGCTCTGGCTCGTCTGCTTCCGCAGCCTGCAACATTATCTCGGGATCAACCGCGTGCGGGCCGGCTTCTGCGGCGGAGCGACTGTCTCGCAGGAAGTGCTGCTGTTCTTCTGGATTCTCGGCATACCGCTGTACCAGATCTACGGCATGACCGAGAGCGCGGGCGTCTGCCACACCCAGCGTCCGGGCGACACGCGGCTCGGCTCTTCGGGCCGGCACATCAGCGGGCTCGAGCAGAAGCTCGGCCCGGATGGCGAACTCCTGATCCGCGCGCCGAGCGTGTTCAAGGGCTATCTGTTCGACGAGGCCGCGACCGCCCGGGCTATCACCGATGGCTGGCTGCATACCGGCGATATCGTCGAGATCGAGGGCGATAGCGGCATCCGGGTGCTCGACCGCAAGAAGGACATTCTGATCACGTCGGGCGGCAAGAACATCACGCCCTCGCTGATCGAGAACGCGCTCAAGGATTCACCCTACATCCGCGAAGCGATCCTGCTTGGCGACGGACGCCATTTCCTGGCGGCGCTGATCCAGATCGACCTCGAGAGCACCGGAAAGTGGGCGCAGGAACTGAACATCCAATACACCAACTATCGCTCGCTCGCCCAGAACGACAAGGTGAGGGAGCTGGTGGAGGAAGAGGTCAAGCGCGTCAATGACCGTTTCGCGCGGGTCGAGAACGTTCGCAAGTTCGTCATCCTGGCCAAGGAGCTCGACCATGATGACGGCGAACTGACCGCGACCATGAAGGTGCGCCGCAAGGTCATCGAGGAGAAATTCCGCGAAGAGATCGCGACCATCTACGGGAGCGCCGCCTGATGGATTTCCTCATGCTGCTGATCTCCACCGGGCTGGTCTCGGGCGCCGCCTACGGCCTGATCGCGATGGGCTTCGCCCTGGTCTACAAGTCGACGGGCGTTGTGAACTTCGCGCAAGGCGAGATCGTGATGCTCACCGCCTACATCGCCTTCAGCATCGCCAACGGCCTCCATCTTTCGTTCGTTCCGCTGGTGCTGGTGACGATTCCGATCTCGATGCTCATTGGCCTCGTGCTCGAACGAATCTTCATCCGCCCGATGCTCGGCGAACCCGTGTTCGCGATCGTGATGGCGACCGTGGGTCTTGCCGTGATCCTGCGCAGCGCCACGATCATGATCTGGGGATCGGAGCCGTTCAATTTCACCGCGGGGATGTCGACGGCCGTCATCAAGCTCGGCGGCATTCCGTTCTATCCGGCGCAGCTTTACCTGATGGCTGCCTTGGGAATGGTCGTGCTCGCCATCTGGCTGTTCCTGCGCTTCAGCCGATACGGCATCGCCATGCGCGCGGTGGCGGCAAACGAGACCGCTGCGCTGCTGACCGGTGTCAGCGTCAACCAGGTCCACGCCTTGGCCTGGATGCTGTCCTCGGGGATCGCCGCGGTCGCCGGCCTGCTGTTCGCGGCCAATTTCAAGCTAGCGCCGGACATCTGGTTCCAGGGGCTGAAATCCTTCCCGGCCGTGATCCTCGGTGGAATGGATTCGGTGACCGGGGCGGCGCTCGGCGGATTGATCATCGGCCTGATCGAGAACCTGTCGCAGGGTTACATCGGTGAGGGCATGCGGGAGATCGCTGGCTTCATCGTCATCATCCTCGTGCTGATGATCCGGCCGTACGGACTGTTCGGCAGTCGCGACATTGAGCGGGTCTGATCATGCGAACAGGACATTTCAAGGAAAATCCGGGGCAGCTCGTCGCGCTCAGTGACAGCAGGGTCGTGTGGACCTGGTTTGCCGGAATGCTTTGCGTGATGGTGCTTGCACCTTTCCTGATCGGAAATTACGGCCTCACGCTGGTGGTTTCCTCACTGATCGCCATCATCGGCGCGGTCGCGCTCAACATGCTCACCGGTCAGACCGGACTGATCTCGCTCGGACAGGCGGGCTTCCTCGCCGTCGGGGCCTATTCCAATGCGCTCCTGCTCACGGACTATCACTGGCCGGTCTGGCTGACGCTTCCGGCGTCCGGCCTGATCGCCGCGCTGATCAGTCTTCTCGTGGGCATTCCCTCGCTGCGGCTCAAGGGGCTGTATCTGGCGATTACCACGCTGGCCTTCTCCTTCATCATCAGCCATGTCATCCTCTATGCGGAGGGAGTGACGCATGGTCCCAATGGCGTCTTCGTGAAGGGCGCCACGATCTTCGGTTACGACGTCCAGAAGGGCGTGCCGCTCTATTACCTGGTGCTGGGCTTGACCGTTGCGACCATTCTGGCCGCCCTCAACATCTCGCGGACGCGGATCGGGCGCGCCTGGATGGCGATCCGCGATCATGACATTGCCGCGCGGGTGATGGGCATCGACCTCGTGCGATACAAGCTGCTGGCATTTGCGATCAGTTCGTTCTTCGTAGGTATCGCAGGTGCGCTGATGTCGCTGCAGCTGCGCTTCGTCAATGTCGACGTGTTCGCGCTGATTCTCTCCATCGAGGCGCTGGCGATCATCATTCTCGGCGGCCTCGGCTCGATAGCAGGCGCAGTGCTCGGCGCGATCTTCCTGTCGTTTCTGCCCGAGACGTTGCGGCTGTTCTTCTCGATGTTTGCCGACGAGAAATCCGCGCTGTTCACCGACTACGTCTACGAGATCCGCGGTGCGGCCTACGGCGTCGTCATCGTGCTGTTTCTGCGCTTCAAGCCCGAGGGCCTGATCGGCGTCTGGAAAGACGCGCGCAAATACTGGAGCAACTGGCCACTCGCATACTGACAAGACATCTCAACTTCGCCGGGAGGGTATCATGAGAACAAGCATTATTACATGTGCCGCAGCATTGCTGCTGTCGACGGTTGCGTACGCGGCCGAACCTGGGGTGACGGATACCGAGATCAAGGTCGGTGACGTCAACATCATGACCGGCCCGGCGGCCTTCGTCGGCAAGGGTTTTGCGCTGGGCTCCAAGATCGCCGCGGCCGAGATCAACGCCGCGGGAGGCATCAACGGACGCAAGCTGACCGTCATCACGGAAGACGATGGCTACATTCCGGCCCGCTCGTTCCAGGCGCTGACCAAGCTGATCGAGGTCGACGGCATCTTCGCGCTCAACGGCACGTCCGGCACCGCCAACGTGCTCGCGATGATGCCGCTGATCACCGAGCACAACCTGCCGACCGTCGTCACCGAAGCTCCGGCCAAGCTGGTCTACACGCCGGTCCGTCCATCAGTCTTCACGTTCGGCGCCAATTACGAGGATGCCTTCTACGCGCAGCTGAAATACATTCACGACAACATGGAAGGTAAGGATGCGGTCTACGGCATCCTTCGGCAGGATGATGACTTCGGCAAGGACGTCGAAGCCGGTTTCAACCGCGCGGTGAAGGAGTTCGGCGGCAAGGCCGCAGTCCGCGTCGCCTTCAAGAAGGGGACCACCAACTTCTCCGCCGAGATGGCGCAGATGAAGCAGGCCGGCGTGACCGTGCTGGCCAATGGCGGGATCTTCGCGGGCGCCGCCAATATCCTCGCCGAGGCCCGCAAGCTCGACATGAAGATCCAGTCGGCGGGCGTCTGGAGCGAAGGTATCCCGGCCTCCGCTGCCCTGTCCGCGCCGGCCGGCTACGACTTCATGGTCGCCGATTACGTTTCGCTGGTCGGCCCGGCCAATGACAAGTTCAAGGTGCTGGCGAAGAAGTTCGTCACCGACGACGAGCTCTCCAACATCAGTCGCTACACCTATGTCGCCTATATCGGGCTGAAGACGCTGGCCGAGGGCATGAGGCAGTGCGGCAAGGAGCTGACGCGCACCTGCACCATCGAGAAGTTGAGGGGCTTGAAGAATTTCGAGACCGGCGGCCTCAGCGCCCCGATCAGTTTCGATAATCCCCTGCAACTCTCGGGAACGGCCGTCGGCGTCTACCAGTTCGACACCAAGGCGAACGCGTTCAAGGCCCTGAGCGAGTTCAAGCAGTATTAGTCGAGACCGGGCTCTGCGGGCCGCCGCGGAGTCCGGATGTTTCTCCTTTGGGATGATTCCGATGCCAATTCCGAGTCGGTTCGCCAACCGCCTGACCGTCCCGGTCGTGGCCGCACCGATGTTCCTGATCTCCGGTCCGGATCTCGTCGTCGGTTGCTGTCAATCCGGCGTGGTTGGTACGTTCCCCGCGCTCAACGCGCGCACCACGGAGGGTTACGCCGGTTGGCTTGACGAGATCGGCCAGCGTCTGGCTGCCTTGCCGAGAGCCGCGCCCTTCGGCGTCAATCTCGTCGTGCATCGAAGCAATTCCCGGCTCGAGGCCGATCTCGCCCTCACCATCGCGCGCAAGGTGCCGCTGGTGATTACGTCCCTCGGCCTCAACCGCGACCTGATCGCAGCGGTGCATGATTACGGTGGTCTTGTCTTTCACGACGTCACCAATCTCAAATTCGCGGCCAAGGCGGCGGAGGCCGGCGTCGACGGGCTGATCGCTGTCACCTTCGGCGCGGGCGGCCATGCCGGCATGATCAGCGCCTTTGCCGCGCTGCAGGAAATCCGCAGCATCTTCGACGGCGTGTTGCTGCTCGGCGGCTCGATCAGCAATGGCGCGCAGATTGCCGCCGCGCGGCTGATGGGCGCTGATATGGCCTATGTCGGGACACGCTTCATGGCGACGCAGGAAAGTCTTGCCGTCGAGCGCCTGAAGCAAATGCTGGTGGAATCCAAGGCGGCCGACATTGTCTACACTCCGGCGATCAGCGGCATCGCCGGCAACTTCCTGCGCCAGAGCATTGCCGCAGCGGGGCGGGATCCCGACAATCTCACGCCTCCGCAGCAGCTTGATTTCGGCACCACCGACGCCAAGGCCTGGAAGGACATCTGGGCCGCCGGCCAGGGCGTCGGCGGGATCGAGACCATTCCACCGGTGCAGGATCTCTGCCGCCAGCTGGCCCGCGAATATGAAACGAGCCTCGCCACCGCCGGCCAGTTCAGTTGCCGGCAGGCGAGCTAAAGCATGATCCGGAAAAGTGTGGAGCGGTTTTCCGAAGAGATCATGCTCAAACGAGAGCCACGGAGCCCCACGATGCCGCATCGCCATGACCCGTCGCCTCCGCCGATGGCCGCCGCGGCCCAGGCTGCCGCATGTTCCTCAACCACCATCGACAGTGTGTTCCGCCGTGCCTTCACTGTCTTCGCGGATCGCGTTGCCGTAACCTCCGAGCACGGCTCCCTGACCTATGCCGAGCTGCGACAACGTTCGTGGCGTCTTGCAGGCGCGCTGGCGAATCTCGGATTGCAGCGCGGTGGGCGGATCGCCGTGCTGTGCGAGACCCGACCCGAATATATCGAGGCTTATGCCGCCTGCGCGGCGCTCGGCGTCACCGTCGTTGCACTGAACATCCGGCTGCATCCGGAGGAATTGCTTCATTGCCTCGAAAAGACGCTGCCCAGCGTCGTGATCGCCTCTGGCACCCACGCTGCCGCGATCGTTCCGTCGCGCGACCGCGCTCCCTTCCTCGAGCACTGGATCGGCCTCGACGGTTTCGAAAGCAAGGGTTGGCTCGACTATGAAGCGTTGCTCGCGGCCGCCGCGCCGGACGAGCCGCCCCTCGTCGCTTCCCCCGAGGACATCCACAACGTCCTCTTCACCAGCGGCACCACCGGGCGACCGAAGGGCGCCATGATCAGCCAGCGCGCCGCTGCGATCCGAGGCCTCAGGCTGGCGCAATGGTTCGGACTCACCGGAGCTGACGGCTTCGTCGGCTGGCTACCTCTATTCCACTGCGGCGGCGACGAGTCGCTCTACGCGACCTTGATCACGGGCGGCATCTACGCCACCTTCGCCAAGGCCGATGCCGAGACGATGTTTCGCGCAATGGAGCGTTATCGCCTGACCTGGACCCTGCTGTTGCCGGGCGTCCTGACCGATGTCCTCAACCATCAACGCCGCGGTGACTACGATCTTTCGAGCTTCCGCTTTGCGATCGGCTACGCCAACATGATGCCGGATATCGTCGCGCAGCTCACCACAACCTTCAAAATCGATTTCTATGATGCCTTCGGCCAGAGCGAGGTTTCCTATCTGCTGGCACATGGCGTCTGCCGTCCCGGCGAGAAGCCGAGCCTACGCAAGCAACCGAGCCCGCTGCTCGACGTTCGCATCGTGGATGATGCGATGAACGAGGTGCCGAACGGCCAGGCCGGCGAATGCGTGGTGCGAGGGCCGAGCGTCATGAGCGGCTACCTCGACGATCCCAAGGCCAATGAGGAGGTGTTCCAGGGCGGCTGGCTTCATACCGGCGACCTGCTGCGGCGCGAGTCCGACGGCACGCTGACCTATGTCGACCGCAAGCGTTATCTGATCAAGAGTGGTGGCGAAAATGTCTATCCGGCGGAGGTCGAGCAGGTGATCGCGCGCCACCCCGCCGTGCAGGAAGTTTGCGTGCTCGGCATCCCGGACCCGCATTGGGGTGAAACGATCAAGGCCGTGCTGGTGCTGCGCCAGAATCAGCAGGCCTCGGCAGCTGATATCGTCGCCTGGTGCCGCGAGCATTTGGCCGGCTACAAGCGCCCGCGCTTCATCGAATTCGTGCGGCCCGAACAACTTCCGCGCAGCACCACCGGCAAGCTCCAGCGGCATGAGCTCGCCAAATGGCCTGTGACGGAGGCGCAGAAAGTGTAGTGGTCACGGTTGCGGCGATAAGACGATAAGATCAGATAGCCGACGGGAGCGCGAAGGCCCGAAGTAATGGGAGGTGCAGATGAATCACGGCTTGCTGCTTGGAACGTCACTGCTATTGCTGTCCGTGCTGGTGGCGAGCAGCGACCCCTGCCGCGCAGAGAACGGTCCTGCCGCGCGGCCCGGCGCGGAGCAGCTCAAGGCCGCTTGTTCGACGCTTGCCGGTCGTGTCATTCCCGCCGCGTCGATCGGACTGCCAAGCGGCGACGCCAGCGTTGCCTCGGCTGTCATCGTCGTCGCCAACGCCGCGGCCACGCCAGCGACGCCCGATTTCTGCAAGGTGCTCGGCAGCATCGCACCGATCGATCCCGCCGCGCAGCTGATCAATTTCGAGATCAACCTGCCGATCTCCTGGAACGGCAAGGCGCTGCAATATGGCGGTGGCGGATACAACGGCGTGCTGATCACCGGACTTGCGCCGTTGCGCGACGCAGCGCCCGACGATCCGCTCCCGCTGATGCGCGGCTATGCGACCTTCGGAACCGATTCCGGTCACCAGGCGTCCGCTTATGCGCCGGCTAACGTGGCGCAGTTCGGCCTCAATGACGAAATGCTCCTGAACTACGCTTACGCCTCCTACAAGAAGGTCAAGGACGTCAGCGTGGATGTGATCCGCGCGTTTTACGACCAGTCGCCATCCCGGACGTATTATTTCGGTGGCTCCGAGGGAGGGCGCGAGGGCCTGACGATGGCCCAGCGCTTCCCGGCGGATTACGACGGCATCGTCAGCGTCGTGCCGGCGATTCAAATCTCGATGATTTTCCAGGCTTTCGTTCATCATGAGGCGCCACAGCTTCGAGGCGGATGGGTATCGCCCGCGAAAGTCGGCATGTTCGCGAAATTCGTCGCCGACCGCTGCGATGCGCTGGACGGACTCGCGGACGGCGTGATCAACAACTATCTCGGCTGTCCCGCAAAGATCGATCTGCAGCAATTGCGCTGTGCCGACGGTGCGGACAGCGGCGATACCTGTCTCTCCGACAAGCAGATTGCAGCCATCGCGGCCGTCCATTCGCCCTATACCCTGCCGTTTCCGGTCGCAAACGGCCTCTCGACCTATCCAAAGTGGCTGTACGGCAACGAGATCACGCCGGACCCTCGCAGCCCGCATATGGTGCGGTGGGTGACAGGAGCAGCCGTGCCGACGTCAGTCGTGGACCCGGAGACGTCTTCGATCCACTGGCTGTATGGCGCGAATTTTGTTCGGTTCTTCGTCACCAAGGACGCGACGTTCGATCCGGGTGCGTTCGATCCGGAAAAATTTCGCGATCGCCTGCTGCAATTGTCTGAATTGCTCGATTCGACGAACCCGGATCTGTCGGTATTTTTCGCGCGCGGCGGCAAGTTGATCATTCGCTCCAACTCCGGCGATCTTGCGCTCAGCCCGCTCTCGGCCATCAATTACGTCGATGCCGTTACGGCAAGGATCGGGAAATCAACCGTCGATCAATCCGTTCGTCTCTTCATATCGCCCGCCTCCACGCATTCAGGGCCGGCGACGAGCGTGACCGACGGCAAGCTGGTGCCGACCATGGTCGATCTGCTCGACCCGCTGGACAAGTGGGTCAACGAGGGCGTGCCGCCGGCGGATGCGTTGGTCCAGACCGTCAAAGAGACGGCCGCGCCGTTCAAGCTCCTGGCATCCCGTCCGATGTGCCGTTACCCGAACTATCCTCACTACGCTGGCGGCGACCGTCTGCGCGCCGAAAGCTATCGGTGCATGCCGTCGTCGCCATGAACGGTCTTGAGATCGTCCAAATGCGAAACGGACCAGCCCGAACATTTCACGTTGTCGAAAATGATGCGGCCGACCGAATCCGGCCGGCTGTTGTGGCGGACCAGGGGGGCGCTTCGCTACGGGAGACCGGCTTGCGAAGCCGTAGCTGCGAAGCAGCGAAGGCTGGTGCCCCTGGCCGACAATCGCTTACTACCATAACGGTTTGAAATCATAATGATTCTTGTCACCCGTTGCTGCCGATACCAGCAGAAATACCAGCAGGAGGGCACGCGACATTGGCTGGCAAAAACAAATCAGCAAGCGCTCTACAGCAGGCACGGTCCAGGCGGTTCTTGTCTCCACAATCACCCGACCGGAATCGAACCCCGCTCGGACTCAAAATCTTTGGAGGAGGCAGGCACTTACTCAGCAGCTTCAAGTGGAATGATTAAAAACCGTTGGTTCGACTCCCACTCTCTCCGCCATTTGTGCGATTTTCTGCGCCTGCCCACGACTTTGTATGATTCTGTGCCCCCGACTGAGACGATCTAGGGCCATCCCTTGCAGTCGCGCAGTTCGGGCTCATGGCGCGGCGACTGGATCGCTACCGACGCCGGTGCCATTCAATATGCAGGTGCAGCATGCACCGTGAGAGTGAAAGTAGCTACCAGTTGGCCAGGCGACCGATTTGGTTTGCCTATTCTTGAGGCCCGACTACAGGGATTGCTTCACCTCCCCGCAAGTCGTTCAGCTGGACGCCTGTCACGGCATGCTTGAACGCTAGCTCGATTATGCCGATGATCTGTGTCGCAGCCTCTTCCGGCGGCAGTCCCGCCGGGCGAATATTGGATATGCAGTTTCGGTTTGAATCCATCGTGCCGATCCGTGGCCGCCACGTCATGTAGGCGCCGAGCGAGTCCGCCGCGGACAGACCCGGACGTTCGCCGATCAGGACGACGACCAGCCCCGCGCCAAGCATTTCACCAATCTCGTCACCGATCGCGACGCGTCCCTGCTCGACCAGAACGAGGGGACCGATTGTGAGGCCCCGGGCCAACAACAGCCGTCGCAGATGATCGAGCAATGGCTGAAGGTTGATCTCGATGGCCGAAGCGGAGAGACCATCGGCGGCGACGATCGCGATATTGTCGCCACGCCGCAGGCCCTCGATGGCAAGACGTCCCTCGGGCGAAAGGCGGCGTCCCAGATCCGGGCGGCGCAGATACTCGGTCCGATCGGCCGCAGCGCTCCGGACGGTAACGGCGCTCCAGCCTCGCTCTCGAAGCGATTGTCCAATCGCCTCGAAATCAAGTGCAGCGTGAACGGCGTCGCGTGCGCGGGCATGATCGAGCATGAAGCGGAGGCTCGTCCCGGTCGGTTGCCCGGACCCGGCGCGACCGAGCGCGATGCGCGCCGGCGTGAATTGTCGCAGGCGCGCGAGTTGGTCGGTCGTTGCGAGCTGATCGCTTTTTCCGGGACCGTCGTCGCGCATGATCAGGCCTTCATCGCCTCGATCAGCGCTAGGGCCGGGCCGATCGTTCCGGATGTGACTTGCTCGAGCGGGCGGCCGTCCAAATCGGCAAGGCCGGTTCGTTGCAGCCAGTTCTCGAACTCCGGCGCGCAACGCCGGCCGAGAGCCTGGCGGACGTAGAGGATGTCGTGAAACGCCAGGCTCTGATAGTTCAGCATGACGTCGTCGGCGCCGGGGACCGCGATGACGAAGCTGACGCCCGCGGCGCTGAGCAGCGTCAGCAGCGCATCCATGTCGTCCTGATCGGCTTCGGCGTGGTTGGTGTAGCAGACGTCACAT
The DNA here is from genome assembly GCF_018130695.1 of Bradyrhizobium jicamae. Classification (GTDB taxonomy): domain Bacteria; phylum Pseudomonadota; class Alphaproteobacteria; order Rhizobiales; family Xanthobacteraceae; genus Bradyrhizobium; species Bradyrhizobium jicamae_B. Next base: position 42,582 of record NZ_JAFCJX010000023.1, on the reverse strand, counting down.
CCCATCGGCACGCCGAGCAGTTTTCCGCAGAAATGGTCCTCGAGCCCGGCCCGCGTGATTTCCTTGCCGTTGTAGAGATATTCGGGGCCGATGAAGCCGACGACGGTGTTGACCAGCAGCGGCTTGAAGTGCCGTGCGATGGCGTAGGCGCGCGCCTCCATCGTCTGCTGGTCCAGCCCAAAATGCGCATCGGCGGACAATGCGCTGCCTTGTCCGGTCTCAAAATACATGACGTTGCGGCCGACTTTGCCGCGATTCAACGAAAGCGCAGCATCGTGGGCCTCGGCGAGGGTGGACAGGCTGATCCCGAATCCACGGTTGGCTTTTTCCGAGCCGGCAATGGATTGAAAGACGAGATCGACAGGGGCGCCGAGATTGATGGCCTGGATCGCGGTCGTGACATGACCCAAGCAGCAGGTCTGCGTCGGAACATCGAGGCGCTGGCGGACCTCGTCGAGTAGGCTGACGATGCGCATATAATCCTGCAACGTATCGGTCGCGGGATTGACGCCGATCACGGCGTCGCCGGCGCCAAACAGCAGTCCGTCCAGCAGGCTCGCGGCAATGCCGCGGGAATCGTCGGTCGGATGGTTCGGTTGCAGCCGCGTGGAGAGCCGGCCGGGCAATCCGATGGTGTTGTGGAAGGCCGTCACGACGCTGCATTTGGCGGCGACCGCGATGAGGTCCTGCGCGCGCATGATCTTGGAGACCGCAGCAGTCATTTCCGGGGTCAGGCCGGGGGCCAGCGCCGTCAGCTGGCCTGTCGTGGTCCCGGTGTCGAGGAGCCATTCGCGAAACCCGCCCACGGTCAGATGCGACACCGGTTCGAATGCCGCGAGGTCATGGCCGTCGACGATCAGACGCGTGACCTCGTCGTCTTCATACGGCACGAGATCGACATTCAGGAAGGTCTTGAGCGGAAGATCGGCCAGCGCCATCTGCGCGGCGACGCGCTCGATCGCGCTCTGCGCCGCGACGCCGGCCAGAGCATCACCGGAGCGCGCCGGCGACGCCTTGGCGAGCAGCGTTCTGAGGTCGGGAAAGCTCCAGCGCGTGCCGTTGATCGTGGTGTGGTAGGACATGCGACAAGGCCTCACTCGGCCGGCGCGCCGGCTTGCCGCGACCGGCGGGCGAGCAGATTGGCGACGATCAGCAGCAGGATCGACAGGCCCATCATCAGCGTGGCGGCCGCCGTGATTGCCGGGCTCAATTGCTCGCGCAGGCCTGTGAACATTTCCAGTGGCAGGGTGCGCTGCTGCGCGTTGGCGAGAAACTGGGCGACGACGACCTCGTCGAAGGACGTCACAAAGGCGAAGGCTGCACCCGACAAGACACCGGGCAGGATCATCGGCAGCATGACCCGGAGGAACCCGGTCAGCGGCTTGGCGCCGAGAATCGATGTCGCCCGCATCAGGTTGCGATCGAAGCCAGAGAGGCTGGCGCCGACGGTCACCACGACAAAGGGGCTCGCCAGCACGGTGTGGGCGAGGATGATGCCGAAATAGGTGTTGGCGAGCCCGATGCGAGCATAGAACAGATAGGTGCCGACCGCGGTCACGACGACCGGGACGATCAGGGGCGAGATCAAGAGCGGGACGACAAAGCGGCGTGCCGGGAATTTCGGATCCGACAGTCCGATCGCAGTCAGCGTTCCCAGCAATGTCGCCAGGACGGTGGCGCCCAACCCGATCAGCAGGCTGTTGCCGATGGCGGCACGCCAGCGCGCCGTCCCGAGCACGACCTCGTACCAACGGGTCGATACGCCCGCGAGCGGGAATGTGAAGAATGATCCACTGTTGAAGGACAGCGGCACGGGCACGAAGATCGGCACGACGAGGTAGATCAGAACCAGCACGCACCAGATCCATAGCGCGGCGACACGAATCCGTTCAGCCGTGGTCGGGTAGGGTGACAGCATGGCACTTCATCCCATCTTGAAGAGGTCGAGACCGAGATAGCGTGTCATCGTCACGTACAGGCCGAGCGTGGACGCCAGCAGCACGAAGCTGAGTGCCGCCGCCATTTCCCAATTCAGTTCGACGTTGACGTAGTTGGCGATGAAATTGCTGATCAACTGGTCGCTGGCGCCACCGATCAGGACCGGCGTGATGTAGTAGCCCAGGCACAGGATGAAGGTGAGCAGGCAGCCTGCCAGCACGCCCGGCATGACCTGGGGCAGATAGACCCTGCGAAACACGGTGAAGGGCCGGCCGCCGAGCGATTGGGCCGCGCGGAGCTGCGACGGCTGCACCGCGCGCATCACGCTGTAGATCGGCAGCAGCGTGAAAGGCAGCTGGATGTGCGTCATCGCGATGATGAGGCCGGTCCGGCTGTACATCAGCTCGATGCGGTCCGACGTCACGCCGAGCCAGAGCAGCAGGTCGTTGAGCAGGCCGTATTTTTGCAGGATCACGGTCCACGCCGCCGTGCGCACCAGGATCGACGTCCAGAACGGCAGCAGCACCAGCACGAGCACGATGCCGGCGATCACCGGCCGCACATTGGTCATCACGTAGGCCAGCGGGAAGGCGAGTGCCAGCGTTGCCAGCGTCACCAGCGTCGCGATCAGGAAGGTCCGGCCGAACACCCGGGTGAACACAGCCTGAGCGGACGGGACCGCGCCGATCGTTCCCTGATCGGTCCAGCGCAGATCGAAAGCGCTGAGCAGAAAAAACGAGGTGAAGCGGTTGGTCCCCGAGCGGATCGCCGCCCAGCCCTGGTCTTCGCCGAGCAGTGGCGCAGCCTTGATGATCGCCTCCTTGGTGGCGGCCGGGTCCTGGCCGGCGAGCCGCGCGAGGCGCAACACCTGGCTCCGCGCCCCGGGCAGGCGCGTGTTGAGCGTCTTGGCGAATTCATAGATCGTGCCGCCCGCCTGGGCCGCTTTCAGGTCGGCCGCGAAGGCACGGAACACCGGCTCGCCCGGCACGCCCGCGCCGCTGTCGGCGCGCAGGGCCGCAATCGTCTGCGGCAACGTATTGGCGATGGTCGGCTCGTAGACGGCGCGCGACAGCAACAGCACGATCGGTGCCCCGAAGCTGAAGGCGAGCAGCAGCAAGAGCGGCGCGGCCAATGCCAATGGCCGCAGGCTGTCGCTGCGATCCGTCGCGCCGGTCCGTGCCTTGATGCCTGGTATCGCAATCGACGACATGAACGTCACCTCGCATGGTCGCTGGCGATCTGGCGGTGTTGCCCGATCGCGATGGTGCCGCACTATCTCACTGGGCGAGCCAGGCGTTGAAGCGCTTCACCAGATCCTCACCCTGGTCGCCCCAGAATTCGACGTCGCCGACCAGGTAGGCCTTCATGTGGTCCGGCGCCGTCGGCAGTTTCGACAGCACATCCTTGGGTACGAACGGCGTCGCGTCGGCCATCACAGGGCCATAGGGGATGTGACGGCCGAGCTGCGCGCTCACTTCGGGCTCGGCGGCATAGGCGAGGTATTTGTAGGCGAGGTCGAGATTCTTGGCGCCTTTGGGGATCGCAATCATATCGTATTCGACGATTTGATTGTCCCAGACGATGGCGAACGGGCGCTTGTCCTTGTCGATCGCGTTTTGAATGCGTCCGTTCCATGCGGTCGTCATCACCACTTCCTTGGATGCGAGCAGTTGCGGCGGCTGCGCGCCGGCCTCCCACCAGACGATATCCTTCTTGATCGTATCGAGCTTCTTGAAGGCGCGGTCGACGCCTTCAGGCGTCGCCAGCACTTTGTAGACGTCGGCGATCGGCACGCCGTCGGCCATCAGCGCCCATTCGAGATTCTGCGCCGGCGCCTTGCGCATGGCGCGCTTGCCGGGGAATTTCTTGGTATCGAAGATATCGAGCACCGATGTCGGAGCTTCCTTCAGCACCGTGGTGTCGTAAGCAAGGACGTCGCCATAGACGTCGATGCCGACACCGCAGTCCAAGGCCGTGCCCGGCAGGAATCGCGAGCGATCGGCGACCTTCGAATAGTCGAGGCGGATTAGCACGCCGGCGTCGCAGCCTTGCAGAACGGTCGAGGTCTCGACGGTGACGAGGTCGATCGGCACATTGCCGGTCTCGACCATCGCTTTGATCTTGCCGAGCTCGCCGGTGTATTCCTGCTCGTTGAACGTGATACCCATCTTCTTGGCGAACGGCTCGAACCAGGCCTTGCGCAGCGCCGCCTGCCATTCGCCGCCTGTAGCCATGACGGTGAGCTCCGCAGCGGCGGCCGACCGGATTTGCGACATGATCCCGGCGCTCGCGAGCGCAGGCAACAAGGCAAGCAAGGTCGTCCTGTAGATCAGCTTCATGAAACACTCCCTGTGTTCGCGGTGTTAGCGTTTGGAGCTGCGCCCGCCGCAAAGGCCCGGCAGTCGACCGTGCGCCAGCCCAGATCGATGGTTTCGCCCGCCGCCATCGCGGCATCGGGGCTGACCTTGACGGTCAGCACCTGCCCGCTCGGCAAGCGCGCGAGCAGGCGTTGATGGTCGCCGTGATAGATTCGGCCGTCGACCGTCGCCTTGAAACGATTGTCCGCCGGCTCGTCGCTGCCTCCGATTCGCTCCGGCCGGATCGCCAGCTGGACTGCAGCGCCGGGCCGGATACCGCCGACCGCCATCGCTGTTGTCGTCAGTCCCGTCGGCAGCGCGACCAGGCATTGGTTGCCGTCGACCCGCTCGACGATGCCGTCCAGCGCATTATTTTCACCGATGAAGCCGGCGACGAAGGCGGTCGCGGGCTCGTTGTAGAGCGCGTCCGGAGTCCCGATCTGCGCGATGTCGCCGCTTTCGAAGATCGCGACGCGATCCGACATCGTCAGCGCCTCGCTCTGGTCGTGCGTCACGTAGACGACGGTGACGCCGAGCATTTCGTGGATCTGCTTCAACTCGATCTGCATATGCTCGCGCAGCTTCTTGTCGAGCGCGCCGAGCGGCTCGTCCATCAGCACCAGGGTCGGCTGGAAGACCAGCGCCCGGGCGAGCGCGACGCGCTGCTGCTGTCCGCCGGAGAGCTGCGTCGGCCTGCGGTCCTTGAAGCGCTCCAGCTTCACCATTTCGAGCGCGCGGATGACGCGGGGCCCGATCTCGGCCTTCGGCACCTTTCGCACCGACAGCGGGAATGCGACGTTGTCGGCCACACTCATGTGCGGAAATAGCGCGTAGTTCTGGAACACCATACCGATGTTCCGCTCATAGGGCGGCAGACGGTCGACCGATTTCCCGTCGAGCGTGATCACGCCCTGGCTCGGGCGTTCGAAGCCCGCCAGCATGTTCAAGGTGGTGGTCTTGCCGGAGCCCGATGGCCCGAGGAATGTCAGAAACTCCCCTCGGCCAATGCTCAGATTGAGCCGGCGGACGGCGTGAAAGTTTCCATACAGCTTTTCGACATCGATGAATTCGACGAACTTTGCGTCGGCCGGTTTCCCCTTCTCGTGACCGGCAACCGGCTTGCCTGCCGCCGCGGCGGCTTCCGGCTGGCCGGTTGTGGAAGGCGCGCCTTCGGCCATGGCTTCACGAAGCGACGAACTTTGTCCGGTTGAAACCATCGCTCGACCTCCAGGCACCTTGCCGCAGTTATGTGGTCAGACAATAGGATATTGAGTGACCGTACAATGTGACGCTTTAAGCGTCAAGGTGGTCGTATGATGCAATTTATGGCAGATAATATGCCATATAATAGGTTGATGAAGCTGTTGGTATGCATACAAGTTCGGTTGTCTGGTGCTTTTCTCCATGATAAGAAGGCTTTGCTGACGACAAGAACGTTCGAGGCGCCAAGCCGCAATGCTCGAAAATCTGGAACTGCCGGACAACGACCGACCAATTTATCAGCGCTTGGCGGACGCCATCGGTGAGCGAATTGCACGCGGGGAGTTGGCTGAGGGCGACCGGTTGCCACCGCACCGGGAAATTGCGCGCCTGCTCGGCATCAATGTCACGACCGTGACCCGTGCCTTCTCGGCCTTGCAGCAGCGCGGGCTCGTCGAGGCGCGCCCCGGTCGTGGAACGCTTGTCGCCGGCAAGGAGGCCGAGGAAGGTGGCTTCAAATCGGCTCCGAGCGATGAGGCCGGGCTGATCGATCTGTCTGTCAACAGGCCGGCGACGTCGGCCTATCGCGAGGCGCTCGCGCTGCTGCTGCCACACCTCGCAAAGGATCGCCGGTTCGGCGCCTTGCAGGACTACCATCCCCCCGAAGGTCCGGAATGGGCGCGCGCCGCGGTGGCAGATTGGCTCGATGGCGTTGCCGGTGACGGTGACGCCGGTCGTGTCGTCCTGACCGACGGTGCCCAGCATGGCCTTGCCTGCGTGTTGCGGGCCCTGACCCAGCCCGACGATATCGTGCTCGCCGATTCTATCACCTACCAAGGCATCAGCGCGCTTTGCCGGTCGCACGGCGTCGACCTCCGCGGGGTATCGATCGATCGCGAGGGCATGCGGCCCGACGCGTTCGAGTCGGCCTGCGCGACCTTGCGCCCTCGTGCCGTGTTCGTCGTGCCCAGCCTGCACAATCCGACAACGGTCACATTGAGCGAAGAACGCCGCCGCGCACTCGCCGCGATCGCGCGCCGCCACAATGTTCTGATCATCGAGGACGACGTCTACCGTCCGCTGCTCGATCGTGCCGTTCCGTCGTTCGCTGCTCTCGAGCCGGAACTCACCGTCCACATCAGCGGACTGTCGAAATGCATCGCGCCCGGCCTGCGCTATGGGTTCGTTGTCGCGCCCCGTGCGGTGCTGGGCAATGTCGCGGCGGCGCTGCGGATCGATTGCTGGAGCATCAGTCCGCTCACGGCCTTGATCGCCACGATCTTGCTGGAGGAGGGGACCGCGACGCGCATCATCGAGGTCCAGCGCGAGGAGCTGCGCCGGCGTCAGGCAATCCTGCGCGAGGCGCTTGTGGCGTTCGATGTTCAGACGCAGGAGACGTCGCCGCACGCCTGGCTGCATTTGCCCGAACCCTGGCGCGGTGCGGCGTTCGCCCGCGCCTGCCGTCAGCGCGGCGTTGGCGTGCTCCCGGCCGACGCGTTCGCCGTCGGACGCGAGACGCTTGCCCATGCGGTGCGGATCAATGTCGGCGCCGCTCCCTCATCCGGCGAGTTGCGGCAGGCGCTGTCGATCATGGCCGACCTGCTGAACGCCGGTCATTTCGAAATCTCCGGCGCGGTCTGAGGCGTCGTGGCCGAATCGATCAAAACAGACGTTGTGATCGTCGGAGCCGGAATCATTGGGCTTGCGATTGCGTTCCAGGTGGCGAGCGATGGCCGTGATGTCGTCGTCATTGATCCCAACGACCCAGGTTCGGGCGCCTCCTACGGCAATGCCGGAACACTGGCGCCCTATGCCTGCGCACCCGTCGGCAACCCCGACGTTCTCCGGAATCTGCCGAGCCTGCTTGTCAATCGGGACAGCCCTCTCGCCGTCAGGCCGGCTGCATTGCCCGCGCTTTTTCCCTGGCTGTCGCGCTTCCTTTGGCAATCCACGCCCGTCCGCGCGCGCCGCAACGCTTACGCGCTGGCGGAGCTGCTTAAAGATGCGATGCCGACTTGGCGTGAACTCGCAGAGCAAGCCCGACTGTCAGATCTAATCCGATATGAGGGGTGCCTCTATCTCTATCGGGGAAAAATGCCGCGAGAAGACGGCGAGTGGGGCGCCCGGCTGCGCAACGAGCTAGGCGTCCGACAGGAGCGGTTGACGTCAGAAGAGGTCGCAAGGCTGGAGCCTGCGCTGCCTCGCGCATCCGGCGGAATTCTTTTCCCTGATGCAGCTCACATTGTCGATCCAGCAGCGCTGACCGGTCGGCTGGCGGTCGCGGCCGCGGCGAAGGGCGCTTCGTTCGAACGGGCGCGGGTTGATAGGCTGCAACCACAGGACGGAGGCCAAATCCGTCTGGCGTGCAGCGATCGCTCGATCGAAGCGCAAACGGTTGTCCTCGCAGCCGGTGCTTGGTCCCGGGATCTGGCCGCACAAGCTGGCGAGAAAATCCCGCTCGATACCGAGCGCGGCTATCACATCGAGTTCGCGATGGACACCTGTCCGATCAAGCGGCCGGTCAGCCCAGTCGATCTCGGCTTCTATGCCACGCCTATGACGGGCCGGCTGCGGGTTGCGGGAACTGTCGAGCTCGGGGGTCTTTCCGCGCCGCTCAATCCGAAGCAAACCGCGCTTCTAGAGCGGGGCGTCCGCAAGCTTTTCCCTGACCTCGGAGCCGTCCAGTCGCGATGGCTGGGCTTTCGTCCCTCGCTTCCCGATTCCTTGCCGGTCATCGGACACAGTCGGCGCTATCCGAACCTGATCTACGCTTTTGGCCATGGACATCTCGGCATGACCCTGGCCGGCGCCACGAGCCGCATGGTTGCCAGTCTCATCGAAAATCGAAATGAGGCTTTGAACCTTGACGCTTTTCGGCCGGATCGGTTTGCTTGAGCGATTTTTCGCGGCTCGGTTGTGTCTCGAGCCCGGACATCGAGGTGAAGACCAAAACTGAGGCGCGAACGATCGATCGACCACTTTTCAACGGATGTCGGTCTTCGCGGTTGCGCTTCCCCGCAACCACGTCGCGCTATTACGACAGCAATTTGCCCTTGGTCAGGCGCGTAATGGCGTTGTTGTCTGGACTCAGGAAGTGAAACACCATTTTGGTCGTGACTCAAATGGTGGGTTCTGGTCTATGAAAGCCAAAAGTCCTTTATCTTTCAACGGGGATTGACTGACACTCTCTCCGCCATTTCTACGCCACAGCTCTCTCCGGTATCCGATTGTTCGAATCTCCCGCAAGGGTGCCTATGCAAATGATTGGATGAGGTATCGTAAGTTTGGTTGGTGTGGGGAAAGGCACACTCTGCCGTTTAGGCGAACAGATCTCGATCTATTGAGTGCAAATCTTTCGGATCGTAGTATTTCGCCGCCCAACCATCACTGGTCGACAGAAGCCAGCCGGCATCGACAGCCATCTGCTGCGTTTCGGCCTGCTTCTTTTCCTTTGGTCCTCGCTTCTTGGCTTTCGGACCTCTTGCTGCACTGTCCAAGAAGTTGAAATGATCGATCAACAACAACGCCTCGATGACAAAGACGGTAGCAACATCGTCATCGTAGATCGCAAGCAGATTGTCGCCATTGGATTCTTCACCGCCGAGCGCGAGATTCGACGATCCGCAGAACACCACCGGGTCGTTTCCCCTGAAGCCGCACACCACAAACTTGTGGTGGATTTGGTGGCCGACTCCCAGGATGTTGGGTACCTGGCTGAAAGGCGGCGGCAACTGGGTATTGACGGGCTTGCCGGTGACTAGGACGCCGGTTTTCTTGCCTAGTGGATAAAGATACGTGCCGCCGGGACTGTCGGAGATACCAAAGCTGAAGACCTTGTCGTTGTAATGAATCTCTTTCAGCGCGTCGTAGACCGGGTTTGGCGCGGGCTTGCAGATGACGGATCGTTCGGCAGGTAGTGGAACGCCTTCATCTCGGCCGCGATTGCAGCTTGGATTTGCCAACATCGCTATCCTTTATCACCGCGCATTGGCTTGGCGCAAAATCCATTTTTGTGCGGCTCGGAGAAAGAGGCTAGGCGCGGGTTTACAGATCCCGACGTCATAAGAACTGAACAGGTAACGGCCAAAGTAGGGTGCAAGTCCACTCCGGTATTTCGCCGGAACAGCCGCATTCTCACAATTAACTGCCAAGCGACACCTGAGCCCGTCACCAGGCAGCATGCACCTCTTCGCGCCCGCCGGAGGGTAACGAGGCCGCGCCGATGGTGCTCAGGATGTGCACCCAGTGGTGCGGTGAAAACGCTCTCCGTCATCCACGTGAGTCTCGAACTGGAGCAGTTCCAGCAAGCGGCGAACCTTGATGCCCTGCGGAGCGGACAGAATCTGGCGAACCTGCATGAGGTGTTCTGCGGGAGCGATGCCGGCCATGCACTGGTCAAACTTTGCTTGCCGATCCAATGCAGAAAACGGGTTCAACAAGGACCCCTTGGCGTGCTGCAAGGTTCGCGTCAGGCGTCGGCCGTCCTTCAAGGTCACGATCGTTGTGTGAGGGAATAGATTCTTCGCAGTTTCCGTGCCGGTTTCGGCCTTCGGATCCAGTCGCATTTCGACGATTTGCATGTGGCGCCGGGTCTTGGCATCGCGCACCGCCTGCGGGGTGAAGTCGGCGAGTTCCACGGTGCCATAGCGAAGCATGGTTGCAAGGGCATACTGCATCGAGAACATGGCTTCCCGCGAATCCTGGGGCTCGGAATACATGAGGTTCACCATGTTGACCCGCCCTACCAGCGTTTCGACGTGTGCGACCTCATCTGCATCGAAGCGGTGCTCTGCCGTAAGAGATTGCAAAGCGTCAAGGCATCGATGTGTTGACGCGCAGTTCGGGTACAGCTTGAATGAAAGCCCGTGGCTCTCAATGGCCAAGGGTTCGTCATGGACGTTTGCCACAACGGACCAGTCAGCCATCGTGTGGCCGGCATACAGCGCGCCAAAGCCGTGCGGGCCTTCCAGCGCCACGTCACTGCCTCTCACTCCCGCTGCCGCCAATGAGGCCGCCAAGACGCCACCCTGCGCGGCCAGCCCAGCATGCATCGGCTTGGCGTCAGTGCCGAACTGCACCTTGGGGCCCGCGGCCATGGAAACCGCCAGGCTGAGCGCGTGAGTCATCTTGTCGGTGTCCAGGCCCCGGAGTCTTGCGCAAGCGGCGGCAGCGGCGATCACGCCGATCGTCTGCGTGCCGTGCCAGCCTTTTTCGAAATGCGCCCTGTTCATGGCCAAGCCAATTCGGGCCATCACTTCGCTGCCAACAATCAGCGAATCCAGAACCTGGTCCAGCGAGGCGTCCATCTCGAAAGCCTGCGCCAGAATCGCCGGAATGACGGCGCAGCCGAAATGGCCTCCCGCAACCAAGAACATCTCGTCCAGCTCTCTTGCATGCGCCGCTGTTCCGTTCGCGAGCGCACTCAATGGCGCGCACAACCCCTTGGTGCTGCCAATGACGGGAACGGATCCTGCTCCAGACCCCAGCCCCAGCCGGACGGACGCCGAAACGCGGTCTCCTGCGCCCGCCACCATCGCTGCGATGGTGTCCTCCAGGGAATGCTCGGCGATCCGGAGCGTCGATGGTGCCCATCGCGCTGGTACCGTGGCCGCCCAATGCGAGAGGGTTTTCGTGGCCTGTTGGTTCGCGCTCATGTTTTCTCCTTGAATCGTCTGTGGCTACCTGACTGGGGGACTGCAACTCTTGTCGTGGAAACAGCCGGGAGCTGTCATGAATGTATCTTCCCCAGTCTGTCGGCCAGGGCCCCGCCCGCCATGTTCCGCCGGAAAGGGCGCCGCGCCGGCCGAACGCATGAGGGCTCAGAGCGCCGGCGTCGTTCCCTCGCCCAAATCCCAGTACAGACCCGCCATCATCGTCAGGCCCTCGCGCGCGATTGCCGCCGGCAGATGCTCGTCGGGCGCATGTTGCGAGCAGCCAGGATAGGAATGCGGCACCCAGATCGTGCGCAGGCCGAGAATCTCCGAGAAGATATCGTTGGGCAGCGAGCCGCCGAGATTGGGCAGAAGGGCCGGTTTCTTGTTGGTGGATCGGGCGATCGAAGCCACCGCCCAATGTACCCAGGCGTCTTCGGGATCGAGGCGGGTGGCGTTGAAGATCTCCTTCCGCGCGACGATCTCGACCATGGGGAAGTCATGGCGCGCCAGGTGGCGGCGCAGGGCCGGGATCGCCTCCTGCGGGTCGACGCCGACGACGAAGCGCAACTGGCAGCGCGCCCAGGCGCTCGGTGGCACTGCGCTGACCGGCGTTTCCGGCTCGCCCGACTTCATCGCCAGCACGTCGAACGAGCACCAGCCGAAGACCTGTTCGGCCGGCGACAGACCGGGCTCGCCCCAATCCGGATCGATCGTCGGGCCGTCAGGCCCGCCATCGACCTCGCAATCGGCCAGCGCCCTGCGCACGGGCTCGGGCAGTTCCTTCGGCACCCATTCATGGATGCGGATCCGGCCGGTCGGCGACGCGATCGAGGCGATGGCGTGGGCGAGCTGGATCGCGGGATCGGAGAGGATGCCGCCCCAATTGCCGGAATGATGGCCGCCCTCGCGGGCGGTGATGGTCAGGTCGAACATGACGCCGCCGCGCGATCCCAGGAAGATCGTCGGGCGTTCGGCATTGAGGCGCGGGCCGTCCGACGCGATCAGCACATCAGCCCTGAACAGCTCCGCCTGCTCGGCGCAGAGTTCGCGCAGGCCCGGCGATCCGCACTCTTCGCCCATCTCGATCAGGTATTTGGCGTTGAAACCGAGTTTTCCGCGCGTCTCCAGCACGGCGCGCAGCGCATTGAGGTTGATGACGTGCTGGCCCTTGTTGTCGACGACGCCGCGGCCATACCAGCGGTCGCCGCGCTCGGTCAGAGTCCAGGGTGACAATCCCGCGCTCCATTGCTGGTCGAGGCCGCGAATGACGTCGCCATGGCCGTAGCCGAAGATCGTCGGCAGGCTCGGATCCTCCAGGCGCTCGGCGAAGAGGAACGGCCCCTTGGCGCGGGGATGGGTCAGAATCCGGCACGTGAAGCCGAGCTTCTCCAGCAGCGGGCGCATTTCGGTCTCGAGATATGCTGCAAGCACCGGCGCACGCTCGGGGTTCTGGCTCTCGGTCGGCATCGCAACGAGCCGGGTCAGGTCACTCTTGAAGGCGCCCGAGTCGAAATAGTCTTGCGCATGCGCGATGGCCTGGGTGCGGGTCACGTTGATCTCCGTTAGGTATTCGAGTGCGATAACTCTCTGTCCTCAGGATGAGGCTGCGAGAAGCGTCTCAAGCCACGACCGTTGGCGCTGCCGTCCGTGGCTCATACAAATGGCACGCAACCAGTCCGCTCTCGTCCTGGCGCAAAGGCGGCGTCACGGTCGCGCAATGCGGCATCCTCGAAGGGCAGCGAGGATGGAAAGGGCAGCCCGGCGGCGGGTCGAGCGGATCGGGGAAGGCGAGGCCGAGGCCGGTGTCGGGGATGCCGGCGCGCGGCTCCGGCGTCAGCACCGAGGCCAGCAGCGCCCTGGTGTAGGGGTGGCGCGGCGCCCTGAAGAGGGTCGCGGTCCCGGTCAGCTCGACGATGCGCCCGAGATACATCACCGCGACACGGGTCGCGATGTGCTCCACGACCACGAGATTGTGGCTGATGAAGACATAGGTGAGCCCCAACTCGCGGCGCAGATCGCCGAGCAGATTCAGGATCTGCGACTGGACGGAGACGTCGAGCGCCGAGGTCGGCTCGTCGCAGATCACCACGTCGGGGTTCAGGATCAGGGCGCGGGCAATGGCGACACGCTGGCGCTGGCCACCGGAAAGTTCGCGTGGGTAGCGGTCGGCGAAGCGTTTGGGCAGGCCGACCTTGTCGAGGATGTCGAGCGCGCGCTTACGGCGTTCGGCGCTGCTGCCGATGCCCTGGACGGCGAGCGGCAGGGCGACGATCGAGGCGACGGTCCGGCGCGGGTTGAGCGAGGAATAAGGATCCTGGAAGACTGGCTGGACGCGCCTTGCCATGCCGAGCCGGCCGAGCCTGCGGACATCCTCGCCACCGAACGCGATCGCGCCCGCGCTGGGCGGCAGCAGGCCGAGCAGCATGCGCGCGAGCGTGGACTTGCCGCAGCCGGATTCACCGACGATGCAGAGAACCTCGCCCTTGGCGATCGAGAGCGATACGCCGTTGACCGCATGCAAAATGCGCCTGCCCTCGAACAGGCCCTGGCTGACCGAGAAGGAGCGGGTCAGGTCGTGGGCTTCCAGCAGGGCGCCGGGTGACGATGGTGAGCTCATGCCGCGTCCTCCAGGATGCAGCGCCAGTTATGGCCGTCAGCCCTGTGGCGAACCGGCGGCTCCTGCGCGCAGGCGGCCTCGGCATATTTGCAGCGGTCGCGGAAGCTGCAGCCCCTGATCTGGCCGACAAGGGAGGGCACGACGCCGGGAATGACGCCGAGCGTTCCGCCGGGCTCGGTCCGGCCCGGAACCGGAATGCAGTCGATCAGCCCTTGCGTATAGGGATGGCGGGGGCGCCGGAAGATCGCCTCGGTCGGCCCCTCCTCGACGATCTGGCCGGCATACATCACGCCGACCCAGTCGGCGATGCGCGCGACGATGCCGAGATCATGGGTGATCAGCACCATGGCGATGCCGAACTCGGCCTGGAGATCGGCCAGCAGGCGCAGGATTTGGGCCTGGATGGTGACGTCGAGCGCCGTCGTCGGTTCGTCCGCGATTAGCAACTCGGGATCGCACATCAGCGCCATCGCGATCATCACGCGCTGGCGCAGTCCGCCCGAGAGCTGGTGCGGATATTGCCCGAGGCGCTGCGTGGCGTTGGCGATACCGACTTTGCCGAGCAGGTAGATGGCGCGCTTGCGGGCTTCCTCAGCACTCGCCTTTTTATGCAGGCGGTAGGCCTCGGTCATCTGGTCGCCGATGGTGTAGGCAGGGTTCAGCGCCGTCACCGGTTCCTGGAAGATCATCGCCATGCGGTCGCCGCGCAGGCGGTTGATGCGCTTGGCCCCGGCCCCGGCGAGGTCCTCGCCGGTGAAGGCGAGCTTGCGCGCGCTGCGCCTGGCCGCCTGCGGCAGCAGATCCATGATGGCGAGCGAGGTCATCGACTTGCCGCAACCGGATTCGCCGACGAGGCAGAGCGTCTTGCCGCGCTCGACCTTGAAGGACAGGTCACGCACGGCATGGAGCGGCCCGCGCGGCGTCGCGATGTCGACGCTGAGGCCGTCGACCTCGAGGATGACGGTGCTTTCCGAAGCTTGCATCAGTTGCGCCCCTCTGGCGAGATCGCGTCGCGCAAGCCGTCGCCGGCGAGATTGATCGCGAAGATCAGCAGCGCCAGCGCCGAACCGGGAAGGGCGATCTGCCAGAATGAGAAGAACATGTGGACCTTGGCCTCCGAAATCATCAGGCCCCAGGAGGGCAGGGGTGGCTGCACGCCCAAGCCAAGGAAGGAAAGGGCGGCCTCGAGCAGGATCGCGCTCGCGGCTTCCAGCGTAGCGACGACGATGAGGTGGGGGGCGATGTTGGGCAGCACTTCGCCCAGGATGATGCGCGTCGTCGAGGCGCCGGCCGCCTGGGCCGCGGCGACATAGTCGAGCGAGCGCACCTGCTGGGTCGCGCTGCGCATCACCACGGCGAAACGGTCCCATTTCAGCAGGCCGAGCACGAGGATGACGATCCAGAGTGAGGAGCCGATGATGGCGACGACGGCGAGCGCGACCAGGATTACCGGCATGGACAGCCGCGTCGTCACGAGGAAGGTCATCGCCATGTCGATGCGCCCGCCGAAATAGCCGGCGAGCACGCCCATGGTCGTGCCGACCACGCCGGAGATGATGACGACGCAGATGCCGATCAGCAGCGAGATCCGGGCGCCGTAGATCAGGCGGGAGAGGTAGTCGCGGCCGAGCGGGTCGGTGCCGAGCGGATGGACCCAGTCGCCCTTGGCGTACCAGAAGGGCGGGACGTTGCGGGCGGTCAAATCCTGCCCATAGGGATCGTGCGGCGCGAGCAGCGGGGCCAGCAGCGCGATCGCGATGAACAGCGCGAGCAGGCCGAAGCCCAGGGTGAAGGCTTTCTGGCCGAGGAACCGGCGCAGTAGCTTGCGGCCTTCCGAGAGCTCGGGCGCATCCGCGACCGAGAGAACCGCCGTTCCTGTTTCGGGATTTTGCATCTCAGGCCACCCGGATGCGCGGATCGAGCCAGGCATTGGCGATGTCAGCGAGCAGCGTCAGCAGGACGTAGACCACCGAGAGCAGCAGGACGACGGCCTGCATGACCGGGAAATCCTTGTAGGTGATGCTCTGATAGGCGAGGTAGCCCAGACCATCGAGCGCGAAGATGGTCTCGATCACCACCGAGCCGCCGAGGAGGAAGCCGAGCTGCACCGCCGCCAGCGCCACCACGGGCACGACTGCGTTGCGTAGCGCGTGCTTGAAGATGATCTTGTGCGCCGGCAGGCCCTTGGCGCGGGCGGTGCGGACATAATCGGCCGAGAGCACCTCGATCATGCCCGCCCGGATCAGGCGCATGAAGGCGGGAGCGGCGTAATAGCCGAGTGCGATCGTCGGCATGACATAGTGCTGCCAGGTCTGCGAGCCGGAGACCGGCAGCCAGCGCAGCGTGATCGAGAAAAGCATGACCAGGATCAGCGCGAAGAAGAAATTCGGCAGCGCCTGGCCGACGACCGCGATGGCGAGGGCGACGCGGTCGATCCAGCTGTTGGCGTAGATCGCCGCCAGCACGCCGAGCGGAATCGAGATCGCAAGCGCGAGAGCGAGCGAGCTCAGGCCCAGGATCAGCGTCACCGGCAGCTTGTCGATGATCAACGGGGCGACATTGGTCTTGAAATAGATCGAGGTGCCGAGATCGCCGTTCAGCGTTTTCCAGAGCCAGTCGAGATACTGGATGACGACCGGTCGATCGAGCCCGTAGGTCTTGCGGATCAGCTCGATATCGGCCTGCCGCGCGCCCTCGCCGGCGATCGCCACCGCGACATCGCCCGTAAGCCGTAGCAGGAAGAAGGCGATGGCGGAGACCGCGAGCGCGACGAGGAGCGCGAGGCCGAGGCGCTTGAGGATGAAGCCTAGCAAGGGGTTTGTCCGGGTTTTTTCATGATTTTCCGATATTCCGTTCGTCATCCCGGCCGCAGCGAAGCGGAGCGCCGGAGTCGATCGTAAAGCTTCGCTCCTTTCGGACTACTTCCAGCTCATCTCCCAGAACCGCACGATCTCGTCCGGGTAGGGCTTGAAGACGAGGTCCTTGCTGGCGACGTAATAGGTCGACAGCGAAAAGAGCGGCACGGCATAGGCTTTGTCGGCGATGATCTTGAGGGCACGCCTGTAGGCGTCCTTGCGGATCTCGGGGTCTACCGAGTTGTTGCCCTTGTTGAGCAGGTCGCGGACCGCGGCGTCGCGGGTGATGTCCTCGCTGCGGAACGCGAAAAAATTCGGCGTCGAGGCCGAGACGTCGTTGACCGAGAAGGAGCCCCAGGTCTGATGGGTCAGCATCGCCTTGTTCGAGCTGACGACCTCGCGCATCGCGGCATATTGCAGGAAGCGCAGATTGGTCTTGATGCCGACCCGCTGGAGATAGCCGATCAGCGCCTCGGTCTGGTTGCGCTCGCGATAGGCGACGATGTCGAGCGTCAGGTTGGAGACGCCGGCCTCGGCCAGCAGCGCCTTGGCCTTGGCGGGATCGTAAGGGTAGCGCGCCGCGCCTTCGTCCGTGCAGCCAAACTGCGAGGGGAAGCAGATCGTGTTGAGGACGCGCGAACCCTCGCCGACGATGTTCTTGACCATGGCCTCACGGTCGATGGCGTGGATGATCGCCTTGCGCACGCGTTCGTCCTTGAGCGCGGGCGCCGGCGAGTTTTCGAGTGCGTTAATCTGCATGAAGACGATACGCATGGTCTCGCCCGAGACGACCTGCAGCGTGGGAACTGTCTTGAACTGGTCGGCCTGGTCCTTCGGCACGTTCATGATCAGGTCGACTCCGCCCGAGAGCGCTTCGGCCATCTGGGTCTGGCGATCGGGGATGAAGCGGATCTCGACCTTGCCGATCCTGGCCCTGGGCTTGGGCGAACCGCTGAAATAGTCCTTGTTGAGCTCCAGCGTGATCGACTTGCCCGGGACGTAATTCGTGACCTTGTAGGGGCCAGAGCCCACTGGCTTCTCGTTCTGGCCCTTGGGACCAACCTTCTCGTAATATTCGTTCGGATGGATCACGACCGGGCCGGCGAGATATTCGATCGCGGCCGGAAAGACCTCCCTGGTGGTCAGGCGGACCTTGTATTTGTCGAGCTTTTCCGCCTTCTCGATCCAGTTGACATTGCCTTGGGTGACGACCTTGTTCTCGGGCCTGGCGATGAAGTTCAGCGTGTAGACGACATCGTCCGCGTCGAACTCTTCGCCATTATGGAACTTCACGCCCTGGCGCAGGTCGAAATCGATCGTCCTGTCGTCGACCTGTTTCCAGCTCGTGGCGAGTTGGCCCTTGTATTCATTGGTGACGGGGTCGCGGTAGACCAGCGTGTCCCAGACATTGGCGCCGATGATGACGCCGATACGGGTATTGTTGAAGAAAGGATCGACGCTTTCGGGGGCCTGGTCATAGGCGAAACGGATGGTGTTGGCGGCCTTCTGCGCCCAAGCGGGGGTGCTCAACGCCGTTCCGGCGAGAACGACAGACGTCAGCACCAAGGCAAAGCCTCTGTTCATTCCCAGCATTTCCGATTCCCCTCGCAACCTTGCGCTCGCATGGCGGGACGCGGCTCCGGCCTCGAGGCCGGTTCGCTGTCCTTGCGGCCTGAAATCTGCCTAAGGAGCTCATTTGCTGCAATAAGAATGATTCGAATGAATCGTTGCCGTTTTGGCAAAACAGCACTATGCTCGCTGAGCATGCAGAGCACGGCCTTGCGATACTTCCTGGCGGTGGCGCGGACCGGCTCGGTCAGCGCCGCGGCGCAGCGCCTGCGCGTCGCCGCCTCGGCCGTCAGCCGCCAGATCGCCAATCTGGAGAAGGAGCTCGACTCGAGCCTGTTCGAGCGGCGTTCGCATGGCATGATCCCGACCCAGGCCGGGCAGACGCTCGCGGCCTATGCCCAGCGGCTCGAGCTCGAAACCGAGCAGATCGTCAACGAGATCCGCGAACTGCGCAGCGCCAGCAAGGGGTTGATCCGGCTCGGTGTGACCGAGGGCTTCGCGGTGAGCTTCATTCCGGAGGCGATCCTCGCCTTCCGCCAGCGACATCCCAATGTCGCCTTCGACCTCAAGGTGCTGCCGTCGCAGGTGGTGACAGAACATGTCCGTACCGGTGCAATCGATCTCGGCTTGGCCTTCGTGCTACAGCCTGAACGCGGGGTCACGATCAACTGGCAATGCGCGGCGCGGACCCGTGCCTTCGTCGCGCCGCACCATCCGCTGGCGGCGAGAGCTTCGGTGCAAATCGAGGACATTTTAGCCCATCCTGTCGCCGTGCTCGATAGCGAGACGACGGTGCGCACGATCGTAGACATCTATTTTTCGTCGCGCGGGCTGGCCGTCGAGCCGGTGCTGGTCTCGACCAATGTCGCGAGCTTGCGCCATTTCTGCAAACTCGGCGGCGCAGTGATGTTTGCTAGCCCGATCTCCTACGGCGCCTCGATCCGCGACGGCTCGATCGTAGCGCTGCCGCTCAGGGACAGCGAGTTGCCGGCGCGCAGCCTGCAGGTGCAGACCATGTCGGGCCGCGTGTTGCCGAAGCTGGTGACTAATTTCCTGAACATGCTGGTGGAGGAGCTGAAGAGCGCCGATGCGGCGCTGCGCGCATGACGAAGCGTTCTGACCAAGCGCTTGTTCTTGCGGGCCGTCTGCTCGATGTTCAGTTCTGAATATCAGAATTAACTGTTAGCGTTCGTTCATCCGATACCAGCAAAAATGCCAGCAAATCGGACGGCTGCGGTGAATTTTTACGGGTGTTTTCAAAGTGTCGCGAAAATTTTCTCGCGAAAACCGGAATCGAACCGGCGACTTAAGTTATTGTTATAATTTTTTGCGTGGTGCCCCTGGCCGGAATCGAACCAGCACTCCTTGCGGAACTCGATTTTGAGTCGAGCGCGTCTACCAGTTCCGCCACAGGGGCATTCGCCCCAACAGCCCGGAGGCTGGCGTCGCGAAGCGGGCGGACTATAGCGGGCGTTCCGTCACGGTCAACCCGCGCGGTTTTGATCGGCGGACGGCTCGACAGGCCGCCTTCGAGGGGCTAGCACGCTGGGATCGCAGGAGATTTTTCCGTGACGCTCGCGACCGCCGATTCGCTGTCCACACCCGGCGCCAACAACCCCGCGCTGACCTCAGCCGCCGCGGTGGCGCTGATCGCGGCCGCGACGCTGGCGGCGGCCTGGTTCTTCCAGCTGGTGCTCGAAATCCTGCCCTGTCCGCTCTGCCTCGAGCAGCGCTATGCCTATTATCTCGCCGTCCCGCTCGGCGCGGTTGTCGCCTTCGCCGCGGCGAAGGGCGCGCCGCGCCCGGTCTTGCTGGCGGGGCTTGCGATCCTGGCGCTGGCTGCGCTCGCCAATGCCGCGCTCGGCACCTATCACGCCGGGGTCGAATGGGGCTTCTGGCCGGGACCGACCGATTGCTCCGGGCCGATCGTGGATTTCGGCAAGGCCGGCTCGCTGCTGGATCAGCTCGACAAGGTCAAGGTGGTCCGCTGCGACGAGGTGCAGTGGCGCTTCCTCGGCATCTCGCTCGCCGGCTACAACGTGCTGATCTCGCTCGTGATGGCCGCGATCGCCGGCTGGGGCGTGGCGAAGACCGCCAGGGTTTGATCGGGAATTGTAGGGTGGGCAAAGCGTAGCGTGCCCACCTTCTCGAGCACGCTGGGAATGGTGGGCACGTCGCTACGCTCCTTTGCCCACCCTACGCAGCACCTGCCCGTTTAGCTAATCGTCCACGTCGTCCTGCGTTCGCGCGAACAGATGGACGATGCCCGGCGTCGTGATCGAGACGAACACGAAGCGCGACAGATGATGCGCGCCGACGAAGATCGGATCGATGTGCAGGGTCAGCGCCAGCGCCAGCATGGCGTCCATCGCGCCCGGCGCGAAGGCGACCACGACGTCGGACAGCCGCACATTGGTGGTGAAGGCGATCACCGTGACGAAGATCGCCGAGATGATGATCGCGACCGCGAACGAGCCGAGCCCGGCATTGACATGGCTGAGCAAGGTCGAGGTCTTCATCCGCGCGAAGCGGGTGACGATCAGCGCGCCGATCCCGACCAGCGCAACGTTGCGGATCCAGGGCGGCAGGCCGCCGTCGACCAGACCTGCGCCATGCAGCAGGCTGGAGGCGAGCATCGCGCCGAACATCCAGCTCGCCGGAAAATTCACGAAGCGCAGGAACAGCGCGACCCCTGCGGAAGCGCCGACCAGGACCGCGAGCCCGAGCGGGGAGGCGACCGTGGTCGGCAGCGGCAGCGGCGCGCCGTGCGTCACGCCGGTGACGGCGAGCATCAGCGGCAGCGCCGCGGTCAGGATGATCACGCGCATGGTCTGCACGACCGCGATCGCGGCGACGTCGGCGCCCTTCTCGGCGGCGAGCACGGTGATCTGCGACAGTGCGCCGGGGCTGCCGGCGAGCAGCGCCGAGGTCTGGTCCCAGCCATGGACGCGCTGCAAATAGAGGCTCGAGCCGAAGGTCGAGCAGAACGTCGCGAGCGCCAACAGGCCGATGGTCAGCGGATAGGAGCTCATGTGCTGGATCAGCTGGCGCGACACCAGCGAGCCCAGCGAGATGCCGAGCAGCAGCAGCACGGACTGCGTCACCATCGGCGGCAGCGCCAGCGGCCGGCCGAACAGCGCGGCGATCGCCACCGCAGCCATCGCACCCGAGATCAGCCCGCCCGGCAGGTTCAGCCACAGGAACAGCAGGCCGCCGGCGGTGCCGAGGACGAGCGTCTCCAGCATGCTGAGGATCTTGCTGCGGTCGGGAATGGCCGTTGCCATCGGAGCGGGGATCAGGGTCACGCCGCGTTATGGCAAATTCGCAACCGCGGGACAAATGCATCTCGCGATTGCAGCATTGCATCCGCTGCCTCCGTCACGCCAGGCGTGGTCGGCGTCGCCTCACCCCCACGCAGAGGGCGATCGCATCGCGCGTTACTTCGCGGCCGGCGCCGCGGCTGCGGATTTTTCCTTCATGCACTCTTTCCTGAACTTCTTGCGCTCCTTGCCCTTGAGGCCCTTGGCGTCGGCATCCTTCGAACACTCCAGCGACACCGCGCTGCGCTGCTTCTTGTCCGCTGCAGGTGCAGGCGCCTTCGCCTCGGTCTTGGTGGCGTCCTTGGCGGCGGGCGCAGGCGTCTGCGCGAAGGCCGAGCCGGTCAGCAGCAGGGCGGCAAGAGCGGTTGCAGTCGCGAGCGCGGAGATTTTCGTCATGGGGCACCTCACAGGAGAATGGAGGCCGGACGGTTGCGCGCGGATGCTGAACCGCACATGAACATGCGGCATTCGCGCCGGCACAATATTTTGATGCCGTGGTTGGACCATGCGTTGCCGCAAGTTCGGGTTGAGCTAGGATAACTGTCTTAAAGCCAATGCCCCCCAAGGGAGACCAAGGATGAACATTCAAGCCAAACTGTTGTGCGCGATTGCGGTGTCGGGTTTTGCCTTCGCGGCGACCGCGCCGGCGCAGGCGCTGACCATGCAGGAATGCAGCGCCAAGTATAAGGCCGCGAAGGCTGCCGGTACGGCCGGCGATGTGAAGTGGAACGACTTCCGCAAGGCCCAGTGCGGCGCCGATGCGACGGCGGCCCCAGCGCCTGCGCCGGTCGCTGCGCCTGCTCCGGCGCCCGCACCCGCAGCGCCAAAGGAAGCCAAGAAGGAAGCCGCACCGCCGCCCGCTGCAGCACCTGCGATGCCCGGCATGCCGGCGGTGTATCCCAACGCGGTCGATCCGAAATACGCCAAGGAGAGCGCAGGCAAGGCCCGCATGCACACCTGCGTCGACCAGTACAACGCCAACAAGACCACCAACGGCAATGGCGGGCTGAAGTGGATCCAGAAGGGCGGCGGCTATTACAGCGAATGCACCAAGCGGCTGAAGGGCGCGGCCTGACAATCCACGAAGCGAATGACGAAAGCGGCCGGCGTGATGCCGGCCGCTTTTTCGTTTGGATGCCGCAAGCATTCCGACGCGATGGCCTTACGCCGCGTGTCCGGCCTTTCGCAGATCGATGTCCCGCTGCAATGCCGTGCATTCGGCGCGGAGCGTGTCGGAGCCCAACTCGCCGGCGAGCAGTTGCGCCGCATGAATCTCCGCGGCTGCGCCGCGAACGTCCTCACGTTCCAGCTGGAGCTTCGCGATCTGCAGCCTCAGCCTCGCGACCTGCACTTTTCCTTCGATGCTCGACCAGAGTTGCCGGGCCAGATGCAGATGCCGTAGCGCGGCTTCGCCGTCGCCCCCGGCGCGCGCGAGCACGGACTGGGCTTCGTTGGTCAGCGCCCGGATCGACGGCATCGGCCAGCGGTCGGGACTTCCCGCCAGTTCATCAATCAATTCCAGCGCCTGCGCGTGCCGGCCCGTGTGCGCGGCAACGAGCGCCAGATTTGCGAACAGGATGCCCCGGCGCTGCAGGGTCCACCAGGTCTTGCCGATCAGGCTGCGCTCGAGGCTGGCATAGGCGGCCTCCGCTTCACCGCGCTTCAGCAACAGCATCGCGCGGCCGGGTTCCGGACACCAGCCCAGCGAATAGGCCTTGTCATAGGCTTCGAGCGCGGCGTCATCATTGCCGATGGCGGATTGAATGTCGCCGAGCACGCGGTTGGCATCGCCGATCGACCAGGGCGCCTCGCCGCTCAGGCGCGCCAGCGAATCCTGGATCCGCGCCAGCGCTTCGCCGAGCGAGCCCCTGACGCCAAGCACTTCCGCACGATGCAACTGGCACGAGCCGGTCAATTCCATCCCGCTCTCGGAGCAGAATGTTTGATAGCCCCGCGTCCATTGGTCCGCCCGCGCCCAATCGCCGAACATGCGCGCAGCCCACAGGATGTTGCAGTAGAGGATGCCGCCCAGGATCGGATCGAGATCGCTGCTGGACAGCGCCAGCGTCGCGGCATGGTCCTGATCGGCCAATCCTGCGCGCGTATCGCCAAGGCACAGCCGATAGAAGCCGCGGTAGACGAGGCTGAGCGCCTCGATGTTGACGGCATCCCCGTGCCGGACCGCGCCATAGGCGTCGTCGGCAAGTGACAGCGCCAGTTCCGGCTCGCCGTCGAACGCGGCCACCTTCGACTTCATCCAGAGGATCAGCGCCGTCGTCGCCGGATTCTCGATCTCGGACGCCCAATCCTCCGCGCGCGCCAGCCAGCCCTTGGCGATGGCGGCCTGACCGCGCTCGAAATGCAGGCCGGACAGCGTGACGGCGTCGATGACGGCCAGCGGCACTTTGGCGGCCTTGGTGTGCGCGCTCACGGCGCGAACCAGCAGCGGGATCGCCGCATCGCTCTTGCCGGTGCATTGCAGGGCGAGGGCCCATTGGTGCAGATCTTCACCGTCGAGCGGACCAATCGTCTCGGCCTGCTCGAACAGCGTTGCGGCCTCGTCCCATGCCTGCGCGGTCGCGGCGCCCCGCGCTTGCGCGCGCACGTCCAGCGCTTCGGTCTCGGTCGCCTCCGGCGCGCGAGCCTGCTGGTCGCGGGCGGCGTCGATGCAGAATCGATAGCCGGTGCCCGGAACATTCCGCACGGCATTGTCGATGCCGCCCTTGCGCAGCACGGTGCGCAGGATGCTCACGGCGCGCTGCAGTGAATTGTCGGTGACGGTCACATGCGGCCAGATGGCGTCAAGCAACTCGTCCTTCGTGACGACCCGATCGCGATGTTTCGCCAGATAGACCAAAAGATCGAAGACGCGCGGCTGCAAGGAGATTTCCTTCCGCGCGCAGGTCAGGGCGCGGCTCGCTTCATCGAGCTCGAAGAGTCCAAACCTGAGGGTCATATCGTTATGTCCGGGCAGACGGGAAAAGGTTCAGCCAGGGACAAGGATCAGCCGAGGATCGGACAAGGATCAGGAAATGATCAGGCCGCGGTAAGGACCGTCAGCCGCGCTCGCCCCTATAGCTCCTCGTGCCTTCGGTCGTTTCCGGCCGATCGGTCAACGGTTCCAACCCATGAGGAGATATCAGATGGAACTCTACGTCATTCGCCGTCCGAGCGCCTGGGCCAACATGAGCGAGCTGGAAGCCGCCGGCGCCACGTCGGCACGGATCGGCAACGAGCAGATGTCCGACCGCGTCCGCTGGATCCGAAGCTATGTGGTCCATGAAGCCGACGGCCGCATCGGCACCTTCTGCATCTACGAGGCGCGCGACGGTGAGTCGATCCGCGAACACGCACGGCGCGTCGGCATGCCCGGCGAGGAATTCTACAAGGTCGCCGCCACTGTCGTCGTGCGCAGCGATCCCGCGCAACCGGTGGCCGCCGCTGAATAGCAGCACGTCAGCGCGGGCGCCGTCTTCAACCCATGAATCCGCTGAAAGGAAATGACCATGTCGATCCAGTTCGAGGCGCCCGCGCTCAGCCTGTCGCACCGTTATCTCACGGCTGTTCTCCTCCACGTCCGCCGGTTCATCAACCGCTCGGTCGCCGGCATGCTGGCGAAGCGCGAGCGGGCGGCCCTCCGGTTCATGAAGGAGCCCGACGATCAGGAGGACGAAAGCGACCGCAGCAGGCGCACCAGCGTACGTGCCCTGCTGTTCGGGCTGATCCTTGCCGGTTCGCTTTCGCCCGCCGCGGCGAAGCCGCAAGACACCATCGTCCAAGACACCATCGTCCAGCTGCAGCCTGACGCACGGGCGTTCCTGCAATCGCTCACTGCTGAGGAATAATCCCATGGTCACGCGATTCAAGTCCAAAGCCGCCATGCTTGCGATCGGAACGATCGTTGCCGTGGTGATGTCGCTTGCCGCGGCCTCGCAGTCATTTCGCGAGGCGACCAGCGGCCGCGTCGCAGCGCCGCAAGGCGCCGACAAGCGCAAGGCCGCCAATTGCCCGGGCGGCGATTGCAACGTGAAGAAAGCCTGCACCGGGCGACGCGTCTGATGAAGGGCTGCGCGCGATCGCCCGCAGCCGTCCATACCTCACCCCACATCTGGAGACCACGACATGTCCATCACCATGCAAAGCGGGCCGATCCAGACCCGCAGCTCGCTCGCCGCGCGCACCCTCGTGCTGAGCTACGGCGTGCTGGCCTATCTCGTTTTCCTCGGTGCCTTCCTCTACGCCATCGGCTTCGTCTCGCAGCTCGTCGTGCCCAAGTCGATCGACAGCGGTGCAGCGGGTTCGACGCTGCAAGCGATCGTCGTCGATCTTGCGCTGATGTCCCTGTTCGCCGTCCAGCACAGCGGGATGGCGCGCCAGGGCTTCAAGCGGCTGTTCGCAACCATTGCGTCGCCCGCGCTGGAACGCAGCACCTATGTGCTGCTGGCAAGCGCCAGCCTGCTCCTGCTGTTCTGGCAATGGCAGCCGATCACGATCATCGTGTGGCAGCTCGAAACACCTGCGTTGGCTTATGCCGCGGTTGCCGGCGGCTTCATCGGTTGGCTGATCGTGCTGTGGAGCACGTTTCTGATCAGCCATTTCGAATTGTTCGGGCTGACGCAGGTCGTCACGCACTTTGCGGGGCGGCTCGCGGAGCCGATGAAGTTCAGGACGCCCGGCCTCTATCGTCTGATCAGGCATCCGATCTATCTCGGTTTCATCATCGCCTTCTGGTCGACGCCGACCATGACACTGGGCCATCTGCTGTTCGCAGCCGTGACGACGGCCTATATCTTCGTCGGGATCTGGCTCGAGGAGCGCGATCTGGTGGCGCTGTTCGGCGATCAATACCGGCGCTACAGGCAGAAGGTCGCCATGCTGATCCCGGGCCTGTTTTGACGGGACAAATCAACTGCGAAAGCGACCGGCGGCAATGATCTCGGTGCACCCTCTCCCCTTGTGGGAGAGGGTGGTTTCGATGCGCGAGCATCGAAGCCGGGTGAGGGGTATCTCTCCACACGGATAAATCTCGCAAGCGGAGACATACCCCTCATCCGGCGCTTCGCGCCACCTTCTCCCACAAGGGGAGAAGGGGAGAAGCATCCGTGGCGATGCGAAGCGCCATTATCCTACCCCTCCTCCACCAGCTTGTCGGCCGATTTCGCCACCAGCTGCGCGCGCTTGCGCGGGCCGCGCTGGGGAAACAGCAGGCTCTGGCCGAAGATGAAGCAGTAGAACAGGAAAGCCTGCGCGTCGGCTTCCTCAGGGGCGAGCCCGGTCGCGCGATAGAGCTGGCCGACATTCTTCAGCCGCGCATCGTCGACGCTT
Source organism: Bradyrhizobium jicamae (assembly GCF_018130695.1). Lineage (GTDB taxonomy): Bacteria > Pseudomonadota > Alphaproteobacteria > Rhizobiales > Xanthobacteraceae > Bradyrhizobium > Bradyrhizobium jicamae_B. Next base: position 15,747 of record NZ_JAFCJX010000023.1, on the reverse strand, counting down.
GCGACCGCGGCGGCTGCGCTCTCGTCGATCCGCGCCCATTGCCGGATCGCGAGCTCGATCGCCATCGCGTCGGTGTTCATCCGCTCGGAGTAGAGTCTGATCAGCGCCTTCAGCCGCTCGCGCGCGCTGGCGCCGTCGAGCGCGGTCTGCTTCTCGATCGCGGCGACACGGCCGTCGCGCCAGTTCTGCAGCATCGCCTCGAGCAGCGCGGCACGATCCCTGAAGCGGCGATAGAAGCCGCCCTTGGTGACGCCGAGATTCTTCGCCACCACCTCGACCCGTACGCCCTCGACGCCGGAGCGCGCAAGCTCGGCAAAGCCCGCCGCCACCCAGACATCGCCTTTGCCTTCAGTCATTTGGCCCCGTCCGTCGCTGATACGGTGCCGTATTGCTAACCCGGATTCGCTGTGATACGCTACCGTATCAAGATCAAGAAGCGGGAGCGCGCACGTGGAAAGCGAGGCGACCTATCGCGGCACGGTCTATCCGTGGCACTGCGACCATGTCGGGCACATGAACATCATGTGGTATGTCGGCAAGTTCGACGAGGCGAACTGGAATTTCTTCGCGCGGCTTGGGCTGACGCCGACCTATTTGCGCGACTCCGGCCGCGGCATGGCCGCCGTGCAGCAGAACATCGCCTACAAGCGCGAGCTGCTTGCCGGTGACATCGTCGAGGTCAGGAGCCGCCTGCTCGAGATCGGCGACAAGTCGATCCGCTTCATGCACGAGATGCGCAACGCCGAGACCTCTGAGATTGCCGCGACCTGCGAGATCACGGGCGTGCACATGGATCGCAGGCTGCGCAAGTCGGCGCCGTTCGCGCCGGATATTCGCAACGCGGCGATGCGCCATCTCGCACCGGCCGAAGTGGAGGCCGTGTGACCGCCATGCCGCGTTTCGAGCCGAAGAACCCCGACTACCGCGCCAACGCCGCCGACACGTTCGAGCGCCAGCGCGCGATGAAGACGCTCGGCATCTCCATCGCGCGGATGGAGCCGGGCGAGGTCGACCTCGTGATGGGCTATTCGCCCGACTTCACCCAGCAGCACGGTTTTGTGCATGCCGGCATCATCACCGCCGGCCTCGACAATGCCTGCGGCATCGCCGCCTTCACCTTGATGCCTGTCGATACCGGCATCCTCACCGTGGAGTTCAAGACCAATCTGCTGGCGCCGGCGAAGGGGCAGCGATTTGTCTTCCGCGCTGTTGTGGTCAAGCCCGGCCGCACGCTGACCGTCTGCGACGCGAGGGCCTTTGCCGAGGACAACGGCGCCGAGACGCTGGTCGCGACCATGACGGGCACGCTGATGGCGCTGCCGATGCGGAATTAGTTGCTGGCACACGGCCATGGAATGACTGCAACGCAGATAGCTGTTGCAGTGCAGTTTTGTGCTCCTGGCATGGCGCGGGGTGAAAAATTCTTCTAGGGTCTCGCCCGTAACGTGAGTCCCAACCTTGCTTCTATCCGCAACGCAAAGTCTGCTTGGCCTGGCCTCCGGCTCGCTGGTCGGGTTTTCGCTCGGCCTGGTCGGCGGCGGCGGCTCGATCTTGGCCGTGCCGCTGATGGTCTATGTGGTCGGCGTACCCGAGCCGCATGTCGCGATCGGCACCAGCGCGATCGCGGTCGCGACCAATGCCGCGGTCAATCTCTCGAACCACGCCCGCGGCGGCACGGTGATCTGGTCCTGCGCGCTGCTGTTCGCCGTGTCTGGCATGGTCGGCGCATTCGGTGGCTCGATCCTCGGCAAGATGCTGGATGGCCAGAAGCTGCTGGCGCTGTTCTCGCTGGTGATGCTTGTCATCGCCGCGCTGATGCTGAAGAACCGCGCGCGGGTCGGGCTGTCCGACGTCAAGATGGACATGTCCAACATGCCGGCCATCGCCGGGCTTGGATTGGCGACCGGCACCATGTCCGGCTTCTTTGGCATCGGCGGCGGCTTCCTGATCGTGCCGGCGCTGATGCTGGCGACGGGCATGCCGATCATGAATGCGGTGTCGTCCTCGCTGGTCGCGGTGACCGCGTTCGGCATGACCACGGCGTTGAGCTATGCGTGGTCAGGGCTGGTCTCCTGGGGGCTGGCGGCGCTATTCGTGGCCGGCGGCGTCGTCGGCGGCCTTGCGGGAACGCGGTCGGCGCGGCACCTGTCGGAACGCCGCGGCGCGCTCAACATTGTGTTTGCGTCTGTCATTATCGTGGTGGCGATCTATATGTTGCTGCGTAACATGTCTGCCTCCTGAACGTAGGAGGGTGAGAGCTCTCGCGAGACCCAATATGACCCGTTCGATCAAACCCACTCCCACCCGCCGCGCTGCGCTTGGCCTGCTCGGCACCGGTGCCGTCCTGCTCGCCGCGGGCCGCGCCCGCGCGGAGGAAGAGGAGAAGGTGGTGACCGAATCGCAGGTGCTGCGCGACCCGGATATCCCCGTCATCGGGAACCCGCGCGGCGACATCACCATCGTCGAATGGTTCGATTACAACTGCCCGTATTGCCGCAAGATCGAGCCCGAGATGCGCCAGGTGGTGCAGGACGACGGCAAGGTCCGCCTGGTGCTGAAGGACTGGCCGATCCTCGGGCCGGTGTCGGTGGTCGCCTCGCGGATGGCGCTGGCGGCGAAATATCAGGACAAATTCGTCGCCGCGCATGAGGCGATGATCGGCGTGAGCTCGCGCATTACCGAACCGCGCATCAACGAGCTCCTGGCCGGCGCCGGCATCGACATGGATCGGCTGAAGAAGGATCTCGAAACCAACGCGAAGGCGATCGACGCCATCCTCGCGCGCAACAACGACCAGGCCGAAGCCTTCGGCTTCAAGGGCACGCCGTCCTTCATCGTCGGCAAGTACCGCGTGCCCGGCGTGCTCAGCATGGATCAGTTCGAGCAGGTCATCGCCGACGCCCGCAAGGCGAATATGGGTCGCGCGAACTAAAGCGCGATGAGATTAGATTGGATCGTCATCGCGCTTTAGCTCTTTGCTTGAGCATGATCTTTTCGGAAAACCGCTTCACACTTTTCCGGATCATGCTCTAGCGGCGGTCTCGCCTTCACCTCTTCCGCAAGCACGACGCTCGCGATTGAGAAATCTGAAATGAGAAATGGCCTCTCCCGCGGGAGAGGCCATTTGCATGTGCGGATCGTACAGGCGCGCCTTATTTGGCCGCGACCTTGGTCCATTCCTCGTGCGCACGGGTCTTCAGCGCATTCCAGTTCTCGGCGGCAACATCCCAATTGACGATGGTACGGCTGTTGTGCGCCACCTGTCCGTTGGCCACGCTCGACGTCTGCATGGAATCATAAACGTAGACGCCGCAAACCAGCAGCAGCGCGCCCAAAATCATCCCGAAAAACGTCCGCATCACAACTCCTCCGATGTTCCCGCAGATAACGTCGCGGGGGCGGAGATGGTTCCCGCGTTCCATCAGCCCCGCCCGAACGCGCGCATCACGTAATCGATGAATACGCGGACGCGGGGCGAGAGCTGGCGGTTGCGTGGGTAGAGCAGGGAGACCGGGACCGACGGCGGCGGGCATTGTGTCAACACCGCGATCAGCCGTCCTTCGGCGAGATCGGTCTCGGCGTGGAAGCGCGGCACTTGCACCAGGCCGAGGCCGAGTCTTGCGGAGGCGAGATAACTCTCCGGCCCGGTCACCGACATCGGCGCCGGCAGCGGGACTTCCTTCAACGCGCCGTCGATCACGAATTCCATCGGCCGCAAGCGTCCCGTGGTGAGCGAGCGGATGCCGATCATGCGATGACCGTCGAGCGCGAGCGGATCGGTTGGCGTGCCCCGGCGCGCGACATAACCCGGCGCGGCGCAGGTCAGGCGATCCAGCATCACGACCTGGCGCGCGATCATGTCGCTGTCGGGCAGATGGCCGAAGCGCAGCACGCAATCGACGCCTTCGCGAATGAGATCGACCCAGCGATCGCTCTCGCTCATGGTGATTTCGATCTCCGGGTATTGGTCGAGGAAGCCCGGCAGGTTCGGCAGCAGGAAGTGGCGCGCCAGCGTGCCCTGCACTTCGAGGCGCAACATTCCCTTCGGCCTGGCGCCGCCGAACGCACCCTCGGCGTCTTCGAGATCGGCGATCAGGGACAGGCAGCGGCGGTAGTGCGCCTCGCCGTCGAGCGTCGGCCGCACCGTGCGCGTGGTGCGCTCCAGCAGCCGCACGCCGAGCCGCGCCTCCAGCCCCTTCACCGCGTCGGTCACCGTCGAGCGCGGCAGGCCGAGATCGTCGGCGGCGAGCGAAAAGCTGCGCCGCTCCACCACGCGGGTGAACACGCGCATGGCCTCGAACCGGTCCATGTCATTATCCGGATATTGCGAACAGTATTGCCAGAAAATGCACGATTATCCGGCGGACGCCAAGCCGTAGCGTCCTCCCATCGAACGCGGCGCCGCCGCATCAACCGATGGGAGACAAAAAATGACCAATCAATCCAACAAGGTAGCACTGGTGACGGGTGCCTCGCGCGGGATCGGCGCGGCGGTCGCCGAACGGCTCGCGCGGGACGGCTTCATCGTCGTCATCAACTATTCCGGCGACGCCAGGCCGGCCGAGGCGTTGGCGGGCAAGATCGAGGCGGCCGGCGGCCGGGCGATGACCGCGAAGGCCGATGTCAGCGACGCCAATGCGGTGCGCGGGATGTTCGACGCGGCGGAAGCAGCGTTCGGCGGCGTCGACGTGCTCGTCAACAATGCCGGCATCATGAGGCTCGCGAAGATCGCCGACAGCGACGACGCATTGTTCGACCAGCAGGTCACGGTCAACCTGAAGGGCAGCTTCAACACCATGCGCGAGGCGGCGCGGCGGCTGCGCGACGGCGGCCGCATCGTCAACTTCTCGACCAGCGTGGTCGGCACCAGGCTCGAGAGCTACGGCATCTATGTGGCGACCAAGGCGGCGATCGAATCGTTGACCGCGATCCTGTCGAAGGAATTGCGGGGACGCTCGATCACCGTGAATGCGATCGCACCGGGCCCGACCGCGACCGATCTGTTCCTCAACGGCAAGTCGCCGGAGCTGATCGATCGCTTTGCGAAGATGGTGCCGCTGGAGCGGCTCGGCACGCCCGACGACATCGCCTCCGCCGTCGCCTTCCTCGTCGGTCCCGACGGCGCGTGGATCAACGGCCAGACGCTGCGCGCCAATGGCGGAGTGGTCTGACGTCAGGCGTCGCCGGATCTTTCGCCATTCAGCCAGCGCAGCATCTCGACATTCATCTCGCGCGGATAGCAATGGCTGAGATCGTCGAGCTCGCGATAGACCACGTCGGCGCCGGCGGCGGAGAGCAATTGCCGGGTCTGCCGCGCGGTCTGCACCGGGAACATCCAGTCCTGCTTGCCATGCACGATGTGGATCGGCAGGCCGCGCAGCCGGTCCGCGTCGGCCATCTCCGCCATCAGCGGATGGAAGGTTGCGGACACCGGCGCCAGATGCGTGAAGCGCGAGCTGTGTTCGAGCCCACTGACATAGCTGAACGTGCCGCCGTCGCTCATGCCCGTCAGCAGCAGGCGGCTGTGATCGATCCGCCAGCGCGACTGGACGTGATCGAGGATGCGGTTGAGGTTTGGCGTGTCGCTGTCCTCGCCCATCAGCGCCCAGGTCTGACCGGTCGCGGTCGGCGCGATCAGGATGGCACCAAAGCTGCGGGCGTCGCGCAGCCAGCTCCAGAGAAAGCCGCGGCCATTGCCGCTGCCGCCATGCAGCGCCATCACCAGCGGCCAGGCACGATCGGGCGTGTAATATTCGGGCACGTAGAGCGAGAAGCCGCCGCGGCTGCCGGGCTCGTTGCCCTCATGGAAGACGCCGGTGTCGTCATGCGGCGGCGCGTCGAGCTTCGCCTGCAGGGCTTGATCCTCGCGCAGCGACGGCTCGATGAAGAAGCTGCTCACCGGCGGCAGGTTGGCGCACAGCGGATACAGCGCCTCAAGCGCCCGCGGCGTGTGACGCAGCGCGCGGAACACGCTGACGAGGTCGCCTTCGCCGCGCGCCACGGCGCGCAGGCCCGCATAGCCGGCGAGCGCCGCATCGCTGGCTGTTTCCAGCGCCACCCTGATATGCGCGAAGTTCAACGGCCAATCGGTGAGGAGCGGCCGCGCCGCCTTCAACGCCTCGTCCGGCTCGCCCGCGATCTCCATCACGCGGCCGAACTCCGCCGGATTGAGATTGCGCGCGACAAAGGCGAGCCCCTCCAGCGTCTGCAACAGCGGCGGCAGCACGGCCACGATGTCGTCAACCACGGCCTCGCTCATCGCCGGCGCCTCTTGCTTGGAATTAGTGTAGCCGCGGCGCCTTCAGCAGCTTCGAGCGATCCGTCGAGCTCAGCGTCACGTCGAAGGTGACGCCCTCGTGATAGACCGTCAGCGGCACGTCGACACCGGCCGAGCCGAGCGACCAGAGTTTGCGATAAAACGCGGTCTGGCTCGTCACCTTGTCGCCGGCGATGGCGAGGATCACGTCGCCGGTCTTCAGCTCGGCGCGCGCCGCCGGGCCCTTGCTGGCGATGCCGACGACGACCAGGCGGTTGTCGATCTCGGTCGAATACATGCCGAGCCACGGCCGCGCCGGCTTGTTGACGCGGCCGAATTTGCGCAGATCGCTGATCACCGGCTTCAAGAGATCGATCGGCACGATCATGTTGACATGCTCGGCCTTGCCCGCCTTCTCGCGCTCGAGCTGCAGCGAGCCGATGCCGAGCACTTCACCGCTGTTGGAGAGCAGCGCGGTGCCGCCCCAGTTCGGATGCGAGGGATAGGTGAAGATCGCCTCGTCGAGCAGATATTCCCAGTAGCCGGCGAATTCCTGCTTGGCTGCGATCTGGCTCGCCACCGAGCGGGTGCGGCCGCCGGAGCCCGCGACCACGACATTGTCGCCGACGCGCGTCAGCGCCGACGAGCCGAGCGGCAGCGGATCGAGATCGAGCCGGCCGAGTGCCTGCACGAGGCCAAAGCCGGATTCGAAGTCGAAGCCCAGCGCATGCCCTTGCACCACGCTGCCATCGCCGAGATGCAGCCACACCGCTTCCGCCTCGGTGATCAGGTAGCCGATCGTCAGCACCAGCCCGTCGTCGATCAAGACGCCGTTGCCGGCGCGCTCGGTGCCGAGCGTCTCGGCGCTGAACGCATCGGAGGGAATGATCGAATGCAAGCCCACCACCGACGACAGTGCGCGATCAAGATCGAAGCGATAGTCTTCGGGACGGGGCTGAAAGGCCGCTGGCACTTTCCACTCGGACAAGGAAGCCATGGGGAGGTCTCCGCAGGATCGCGCGGAATGACGGGATCAACGCCGCGCAAGGTCGAATAGATCGCGATCCGGAACAACCGTCCGCTTCGGCCAAATATAACAATGAAATGGCCAATGATCGAGGTGGCAGATCGCGCGAGCCCGGCGCCGCGTCAGCCGCACCATTCGCGAAAGTCGCGCTTGACTTTCTCCTCGGCGACCGCGGCAGCGTGGTCCAGCCAGCTGCGCGGCCGCCGTTTCAGGTCGGCCTTCAATTTGTCGACCCGGGTTGCGCCTGCGGCATGGATCGATGCCAGATCGAAACCCATCGCCTTGATCAGCCTGCGCTGCAGCTTGCGGCGGACGTCGTCGCCGAGCTCGATCTTCTGCGAATCCGGCGCGATGCGTCGCAGGATGAATTCATGTTTGACATCGAGGAAGGGATCGGGCGCGCGGTACCGGCTGTCCGCCAGCGCCTTGAAATACAGTTTCGCACTGCCGGTCTTGCCATGCGCCCAATTCCATGCCGATGGCACCAGCGCCTTCGCCTCGCGCACGATCTGGCCGCCGTGCCAATAGGCGATCGCCGCATAGCGCGGCCGCCCGAGGCTGCCGCCGCCCTTCTTGAGAACGCGGCCGAAGCGAATGCTCTCGATGTCGCGCGGCATGCTTGTGCGCAGCGCGGCTGCGATCTTCGCCGGCGGCTTGCAGGTCCGATAGTCCTTGACCTCCTTCCAGAACTTCTCCGGCTTGCCTTTGCCCGGCTCGGCATAGGGCCTGAGCCAGGTTTCTCCCTCGAACAGCAGCGCCGGCTGCGGATGACGAAGCCCGTCGTGATAGCCTGCGAGCACGGCATCGGCGGCCTCGCGTGAGCTGATCGCGGGCAGCTTTGCCAGCCGGATGCTGGTCACAAGCCGCAGCAGATCGAGCACGAAGGGCATCACCGCGGCTTCGTCGAAATCGTTGACGCCCCACACCAGCCGCCCGTCGGCATCGCGCCAGGTGCCGAAATTCTCCAGATGCAGGTCGCCGACCGACAGCACCTTCGGCGCGTCCATCAGCTCCGGGCACCAGTCGCCGATCTTGCGCGCCCAGCGGAAATAGGTTGCGCGCAGGAAGCGGAACGCGTCCTCCTTCATCAGGCCGTGCTTGTAATGGATGTCGGATGTGACGACGTCGCACTGCTTCGCAAGCCAGCGCTCGAAGGCCTTGTTGTCGTCTCGAAAGGACATGGCATCCCCGGTTCGGATCTGCGCCACATGTTGGCCGCGGAAGATCCGATCCTACCTCAGGGTGTGCGACAAGAGAACGTCCCGGCGAGCTGGTATCTACTCCGCCTTCGCCTTGCCGCGCGCCGGCAGGATGCGGAATTCGCGGTTCTCCTTCAGCCAGGCCGCGCGCTCGTCGCGCAGCAGCGTGCGGCGGACCTTTCCGGAATCGTCGCGGATCGGCGTGTGCGAGATCTCGAAACTCTCGGGATGCTTGTAGCGGCTCAATCGGTCGCTGAGGAAATCGCCCATGCCGTCAGCGATCGCCTGCGCATCCGCCTTTTCGTCGAGCTCGAGGATCGCGTGCACGCGCTGGCCGAACTCCGGATCTGGCAGCCCGACCACGACGCAGGAACGGACGTCCGGATGCGCGCTCACGGCGGCCTCGACCTCCGCCGGATAGATGTTGGCGCCGCCGCGCAGCACCATGTCGGCGAGGCGGTCGCCGAGATAAAGATAGCCGTCTTCATCGAGCCGGCCGATATCGCCGAGCGACTCCCAGCCATCCGGCCGCCGCTTCGGTGCGGCGCCGAGATAATGATAGGTCGAGCCGGCGCCGTCATTGGGCAGGAAATAGATCTCGCCGGTCTGCCCCGTCGGCACGTCGTTGCCGTCCTCGCCGATGATGCGCAGCTTCGCGGTCTCGCCGATCCTGCCGACCGAACCCTTGTGCGCCATCCACTCGACGCCGGAGATCACGCAGGCGCCCTGCCGCTCGGTGCCGCCATAGAGCTCCCAGATTTTTTCCGGGCCGAGCCATTCGATCCATTTCTCCTTCAGCCATGGCGGCATCGGAGCAGCCATGTGAAACACGATCTGCAGGCTCGACACATCGTAGCGTCTGCGCACCTCCTCGGGCAGCGCCCAGATCCGGTGCATCATGGTCGGCACGAAATTGACCCACTGCACGCGGTTCTCCGCGATCAGCCGCAGCGTCTCCTCGGCGTCGAACTTCACCATGCCGGTGAGCTTCCCGCCGCTGACCAGCGCCATGTGCGACAGGATGAAGGGCGCGTTGTGATAGAGCGGCCCGGGATTGAGCAACGAGGCCTCAGGCGGAATCCCGAGCATCAGCGGCGCCGCCGTGTCGATCACGGCGGGGTTGTGATCCAGGATCACCTTCGGCCGCCCGGTCGAGCCGCCGCTCGTCATCGCCTTCCAGTAACGCGCCACCGGCGCATCCAGCGGCGCGTCGGAGAAACCGTCGGGCACGAAATCGGCGGGCAGCGCGTTCGGCGCATTCCAGTCGGCCTCGCCGCCGACCACCAGCGCGGGCTTGAGAATGTCGAGCACCGCGGCCGCCTCGCCGCGCGGCAGGCGCCACGACAGCGAGGTCGGTGTCGCCCCGCATTTCCACACCGCAAAGCTGGTCTCGAAGAACGCATTGCCGTTCGGCAGCCCGATCGCGACGAAGTCGCCCGCCTTGACGCCCTTGGCCGCAAACGCCCGCGCTCGCGCATTGGCGCGGCGCTCGAGCTGGTCCCAGGTCAGCGTATCCGTGCCGTGACTGACCGCGATCGTGTCGGCCGGCTTGCGTTCGGCGTGCCAGCGCGGCACGTCGGCGAGAGGGATCAGCATCGGGCGTTTCCTGAAAAAGGCGGCTTGCAGGCCGCTCTCGTTGCGGGGCGCGGCGCGAGGCCACGGCGACAGTTCACCAACAGAGGCTGCCGCGGTCAAGCATTCCGTGCGCCGCTAGGGAAGGTATCTTGCTGATGTGCTTGCGGAATCCCGATTGATCAAAAGCCGCATTCATAATCGCTAAAGTTCAAGATATCGCGCTAAGGCGGATTTTACGCGGGATGTTCCATCGTGGACGGCGATGTTGTAGGCCGAACGGTTTTCGCGCGCTGCGATGATCACATTAACTGCATGCGGTCCACACCTCCTCGGATGACATCATGGCGACCAACGGCGCAAGGATGAAAGTCAGTCGCGAACCGCGACGTCAGCTCAACAATCGTGCAGCCTGGATCACGGTCGGCGATGGCATGACGGAGCGCGAATGCGCCGTGGTCGACGTCTCGCCCGGCGGCGCCAAGATCACGACCGACGTCGAGCTCGACGTCAAGGACCGGCTGTCGCTGGCGCTGCTCGCCGATCATGCCAAGCGTTACCCGTGCGAGGTGGTTTGGCGCCGCGGCAAATCCTACGGCCTGAAGTTCGTCGTGGCTGAACCGGCCGCTGAGACGGCCGACGACGTGGCCAGCGCGCCCGCCTGAGCTCAATCCCGGCGTCGTCAAGCCAGGACGTGATGGACAATCCGTCACGATCCGCGCAACCTGCGGGTCCCCAAGCATTGATCCCGCCGGTGCACGTTGAGTCCGTCGTATCAACCGATCGCGAGGCTGCAAGATCTCCTGCGCCAGGAGATCAAGCATCACGAGCTGCTGCGCGCGATCGTGGTGATCGGTCCGCTGGTCGCGGCCTATGTTGTCCTGCGCGAGCCGGCGCTGTTGAACCTCGGCCTGATCGCGATCTCGCTGCTGATTCCCGCGCTGAAGCTGCGGCTGCCGCCACGCGCCGTCGCGCTGCATTATCTCGTCATCCTCGTCACCTTCGGCGTGCTCTTCCTCGTCGCGCCGATCAAGCCGCTGTTCGTGGCGTTGACGGCGCTCGCCGGTTTCCTTGCCGTCGCCGTCACGCGCTATGGCGAGGCGCTGCGCACGCTCGGCAATTGGGTGTTCATCCCGGCGGTCTATCTCGCCTGCGAGGTGCGGGAAGGGATCAGTGCGCCGGAAGCGTTGCGCCATGCCGGCATCATCGTGGCGGCATCGCCGCTGGCGCTGGCGCTGGTCTGTGCGATCCGGCTTCGCGACCGACGGCCGGATGACTACCCGGCGTCGTCTCGCTTTGGCGCCGCCGCGCAGCAATGGTTTCTCCCCGCTGCCGCGACGGCGATTGCGGTGTTTGCCGCCGCAGCCCTGGTCGAACTGCTCGACCTCAAGCAGGGGCAGTGGGTGATGTGGTCGGCCGCCAGCGTCGTGGTCGGTGACCTCTCGGCCTCCAGCGGCAAGCTGAAGCAGCGGGCGATGGGCGCGCTGGTCGGCGTTCCGCTCGGCCTGCTCGCCGGCATCGCATTACCGCAAAGCCGGATCGGCTATTCGCTCGCGATCCTCGCCGCCACGCTGACACTGATCTCCTTCTCGCGCTACGTCATTGGCTTCGGCTCGCGATGCTTCTTCATCGCGCTTGCCGCCGCTTTCGCCGGGGGCGCCAGCGGGATCGCGGAAGAGCGCATCGCCAATGTGCTGATCGGCGGTGTGTTTGGTCTCCTCGCCGTGGCCCTGACGGATCTGGTCTGGCAGCGCGTCGCGCGAAAACAGCCGGGACAGCCGCAAGCGCGGCTTTGACGGTACTTCGATCCGTCGCATCGATATCGCAATACCGTTTTCAGCGCGGCCACGCGGCGCGGCGCGCGGACATCACGACGAATTGTTTCGAATGAACGCAGCATTCATTCGCGTGCGCGCGATTCATTGCTCAATACTATTGATCTGATTACGTGACTTTCGAAGGTATTCGGCAACGCCGTCGCAGTGTCGACACTCAATAACAAGGCCTAAAGGCCGCATAAGAAAAAGAAAATGGATCAGGTGACTCTTCTGGTCGTGCGCGCGATCGAGAGCGGCGCGACCACGACAAAAAGCATCATCGACGCCACCGGACTATCCAGGCTCAAGGCCGAGCGCGCGCTGCAATCGCTGGAGAAGCAGAAGCTGCTGTTCCGCGAAGGGCAGGGTTCCTGGGCTCTCGGCATCCCCGTGACACCGACGGTGCGGAGCTGCGGCTCATGCTCGCTGTGCTGCAAGGTGCTCGAGGTGATGGATGTCGGCAAGCCGGTCAACCAGGTCTGCAAATATTCCACGTCGGGCGGCTGCACGATCTACAACGAGCGTCCGCGGATGTGCCGTTCCTTCAGCTGCGCCTGGCTGCAGGGCCATGTCGACGACGACTGGTTCCCCGAGGCGGCCGGCATCGTGCTGCATTTCAGCCTCGACGCGCTCAACGTGCAAGTCGACATCGAAAACCCGGACCGCTGGCGCGAGGAGCCCTACTTCAGCAAGCTCTGCGAATTGTCGCTGCGGGGCATCCGGGTCGGCGGTAGCCGCAGCTATGCGACGCTCGTCATCGTCGGCGACCAGAAGTTCATGCTGCTCGGACGCACCATCGTCCCTGAGCCGACGCTGTTCGGCACCGCGTTCTTCCCGCTCGGCAACGACACCTTCCGCTACTGGAAGGCGCAGTCGCTGGAGCACCTGCAGCGCCTCGGCGAACGCGTCGCCGAGATCCAGCGCATCCAGCACGAGTTCGGCCATTGCGCCGTTCCCGACAACGACGACGACGACCCGCACGCGCCGTACCGGCCGGCGCTGCTCGAACTGACGAAGCAGATGCGGGTGTGACGGATGCGGCGGCGGGCGGTGATCATTCCACGACGTGAGGTGAGCACGCTGGACGGGCTCCCTCCCCCCTTGCGGGGGAGGGCTGGGGAGAGGGGTAAGCCCCGGGCGAGATGATCGATGAGTTCATCGCTCGCGCAACCTTTCGATCATTGTCGAAACGCAGTCGGAGAGAGCACGTCGTGTAGCTACCCCTCTCCCTAACCCTCCCCCGCAAGGGGGGAGGGAACCCTTCTGCCGGTGCGTCCCTCACATTGCAGCGTTCCGCTAAGACTCGCACACTTAATCTGCATTCTTGCCACTTAACCCCGATAGCGCAGCGCATCGACCAGCAGCGCGAAGGCCGGCGAGGATTGTCGTCGGCTCGGGTAATAGAGGTGATAGCCTGGAAACGGCGGGCACCAATCGTCGAGCACGCGGACCAATTGCCCTTTCGCCAGCTGTGCGCGCACCTGATCCTCCGGCAGATAGGAAAGACCGAGCCCGGACATCACCGCGTTCATCCGCAGCGCGATGCTGTTGAACACCGTCTGTCCGTCGACCCGCACCCGCATGGCGCGGCCGCGCTTCTCGAACTCCCAGGCATAGATGCCGCCATAGGTCGGCAGGCGCATGTTGATGCAGGCGTGGTGCGTCAGGTCCTGCGGATGCTTCGGCCGCTCGCGCTGTTTAAAATAGGCCGGCGTGCCGACCACCGCCATGCGGAAATCGGGCCCGATCCGCACCGCGATCATGTCCTTTGCGACCTGCTCGCCCAGCCGGACGCCGGCGTCGTAGCGCTCGGCGACGATGTCGGTCAGGCCATAGTCGACGGTGAGCTCGACCTTGATGTCGGGATAGCGCGGCAAGAGCCTCGCCAGCGCCGGCCACAGGATGCTCTCGGCGGCATGCTCGCCGGTCGTGATGCGGATCGTGCCGGCCGGTGTCTCGCGCAAGGCGCTGAGCGCGGCGAGCTCGGCATTGATCTCGTCAAGGCGCGGGCCGACGTTCTGCAGCAGCCGATCGCCCGCTTCGGTCGGCGCGACGCTGCGCGTGGTGCGGGTCAACAGGCGAACCCCGAGACGTTCCTCCAGCGCGCGGATGGTGTGGCTCAATGCCGATTGCGACACGCCGAGCTGAGCCGCCGCGCGCGTAAAGCTGCGTTCCCGGGCAACTGCGAGGAAAGCGATCAGATCGTTGACGTCATGCCGCGGCATTGATGAACCAGATTCATGAGTACATGCCAATTTTTATGCCTAATCGCTCGCGGCCGCACGCCCTAAATCACGCCGCGACGACATTGGTTCGGCGACAGCGGAGTAAGACGATGCAGAAGCGCAAGCTTGGCGACAGCAATCTCGAAGTCTCGGCCCTCGGCCTGGGCTGCATGGGCCTGAGTTTCGGTTACGGCCCCGCGGTCGAGAAGGGGCAGGGCATCGCGCTGATCCGCGCCGCCGTCGAGCGCGGCGTCACCCTGTTCGACACCGCCGAGGTCTATGGCCCCTTCACCAACGAGGAACTGGTCGGCGAGGCGTTGGCGCCATTCCGCAAGGATGTCGTCATCGCCACCAAGTTCGGCTTCGACATCGATCCCGCAACCGGCCAGCAGCGTGGCCTGAACAGCCGTCCCGATCACATCAAGGCGGTGGCGGAGGCTTCGCTGAAGCGGCTGCGCACCGACGTGATCGATCTGTTCTATCAGCATCGCGTCGATCCCGACGTGCCGATCGAGGACGTCGCGGGTGCGGTGAAGGATCTGATCGCCGCCGGCAAGGTTCGGCATTTCGGCCTCTCCGAGGCCGGCGCGCAGACCATTCGCCGCGCGCATGCCGTGCAGCCGGTCACCGCGCTGCAGAGCGAATATTCGCTGTGGTGGCGCGAGCCCGAAGCGGTGATCCTGCCGACGCTGGAGGAACTCGGCATTGGCCTCATCCCCTACAGCCCGCTCGGCAAGGGCTTTTTGACCGGCGCGATCAACGCGACGACGACCTTTGACAGCGGCGATTTCCGCAACATCGTGCCGCGCTTCTCGCCTGAGGCGCGGCAGGTGAACCAGGCCCTCGTCGACCTGCTCGGCAAGATCGCAGCAGCCAACGGCGCGACCTCGGCCGAGATCGCGCTGGCCTGGCTGCTCGCGCAAAAACCCTGGATCGTGCCGATCCCCGGCACCACCAAGCTGCATCGGCTCGAGGAGAACATCGGTGCTGCCCATGTGGCGCTGACGCCGGCCGATCTCGCCGAGATCGCAGACGCCGTGGCGGCAGTCGACGTCCAGGGCGCACGCTATCCGGAGCACCTGCAGCGGCTGGTCGGCCGGTGAGGGCCGGTCGGTTCGTTGCCCGGATGAGCCAACGGCTCGCGCGAACGCGCGCCCGATGACAGGCTTAACGATATCCGGGGGCAGAATGCGTAGGGCGGATTAGCGAAGCGTAATCCGCCATCTTTTGCCGCGACGTCGGTCGGCGGATTACGCCTTACGGCTAATCCGCTCTACGGATCTGTGCGCTCCCGCTGACATTAGACCGCTGATTTGCCCGACGAGGCAAGAGCTCCCGGCAAAAATATTCCTCTTTACACGAACTTCTGAATATGCTAACAATATGTCCACCTCACCCGACACGAGGGGCGCTCGCGAACGCCACGAACGTGGGTGACGATGCGGTGGCCGCCGAGCGTGCGACAGGCGTGTGTGCGCAAGGCGGACGGCGAAGTCGTGTGGGCCTGCCGCCCCGATGCAGGTGGCATGCACGCGAAAGGCCCAAAGCCGATCGTGGACGATGGTGGCACAAAAGCAGAGTCTCACCAGGGCGAGCACGTATAAGCCGTAAAGCCATCGCGCAGGGAAGGCCGGATGCCTCCGCCGAACCT